>NZ_JACHMQ010000001.1:6000000-7200000 GCF_014208105.1 Actinomadura coerulea
TCACCGACGACGTCACCGAGGTCGACCTGACCGCCGACCCGAAGGTCGTCAAGGTCGGCGACGAGACCTACCTCGCCAAGACCGTGATCGTCGCGACCGGCTCGGGGTACCGCGAGCTGGGCCTGCCGGACGAGAAGCGGCTGTCCGGCCGCGGCGTCTCCTGGTGCGCCACCTGCGACGGGTTCTTCTTCCGCGAGCAGGACATCGCCGTCGTCGGCGGCGGCGACACCGCGATGGAAGAGGCGATCTTCCTGACCAAGTTCGCCCGCTCGGTGACCGTGGTCCACCGGCGCGACGAGCTGCGCGCATCCAAGATCATGCAGGACCGGGCGTTCGCCAACGAGAAGATCAAGTTCCTCTGGGACAGCGAGGTCGCCGCGATCCAGGGCGACGACCGGGTGACCGGTGTGACGATCCGCAACACCAGGACCGGCGCGGAGTCCGCCCTGGAGATCACCGGCCTGTTCATCGCGATCGGCCACGACCCGCGCAGCGAGCTGTTCGACGGGCAGCTGGAGACCGACACCGACGGCTACCTGCTGGTCGACGCCCCCACGACGAAGACGAAGATCCCCGGCGTGTTCGCCTGCGGCGACGTGGTCGACCACATCTACCGGCAGGCCATCACCGCCGCCGGCAGCGGCTGCTCGGCCGCCATCGACGCCGAGCGCTGGCTGCAGGACCGGGACGCCGCCGAGACCGTCCCCCAGGCCTGACCGCCCCACCGGCCGACCGGCACCCCGGCGCGCGTACGGCCGGGGGTGCCGTGGCGGTGCGCTGCATCGGGCGGGGGAGCGCCCCCGCCCCACGCTAGAACCGAAGGAGACCGATGAAAGCCGTGACCGACGCCGACTTCGCGTCCGAGGTCCTGGAGAACGACAAGCCCGTTCTCGTCGACTTCTGGGCGGAATGGTGCGGCCCCTGCCGGATGGTGGCGCCGATCCTGGAGGAGATCTCCAAGGAGCACGGCGACAAGCTCGACATCGTCAAGCTGAACATCGACGAGAACCCGCAGGTCCCGCAGCAGTACGGCGTCATGCAGATCCCGACGATGAACGTCTACAGGGGCGGAGAGGTCGTCAAGCAGATCATGGGCGCCAAGCCGAAGGCCGCCCTGCTGAGGGATCTCGCCGAGTTCATCTGAACCCGCTCGGACCGCCTCCCGTCTCCCGCGGCGAGCGCGAACGCGTGGCCCGCACTCCACCCGGAGTGCGGGCCACGCGCCGTTCAGAGCGCCTCAGACGGGCCGCAGCGCCCCTTCAGGAGTCATGGAGCCCAGGAGCCGCTCCAGCGCCACCTCGACGTCCTCACGCCAGGACAGCGCCGACTTCAGCTCCAGCCGCAGCCGCGGGTACCGGTGGTGCGGCCGGACGGTCTTGAAGCCGACCGACAGCAGGTAGTCGGCGGGCACCATGCACCCGCCCTCCTCGCCCTTCAGGTCGCCGAACGCTTCGATCGCCTTCACGGCGCGCCGCGTCAGGTCCTTCGCGACCCCCTGGACGAGCATCCGGCCGATGCCGCCTCCCGAGAACTCCGGCAGGATGTGCGCCGTCATCAGCAGGACCGCGTCCGCGCTCACCGGGCTCGTCGGGAACGCCACCGAACGCGGCACGTACAGCGGCGGCGCGTACATGACGAACCCCGCCGGGACGTCGTCCACGTAGACGATCTTGCCGCAGCTGCCCCACTCCAGGAGCGTCGAGGAGATCCACGCCTCCTTCTCCAGGCCCGCGTCTCCGCTCTCCTGGGCCCGGTCCCGGCTCACCGGGTCCAGCTCCCAGAACACGCAGCCGCGGCAGCGGTGCGGCAGATCATCGAGATTGTCCAGCGTGATGTTGACGAGACGACGCGACACCGGGTCGGCACCCCCTGTTGCGATCCTCGCCCGCCGGCCTGGGACCCGTGACGGCGGAAGCTCCCGGCAAACCGTCCGGGACCCGCGGGCATCGTATCGGACAGGAGTTTCCCCAATGCCGCGGCACGCCACACCCGAGCGCCCCGTCGCGGCGGTCATGACGTAGTTTGCAGGGAAGCCGAACCGCCTCGGAGGTGCCTCGTGGAACAGCACTCGCGTACGGATGCCTATGCCGATCGCTACGCCGCCCGTGCCGCCGGCATGGTGCCGTCGGAGATCCGGGCCCTGTTCGCGATGGTCGCCCGCCCCGAGGTCGTCTCGCTCGCGGGGGGCGCGCCCTACGTCTCGGCGCTCCCCCTCGACGCCGTCGGCCGGATGATCGGCGACCTCGTCGCCGGCAAGGGCGCCGAGGTCCTCCAGTACGGCTCCGCCCAGGGCGACGAGCAGCTCCGCGAGCACATCTGCGAGGTCATGTCCCTGGAGGGCATCCAGGCGTCCGCGGACGACGTGGTCGTCACCGTCGGCGCGCAGCAGGCCCTCGACCTCATCACCAAGATCTTCGTCGACCCCGGTGACGTCGTCCTCGCGGAGGCCCCGTCCTACGTGGGCGCGCTCGGTACGTTCGCCTCCTACCAGGCCGACGTGGTGCACGTTCCGCTGGACGAGGGCGGCCTCGTCCCGTCCGCGCTGCGCGAGTCCCTCGCCCGCCTCCGCGCCGAGGGACGCCGGGTCAAGTTCCTCTACACCGTCCCGACCTTCCAGAACCCCGCGGGCGTCACCCTCACCACGGCCCGCCGTGCCCAGATCCTGGAGATCTGCGCCGAGTACGACGTGCTGGTCATCGAGGACAACCCGTACGGGCTCCTCGGCTTCGACGGCGAGCCCATGCGGGCCCTGCGCGCGGACGACGCCGAGCGCGTCATCTACCTCGGCTCGTTCTCCAAGACGATCGCCTCCGGGCTCCGCGTCGGCTGGGTGCTGGCGCCGCACGCGGTGCGGGCGAAACTCGTGCTGGCCGCCGAGTCCGCCATCCTGTGCCCCTCGAACTTCTCGCAGCTCGCCGTCCGCGAGTACCTCGCGACGCAGCCGTGGCGGGAGCAGATCAAGGACTTCCGGGAGCTGTACCGGACGCGCCGTGACGCGCTGCTGGAGTCCCTTGACCAGCTCATGCCCGACGGGTGCACCTGGACGCGCCCCGCCGGCGGCTTCTTCGTCTGGCTCACGCTTCCCGAGGGCCTCGACGCCAAGGCGATGGCCCCCCGCGCGATCGCCGAACGCGTCGCCTACGTCCCCGGCACCGGCTTCTACGCGGACGGCACCGGCCAACGGCACATGCGCCTGTCCTACTGCTTCCCCGAGCCGCACCGGATCCGCGAGGGCGTCCGCCGGCTGGCCGGGGTGGTGGAACAGGAGATCCGTCTCCGGGACACTTTCGGGAGCACCAGCGGCGGCTCGTCCACCGGCGTACAGACGCCGGGCCCTGGCATCGTCTGACTGTTTCACGTGAAACGAGGGTCATCTTGGAACTCGGGCATGTCGTCGTCCTCGCCGGGGGGCTCTCCTACGAGCGGGAGGTCTCCCTCCGTTCCGGCAGGCGGGTCGCCGACGCGCTGCGCGCCCGCGACATCCCGGTCGAGCTCCGCGACGCCGACGCGACACTCCTGGACTCCCTGACCGACGACCCGCCCGACGTCGTCTTCCCCGTCCTGCACGGCGCGGCGGGGGAGGACGGCTCGATCCGCGACGTCCTCGAACTCCTGGACGTCCCCTATGTCGGCGCCCGCCCGGACGCGTGCCGCGTCGTCTGGGACAAGCCGACCGCCAAGTCCGTCGTGCGGCGCGCGGGCCTGCGGACGCCCGACTCCGTCGCCCTGCCGAAGGAGGTCTTCCACGACCTCGGCGCGGCGTCCGTCCTGGACCAGATCGTCCGCGGCCTCGGCCTTCCCCTGTTCGTGAAGCCGACCCGCGGCGGCTCGGCCCTCGGCGCCTCCGTCGTCCACGAGGCTTCCGAGCTGTCCGCCGCCATGGTCGGCTGCTTCGCCTACGGGGACGCCGCCCTCGTCGAGCGCTACGTCGAGGGCACCGAGGTCGCGGTCAGCGTCATCGATCTCGACGGTGCCCCGACCGCCCTGCCCGCCGTCGAGATCCTCGCCCCCGGCGGCCGCTACGACTACACGGCCCGCTACGACGCCGGCGACACCGAGTTCGTCACCCCGGCCCGCCTCACCCCCGAAGCGACCGCCCGCGCCGCCGCGGCCGCCATCACCGCCCACCGCGCCCTGGGGCTCCGCGACCTCTCGCGCACCGACCTCATCGTCTCCCCCGACGGCGAGGTCCACTTCCTGGAGGTCAACGTCGCCCCCGGAATGACGGAGACCAGCCTCCTGCCCCGAGCCGTCAGCGTCGCCGATCTGGACCTGGGCGAAGTCTGCGAATCCCTCCTCCGCTCCCGCCTCCGCTGACCCAAGCGCGTTCTGGCGGACACCCGTCCAGCAGCAGGCGTCACACACGCCGCCCCGCTCGATCCGGGCAAGGGTGGCGGCTCGGCGCCCCGCGATGGAGTCCCTGTCGGCGGAACGCGGCCGGCGTTCCGTCCCACCCACGGCAGACGACAGACAACCAACGCGTCCGATTCAGTTGGGTGCCGCCGGTTCTGCGCGTGCAGGTCTCCCGGGAATGCCCTCCAGAAGCCGGCTCCAGGTGCCCTCCGATCGCGACGACCAGGACGTCGCGAACGTAGCCGTGGCTTGCCGCCCGCCCTGGAAAGTGGTTGGGAACGTCCCAAGCGACGGTTACCGACCACTCCAGCCGCTAGCCAGATGCCACAGATGGGCCCAGATCTGCGCCCGTGCCCCCGTCGTGAAGAAGCGGTACTCGGACTCAGCATGCCCCACACTCGCCCGCCTCCTCGCGTTGGAGCGCGTTATGGGGGCATTGCTTGGCCAAGGGATCACCAGGAGGCGGGTCAACGCAAACGAACGCCGGAGCACTCAGCCCTCGGAAGCGCGTGGGCCTCCCCCGAGGCACCGGCCTCTCCGCGAGGTCGCATGCTCGGAGAAGAACCGCAGCGACACACAAGACGATCGCTCGCTCCGTCCTCTCCCCGCGCAAGCGCGAGGCGACGGCCCCCCATGGCCTTGGCGGACTCAGCAGCACCGGGCCGCGTGTCCGCGAGCACGTCCCAAGCCATCAGGAATCCCCCTTCAGGGCGCCGAAGAACGCTGCCGCTCGTCAAGACAGCGAACGTCACGCAGTTCTGCCGGTGGCCCTGCGACGACATCGGGTGCGCGGGCCCCGGCAGCGGCGGCACCTTGAGCACGATCTTGGATCCTGCCGATGACGCGCCTCGCCCTACTCGCGCCGTGAGCAGAGCGACCTGACCCTCGTTTCACGTGAAACAGCGCTCTCAACGCGTGCGGGTGGACTCGGCGCCGAAGAGGCCGACCCGTCCGCGCAGCGCGGACTATCCAGAGGCGTCACCTAGAACGACGATTTGGCCGGTCGGCCATTGAGATGGCCCTCGCGCCACGCCTGGCCCGTGCTCGCAGTCGGACGCCCACAGCGGCGGTTCGGACGACATCACGGGCCCGGGCTCACCCGAGGATCATCCGGATCGTTGTCAGTGCGGTTGCCTTGCCCGACATGTCGCTGCGCGCGACCGACTGCGGAGCAGGAGGGGGCGATGGCGAGACCAGTCGGATCAGCGGCGGCGCAGATGTGCGGGCGAAGGAACTCTCCATGATCCGACGCCGGTCGCCCCGCGACTCGTGGCGGCGACTCCCTCACCGCCGCCGAGGTCGAGCGCGCCCGCGTCCGGGAATCTCGTCTTCTGGGGGCGCCTTTCCGGGATGGGGGATGTTTCACGGGAAACGTTGGGCGGAAACGCGAAGCGCCCCGGAGCCTTGCGGTCCGGGGCGCTGGAGCGGAGCGAGTCTAGGAGTCGCCGGTTTCGGTGTCGGGGGCCATGGACTTGATGATGCGGTCCAGGTCCTCCAGGGTGGCGAACTCTACGACGATCTTGCCCTTGTTGCGGCCCATGTCGACGCGGACCCTGGTTTCGTAGCGGTCGGAGAGGCGATCGGCCAGTTCCTTGAGGCCCGGGGCCACCGGCTTCTGGCGGCGGCCCTGGCGCGGCGCCGCCGGCTCGTCCTCCACCTCGCGGAGCGCGATCATCTCTTCCAGCGCGCGGACCGAGAGGCCCTCCTGGACGATCCGCTGCGCCAAGTGCTCCTGGGCCTCGACGCTTTCGAGGGAGAGCAGCGCGCGGGCGTGGCCGGCGGACAGCACTCCCGCGGCCACCCGACGCTGGACGGCGGGCGGCAGGTTCAGCAGGCGGAGCGTGTTGGTGATGTGCGGACGCGACCGGCCTATGCGGGTGGCGAGCTGCTCGTGGGTGGCGCCGAAGTCCTGCAGCAGCTGCTGGTACGCGGCGGCCTCCTCCAGCGGGTTGAGCTGCTGCCGGTGGAGGTTCTCCATGAGCGCGTCGCGGAGGAGGTCGTTGTCGCCGGTGTCGCGGACGATCGCCGGGATGACGTCCAGCCCGGCCATCTTCGACGCGCGCCAGCGGCGCTCGCCCATGATGAGCTCGTAGTCGTGCTCCTCCGAGGAGGATTTGCGGACGACGATCGGCTGCAGCAGCCCGACGATGCCGATCGACTCGGCGAGCTCCTCCAGAGCCTGGTCGTCGAAATGCTCGCGGGGCTGGCGCGGGTTGACCGTGATCGAGCGGACGGGCAGTTCCGCGAAGTGGGCTCCGGCGACCGGTTCGAGTGCCGGCGCGGGAGCGGGGGTGCCGTCCGAGATTGGACCGCCGGGGTAGCCCGGTTCTCCCGCGCCGTTCGGCTCGGCGGACACCGGCGGGGGCGGGGCGGTGGGAATGAGGGCGCCGAGGCCCCTGCCCAGACCGCGTCGTTGCTGGCTCACTGGACAGCTCCTCCGTGGGCCATCTCCGAGGCGGCCTCGCTGTAGGCGAGGGCGCCGCTCGAACCGGGGTCGTAGGTCATGACGGACTGCCCGTAGCTGGGCGCTTCGGACACCCGAACGCTGCGGGGGATCACCGTGTTGAGGACGACGTCGCCGAAGTGGCTTCGGACGTCTTCCGCGACCTGCGCGGCGAGGCGGGTCCGGGCGTCGTACATCGTCAGCAGTATGGTCGACACCCTCAGCTTCGGGTTGAGGTGGGCCTTCACGAGGTCGACGGTCCGGATGAGCTGGCCGAGGCCCTCAAGGGCGTAGTACTCGCACTGGATCGGGATGAGCAGCTCGTCGCCCCCGACGAGGGCGTTCACGGTCAGCAGGCCGAGCGACGGCGGGCAGTCGATCAGCACGTAGTCGAACTTCTCGATGTCGTAGGCGTCCAGGGCCCGCCGGAGGCGCGACTCGCGGGCCACCTTGGAGACGAGTTCGATCTCCGCGCCCGCGAGGTTGAGCGTGGCCGGCGCGCAGAAGAGGTTCGGGATCTCCGGTGCCGGGACGATGATGTCGGCCAGCGCCATGTCCTCGATCAGCACGTCGTAGATCGACGGCACCTCGGCGTGGTGGTCGATGCCGAGGGCGGTGGACGCGTTGCCCTGCGGGTCGAGGTCGACCACCAGCACCTGCGCGCCGTGCATGGCGAGGGAGGCGGCGATGTTCACCGAGCTCGTGGTCTTGCCGACGCCTCCCTTCTGGTTGGCGATGGTGATGACCCGGCACCGGTCGGGCCGCGGCCACTCCCGTTCCCTGCGGCCCGCCATGGCCTTGAGCGCGGTGACGGCTGTTTCATGTGAAACCTTGGCGTCCCGCAGCGCCTCTCGCACGAGTTCCGACTCCCCCTGGTTGGGTCCGGTGCGGGCGCCCGGCGGCTGCGCGCCGGCGTTGGTCGGCACGTAGCCGACGTTCTCCGCGGTACCGGACGTCGTGTTACCCCACATCGCGTGCCCGGAGGGAGCGGTGCCCGGCGATGATCCCGGGCCCGGCGGCGTCCCCCCGGATGCGGGCGCCGGGGCGCCCTCGTCCGCGCCGGGCCCGCCCGGGCCGGACGGCTGTTCGTCGGGGGATTCGTCGGCGCGGTCAGGCCTGCCCAGTCCTGGTCCCGTGCTCATGAAGACCTCTTCCTCGACCCTTTGGCGCGCCGGGGGGCGCGCTGCCGTCGCCCGACAACCTCTTCTCGGCCGGCGACCACACGGACGAGTGTTGTCGGCGGGTCGACCATACCGCGCCCGACTTGCAGCAGCTCCGTCGAGCGCACCCCGAAGCGCTTCAGGACCGGTTCCGCCTCCTCCAGCTCGGCCGCGGCCCGCTCGCCCTTGAGCGCGAGGAGCTCGCCGCCGGGTCGCAGCAGCGGCAGCGCCCACCTGGCGAGGCGTTCGAGGGGCGCGACGGCGCGTGCCGTGGCGACGTCCACCGCGAACTCCTCCATCACGTCCTCGGCCCGGGCCCGCCGGACCTCGACGTTCCGCAGCCCGAGCAGCTCGACGCACTCGTTCAGGAACGTCGTGCGCCGCAGCAGCGGCTCCAGCAGGGTGATCCGCAGGTCGGGCCGGACGATGGCCAGCACGACGCCGGGAAGCCCCGCGCCCGAGCCGATGTCGACGACCTGGGCGTCCTGCGGTATCGCCGACGAGACCACCGCGCAGTTGATCAGATGGCGTTCCCAGAGGCGGTCGGCCTCGCGCGGTCCGATGAGCCCGCGCTCGACCCCGTCCTTGGCGAGGAACGCCGCGTAGCGCTCCGCGATCGGCAGCGCGTCACCGAAAACCTCCCGTGCAGTCCCCACCAGACGAATCGTTCCACAAAACCCGGTGGGCCCGTGCACGCGAAACGTTCCCGTGAACAACAGGACGCCGGAGTGGCACGACCCTTGCGTTATGGCGAGAACCACATGACCCCTCCGCATATTCGCCGAGGGCCGGGTACAGGGTGCCGTGACGACCGCCCGTCCCTCCGGAAGGAGCTCCGACACATGGGAATCGGAGTGAGTCTCGCATTCATCGCCCTGGGGGCGATCCTGGCTTTCGCCATCCGCGTTGACCTCAGCGGCCTCGACATCCACATGGTCGGATGGATCCTGATCCTGGTCGGTCTGATCAGCATGGGATTCACGCTCAAGTACACGCGGCCGCGCCGCGCGGCCGGACGTGTCGCCGGAGCCGACCCCGCCTACGGCGACGAGCCGGGGACGGTGATCCGCGAGGAGCACATCATCGAGGACCCGCCGCCGCCCGGCGGCCGCCCCGCCGAACGGGTCGAGCGCGTGGTCGAGCACCCGGCGGACACGGGGGTCACCCACGGCCATCCGCAGGACCCGGCCTACGCGCAGGATCCAGCGAACGCGCAGGACCCCGCGGTGCAGAACACCACTTCACTCGGCGCCGACGACGGCGTCCAGCGCCGCCGCTGGCGCAGGACCGCGCGCCGGTAGTACCGAGAACCTGCTCGGTGTGCCAGGGCGGCGGTGCACACCGAGTTCCCCAGGGCCCCGCGCCGGCCAGGGCGCGGGGCCCTCTTACGCCCCGATGAACAAAGCCGGTTGCGTCCGGAAAAGGCGACGGCCCCGACCGGGCATCCGGTCGGGGCCGTGTGAGGCCGTGGGTCAGGCGGGGGAGACGACCACGTAGCGGTCGGGCTCCTCGCCCTCGGACTCGCTGCTGAGGCCCGCCGCGGCGACGGCGTCGTGGACGATCTTGCGCTCGAACGGGGTCATCGGGGCGAGCGGCTTCGGCTCGCCGGACTGCTTGACCTCGTTCGCGACGTCCGTCCCGAGCTTGGTCAGCTCGGCGCGGCGCCGCTCGCGGTAGCCGCCGATGTCCAGCATGAGGCGGGTGCGGTTGCCGGTCTGGCGGTGGACGGCGAGCCGGGTGAGCTCCTGGAGGGCCTCCAGAACCTCGCCGCGCTTGCCGACCAGCTCGTCCAGGGCACCTCCGACGACGGCGACGATGGCGCGCTCGCCCTCGACGTCCATGTCGATGTCACCGTCGTAGTCACCGATGTCCAGCAGGCCCTCGATGTAGTCGGCGGCGATCTCGCCTTCCTGTTCGAGCGCCTGGACGTCGACCTCGGTGATGTCGGTCTGGCTCAACGGGGTCTCCTTCTGCGGCACGTGCTCGGGGTCCAAACTAGCGCTTCTGGGTACCGCTGCGCTTGCTGCGCGACTTGCGGGTCGGCTGGTTGCGCACGACCTTCGGCTTGTCCTCGGTCTCGGGCTCGGGCGCCGGCTCCGGCTCCTTCTTCAGCTTCGCCTTCATGCCGGTCGGCGCCGCCTGGCCGTTCTTGGACGTCCCCGCCTTGGAGCCGGAGGGCTTCGACCCGGCGGCCTTGGAACCGGTCTTCGCCCCGGGCTTGGCCGCGGTCGTGGCGGCCTCGCCGTCCGTGCCGGGCGGTGGGTACCGCTTGTAGATGTAGTGCTGCTGCGCCAGCGTCCAGCTGTTGGACGTCACCCAGTACATGAGGACGCCCAGCGGGAAGCCGAGGCCGAAGAGGCCGAACAGCGGCGCCAGGAAGACCATCATCTTCTGCGCCTGCATCATCGGGTTGGCGTCGTCCGCGACGGGCTGCCGCTTCATGCTGGCCCGGACGGTGAAGAACGTCGTGACGGAGCTGATCACCACGGCGATGCCGGTGACGATGATCGCCGTCCAGCTCTTGGGGTCGGTGCCCCAGGCGTTCAGGAACGTGTCCGGGATGTGGGCGCCGAAGATGTTCGCGTTCTGCGCGCTCGCCACCAGGTCGGACGAGACGGCGAAGACGCTCTGCCCCGGCTTGGCGTCCGAGATGCGCTTCAGCGTCTGGAACAGCCCGATGAAGATGGGCATCTGGACCAGGAGCGGCAGGCAGCCCGACAGCGGGTTGGCGCCGTTCTCCTGGTAGAGCTTCATGACCTCCTGGTTGAGGCGCTGCTTGTCGTTCTTGTACTTCTTGCGAAGCGCCTGGACCTTCGGGTTCAGCTCCTGCATCTTGCGCGAGGCGTGGATCTGCTTCACGAAGAGGGGGACGAGGAGCAGCCGCAGGAGGACGGTGAGGAGGATGATCGAACCGCCCCACGCCCATCCGCTGTCCTTGGGGACGACCGTACTGAGCCCCGTGTGGATCCACACGATGAGCTGAGAGACGATCTCGTACAACCAATCAAGCACCGGGCAGCTCCTTGGGCTCTGCTAGGGCGGGGCCGCTCTCCTCGCGGCCGGAGTTCGAGGAAGCCGCCGCGCGCTGTTCCGGCGTCTTCTTCGGCGGGACCGGGTCGTGACCGCCGGGGTGGAAAGGCTGGCACCGCGCGATCCGGCGGACGATCAGCCACGTGCCGCGCAGCGCCCCGTGCACCTGGAGGGCCTCCAGGCCGTACGCGCTGCAGCTGGGCTGGAAGCGGCACTGCTGCCCGAGCAGGGGACTCAAGAAGCGGCGGTAGGCGCGGACGAGAAGGATCAGCACGGCCGCGACGGGACCCGGGCGGCCCGTCCTGTGCTGCGCGGGGAACTCGGTCCCCTGCGGACTCCTCATCTTCGCCCCTTGGACGCGGGCCGCAGCAGCCGGTCGAGCGCCGACTCCAGATCCGCGGCCAGTTCGTCTGGTCGCGCCGCTCCCGCACGAGGGTTGGCGCGCACTACGAGCAGGCTACCCGCTGGGAGGCGGTCGACGTGCGGGCGCATCAGGTGGCGGAGCCGGCGCCGGGTCGCGTTGCGCACCACGGCGTTGCCGACGGTGCGCGCGACGATGAAGCCGACCAGCGGCCGCGCCGCCGCCGGTCGGACATCCTCCGGACGCAGCAGGTGGACGACGACAGTTGGCCGTCCGGCGCGGCGACCGCGCCGGACGGCCAACGAGAAGTCGTCCCGCCGCCGCATCCGGTTGCCGGACGGCAGCACTATGAGAGGTGCGTCAGACCGCGACGCGGGCGCGGCCCTTGCCGCGCCGGCTCGAAAGGATCGCGCGGCCCGCGCGCGTGCGCATGCGCAGCCGGAAGCCGTGCTTCTTGTGGCGGCGACGGTTGTTCGGCTGGAAGGTACGCTTGCTCACTTGAGGCTCCAGTGCTGCGGTCGGTTCGTCTGAAGGACTTGGCGCTCGAAGGCTCGCACCGAGGGCCGCGTACGGTCCCCCGCAGCGGGGGCCCACCCGAGCTTCCTGAGGGGCGGCCGGCGGGCACGCGGCATCTCCGTCGATGCGACTCGACCTCAGAACGTTACGGGGTATTCAGGGGGCCGGTCAAACGGAGGCGGCCGCCGCAAGGCTCACCGCGGGCCCTGTCGCCGGCCCTGTCGCGGCTCCCCGCTGGGGTCTCCGTTTCGGGTCTCCGCCGGACGCGCGGGATCGATGGTGAGCGTGTTGCGGCTGTGCCCGGCAGGGGTTAAGGTCTACGAGGCGAGCCGACACTTCTTCGACGAATCCGATGTCGGCGTTCAGCCCTCAAGCCCCCGTTCGAGAACCATCCCGTACCGGCCCTCACTAAGGCCGGCCCCTTGTCGACCTCGTACCCCTGAACCCGCCTCACGGGTTTTACACAGGGTCCCCCATGCCTATGCACAGCATGTGGACAACTCTGTGGACAACTCGTGAGAGAGTAAGTCTTCCGCGTCGCGGCAGTGCCCTGCGAGGCGTGTGGAATCCCGCGGGAAAGCCGGGCAGTCAGGTGCTCCGTTCGGCGGAGTTGTGGGGAGGGGACCTTGCGCATGGACGGTCAGGATCTCGGATCGGTCTGGGCCCGCACCCTCACCGCACTGTCCGAGAGCGATCTGTCGCCGAGCTACCGCGCATGGCTGCCCATGGTCCGCCCCTTGGCCCTCGTCGAGGGAACGGCGCTGCTCGCCGCCCCCAACGAGTTCGCCAAGGACGCGCTGGAAACGCGCCTGCGCAACCTCATCACGCAGGCACTTTCCCGTGAACTCGGCAGGGAGATCCGGGTCGCGGTGACCGTCCAGCCGGAGCCCCCGGGAGGTTCCCGTCAGGGCGAGGGCGACCCCTTGTCCGCGCCGGTTCCGGGGCCGGGCGGCGGGCTCGGGATGCACGAGCCCGCTCCTCCTTATGGGGAGCCCTACGGCGAGCGGAAGCACGACGAGCGTGACCGGGATCGAGACCGTTCCTATACGGAGCAGCCCTACGGGGGTCAGTCGTACGGAGACCAGTCTTCCTACGCGGAACGTCCCGACCGCCCCTATCCCGAGCAGCCGTACACAGACCAGGGATACCGGCCGCAGTCGGGAGTTACCCACAACCCCGGTTCACCCGGAGGTTATCCACAGGCTCAGGACGACGACCGTGGATCGTACCCGCCCGCTACCCGTCCGCCCGCGTACGGTGCGGGCCCCGGCGGGCGCGGTCCGGCGCCCTACGAAGGGCGGGGCTATCCGAGTTACGGGGGGCAGGAAGGCTACGGCGGCGAACCCCAAGGTCGGCCGCCACGCTCCCATCTCAACGACCGCACGCTCGGCCCGTTGCGCCCTGGCGGCCGTCCAGAGGCCCAAGGCCGCGAACCGCAGCACACGGGGAGCGAAGGCCCGCTCGGGCACTCGGACGACAAATTTCCACAGGGCGAACAGCCCTACCCAGGGGCTGAACAGTCGTACTCAAGCGGCGAGCAGTCCTATAGGGGCGAAGGTGTCTTCCGAGACGAGGAGGGCTCCGATTCCCGGGTTCCTGGGTCCGACCCCCGAGGCCCTACGCCCGACCCTCGTGCTCCCGCGCCGGCGCCGGCGCCGCAGTCCGGTGCTTCCGAGCATGCGCGGCTGAACCCGAAGTACACGTTCGAGACGTTCGTCATCGGTTCGTCGAACAGGTTCGCGCATGCCGCAGCCGTCGCGGTGGCCGAGCAGCCTGCCAAGGCGTACAACCCGTTGTTCGTCTACGGTGACTCGGGCCTGGGGAAAACTCACCTGCTGCACGCGATCGGCCACTACGCCCAAAGCCTCTTCAACGGGGCCCGCGTCCGCTACGTGAGCTCCGAAGAGTTCACGAACGACTTCATCAACTCCATCCGCGACGGCAAGGCGGACGGGTTCCGCCGCCGCTACCGGGATGTGGACATCCTCCTCGTCGACGACATCCAGTTCCTTGAGGGCAAGGAGCAGACGCAGGAGGAGTTCTTCCACACGTTCAACACGCTCCACAACGCCAGCAAGCAGATCGTGATCTCCAGCGACCGTCCGCCCAAGGAACTGGTGACGCTGGAGGACCGGCTGCGCAACCGGTTCGAGTGGGGCCTGACGACCGACGTCCAGCCGCCCGAGCTGGAGACGCGGATCGCCATCCTGCAGAAGAAGGCCCGGCAGGAGGGCCTCGCCGCGCCGCCCGACGTGCTGGAGTTCATCGCCTCCCAGATCGCGACGAACATCCGCGAGCTGGAGGGCGCGCTCATCCGGGTCACGGCGTTCGCGAGCCTGAACCGCCAGTCGGTCGACATGAAGCTCGCCGAGATCGTCCTGAAGGACCTCATCCCCAACGACTCCGGTCCCGAGATCACCGCCGCGATGATCATGGCGCAGACGGTCGAGTACTTCGGGACGACGATCGACGACCTGTGCGGCCCGTCCCGCTCGCGGATGCTCGTCACCGCCCGGCAGATCGCGATGTACCTGTGCCGGGAGCTGACGGAGCTGTCCCTTCCGAAGATCGGTCAGCAGTTCGGGGGACGCGACCACACCACGGTCATGCACGCCGAACGCAAGATCCGGTCACTGATGGCCGAGCGCCGCGCCATATACAACCAGGTCACGGAGCTGACGGGGCGCATCAAGCACCAGGCCCGCAAGCGCTGATCCCCCTGTTCGTACACACTGTGGACAGACCCTCGGCACGCCTGTGGACGGGACCCTCCCGCGTCGTCCACACCTTGTCCAAGGCAAAGAACCGACAAAAGGCACGCGTCCCCCGAGAATCGGCAGCGCTGCTCACAACTTGTGGAAAACTCTGGGGATTTTCGCGGATAACCCTGTGGGCAACCGTTGGAGAAGCTGAGGATGAACGGTGGACGGGTGTGGACCGCGTGTGCACCGCCGCCCTGCCTTCTGGGGAAAACCGGTGGACGGGCTGGGGACGGGCTGGGGACGACGCGAAGATCATCGGGCCCCGTCGTCCCCAGGGCGGCCGAACGGGCGGTATACCCGTGGAGAACTCGTGGATAACCGGGGGATGACATGAGGACGACCTGTGGGGATGTTTCCGCCGTCCCCAGGCGCCGCCGCGCCGTCCACCGCCCATGCACAGCCCCGGTGGACAGAGAAACGCGGTCTCACCTGGGAAAACGGGCTCTGTCCACACTATCCACGGCCCCTATTACTGGTACTGCTCTACTTCTCTATCCAAGAAAAGATCCATCTCAAGTCAGGGCCTGGGGACAACGCGCACCGAGCGCCCCGGCCCGGACGAGATCAGCTCACCCTTGTCCGACACCTGCAGGAGGCGGGTCCCTTTGAAGTTCCGCATCGACAGAGACGCCCTGGCCGACGCCGTCGCCTGGACCGCGCGCACGCTCCCCGTCCGTCCCCCGGTGCCGGTCCTCGCGGGCATGCACATCGTCGCCGGAGGCGAGGGCAACGGCGACCGGCTGAAGCTGTCCGCGTTCGACTACGAGGTCTCGGCCCAGGTGTCCACGGACATCGACGTGGAGGAGGCCGGGACCGCGCTGGTGTCGGGGCGGCTCCTCGCCGAGATCTCGCGCAGCCTTCCTCCCCACCCTGTGGAGGTGACGACGGACGGCGCGAAGGTGATGCTCCGCTGCGGCAGCGCGAAGTTCACACTTCTCACCATGCCTGTGGAGGACTACCCGACGCTGCCGGAGATGCCGCCCGCCGCGGGGTCGGTGGGCAGCGACGAGTTCGCCGCCGCCGTGTCCCAGGTCGCGATCGCCGCGGGCAAGGACGACACGATCCCCATGCTGACCGGCGTCCGTGTGGAGATCGAGGGTGAGACCGTCACGCTGGCGTCCACGGACCGGTACCGCCTCGCCGTCCGCGAGCTGCACTGGAAGCCCGAGCGCCCGGACTTCTCCGCCGTCGCGCTCGTCCCCGCCCGCACGCTGGCCGACACCGCCAAGTCGCTGACGGCCGGCGCGGAGGTGTCGATCGCGCTCGGCGGGACGGGCGGCACCGGCGAAGGCATGATCGGTTTCGAGGGCGGCGGCCGCCGCACCACGTCCCGGCTGCTGGACGGCGACTTCGTCAAGTACCGCTCGCTGCTGCCGAGCGAGTACGCCGGCCTCGCCGAGGTCCAGACCGCCGCGTTCATCGAGGCCGTCAAGCGCGTCTCCCTGGTGGCGGAGCGCAACACCCCCGTCCGGCTCTCGTTCAGCCAGGGCGAGGTCGTCCTGGAGGCCGGGACAGGCGACGAGGCTCAGGCCGTGGAGGCCCTGGAGGCGTCCCTGGAGGGCGAGGACATCGACATCGCGTTCAACCCCGGGTTCCTGCTCGACGGGCTCTCCGCGATCGGCTCGGACGTGGCGCGGCTGTCCTTCACCACCCCGACCAAGCCGGCCGTCCTCACCGGCAAGCCGCCGCAGGACGGGGAGAACCCGAACTACCGTTACCTGATCATGCCTGTTCGTCTGTCCGGATAAGTACCACGCTCCGGGGCATGGCACCGTGGCGATGTCCGCGGGGGAGCCGCGCCCCCGGGGCCGAGGCAGAGCAGGCAGGCACAGGCGGCACGCACAGGGGAGAGTGAGCGTTTCATGGAGCTGGGCATCATCGGCCTGGGCAAGATGGGCGGGAACATGGCCGAGCGGCTGCGCCGCGGCGGCCACACCGTCGTCGGCTACGACCGCGACCCGGAGGTCAGCGACGTCGGCTCGGTCGAGGAGCTGGTCGAGCGGTTGTCCCCGCCCCGTGCCGTGTGGGTGATGGTCCCCGCCGGCAAGCCGACGGCGGAGACCGTCCACAAGCTGGGGGAGGTCCTGGAGGAGGGCGACCTCGTCGTGGACGGCGGTAATTCACACTATGTGGACGACCGGAAGCACGGCGAGGAGCTGGCCGCCAAGGGCATCGGGTTCCTCGACTGCGGTGTCAGCGGCGGCGTGTGGGGCCTGGAGAACGGCTACGCGCTCATGGTCGGCGGCGACGAGGACGACGTCAAGCGGCTGATGCCGATCTTCGAGACGCTCAAGCCCGAGGGCGAGTACGGCTTCGTCCACTCCGGCAAGATCGGCGCCGGCCACTTCGTGAAGATGGTCCACAACGGCATCGAGTACGCGATGATGCAGGCGTTCGGCGAGGGCTACGAGCTGATCGAGGCCAGCGACATCGTCACCAACGTGCCGGAGACGTTCCTGAGCTGGCAGGAGGGCACCGTGATCCGCTCCTGGCTGCTCGACCTGCTGAACCGCGCCCTCGCGAACGACCCCGAGCTGGACGACCTGCGCGGCTACGCCAACGACTCCGGCGAGGGCCGCTGGACCGTCCAGGCCGCCGTCGACCACGCCGTCCCGCTGCCGGCCATCACGGCGTCCCTGTTCGCCCGCTTCGCCTCCCGACAGGACGACTCCCCCACGATGCGCGTCGTCGCCGCCCTCCGCAACCAGTTCGGCGGCCACGCCGTCGAGTCCTCCAAGGGAGCCGACTCCCCCGGCGCCGACGTCAACCCCCCCTCGGTCTGACCCCCTCGGTCTGAGCTTTAGTTATCCACAGATGTGGGTTCCGGCCCCGGCTCCTGGTGGTGTGTTCGAAGCTGGGAGTGGGGTCGGCCCCCCTGGGCGGGCGGGGTGTGCGCAGGCCTGGGTGTGGGTGAGGTGTGTAGTGGGGGGTGGGGGAGGCTCTACGCTCGTGTGTTGTGCACGTCGCCCACCTTTCGCTGCAGGACTTCCGCTCGTATCCGACCGCCGAGGTCGCGCTGGAGCCGGGGGTCACCGCGTTCGTGGGGCCGAACGGGCAGGGCAAGACGAACCTGGTCGAGGCCATCGGGTACGTCGCCTCGCACGGCAGTCACCGGGCCGCGACGGACGCGCCGCTCGTCCGGCACGGGGCGCCGCGGGCGATCGTCCGGGCCGGGGTGGTGAAGGACGACCGCAAGGCGCTGATCGAGCTTGAGATCAACCCGGGCAAGGCGAACCGGGCGCGGCTCAACCGGTCCCCCATCCCCAGGCCGCGCGACATCCTGGGGATGCTGCGGACCGTGCTGTTCGCCCCGGAGGACCTGGCGCTCGTGAAGGGCGACCCGGGGGAGCGGCGCCGGTTCATGGACGAGTTGCTGACCGCGCGGGCGCCGAGGTTCGCCGGCGTGCGGTCCGACTACGACCGCGTCCTCAAGCAGCGCAACGCCCTGTTGAAATCGGCGGCCGCCCATCGGCGCTCCCCCGGCCCGGAGGTGCTCGCCACGCTGGACGTGTGGGATTCGCATCTGGCCCGCATGGGATCGGAGCTTCTGGCGGCGCGGCTCGATCTCGTCGAGGCGCTGCGTCCGCTCGTGGTGCAGGCCTACGCGGCGCTCGCTCCGCACAGTGGCGCTGCCGACCTGATCTACAAGAGCTCTCTGGGAGACGCGGAGTTGTCCACAGACCGTGGACAACTGGCCGAGCAGATCCTCAAGGCGGTCGCCGAGTCGCGCAAGCAGGAACTGGAACGCGGTGTGAGCCTCGTCGGCCCGCACAGGGACGAGCTGGTGCTGCGCCTCGGGGAGCTTCCCGCGCGCGGCTACGCCAGCCACGGCGAGTCGTGGTCGTTCGCGCTCGGGCTGCGGCTCGCCGCGTTCGACCTGCTCCGCGCGGACGGCGACGACCCCGTCCTCATCCTGGACGACGTGTTCGCCGAGCTGGACACGGGGCGGCGCAGCCGGCTGGCCGAGATGGTGGCGCCGGCCGAGCAGGTCCTGATCACGGCGGCCGTCCCCGCCGACGTCCCCGCCGAACTGACGGGGGGCTCGTATACCGTCTCCGACGGCCAGGTCGTTCGTGAGTCCGAGGGGGCGAGCGAGTGAGTGATCCACAGGATGTGCACAAGTCCGACGAGGCCGGGGCCTCTCCCTCCGACGCCGGGGCTCCTCCCGCCAAGACGGGGATCGAGCTGGCCCGCGAGGCGCTCGCCCAGGCCAAGGCGGACGCGCTCAAGCGCGGCACGATGCCCGGTCAGGGCGGCAGGCGCAAGGGCGCCGGGCGGGGCGGTCGCGTGCGGGATCCCGGGCGGGGCGGCGATCCCAAGCTGTTCGGGGCCGCGATCCGCGAGCTGATGGCGTCGCGCGGGTGGGAGCAGCGAGCCGCCGTCGGGAGCGTGTTCGGCAACTGGGCGGGCATCGTCGGCGCGGAGCTCGCCGAGCACACCCGGCCCGACCACTTCGAGGACGGCGAGCTCACCGTCGCCGCCGACTCGACGACGTGGGCCACGCAGCTGCGCCTGCTGTCGTCCACGCTCGTGCGGCGGCTGAACGAGGAACTCGGCCACGGCACCGTCCGCCGTGTGAAGGTCGTGGGGCCCTCGTCGGGGCCGCGCCGGACGGGCGCGTGGCGCGCCCGCTGAGCCGTGGCCCCGCGCCGCGCCGATGTGTCAGTGGCGGGTGGGAACATCTGTTCGGTGATGGGTCGTCCAGTTCAGCGGCGAGCGCCACGTAGGCCAAATAACCCCCCTGACCCAATGGGGGGATGTGTCTCCGGGGCCCTTCGGCCG
Source organism: Actinomadura coerulea (assembly GCF_014208105.1). Taxonomy (NCBI): domain Bacteria; kingdom Bacillati; phylum Actinomycetota; class Actinomycetes; order Streptosporangiales; family Thermomonosporaceae; genus Actinomadura; species Actinomadura coerulea. Next base: position 6,019,408 of record NZ_JACHMQ010000001.1, read on the forward strand.
CCACACGCGCACACAGCGCTCGCGAGTGCCACTTTTCGCCTCGTCACCCGGTAGAATGAATACGGGTTCAGGATGCTGCGCCGCCATTGGGTGCCCGGGGCTCTGACAGCACGACCAGAGCACCGACCGGGTGCCCCCATGTGTGTTACGGGGCACACCGCGCCTCCCTCGGGCGCGGAGCGGCGGACATCCCCGGCAGGAGGATCTCCTTTGGCGTACGACGCTAGTTCGATCACTGTCCTTGAAGGGCTTGAGGCGGTTCGCAAGCGCCCGGGCATGTACATCGGCTCGACCGGTGAGCGCGGCCTGCACCATCTCGTCTACGAGATCGTGGACAACGCGGTCGACGAGGCCTTGGCCGGCTACGCCGACGACATCGTGGTGACGCTCCTGGCCGACGGCGGCGTCAGCGTCCTCGACAACGGCCGCGGCATCCCCGTCGGCATGCACCCTGTGGAGAAGCGCCCCGCCATCGAGCTGGTGCTGACCACGCTCCACGCGGGCGGCAAGTTCGACGGCAAGTCCTACGCCGTCTCGGGCGGCCTGCACGGTGTGGGCTCGGCCGTGGTGAACGCGCTGTCCACCCGGTTGGAGGCGGAGGTCCGCACCGACGGCCACGTGTGGTTCCAGTCCTACACGTGGCAGGGGCCCGAGATCGAGCTCCAGAAGGGCGAGGAGACCGACGAGACCGGGACGCTCATCAGGTTCTGGCCCGACCCCGAGATCTTCGAGACGCTCGAGTGGAACTTCGAGACCCTCTCCCGCCGCATGCAGGAGATGGCGTTCCTCAACCGCGGCCTGTCCATCACGCTGCAGGACGAGCGCCCCGACCACGTCAACGGTGAGCCGCACGTCGTCCGGTACCACTACGAAGGCGGCATCGAGGACTTCGTCCGCTACATCAACGCGCGCAAGGACTCCGCGCACGAGTCCGTCATCTACTTCAGCGACGACACCACCGGCATGTCGGTCGAGATCGCCATGCAGTGGAACTCGTCCTACTCCGAGTCGGTGCACACCTTCGCCAACACGATCAACACGGCGGAGGGCGGCACCCACGAGGAGGGCTTCCGGGCGGCGCTCACCACGATCGTCAACCGGTACGCGCGCGACAAGGGCCTGCTGCGCGACAAGGACGACAACCTGACCGGCGAGGACGTCCGCGAGGGCCTCACCGCGATCATCTCGATCAAGCTGGCGGACCCCCAGTTCGAGGGGCAGACCAAGACCAAGCTCGGCAACACCGAGGCCAAGTCGTTCGTGCAGCGCGCCTGCAACGTCTACCTGCGCGACTGGTTCGAGGAGAACCCGGGCGAGGCCAAGGAGATCATCAGCAAGGCGTCGCAGGCGGCGCGAGCGCGCGTCGCGGCGCGCCAGGCCCGCGACCTCACCCGGCGCAAGAGCCTGCTGGAGTCGACGTCCCTGCCCGGCAAGCTGTCGGACTGCCAGTCCACCGACCCGGCCAGGTCCGAGCTCTACATCGTCGAGGGAGACTCGGCGGGCGGCTCGGCCAAGGGCGGCCGCGACCCGCACTACCAGGCGATCCTCCCGATCCGCGGCAAGATCCTGAACGTGGAGAAGGCCAGGATCGACAAGATCCTGAAGAACAACGAGGTGCAGGCGATCATCACCGCCCTCGGCACCGGGGTGCACGACGAGTTCGACATCTCCAAGCTGCGCTATCACAAGATCATCCTGATGTCGGACGCCGACGTGGACGGCCACCACATCAACACCCTGCTGATGACGCTGCTGTTCCGGTTCATGAAGCCGCTGATCGAGGCCGGCCACGTGTACCTGTCGCAGCCGCCGCTCTACAAGATCAAGTGGGACGCGCGGGGCACCGAGGCCGACTACGCCTTCTCCGACTCCGAGCGGGACGCGATCATCGAGGCCGGGATCGCCGCCGGCAAGCGCGACCCCCGTCCCCGCGACCTGGTGCAGCGGTTCAAGGGCCTCGGCGAGATGAACGCCAACGAGCTGTGGGACACCACCATGGACCCCGACAACCGCGTCCTGCTGCAGGTCCAGCTGGACGACGCCGCCCAGGCCGACGAGCTGTTCAGCGTGCTCATGGGCGAGGAGGTCGAGCCCCGCCGGGAGTTCATCCAGCGCAACGCCAAGGACGTGCGCTTCCTCGACATCTGAGGTACGTGCCAGGGCCGGCCCCCCGGCCCGACTCCCAGAGGCGGACGTACTTCCTTCCCATCGAGCAGAAGAGGTCTTGAGAGTGACGGACGTGACCACAGAGGGCGGACACCCGGGCGAGCGGATCGAACCGGTCGACATCCAGGTCGAGATGCAGAAGAGCTATCTCGACTACGCGATGTCGGTCATCGTCGCGCGCGCGCTGCCCGAGGTGCGCGACGGCCTCAAACCCGTCCACCGCCGCGTCCTGTACGCGATGTACGACGGCGGCTACCGGCCCGACCGCGGCTACTTCAAGTGCGCCCGCGTCGTCGGCGACGTCATGGGGAACTACCACCCGCACGGCGACTCGGCCATCTACGACGCGCTCGTACGGCTCGCCCAGCCGTGGTCGATGCGGTACCCGCTGGTCGACGGCAACGGCAACTTCGGCTCGCGCGGCAACGACCCCGCCGCGGCCATGCGGTACACCGAGTGCCGGATGGCGCCCCTGGCGATGGAGCTCCTGCGCGACATCGACAAGGAGACCGTCGACTTCTCCCCCAACTACGACGGCCGCTCGCAGGAGCCCGACGTCCTGCCGTCCCGGTACCCGAACCTCCTGGTCAACGGGTCCGCCGGCATCGCGGTCGGGATGGCGACGAACATCCCGCCGCACAACCTGCGCGAGGTCGCCGACGGCGTCCGGTGGTTCCTGGACAACTACGGCGCCTCCGACGAGGAGCTGCTCGAAGCGCTGATCGAGCGGGTCAAGGGCCCCGACTTCCCGACCGCCGGCCTCATCGTCGGCCGCAAGGGCATCGAGGAGGCCTACCGGACCGGCCGCGGCTCCATCACCATGCGGGCCGTCGTCGAGGTCGAGGAGATCCAGGGCCGCACCTGCCTCGTCGTCACCGAGCTCCCCTACCAGGTCAACCCGGACAACCTCGCCCTCAAGATCGCCGACGGGGTGAAGGAGGGCAAGCTCGACGGCATCGCCGACGTCCGCGACGAGACGTCCGGCCGGACCGGGCAGCGCCTGGTCATCGTCCTCAAGCGGGACGCCGTCGCCAAGGTCGTCCTGAACAACCTGTACAAGCACACGCAGCTGCAGGAGACGTTCGGCGCGAACATGCTCGCGCTGGTGGACGGCGTGCCGCGCACCCTGCGCATCGACCAGTTCGTCCGGCACTGGGTCGCGCACCAGATCGACGTCATTATCCGCCGCACCCGGTTCCTGCTCCGCAAGGCCGAGGAGCGCGCCCACATCCTGCGGGCCCTGCTCAAGGCCCTCGACCGCATCGACGAGGTCATCGCCCTGATCCGGCGCTCGCCGTCCGCCTCCGAGGCGCAGCGGGGCCTGATGAACCTGCTGGAGATCGACGAGATCCAGGCGCAGGCGATCCTCGACATGCAGCTGCGCAAGCTGGCCGCCCTGGAGCGCCGGCAGATCACCGACGAGTACGACAAGCTCATGGCGGAGATCACCGACTACAACGAGATCCTGGCCTCTCCTGAGCGGCAGCGCCGGATCGTCGGCGACGAGCTCGCCCCGATCGTCGAGAAGTTCGGCGACGAGCGGCGCACCGAGATCATCCCGTTCGACGGGGACGTGTCGTACGAGGACCTCATCGCCGAAGAGGACGTCGTCGTCACCATCACCCGCGGCGGCTACGCCAAGCGCACCCGCACCGACCTCTACCGCGCGCAGCGGCGCGGCGGCAAGGGCGTCCGCGGCGCGCAGCTGAAGCAGGACGACATCGTCGACCAGTTCTTCGTCACCACGACGCACCACTGGATCCTGTTCTTCACCAACAAGGGCCGCGTCTACCGCGCCAAGGCCTACGAGCTGCCAGACTCCGGCCGCGACTCGCGCGGTCAGCACGTCGCGAACCTGCTCGCCTTCCAGCCCGACGAGCACATCGCCCAGGTCATGGACCTGCGCGACTACGATGTCGCCCCCTACCTGGTGCTCGGCACCAAGAAGGGCCGCGTCAAGAAGACCGCGCTGACCGACTTCGACTCGCCCCGCACCGGCGGCATCATCGCCATCAACCTCGTCGACGACGACGAGGTGATCGCGGCGCGGCTCGTGTCGTCCGACGACAACCTGCTGATGGTCTCCACCGGCGCCCAGGCGATCCGGTTCCGCGCCGACGACGAGTCGCTGCGGCCGATGGGGCGCGCCACCTCCGGCGTGATCGGCATGCGGTTCGAGGAGGACCAGGAGGTCCTCAACATGCTCGTCGTGCAGGACTCCTCGCAGGACGTCCTGGTGGCCACCCGGGGCGGCTACGCCAAGCGCACCCCGGTGGACCAGTACCCGCTCCAGGGACGTGGGGGCAAGGGCGTTCTCACCGCTAAGATCGTGGAATCTCGGGGGATGTTGGTCGGAGCCCTGATGGTCGGCCCGGACGACGAGGTGTTCGCGATGACGTCGAACGGCGGCGTGATCCGTACGACCGCCGCCGAGATCAAGCAGTCCGGCAGGCAGACCATGGGCGTCCGTCTGATGAATCTCGCCGACGGGAACAGCGTGGTGGCCATCGCGAGGAACGTAGAGTCCATGGAGGACTCTGACGAAGCCGAAGGGGGCGACGGTGAGTGACGTATCCTGCATCGTCACCGAGCCGCTAGGCCAGGAGGACACGTGAGCACCGAGCCCGGCCAGGACAACGACGGGGCCGGCGCCGCCGGCAAGGGCGGTGACCGTAAACCCGGCGCCAAGTCCGGCCCCGCCAAGCCCACCGGCAAGTCCAGGGGGAAGCCGGGCAAGACGGTGGCCGCCGCGTCCGCCAAGTCCGGGCGCGACGAGACGACCGTCGACATCGGCACCGGCGCGACGGACCCCGCAGGCAAGGGCGCCGACGAGACGCGCTCCGACCTCACCCAGATCGACGACGCGTCGGGCAAGGCCGCCGACACGCCTGAGATCGCCCCGGTCAGGGACACCGCCGAACCGCCGAAGCCCGCCGCCAGGCCGGCGCCTCCGTCCGGGGGCGCGGAGGGTTCGCCGGTCGGCTCCGTGTCCGGCTCCGGCCCGGCGGGCTGGGCCAGACCCGCCGAGCCGTCCGGTTCGGTCTCGGCAGGACGTACGGACACGCCCGGCAAGCCGTTCAACTCGGCGGGCGGGTCGGGCGGGTCGGGCGGCCGCGGCTTCGCCGGCACCGTCCTCAAGGACCGTCCCTCCACCGCGATGACCCCGGCCAACGCCGCGTCGAAGTCCGCGCCCGGCAAGCCCGCCCGCAAGGCCCAGCTCCAGCTCGCCAGGCTCGAACCCTGGTCGGTGATGAAGTTCAGCTTCGTCATGTCGCTGGTCTGCTTCGTCGTCCTGCTGGTCGCCGTCGTCGTCCTCTACGTGATCCTGTCCGGACTCGGCGTCTTCGACGCGATCAGCGACACCGTCAACAGCCTCACCAAGGAACAGGGCGAGACCACCGGCAGCGTCGACGCCGGAAGCTGGTTCTCCTTCGTCCGCGTCTTCGGTTACACGGTCCTCGTCGGCGCCCTGAACGTCCTTCTCATCACCGCCCTCTCCACGGTCGGCTCGGTCATCTACAACCTCGCCGCCGACCTCGTGGGCGGTGTCGAGGTCACCCTCAAGGAGGCCGAGTAACCCTGCCCGCCGCCGCCCGGCAATCGATTTCCGGTTGTCCGCCCAGATGGGGTAACCTCTCGTTGCGCCGCCAGGGCGGCGGCACACTCCGGGCCTATAGCTCAGTCGGTTAGAGCGCATCCCTGATAAGGATGAGGCCGGTGGTTCAAGTCCACCTAGGCCCACCCAGTAGTCCCAGTTCAGAGGCCGGTTCCGCGTCCAGCGGACCCGGCCTCAAGATCTTTTGGCACTCCGATGGCACTGGGACCTCGCACCACCAAGACGCATCAGGCGACAGTTCGCGTCTCCCGTGTGGCGGCCTGTCCTCCCGTCGTGATGCGTCGACGCATTCTGACCAGGCGGCTTCAAGCCGAGGCTCGGAGGCTCGTCCCGGACGCTTAGATCCGGCGGTGTAGTGGCCTCGCTGGACGCCGTTCCAAGGGGACCTGCTGTCGTAGGGCAAGGGGGCCTGCTGTCGCAGGGCAAGTAATGGAAATCGTGCACATAAGGCAGCTGGACCGGGCGCGGTCCAGGTGGTGGACGAGGATCGAGCGCGATCCAGGGGGTGGCAGCAGTAGCCGGACATGGTGAAGCGAGGCCGACGAGCGCACCGAGGGTGAACCGGCGAGCGCATCGGACTCCACGGCGAGAACGATCGGTGAGGTTCTCCCTGTCGGACGAAGAGCACGCGCTGGTGGCTTCGGCTGCGGCGGAAGAGCGACTCGCACTCGGCGCGTTTGCGGCACAGGCGGTCCTCACGGCCGCGCGCGGGAGCGTTCAGCCGCAATACGGCCTGCTGAGGGAGGCACTGAAGACGGTGATGCATGCGGCTGGGCAGGCCAGGCGTATCGGCGTGAACCTCAATCAGGCGGTCGCCGCCGTGCACTCAGGGGAACCGCCGCCTGAGCTGCGCTGGTACATGGATGCGGCGGCGCGTACCGTGCGGCATCTCGATGACCTTGCCGAAGAGATCCGTCGGCATCTGCCCTGACGCCGAACTCAGGTGGTCCTGTGCCCGGTATGGGCGGTCACGCCCACTTGTCGGGACGTTGGCGCACCAGCCCGTGGTCCGGGACGGAGCCGGGGAGCAGGGATGCCCTCAGATGCTCCTCCCTGATCGGGAAGGAGGTCACCATGCCATCGAACCGGCTGGGGCTGCCTCTGCCTGGAGGGCAGGCGACCATTATCGGGCGAGTGGGGGCCAACTCCAGCGAGGCCTGGATCGCGGGCAGGAAATCAGTGTCCGTGGAGACCAGCAACGACAGGTCCCCGTTCCCCAGTGCGGCGTCCCGGACCATCTCGGTGGCCAGTGCGACGTCGGTCAGCTTCTCCTCGTAGGTGCGGTAACGCTGCTGAGGCGGCTGGCACTGGCACTGCCACTGGGCGCCGCAGGCCCGGCAGCTGATCCGCATGTTCTTCACCTTGAAGTGGCCTCGGATCACCTGCACCTGCGGCCGGTGCGCCGTCAGCGCGGCCAGGTACGTCTCCTGGCGACGCGCGGCGTCCGGCTCGCCTTTGACGATCGCGGTGAAGTACTTCACGGCTCGCACCGTGTCATCGCGCCGCATCCGTTGCACCAGCTCGACGATGTCGAGCCACAGGTAGGCACGGCCGTACTTGGACTTCAACCCGTGGTAGAGGTTGAACCCGTCGACGTACGCGATCGCATCCGGCACGTGACAGAACGTTAGACGGTGGTGGAGGTGGCGCGTGCCGGAAGTAGTAACTATGCTGGGCGGCAGACGAAGTCGGTTACGGCCGACAGGGCGGCCCCGTTCAGGGGCCGCATTTTTTTATGGGGTGGATCGCCCCCTCGACGTCAGAGCCCGGCAGCAGTTGGCTTTCGCGCCTCGCTCGGCGTCTTCAGCTGGGGCGCCGCTGCGACACCGAGGTGGGAAACCTGCCGTCAGGCCGTGCTCAGGTGAGGACGGGACTCGGGGCGGAGAGCCAGAGCCACGTCGGCGAAGGCGGCTCGGAGGCGTTCGTTCTCGGCCTTGAGAGCGTCCAGCTCGGAGGTTTCCGGGGCTTCGTTGATCTGGGGTCCGCGGATCTTTTCGAGGGCGGCGAGGGCGGTCTCATCGGCGTTGGGGAGGGTGTGGAGGTGCTGCTCGGTCGTGGCTATCGAGGCATGGCCCAGGCGCTCCTTGACGACCTGGAGATCTGCGCCGCCGGCCAAGAGCCAGGAAGCGTGAGCGTGGCGCAGGTGGTGCGGGGTGACATGGTCAAGCCCCGCCGTCTTGCAGGCCGGAGTCCAGATCTGCTTGCGGAACCAGTCGGCCGGGATGTGACCGTCGGACTGGCGTACGCGCGGTGAGCGCGGGTTGTCCTTGCCTGTGGCTCGGCGCTGGCCACGGTAGAGGCGGTAGGCCTCCTTGCAGTACTCGCAGCGGCACTTTCCAGTGGTGTAGGCGGTGAGCGAGCCGTGGTCGTAGCTCTTCCCCCGTTCGTTAGCGGTGGTCATGCCGTGGGCGCCGGGCACCGGAACGGGACGCAGCTTCCTGGGCTTGGGCTGATCAACGGGTAGGTACGTGAAGAAGAGGTCGCCCTCCCCGAGGCCTCGGGTCACGGCGTGTGCCTTGAGCTTGCGGACGATCTGGGGACTGAGCTTGAAACGGCGGTACTCCTTGCCCTTGGGATAGGGCTTCACGAGGAACCGGCCCTGAGTCGGATGGAACTGCGGGTTGAGTTCGACGACCGTCCTGCTGACAGTGAGGACGCGCGTGGCGAAGTCCAGGTCCTTCACGCGGAGTTCGGCCACCTCGCCCCAGCGCAGCCCACTCTCGATGATCGTTTCGACGAGCAGGCGGCTGTCGGCGTCGGGCAGCGCCCGGTAGAGGCCGTCGAACTGCTTGGCCGTGATCGCCTTCTTCGGCTTCTTGGGGACCGGAGGGATCCGCACCCCTCGGCTGGGATGCTGACTGATCACCTGGTCGTTGAGGGCCGTGGTGAAGATCGAGTTGAGGATCCCCCGCTTGCACTTCTGGATCGTGGCCGCGGACGCCCCCTTGCGCTGCATCTCGGTGATCCATTCACGCACGTGCTCGGGGAGGATGTCGCACATTCGCATGGGGCCGAAGAAGCCCATCAGGTGCTTGTTGATCTTGTAGGTGTAGTCCTGCCGGGTGGTCGCCTCAAGGACCTGGTGGGGCAGCCACTTCTTCTCGACGTACGTCTGGAAGGTCTGGCGTCCACGGCGCCGGTCGCCCAGCCCGCCCTTGGCGATCTCCGCCTCGGCGGCGTGCCACGCGGCGACGGCCTCTTTCTCGGTGGCGAACGTCCCGGCCGTCTGGCGCCTGCCGCGCGCGTCGTCGTACATCGCGCGGTAGCGGGGGACGCCGGTCTTGGTGAACCGGACCTGCACCTAACCCAAGTCGATCACTCCGAGCAGCTGATCGTTTGGCACTCTCGTGGCACTGGATCTTGCGATATCGAGTGCCACGAGGAGGGATCGCCTGACACTCGATCAACGCTCTGACCAGCAGCTTAGCGGAATTCTTTGACTTTGGGTGACCGTTTGAATGCATGCCGATAGGCGCTGATAAGGATGAGGCCGGTGGTTCAAGTCCACCTAGGCCCACCAGCTCAGAGCCCCCCACCACGACCGGTGGGGGGTTTTGGATCTCCGCATGACCGAGGATCGCGGCGGCATCCCGCGCCGGCACCCCCAGCCGCTTGAGAAGCGTTGCTGTCACGTGCCGCAGGTCATTGAGCCGGATCCGGCGAAGACCCGCGTTCAGGCGCCGCCGCCCGGATTCATTCACCGGGCGAGAGCGGGCGCCTCGAAGATGCACTCGGGACGACCTTGGGCGTTGACGTGCGTCGCGACACGGCTGAAGCCGTAGCCAGCGATCGTCCTCAGCGAGGCGGCGTTGTCTGGAGCGATGGTGGCGCGGACCAGGCGGACTGCGTGATGTTCAGCCGCCCGCCGCATCAACTCAGCCATGATCGCTTTGGCATAACCACGGCGTCGATGAGTGGGGGCGACCGAGTAGCCGACCTCAACACGGCCGTCCTCGTCAGGCGGACCGTGGAACCCTCCATGGCCGACCGCGATGTCCTCGCACTCCACGACAGCCACATGAACGCTCCAAGGCGCACTGTCGGGCATTACGACGAGCCGGTCACGATGCAGTCGCCAGACACGCCGGAGGGTGCTGTCCAGAAAGTAGCCGGGAAGGGCCACACCGGCGATGGCGTCGGCTTGGGCCATGTCACCGCTCAACAAAGCGGTCAGCGCGGCCGGTGGCAGCGGCACCAAACGCACTGCTGCTGAGCCTGGCGGACTAGTCAGGTCCCGCTCGCGCCCGTCGTCATCAGCGGTCATGCCAGGCATCCTCACATCGCGGCCGTTCGAGTGCCTCAAACTCAGTGACATGCCCTGAACCGGACAGCGCTTTCGGTGCTCATTGCCTCCGGCGGGGGCCTCTGACTCTGGGAAGCCCATCTGCGCTCGTGACGGTCGTTGAGGCTGGGGAAATGCCTGATGCGGATGTCCGCCAAGCAGGCCCAGGCTCAGGGATGACGAGGCGGAGCGGAATCTGCAGGCGGAGCAGGAGGCAGGGTCGCGTGAAAGCTGGCTAGGCCGATCCCACGCGCTTCGCCACTTCGGGTGGACGCGCTACCCGGGCGGGGGGAGCTGCCCCCTCTCCGGTCCTCCTGCGAGGCCGGAGGCAGCGCAGGCGATCCGGACGGCTGGAGCTGGCCGCTGACGGCTTGATCAGCTTTCGGAGTCGAGAGCGGTGTGGTCGAAGCTCTGGGGCGCCATGGCGTCCACAACCTGGGCCACCGCCTCGACCAGCGCTCTGCCTGTCGGCGTGCCGGTCACCGTCCACACTTCCCGGTCTTCCTCCTCGACACTGGTGACGCCGTCGACGGCGCTCAGCGCGTCGGCGATCCGGCGGCGCAGCTCGGATTCGAGGGGGTCCGTGCGGACGAACTCCATCACCCAGACGCTGACACTCCACAGCGGCGCTGCTCGGAGCTTGGAGGCCGAGACAGCGCGGAGGTCCGGATCATCCGTCTTGCGTAGCCACTCTTCGGCTATCCCCGAGTCGAGCGGCTGTACCTGCTGGACGTCGTCACTCACCCGACGAGGTTATCCGGGGGTGCTTGGGCGGATCGCCCGAACCGAGCGGGTAGTCGGGTGAGTCCTCTACGGCGCGGGCGTCCGCCTCAAGTGCGCAGTTGCGCGTTGAGCCGGGCGGCCTGCCGCGTGAGGTGGTCGCGTTCGGGAAGGTTGGGCGCTGACCGGGCGGCCTGGGCGTAGAGCCGTGCCGCTGTGGCCGGGTCACCGTCACGTTCGTGCAGGTACGCCGCGGCGGCGGTGTAGCGGGGCAGGGACGGGTCGAGCTCCGCCAGGGCGGCCAGGCCGGCCCGCGGGCCGTCGGCCTCGCCTACCGCCACGGCCCGGTTGAGGCGGGCCACCGGGTTGCCGGTGAGGCGCACCAGCTCGTCGTACCACTCGACGATCTGCACCCAGTCGGTCTCGGCGGCCGTCCGGGCGTCGGCGTGGAGCGCGGCGACGGCCGCCTGCGCCTGGAATTCGCCCAGGCGGTCGCGCATGAGGGCCGCCTGGAGCACGTCCACGCCCTCGGCGATCAGGCGGGTGTCCCACAGGCTGCGGTCCTGCTCGGCGAGGGGCACGAGTCTGCCGTCGGGGCCGGTCCGCGCCGCGCGCCGCGCGTGGTGCAGCAGCATGAGCGCGAGCAGGCCCGCCACCTCCTCGTGGTGGGTCTTGGCCGCGAGCTGGCGGGTGAGCCGGATCGCCTCGGCGGCCAGGTCGACGTCGCCCGAGTAGCCCTCGTTGAAGACCAGGTAGAGCACGCGCAGGACGGTGGCGACGTCACCGCGCTGGTTGAACCGGACGTCCGAGACGGTCCGCTTGGCCCTGCTGATCCGCTGGGCCATGGTCGCCTCCGGCACGAGGTAGGCCTGCGCGATCTGACGTGTGGTCAGGCCGCCGACCGCGCGGAGCGTGAGCGCGACGGCCGAGGCCGGCGTCAGGGACGGATGCGCGCACAGGAAGTACAGCTGAAGCGTGTCGTCGGCCGCCTCGCCCGGGCCGGGCGAGGGCTCGGTCTCGACGCGTACCTCGCGGCGCCGCCGGGAGGTGTCGGCACGGGCGGCGTCGAGGAACTTGCGCCAGGCCACGGTGACCAGCCAGCCCTTGGGGTCCTGCGGCATGTCGTCCGGCCACACGCGCACCGCCTCGACCATGGCGTCCTGCACGGCGTCCTCGGCCTCCGCGAAGTCGGCCCCGCGGCGGACGAGGACACCGATCACCGCGGGCACCAGCTCCCGCAGCAGCGCCTCGTTCACTCGGTCACCGTGGGCGCCTCGGTCAGGAAGGGGCGCACCTCGAGCCATTCGTAGATCGGCTTCCCGCCCGCCCCCGGGGCCGCGGACAGTTCTCCGGCCAGTTCGAACGCCCGCTCGCGGCTCTCGACATCGATCGCTATCCAGCCGGCGATCAGGTCCTTGGTCTCGGCGAACGGGCCGTCGGTGACCGGCGGCCGGCCCTCGCCGCCGTACCGGACGAACGTCCCCTCCTGGGAAAGCCCCTGGGAGTCGACGAACTCGCCGGACCCTTCGAGCCGCGAGATGAAGTCCTGCATGTACTGCACGTGGGCCGTGAGCTCCTCCGGCGTCCACTGCTCCATCGGCACGTCGTTGGCCGGTGCCGGCGCGCCTCGGTAGTGCTTGAGCAGCAGGTACTTGGCCATCGTGTTCTCCTTGATGTGTTCCAGGCCATTGTGGCCGTGTCACTGCCGGGGACGGAGCCGCGCGCGTCTTCTCGACATGCCGCCACGGATTCTTTCAGGCGGATTTCAGCTGACGCGGCGGGCTCGACGGGCTGTCAGGCGAGCTGCTCGGCCAACCCGACGATGATCCCCTCGGGGCCGCGGAGGTAGCAGAGCCGGTAGCTGTCCTCGTACCGCGCCACCTCGCCGAGGACTTTGGCGCCGTGGGCGCGCAGGCGGGCGATGGTGCCGTCGATGTCGACGACGGCGAACATGACGCGGTGCAGGCCCAGCGTGTTGGGCGGCGGGTTCTCCTGCCCGGCGCGGATCGCCGCGGGGGCGTGGTACTTCATCAGTTGGGCCTTCACCACCAGGGCGTCCACCCTGCCGAACCTGAGGCGCTCACCGTCCTGAAGGAAACGCAGAGGCCGGTTTCGAAGGTCTCGAAACCGGCCTCTGGACCGTCGGCGTGCCATGGCCCCCGGCTCCGGCGAGCGGGGTCGCCGCGCTGCTGGATGCTCAGGCGGGCTGGGGCGCGCGAGCGGCCTTGACCGCCTCCCGCAGGTGCTCCTCCTGCTCGGGGGACAGCGAGGTCTGGATGAGCCTGCCGCCCAGCGGCGCCATCTCCGGGACTGCCTTCTCGGGATTGCGCTTGTCGATCAGGACGAACACGGCCGCGGCGCCGGGCGGCAGCTGCTCGCCGAGGTTGTGCATGAAGTCGTCGTCGATGCCCGAGTCGGCCGCTGAGCCCATGGCCGCGCCGGTGGCTCCGCCGATGGCCATGCCGAGCAGCGGCATGAAGAAGACGAGCCCGATCAGCCCGCCCCACGCGGCGCCGCCGAGGGCGCCGCCTGCGACGAGGTTGCGGGCCTGGTGGAGCTTGATCCTGCCGTCCTGCCTGCGCTCGACGATGACGACGTCCGCCAGCTCGATGATGTGCTCCTTGTGCAGCTGGACGAGCTTCTCCCGCGCCTGCTCGGCGTGGGGCAGGTCGTCGTACGCGACAGCGATCAGGTCGCTCATGTTCCCCCCGGTCGTGTCTCCCGCTGCCGGGCGCGGGAGGATGCGTGCTCGCTGTGTGCGGCGGTTCCCGGCGTGCCGATCACCCGCGCGATATGTCGGGATGCCCCGGAGAGTCCCCAATGCGCGGTCCCTCGCAAACCATGGGTGGGGCTCTCTTGGACCGGGGCGGGGCAAAACGTGGGTTGTGATTGGCGTAAGCCGGCGGCGCCTCGGCGGATTGCCGAAGCAGCCAAGTAGGGGCTGGGCGCGGCGGCCGCGCTCTGGGGCGCCAGTGGACTGGACCAAGCGGGTTCTCGAATGGCCGACGGCCTGGACTCTTCGCTGCCTCACGGCATTGGCGGCGCTGAGATCGGACCTTGGCCTATGCGGTCCCGACCCCGGTTATCCAGATAAGGAGGGCAGTTCTCCACAGGTTGTGGATAACCGAGTGCTCCGGGATGCCGACGAGGAAGCAGTTCACATCGCACCCTGCCACATCGCCCCCGCCGGAGCGGCGATCCTGGCGCTGATCTTTGGTGCGCCGCCGAGCCATGTCATCTGAGAGTCCAGGTGGGGGCTGCCTGCCACGAAGACGTGGGTGGTCAGCGGGGCGTGGCCGTCCGCCCGGACGATGAAATGGATGTGCGCCGGCCGGTAGGGATGGCGGCCGGTGGCCCGCAGAAACCGTCCGACCGGTCCGTCCGTCGGGATCGGGTAATGGCTGGGCAGGACGGTCCGGAATCGGAACCGCCCTTCGGAGTCGGTGTGGAAAAGACCGCGCCCGTTGCCGGCCGGTTGGACCCCGGGCTGCTGGATGTCGTAGAACCCGTTCGCGTCGCACTGCCAGACGTCCACCTCGGCGTGGGGCAGGGGCGTCCCGTCGCTGCTGAGGACCCGGCCCCAACACCGGGAGTGTCGCGGAAACTGTCCTGGACGGCCCTCGTCGCAGTGTGCTCATTGAAGTCCACGGATGCCTCCCTTTCCACAGCCTGTGGAAAACTCTGGCGACGGGGACGTCCTCACTTCCAGCACGGTGCCGGCCGGGCGGCTTGAACCGACTTTCGCGGCCTCTCGGCCCTTGGTGCGCGGACCGCCGTGGATCGTCCTGAGTGCGGTGGCGTGCGCCGCGCCGATGATCGCGATGACGCTTATCATTCCCCACCTCCGCGGTTCGCGCGCGCTTGTCCGACGCGGTCACGCCGCCGGGCGCCAGGCCTTCGCGGGCGTGTAGTCAAACTTGACTAAACGAAGCCCTCTTCCTACGCTCCCGACCATGGGTGAGAAGGCGATTCCGATCTTTCCGTGCCGGTCGATTGAGCTGACCTGGGACTTCTACCGGGCGCTCGGTTTCGAGCAGAGCAGCTGGCAGACGCGTCCCAATCCGTACCTCGGGGTCCGGCGGGACGACGTCGAACTCCACTTCTTCGGGTGGAAGAAACACGAGCCGGCCGCGTCCATGAACATGTGCTACATCAGCACGACGGAGGTGGACGTCCTGTACGAGACGTTTCGCGGCGGGCTCCGTGAGGCTCTCGGCCGGGTCCCGGCCCGGGGACTGCCCCGACTGAGCGCGTTGCGGGACATGTCGTACGGGGTCCGGCAGTTCCTGCTCAGCGACCCGGACGGGCTCCAGCTCCGCATCGGCCAGGCCATCTCGAAGGACACGCGGCACGCGCCCATTCCGGAAGAGAAGGTGGCACGGGCCCTTCACATGGCGAGCCTTCTCGGCGAGTCGAAGGGGGACCACCGCGCCGCCGCGCGGATCCTCGATCGGCTGCTGCGGTCCGATCAGGCGCTGTCCCCGTCCGAGCGGCTCAGAGCCCTGGTCCTGAGCGCCGACGCGGCCTCCCACCTGGAGGAGTGGCCCCGCGTCCGTGCCCTCGCGGCCGAGGCCCGTGCGATCGACCTGCCGGTCTCCGCCGACCTGGGCGACGACCTCCGCCGCCTGGCCGATCTCGAAGTCGCCGTCCCCGTCGACGGTCCGACTCCACCGACCGGAAGCACGCGCTGACCAGACCCCGCGCTGGGGGTGAAACCCATGGGTGAGCGCCACTCGGTGGCTGATCGGGCTGCCTCGACCGCCGGGTCGGGGGCCGGTGTGGAGGGATGTGATGTCCACCCACGTGTTGCCCCGACGGAGCGCCGTGTTGGGGACACGGCTGGGGATTGCTGTGGGCAACTCTGTCCACCGGGGTGGTGGGGTTGTGGAAGGGATTCGCCCACAGGGTGTGAACGGGGTGTGGACAATGTCGCCGCAGAGGGGGTTCTCCCGCTGGTCAGCGGCTTTTCCACGACGTGGACAACTGAGCACGCGGGTTGGGGGCGAGCTGGGGAAGAATGTGGACGTGGAGCCGCGTCCCCGTACCCAGGTTGTGCACGACAGTTATCCACAGGCTGTGGATTCTGTGGATGGACGGACTCTTTCGGCCATGATGGGGAGGGCGGCGGCGGACGTGCCGTCCTGACCGTGGAAAGCCCGGCTGTTCTGGGGATCCACCTGTGGACGCGGCCCCGGAAAGCCCTGCTGCGGCGACGAGGGAGGTGTGCGCGACGGCGCCAACAGCCTGTGGATAACTCTCCCTAAGGAAAAGGCCCTCGCACGCGGGAGTGCGAGGGCCGGTGATCGAGGCGGCGCCGGTGGACGGCTCCGCCGGGGTGGTGGGTACCTACGCCGCGACCGCCGTCACGACGGAGGCGATGAAGATCCACCACCAGTGCCACGCCTGGTCGAGGGCGTACCGCCCCGTCCCCAGTACGAGGTTGTCGTCCTTGCCGGCTCGCGGAGCGCCGAGCCGGTAGAAGGTCCCCACGGCCTCTCCCCTGAGCCCGTGGAGCCGGTCGACGAGTTCGGCCAGCCGCTGCAGGGGGAGCCGGCGGTCGGCCCAGAAGTGGGTGACCGCCGAGATCAGCTGTCCGAGGGCGAAGCTGAAGAGCGAGATCCGCAGGTCGAACAGCGCCCACATCATGGCGACGACCAGCGCCGTGCACACGGTGTACGACACCACGTGCCGCAGGCACGCCAGGCGCCCCTTCCACATCTGGTCGCCGCGCAGACCCTTGTCCCTTTCCTGGACACCGGTCTGCACCCAGTGGTCGCCGACGTTGTGCGCGACGAGCATCGATGCCAGCACGACCACGAAGGTCAGTGCGGCAGCGATCTTGTCCGGAGACATGTCTCACCTCACGGTGTTTCCGTTGCCGGCCCGGGGGAGACCCGGGCGACCGGCTCCGAGCGCCGGTTGATCAACACCGTTCCACAGGCGGTGTCTGGCGTGTGGTCATTCGTGACCATCGCGCGATGGCTTCGCGCGAGTCGGGCCGCCTGAGTCGCGCCGCGGGGACCGACGAGATCGAGATCGCCGGGGCGGAGGGCGTCCGCGAAGCCGGCGGCTGAGATCGGGATGAGGATGCGGGGTGGTTTCTGTTGGTCTGTTCATGACCCGCGAGACTCGGCTCGGCGCCGCGACGGCGAGCGGCTCGCCACGCCCGGCGGCACGGCGTCCTTCGCGCCCCGATCCGCCCGGAGCCGCTGCCCGGCCGGGCCGGAAGGCCCCTCCGACCTGCGAACATTTGTTCGAATGCGTGCTACTCTCCCCGCATGGGGCAGTTGCTGAACGAGCCGGTCCGAGCCGAGCACGACCCGGCGGGACGGCTCACCGCGTACGAGTGGCGGGGGACGCGCTACGCGGTGGACGCGGTGCTGAAGACCTACGGATCGGCCCAGGAGGGCAGGGTCTACCGTTTCCGCGTCACCGGCGCGGAGGGCGTGGCCGTCGTGGAGCTCGGCCGTGACGAGGACCGCTGGCGGCTCCGGCACGTCTTCTCGGCCTGACCGGCGCCTGGACGGGGTCCCGTCCGGTGCCCGGGGATTCGACCGGACGTCGTGGACGCGGGTGGGCGGCATCCAGGGCGCGCCGCTCGACCTGCTGACGGCCCGCATCGGCCGACGTCACTACGCGCCGCACGCCCACGACGAGTACGCCATCGGTGTCACCGTCGACGGCACGGAGACGATGCTCTACCGGGGCGAGAGGATCTACTCGGCGGCCGGCAGCGTCGTGGTGGTCGAGCCGGGCGAGGCGCACACCGGCGGTCCGGCGCGTCCGGAGGGCTTCGCGTACCTGTGCCTCTATCCCGCCGCCGAGCTGCTGGGCGCGGCGACGGCCCTGGAGGCCGGCCCGGTACCGGCCGCCCCGCACTTCGCGAAACCGATCATCGACGACCGGGGGCTCGGCGAGGCGCTGCGCCTCGCCCACATCGCCCTGCGGCTCGGCGCCGACCCGCTCGAGGGCGAGTCGCGGCTGCTCGGCGTGCTGGGCACGCTCGTCCGGCGGCACGCGGCGTCCGGCCCGAAGGCGGTCCCGGCCCGTCGCGGGGCCGAGTCCGGGCGCATCGCGAGGGCGGTCGCGGCCCGCCTGTCCGACGAGCTGACCGCGCCGCCGACGCTCGCCGAGGTGGCCGCCGACCTGGGGCTGTCGCGCTACCAGCTCCTGCGTGCCTTCCGGGACGCGATGGGCATGCCGCCGTACGCGTGGCTCGCCCAGCACCGGGTGGCCCGCGCCCGGTCGCTGCTGGACGCGGGCCACCGTCCGGCCGAGGCGGCGACGCTCGTCGGGTTCGCCGACCAGGCGCATCTCACGCGCTGGTTCCGCCGCGTGCTGGGCGTCACCCCGGGCGTCTACCGCAACAGCGTTCAAGACAGCACATACCGCCGACCCTCATTCTGAACGTCCGCCCCGGGTCGGACCCGGGTGCCGGGGCCGATCGCGAACGCGCCCGCTCCAGGAGGCTCTCGGTGCGGAGGCGGCCCGGGCGGGCGGTCGAGATCGGAGGTCGGGTTGAGTCGCCGCGGCTGGATGCTGTTCGCGCTGATGAGCGTGCTGTGGGGCATCCCCTATCTGTTGATCAAGGTGGCGGTCGAGAGCGTCTCGGTCCCCATGGTGGTGTTCGCGCGGACCGCGTTGGGCGTGCTCGTCCTGCTGCCCCTGGCGGTCAGGGCCGGACGGCTGGACGTGGTCCGCCGCCACTGGCGTCCCCTCCTGCTGTTCACCGCGGTGGAGATCCTCGGGCCGTGGGCGCTGCTGTCGGACGCCGAGAACCGGCTGACCAGCTCCATGACCGGGCTGCTCATCGCCGCCGTCCCGATCATCGGCGTGGTGTTCGCCCGGCTCACCGGGGACGCCGAGCGGCTCGGGCCCCTCCGGTGGGCGGGACTGCTGGTCGGCCTGGCCGGCGTCGGCGTGCTCGCCGGGCCGCACCTCGGCGGCGGCAGCGCGTGGTCGATCGGTGAGGTGATGCTGGTCGCGGTCGGGTACGCCATCGCCCCGATGATCGCCACCCGGCGCCTCCAGGACCTTCCGAGCCTGCACCTGGCCGCGTTCTCCCTGACGATCGCCGCGCTCGCCTACACCGGTCCGGCCATCGCCACCTGGCCGAGCGCCATGCCCGACGGGCGGGTCCTCGCCGCGCTCGCCGCCCTCGGCCTCGTGTGCACGGCGCTGGCGTTCATCGTCTTCTTCGAGCTCATCCGGGAGGTCGGCACCTCCCGCGGCATGGTGTTCACCTACGTGAACCCGGCCGTGGCGGTCGCGGCCGGCGTCGTGTTCCTGGACGAGCCGCTCAGCGGGACGATCATCGCGTCCTTCCTGCTGATCCTCGGCGGCTCCGTCCTCGCCACCGCGCGCCGCTCCCCCGCGGCCGCCCCCGAGGCCGCCCCCGCGGCCGCCCCCGTGCCCCCGCCCGAGGACGGCGCCCAGGCCCTTGGAACCGCCGCGAAGCCCACGCCTGCGCCCGCTCCCGAACACTGAGCCCGCCCATGCCCCGACTGCCATCCCCTCACGTGAGGGGATGGCAGTCGGGGCTGGAGCCGGGGTCAGCGGAGGGTGGCGATGAACTTGCCTGGCTTGCCGATGTTTCCCGCAGGGTCGATCGCGCGGTACTCGATGGTGTGGCGGCCCTTCCCGAGCTTGCCGTAGGTGAGGCTGTCGATGACCGTGCCGTTCTCCGTGAACAGCCAGGGAGCGGACGAGTCGGTCGGCCAGCCGAAGTAGTTGAACCAGCCATCGCCGTCCACGCGGAACTCGGAGACGACCACGCCTGGACGGTCGTCCGTGCCGGTGAGCCGCATGGTGAAGGGACCGTCGAAGACGTACTCGGGCGTCCGTCCAGGACGAACCTGGCTTTGTGCCGCCTTGGACAGCTCGTACGCAACGACCGGCTCCTGCGCGTCGACCGTCCATGTACGGGCGTTGGAGCCGACCCGTGCGACGAGCGTGTGCGTACCCTTCGCCAAGCGGAACCGCCCGAGATCGATGTCTCGGTCGCCGCCCCGTACACGGCGTCCGTCCAGTACCCAGTTCACCTTGGGCACGCTCTTCACCGGGTGGGTCGTCTCCACGTAGACGGCGGAATCGCCTCCCACAGGCTTGTCAGTGGGGGTGGACGAACTGAAGTCGACGGGCACGTTCTCAGGCGGAGTGCTCACGCCGGTGTCGACCGTCCATGTACGCACCTGCGTGAGTGCGGCGGACGACCGGATGGCCGAGTCTCGGACGAAGCCGGTGGGATCGGTGACGGTCGCCTTGACCGTGTGGGTGCCCTTCTTAAGGTGCAGCCTGGACAGGTCGAGGTTCGCGCCGTGCCCGACGGTCTTCCCATCGACCGTCCATGCGACGGCCAGCGGGTGACCGGTCGGATGCATCGTTTCGACCCACAGCACACGGTCGTCGCCCACCGATGCGTTCGTGGGTGTGTTCGCCTGGACGAGGTCGACCTTGCCTGAGATCCGCTGGGTCATCCGTTCACGCGCGACCTGGTCGTAGTAGTAGCCGAGCGTTTTCATCATCGAGTGCTGGCTCGGCCTCCACACACCCTTACCGGAGTAGAGGCCACCTTCGTACCGTCCGATGGTGCCCCCGGCCTCGCTCCGCTCACCGAGCCATCGCCACCACTTCTGCTTCTGAGCCTTCATCTCCTCCTCGGTCAGAAGCGTGTGATGGATGGAGGCGGGCTCAGGGCCGGTGTACGTCCCACCAGGGACGCCTCGTTGGTAGTAGTCGTACTCGTCGTCCAGCCCACCCAGCGAGTGGCCGAGCTCGTGCGGCGCGATGAGAGCAGACATGGCGTTCCCACCGGACGCCGTCGCATAGGCGCCCCCTGCACCGCCATAGGTGTCGCTGTTCGCGAGCGCGAGGATCTGACGGTTTCCTACAGTCGTGCCTTGGACGAGGTCCGCATAAGTCTTGGCGGCCGCCGAGTCCATGACGAGAAGGCGCTGAATGCCGTCCTGCCTACAGCCGCTCCAGAAGGCCATGCTCAACGGCGTCGTGCGACGTGGTGAAGACTGTGCCGGGTCACAGCTCACGCCAGACTCACCGGACGGGGTTTCCACCGCGTACACGTTGATGTAGCTGCGATACGACTTGAACGGCTCGATGGTCCACAGGTCGTTGAGGTGCTTGGCGAGGTGTGCGCGGAACTTCGGCATGTCCGCCGCCGTGTAGCCGTCACCCAGGACCACCAGGTTGAAACGCTTCGCGGGGTCGCCGGTGACCTGCACCGGCACCACGGTCGCGTCAACGGGTCCGGCAGCCCGCGCGGGCACCGACACCAGTGACAGGACGGCCGCTGCCGCCGTCCCGATCACGATCTTCCTGCCCGTCCACATGCGCAGACCCTCCTCGCGCGGGGGCGCGCGCGGCAGGCGGGATTCTGCCCGTGCGCTGCGCCGACTCGTCCCGCTGATCAAGCGGGCCCGCCCGGATTATCGCCGGAAGATCCCGATTTGTCGCTACCGCTTGCCGCGCTGCCCGTCCGCGAGGCCCTGCGAGATCCGGTGCCCGCCCGCGCGCCGCTGCACGGCCGCCGACAGCACCGGCGCCACCCCGCCGATCCGCGCGCCGATCCTCAGCCCGAGCGGTGCCACGTCGATCTCCGCGATGTTCCGCTCGACGGCCCGGACGGTCGCGCGCGCCACGTCCCGGGGCGACCGCGTCCCGATCCCCTTGGGCAGGCTCACGCCGGCCTCCGCGAACATGCCCGCGTCCCTGATGAAGCCGGGGAAGACCGTCGAGACGCCGACGCCGTGCGGGCGCAGATCCTCGCGCAGCGCCAGGGCGAAGCCCCGCATACCGAACTTCGTCGCGTTGTAGAGGGACGCGTGCCCGGACGCCGTCTTACCGGACAGCGACGACACGAAGACCAGGTGGCCGCGGCCACGATCGGCCATCTGCGCGGCGGCGAGCTTGGCCATCACGATCGGCGCCCGCAGGTTCACGTCCAGCGCCCGGTCGATCTCCCCGATCGAGTACTCGGAGAGCAGCCCGGACGCCGGCAGCGCCGCGTTCGCGACCAGCACGTCCACCCGGCCCGCCTCGTCCAGAAGGTTCTCCGCCGCCGCCCGATCCGCCAGGTCGGCGACGACGGCGCGGCAGCCGAGCCGCTCGGCCAGCGGTTCCAGGACGTCGGCCCTGCGCCCCGTCAGCACCAGCCGCGCGCCGCGTGCGGCGAGGGCCCTCGCCAGCGCCTGGCCGATTCCGCCGGTCGCGCCGGTCAGCAGGACGTTCGCTCCGCGCAGATCCATCCCGCGATGATGGCGGATCACATTCCGATGCGCCACAGCAGCAGGATGACCGACGAGAGCACCAGCCCGGCGGTGCCGAGCGGCACGTCGCCCCACGCGATCACCGCCGCGCACGCCGTGGCCGTCAGCCCCGCGACCAGCACAAGCCCGCGGCCCCCGGACGGTCGCTCGTCCGGCACGTCCGGCTCCAGCTCGCGCTCCCAGCGCCGGAAGTCGTCTTCTGCCATCGGCCACTCCCGAAGGTCGTCCACCCGGATTATGCGGCCGTCTCGGCGTTCCGACGAGAGGAGGAAATGCGAGGCTTTCTCGAATGTTCCGTTCGGCGAGGGCCCCTTCGGTGCTGATCGCCCGGCCGCGGTTGCTAGGCTGCGGAGAGCCTGGGGGAGGCAGACGCTCATGAGCCGTTCCCGGGTTCTGACTTGATAGTCGAAGGTGA
This sequence comes from Actinomadura coerulea, assembly GCF_014208105.1. Lineage (NCBI taxonomy): Bacteria > Bacillati > Actinomycetota > Actinomycetes > Streptosporangiales > Thermomonosporaceae > Actinomadura > Actinomadura coerulea. Next base: position 6,041,889 of record NZ_JACHMQ010000001.1, read on the forward strand.
AGGGGTCCCACCGTGAAGAAGCTGCTCGTCCTCGCCGTCGTCGCACTCGGTGGCTTCGCCGTCTGGCGCAAGCTCCAGCAGGACCGCGCCGAGCTGGACCTGTGGACCGAGGCCACGTCGTCCGACAACTGACACACCGGCGACAGGCCCCGGCGTGAACGAAGCAGAGCCGATCACCCTCGCCTGCCTCGATCTCGCCGGGACCACCGTCGCGGACGGCGACACCGTCGAGTGCGCCTTCGCCGAGGCGATCGCCACCCTGGGGATCGTCTCCGGCACGGCGTCCTATGACCGTGCCCTCGCCCGCTTCCGCGACGCGCGCGGCGGATCGAAGATCGGCATCTTCCGCTCGCTCTTCGACGAACCCCGCGCCCGGGCCGCGCACCTGGCGTTCGAACGGTCCTACCACGACCTCATCGACCGGCGCGGCCTCACACCCGTACCCGGCGCCGCCGACGCCCTCACACGGCTGCGCGGCGCCGGTGTCCGCGTGTGCCTGATCACCGGCTTCGGCCGCGGCACGCAGGCCCGCGTCCTCGACGCGCTCGGCTGGTGGGACCGCGCCGACCTGACCCTCTGCCCCGACGACGTCCCGCGCGACCGGCCATGGCCCGACCTCGTCCTGACCGCGGCCCTGCGCCTCGGCGTGGACGACGTCCGCCACATCGCCGTCTGCGGTGACACGGCAGGCGACATGCTCTGCGGCCGCCGCTCCGGGGCGTCCATCGTCGCGGGCGTCCTCACCGGCGCCCACGACCACGACCGCCTCCACGCCGCCGGCGCGACCCACATCCTCCCCACCATCGCGGCTCTCCCCGACCTGATCCTGCGCACCCCCGCCAACGCCGACAGGTAGTACGCGCGGGGTGACGAGACCTGGTACCGGCCGCCCGGGGCGCGTCCGACCAGAAGGGAATGCTCGACGAGCCGGGGCGGCGACGCCACACGCCCACGACGATCGGCGAGCGTCACACGGACGTTCACGAGTGCGGACACAGACCGGTGGCACTCAGGGACGTGGTTCGACCGCCGCCGACCGCATGCCGCAGCACGGGGCGCTGGTCATCTCGACAGCCGGGAGGTCGCGCCCGGGTGCAAAGTCTCGGCGATGCGTTCCATCTGGTCGAGCTGGGCGTCGAGGGACGGCGCGGCGATGCGGCAGACGAGGTGTTCCGCGCCGGCCTCCACGTACTGGGCCAACGTGGTGGCCACTCGCTCGGCCGGGCCTGCGACGATCGCCTGAATGGTCCGGACAGTTTCGTACGGCAGGCCGTAAGTTGACCGGCAGTACGAGTCGAGCTGCCCCTCCACTTGCGCGTCGTCGCTGATCAGCACTGTGACGAACAGCGCAGGCGTGACCGCGTCCTCAGTACGGCCCGCCGATCGCACCGCCGCGAGGCCCGCCCGGTAGTCGGCGGGGTCGGGCGGATAGGGCAACCACCCGTCGTAGAGCCGTCCGGCACGCTCCAACGCCGAGGGGCTCCCCCCGGCCAGCCAGATCGGCGGCCCGCCCGGCTGGTAGGAGGGCGTGGATTCAGGCAGGTCGTCGAAGCGCAGCACCTTCCCCTGGAATGAGCGCTCGCCCGACCACATCGCTCGCCAGAGGGCCACCGTGTCGTCCAACCGTCCGAAACGGCGCTCCCACGGCACCCCGGACACGGCGTACTCGATCTCCGACCTGCCGGGAAACCCCGCACCCACCGCGACGATCAGGCGTCCCGCGGACAGGTGGTCGATGGAGGCGAGCGTCTGAGCCGCCGTTACCGGACGGCGGAACGCGGGCAGAAGGGCGGCCGTCCCCAGCGTGACGCGCTCGGTCGCCGATGAGAGGGCTGCGAGCATGGCCAGCGGCTCGATCCGCGGGCCGAGCAGAGTGTCATTCGCCCACACCGAGTCGTATCCAAGGCGTTCGGCCCGGACGGCGAAGTCGACCAGCAGGCGGGCGTCATCCCACCGAGCCCGGTCGGTAGGGAGCAGAATCCCGAGTCTCGTGTCCATGAGAGAGGAGCGTGGCCTCAACCAGGAATGACAACAACTCCCTCGAAGGAATGAAAAGAAACGGCCGCGCGACCCCGCCATGAGACGAACCTGTCCCCAGGAGGCAGCTCGGAGCCCCCGGACGACTGACGTGAAGCCGGTGCCCAACGCGCCACGGCACATCCTGAAAGGCCACCTGCCCTGGCAGGCTACGTGCGTACCAACCTCGACCCCCAAGCGGACGCAGCCGCCCCCTTGCGACCACGCTGATGACGTTCGCGCCCGTCCCCCAAATCACAGCGACGAAGTGCCTCCCCTCTCCGCCGATGCAGCCACGGCGTCCATCCTGGCGCGACCGACCTGCGTCCCGTAGAGAAGGGCCACGCGCCGAGGCCGCAGCAGCAGCCCGACCTGGAAAGCTTGCGCTCCTCCCACGGTGTACGATCGTCACCGGTCACGCCGACCGGCCGACACCGCAGGTCAGGCGACACGAGACCAGGGGCCTTAGCTCAGTTGGTAGAGCACCGGCTTTGCAAGCCGGGTGTCAGGGGTTCGAATCCCCTAGGCTCCACACACCAAAAAGCCCAGGTCGGATGCCATGTTCCGACCTGGGCTCTCGTCTCTCACGACCGCTTCTTTCGCTTCCGTGCCCGTTGCGTGCCCGATCGCTTCGTCTTCTTGAGTTCAGCCTTGGCCATCGCACTCAAAGTGTCCGCGATCTCCCGGTGCCGCTCGTCCGTCGCGTGCAGGTAGATCATGGCTGCACGGTCGCTCGCGTGCCCCATGCGCTCCTTGAGTTCCGGGAGCGTCGCACCCGCGATCGCAGCGAGCGTGTTCCCCGTGTGCCGCAGGTCATGGAACCGCACGCCCTTGAGCCCCGCCTTGTCCAGGGCCCGCACCCAGTTGCGCCGGAAGTTCGCCCGCCGGAGCAGAGCGCCTTGACCGCCGACGAAGACCAGCCCATCGTCACCGTCCTGCGCGAATGTCCTGACGTGCTCTATCAGCTCAGGGAGCACGATTGCCGGAATCGGAAGCGTCCGCGCGCCAGCCTCCGTCTTCGGAGGCCCGAAGTGCAGCGGCTTACCGGTCACTTCCACAAGCGTCCGCTCGATCCGCACCGTGCCGGCCTTGAGGTCCAAGTCACTGCGCCGCAGCGCTACAGCCTCGCCCCACCGCAGGTTTGCAAAGGTGGCCACCAGGACGAGGGCCCGGTAACGACGGTCGATCGCTTCCGCCAGGGCGAAGACTTCCGAGATGCTCAGGACCGGCCGCTCTGGCGAGTTCTCAGCCCCGCCGCCCTTGATAGTGCACGGGTTGCGTTTGATCATGCCGTCACTGACCGCCGTGTTCATGATGGCCTTGAGCAGCCGATACGCCTTAGCCACCGTGACCGCGCCGACCCCGGAGTCAAGGGGCGGCGGCGCTCAGGCCGCTGCGCGGCCCCGCGCCTGGCCGCCCGGAGCGTGCGGCGTGGGCGCCGGTCAACGGACGGCCGCGCCGGGCCGCGCGCCGCGCCACGCCCGCCGGCCCCGCCCCGACTGCCCACCGCAGGGTCGCGCCGCCGCCTTGACGAGTCGACGCCGGAACTTCCAAGGCCGTTCGGCGACGAGCACCAGGGCGTGACTGTGGTCGAGCGCCGTTGGAGTCCTCGGAGGGTTGCCGGAAGATCGGTTGCGCGTGCGCTACTGGGGAACCCCGTGGTTCCCCAGACCCCTCCTGGACCCGAAGGGCACTCCCGCGCGAATCGGTCTGTCGCGGGGTACGCGCCGTTCGCGTGGGAGCACCCTCCGGACAGGTCCGTTCGTCTGTTGCTGCCCGCGCCAGGCTGAGGTCACAGACGCGGACAGTTAGGGAGAGGAAGATATCCACAGACCGGGCTCAGACAGTGGAGTCGAGCAGGATGAAGATCTCAACCGTGAGAGGAGGACTCTACTCGGGCGGTATGTGCAATCCTCCCTTGTCGGGCCCGCTTTAGGGAGGAGGATGATCGCATGTGGTGGTTAATCCTGGGGTTCTTCGCCCTGTTACTCGCTTACGGAGTGATTTTCGATCGGCGTCTCCGTCGTCGGGGGCATCGGCTTCGAGACGGTGCGGCGCTGAGAGGCGAGATGCGCGAGAACCGTCGCGACATGCGCGCATGGGACAGAGGCTCGCAAGGAAACAGCGGAGCGGATTTGTCTTGGACGGACGAAGCACGTCGCCGCCGCGACGCCGCAGCCGATGACTGATGGCGCGGCGGTCGCGGGCATCAGGTGAGAGGCGCCGACGTGCTGACAGCAGCGGTGACAGCAACAGGGACAGACGCAGCCACACATGATCAACTCTCACCGCGAGGTCACCGGGGCGACGCGAGCCCCGGCCTTGACCGTGATCGAACCGACTAGGATGCGGCCCACCGGTCAAGAGACGCCGTGCCCGTTGCGTGCCCGATGGAGCGGTGATCAAGGGGGACTCACGGTCACTTGCGGAGTGATCGGCGAGGAGGCCCAGGTCGGAGGGGCGCCAGGTCGGATGGTGGGTCCATGATCGGCTTTGCAAGCCGGGTGTCAGGGGTTCGAATCCTCTAGGCTCCACCAGCCTAAATGCCCCCGCCCAGACCTCGGGCGGGGGCGTGCGTGCGATTAGGCCACTGGGACGATTTCCACGGCCAAAGGCCACCGGGACGCGCGCCGGAAGTTGCCCCGCCGCAGTACTCCGCCATTAGGGCCCGCGAAGACGAGCGCCGACGGATCCTCGGGGACGTGTGCCCGCAGGTGTTCCCGGATCAATGGGACGATGCCCGCCGGGAAACTCACGGTTCGCTTGCCCGCCCGAGACTTGGGAGGCCCGATTACCAGGTCACCGGTGTCCAATTCCGGGTATTGCCGCCGGGCGGACACCGCGCCGGCCTCTAGGTCGATATCCCGCCGGACCAGCGCCACGACCTCACCCCACCGAAGGCTCGCGGAGGTCGCCAGGAACACCAGCGCCCGATATCGGTCGTCATGCTCGACAGCCGCGTATCCCTCAACGGCGAGGTTCCAGAGCACGCGTTCAGCCACCTGGCGGTCCGGGAGGTCCTGAGGGAAGGCCCGGGTACGGCCGCACCGGGCCACGCATCGTGCCACGTCGGCCGCGCCCGCCCCGACCGCTCACCGCAGGGGCGCGCGCCCGCTCTGGCGAGCCAACGCCGGAGGCTTCAAAAGACGTAAAAGAGCCGGCCCTCGCGCTCAGGAGCGCGAGGGCCGGATGTTGCCGTGTTACCGGTTACTGCCCGGGGTTGGTTAGGCCCCGGACCCGGACCCGCCGTTGATCGGGCGAGCGTCGCTGTGAGCCTCGGAGGACGCCTGGTAGGCGTCGCCGAGGCGCTGGTCGTTCTCGGCCGACGGGTTGCTGGCGAAGTCGCGAGCCGCGCCTGCCAGGTCCGTCTTGGCCTCGTCGGCCTTGGCGTTGGCCTGCTGACCGTCAGTGGTCATGGTTTGTTCACCCATTTCACTCGGGGGCACGTCCTAGTCGTGCCTCTAACTTCCACAGTGGGAGGAAGACGGTCGATGGCAACTTAGCGAGCCGATGTAGATCAAGATCACAGCACAGCCGACGCCAGCGGACGGAACTCCGGGGATCTGCTGTCTTGCGTGGCTCCCGGACTCCCAGCGAACGACGTGGGACCGACCCCTTAAAGCCCGTTCGGCGATGAGCACCAGGGCGTGACGGTGGTCAAGGACCGCTGGAGCCGTCAGGGGGACTGCCGGAAGATCGATTGAGGGTGCGCTACTGGGGAACCCCGTGGTTCCCCAGACCCCTCCTGGAGCCGGAGGGCACCCCCGCGCGAATCTGTCTGTCACGGGTACGCGCCGTTCGCGCGGGAGTACCCTCCGGACCTAGCCGTGCGATTAGCGTGCGATTAGAGGCGGTCTCTAGGGGACAAGTGCGGTCACGTGAGGATCATAGATTGCCCAGGTCGGAACGCTGTTGAGGGATGATCTCGCAGATTTGCGAGCCGGGTGTCAGGGGTTCGAATCCCCTAGGCTCCACACACCAAAAAGCCCAGGTCGGACGCTGCGCGGCCCCGCGCCAGGCCGCCCGGAGCGTGCGGCGTGGACGCCGGTCACCGGACCGCCACTCCGGGCCGCCACTCCGGGCCGCCAATCGCGTTGCCGCCGGTATGTCGCCCAGCCCCCGGCGGTCACCGGGTCCGCGCCGCCGCCTCAGAACTCTCCGCGGCGCTCGCGACGGCTTCTCCACGAACTGCGCACCGCTGCCACGATCAAGCCGATCCACGTCCCCGCAAGAGCACCCATCAGGCCAGTGCCTATCGCGCTGTCGGAAGCCTCATAGCCGGTCCTTGCCCCCCACAATGCTCCGACCAAGCTGTAGCCACCCAAGAGTGCTCCTGCCAAGCCACCGGCCACTAGACCAGCGAGCGCAGCACGCACAGCATCCCTCCAACAGCGGACACAAATCCCCACGAGCGCACCCATCAGGCCAGCACCCATCGCACTGTTCCAAGTCCCGAAATTGTTTGTGGCACCCCACAGTGCTCCTACCAAGCCACCGGCCATCAGACCCACGAGCCCGCCGCGCATGGCATCCCTTCGACAGCAGATGAGGCGCCCAGTCTCCAGCCGGTCTCCCGTCGAAGGCAACGCCTCCGGCGGGGCACTCCGACTCCGGGAAGTTCATCCCGCGCCCGTGACGGTTGTAGGTGGTTTGGGGATACCGGAGCGCGGGACGACGGCAGACGGGAAGCTCAGGCGAGGCGGTTATGCAGCGCCCAGGGGCACGTATGCCCTCGTCATGACCTCGATAGCGCCTGTCTGTAAGGCTCGAACTCTGCCGCCACCTGGTCGATTCCGTTCGACAGGGCCCACAAGCCGTACCATTCGTTCTCGGCGGGGTTGAGCAGTCTGTCGAACGTCCGTGCGGCCAGTGACCGAAGGTCCTCCGGGCACGGGAACATGAGGTCCATCAGGTCCTCTTTGATTTCTGGATCCGCGGCCACGCCCCCGGACCGGACAGCGGTCAACGCCGCAGCCACCGCCGCATCATCGCCTGCGATCGAATCCACCGGTCCGGACGCGCGTCGGCGACCCGTGACATGACCTCTCGCAGGCGACCGACGATGTCGTCCGCCCTTGCCAGATCCTCCAGAAAATCTTCGGCGTAGTCGCTGTCGAAGGGCCCGTAGCCCCAAGTGCCCAACGCAGCCTCACAGTGGTCCAGGTTTCCGACCGACTGTAGAGAAGGCTGAACATGCGTCGAGCGCCGGCGGTGCACAGGCCGCCCGTCGGGCGCCGTGGCCATGAGGCGGGCGTCACTGCCGCTCGCCGGGGAGTGGGGTTGCACAAGATCGAATGCCGTGGACTGTGGTTCCCGAAGAGCGACCGAAGGTCGCCCAAACAGGGAGGCAGATCCATGCCTGAGTGCCGAATCCTGGTGCTGCCGATGGGCAGCACGCCGCCGGAAGAGCCGCCGCAGCCCATCGGGCCGAGTTGGCCTGTGGAACCGGCCGCGGCCACGCCCACGCCCGGCGGCCCGCAGGACCCCAACCCGGACCCCGGCCGGCTGCCGCGTGCTCCGTACCCCGGGGACAACAACCCGCCGCGGCCCACGAACCCGGACCGCGTCGCCGGCGCGGGTATGCGGGTGCTCGTGGCGGCCTGATCCCAGGCCCGACGACGCCGCATAAGGGCTCCGCTTGAGGAGTTCTGATCAACTGGTCCCGGCGGGGGTGGTTCCACACCACTTCCGTCGGGGTCTTCTCTCCTTGGGGAAGCTCTGGTGTCACCATGGTGGGATGGCCATCGAACAACGGCGTAAATGAGTCGGCGACCGCCGGGCCGCTTGCGCGCGACGCGGTACAGCAGGCGTGCGGAGTCTTCTCCAAGCGTCCCTGACGGAGTGCCCGTCAAGGTTCTGCGGGAGATCACGGAAGCCTCACGGGCCGGGCGGTGCCCTGATGTCGAGTCGATGACCACAGCGCTAGCCGCGCTGAAATGGTTCCTCCGGCAACCAGGCCGGACGCTGACGGCGGAGGTCCGCCCCACGTGCCCGTGTCATGATCCGCGGGAGGCGCTGGACACGCTTCACGAGATCGTTGCGGTGCTCCCTCCGCCTTCCCGACGCCAGGTGTTGGGGATCGTGTCCCCGCTAGCGGAGCTGTACCGAGCCCGCACCCTGCATGATCCGTCCGCGCCCGAAGACCGGCCTTGGTGGCGACGGCGCATCGCCGACCCCTGAACCACCACCTCGGGAGGCGCCGTGCCCGATCGCTCCGCCCAACTCGGCTCATGTCGCGGCATGTGCCCGGTCGACTGCGGGATGTACATGGGCAGGTCGCGGCGGTGGAGGAGGTATCGCGCAGCCCTGGCGGAACCTCCATGGTCACCGTAGGGTTCACCGCGTGATCAAATTTGGAGGGCGCGCGCTGCGCCTGGCCGCTGTCATGCTTCCCACGCTGACGCTGACGACCGTGTTGGCGTCCACCACACCGGCGAGCGCCGCCGGCCCGTCGTGCGGGTCGAGGTACGCCCTGCGCAGCACTCATTCGATCTACGTGAGCTCCAAGGTCCGCGGCTACCTCAAGGTCTACTACAACTCCTCCAACGGCTATAACTGCGCGCTCGCCGTCCGCAAGGGCTCGACGTCGCTCTACAGCATCAAGCTCAAGCTCTGCGTCTACAACGCGGCCAGGACCAAGTACGGCAACTGCAAATACGACGGTTACAGCAAGCGGAACCACTGGTATTCCGGGCCGCTCTACGTGTACGCCCGCCATCGATGCCTGTACGTCAAGGCCTCCATCAACACCGATGGCTCGCACAGCGGGGAACTGACCGGCAAGAAGGTTCACTGCGGCTGACCTCGTCTGCCCAGGTCGGATCCGGGCACCATTGGCGGGCCATCGCGCCATCGGAAGAGCGGGCCGGTAGACCTGCGGGTCTGCCGCCTTGCTCTGCTTCGATCGTTCGGCGCAGTGGCCCGCATTCGGACAGCACCGGAGGACGGACGCTTTCCTGCACGGATGCCGAGGGGGAAGCCCGTGTCCAAGATGGTGGTGCCCGGCCTCTATCGCGCCGACGTGGAAACCCTCTGGGGCTACCACGACATGCACCATGCGATTCGCCCTACCGATGTCGGCGTCGGACTCGGTAGCCATGATCTAGGTGTAGCCACATTCGCGGCAGAGCTCTATCGCGAGGGCATGTTCCCCCGCATCGTCTTCACCGGGGCCAACGCGCCGACGACGATGGAGCGTTTCCCGCGCGGCGAAGCCGTCCACTACCGCGACCACGCCATCGCGCTCGGCGTATCCGATGAGGCGATTCTGGTCGAGCCTGCGGCCACCAATACCGGCCAGAACATCGAGTTCACTCGCGAGCTCCTGGCCGACCGCGGGATCGGAGTCCGCTCAGCGACGCTGATCTCCCGGCCCTACCAGCAACGCCGCGCCTACTCCACAGCCAAGAAGCTGTGGCCGGACATTGAGGTCATCTGCGCATCGCGACCGCTCCCGTTGGACGAGTACGTCGTGACCATCGGGGACGTGAACCGCGTCATCAACATGCTGGTAGGCGATACGCAGCGCGTCATGGTCTATCCAGGCCGGGGATTCGCCATCGCGCAGGACGTGCCGTCAGAAGTCGAAGCGGCCTACCGTCGTCTGGTCGAGGCAGGGTTTACGGCCAGGCTCGTCACGTGAGCGTCTCGGGTGAGAATGGAGACGTGCCGTCCGATCTGTGCCGTGTGGCGTGCGAGTTGGGCATCCTGGTCGCGAGGGGCTCGGGCGCTGACAACTCTGGGCCGTGCGGTCGGTTGGTGGCTGCTCTTCGGACGGGGTCGGATGAATCTGAGTGAGGCCAAGCGGGAGTACCGGGAGGTGCTCGAGGCTTTCGCCGGCTTGGACGAGGTGGTTTCCGAGGCCGGTCTGGCGGACGTCCAGCGGCGGGGCATGGTCACCAAGCTGGATCGGATGCACCAGGAGGCGCATGCCGGGGTTCTCGCCATCGCGTCGGGGCGGCGAGGGGGATGATGCGGGGCGCGGCGGGCGCCCCCGCCAGGTGCTACGCCGGTTGCGTGCGGCTGTGACCGTATTGAGCCAGGGCGTGGAAGGCGGCCTTGGGTTCCCACGGCATGTCCGGGTAGGTGGTGCCCTTGCCCGAGATGACCTTGACGATCCCGAAGGACGCTTTGTCGAAGTCGCGGGCGTCGGTGTCGGCGTGGGGCAGGTCGTAGCGGGCGAAGGTGTAGACGAAGGCCGCGTCCAGCCCCGAGTTCTCGAAGATGCCGAGGAGTTCGCGCAGGTAGTCGGCCTGCTCCTGCTCGTCGCGGACGACCGGGCGGGTGAAGCGGGCGGGGCGGGCCTGGTCGTTCCATTCGATGACCTCGTCTCCCCGGCTCGCGATGGCGGCGGCGCCGCGGTAGGGGGCGCAGCCGAACTCGGTGACCGCCGCGGGCCTGCCGTGGCCGGTGAGGGCACGCAGCCCGGCCGGGAGTTGGTCGGCGTTCTGCGCGTCGCGGTAGCCGGCGTCGGTGGCGACCACGTCGAACGGTGTCCAGTCGACGCCCTCGAACGGCAGCGAAGCGTAGCTGAGGCGGCCGCCGAACTCCGCGCGCGCGGCCGCGACGGCCTTGCCGAGGAAGGCGTTGATCGCGGTGGGCAGGGTGGCCAGCGCGGGGCGGAGTCGTTGAGGGTCGGAGAGGGCGGCTGCTCTTTCCTGGAGGGTGTCGCCGGGGAGGAAGCCGGCGGTGCAGATGGAGATCTCCGATCCGGTGAGGAGGACCACCTCGGCGCCGTCGCGGCGCAGCCTCTCCGCGCGGGCGGCGCTGTCGGTCACGAAGTCGAGCAGTTCGTCCTGGGTGAGGCCGTTGGTGAACGGGCAGTACCAGACTTCGAGTCCGGCGTCGGCGGCGAGGCGGGCGGCGGTCTCCAGGCGGTCGCGGTCACCGCCGGTGATCCGGACGGCGTCGCAGCGCAGGTCGTTGCGGATGATGTCCATCTCGCGGCGGACGATGGCCGGGTCGAAGGGCTCGCGGGTGGTGGTCCCGGCGCTGGTGAAGCCCGTGTCGAAGTTGATGCCGAAAGCGCGCATGCCGCTCCTTCGAAGGTTGAGTTTACGGTACGCAACGTACCTTAGAGGGCGACCATCCAGGTTTGGTAGAGGCGATGTGGAGTACGATTCGTACCCTGGAGAGGATGAAGAGGCGGCATGGTTGAGGGCGGAGGGCCGCGGCGGCGCGGGGCCGTGCTGGAGGAGGCGATCCTGCGGGCGGCGGCCGAGGTGCTGCGGGAGTCCGGTGCCGGCGGCCTGACCATGGACGAGGTGGCACGGCGGGCCGGGACGAACAAGAACGCGATCTACCGGCGGTGGCCGAACCGCGTCGCGCTCGGTGTCGCCGCGTACCGCCGGCTGGCCGACGCGGAGATCACGGTCCCGGACACCGGTTCGCTGCGGGACGACGCTCTGGACCTGCTGAGCTGCGCCAACAGCACCTGGTCGTCGCCGTACGGGGAGATCCTCCGGGGGCTGATCGCGGCTGCCGGGAGTGCGCCGGAGCTGCTCGCCGAGTTGCGGGACGGCGGTGGCGGCGCCTACGAGGCGGCGTGGCTGACGGTGCTCGGCCGGGCGGTGGCCCGTGGTGAGGCCGTGGCCGAGGCGCTGCATCCGCGGGTCGCGTCCACACCGGTGGCGCTGCTGCGCAACGAGTACATGACGCGGGGCGTCCCGGCCGTGCCGGACGGCGTTCTCGTCGAGATCGTGGAAGAGGTCTTCCTGCCGCTGGTCCGGGGGCGCGCCGGGTTCTCAGCCTGATCTGGTCGGTCCGCACCTGCGGTCCTGCGCGCCTCGTAGGCCGTTCGGCGGTGGCTCAGCCCATGTCGGAAGCCTCCGAAGGACGGGGTCGGTCAGCGTGCTGGGGTCGTCATCAGGCGAATGAGCAGGTCCAGGTGGCGGCGGAACCGGCCCAATGCGTCCGGGGCGTCAGGCGCGGTCGCTCGGCCGGAGGCGTCAGGAAAACCTGATTGGAGGTAACCGTTGACAATCCAGACCAGGGTCAACATGAGCGCTTCGGGATCGACGTCCGGCCTGACTGCCGGACGAATGACCTCAAGCGCCTGCCTCATATTGAGCGCGCTGGTTCGCTCCTCGAGTCCAGCAACGTCGCTGGCGTCGGCCAGCCAACGATGTATCCACAGCCTGGCCATCTCAGGATGCTCCAAGCAGTGGTCAACGTAGAGTTTCATCAACTGACGGAGGCCGGCCGCGTCCCGAGTGATCCTGCCCGCGGCCTCCTGCACGTGATCACGCCACCGCTGCCGGCCTCCCCTCGTGATCGGTAGTTCTCACCGCACGGGCAGGTCACGCGCGGGCCGATCGCGGCGGCGGGGAGCGCGCCGGAGTTGCTCGCCGAGTTGCGGGACGGCGGTGGGCGGCCCTACGAGGTGGCATGGCCGACGGTGCCCGGCCGGGCGGTGGCTCGCGGGCGGGCACGTCGTGCCGGGCGCTCGATCGCCGCCGGATCGGTGAGGACGCTGCGGATCGTGCCCTCGCGGAGGCGATGCGTCGAGGTCGGCGGCGATCCAGCGCCTTTCCCGTTCTCACGCGGCTCCGGTCAGGTCTCCTCGATCACCCTGGGCGTTTCGCGGGGTCGGTGGAGGCACGGACGACGAGGCCGGGAGGCAGGCGCTCGGACGGGGTCGGCCGCCCTGCGAGCAGGTCGACGAGCAGGTCGAGGGCACGCGCGCCCATCTCGTTCATGGGCGAGCGGACGCTGGTGAGCGGGATGGGGAGCTCCGCCGCGAGCGGGGTGTCGTTGTAGCCGGCGACGGCGACGTCCTGGCCGGGGCGCAGGCCCTGGTCCCGCAGGGCGCCGAGCGCGCCGATGGCCGCGAAGTCGTTGACGGCGAAGAGGGCCGTGGGCCGGGGGTCGTTGCGCAGAAGGCGCTCGGCGGCGGCCCGGCCGCCGGCGGCGTCGAAACCGGAGTGGACGACGTGGGAGTCCGGCACGGGGAGGCCCGCGTCGCGGTACCGGTCGACGAAGCCGGCGGTGCGGTCGGCGCCGGTGCTGGCGAAGCGCTCGCCCGCGATGACGCCGACCCGCCGGTGGCCGAGGGCGAGCAGGTGATCGGCGACCAGGCGTCCGCCGAGCCGGTCGTCGCAGGTGACCGACGGATGCCGGCCGGCGTGCCGGCTGACCAGGACGAACGGGACGCGCCGCTCGGCGGTCTCGTCGAGGAAGGCGGCGTCGGTGTGCGCGTCGCCGAAGACGAGGCCGTCGACGTGCCGGGACAGCGCCAGTTCGGTGCGCGCCCGCTGCTGCTCGGGCCGGTCGTGGCTGTTCATGACGAAGGTGGTGAGGCCGTGCCGGGCGGCGGCGTCCTCGATGCCCTCGTAGATCGTGGCGAGCACCAGGTCGGACAGCCGGGGGACGAGGACGCCGACGAGGTTGCTGCGCTGGGTGCGCAGGCTGGTGGCGTGCGGGTTGGGGCGGTAGTCCAGCCGGGCGGCCCAGCGCCGGATCTCCTCGGCGGTCTCGCGGGACGCGGCGCGCTGGGCGTCCTCGGGGGAGCCGTTCAGCACCCGGGAGACGGTGGAGACGTCGACGCCCGCCGCCTGCGCGATCGTCCGCAGGGTCGCGGGCCGCTGCCGGTCGTTGCGGGCCACCTCGTCCACCCCTCCTGTAGCCGGGCCCTTGACAGGGCCACCGTCCGGTGTCTTTTATACAACCCAAACGTTTGACCCAATCGTTTGGGCCAGGCGAAGATCCATCCCAATCGATTGGGAAAGAGGCGAAGCCGTGGCACGACGGGTCGATGCGGGGCGGTCGGCGTGATCGGCCTGCCGCCGGAGGCGGGCTGGTTCGCCCGGCACACGGTCGCGGAGCTGGCCGACGCGCTTCGCGACGGGCGGACCTTCCCCGGCGAGCTGGCGGAGCGGTCACTGGCCGAGGCGGCGAGACTCCAGGCGCTCAACGCGTTCGTCACCGTGGACGGGCCGGGAGCGCGCGCGGCGGCGGAGCGCGCCGGACGGGAGCTGGCCGCGGGCGTCGACCGCGGTCCCCTCCACGGTATCCCCATCGCGGTCAAGGACGTGGTCGACACCGCGGGGCTGCGCACCACGATGGGATCCCGCCACCACGCGGACCGGGTGCCCGAGCACGACGCCGAGTGCGTGCGCCGGCTGCGCGCCGCCGGCGCGGTCATCGTCGGGAAGACCACGACCCACGAGTTCGCCTTCGGGCCGACCGGCGACCGCTCGCTGAACGGGGCGACCCGCAACCCGTACGGGGACGGGCGTCTCGCCGGGGGGTCCAGCAGCGGGTCCGCCGCGGCCGTGGCCGCCGGGATCGTGCCGCTCGCGGTGGGCACCGACACCGGCGGGTCGGTGCGGATCCCCGCCGCGTGCTGCGGGATCGTCGGGCTCAAGCCCACCCTCGGTGCCGTGCCGTCCGACGGGGTCTTCCCGGTCTCGGCCTCTCTGGACACGGTGGGCCCGATGGCGCGGACCGCCGGTGACTGCCTGCTGCTGTGGGACGCTCTGGTCGGACGGGACGCCCCGGCCCCGGACGTTTCCGCTGCCCGGGTCGGCTGGGTGGCGCCGGACGCCGTCCACCCGGTCGACCCGCGCGTGGCGGCCGCCGCCCGCGCGATGCTGGAACCGCTGCCCGTGCGGGACGTCGCCGTCCCGGACCTCGCCCGGTTGCGGTGGGCCTACACCGCGATCCAGAGCGGTGAGGTCCAGCGGCTCCACGCGGGACGGATGGCCGCCGCGCCGGAACTCTACGACGCGGAGGTGCTGGCGCGGCTCCGCGCCGCCGGGCGGATCACCGCCGAGGACACCGCTACGGCCCGCGAACTGCGGGAACGGGTCCGCAGGGCGGTGACGGCCCTCTTCGGCCGCTTTGAGATCCTCGCCATGCCGACCGTTCCGGTCGTCGCTCCGCCACTGGGGGCCCGGACGCTGGCGCTGAACGGGACGCCCGTCGACGTCCGCGCGGCGCTCCTGGCGTACACCAGCCCCTGGAGCGTGCTCGGACTTCCCGCCGCCAGCCTGCCCGCCGGGCTCGTCGACGGGCTGCCCGCCGGGCTGCAACTGGTCGCGCGGCCGGGCGCCGAGCGCCTGCTCCTCGCCGCCGCGGGCCGCCTGGCGAAGACGACGTCCACCACCCCCTCGCAGTCATGAAGGAGCAGCCCATGCCCGCCATCAGCCCGGTCACCGCGGCCGCCGTCCAGTTCGACCCCCAGGTCGGCCTGGAGAACAAGGACGGGAACGTCCGGCGAAGCATCGAACTGATCAACGAGGCGGCGGACCGGGGGGCGACGCTGGTCGTGCTCCCGGAACTGGCCGGCACCGGCTACGGGTTCGCGTGCCGCGAGGAGGCGTACGCGCACGCGGAGCCCGTGCCGGACGGGCCGACCACGCGGGCCTGGGCCGCGCTCGCCCGGGAGCGCGGCCTGCACATCGTCGGCGGCGTGGCCGAGCGCGACGGCGTGCGGCTTTTCGACACGGCCGTGCTCGTCGGGCCGGACGGGGTCATCGGCACCTACCGGAAGACCCACCTGTGGAACCGGGAGAAGCTGTACTTCGAGCCCGGCGACCTGGGCTTCCCCGTCTTCCACACGAGGATCGGCCGCATCGGGCTGCTGATCTGCTGGGACATCTGGTTCCCCGAGGTGGCGCGGCTCCTCGCCGTCCAGGGCGCGGACGTGATCTGCAGCGTGAACAACTGGGTGTGGACGCCGCCGCCGCTCTTCGACGAGGCGGGCCGGTGCATGGCCGCCTACCTGACGATGACCGCGTCGCACGTCAACAACGTCCCGATCGTCGCGGCGAACCGGGTCGGGGAGGAGCGCGGCGGCCGGTTCCTCGGCTGCTCCCTCATCACGGGCACGGGCGGGTGGCCGATCGGCTCCGTCGCCCCCGCCGAGGGCGAGACGACCGTCTACGCCGATCTCGACCTCGCGGCGTCACGGTCGGCGCCGATCTGGAACGACCTCAACGACCTGGTCCGGGACCGGCGCACCGATCTGTACGATCCGCTGCTCGGCTATCGCGGCGGCGACGCGTTCCCCCGCTGAGCGGGCGCCGCCATGAGCGACACCACGCGGACCCTGCGGGCCGCCGGCGCTCCCGTGCCGGCGCTGCCGCCGGCGGCGGCGCGCTGGCTGGCCGGCGCCGCCCTGGTCACGGCGACCGCCGTCCTCGCCGTGCTCCTCGCGCGCGCGACGGACGGGCTTCCCCACGTCCTGCCGGGGTACGCGCGCTGGCAGGACGAGGCGTACGCCGGCGTCCCGCAGTTCCTGCGGTGGTGGATCGGCGACGCCACCGAGCCGCAGTTCTTCAAGTCGGCGCCCGGCGGGATCGCCATGATCGCGGGCGGATGGCTCGCGCACACGGCCGCCCGCCGCGGCCGCCGCTGGGCCGGGTTCCCGCTCGCGTGCGGCTCCGGCCTGTGGCCGTGGCTGCTGTACTCGGCGGTGCTCGGGCTGCTGCTGTCCGACCTCGCCTGGGGGTGGACGATCCCGGCGACGGGCCGGTGGCAGCCCACCTTCGTGCCGTTCGTGTCCGTGCCCCCGGCGGTCGTGCTCGTCTACGGCGCGGGCTGGTCCGTCGCGGTCACCGGGGCGGTGCTCGGGGCCGCGCTGGCCACCCCGGCCGCGCTGGTCGTGACGAACTTCTTCTGCCTGCCCCTGCACCTGCCGAACGTCATCGGCTGCGTCACCGGCATGTGGGCCGGCGCGCTCCTGGCGTTCCTGATCTGCCGCCACCTGCCGTGGATGCCCGGCCCTCTCCCGGCCGCGCGGACCGGGGAACCGTCCGCGACCGTGCCTGGACGGGGCGGGTTCGGGGCGGGCTGGGTCGTCCGGCGCGTGCTGGCCGACTTCACCGAGGCCCAGTTCTACGGCAACGAGCTGGCCTCCGCGGGGCTGATCGGCGCGACCGTCGTGGTGTACCTGCTCAACCCGCTGACCCCCGTGTACGGCAGCACCCTGCTGCCCGCGCTGCTGACCGCCCAAGTGCTGGCGGGCACGCTGGGCGTCCTGCTCTACCATCGGCGCTGGGCCGCCCTCGGCTGGTATCCGACGTTCGTGCCGGTCGTGTCGCTCGCGCCGGCGGTCGTCCTCACCTACGGGGGGACGGTCCAGGCCGTCGTCGCCGGGGCGGTGTGCGGCGCCGTCGCGGGGCCGCCGCTGGCCGCGCTGATCTCCAGGCGCCTGCCCGCCGACTTCCATCCGTTCATCGGCAACGTGGCCTCCATGGCCGTGTGCACGCTCGTCGCCGTACCGCTGCTCGGCCTGCTGCCGGGATTCGCTTCTACCCTCTGACCTGCGACAAGGAAGGACCTGCCTTGCGTACCGTCCAGTTCACCCGTGACGACACCGTCCTCGGCGCCGAGATCCGCGACGGCGACGGGCCCCCGGTGGTGCTGCTCCCCGGCGTCATGGCGGACGCCGCGACCTGGCGGCCCGTCGTCGAGCACATCGACCTGCCCAACCCGGTGCTCGTTCTCGACCGTCGCGGCCGGGCCGCGAGCGGGCCGCTCGGACCGGGCTACTCGGTCCGCACCGAGGTGGACGACCTGAGCCACGTCCTCGGGAGTCTCGGCGATCTCGGCCTCACCGGCGGGACGCACCTGTTCGGCTGGAGCTACGGCGGCCTGATCGCGCTGGAGGCCGCGGCCGGCCGCACCGACCTGCGCTCGCTCACCCTGTACGAGCCGGTGTCCCGCCCGTTCGCCCCGGAGGCGCTGGGCCCGCTGCGCGAGGCGATCGACCGGAACGACCTGGACCGGGCGGTGGAACTCGTGAACACCGCCGTGTCCGGTTTCTCGGACGAGTACGTCGCCGAGCTGCGGCGGAGCCCGGTGTGGGACGTCCTCCGCCCGCTGGCGCGGCCCCTCGCGGACGAGCTCGGCGCCATCGACGCCCACCGGCCCGCCTTCGACGCTTTCGCGGACCTCGATGTGCCGGTCACCCTGCTCCTCGGCGCGGAGAACGAGGGGAAGGCGCCCTACGGGACCGCGTTCGCGCGGTTCGAGCGGGCGATGCCGCGGGCACGGGTGGTCCGCATCGCGGGAGAGGGCCACCTCGCCCACGCCTCCGCTCCCCGGCTGCTCGCGGAGCACATCGTCGACGTGGTGAAGGCGTCCTGAGGCGCCTGAGCGTTCGCCTCGCTTCAGGTCACGGCCGCGAACCGGCGGGACGCGGCCAGAAGGGGCCGGCATGTGCGTCGGCCCGGGCGGCGTTCAGGGCGCCGATCGTGGTGGCCAGGGCGAGGAGCACCATCGCGATCCTGAGGGTGATACGCAAGATCTTCATCTGTGGAACCCCCGTTCCATCGAACGGATCCTTACCCCGTGTGATGCGGACGGATCGGGAAGTGTTCCCCGAAGACCTCAGAAAAAGGTACGCGGTTGGTCTAGGTGAGCTGGGGAGCCGGGGAGGCGGCCTGCTCGCGTCGCCAGAGGGCGAGGTAGGGGCCGGGGCGGTTCACGAGGTCGGTGTGGGTGCCCCGGTCGGCGACGCGGCCCCCGTCCAGAACGATGATCTCGTCGACGGCGTCCAGGCCGGCGAGGCGGTGGGTGACCAGGAGGGTCGTCCGGCCCTCGGTGGCGGTGAGGAGGTCGGCGGTCAGCTCGTCGGCGGTCGCGAGGTCGAGGTGCTCGGCGGGCTCGTCGAGGAGCAGGATCGGGAAGTCGGCGAGGAGGGCGCGGGCCAGGGCGATGCGCTGGCGCTGGCCGCCGGAGACCCGGGCGCCGTGCTCGCCGACGCGGGTGGCGAGGCCGTCCGGGAGGGACTCGACCCAGTCGAGGAGCCGGGCGCGGCGCAGCGCGTCGCGGATCTCCGCGTCGGTGGCGGACGGACGGGCCAGGCGGATGTTCTCGCCGATCGTCGAGTCGAACAGGTGGGCGTCCTGGGCGCAGAGGCCGATGACGCGGCGGACGTCGTCGCCGGAGAGGGCGCGCAGGTCGACGCCGTTGAGGGACGTCCGTCCGCCGGCGGGCTCCAGGAAGCGGAGCAGCACGGCCGTCAGGGTGGTCTTGCCCGATCCGCTCGGGCCGACGATCGCGCAGCGGCGGCCGGGGGCCAGGTCCAGGGAGACGCCGTCGAGAGCGTGGGGCGCGGTGGGCGTCCAGCGGGCACGGAGGTTCTCGACCGAGAGCGTGTAGGGCGCCGCGGGCAGGGGTGCCGGGGCGTCCGGTTCCTGGACCGGGGGCGGGCTGTCCAGGACGGCGAACACGCGCGCGGCCGAACGGCGGACCCGCTCCAGGTACTGCGCGGCCAGGGGCAGCCCGGCGACGACCTCGAACGCGGCCAGCGGGAGGAGGACGACGACCGCGAGCAGGACGCCGTCGAGGGCTCCTGAGCGGACGGCCGGCACGCCGACGGCGAGACTGCCCCAGACGGCCAGACCACCGGCAAGGGCGGAGATGGCGGCGCCGAGCCCGGCGGTGGTGGCGGAACGGGCCGTGGCGCGCGTGAATTCGCGATCGATTCGCGCGGCCTCGGCGAGCTGCTCGGGGACGGCGCCGTAGGCGATGAGTTCCGGCGCGCCCTGGAGGGTGTCGACGACGTGCGAGGTGAGCTCGCCGCGCAGGTCGGTCGTGCGGCGTTCGGCGCGGCGGGAGACGGCGCCCGACAGCCAGGGGGCGACGACCCCGGCGAGCAGCAGGGCCAGCAGGAGCACGACGCCCGCCGAGGGAAGCAGCAGCCAGGCGAGCCCGACGGAGGCGCCGCCGACGACGGCCGCGACGGTGCAGGGCAGCAGGACCCGCAGGAAGAGGTCCTGGACGGCGTCGACGTCCGCGACCAGCCGGTTCAGGAGGTCTCCGCCGCGGAAGGCGGGGAGCCCGGCGGGTGCGAGCCTCTCCAGGCGCTCGTACACCCGTGCGCGCAGGTCGGCGAGGATCCGGAACGTCGCGTCGTGACCGACGAGGCGCTCGACGTACCGGAACACGCCCCGCCCCAGCCCGAACGCGCGGACCGCCACGATCGCGACCATCAGCATGAGCACCGGCGGATGCTGCGCCGCCCGGGAGATCAGCCAGGCCGACGTCGCCATCAGCCCGACTCCGCTGCCGAGGGCCAGCACCCCGAACAGCACCGCCAGCGCGAGCCGTCCCCGCGCCGGGCGTGCGAACCGGAGAAGCCGGAAGATCATGCCCTCACCCCCGCGTCATCGGCCGAAGCCCTCGCCGCCGCGCCCCACGGGGACGCGGAGGTTTCACGTGAATCATCCGTCCCGGCGATCCGCTCGGGGCCCTGGCGGCGGGTCATGCCGGCACCAGCGCCGGGGGGACGGGGACGGTGCGGTCGGCCATCGCGGCCAGCGCGGGGCGGTGGGCCACGAGGATCACCGTGCGGGACTCCGCCAGGCGCTGGACGGCGTCGAGGACGGCGGCCTCGCTCTCGGTGTCCAGGTTGGAGGTCGGCTCGTCCAGGAGGAGGAGCGGGGCGTCGCGGAGGAAGGCGCGGGCCAGGGCGATGCGCTGGCGCTGGCCCGCGGACAGGCCCGCGCCGCGGTCGCCCAGGGTGGTGTCGAAACCCGAGGGGAGGGCGTCGACGAACCCGAGGGCGTTCGCGGCGCGGGCGGCCTCGCGGACCTCGGCGTCGGAGGCGTCCGGACGGCCGAGGCGGATGTTCGCGGCGACGGTGCCGGCGAACAGGTGCGGGCGCTGGGGGACCCAGGCGATGCGCTCGCGCCAGGCGTCCGGGGCCAGGTCGGCGAGGTCGTCCCAGTCGACCAGGACGCGGCCCGAGTCCGGGCGGACGAAGCCGAGCAGCACGGCGAGCACGGTCGACTTGCCCGCGCCGCTCGGGCCGACGAGGGCGACCGTCTCGCCCGGGTGGACGGTCAGCGAGAAGTCGGCGAGGGCGGGGACGTCGCGGCCGGGGTACGTCACCGTCACGCCGTCCAGGCGGAGCGTCGCGCGGTCGGGGTCCGGGACGTCCCGCCGGGTCCCGGCGGGCGGCAGCGGCGTCTCGAGGACCTCGAAGATCCGCGCGGCGGCGGTGAGGCCCTCGACGCTCGCGTGGTACTGCGCGCCGACCTGGCGGAGCGGCAGGTAGGCCTCGGGCGCGAGGATCAGGACGAGCAGCGCGGTCTCCAGGCCGAGGCCGCCCTCCACCAGCCGGAGCCCGATCGACACGGCGACCAGCGCGACGGACAGGGTGGACAGCACTTCGAGGACGAGGGCGGACAGGAACGCGATCCGCAGGGTGGACATGGTCGCGCGCCGGTGCCGGCCGGTGATCTCGCGGATCCGGTCCGCCTGCGCGCGGGCCCGGCCGAAGATCTTCAGCGTGGGCAGCCCGGCGACGACGTCGAGGAAGTGGGCGGACAGCAGGGAGAGCGTCCGCCACTGCCGGTCCATCCTGCGCTGGGTGGTGAGCCCGACCAGGATCGCGAAGACGGGGATGAGCGGCAGCGTCGCGGCGATCGTCACGGCGGACAGCCAGTCGCCCAGCAGGATCCGCGCGCCGACCGCCACCGGGACGATCACCGCGAGGACGAGCTGCGGCAGGTAGCGGGAGAAATAGTCGTCCAGCGCGTCGATGCCGCGGGTGGCGAGGGTGGCGAGCTCGCCGCTGCGCTCCCCGGACAGCCAGCGCGGCCCGAGGGCCAGGGCGCGGGCGAGCAGCCGGCCGCGCAGCTGCGACTTCACCGCGGCGGACGAGCGGTGCGCGGCGACCTCCTGGAGCCACGCGACGAGCGTCCGGCCGACGACGACGGCGAGGAGCAGCAGGAGCGGGGTGCGCAGGTCGCCGAGCGACGCGCCGTGCCGGAAGGCGCGGGTGAGCATGCCGGCGAGGAGCGTCGCCTGCGCGATGATCAGTCCGGCGGTGGCGGCGCCGAGCAGCACGGACGCCGCGAGGAACGGGCGCGTCGTGCGGGCGTGGCGCAGCAGCCGGGGGTCGAGGGGCTTCATGCGACCGGCTTCTTCACGTGAGGCTTCTTCACGGGGATGTGGGACGTGCCGATCCGCTTGCGGAAGACCCAGTACGTCCAGCCCTGGTAGATCATCACGATCGGGGTGAACACGGCCGCCACCCACGTCATGATCTTCAGGGTGTAGGCGGACGAGGCGGCGTTCGCGGTGGTCAGGCCGCCGGTGCCGAGGGTGGACGGCAGGACGTCCGGGAACAGCGACAGGAACAGGGTGGCGACGGCGAGCACGATGGCGGCGCCGGTTCCGACGAACGCCCAGCCCTCGCGGCCGCGCCGGTTGGCCGCCGCGGCGGCGAGCAGCCCGGCGGCGGC
The DNA here is from genome assembly GCF_014208105.1 of Actinomadura coerulea. NCBI lineage: Bacteria > Bacillati > Actinomycetota > Actinomycetes > Streptosporangiales > Thermomonosporaceae > Actinomadura > Actinomadura coerulea. The sequence continues at coordinate 6,064,106 of NZ_JACHMQ010000001.1, forward strand.
GCCCGCGGCGGTGAGCCAGGTGACGGGCTTGCCGTACTGGAGCTGGGTGATCAGCAGGAAGCCGCCCCCGGCGACGATCGCGGCGACCGCGGCGAGGCCGGCGATCCGGCGGGCCCGGGCCCGGACGCCCCCGGACGTCTTGAGCGCGAGGAACACCGCGCCGTGCAGGAGGAACAGGGTCACGGTGGTGAGCCCGCCGAGCAGCGCGTACGGGCTGAGCAGGTCGCCGAGCGAGCCGGCGAACTCGTGGTCGGCGTCCAGCGGCACGCCGCGGACCATGTTCGCGAACGCGACGCCCCACACGAACGCGGGCACGAGGCTGCCCCAGAAGATGCACCTGTCCCAGCGGGCCCGCCAGCGGGCGTCGTCGCGCTTGCCGCGGTACTCGAACGCGACGCCGCGGATGATCAGTGCGAGCAGGATCGCGAGGAGCGGCAGGTAGAAGCCGCTGAACAGGGTGGCGTACCACTCGGGGAACGCGGCGAAGGTGGCGGCGCCGGCGACGATGAACCACACCTCGTTGCCGTCCCAGACGGGGCCGATGGTGTTGATGACGACGCGGCGCTCGACGTCGTCGCGGCCGAGGACGGGCAGCAGCATGCCGACGCCGAAGTCGAACCCCTCGAGGAAGAAGTAGCTCGTCCACAGGAAGGCGATGATGATGAACCAGGCGGTGGTGAGTTCCATGAGCGGGCCTCAGTAGGCGAACGCGAGCGAGCGCTCGGAGTCGGAGTCGGAGTCGGACCCGGGGCCGTCGGACGGCGGCGGCAGCACCTCGTCCTCCGACGGGGGCCCGGCCTTGGCGTACTTGAGCATCAGCCCGGTCTCGATGACGAGGAGGACGCCGTAGAGCGCGGTCAGCGACGCGACCGAGATCAGCATCGACGATGCCGAGACCCCGGGCGAGACGCTGGAGGACGTCTTCAGCACGCCGAACACCGACCAGGGCTGCCGCCCCATCTCGGTGAAGATCCATCCGGCGGAGTTGCCGATGAAGGGCAGGGTCAGCGACAGGACGCCGATCCGGTAGACCCAGGGGTTGGAGGGGAGCCTGCCGCGGCGCAGCAGCCACAGCCCGGCCAGCGAGACCATCGTCATGGCGATCCCGGCGCCGGACATGACGCGGAAGTTCCAGTAGATGACGGGGATCATCGGCCGGTAGTCGCCGGCCCCGTAGCGCTCCCGCTCGGCGGCCTGGACGTCGTTGATCCCCTTGACCTCGCCGTCGAGGGTGCCGGTGGCGAGGAACGACAGCAGGCGCGGTACCTTGACGCCGAAGACCTCCTTCTCGCCGTTCAGCGTGCCGACGGTGAAGATCGAGAAGGAGGCGGGCCGCTCGGTCTCGTAGAGCGCCTCCGCGGCGGCCATCTTCATCGGCTGCTGCTCGGTCATGACCTTGCCCTGGAGGTCGCCGGTGATCGCGACGCCGATGGAGGCGATCGCGGTGACGACCAGCGCGAGCTTCAGCGACGGCCGGAACACCTCGACGTTCTTGCGGCGGGCCAGGTGCCAGGCGCTGACGCCGGCCATGAACATGCCGCCGGTGGCGAACGCCGCCGTCATGGTGTGCGGGAACGCGACGAGCTGGGTGGAGTTGGTCAGGACGGCCCAGAAGTCGGTGAGGACGGCCCGTCCGGACTCGTGGTCGATCCGGTAGCCGACGGGGTGCTGCATCCAGGAGTTCGCGGCGAGGATGAAGTACGCCGACAGCAGCGTCCCGATGTGCACGAGCCAGATGCAGCCGAGGTGCAGCCGTTTCGGCAGCCGGTCCCAGCCGAAGATCCACAGGCCGAGGAAGGTCGACTCGACGAAGAAGGCGAGCAGGCCCTCGATGGCGAGCGGCGCCCCGAAGACGTCACCGACGAACCGGGAGTAGTCACTCCAGTTCATGCCGAACTGGAACTCCTGCACGATGCCGGTGACGATCCCCATCGCGAAGTTGATCAGGAAGAGCTTGCCCCAGAACTTGGTGGCGCGCAGGTACGCCGTCTTCCCCGTCCGCAGCCAGGCGGTCTGGAGCACCGCGACCAGCGCGGAGAGCCCGATCGTGAGCGGGACGAAGAGGAAGTGGTAGACGGTGGTGATCCCGAACTGCCACCGGGCGATGTCGACGGTGTCCATGGGCGCAGGCCTCTCCGGCTCATCTACTACAAGCTGTAGTACTTCATCCTGTCAGAAATACTACGAGCTGTAGTACTACAACCGGTGGTTAGTTGGGTCACTCGCCCGGAGACGGCCGGACGGGGCGGCGCGAGGGGTGCGCCGCCCCGTCCGGGACAGGTCTGCGTCAGGTCTAGGGGGCCGCGTGATCGCGGCGGCGGATCAGCTGCCGGCGCGCGGGACGAGGCAGCCCGCGCGGTTGAAGTCGATGACGCTGCCGGGGGCGATGCAGGCGGCCAGGGTGTAGGTCTGCTGCGCGTACCCGATGTTCGGGTGCACCGTGATGTTGCCCGACTGGTCGACCTCGCACGGGTTGTTCAGCGTGCAGCGGCCGCCGTCCTCGTTGATGGTGTTGTTCGCGCCGACCACCTTGCCCGTCGAGGCGTCGATGAGCGGGGAGCCCGACGTGCCGCCGATGACGTTGCACTCGGGGGTGTAGCGGATCGAGTCCTTCCAGGTCCAGTCCCCTTCCCGGACGCGGTAGGCGAAGCCGTCGATGTTGCAGGAGTACATCCTGCGCCAGTAGCCGGAGACCACGCGCACGTCGGCGCCCGCGGTGGGGTGGCTCAGCGAGAGCTGGAGGGCCGGCGTCCGGTAGGTCTGCTGGATGGTCGCGTAGCTCTGGCTGAGCCGGTACAGGGTGACGTCGGTGTCGGTCATGGTGGCGTACAGCACCCTGTTGGCGCGCAGGGTGCCGAGCGTGCCCGTGCCGCTGGAGTTGAGCAGGCTGAACGTGCGGCTGGACGCCCGGTTCGTGATGACCTGTCCGGCGCTGGGCATGCCGCCCTCGTAGCAGTGGCCGTTGGTGAGCACGAGCGCCGGGTCGCTGTCGGCGGCGGTCGGTGTGCGGACGAGTGAGCCCGAGCAGTTGCTCAGGGCGACGATCCCGGTGAAGTCGACGGCCTTGACCTGGGCGGAGGGCGCGGGGGCGGCGGGGGCGGCGGCGGAGGCGGTGGAGGCGCCGGCGGTCAGGGCGGCGGCGCCGGCGGCGGCCGCGGCGAGCGCTCCGAGAATGCGTCTGTGCATGGCGGGGGTCCTCTCCGGTGAGGGTGGCAGCGTGATGCTAACCACGCCCCCGCCGCCCAGAAATGGCGAAAGTGGACGAAAAGGGGAGAGCGCCGCGAATCTGGCACGCATTGCAAAGCCGGACCAGCGGCGCCCCCCAGGGATCAGTAGTGGAACGCGGAGGTCATCCTCGCGCCCTTGGTGCCGAGGTTGACGACGGACGCCCCGCCGGACGGGACGGTCCGGCAGAACGCGCCGCCGTAGCCGTCCGGGAAGACGAAGAGGCCCCACACGGCGACCCAGTCCTCGACCGCGCCGGTCTCCGCGTTGAGCATCGGTTCGCTCACGGGGACCACGCGGCGCTGGACGATGTAGTCCTCCTTCAGGCAGCCGGCGACCGTCTCGGCCCACTCGCGGTCGGTCTGGTCCCAGCCCGCGCGGACGCCCCGTCCCGACAGGCCCGCGACCGGCTTGAGGATCAGCTCCTCCCGCTCGGCGCGGACCCGGTCGGCGAGGTCAGGGGTGAGGGTGCGCGTCCACGGCAGGATCCGGTCGATCAGGGCGTTCTCGTCCGGCGACAGGTCCGCGCGCATGGCGGGGTCGGAGACGAGCGGCAGGCAGCTCTTGTAGGAGAACATGGACGCCGTCAGGGGAGTCCACAGGACGACCTTGCCCTCCTCGTAGGCGCGCATGACGGTCTCGACGGGCTCGTCGTTGCGCGGGTCCCGCGCCACCTGGTGGGCGGAGAAGTACCGCAGGACGAGGTCGAGCGGACGGTCGTGCAGGTACAGCCGTCCGTTCCTCTCCCGCACCTGGTCCACTTCGCCGATGAGCAGCTCGATGCCGCACCGCTTCATCGACTCCTGGAAGGAGCGGTGCAGCGACTCGTACGCCGCCATCCCGTCGACGGCCTCGAGGGTGGCGACGACGGGTGCCTCCTTCTGCGTGGCCTGGACGAAATGCCGCGCTATGGCCGCCGGAGTGTCGACGCTCGACAGGCCGTGCTCGTCCGCGAACGCGGCGAACCCCTTGTGGCCGAGCAGGGTGCGGTTGACCTCGCTCATGTCGACGCCGCCGAGTTCGCTGCCGATGTTGAACTCCAGCAGCCGGAACCGCGAGCCGTCGTCGTAGAGATCGGCCCGCCCCCACAGGAACGGCTCCGCGTCGAACCGGGTCATGAGATCGGTGCGGCGCGCGTCCGCGCCGATCGCGGCGCAGAACGCGCGGCGGTCGCCGCCGAACAGCCGGTCCGGCAGGGACGCCATCAGCCGGAACAGCCCGGACAGGTCGTCCGCCGCCTCGCGCGTGCGCGCCTCGGACGACAGCAGCGGCCGCGTCCCCAGGTATCCGCCCCACGCCCGGTCGAACACGGGCGGGAACTGGACCTCCGACATGACGTCGCGCAGGGGGCCCTCGGCGGCCGCCGCGATGTACTTCGCGGTGACCATCAGGCGGTCTCCTCCACGTCCACGACCAGGTCCTTCTCGATCTTGCGGATGACCTCGCGGTCGGCGTAGATCTGCTCGGCGTCCTCGTGGGCGAGGATGATGTAACCCATCGTCATGCTGGCGAACAGGTCCGTGCTGGCGTCGACGCGGTCGCCGGTGCTCACCAGGTGCACCGGCGAGTGGTAGCTGGGCAGGTCGCGCGCCTGGTCGTAGATCTCGGCGTTGCGCACGATCCCGGTGGAGTGCGACATGAGGAACACGGCCATGACGTTGCGGCGCAGGGTGTAGCCGGGCGGCATCTGCGGGCCGAGGCCGCGGCACACGTCCACGATCCTCGTGACCTGGCTCTCCCCGGTGGCGATCTCGGTGACCGCGGGGTTGCCCGCTCCGGCCAGCCGCGCGTTGACCTCCAGCAGGCGCGGTCCGTCCGGGGTCATCATGATCTCGGTGTGCGCCGCCCAGTTGCGCAGCCCCACCGCGTCCAGCGCGGCGAGCCCGTAGTCGATGAGCTCGCCGTAGGTGCCGGTGTCGTAGGGGAGCCACTCGACGAAGTCGTACACCGCGATGCCCTCGCCGAACGGGACCCGCCGGTACCGGATGATGTCGGTGATCGAGTGCCGGCCGTCGTGGCTGACGGTGTCGATGGCGTACTCGGTGCCGGTCATCATCTCCTGGACGAGGACCTCCTCGGCCAGCACGTCGAGCTTGTCGCGGGTGCCGAGCATGGCCGTGAACTGCTCGCGCCACCCCTGCCCGCCGGGAGCGCGGCCGACCCCGACGGTGCCGGCGCTCGTCGGCGGCTTGACGACGAGGTCCTTGCCGGCGAGGCCCTCCCGCTCGATCCAGGCGGCGACCTCGTCGGGATCGTTCGTGGAGATCTGCCGGGGGACGGGCAGCCCCGCCTCGGCCAGGGCCTGGTGCATGAGGTACTTGTGCCGGCGGGCGTCGACCAGCTCCGGGACGTTGGAGAACGCCGGCGCGAGGGCGTCCGAGCACTCCTGCGCGAGCCGCAGCGCCGCCTCGACGCCGGGGATGACGGCGATCGGCTTCAGCGCGCCGAGCCGGGCGATCGTCTCCGCCATGTCGCCGTGGTGGTTGATGACCGCGTCGTAGTTGCCGGGGTCGTGCGAGGAGTGCAGCGGGGCGAGCGCGGGTCCCGTGTAGTCCATCACGGCCACAGGGCTGAACCCCGCCTCCCGGAGCGCGGGAGCGACCATCGCCGCGGAGGTGAAGGGCCGCACGATTGCGACGACTGGCTTGTCCATGGTGGTCACCTTCTGTTTCGTTCGTTCCACTCGTTGCGCGGGGGTCGCCCTGGTGGGCGCCGTCGTCGTCCGTGCCGTGTCGTCCCGCCTCACTCGCCGGCCTCGGCCGCGGCGGCCGGCTCCAGGGCCGGTTCGGCCTCCTCGGCCGGGCGCCGCCGCGCCAGCCCGGCGCCCGCGGCCACGGCCGCGGCGCCCGCGAGCCCGAACGCCCCGGTCAGCACCCAGACGCCCGAGCCCCACGCGTGCCACGCCGCGACCCCGATCATGGGGCCGACGGCGTAGCCGACCTGCTGCGGGATCGTCGCCGCCGCGATGTAGCGGGCGCGCAGCGCGGGCGGCGCGACGAGGCCGGGGTAGGCCATCATGGACGGCGCCGCGATGATCTCCCCGAACGTCCACACCACCGTCGCGAGGAGGAGCAGCGCCACGGGCGTGGGGCCGGTGTAGACGAGGTGGCCGGCGCCCAGCATCGCCATGCCGAGCGTCATCGGCACCCCGATCGGCAGCCGCTGGAGCCACTTGGACAGCAGCACCTCGAAGGCGATGACGATGCCCCCGTTGACGGTCAGCAGCATCGCGAACACCCGCTCGTCATGGCCCGAGCCCGTCACGAACAGCGGCAGGGCGGCCGACGACTGGATGTAGGTCATGGCGGTGAGGAAGAGGCCGAGCACGACGAGCATGAACCGCCGGTCGGCCAGCACCTGCCCGTAGCCGGTGCGGTCCTTGCCGGACCCGCCGCCGGCGACCTCCGGCTCGGCGTCCGACCGCAGCGCCAGGTAGGCGACCACGCCGAACGCCAGCGACGTCGCCGCGTCCACGTAGAACAGCGCGCTGTAGGACGCGTAGGTCAGCAGCAGCGCGGCGCCCATCGGGCCGACCGTCGAGCCGACGTTGAACGTCAGCCGCAGCACCGAGAAGACCATCACGTGCCGGTCCTTCGGCGTCAGCTCGACCACCCAGGCCATCGCCGCCGGGCGGTACGCCGTCGCGGTCAGCCCCGCTCCTCCGGCGACGAGAGCGCCGATCCACATGTTCGGCACGTGCACGAGCGCCGCGGTGAGCACCGCCGTGCCCGCCATCGAGCCGACGATGACCCACCGGTACCCGACGCGGTCCGCGGCGGCGCCGCCGAGCGCCGACCCGGAGATCCGGCCGATCATGAGCGCGGTCAGCACGACGCCGCTCTCCCACGCGCTGAAGCCCTCGCTGGTCAGGAACAGCACGAGGAACGCGTTGAGGAACGCCGCCAGATTGCTGATCAGGTTTCCGAGGACGAGGATCCGGACCGTCCCGCTCATCCCGCGCAGCGTCGCGAGGATCGTCGGGTGCTCCGGGGACGTCATGGCGCCTGCTCCAGCGGGGTGCCCTCGAACGTGAAGTACCGCCCGGCGTCCGGGATGGCGGCGCGGGTCCGCTCCAGCGTCTCCGCGACCGCGATCACGTAGCCGCAGCGGGCCAGCCCGTTCGGCGGCAGCCGCACCTGCCAGCCCGGCTGCACGGCGAGCTCGACCTCGGCGACCGGTGGGCGCATCGACTCCTTGTCCACGGTCGCCGACGTGATCTCCATGTCGTGGGGGGGATAGGCGAACCGGATGGACGCCGCCCTGCGCGGCTTCGGGAACGCCACGGCCGGCGGGCGGCCCGCCACCACGTCGGCCGCCGCCAGCGGCCCGTCGACACCGGACGTCAGCAGCCCGAGGTAGGGGATCATCCCCCCGCCGAGCCGGACGTTGATCTCGATGACGTGCTTCGCGCCGTCCGGGGTCAGCTTGAACTCGATGTGCGTGTACCCGTCGGTGAACCCGACCGCGGCGTGGACCCGGGTGAGCATGTCGTGGAACCCGGTGTCGGACAGCAGCGGGTCGTCGGCGTCGACGTCGTGGCCGATCTCCTCGAACGCCAGGGTGCCGCTGCCGCCGAGGACCTTGCGCGCCACGATCAGCGGCGTGCACTCCCCCCGGAACAGGACGCACTCGACGGAGATCTCCGGTCCGTCGAGGAACTCCTCCACGATCACGTAGTCCTCGAACTGGCGGATGCCGCCCAACCGCGTCTTGTCGGTGAGCGCGAACGCCGCGTCCAGGTCCTCCGGCCTCTCGACCTTGCTGAGGCCGAGGCTGCCGCCGAGGTTGCGCGGCTTGACGATGAGCGGGTAGCCGGTCTCGGCGGCGAACGCGCGCGCCTCCTCCAGCGACGCGACGGCACGGGACGCGGGCTGCGGGAACCCGGCGGCCCGCAGCGCCTCGCGCGTCGCGGACTTGTCCCGGCACCGCGCCACCGCGCCAGGGTCGAGGACGGGGAGGCCGAGCGCCGCGCTGAGGTGCGCGGACGTCTCGATGTAGACCTCGTCGTAGCAGAACACCCCGGCGACCTCGTGGTCGCGGGCCACGTCGCGCGCCGCGGCCGTCAGCTTCTCCAGGTCGAGGCAGTCGACGACGGTGTGCCCGGCGATGTAGGGCTCCTCCCAGCTCGCCGAGGCCGGGTTGAGCAGCCAGAGCCGGTACCGCCGCGACACCGACTCGAGGATGTACTTGCGGTAGACCCAGTAGCTGCTCGCGACCAGGAGAAGGAGCGGACGCTCGCCGCCCGCGGGCGGGTCATAGGACATGCGGACCTCGATCGCAGGTTGTCAGGAGAAGTAGTCCTCGGGCCCGCCCCGGCGGCGGACGTCGAGCGTGGCGCAGTGGAAGCCGCCGCCGAAGGTGTTGACCGTGCGGAACGGGACGGGGATGGGGGTGAACCCCTCCTTCTCCAGCAGCCGCAGCAGCTCGGTCTCCTGCGCCTCGACGAAGATCCGCTCCTGGTCGAGCATGAGGGTGTTCATCGCGATCCACCGGCTGCAGAAGTACATGGTCTGGTCGGCGGGGATGGCGGGCTCGGGGCAGACCAGCACGTCCCAGCCGGCGAACATCTCCGGCAGTTCCGGCACCCGCTCGGGGTTGACCAGCACCCGGCCGGGGCGCAGCGGGACGAACGTGGCGTTCATGTGCATCGGGTGGTCGTCGGCGAACGCGACCTCGTGCACCCGGAACTCGCCGCCGAGCAGCCGCCGCACCCACTCGATGCCGAACCGGTTGGTGACGTGGCTGCGCTGCACGAGGATGTCGCGGCCGAACCGCATGAAGTCGCCCGCGTCCACGATGGGCTCGAACTCGGTGATGACCGACGTGGCGTCCGGGAACGGGTCGGCCGGGGACATGGTCTCCGGCTTGGCCGCGGCGTAGCCGGGATTGAAGGACGCGTCGGTGAGCTGCGGCTTCGGCGCCGCGACCCAGCGCGCGCCGCGCCGGAAGTAGTCCTTGAAGATCGTCCGGAACGGGTGGGTGGCGAAGTAGTACGACCGCCAGCCCATCGTCGCCTCGACGATCTGGTCGCCCGCGACCAGCGCGATGTCGCGGGGGAAGGTGTGCGACGAGCCGCCGGTGGACGTCCAGTCGGCGGTCCCGAACGGGCGGGACTGGTCGACCGGGTCCGGGCGCCGGACCGTCACGCCCTCGCCCTCCAGGATCGACACGAACCCGTCGAGCTCCTCGCGGGCCGCCTCGACCTGCTCCTCCGGGAAGCCGCCGCCGCCGTTGCGGCGGTAGAAGTCCCACGCCTCGGGCGGGACCGTCGCCTCGATCGCCGGATGCCACGGCGGGACGGCCGCGCCGTCGACGACGCCGACGATCACCTCTTCCAGCGGGTCCCACTCGTTGTACGAGCCGACCGGCGCGGACTGCCCGGCCGCCGGTGCGTTCTCGGTCATCGCGACGTCCTCTCGACGGTTCGAACGGTCACCCGGGCCTCGGGCGAGGCGGCCTTCAGGCCGTGCAGGCGGCCGCGCGGCACCAGCAGCACGTCGCCCGTGCCGAGCCGGTGCGGGTGGTCGGTCGCCCACGCGTACACGTCCGCCTCGCCGCTCGTGACCTCCACGAGCCGGTCGGAGTCGTACACGCCGGTACTGAACGGGCTGTCCGGACGGAGCGTGCTCGTCGCGGCGTCGTCCGCCGCGGAGGTCGCCAGCGCCGCGCCCGCCTCGGTGTGCCGGTCGAGGGCGTCCGCCCAGTCGATCTGCGCCCGGAAGTCGGCGTCGCCGAGGCGGAGCAGGAGCTTGGTGTCCTCGATGCCGCGCACCAGCTCGGGGATGACCAGCTCGCCGTGCGTGCGGGCCAGGCCGAGCAGCAGGTTCTCGTAGGTCATCCGCCCGTGGTGGACGTCGATGTGCGCGTGCTCGTCGCAGTACTTGGCGTCCACGCGGTCGCCGTAGACGGCGCGGAGCATGGCGCCGGTGTCGGCGAACCCCTGGGCGAACAGCCACTCCAGGTAGGTCACCGCGGCCATGTAGCGGAACATGCCGCGGTGGTCCTCGGTGAGCCAGTTGAAGTAGTTCACCCCGACCAGGGAGCTGGTCAGGTAGAAGTTCCAGTAGGCGTGCACGTCGGTGCGCAGCCCGACGCTGGCCAGCATCTCCTTGAAGATCGTGCTGTGCTTGGCGCCGTAGACCCCGTACCCGAACTCGTCGTTGAAGATCTTGAAGAGCTCGGACTGCTCGACGCCGTAGGAGCCGCCGAGGTTGCGCGCCATCGCCGACGCCTCGGTCAGCGCGTCCAGGGCGAGCTGGATCAGGTGCAGCGCCGCGGCCTCCTCCGGCCGCCGGCACTCGGTGATCATCCGCATGGTGCCGGTCACCTCGGCGGCCGGGTCCACCGCCGGGTTGCTCCCGGACGCGTCGGCGGGCGCCCCCGCCCCGCCGACCTCGGCGAGGAAGTACGCCTGGAGCTCCTCCAGCGTCCGCACCGGCGGGACGGTGACGGCGTCGTCCAGGAAGGAGTACGCGTACCGCTCCAGGCCAGGCCGGACGGCGTCGCGCAGCGCCCGCACCTCGTCGCCGTAGAAGACCTCGAAGTCGTCCTTCGCCGAGGCCAGCCCCGCGGGCGGCAGCAGGATCATGTCGCTCTCGTAGGCGTTGCACAGCACCCGGCCGGCGATGAGCTGGCCGCTGCCGAGGAACTCCGCCTCCGTCGCCGGGACGGAGAAGTCCCGGTCGCCGGCGCCCGGCGGGCCGATCGGCCGCCGGAACGGGTTGCCCTCGATGAGCACCTCGGGACCCGGCCGGAAGATGCGCTGCGAGCAGTAGGCGGCGAGGGCGCTCGCCGCGGCCTCCGTCGGCGCCATGCTCGTCGTCACCAGGCCCGGCGCCACCGGACCCGCCGGCACCAGGCCCGCCGCCGATGCGGCGACCGCCTCCGTGACCGTCGTCACGCGACCACCTCCTCGGACTCCACCTCGAAGCGGACGCACTCGCCGTCGTGGGCGGCGACCAGCGACACCGGCAGGTCAGGCTGGACGTGCAGCGGGACGGGCAGGCACTGGATCGCCTGCTTCCAGTGCGAGTCGTGGCCGGGCGCGTTGTCGACCACGATCCCCGGCAGCAGCTCCATCTCGAACCAGAAGGCGATCGCGTGCATCTTCCCCGCGGCCGTCGGCCGGACCGTCAGCTCGGTGCGCTGCGGGCGCGCGTCCGCCGTGTAGAAGTCGAACTCGAACACCGTCACCGGCTCCGACAGCGTCCGGTGCTCGTGGCGGTGCAGGCGGGAGTCGAAGTACTCCAGCGTGGACAGCCGGTTGAAGGGCGCGAGGTCGAACCCGTACAGCTTGCCGACGTGGTTCTTGCGGTGCAGCGGCTCGCTCTCGACGAGCTGAGCGATGATCCGCCCGCGCGACGGCATGATCGTCGCGTCCGGGGTGAGGAGGTGCTCGCGGGCGTGCGCGATCGTGCCGAGGATGCCCTCGCCGAGCAGCCCGCAGTCGACGATCTCGGTGACCAGCAGGCCGGCGCGCCTCGGCAGGTCCCCGGGCACGGTCATGCGGGTCGACATCTTCGACACGACGCCGACCGCGTCGTCGTACCCGGCCACCCGGACCACCCGCGCCGCCGTCTCGGCGACGGACGCCTGGCCCTCGCAGGCCACGACCTCCCGCGCCCCGGCGCGCGCCGCCATCATCGCCAGCAGGCCCGAACCGGCGCCGATGTCGAGGACCAGCGAGTCCGGCGCGGCCGCCACCGCCTGCCGGATCGCCCGGTCGTACAGCTCGGCGCGCTCCTCGTCGTGCAGCATCTCCCAGTGCCAGCGGGGGACGGAGCACCGGACGGCCCGGTTCCGGCCGATCAGGGCCTCCTGGTTGTCGGCGTCCACGCCGAGGATCAGTTCGAAGGCCCTGGCGGCGTCCTCGTAGCGGCCCTGGTGGTGCAGGTCGCGCCCCCACCTGAGGAACTCGCCGAGCTCCATTCCGTCGCGGATCTCCGTGACCGCGCCCTGCGGCTGTGCGCTGTTCATCGGCTCTCGGCCCCTTCGTCGTGGGTCGGGTCGGGCGGCAGGTTGGCGAGGATCTCCTTGTGGATGACCGAGACGGGGACACCGGTTTCCGGGAGGACGACGACGGCCTCGTCCCCGCTGCGCACCATCGGCAGGCAGGAGCGCTTCACGGCGGAGACGCCGACCTTCGTGCCGTGCCAGGGGCAGCTGAGCCGCCGCCCGTCCGGGGTGCGGCGGGCCAGGCTGAGCGGGCCGCCGCGGTGCGGGCAGTGGTCGCGGACGAGTACCGACCGCTCGCCCTCGTGCAGGACGAAATAGCGGTCGTGTCCGATCATCACGGTGTTGTGCCGACTCAGATCCATCACGATGACGCGGGCCATCGGCTCCTCTTGTCTTTCGGGCGCTTCCGGTGACGGGCGGGGGCGGCACTGGGCATCGCGCGGTCAGGCGGGGCGGGAGAGACGGGAGTCTCGGTGGGAGCGTCGCGGGCGGCGGGAGTCTCAGGCGGGGGAGACGGCGTGGAGCAGGCAGGCGGCCTCCGGCGTGGCGGGCCGGACCCCGTAGAGGCGGCCGCCGGGGATCAGCACGGCCTCGCCGCGCGTCAGCCGCTCGGGCGGTCCGGTCGGGGTCGTGACGAGGTCGGCCTCGCCGCGCTCGACCTCCAGGACGACGTCGCCGTCATGGCTGCGCGTCCCGAACGGGCCGTCGGCCGTCAGCGCGACGCGCAGCGGCGGTTCGGACCCGGTCCGCGCCGAGCCGGCGAGCTCCCGGTGCCGGGGGAGGTCGTCCGCCCAGCGGATCTGCGCGGCGGTGTCGTCCTCGAACCAGCCGCCGACCAGCCGCGCCTCGGCGATGCCGCGCAGCAGCTCGGGGACGACCCTCGGGCCGTGCCGCCCCGCCAGGGCCAGCAGCACCTGGTCGCGGGTGATGCGCCCGTGGTGCTCGTCGATGTGCGCGTGCTCGTCGCAGTAATGCAGATCGACGGTGTCGCCGAATATGCCGCGGAACACTTTGATCATTTCTACGAAGGCGGGGGCGAATACCGCTTCCGCATAGGTGACCGCACCCGCGTAGCGGAAGAATTTCGCATGGTCGCGGGACAGGTAGTAATAGTAGTTGTTCGTCGCCAGCGGGCCGGCCAGGTAGAAGTTCCAGTACGCGTGCACATGGGTCGCCATCGCGCGGCTGCGCAGCATTTTGGCGAAGATCGTGGTGTGCTTGGCGTCGTAGACCCCGTAGCCGAACTCGTCGATGAAGATCTTGAACAGGGCGGACTGCTCGGGGCCGTAGGCGCCGGCGAGGTTGCGCGACATCGCGGATGCCTCGGTGAGCCCGTCCAGGGCGAGTTGCACCAGGTACAGGTCGGCGGCGCTCTTGCGGTCGCGGGCGTTGGCGATGGCGGTGAGCGCGGGCGACGGCCCGGCGGCGGCCTCCTCCACGACGTGCTGGAAGTAGGCCTCCAGGACCTCGGGCGTGGCGGCGCCGCTGACGTCCACCGCCTCGTCCAGGCAGCCGAACGCGAAACGTTCCAGTTCCGAGACGGAGCCTTCCCGGAGTTCCTTGAGGTCACGGCCGTAGAAGAGGTCGAAGTCCTCGTAGAGGCCGTCGAGCCCCTGCTCGGGGAGCAGCACTGTCTCGGCCTCGTAGAAGGTGCCGAGCAGCCGGTGCGCGGCGAGGGAGCGGTGGGCCGCCCATTCGCCGGGCCCCGGGGGGCTGTCGAAGTCGGACTCGGCCAGCGAGCCGGGTACGAGCATGCGGCGGTAGGGGTTGCGGCCGTGGACGACCTGGGCGTCGCCGCGGAACAGGGGGTGGCCGGCGAACGCCAGGACCCGCTTTCCGAGGGTGCCGCCGGCGCGTGTGGCGGCAGGGGCTGCCTGCGGTTGGACTGTCATTTACTTGTACCGTTCACCTGACTACTCAAGGGTCGGGTGTAGCTGAAGGCGTGCGCGGCCGATTGTGTCGGCCTTGGTCACTGAGAACGGCTTGCATTTGTTGATGGGATGAACAAATGTTGCGGAGTGGAAGTGATCTATCACAAGCAGTAAGAGGCCACTTCCGCCCGGCTGCCGGGCAGATTAACAAAGGGCCCGGCCGGTGATCAACGATTGAGCTGGAACTTTGTGCCGGCGTCCGGATCTCCCGGCCGTGCGCCGGACATTTCGGTCGGGCCCTAAAAGATCTTGCGGGCGTTCGGGCCGATCGGGATCCCCGCCCGCTCCGCGGGCCCTGACAGGCGTGCTGACCTCGCCGCACCTCGCGGTCACCGCGACGGCGGGCCGGTCGCCGGCGAGGTCCGACTCGCCCCTGACATCGGTGACTTCCGCGGGTCAGGAAACGTGGAGGAAAAACCGGCCAGTGACCGTAATCGGACGCCCGTCCGGCGTCCGCCGCGCCCGTCCCGATGCGCGGCGGTGTGTCAGGGGGTGGTGGGGGTGCGGAAGGTGCGGCGGTAAGCGGACGGGGAGGTGTGCATCCTCCGGGTGAAGTGGTGGCGGAACGTCGCCGGGCTCTCGAAGCCGACCGCGGCGCCGACCTCCTCGATCGGCGCGCCGCCCTGCTCCAGCAGCGGCAGCGCGGCCAGGACCCGCTGGCCCACCACCCAGCGCAGCGGGCTGGTCCCGGTCCGCCGCTGGAAGCGCCGCAGGAACGTGCGGGGCGCGAGGCAGGCCTCCCGCGCCATGCGGGCCACCGTGATCGGCTCGGCGAGGTTGTCGAGCGCCCACGCCATGGCCCGCGCGACCGGGTCGTCCTCCCCCGGCGGGACCACCGCCGCCTCCACGAACTGCGCCTGCCCGCCGTCCCGGTGCGGCGGGACGACCAGCCGCCGCGCCACCGCGTTGGCGACCCGGGCGCCGTGGTCCTTGCGGACCAGGTGCAGGCACATGTCGAGGCCCGCCGCGCTGCCCGCCCCGGTGAGCACGTCGTCGCCGTCCACGTAGAGGACGTCGGGCGTCACCCGGACGTCCGGGTAGCGCCGGCGCAGCAGGTCGGCGTACCGCCAGTGCGTGGTGGCCTCCCGCCCGTCCAGGAGCCCGGCGGCGGCCAGGGCGAACGCGCCCGAGCAGATGGACGCCACGCGAGCGCCCCGCGCGTGCGCCTCCCGGAGCGCGGCGACGGCCTCGGGCGGCGGGTCCCGGCGGACGTCGGGGACGGCGACGACCAGCACGGTGTCCGCCGAAGCGAACGCGTCCAGCCCGTGCTCGGCCGTCATCGTGAAACCGCCCACCGCCCGCATCGGGCCGCGCTCCAGCGAGCAGACGCGCAGGTCGTACCAGGGGACGTCCAGTTCGGGCCGGGGCAGCCCGAAAACCTCGACGACCGTGCCGAGCTCGAACGGCGCCATGCCGTCGAAGACCAGCACCGACACCGTGTGCGGGCGGGACGGGGCGGCGACGTGCATGGCGAGATCTTAGCGATACGCGGCATTCACGCCACTTCCGGACATGCCTCGGGTCACCCAGGATCGAGATGCCCGCGAGAGACTTCTCACGTTCCCAGGAGCCCGCACATGAACGCAGCCGACCGGGTGCCCGCCGCCACCGCCGAGGAGGCGCTCCGGCACTTCGCCGCCCGCCTGTCCTTCGAGACGGACGTGTCCGACGTGGCCGCCCGACTCGCCGAAGAGACGCCCGGCATCGTGGTCGTCGACACCCGCAGCGCCGAGAGCTGGGCGCAGGGCCACGTCCGGGGCGCCGTCCACCTGCCCACCGCCGAGATCGCCGAACGCGCCGCAGCGCTCGTCCCGGAGGGCGCCGCCGTGGTCGTCTACTGCTGGGGGCCGGGCTGCAACGGCGCCCAGAAGGCGGCGCTGGAGTTCGCGAAGCTCGGCCGTCCCGTCAAGGAGATGCTCGGCGGGTTCGAGTACTGGGCCAGGGAGGGCTACCCCGTGGAGGCCGGTGGCGGCGCCGTCACGCGGCGTTCCCCGGACCCGCTCACCGCCCCCGTCAACGGTGTTTCCTGTGCTTGTTGAGCGTGAGGTGGCGCATGTTCCTTCGGAGACGGGGCATAAGGTCGTCCCCCGACGACGTTAGACTCTAGGAATCACTCTTCGGCGCCGACGACGGCGCCAGGCTCGTCCTTGCAGGCCACACCCACCGCGGTGCCTCCCGAGACGTGCCCCCCTCTCGGAAGGTAATGCGTGACCACAGCTGCCGCTGAACAGAACCCCACCATGCCCGCCATCGCGGACGAGGAGAGGGTTCCCACCTTCGCCGAGCTCGGCCTCCCGCCGGTTCTGGTGAGCGCCCTGGTCCGCCAGGGCATCGAGGCGCCGTTCCCCATCCAGGCCGCCGCGATCCCCGACGTCATGACGGGACGCGACGTCCTCGGCCGCGGTAAGACCGGCTCCGGCAAGACCCTGGCGTTCGGGCTGCCGCTCCTGGCCCGCCTCGCCGGCCGCAAGGCCGCCCCGAAGCGCCCCCTGGCGCTGATCCTCGTCCCGACCCGCGAGCTCGCCCAGCAGGTCCAGACCAACCTGGAGCCGCTCGGCCGCGGACTCGGCCTGCGCTTCAAGACCGTCATCGGCCAGACCTCGATGTTCAAGCAGATCGACGCGCTGCGCCGCGGCGTCGAGGTGCTCGTGGCCACCCCGGGCCGGCTCAAGGACCTGATGCGCCAGGGCGCCTGCGACCTGTCCGACGTCGAGATCGCCGTGCTCGACGAGGCCGACCACATGGCCGACATGGGCTTCCTGCCCGACGTCACCGACATCCTGGACGCCGCCAAGCCCGGCGGGCAGCGGCTGCTGTTCTCCGCCACCCTCGACAAGGACGTCGACGTCCTGGTCCGGCGTTACCTGAACGAGCCGGTCACGCACGCGATCGGCCCGGTGGACGAGTCCGTCGCCACCATGGACCACCACCTGCTGCTCGTGGCGCCCAAGGAGAAGAGCGCCGTCACCGCCGAGATCGCCAACCGCGAAGGCCGGACGATCCTGTTCGCCCGCACCAAGCACGGCGTCGACCGGCTCGCCAAGCAGCTCACCCAGGCCGGTGTCCGCGCGGCGGGCCTGCACGGCGGCAAGAGCCAGGGCCTGCGCACCCGCACCCTCGCCGAGTTCCGCGAGGGCACCATCAGCGTGCTGGTCGCCACCGACGTCGCCGCCCGCGGCATCCACGTCGACGACGTGTCCCTGGTGATGCACGTCGACCCGCCCGCCGACCACAAGGACTACATGCACCGCGCCGGGCGCACCGCCCGCGCCGGCGAGCGCGGCACCGTCGTCACGCTCGTCCTGCCGCACCAGGTGCGCTCCACGTCCGCGATGACGCGCCGCGCCGGCATCAACGCGCCCCGGACCCGGGTGTCCACCGGCGACTCCGAGCTGGTCAAGCTGACCGGCGCCCGGCAGCCGTCCGGCATCCCGATCGAGGAGCCGATCATCCCCGAGCGGCCGGCGCGCCGCGAGGGCGGCCGGGGACGGCCGGGCGGCCGCGGCCGGGGCCGCGGCCCGCGCACCTTCGACCGCGAGGGCGGCAACCGCCGGCAGGGCGGCGAGGGCGGGCGCGGCGGCGAGCACCGCTCCTACTCGTCCGGCGAGCGCCGCGGCGGCGGCCCCCGGACCGGCGGCGGCTCCCACGGCAACCGCCGGGGCACCTCCTCCTTCGGGGGCGACCGCCGGACCGCCCGCACCAGCTGATCGACGAGCGAAGAGCCCCGCACGCGCGTGCGGGGCTCTTCGCCTTTCCGGCTCGCGGGCGCCGAGGCGCGGCGGTCAGCCGGCCTCCTCGCTGAGGACGTCCCCGTCGCGGGCGGCGGACTCGGCGCGCAGCCTGTCCTGGAGGATCTGCAGGCCCTCCAGGCCGTCCACCGAGAGGGCCGCGAGCTCGTCCAGGGACATGAGGGGGTCGGTGCGCAGGGGCGGCTGCCAGCCGTTCTCCCCGTCGTGGCTGCGCAGGATCTTCGCCGGGACCCCGCCGATCACCGAGTGGTCGGGGAACTCGCCGCGGACGACGGCGCCGCCGGCCACCGCGACGTTGCGGCCGAGGCGGGTGCCGGGAAGGATGATCGCCCCGGTGCCGATCCAGCAGCCGTCCCCGATCACGACCGGGTTGTTCTCCGGCCACTGCCGCCCGATCGGGGTGTGCAGGTCGCCGTAGGTGTGGTTCTGGTCGGTGATGTAGACGTTCGGGCCGGTGAAGACGTCGTCGCCGATGTCGATCGACTGGTGGCCGACGATGTGGGTGCCGCGGCCGATCGAGCAGCTCGAACCGATCCGGACGATGACGTCCGGCCCGAGGTCGAGGCCGGGCACGAACCCGGCGGAGATGGTGACGTGCGTGCCGACCAGCGTGTGGTCGCCGATCGAGATCCAGGGCTCGCCGTAGATCGCGCCGGTCGGGAAGCCGATGCAGGCGCCCTCGCCCAGGTAGGCGAAGCCGCGGCGGCCCGGCGTGTGCGGGGTGATCTCCCCGTGCCGCTGGATCCATTCCCAGGCGCTGTGCACGGCCGTGTGCACGCCCTGGCGCGCCCGCTGCTTCGCGCGGGCCGCCAGCACCTGCCGCAAGGGGCGTTTCGGCGACATGGCGTTCACCGTACCGGGTGGTAGCAACCCTCGCCCCCACAGGGACGGCGAAGGACCCGGCCGCGTACGGCCGGGCCCCTCACCCGTGCGTTCGACGCGATCGCGGGGCTCAGTGCGGTGAATGCACCTGACCGTCCGCGTCGGCGCCGCTGACCGTCATGGAGTCGGCCGAGGTCGCACTGCCGGAATGCTCACCCGACCCCTTGGCCATGTCGCGGACGGCGCCGCGCCGCGTGGCCACCGCGCCGGCGACCCCGACCGCGGCGACCACCCCCACCATCGCCATGAGGGCGCCGCGCCCGGACTTCGCCGCCGACTTCGGCGGTTCCACCCGTCCCGCGACATCGCTCAGAAACGAGCTCACCCGCGGGGCGAGCCCGGTCTCCACGTACCGGGCCGCATGTCGCAGCCTCGGTGCGCTCCAGCCTCGGGCGACCATCACGCGTTCGTTCGCGATGGGCCCGATCCGCTCGGCCGCGCCGACGGCGCTCTGCCGGCAGGCGTCGGCGCCCTGACGGGCCGCCTGCTGGACGCGGCCGAGCCGGTTGACGACCTCGTCCTGCGGCTTCCGGCGGATATTGATCATTAGGGACACGCTAACCTCCCTGTTTGCGAGGTCCTGTCAGGCAGCCTTCCCTGCGAACGGGAGGTAAACACCGCGACCGTGACGAGCCTTTCACCGAGGGTGACGGATCCGGGCCTGGCCGGACCGCGCACCGGACGTCACAGAACCCATCTCAAGAGGAGGCGGCCAGCGTGGCCAACGAGATCTTCGCGACGCTCAACACGTCGCTGGGCAAGATCGTGATTCAGCTCTACCCGGAGCACGCGCCAGAGACCGTGGCGAACTTCGTCGAGCTGGCGGAGGGCACCCGCACCTGGACCGACCCGCGCACCGGCCAGAAGTCGGACGCGCCGCTCTACAACGGGACGATCTTCCACCGGGTCATCGACGACTTCATGCTCCAGGGCGGCGACCCGCTCGGCACCGGCACCGGCGGCCCCGGCTACCAGTTCAAGGACGAGTTCCACCCTGACCTGAAGTTCGACCGCCCGTACCTGCTCGCGATGGCGAACGCCGGGCCCGGCACCAACGGCTCCCAGTTCTTCATCACGACGAACGTCGCGCACACCCGGCACCTGACCGGCCGGCACACCATCTTCGGCAAGGTCATCGAGGGCACCGACGTCGTCGACCGCATCAGCAAGGTCCCGACCGGCCGGAACGACCGTCCGGAGGACGACGTCGTCATCGAGTCGGTGACGATCGAGCGTCGTTAGACGTTGTCACGGTGAGACCCCGTTGCGGGTGAGCCGCGCACCCCACCGCACGTACGGCCCACGGAGCCACTGATGAGCACAGACCAGAGTCCCGTTCCCGAGACCTCGGTGCCGACCTGCTACCGGCACCCGAGCCGCGAGACGTATGTGCGCTGCACCCGCTGCGACCGCTTCATCTGCCCCGAGTGCATGCGCGACGCGGCGGTGGGGCACCAGTGCGTGGAGTGCGTCGCGGACGGCAACCGGGGGGTCCGCAAGGCGGTTCCCCGGACGGTTCTCGGCGCGCGGGGCGGGGCGGCGGCCGTACCGGTCGTCACCTACACGCTCATCGCCGCGTGCGTCGCGGCGTACCTCGCCGAGCTGGCGTCCTGGCGCGTCGTCTGGGACTTCATGATGCTCGGCCGGGGGGTGCTGCCCGGCGGGCAGGTCGGCGGGGTCGCCGAGGGCGAGTGGTACCGGCTGTTCACCACGATGTTCCTGCACCAGCGCGGCGGATCGTTCGGCATCACCCACATCCTGTTCAACATGTGGGCGCTGTGGGCCGTCGGACCCGCGCTGGAGCAGGTGCTCGGACGATGGCGCTACCTCGCCCTCTACGTGCTGTCGGGGCTCGGCGGCTCGGTCCTGCTGTACCTGGTCGGCTCCCCGCACGACTCGGCGGTCGGCGCGTCCGGGGCCATCTTCGGGCTGTTCGGGGCGTACTTCGTGATCGGCCGCAGGCTCGGCGGGCCGGTCGGCCCCATCGTGGTCCTGCTGGTGATCAACCTGGTGATCACGTTCTCGGTGCCGGGCATCTCCTGGCAGGGCCACGTCGGCGGCCTGGCGGTGGGGGCGGCGCTGGCCTCCGCCTACGCCTACGCGCCGGAGGCGCGGCGCCGGCTGTTCCACATCGGCGCGCCGCTGGCCGTGCTGGCGCTGCTCGCGGCGCTCGTGGTGCTCAGGACGGCCGAGCTGAGCCCGGCCATGTAGCCGTGCGGGGGCCGCCGCGCACGGCTGCACGGGCCGCACGGCTCACGCGCGGCGGCGTCCGCGCTCCGGCGCCTGTGGACATCCGCTGTGGAAAACCTGGGGAAAGGCGCGGTGAGAGATCCTCAACCTGTGGATAACTCGCGGTCAGCGCCAGCGGGTCGACAGCACCACGCCCAGGATGATCGCGGTGAAGCCGATCCCCAGGTTCCAGTTGTGCAGGTCGGTCATGTACGGCACGTCCGTACCGGTGCTGGCCGTCACGTAGAAGACGGCGATCCAGATCAGGCCGATGAGCCACAGAGTGACCATCGTCGGCACGAGCCAGCGCGGGCTGACCTCGGGAGCCTTGGACTTCTGCGGGGGCGTGTAAACGGCCTTCTTGCGCACTTTGGACTTGGCCACGGTGGGATCGATCTCCTCGGGCGTCCGGCGGCCGGAGCGCCGGACCGCGCATGGGTGTTTTGTCGGTTAGCGTAGTCGCTGGTGAGCAGCGTACGGCGTCCAGCGTGGGGAAGCATCATCCCAGTTCTCACGCTCCTTGCGGGAACCTTGTTCGCGGCGAGCGCGAGCACGGCCCGCGGCACGAGCCTGCGCGAACAGGGCCGGACCAGGATCGCCGAGCTCATCACCGCGGAGCAGCGCCGGGGCCGGCAGGATCGCGCCGAGTACCGGCGGCTGCGCCGCCAGGTCGACGGTATCTCCCGGGAGGCCGGACGTCACGACGCCCGGGTGAAAAACGCTCAGGCGGAGGCCGACCGGCTCGCCGCCGAGGCGGGGTTCACCCCCGCCGCCGGCCGCGCCGTGCGGGTCTCGCTGGACGACGCCCCGCCGCCGAAGCCGGGCGAGCTTCCCCGGGGCGTCCGCCCCGACGACCTGGTGGTGCACCAGGGAGACGTCCAGGCCGTCGTCAACGCCCTGTGGGCGGGCGGCGCCCGCGCCATGCAGATCATGGACCAGCGGGTGATCTCGACCAGCGCGGTGCGGTGCGTCGGCAATACGCTGATCCTCCAGGGCGTGGTGTACTCCCCGCCGTTCCGGATCACCGCCGTCGGAGATCCGGCCCGGCTGCGCGCGGCGCTCGGCGCGTCCCGCGAGATCGCGGTCTACCGCGAGTACGCCGGCGCCTACGGGCTCGGCTACGCGGTGCGGACGGTGGAACGCGCCACGCTGCCGGCCTACACCGGCAACGTGACCATGAAGCACGCTACGGTTCCGGCGGAACCGCCCAAGGGCGGCTGAACACCCCGGCAGAGGAGGACGCGGTGCGGACGGTGATCCGTGGCATGGGCGAGCTGTGCATCACCGCCGGGCTGATCGTCATGCTGTTCGTGACCTACGAGCTGTGGGGCACCGGCCAGTACACCAAGGGCGCCCAGGACGAGCTCGGCGACGAGATGCTGAAGAACTGGCGGGCCGCCAAGGTCACCACCGAGCGGGTCAAGCTCGGCAAGGGGCTCGCGGTGATCCGCATCCCCCGGTTCGGCGAGCACTACCGCTTCGTCGTGATCGAGGGCGTGGACCGGGCCGACCTGCGCAAGGGGCCCGGCCACTACCCGGGCAGCGCGCTGCCGGGCCAACTCGGGAACTTCGTGGTCTCCGGGCACCGGACCACCTACTCCGCGCCGTTCAACCGGCTCGGCGAACTCGACCGCGGCGACAGGATCCTCATCGACACCCGGGACGAGCAGTACGTCTACAAGGTCACCGACCGGCGGATCGTGAGGCCGTCGGCGGTGGAGGTGACCGCGCCCGTCCCGTTCCACCCGAAGCGGCGGCCGACCGAGCGGCTCCTCACGCTCACCACCTGCCACCCGAAGTACTCCGCCGCCCAACGAATGGTCGTCTTCGGCGAGCTGGCCGAGGCGCTGCCGCGCGCGGCGTCGGCCCGGGCCGCCGGGACGTAGGAGGCCCCGTGTACGCCTGGATCTGGCGCCGGCTGCCCGGCACCTGGCAGACCAAGACCGCGATCGCGCTCGGCCTGCTCGTCGCGATCGCCGTTCTCCTCTGGTACGTCGCGTTCCCGTGGATCGAACCCAAGGTCCAGTTCGACCACGGCGTCGTGCAGGACCCGGCGCCGTCCGGCTCCGCCACCCCGGGCTGACCGGTGATGCGCGTCCTCGTCGTCGACAACCACGACAGCTTCGTCTACAACATCGTCCAGTACCTGCTGGAACTCGGCGCCGACTGCCTGGTCAGGGACCGTTCTGACGTCGCCGTCCGGGATGCCGCCGGCGTCGACGGCGTCCTGCTCAGCCCCGGCCCCGGCCATCCCGCCGACGCCGGAGTCTGCCTCGACCTCGTGCGGGACGCCGAGCGCCGCGGCACGCCGCTGCTCGGCGTCTGCCTCGGCCACCAGGTGATCGCCCACGTGCACGGCGCGACGGTCGCCCGCGCCCCCGAGATCGTGCACGGCTTCACCAGCGAGATCCACCACGACGGCGCCGGCGTCCTGCGCGGCCTGCCGGACCCGTTCGCCGCGACCCGCTACCACTCGCTCGCCGTCGTGCCCGGGACGGTCCCGCCGGACGTCCTGGAGGTGACCGCCCGCACCGGCGACGGCGTCGTCATGGGCCTGCGCCACCGCGACCGGCCCGTCGAGGGCGTCCAGTTCCACCCCGAGTCGATCCTCTCCACCGCTGGCCATCGACTGCTTCGGAACTGGCTCGACACCTGCGACGACCTGCGGCATCACGGCGCCGGCCGGAGCTAGACCCCCCGGTTTCGCCCAAGTTAGAAAATTTCGGTTGAAATCCGTAACGTCCCCTGGCGTCGTGACGAAGACCATAGCGAAGGGCTTCCGCCATTGCCCCCGAGTGGCGGAGGCCCTTCTCTCATGCCCGGACCGTCCGGACTCGTCCGGGCCCGTGTCGCCGAACGCCCGAGGGCCCCGCCTCCTGCCGGAGACGGGGCCCTCGATCGCGTCTGGTCAGCCCTGGCCGTCGCCCGGGGGGAACCCGGGGAAGCCCGGCGTCGGCGTGCCCGGCGTGCTGGGCGGCGGCGTCTGCGGCTTCTGCGCCACGAAGATCGTCACCGTCTCGCCCGGCGCGACCGTCGCGCCCTCACCCGGCTGCTGGTCGTACACGAAGCCGGGCGCGACCTGCTTGTCGGGCGGCGGCGTGCCCTTCTGCACGCTGCACTTCAGGCCGAGACCCTCCAGCTTGCCGCACGCGGCCCGCTGGCTGTTGTTGAACAGGCTCGGCACCTTCATGCTGGACGGGCCGGTCGACACCGTCACCGTCACCGTCGATTCCTTCTTCGCCTTCGAGCCGCCGGACGGGTCGGTCGAGATCACGTTGCCCCGCGGCACGGTGTCGTTCGAATCGACCCGCTTGTCGACCTCGAACCCGCGGCCCTCCAGGATCTTCTTCGCCGTGGCGTACGGCTTGCCGGTCACGTCCGGGACCTCGATCTCCGTGGGCGGCTTCGGGCCCTTGGAGACCACCAGCGTCACCGTGGCGCCCTTCTGGGCGTCCGTGCCGGGCTGGGGATCGGAGGTGATCACCATGCCCCTGCCCACGTCGTCGCTGAAGTCGGTCCTCGCCTCGCCGACCTTGAAGCCGAGCTTGGTGAGCTGGGCCGTCGCCTCTGTCTGCGAGACGTTGACGATGCTCTTCGGGACCGCGACCTTTTCGTCCCCCTTGTCCCCGTTGCTCATCAGCAGGCCGATGAGCGCGGCCCCGCCGATGAACAGCACCGCGAGCCCCACCCACAGCGCGGCCTTCTTGCCGGCGCCGCCGCGTCCGCCGTCGTCGTCGTAGTGGACGGGGGGCATGCCGTAGCCGTCGTCCTGCGGCCGCACCTGCGTGCGCGCGGGACCGCCGCCGTAGGCGCCCATCACCTGGGTGCCCTGCGGCTGCTGGCCGCCCATCAGCATCGTGGACGCCGCCGTCGACGACACCGGCTGGCCCTGCAGGACGCGCTGGATCTCCTGCCGGAACTCCGTCGCGTTCTGGTAGCGGTGGTCGGCCTCCTTCGCCATCGCCTTCAGCACGATCGCGTCAGCCCACTGGGGGATCTGCGGGTCCACCTGGGAGGGCGGCACCGGCTCCTCCCGCACGTGCTGGTAGGCGATCGCGACCGGGGAGTCGCCGGTGAACGGCGGCTTGCCGGTGAGCAGTTCGTACAGCACGCAACCGGTCGAGTAGATGTCGCTGCGGGCGTCCACCCGCTCGCCGCGCGCCTGCTCGGGCGACAGGTACTGCGCGGTACCGATCACCTGGGCGGTCTGCGTCATCGTGGACGCCGTGTCGGCCATGGCCCGGGCGATGCCGAAGTCCATGACCTTGACCTCGTGCTGCCGGGTGAGCATCACGTTGGCCGGCTTGATGTCGCGGTGGACGATGCCGCCGCGGTGGCTGTAGTCCAGCGCCCGCAGGATCCCGTCGGTGATCTCCAGGGCCTTGTCCGGCAGCAGCGCGCGGTTCTCCCTGAGCAGGTCGCGCAGCGTGCTCCCGTCCACGTACTCCATGACGATGTACGGGATCGGAGTGTCGCCGATCATGTCCTCGCCGGTGTCGTACACGGCGATGACGGAGGGGTGGTTCAACGACGCGGCGGACTGGGCCTCGCGCCGGAACCGCGCCTGGAACGTGGGGTCACGGGCCAGGTCGGAGCGCAGCGTCTTGACCGCGACGATGCGATCGAGGCGGCGGTCCCGGGCACGGTAGACCTCGGCCATGCCGCCGCGCCCGATCACCGTTTCGAGCTCGTAGCGGCCGCCGAGCAGCCGAGGTTGACTCATATGTGCACTTTCCCTCGTACGTCTACACCTTGTCTCCAGAACCTAGCTTCCCCTCCTGGGTCGGCGGGGGATCCGGGCTCGGAGTTGACGGAGTCGTGGTGCTCCCCGTCGGTGCGGGTGTGGGCTCAGGGGCGGTGGGAGTCGCCCGGGGCGGATTCCTGGATGGCTTGTGTGAGAGGGACGCCTGGGGCGGCGCCTGCGTTGACGGACGGATCCTATGCGTCCGGTGCCGCGGCGGGACAGCCGGCCTGGGGGTACCCCGGGCCCTGCGCCGGGGCGGGGTGGCGGAGGCGGGCGGGGTGGACGCCGGATCGTCGATGCTGTCGTCCCCGACCGGCCGGGTGGCGGGGGCGGCGGGCGGCTCCCGCTCGTCCTCGCCCGGACCGGCGAAGGCCAGCCCCTTCCACAGGGAGCCGACGACGATCACACAGACCAGCACGACGGCCGCGACCGACGCGTACGCCAGTGCCGAGCGCCGTTGCCCGGTCACCGGTCCGCTGGTGAGGTTATCCGCCCCACCGCCGGCGTCAAATCTCGACAAAGTCGACGATCTTGCAAGAAGGGGGTCGGGGCCGGCGGCGGGAGGCCTGCGTGCGCCCCTGCGGGCCGCGTCCAGCCGGGCGGCCTCGCGCGCGGCCTCGCGGGTCGCACCGGCGCGGCCCGTGCTGAGCGACGCGCGGATCCCGAGCGCCCGGGCGGCGACCGTGTCCGCGTTCGCGGGACGGTCCCGCGGCTCCTTCGCGAGCATCTCCATGACCAGCTCGCGGGCCGACTCGGGCACCCGTGCCGGCAGCTCCGCCGGGGCGTCGCGCACGTGCTTGAGCGCCACCTCCACCGCCGTCGGCCCGTCGAACGGCGGCGCGCCCGTCAGGCACTCGTAGGCCACCGCGCCCAGCGAGTACAGGTCCGCCGCGGGGGACAGCTCCAGGCCCTGCGCCTGCTCCGGCGAGATGTAGTGCGCGGTCCCCATGACCATCCCGGTCTGGGTCTGCGACGCCGCCGCCAGCCGCCGCGCGATCCCGAAGTCGGTGATCTTCAGGGTGCCGTCCGGGGCCACCATCAGGTTCGCCGGCTTGACGTCGCGGTGCA
This sequence comes from Actinomadura coerulea, assembly GCF_014208105.1. Taxonomy (NCBI): domain Bacteria; kingdom Bacillati; phylum Actinomycetota; class Actinomycetes; order Streptosporangiales; family Thermomonosporaceae; genus Actinomadura; species Actinomadura coerulea. Next base: position 6,090,889 of record NZ_JACHMQ010000001.1, read on the forward strand.
CGATCCCGGCCGCGTGCGCGACCGCCAGCGCCCGGGCCGCCTGGACGACCAGGTCGAGCACCGCCTCCAGCGGCAGCCCTCCGTCGCGCGCCAGGATCTCGTCCAGCGGCTCGCCCGGCACCAGCTCCATCACCAGGAACGTCCGTCCGGCCTGCTCGCCGTAGTCGAACGCCCGCGCGATCCCCGGGTGCCGCAGCTCCGCCGCGAACCGCGCCTCCGACTCGAAGCGGCCGCGCGCCCGCATGTCCGAGCCCAGCTCCAGGCGCAGCAGCTTCACCGCCACCGGCCGCCCCGACAGCGCGTCGGACGCGCGCCAGACCTCGCCCATCCCGCCGATCGCCAGCCGCTCCAGCAGCCGGTACCGGTCGTTCAGGACGAGGCCCGCACTCACTTCTGCAGGACCTTCGCCATGATCGCCGCCGCGACGGGGCCGGCGTTGCTCGCGCCGGAACCCGGGGCCTCGACCATCACGGCGAACGCGTAGCGGGGGTTCTCGACCGGGCTGAACCCGACGAACCAGTTCGCGTTCGGGTTGCCCGGACCCTGCTCGGCGGTACCGGTCTTGCCGGCGACCCGCCTGCCCGCCAGGTTCTTCGCGGTGCCCTCGGAGACCACCGCGCGCATCATGTCCTCCAGCTGGCCCGCCTGGTCGCCGCTCATCGCCTCGCCGAACTCCTTCGGCGAGGCGTTGTAGAGCTCGCTCTGGTCCTTCGCGCGGACCTTCTGCACCACGTACGGGTTCATGATCTTGCCGTCGTTGGCGATCGAGCAGGCGACCAGCGCCATCTGCAGCGGCGTGGCCCGCACGTTCTCCTGGCCGATACCGGACCGGGCCGTGCCGTCCTTGCCGGTCTCGATGGTGTTGCCCTTGGCGTCCTTGATCGACACCGGGACGTCGCTCTCCGCCGCGTACATGTCGGGCTCCAGCTGGACGTGCTTGCCGAACCCGAACCTCGAGGAGCCGTCGTGCAGCTCCTGGATGCCCATGTCCAGCGCCATCTTCGCGAACGAGGTGTTGCAGGACTCGGCGAAAGCGCCGCGCAGCGGGGCCGACCCGGCGCAGCTGCCGCTGTCGTGCGAGTTCGGCAGCGGACGGCCCGACTCCGGCAGGATCAGCTGCCCGGTGTTCACCGTGGACGAGCTGTTCAGGCCGAGCTTCTGCATCCCGATCGCGGAGACGACCGCCTTGAACGAGGACCCGGGCGGGAACGTCTGGCTGAGGGCGTTGTCGACCAGCGGCTTGACGACGCCGTCGCCCTTGTCGAGCTGCTCCAGGCGCTTGCCGCCCTTCTCACCGGTCTGCGGCGCGACCTCGTTCGGGTCGAACGACGGCCACGACGCCGCCACCTTCACCGCGCCCGTCTTCACGTCGATCACCACCGCGCCGCCCCGGCGGCCCTGCGCCGTGCCCGCCTTGAGCTGCTCGTAGGCGGTGCGCTGCGCCTGCGGGTCGATCGTCAGCTCGACGTTCGCGCCCTCGGCCTTCTTGCCGATGAACGTGTCGAACCAGCGCTGCTGCGTGATCCGCGTGTCCTTGCCGCCGAGGAGCGAGTTGTAGGCCCGCTCGACCTGGGTGGCGTTGCCGTTGAAGTACCCGGTGATCGGCGCGAAGATCGGCCCGTCCTTGTAGGTGCGGCCGTACTTCGGGTTGTCCTTGCCGGTCTCCTTCGAGACCACCAGCACCTCGCCGCCCGCCGAGATCTGGCCGCGCGGCGAGTTGAACACGTCCGCGTACTGGCGGCTGTTGCGCGCGTCGGTGCGCAGGTCCTCCGCCTGGCTGCCCTGGACGTAGTTGACCTGCGCCATCAGTCCGAAGAACAGCAGCAACGCGAAGATCGCCACCCGCCGAACCGGCTTGTCCATGTTCATAGGGGGGAAGTCACCTCGTGCTCACGATCTGGGTCATGCCCTCGTCCTGGATCGCCTGCGGGGCCGGCTTGCGCGCGTCGTGGCTCATCCGCACCAGGATCGCGATCAGGATCCAGTTGGCCATCAGCGACGAGCCGCCCTGGGACAGGAAGGGCGTCGTCAGGCCGGTGAGCGGGATGAGCCGCGTGACGCCCCCGACGATCACGAAGACCTGGAGGGCCAGCACGAACGACACACCGCCCGCGAACAGCTTCAGGAACGGGTCCCGCGCCGCCACGGCCGTCTTCATCCCGCGTTGCACGATCAACGCGTATATCAGCAGCAGCACCATCAGCCCGGTCAGCCCGAGCTCCTCGCCGAGCGAGTCGAAGATGAAGTCGCTGAAGGACAGGGGCGTCCGCCACGGCTCGCCCTGGCCGAGCCCGGTGCCGAGGACGCCGCCCTGGCCGAGCGCGAACAGGCCCTTCATCAGCTGCGCGCTGTCGGAGTACTCCCCGCCCAGCTCCGCGCAGGCCGAGAAGCCCGGCGAGACGCTGCCCTGCGCCTTGTACTTCTTGTAGATGTCGGTGTCGGGGTTGACCGGGACGACCTTGCCGCTGTCCAGCAGGCAGCCGCCGTCGAAGTAGGGCTTGGGGTTCTGCCAGATGTCGATGCGCTGGTTCACGTGGCCCATGAACGGCAGCAGCGTCGCGACGAACACGCCGACCGCCAGCAGCCCGACACCGATCACCACCCAGGAGACCCGCTGGGTCGCGATGTACAGCATCGACACGAACAGGCCGAAGAACAGCAGCGCGGTGCCGAGGTCCTTCTGCATGAACAGCACGCCCAGGCAGAAGAACCAGATCACCATGATGGGGCCGAGGTCGCGGGCCCGCGGCAGGCTGATCGGGCCGACCTTCTTGCCGATCAGCGACATCGCCTGCCGCTTGTTCACCAGGTACCCGGCGAAGAAGACGACCAGCAGCAGCTTGGCGAACTCGCCCGGCTGCACCGAGAACGGACCGAGGTGGATCCACACGCGGGCGCCGTTGATCTGCGCGCCGATGCCCGGGACGATCGGCAGCAGCAGCAGGATGACCGCGGTGAGCCCGATCAGGTACGTGTAGCGCTGCGCGGTCTTCGGCGTGAAGGACATCGGAGCGTCCGGCTTGTCGGTGTCGCGCATGATCAGCACGGCGCCGACGAACAGGGCGATCCCGACGAACGTCCACATCAGCTGGCCGGGGGCGTCGGCGGCGTCCGGCAGCAGCTTCCTGCCCGCGGCCGCCGCGACCTTGCGGTCGTGGCTGGTGTCGAGGTCCAGGCGGTAGATCATCGCCAGCCCGATGCCGTTCAGCGCCACCGCGAGCGGCAGCAGCAGCGGGTCGGCGTAGGGGGTGAACTTCGCCTGGAAGAAGTAGGCGATGAACGCCAGGACGGCCAGGCCGCCGCCGTACACGAACAGGCCGCCGGGAATGTTCCCGTCACGGGCGAGGCCCACCTCCGCGAACGCCGACAGCGTCAGGATCATCGCGAAGGCGAGCAGGGCCAGCGACGCGGCGTTGCGCCGCTGGTACGGGAGGTGGGCCCGGATCTGGTCCCCGATCGACTGCATCTACGAGCTCCCCCCGCTGGAGGGGCAGTCCTTGATGGACGGGGTGCGCTGCTTGCACTCTTCCCGGTGCGCGCCGAGCTGGTCGAGCCTGGCCTGCGCCGCCTTCTGCCCGATGAACACGAGGGTGCCCTTCTCGACCGCGGTCACGTCCGAGGCGGGCAGCTCGTCGATCCGGATGTCGCTCTTCTTGACGGAGGTCTGCCGGCAGTCCTGCTGCTCGCGGCCCTTCACCATGACGACCTTGCCGCCCTCGCCGACGAGCGAGTACTTGCAGACGGCGTTCTCCAGCTGCTTCAGCGCCTTCGGGCCGTCGACGGTGTAGGTGTCCTTGACCTGCGCCTGGAGTGCCTGCGGAAGGTCGGCCACCATGATCGGCTGCTTCGGCTGCTCCTTCTTCGCGGCCTCGCGGGACAGGCTGAGGCCCGGCACCTTCTGCGTCGTCCCGCGGTAGAGGACGACCTCGCCGTCCTTGTTCGCGCCGACGTAGTAGCCGTTCCGGACGTTCTGCAGCAGCACGAACCCGCCCGCCACGACGCCCACCACGACCACGCCCGCCACGACGACCAGCCACGTCCAGCGCCGGGTGCCGCCCCGCCGGCCCCGCATCTGCTGGGCCTGCGGCATCGCGCCCGGCGCCGGCGGAGGGCCCATCGGGTCGCTCATCGGCATCGGGGCCTGCGGCGGCGGCATCTCGTCCACCGCCACCGGAGGCTGCGGCCTGGTCTCGCGCAGCTGCGCGGCCCGCCCCGCCGGGGTGTCGGCGACGGTCGTGTTCGGCCCCGTCCCCCCGCCCGGCGGCTCCGGCGGCGCCGCGTTGGCCGCCGCGCCCACCGCGTGGCCGGGGCCGCCCGTCGGGGGCTGGCGCTCCAGATCCACCACGTCGGCGACGACGCAGGTGATGTTGTCGGGGCCGCCGCCCCGGTTCGCCAGGTCGATCAGCTGCCGGACGGCCTGCTCGGGGTCGTCGATGTCGGTGAGCACCTGGAAGATCGTCTCCGCCGTGACGACGCCCGACAGGCCGTCCGAGCACAGCAGGTACCGGTCGCCGGCCTTCGCCTCGCGCAGCGACAGGTCCGGGTCGACCTCGCCGCGGCCGTCCAGCGCCCGCAGCAGCAGCGAGCGCTGCGGGTGCGAGGCCGCCTCGTCCGGGCTGATCCGCCCCTCGTCGACCAGGGACTGCACCAGCGTGTGGTCGTGCGTGATCTGGAACAGGCTGCCGTCGCGCAGCAGGTAGGCGCGCGAGTCCCCGATGTGCACCAGCGCGACCTGGTTGCCCGCCCACAGCATCGCCGTCAGCGTCGTCCCCATGCCCTGCAGGGCCGGGTCGGACTCCACGATGCGGTGCAGGTTGTCGTTCGCCGTCTTGACCGTGTGCTCCAGCGCGGCCAGCAGCTCGGTCGCCGGGAGGTCCTTGTCGAGCGCCCGCAGCGCCTCGATGGCCGCGGCGCTCGCGATCTCGCCGCCGACGTGCCCGCCCATCCCGTCGGCCACCGCGAGCAGGTGCGCGCCCGCGTACGCCGAGTCCTCGTTGCCCTCGCGCAGCATGCCGACGTCGGAGCGCGCGGCGTAGCGGATTCCCAGAGTCATTTGCGCAGCTCGATCACGGTCTTGCCGATACGGACGGGAACGCCCGGGGGAACCGGCATCGGCCGGCTCACCTTCGTGCGTCCGAGATACGTCCCATTGGTCGAGCCGAGATCTTCCACGATCCACTGACCGTCCTGCGCGAAAAGTCGGGCATGCCGGCTCGAAGCGTAGTCGTCGGTCACGACGAGCGTGGCGTCATTGGCCCGGCCGATGGTGATGGGCACCCCCGTGAGGTCGATGACGGTGCCGGCCCGTTCGCCCTGGACGACCACGAGCTTGGACGGGGCGCCGTGCTGGGCGCTGTGCTGCGGCCGCGGCGGCTTCGGCTGCCTCGCCGCCCGGGGGGGACGGGGCTGGGACGCGCGCGCGGCCGCCTTCGACGCGGCCTTCGACCCGAACAGGTCGGCCCTGATCACGCCGACGGCCGCGATGACGAACAGCCACAGCACCGCGAGGAACGCCAGCTTGATCAGCGTGAGGGTGAATGGGGACATCGGAGTCGGGGTTACTCCCTATCGCGGCGGAACACAAGAGTGGTGCGGCCCATCGTGACCCGGGAGCCGTCGACCAGCGTGACCCGCCGGATCGGCTGCCCGTTCACGAACGAGCCGTTGGTCGACCCTAGATCCACGAGAGCGATTTCGGGACCTTCTACGCGGATCTCGGCATGGTGCCGTGACACGCCGGGGTCGACGAGGCGCAGGTCGCAGTCGGTCCCGCGGCCCAGCAGGGTCACGGGAGTGTTGATCTCATAGGTGCGCTGAGTCGTGTCGGATCCCTCCACCGCCGTGGTCACCAGCAGCCGCGGATGCCCCCCGAACACCCCGCCCCGACCGCCCTGCGGCACGTCGCTCACCGGCCGGCGGATCTCCCCGCCCTCGACCGTCGAGCCCCGGATCACCCCCGACCTGATGCGGAACATGCCCGTGGCGAGGTCTCCCGCGTTCTCGAACCGCACGCGCACCGGACCCACGAAGGAGTACCCCTGCTCCTTCGCGTACTCGCGCGCGAGATTCGCCAGCTCCTGGCTCAGGCTGTCGGCGTACACCTGGAGCCGCTGCCCGTCCTGCTGAGAGATCTCCACGACGAAGTCGTTCGGCACGAGCGTGCGGCCCTGTGCCACGATCGCCGCCCGATCGTCCATCTCGCGCTGCACAGCGCTGGCCACCTCGACCGGCTGCAGTTCGGACTTGAATGCACGGGCGAAGGCCCCTTCGACCATGCCCTCAAGCCGTCGCTCGAAGCGCTGAATGACGCCCACGGGCACCTCCCTTCCCCACTGGTAGACGATCGTATCGGTGCGAAGGTTCGCTCGACGTATCTGGATACCTAACCACCCCCGACCCCGTGCTAGCCTTTTCAGGCACCCGGAAACGGGACGGCACCCACGGGCGGGTGGCGGAACGGCAGACGCGCACGGTTCAGGTCCGTGTGTCCGAAAGGATGTGAGGGTTCAAATCCCTCCTCGCCCACCGCGGGGTAGTGACGCAAGTCCTTCCCTAACAGTGACGGAAAGAGCCCCCCGGCGACAAGCTGGGGGGCTCTTCCGCTTCCCGGAGGCCTCACCTGGCCCACGAGGGCCACGACCACCCGATCCCGGGAGCATCTGAAGCCCATGGACCCGCGTCGAGCACCTTCAGGGCATGCCCGTAGAGGTGCTGGTCATGTGGCCGGTGGTACTGGTGATGTCGCCGAACCGTCCTCTGTCTCCCCTTGACCGCGCCGACGGTTCAGCCGGCGAGACCGGCTCGTCGTAGCAGCTTCAGCCAGTCGTCGTACTCCACCAACTCGTCGTCGATCAACGTAAGGCGTGCGTATTCCGGAGTGGCCAACCGTTCCAGGAAGAACGCCTCCAGCCCGGGCGCGAGCCGCTCGAAGCGCTCCGCGTCGACCCACTCCCAGTGCTCGTCCGGGATACCGAGGATGCCGCTGCCCGCGCGGTCGAGGAAGACCGGTGTGTCGCCGATCAACCCGACGCAGAACAGCTTCTCCGGGGACAGATCCAGCGGGGAGTCGACCACCGGCCCGCAGTAGAACTGGTGCTCCTCGGCCTCCTCCAAGCCGAAGAGCTGCACGGACGGCCCGCAGCTCACACCGTTCAGCACCCGGCAGAAGTCCAGGAACTCCCGGGGCACCCCGTCGGCCTCCGCGGCGGCGGCCGTCTCCTCGTCGACGGTCCCGCCGAGCGTGAACCGGAGCAGGTCCGTGCTCTCCGCCAGCGCCGTACGCAGGGCGTCCACCGTTGCGATCAGACGGGACGATCCCGGGCTCGCGCTAGTCATCCGGCCACCCGCCAGTCCTGACGTCCTCGGCGGCGTTGTCGCCGTAGACCCGAATGTTCGCACGCATGGTGTGGCCTCTTCTTCGGTGTCGTCCGGGTCGTTGATCAAACCACCACTGGCTGAAGACCCCCGCCAGGCGTGGCCCGATGAAGATCACGATCGGGTTTCGGGGGGCAACCTGGTCGCCGGGCCGGACGTCCTGACCAACGCTGATCTTCGCGCCCACCCAAGGGACACTCGTGCTTCGTATCGCCACCACCGGGATGACGTCCGTCCTCATCCTCGCCACATTAACGGCCGCTCCCGCCCTCGCCGACGGGGCGGCGTCCATCGCGCTCGCCGCCCAGACCGCTTCCGTCGACCCCGACAACCCCACGACCACGATCACCGGGAAGGTCGTCGCCGCGGACGGAACCCCCGCCGCGAGCACCCCGGTCGACCTGTCCACGAACACCGGATGGGGCTCGGTCGACGACGCCACCACCGCCGCCGACGGCACCTTCACTGCGACGCTGAGGCCCAACGGGGCGAGCGACTCGGTGAGCGTCTGGGCCGATGTGCCGTCGCTCGGACTCCACTCCGAGGTGGTGACCGTCCAGGTCGTCCATGGGAAGACGCAGACGACCCTGATCGGGAACAGGGCCGGCCTGGACGAGGGCCAGCCCCTCACCCTCAGCGGTCAGGTCACCTACCAGGGCAGGCCGCTGTCCGGACGGACGGTCGTCATCGACCCCGCCGTCGACCCGTCACGCTGCACCACGCCCATGTACACCTTCCGGGCCAGCACGGACACCGAAGGCCGGTTCAGCAGCACCATCAAGCCGCCCTGCACCGCGACCTACGTCGCGCGGTCACCCGCGGTCGGTCTTTACGAAGGCTCCACTGCGAGCCTCCCCGCAGTCAGCGTCCGGCCGGCCACGAAGACCTCGCTGTCGGCGACCATGGACGCCTACGGGCGTTTCCGGGCGCGGGGCACCCTGTACGCGGCCTCCGCCGGCGGAGACGTGAACGGCAAGCAGGTGCTCCTCGAATACTCCCCCAACGGCCGCACCGGCTGGCAGACCGCCCGCCGGATGAAGACCAGTCAGGGACAGTTCAGCGCCTCGTTCAACGTGAACAACTCCGGCTACTGGCGGGCTCGCTTCGCCGGGGACACCACCGCGGCCCCCTCCTCCAGTTCCGTGCGCAAGACATGGCGATGGTCGACCTCGATGTCCACGCTGAAGGCGTCCTCGACCAAGGTCCGCAAGAACCGCTACATCACCGTCTCCGGGACCCTGAGCCGCTACTACAGCAGCAAAAACCGTTTCGGCGCGTTCCCCGGCCAGAAGGTGCGCATCATCTTCCGGTTCCGCGGAAAGAAGACCTGGTACCACGTCAAGTGGGTGAAGACCAACAGCAAGGGCCGCTACACGGCCAAGGTCCGCGCCTACGGCGACGGCTACTTCGCCGCCACTTTCGCAGGCACCAGCGACACCTGGGCCGCCGGCACGCCCAATGACCGCTACGTCAACACCTACGCCGTCCCGTCCCCCGGCGGCCGTTCCGGCCCGCCTCCCGTCATGACCGTCCTCCCGTGGCGAGGCGACCAGTAGCCATCGCGTCAAGCCACAACCGCCGCTGACCGGCGGGGAACGCCCCACCCCGGGCCTTCCTCCGCCGGTCTGCGGTCGGCCCGGTCCCGCACGCGTACCCATCGCTGAGAACCTGGTGTCGGCGTCCTCTGGGTCGATCCGGCCGGTGAAGGCGTCGCCGGCAGAGCGGCGGGACGCGTGATCCGTCCGTCCTGTCGCACCTGACGGCCCGGGCTTACCGATCAGGGGCGGAAGGCGGCGGCGTTCTCGGCGGACCACTGGGCGAAGCCGCGGGCGTCGCGGCCGGTGATCTCCTTGACGGTCGGGACCACGGTGTAGCCGACCTCTGGCGTGTTCCCCAGCGCGTTGACGAGGAACTCGATGGTCTCCTCGCCCATGCCGTCGCCGCGCCACTTGGCGCGCGCCTGGTCCACGGTCAGCTCCACGAACCCCACGTCCGTGCCGATGGCCGCGCTCAGGATCGCGACCTTCTCCTTGAGCGTGATCGCCTCGGGGCCGGTGAGGGTGAGGGTCTCGCCGCCATGCCCGCCCTCGACCAGCACCGTGGCGGCCACGGCGGCGATGTCGCGCTCGTGCACCAGCGCGCTGAGCCGGTCGCCGAACGGCTCCCTGATGACGCCCTCGGCCTTGATCGTCTGTGCCCACCAGCGCAGCGTGTTGGACATGAACTCGACCGGCTCGAGCAGCGTCCACTCGATACCGGTGGAGGTCAGAGCCTGCTCCAGCTCACCGTCCGCACGCCCGCCGAGCACCGTGACCCGGCGCACGCCCGCCTCGGCGGCCAGCTTCACCAGACCGGCACCGTCGGGCAGGGGCGTGTAGTCGTCACCCGCGAAGTTGATCAGGTGTGCGGCCTCGATGCCGTCGAAGACACCGGTCAGTGAGTCGAGGTCGGCGAGGTCGCCGGCGACGACCTCGACACCCTCGGGGAGGGCCGCCCGGGCGGGGTTCCTGGTCAGGGCGCGAACCGGCCGCCCTGCCGCGCGGAGCTCCGCGACGACGAAACGGCCGACGGTCCCGGTGGCGCCTGCGACGAGGAAGGTCATGATCGAACCCCTTAACTATACGGAACGGAATGTTCTGCTCCCTAGTCTAACAGAACGGAATGCTTCATTCCACTCAGGGTGAAGTGCGGGGAACGGGTGGCGAGCGACGTTGCGCGGCTAACTTTGTTAGCCTATGGTCTGAGCTAATGCAGTTAGCCAAAAGGGAAGGGGTCGTTATGATCGTCCGGATCGTGCGCGCCGTGGGAATCGTGGTCGTCGCGCTCGTCGTCGTCACCGGGGGCCTGTACGGCTGGACCCGGAGCCACCCGCACAAGCTCCGCGCCGAGATCGAGGTCAACGCCTCCGCCGCCCAGGTCTGGCAGGTGCTCACCGACTTCCAGGCCTATCCCGAGTGGAACCCGTTCATCCTCAGCGCCGTCGGCGAGCCGAGGAAGGGGGCGAAGCTGGTCAACGAGCTGGCCGGCAAGGACGGCGGGAAGGGGATGACCTTCAAGCCGACCGTCCTGGTCGCCGACCCCGGGCACGAACTGCGCTGGATCGGCCGGTTCGGCGTCCCGGGCGTGGTCGACGGCGAGCACTACTTCCTCATCGAGGAGACGGGCCCTGGGCGCGTCAAGCTGACCCAGGGGGAGGACTTCACCGGCTTCCTGGTGCCCTTCGCCGGGAGTGCGATCGACGTCCGGGACGACTTCGCCGCCATGAACGCCGCGCTCAAGAAGCGCGTCGAGGCCGCGCACTGAGAGAAGATCTCACCGTGAGCGACCGGCCTGAACTCAGCGTCCTGAGTTCCCGCGCGGCCCAGATCGTCTCGGTCGCGCGGGAACTGCTCGAAGAGGAGGGCCGCGACGCCCTCACGATGCGGGCCCTGGCCGCGCGGCTGGGCATCCGCGCGCCCTCGCTCTACAAGCACTTCCCGAACAAGGCCGCCGTCGAGTCGGCGCTGGTCGAGCTGGGCATGGCCGAGCTCGGCGCCGAGCTGTACCGGGCCGTCGATGAGCCGGAGCCGGTGCCGGCGCTGCTGCGGGCCTACCGCGCCGCCGCTCTGGCCGGCCCGCACCTGTACCGGCTCGCGACGCAGGGCCCGCTGGACCGGGCAAGTCTCGCGCCAGGCCTGGAGGACTGGGCGGGCACCCCGTTCTTCCTCGTGATGGGCGAGCCGTACACCGCGCAGGCGCTCTTCTCGACCGCGCACGGCATGACGATCCTGGAACTGGACGGCCGCTACCCGTCGGGCTCCGATCTCGACCGGACCTGGGCGGAGGCCGCCCACGCCTTCGAGCTCGTCCGGACCGGCCGATGACCGGTCAGACGGAATGACGGGCCCGGCGGTCCGCGCGCCCACCGGCGTCACGTGATCCGGGTCAGGGCTTCCAGCAGGTGGCGGACGGCCGGGAGGGGCGGGCCCGCCGGGACGGCGAGGTAGGTCGTCATCGTGGGGTCCGTGAGGCGGCGGACGGTGACGCGGGGGATCTCGGGGAGGCCCGCCACCTCGTAGAAGACGGTCCAGGACGGGTCGCCCACGCCGATGTCGGTGAGGGTCTCCTGGAACGTGGTGAAGGGCGGGCCGAGCGGTGGCGCGATCCCGGCCGTCCGGCAGGCGCCGGTGATGAGGTCGTGGAAGGGCGGGTTGTCCTCGCGCGGGGCGAGGCGGAGGGGGAGGTCCGCCAGGTCCGCGAGGTCGAGTGCGGGGCGGTGCGCCAGGGGGTGCCCGGCGGGCAGGGCGACGTACAGCGGGTCCGTCCAGACCGGGAGCAGTTCGAGGCCGGGGGCGTCGGTGAGCGCGCGGATCAGGGCGGCGTCGAGTTCGCCGGAGCGGACGGCGGACAGCCGGTCGGGCAGGGCCAGGCGGCGGGGGCGGACCTGGACGCGCGGCGCCACGGCGGCCAGCTCGGTGAGGAGGCGGTAGATCCGGTCGCCGGGGCCGTGCACGGTGCCCAGGCGCAGGACGCCGTCGACACCGGCGCGGACGTCGGCCGCGACCTGCCGCGTGCGGTGCAGGGCGGCGAGGACGGCACGCGCCTCGGGCAGCAGCCGCTCGCCCGCGCCGGACAGCTGGACGCGCCGGGTGGTGCGGTCGAAGAGCCGCACGCCCAGCTCGCGTTCGAGTCGGCGGACCTGCTGGCTCACCGCCGACTGGACGATGCCGATGCGCTCGGCGGCGACCCCGAACCCGCCTTCCTCGGCGACCGCCACGAAGTACTCCAGCTGGCGCAGTTCCACCCTGCCCCTCTCGATTCATCTCGATTCGTGATGACCCAGGGTCCAAAGCGCCTGTGGTTCGCGGGTTGTTCCCCGGCTCGAATGGAGCTCGGACGAAGAACCCGATATTCGACAGGAGCGTGAGGTCGTTGCATCCCCTCGTTGTCATCCCGGAGGCCGCGGAGGTCGTCGGACTTCCGGAGGGCGGGGCGTTCACCCTGCTCGCCGACGCGAGCCAGACCGCGGGCGCGCTCGGCGCCAACCGGCTCACGGTGGGGCCTGGCCGCGACGGAGCCGCACCGCACTACCACGCGCTGTCCACCGAGCTGTTCTACGTCGTGGACGGGACGATGGAGTTCCTCCTCGGCGACCGGGTTGAGACCGTCGCGGCGGGCGGGCTGGTCGTCGTCCCGCCGCGGCTGCCGCACGCCTTCGGTGCGGCGGCCGGCACGGGCGCCGACCTGCTGGCCGTCCTCGCGCCCGGGGTCGAGCGCTTCGGCTACTTCCGGCGGCTGGCCCGCGTCCAGCACGGGCTGGAGCCGTTCGACGGGCTGCGGTCCGAGCAGGACCGCTACGACGTGCACTTCGTGGACGACGAGCGCTGGTCGTCCCTGCGGGGCGACCGGTGACCGCGACCGCGGAGGCCGGGGTCGCGGCGCCGCGCATGGGCCCGGTGCCGACGGCGCTGCGGCTCGGCGCGCTGTTCGGGCCGTCGGTGTTCGGCGTGACGGCGGCGGCCGTGGCCCTCCCGGAGATCGCCAGGGCGCTGCACGCCGGGCCCGCGGAGGTCGCATGGGTGCTGACGGCGCACGCGCTGGCGCTCGGCGTCGGCACCGCCGTCTTCGGCCGTCTGGCGGACGCGTGGGGCGCGCGGGCCGCGCTGCTGATCGCGGCGGTGGTGCTGGCGGCCGGCGCGGTCGTGTGCGCCGCGGCGCCGAGCCTCGGCGTCCTGGTGGCCGGACGGCTCGTCCTGGCGGCGGGGTCCGGGGGGACGGCGGCGGTGGGGGCCGCGCTCCTCGCCGGTGTGGAGCCCGCCGATCGTCCGAGGGTGCTCGCCGGATACGGCGCGGTCATGGCGGTGTTCGCCTCCGCGGCGACGCTGGCCGGGGGCGCGGTGACGACCTGGCTGAGCTGGCGTGCCACCGTCGTGCTTCCGGTGCTGTCGGTGGCGGCCGTCCCGTTCTGCCTCGGCCTGGCGCGGCGGCCGGGGTCGCGCCGGCCCGTCGATGTCGCGGGGGCCGCCGCGCTGACCGCGGCCGTGAGCGCGATGCTCGTGCTCATCCAGGCCAGGACGCTCGACCTCGGCGCCACGGTCGTCGCCGCGCTCGCGGCGGTGCTCGTCCTCTCCGGCGGGGCGCTGGCATGGCGGGTGGCGCGGCGGCCGGACGGGTTCGTCCCGCACCCGGTCCTCGGCGAGGCGGCCCACCGGATCTCGGCGGTGACCGGGGCCGGGGTGTTCGGCGGGCTCTTCGCCGCGATGTACGTGGTCCCGCAGGTCCTCGCGGGGGAGCACGGCTGGAGCGTCCTCAAGATCGGCGCCGCGCTGCTGCCGGGCGCCGTGGTCGGCGCGGCACTGGCCCGGCGGGCCGGCTCTCTCGGCGCGCGGGGAGGCCGCCTGCTGCTGGCCGGCACCGCGCTCGCCGCGGCCGCCGCGCTGGCCGCGGCCTCGACGGGGGAGGGCGGACCCTGGCCGCCGGTCGTCGCGGCGTCGCTCTGCCTCGCCGCGTTCGCCGTCACCCAGGTCGTGATCACCGGTGACGTGTCGGCACGGCTCCCGGTGCCGCTGCGCGGCGCGGGCATGGGCCTGCTCAACCTGACGTTCTTCGTCGGCGGCGGGGTCGGCTCGGCCGTCGCCGGGGCGCTCGCGGAGTCACTGAGCCCCTCCGCCATCCTGGCGGTCGCGGCCGTCTTCCCCTTGGCCGCCGCCGCTCTGGCCGCCGCAAGACGCTCCGCCTGAAGGCCCGCGGCGCCCCTCCACCCGGCGGAGGGGCGCTCAGGAGACCGAGCGGACAACCGTTCGCCTGCCTGAGCGGCACGGCGCCGTGGTGGCGCGCCGCTTGATGAGCGCCCCCGGGGCGCGGTTCGCGGGCCCGGGCGCCTATTCCTGCGGGCCGCCGGGGGCGGGGTCGATGCGGTAGCCGACGCCGGGCACCGTGGCGATGAGCCATGGTTCGCCGAGTCGTTTGCGCAGGGCGGAGACGGTGATGCGGACGGCGTTGGTGAACGGGTCGGCGTTGGCGTCCCAGGCCCGTTCCAGGAGCTCTTCGGCGCTGACGACACCGCCTTCGGCGGCGACGAGGACGTCGAGCACGGCGAACTGCTTGCGGGTGAGCGCGACGTAGCGTCCGTCGCGGAAGACCTCCCGGCGGAAGGGGTCCAGCCGCAGGCCCGCGATCTCGCGGACCGGGGGGCGGGCGTGCGCGCGCCTGCGGTCCAGTGCGCGCAGCCGCATGACGAGCTCCCTTAGCTCGAACGGCTTGGTGAGGTAGTCGTCGGCGCCCAGCTCGAACCCCGAGGCCTTGTCGTCGATGCGGTCGGCGGCGGTGAGCATGAGGATCGGGATGCCGCTGCCGGAGGCGACGATCCGCCGGGCGACCTCGTCGCCGGAGGGGCCGGGGATGTCGCGGTCCAGGACCGCCAGGTCGTAGGAGTTGACGCCGAGCATCTCCAGGGCGGAGTGGCCGTCGCCGGCGATGTCGGCGGCGATCGCCTCCAGCCGCAGGCCGTCACGGACGGCTTCGGCCAGGTAGGGCTCGTCCTCCACGATCAGCACGCGCATACCCGAAGGGTAGGCGGCACGGCATATCGCCGACGTATGCGAACGACGCGGGTCCTGCTCGGCCTCAGCGACCCCCCATCGTCAACCGCGACCCGGCGGTGGAGAGGTGGGCCGCGCCGACCCACCTCGTCATCATGGGCATCATCGCGCTGGCCAACTGGCCCGCCGACTGGCGAGACCTCCTGCGCGGTCAGGCCGGGGGCAGCCGGCGGACGGCCACGCCGACGAACTGCTCGGCGCGGACGAACCCGTAGTCGCGGGAATCCCAGCTGGTGGCCGGGTTGTCGCCCAGCACGACAAGGGCGCCCGGCGGGACGGCCGGCTCCCGCGCCTCCCGCAGGCACGGCACCCGGTCCACCGGTACCGGATCACCGGCCACGGCGATCGCCCGCTTGACGAGCAGGAGCCCGTCCGGGTGGTCCCGGACGACCGGAACCTCCTCGTCCGGGGCGGGGCCCGGGGCGTCCGGGGGCGGCGCGTCCAGCGTCCGCGGCCGGATCCGCACCACCACGATCTGGCCCGCCCGCACCCGCCGGGTCCGGCGGACGAGGAGCCGGTCGCCGGAGTGGAGCGCCGGCTCCATGCTGGGGCCGTCGACCGTCGCGACCAGGTACCGCCGGCGCGCCCATGCGATGAGGGCACCCACCACGAGGAGCACGCCCCCCGCGGCGGCGAGCCACGTCATCCGACGTCCTCGCCGGGCGGCGGGGCCTCCTGGTAGCCGGCCGCCTGCAGCCGGAACAGGCGGGCGTAGCGGCCGCCCGCCGCCAGCAGCGTCTCGTGCGAGCCGAGTTCGGCCACGCGCCCGCCGTCGAGGATCGCGATGAGGTCGGCGTCCCGGACGGCGCTGAGCCGGTGCGAGATCAGCAGGCTGGTCCGGCCGGACCGGTGGAGCCGCATCTGGGCGTGCACCTCGTGCTCGGCCTCGGGATCGAGGCCGGAGCTGGGCTCGTCCAGGATCATCAGGTCCCGGCCGTCGCGGACGAAGGCGCGGGCGAGCGCGAGGCGCTGCCACTGGCCGCCGGACGGCACCACCCCGGTCTCGGCGTCCTCCTTGTCGGCCTCTGAGAAGAACATCCGGGTCAGCAGGGTGTCGTACCCGTGGGGCATCCCGGCGAGCTTGTCGTGGATGCCCGCGCGGACGGCCGCCCCCCGGACCGCGTCCGGCCGGTCGAGCGCCCGGAGGTCGCCGAGCGCGATGTTCTCCCTGGCGGTCATGTCGTAGTTCATGTGGTCCTGGAACACCGCGCTGATCCGCTCGCGCAGCGCCCGCGGCGGCATGTCCCGCAGGTCGACGCCGTCCCACAGGATCCGCCCGCGAGTCGGGTCGTACATGCGGCAGAGCAGCTTGACCAGCGTGCTCTTGCCCGCGCCGTTCAGGCCCACCAGCGCGACGGCCCGGCCGTGCGGGATCGTCAGGTCGACGCCGCGCAGCACCCAGGGGTGGTCGTCGCTGTAGCGGAACCACACGTCCTGGAACTCGACGCACCCCCGCAGTGGCGGGGCGTCGCCTTCGACGGCGCTCGGGAGGTCCGGCTCCGCGCGGGTCACCGCGACGTAGTGCGTGAACACGAGCAGGCGGCCATGGGCGGTGGCGATGGAGGACGTCAGCAGGTTCAGGGCGGTCTGCACGCCCGCGACCGCGGCGACGAACATGGTGACGTCCCCGGCGCTGAGCGTTCCGCGCCGTGCCGCCGCGATCGCCCACCACAGGCCGCCGCCCGCCACCGCGCCGCTCAGCGCGGTGAGTCCGCCCTGGACGGCCAGTTCGCGCCGGCTCATCCGCTGCTCGGCCCGGTTGCCGCGTTCGCGTTCGGACATCATCCGGGCGCGCAGGAAGGCGCCGACGCCGAACAGCCTGATCTCGGTGGCGGCCTCCACGTCCGTCAGCAGGCCGCTGTAGAAGTACTCGCGGCGGTGGGTCCGCTCGGTCGCCCACTGCATGGCCGCCCTGCTCCGCGACAGCAGGAGCTCGGCGACCAGCGCCGGTACGGCGGCCAGCAGCACGAGCCCCGTCATCGGCGGGCTGACCACGAGCAGCGAGACGAGGAAGCCGGTGAGCGACAGCGCGCCGCGCGCGGTGCCGCAGAGGGCGTCGACCAGGTATCCGGCGGTGGCGGTCGCTTCCTGCGCCAGGCGCAGCCGGTCCAGGAAGCCGGGGTCCTCGAACCGCCGCAGACCGACCTGGCGTTCGGTCGCGGCGAACAGGCGGTCGGTCGCCAGCACTCCGGCGGCCCGGCCGGCCTGGTCGCGCAGGTACGTGCCGATCCCGGGCAGTGCGGCGGCGGCCAGCCCGGCGGCCACCAGGGCGGCGGCCGGGCCCGCGACCGGGTCGTCCGTCATCGTCACCCGGTCGAGCACCGTCTTCATCAGCCAGGCGGTCGCGATCGGCACGGTGGCCTCGGCCAGGGTGATCAGCAGGTAGCCGGAGACGCCGCCGGGCGCCGACCGCCATACGAGGGCGCCCGCCTCGGCCCCTGCGGCGGCCAGTCCGCGGAGGTGGGCGCGCCCTCTCATGCGCCCCGCCCCCCGCCCGCGTCCGGTGTCCTCACGCCGGGGATTCGATGGGCAGGTCCTCCAGGCGTCCGCCCGCGGCCACCACCCTCTGCCCGCCGTCGACGAGGTAGACCGCCGGCGTCCAGGTGTTCTGGAAGGCACTGCTGACGGCGCCGTCGTGGTCCTCGACGACGAGGCGGACCGCCGGCGACAGGACCGCGACCAGCTCGGGGTCGTCACCGGACACCACCGCGAGCCGGGGCAGGCCCGTCTCGAGCCGGGCGAAGCGCGGAGCCAGCTCGTGGCAGGGCGCGCAGCCCGCGGAGAAGAAGGCGACGAGCCCGAGCAGGTCCGCCCGTGAGACCGCCTCGCCCTCGGTGGTCGTCGCGGTGAAGTCGCCGACCCGCGAGCCGGGCCCGAGCGCCATCGGCGGGCCCGCGTGCCCCGGCTCCGCGGCGCCGTGCCCGCGCAGCCTGCGGATCAGGGCGAGCGTGAGGGCGAGGTTCAGCGCGGACAGCAGCCCGATGAGGACGACGGCGGCGGTGAGATAGGGCATCAGGGGTTCCTCGCGAACAGCTCGACGATGTCGTCGAGGGAGACGATCAGCACCGCCCCGGCGAGCCCGGCCGCGGCGGCGACCGCGACGCCGCCCGCGGGCGGCAGGCCCCCGGGCGACAGGGCGCCGAGCACGGCGCAGGTGAGCAGCACTCCGTTGCGGACGAGATGGCGCGGACCGAGCGGAACGCTGGACGGGCCGAAGCAGCGGCAGGCGGTGCGGCGTCCGCGCCGGACCGAGGCCGCGATGGCCGCGGTGAAGGCGGTCAGCAGTACGGCGGCGACACCGAAGCCGGCGGGGGCGGTGACCGGCGCGATCAGCAGCGGCGGCACCAGCGCCTCCAGCGCGGTCGTGGCGATCGCCAGGAGCCGGGCGCGGCCGGGCCACGCGGGTACCAGCGCGGGAACGGACCCGGCGAAGCCCTCGAAGTCGCGGAGCTTGGAGACGGCCGACACGGCGAAGACCAGCCCGACCAGGCAGGCGCAGCCGATCCGCACGAGTTCCATGCGCACTCCTCACCGCCCCGCGGGCGGCGTCGCGCCGCCCGCGGGGGAGTCTCGCGTCAGCCGCAGGCGCCGATCACATAGTGGCGGCACTGGCCGTCGCAGCAGACCTTCTTGTAGTAGATGGACTGCGAGCAGTAGTAGTACGTCTTGCAGGCGGCGGACGCGGTGGCCTTGGGGGCCACGCGGGCCAGCAGGCGGTCGACGAGACGGGCCATGCGTGTCTCCTCTCCCCCGGCCGTCGGAGGCCGTGGGCAGCGATCATGATTCGGACCAACCGGATTACAGCACACCGGGGGCCGCGATCCCGGCCTAAAAGATCATTTTTTCCCGCGCGGGCGTGTTCGGCAGGAGGAGGCGGTTTCCCGGCGGTGGAGCGGAGCCGTCGGCGTGGCCTCGGGATACGGCTCCGGGGGTGAGCGTCAATCCGTCCTCGGGGTGATCTTCCGGGCGGAGGTCGGGTCCGGTGGTGGATCACAGGGACAAGTAGTGCATTCGAGAATCAGTGGACCAATCCGTGCGATTGCGCGGGAGAGGCATCGATCCCCCCGAAGGGAACCTCATGCGTCTCGGACACAGGATTCTCGCGATCGGCGTGGCCGGTGCGGCGCTCGTGCCCGCCTTAGCGGTCACCGCCCTGGCCGCCCCGGGCGACTCGACCAGCCCGGTCGAGAAAGGGCGCGTCGACCGCGTGCCCGCCCCGAAGCTCGCCTGGTACAAGTGCTACGACTACGCGGAATGCGCGACCGTCCGGCTGCCCCTCGACTACGACGACCCGAAAGGCGCGACCACCGAGATCGCCCTTCTGAGGGTGAAGGCGCGCAACGCCAAGAAGCGGATCGGCAGCCTGTTCGTCAACCCGGGCGGACCCGGCGGGCAGGGCACCGCGATCGCGTACCAGGCGCCCGACTTCCTCGGCAAGGACGTCCTCGACCGCTTCGACGTCGTCGGCTTCGACCCGCGCGGCATCGGCTTCAGCTCCAACGTCGCCTGCTTCAGGTCCACCAGGGACCAGACGCTCGCACTGGCGGGGATGAACCTGGCGTTCCCGGTCGGCGCGAAGCAGGAGGCGGCCTACGTCAAGTCGGCGAAGGCGGTCGGCAAGGGCTGCTCGACGACGGGCAAGAAGCTGGCCGGGGCGATGTCCACCGCCGAGGCGGCGCGCGACATGGACGTCCTGCGCCGGGCGGTCGGCGACAAGAAGCTGTCCTACCTGGGCTTCAGCTATGGAACGGCGCTCGGCCAGTACTACGCGAACATGTTCCCCGACCGGCTGCGCGCCGTGGTCGTGGACGGTGTCCTCAACCCCGTCTCCTGGGCCGGCACCCCCAAGACCGCGAACCAGATCCTGGACGACCGGCTGCGGTCCGCCGACGGCGCCTCCAGGGCGCTGCGGGAGATCCTCGTCCGCTGCGGCAAGGCGGGCAAGGCCAAGTGCCAGTTCGCGGCCTACGGAGACCCCGTCAGGAACTTCGACGTCCTCGCCAAGCGGCTGAGGGCGAAGCCCGCCGACATCGAGGGAGAGAAGGTCACCTACGCCGACTTCGTCGGTGGAACCCTCGGCTGGCTGTACGACCCGGGCGGCTACGAGGTCATCGACGCCATGGTCACCGACCTGTGGAAGGCGACCTCGCCCGCCTCGTCGGCGGCGCGGGCCGCCAAGGCGCGCAAGGCCCTCGCCGCCCGCGTCGCCGAGCGCCGGGCCGAGGTCGAGCGGCAGAAGGAGGCGGCGGAGAAGGTCTCGGCCAAGGACTTCCCCTACGACAACGGCCTGGAGGCGTTCAGTGGCGTCACCTGCACCGACGGCCTGCATCCGAAGAAGGCGGGGAGCTGGCCCGCGCTGACGGCGGCTTCCGACAGGCGGGCGCCCTACTTCGGGCGCGCGTGGGGCTGGGGCAGCGTCCAGTGCGCCCGTGACGCCTGGAAGGTCCGCGACGAGGACGCCTACACCGGCCCCTTCAACCGGCGGACGAACGCTCCCGTCCTGTTCGTGGGGAACTACTACGACCCGGCCACGAACTACAACGACGCGGTCTCGTCCAGCAAGCTGCTGCCCAACAGCCGCCTGCTTTCCAGCAACAGCTGGGGCCACACTGCCTACGGCACGTCGGCCTGTGTGACGAACGCGGTCGACGCCTACCTCGTCGGCGGGAAGCTGCCGGCCGCGGGCAAGGTGTGCGTCGGTGACACCCAGCCGTTCGCCGGCGACCCCGGAACGGGGACCAGGGGACCGGCGGACGCGAGCGCGATGGCGCCCCAGGCGGCCGCCGCCGGGAACGGCACGAAACTCCCACCGGTGGCCACGCGGGTCCCCACGTCCATCCTGCTCGGAACCCGCTGACCCGAACGCCCGTGGCGCCGGGCGGGCGGGCCGTGGGCCGGCCCGCCCGGCGCGCGGCCCGCCGGTCAGCCGGCGCGCAGCGACCGGAGCAACGTGTTGATGTCCGGCCAGAGCCGCTTGTGGGACGCGGGCACGTCCAGCCACACGAACGAGGGCCGCGGCCGCCCGGTGTCGACCACCACGACGGCGGACAGGTCCATCGTCGAGCTGACGCCCTCCTTCCGGAAGCGCATCTCGCGGACGATCACCCAGGCCTTCCGGCCGCTGACGTTCAGGGGCTGGGACGCGACATCGCGGCCGGTCGTCGTGTCGGTGAAGGACTTGTACTGGCGGTCGTCCTGGACGGCCGAGGCCAGGGCCCGGAGCTTGTCGGGGCCTTTGAACGCCCCCATGAGCTCGCTGCTCACCTTTCCCGAGGCGAACACGGCCTGCCATGAGGGATCGGTGTCGAACACCTGCCGGCGGCCGTACCCGGTCACCTCCGGATCCGACCGGCGGCTCGGACCCCAGGCGCCGCCCAGCGCGGCGTACGACAGACGTGCGTCGCCGTCGTCGACCCGTCCGAGGACCGGTGACCCGGGACCCTTGTAGCGCGGGACCCGCACGACCTTGGTCAACCGCACCTCCCCCTTGGGGAGCCCCGGCGCGGTCAACGCAGGGATCTTCGCGCCCGGCACCGGCTTGTTCCCGCCCGCGGAACCGGAACATGACGCGACCGCGTGTTTTCCGGACGCCGTCGCCTGCTTCACGACCACTCCGTTCGCGAGGATCGTGCACATCATGGTCCCGGGCCCGTTCTGATAGCGGTTCTGGACGCTCAGCGACACCAGGTCGTCCTCCTCGAACCGGTACTGCGCCTTGAACGGCAGCGCGAGCGCTTCATGGTCCTCGGAACCGCTCGGGGCCGCGTACATGACGTCCGCGGTCGGGCGATCCCCCGTGACGATGTAGGTGATCGCGACCTTGCCGTCGTCCTTCGCGGCCGCCGCGCGTTCCGGCTCGCCCCCCGGCGTGTGCGCGGCCCACACGACCAGCGCCACCGCCTGGCCGGCGACCGCCGCGAATCCCAGGGGCAGCGGGAAGCGCCCGCCCAGGCGCCGTCCGCCCGCCGACAGCTCGGATTTCACGCCGGCTCCTTCTCGCTCGCGGCCAGGACGAGCCCGGCCTGCCGCGCCTCCTCGACCGTCCTGCGCAGCTCGGTCAGCGGCGTCTTCTCCGCGAGATGGCCGATCTCGGCGACGGCCAGTTCGTCCCGGGCGGTCCTGGCGAGCAGTTCCTGCACGTCCGCCCTCAGGTCGTCCAACTCCTCCATCACCTGCCACTCGCGGTAGGCGGCGTCGGCGGCCGCCGTCCGCTCCGCGTACCCCTCGAGCGCGGCCACGCGCCGTCCCACCCCCTCGATGGTCACCGCCAGGGCCCGCTGCTGGGGTTCGAGCATCTCGCCCAGCCCGGTGTCGCTCTTCCGGAGGGACCGCAACTGCCGGTTGATGCGCGTCACTTCCGCGCAGGTAGTGGCGATGGCCCATTCCTGGCGCGGCAACTCCAGCGTGTTGGCGATGTCGTCCAGCAGTCCGGCGGCATCGACGTCCGACCCCAGCACGGCCGCGACCGCGTCCTGCGCACGCCTTACGAGCGGCAGCGTCCGGGTGTTGAAATCGGCCTCGGTGTAATAGCGGGTGTGGTGTTCGCGGCCCAGCCGCTGGGGCCGCCCCTCCCCGCACCGGACGAGCAGCGTCACGAAGAAGCCGATCTGGAGCACGGTCCCCACCACCAGGAAGAGCCCGAGCCCACCGAACCACCAGGTCGCGGCAAGCCCGCCCTGTACGGCGATCCCAACGGCGATCCCGACGGCGGCTCCGACCTGTCCGAACAGGGACGGAAGCGCAACAGCGGGCAAGAAGCCGCACGCCGTCCCCGCGAGGAAGGAGAGCCCGGCGTCCGCCCAGGTGCGCCCGCCCAAGGGGGGAGGCGCCGGCGGCTTCTCCCGCAGCGGTGTCAGGGCGTCGGGATTGGCGACGAGGACGTCCCGGTCGTCCTCCGGCAGTTCCGGATCAACAATGGGTCTCAGCACCTGGCCCACGCCCCACCTGCCCCACCTCGATCAGCGGAGATCGATTATGCCCGGCCCGCGTCCCCCGGTGGGACGCCCATGTGCCGTTGACCGCGCTGTCGACCGACGGGGCGGGTGGGAGTCGGCGGATGCTGGGTAGCGCGATCCCATGGACAGAATCACGCGCGGGCTGGCCGCCGGGGCGGCCGGGACCACCGCCCTCAACATGGTGACCTATCTCGACATGGCGGTCCGGGG
Source organism: Actinomadura coerulea (assembly GCF_014208105.1). NCBI lineage: Bacteria > Bacillati > Actinomycetota > Actinomycetes > Streptosporangiales > Thermomonosporaceae > Actinomadura > Actinomadura coerulea. The sequence goes on from NZ_JACHMQ010000001.1 coordinate 6,114,008, forward strand.
ACGGCCGGCCAGCAGCACGCCCGAGCAGAGCGTGGAGAAGCTGGCCGGCGTCGCCGGGGTCGATCTCGGCGAGGGGGAGAAGGCCGAGAACCGCAAGGCCGGGCTCGGGGCGATGCTCGGCTTCGGCACCGGACTCGGCGCCGGGCTGCTCTACGGCCTGCTGGCGGGGCGCGGGCGCTTCCCGCGGCCGGTCGGGGCCGCCGTGCTGACCGGGCTGGCGATGGCCGGGTCGAGCGCCCCGATGACCGTCCTCGGCCTCACCGATCCCCGCGAGTGGTCGGCCGCGGACTGGGCGTCCGACGTCGTGCCCCATCTGGCGTACGGCGCGGTGGCCGCCCTGGTCTACGAGGCTCTGAACTAGGGCCAGGGCGCGGCGAACGCTCTGGCCGGATTCGTGGTGAAGATGGCCGTCGCCGCCTCGCCGCCCAGTTGCCGTTCGACGCGCGGGCGCAGGGCGCGGAGCGTGTGGGGGACGCCCAGTTCCGCGCGTGCGCTCGCCGTCGTCGTGTCGCCTCCGAGCAGGAGCCGGTCGAGGTGCCCGGCGTCCGCGAGCGCGGTGAGCGAGGCGAACAGGTGCCAGTCGGTGGCGTGATGGGTGCGGGACGGGCCGTCGAACGCCAGGTAGGCGCCCGACTCGGCGGCGCGGAGGTGGACCCACGGGTCGGGAGAGCGGTTGAGGTGGCCGAGGATCACCCGGTCCGGCGGCACGCCGAGGGCCCCGCAGAGCAGGTCGAGGACGTCGAGGGCCGAGGTGCCCTGCTCCAGGTGGACGCCGATGGGGGCGCCGGTCGCGTCCGACGCCTCGGCAGCCGCGGTCATGACGCGCCGGGCGCGGGCGTCCAGGCCGTGGAAGGCCGCGGCGACCTTGATCATGCCCGCCCGGCCGCGGGTCAGCTCGTCGACGAAGAGGGCGGCGGGCCGGACGGTCTCCAGCGGGTCGGAGTCGTAGTGGGCGGCCTGGTGCAGGCCGGTGGCGGCGATGACGTGGACGCCGGTGGCGCGGGAGACGTCCGCGAGGTCGTCGATGCGGCGCCCCATCCCGTGGGGGGTCCACTGGGCGACCGCGCCGCCGCCGAGCCGGGCGAAGGCGCGGAGCTGGGCGGCGGCCGCGGCGGGGTCGTCGAGCTCCTCGCCCGGCAGCCGGGGCGAGCGGATGAAGAGGTGGTCGTGGGCGTCGCAGACGCCGAGGTCGCCGGGGGCGATGTCGCCGAGGACCGTCCTGATCCTCACAGCGCCGCCGCCGCCACGCGCAGGCCGGCGAGGGCCTTCGGGACGCCGACGTACGGCGCGAGGTGGACGAGCGCCTCCACGATCTCCTCGCGGGCCATGCCCAGCCGCAGGCAGGTCCGCACGTGCCCGGTGAGCTGCGGGTCCACGCCGCCCATCGCGGTGAGGGCGGCGAGGTTGAGCAGCTGGCGGTCGCGCAGGGACAGGCCGCCGCGCTGGTAGGTGCCGCCGAACAGGCTCGTGACGATCCAGTCGGGGAAGCCCGGCGCGAGGTCGTCGAGGCCGGGGAGGGCGGCGTTCTGGGCGGCCTCGTCCTGGAGGACGTCCAGCAGCCGGTAGGCAGCGTCCCGGTCGAGGCGGCTGCGGGTGAGGTGCTCGTCGAGCGGCATGGGATCTCCTCTGTAACGCTAGAGTCGTTACCGTAGCACCGTAACGGGTCGAGCGTTACTCTGGTCGCATGAAGGTTGATCCGTCGGCGTTCCGGCTCGACTGCGGTGCGACCTGGCTGAACCTGCTCGCCACGCGCGGCCAGGCCTTCGGCGCGCGGTCGGTCGAGCGCCTTCCCGATCCCGGCCGGTTCGCCGAGTGGCTGGACCTCTGCGAGCTCGCCCCCGTCCGGCCTCCCGACCGGCACGATCTGGACCGGGCCCTTCTCCTGCGCGAGCTGCTGCGTCCCATCGCCCTCGCGACCGTGGACGGGCGCCCGCCGGACGAGGACGACGTACGGGGCCTCGCCGGCTATCTCGCCGAGGAGGACCCGGTCGACCTCTCGGTCGACGGACGGATCACCAGGTCCGCGCCCCCGACCGCCGCAGCGGCGCTGGGGCGCGTCGCGCGGCAGGCCGTCGACCACCTGACCGGCCCCGGGCGAAGCGATCTCAAGGTCTGCCCCGAGGACGACTGCCGCGGCGTCTTCGTCGACACGGCCGGCCGCCGCCGCTGGTGCCCGTCCCCTGCCTGCGCCAGCCGCGGCCGAGTGCGCGCCCTGCGCGCGCGCCGCGCGGCCGAGGCGAGGACCCGGAAGACCTAGCTCCATCACGTCCCCGGTGCAACCGGTGGGGGCGGGGCGGGGTTCAGAGGGCGAGGCGCGTCCGGGTGGGCGCGCCCGCCGATGAGAGGGGAACCCATGGACCTGCGGCTTGCCGGGCGCGTCGCGATCGTCACCGGGGCGTCGAAGGGGATCGGGGCGGCCGTCACGCGGACGCTGCTGGACGAGGGCGCCCGCGTCGTGGCCGTCTCCCGCAAGCCCGGCGGGGAGCTGGACGCGCTCGCCGGGCCGAACCTGCTGCACGTGCCCGCCGACCTCATGGACGCCGACGCCCCGGCGCAGGTCGTGGCGTCCGCCGTGCGGGAGTTCGGGCGGCTCGACATCCTGGTCAACAACGCGGGCGGGCCGCCGCCCGGCGCGACGCTGCCCCGGTTCGGGTTCCTGACCCCGTCGGACGACGACTGGCGTGCGATGTTCGAGTTCAACCTGTTCGCGGTGGTGCGCGCGGTGCGGGCGGCGATCCCGCACCTGCTGGAGAGCGACGCGGCGTCGATCGTGAACGTCTCGTCGGGGAACGGGCGGCGCCCCGCGCCGATGAACTTCGACTACAACGCGGCGAAGGCGGCGCTGAACAACCTGACGAAGGGGCTGTCGGAGGAGTTCGCGCCGCAGGGCGTCCGGGTCAACTCGGTGTCGCCGGGCCCGGTCCGGACGCCGTGGTGGACGGACGAGGGCGGCGCCGCCGACATCATCGCCGGGGCCACGGGCTCCGACCGCGACGCGGTGCTGGACGGCGGCGCGGCCGAGATGATGAGCCTCACGACCGGCCGCCTCGCGACGCCGCAGGAGGTCGCGGACGTGGTCGTGCTGCTGGCCTCGCCGCGGTCGGCGAGCACGACCGGGGCCGACTTCGCCGTCGACTCCGGCTTCCTCAAGGAGGTCTGAGCGCGGACGGCCCCCGGCCGGCGCGCCGGGGGCCGGCGCGCCGGCGCCGCGCGCCTCAGCCGGCGGGGCGGCGCGGCAGCAGCAGCGCCGGGACCAGGGCGAGAGCCAGCATGCCGGCCGCGAGCAGGTAGGTGTGCTGGAACGCCTCCGCCAGCGGCCCGGCGACCGCCCGGCGACCGTCCGGGCCCAGCCGGTGGACGGCCTGGAGCGCGCCGCCCCGCCCGTCCGGCACGATGCCGCTCATCAGCGACGACAGCACGACCGACGCGGTCGCCATCCCGATGGCGCCCGACATCGTGTTGATCAGGTTGACCGTCGCGCTCGCGGCCGGGGCCCGGTCGTGGGGCATGCCGCGGGTCGCCGCCGTCATCGCGGGCATCATCGTCGCGCCGCCGCCCGCGCCCATCAGCAGCATCGTCGCGCACAGCCCCCAGTAGGGCGCGTCCGCGTCGAGCTGCGCGGTGAACAGCGCGAATCCGGTGAGGGCCGTCACGACCGACACCGGGACGAGTCGGCCGGGCGGGACCCGGTCGGCGATCCGTCCCGCGACCTGCATCGCCGTCCCGGAGCCGAGCGCGAACGGGATGCCGAGCACGCCCGCCATCGTCGCGCTCTCGCCCCGGACGACCTGCAGGTACAGCGGGAGCAGCAGCATCGAGCCGAAGTAGCCGAACGAGAACAGGGTGAGCGTGCCGGCCGCGGCGGCGAACGTCCGGTCCCGGAAGCCGCGCAGGTCGATCAGCGGATGCCGGGCCGTCAGCGCCCGGACGGCGAACGCGGCGATCAGCACCCCGCCCGCGGCCATCGGCACGATGACCTCGGGCGAGCCGAACGCGCCGCGGTCGCCGCCCTTCGTCACGCCGTACAGCACGGCGGCGATGCCGGGCGAGAGCGTCAGCAGGCCCGCGACGTCCAGCGGCCTCGCCTCCGCCCGGACGTCGCGCGGGAAGATCCGCGAGGCCAGCGCCACCACGGCCGCCGCGACGGGCAGGTTGACGAAGAACATCCACCGCCACGACACGTCGTCGATCAGCCAGCCGCCGAGGACGGGCCCGGCGAGCGGCCCGACGAGGATCGCCAGCCCGAGGGTGCTCATCAGCCGGCCGAGGCGCTCGGGTCCGGCGGCGCGCAGCAGGATCGTCATGCCGACCGGCATCACCAGGCCGCCGCTGAACCCCTGCACGACCCGGAACGCGATCAGCGACTCGATGTTCCACGCCAGCCCGGCGAGCAGCGATCCGGCCCCGAACGCCGCGATCGCGCCCAGGTACAGCCGCCGGGCGCCGAACCGGCCGACCGCCCACGCGCTGGACGGGATCACCGCGCCGAGCGCCAGCGAGTAGCCGGTCGCCACCCACTGGATCGTGCCGAGCGGCGCCCGGAACTCCTGCGACAGCCGGTCGACGGCGACGTTCACGACCGTGGTGTCCAGCGTGATCATGATGGAGCCGAGGACGAGCACCAGCACGACCGCCATCGGGTCCGGCGCCGTCCGGCTCAGCGGCGGGGCCTCGGCCGTCGCGGTCACCTCAGCCCCCGTACGGGCGGACGGCCCGGGCGTCGCGCAGCGCGTGCCCCCACCAGGCGAGCTGGTCGAGCATGCCCTTGGCCGCCGCGGACGCCCCCTCGGGGTCGTTCGGGCGGCTGTCGCTCCCGAACCAGTTCCACGGGTGGTGGAAGCTGACGGTGTCGCGGACGGTGACGGCGTGCAGTTCGGCGAAGACGCCCCGCAGGTGCTCGACGGACCGGAGCCCGCCGGCCAGCCCGCCGTAGGAGACGAACGCGACGGGCTTGGCCCGCCACTCGTGGAAGTGGGTGTCGATCAGGTTCTTCAGCGTGCCGGGGAAGCTGTGGTTGTACTCGCAGGTCACCACGACGTAGGCGTCGGCTTCGTGCAGCGTCCGGGTGACGCCCGCGAACCCCTCGGACGGCGGCGCTCCCAGCGCGGCGGGCGGCGGCTCGTCCGCCACGTCGACCACGTCGACGGCCAGGTCGTCGCGCTGCCGGGCCAGCTCGGCGAACCAGGTCCCCACGGTCGGCCCGAACCGTCCCTCCCGCGTGCTGCCGATGATGATCGCGACCCGCAGTGGTGCCTTGGTCATATGGTCTCTCCCTCGAAGGCGCGGCATGATGACGCGACCGAAGCTACGGAGACCACCGCCGGCGGCTCATCTGTCAGATGACTGGGGGCCCTACCTGTCCGCGGGCTCGCCGATCCGGGCGGCGAGCGCGTCGCGCAGCCCGGTCAGGCGGGCGATCTCGGCGTCGAGGGCGGCGAGGCGGCGCCGGGCGACCCCGGTGCTCCGCGTGCAGCCGGGGCCGCCGTAGGGCGGGAGGGCGTCGCCGTCCAGCAGGTCGAGCCGGTCGGCGCAGCCGCGGATGTCCTCGACGGTCAGCCCCAGGGACAGCAGCCGGCGGATGGTCAGCACGCGGGCCACCTCGCGGGGCCCGTACCGGCGCTGCCCGCCGGAGGTGCGGGACGGCGGCGGCAGAAGGCCGCGCTGCTCGTAGAACCGCAGGGCCCGCGGGGTCGTGCCCGCCGCCGCGGCGGCGTCGCCGATCCGCATGAGGACTCCTTCCAGGACGTCACAGCTCGACGATGACGGCTCCCAGGTGCCGCCCGCCGATCAGTTCGTGCAACGCCCGCGGGGCGCTCTCGATGCCCGCGATCCGCACGTGCGGGAAGGCGATGTCGCCGGAGCGCAGCCAGGCGCCGAAGCGCTCGGCCCACTCCGGGCGGTCCCCGGTGTCGTCCAGCCCGCCGAAGCCGCGCATCTCGATGCGCTTGGCGATCAGCTGGAACGTGTCGACCTCGACCGGCGCCGTGGTTCCGGTGCGGTCCGGCGCGAGCTGCCCGGCCAGCGTCCCGACGAGGACGAACCGCGCACCGGGCCTGGCGGCGGTGATCGCGGCCCGGAGCTGCTCGCCGCCGACGTTGTCCACGAGGACGTCGATGCCGTCGGGCGCGGCCTCCGCCAGCTGCCCGGCGACGGGCCGCCCGTCCCGGACGACGGCCGCGTCGTACCCGAGCTCGGACACCAGGCGGGCGGCCTTGTCCGGCGAACCCGTGCTGCCGATCACCCGGCCGGCGCCGAGCAGGCGGGCGATCTGGCCGGCCAGCGACCCGACCCCGCCCGCGCCGCCGGTGACGAACACGGTGTCGCCGGGGCGGACCCGCGCGTCCCGGGCCAGCGCCGTGTAGGCGACGCCCGCCTGGCCGAGGTGCGCGACCGGATCGGGCAGCGTGCCGTCCAGCGGCGTGCACTGGTCGGCGGGCATGACGGCGTGCTCGCGCCAGCCCAGCCAGTGCCGGACCAGGTCGCCGGGACGGAGCCCGGTGTCGCCGGGTGCCGAGACGACCTCGCCGATCGCCGCCCCGAACAGGGGGTCGCCCTGGCGCAGCGGCGGGAAGGGGGTGCCCTTCACGCCGCCGCCGATCAGGGTCCGCAGCGCCGGGAAGACCTGGAAGTAGCGGTTGCGGACCAGGACCTCGCCGTCGGCCGGTGCCGGCATGGGAGCGTCCACGACGCTGAAGTGCTCCGGCCCGGGCAGCCCGTCGGGAACGGCGGCGAGCTGGACCACGCGCGAGGTACGGGGCGAAGACGGCATCGGATGCTCCTCAGGACCTGGAGTCCGGGCTCAGGCCCGGACGCGGGCCAAGAAGCTAACCCTTGACCTGCGCGTCAGGGTCAAGCGTCCACCGGTCCCGGTTCGGCCGGGCGGCGCGGACGGGGCGGTGTCAGGACGCCGGCGGTGACCGTCGCCACGGCGGCGGTGACGGCGGCGAGGACGAAGCCGTGGGTGAAGCCGTCGAGGGTGTCGCCGGTGAGGCTGGCGGCCGCGACGCTGGAGATGACGGCGGCCCCGATCGAGGCCCCGAACTCGTGGAACGTGCTGACGATCCCGGACGCGATGCCGGACTCGTGCGGCGCCACCTGGCCGAGGGCCGTCGCGGAGGCGACGACGAACATCGCGCCGCTCCCCGCGCCCGCGACCGCGGTGCCGACCACGACGGTCACGGGGTGGAGGGAGACGGCGGGCAGGGCCATCCCCGCGGCGGTGGTGACGAGCCCGGCCACGGCGAGCCGCCGCGGTCCCGCCGCGGCGATCGCCCGGCCGGTGAGGTCGGCGCCGATCATCGTCGCGAGCGCGATGGGCAGGAACAGCAGCCCGGTGCGCAGCGCGCCGTAGCCCAGGGCGTGCTGGAAGTAGAACGTGCCGAGGAAGAACATCGCGATCATCAGGGCCGTCGCCATCACGATCAGGAACGTGCCGGTGGCGACCGGACGGCGGGCCAGCAGCGAGACGTCCATCATGGGCGAGCGGGCCGTCTTCTGCCGGGCGGCGAACGCGAGGTAGCCGAGCACGGCGAGCAGGACCGGCCAGCCGGTGCCGAGGCTGAGCCAGCCGCCGTCCCCGGCGCGGATGAACGCGTAGATCAGGGCGCCGGACGAGGCGGTGACCAGCAGCGCGCCGAGGAGGTCGAGCCGGGGGCGGGGGCCGGCCGGCCGGTGGCGCGGCAGCATCCGGGCGAGCGCCGCGAAGATCACCAAACCGATGGGGACGTTGACGAAGAACACCCAGGGCCAGCCGGGACCGGCGGTCAGCGCGCCGCCCAGCAGGACGCCGAGGGCGGCGCCTCCGCCGCCGAGCGCGGACCACACGCCGAGCGCCTTGTTGCGCTCCTCGTCCTGGAACAGGGTGACGACGAGGGAGAGGGCCGACGGGGACAGCATCGCCGCCCCCACCCCCTGGGCGACGCGCCCGCCCAGCAGCACGGCGGCCGACCCGGCCAGGCCGGTCACCAGCGACGCGGCCGTGAACACCAGCAGTCCGGCCAGGACGACGCGCTTGGCCCCGAACAGGTCGGCGGCACGTCCTCCGAGGAGCATGAGGCCGCCGAACGCCAGGGTGTAGGCGCTGACCGTCCAGGTCACGGCCTGGCGGCCGAGGTCCAGGTCGGCCTCCAGGTGCGGCAGCGCGATCGCGACGACCGTGACGTCGAGGATCAGCATCAGCTGGGCCACGCCGAGAAATCCCAGGATGCGCCAGCGCGCGGGATGGGCCCGCGTGGCCGGGACGTGACTGTCTCCTGCCATGGTGAACTCCTTAACTCGTACTGTGCCATACGAGATATAGCAGAATAACGCGTACGGCGACATACGAGTTAAGATGCGGCATGCCTTCCGCCAGCACCGGGCGGCGCCGGCGCGCCGACGCCGAGCGCAACATCGCCCGCATCGTCTCCGCGGCGCGCGAGTGCCTGAGCGCGGACCCGGGCGCGAGCATCGACGACATCGCCAAGGCGGCCGGGGTCGGACGGATGACGCTCTACGGCCACTTCCCCAACCGGGCCGAACTGGTGGAGGCCGCCCTGGCCGACGCCCTGCGCGCCGGGGACGCGAAGCTGTCGGGCGTCGACCTGTCCGGCGACCCCGGGGAGGCGCTCGCGCGGCTGGTGGAGTCCAGCTGGTCCCTCGTGGCCGAGTCGAGGGCGCTGCTGGCGGCGGCGCAGGAGGTCCTTCCGGCGGGACGCGTCCGCGAACTGCACGCCGATCCGGCGGAGCGCGTCGAGGCCATCATCCGCCGGGGGCAGGAGGAAGGGGTGTTCCGCACCGACCTTCCGATCACCTGGCTGGTCAACGTCGTGCAGTACGTCCTGCACGGTGCCGCAGAGGAGACCCGTGCCGAGCGCCTGGACGCGGAGGAGACCGGCCGCGTCGTGACCGCGACGGTGCGGTCGATCCTGGCCGGATAGCCGATGAGGGCTTTACCTCCGGGGTAATCGCTCCGTGGCGCGCTGTGATGTGAGGGTCGCGGCATGGAACGAGCACTGGAGATGGCGGCGGGCGGCCGCGTGGCATGGGGGGCGCTGGCGCTGGCCGCGCCCGGCCTCAACGTGAGGCTCGCCGGCCTCGGCGACCGTGACGGCCCCGAACTCAGGTACATGATCCGGGTCTTCGGCAGCAGGGCGGTCGCCCTCGGCCTCGGCTACCTGCTGAGCGACCCGCGGGAGCGGCGGCGCTGGCGAAGGCTCTGCCTGATGGTGGACGTCTGCGACACCGCGGCCGGGGCCGTCCACGCGGTCCGCGGCGACGTGCCGCGCCGGTCGGCGGCCGGCCTGGCGGCGATCACCGGCGGTTACGCGGCTCTCGGCGTCCTCGCCCTGCGCGGGGAGGGGCGGCCGTCCTGACGGCCGCCCCTCCCCGCGCGGCGCGTCACCGCGTCCCGACGAACTGGTGGTCGGTGCGGATGCGGCCGTCCTCGTCCAGGTAGAGGACGTCCAGCCCGCCGCCGACGGCCTCGCCGCCGTCCACGGTCACCATCGACCAGCGGACCGCGACCACGTGCGGCAGCAGGAGGGAGGGCTCCTCGGCGACCTCGAAGACGTGCTCGCCCGGCGCGACGAACATCTCGTAGGCCCGGGCGACCCGGGCGTCCAGGGCGCGGTGGCCGTGGACCTCCAGGGGCGGCGCGGGCACGGCGAGCGCGGCGGCGGCGTCCCGGACCGCCTCGGGCGGGTTGACCAGCACGTGGAGCGCGTCAGGCGCCCACAGCTCGCGGATCAGCGCGCTCCGCGCCGCGGGGTCGGGCTCGTTCCACTGGGTGAGGTATCGGTCGGCAATCTGCTTCACATCGATCGGCATGTCCGGCAGTCTGCGAGTCGCGGGTGCGTCTCCGCGATTCCCTCCAGGGAATGGCGGAGACGCGGCATCCGGTGTGGAATGGGGGCATGGCAGTGGTTGTGGAACCCGGGCAGTTCGCCGGCGACCTGCGGCGCTGGCGGACGCGCCGCCGCTTCAGCCAGCTCGAACTGGCCATCAGGGCCGACACGACCCAGCGCCATCTGAGCTTTCTCGAACAGGGGCGCTCCCGGCCGGGACGCGCCATGGTGGTGCGGCTCGCCGAATCCCTGGAGCTGCCGCTGCGGGAGCGCAACGGACTTCTGCTCGCCGCCGGCTACGCGCCCGTCTACGCCGAGTCGGGCCTGGACGCCCCCGAACTCGGCCCGGTGCGCGAGGCACTCGACCGCATCCTCGACGGGCACATGCCCTACCCGGCGGTCGTCGTCCGGCCCCACGGCGAACTCGTCGCCGCCAACCCGGCGCTCGGCGTCCTCACCGAGGGCGCCGCGCCCGCCCTGCTGGAACCGCCGGTCAACGTGCTCCGCCTCGCCCTGCACCCGGACGGGATGGGCCGCCGCGTCGAGAACCTCGCCGAGTGGGGCCGGCACATCACCGGCAGCCTCCGCGAGCAGGCCCGGCGGACCCCGGATCCGGGCCTGGCGGAGTTCATCGACGAGCTGGACGGCTACCTGCCCCCGGTGGAGTCGCCGGGTGAGCACCTCGGCTTCGCCGTCCCGCTGCGGCTGCGGGTCCCGGACGGCGAACTGCGCCTGATCACCACGCTGACCTCGTTCGCGACCGCCGTGGACGTCACGCTCTCCGAGCTGCGTCTGGAGGCGTTCCTGCCCGCCGACGAGGCCACCGCGGCCCTCCTGCGGCGGCGGGGGTGACGTGTCAGGGCGACGGCCGGTGCCGCGGGCGGGCAGGATGGCGGGGTGAACGAACTCGAAGAAGGCACCCGGCTCACCCTGGACTTCGACAAGCTGGCGGGCGTCGCGGCCACCGGGGCGCGGGTCGTCCCGGTCGTCCTGCAGGACGCGGGCAGCGGCGACGTCCTGTTCATCGGATACGCGAACGACCAGGCCCTCAAGGCCACGCTGGAGGAGCGGATCGCCGTCCTGTGGTCGACGTCCCGCAACGAGCTGTGGCGCAAGGGCGCGACGTCGGGCGACGTCCTCCGGCTGGTCGACGTCCGCGTCAACTGCGAGCAGAACTCCCTGCTCTACCTCGTCGAGCGCACCACCGGCGGCGCCTGCCACACGGACCTTCCGTCCGGGGAGGCCCGCCCCACCTGCTACTACCGCTCCGTCGGCGACGGCGGGGAGCTGCGCCACCTCCTGCAGTGACCGGCCGGCCGGGCGACCGGCCCCGGGCGCCCGCCGGGGCCGGGGCCGGGGCCGCGCCGCCGGTCAGGCGCGCTTCGGCGTGTAGTGCATGACCGCGATGCCGCAGTCGAACAGGCGCGACTCCACGAGGTCCAGCCGCTGGTAGCCGCCCTCCGGGAACACCGGCATGCCCGTGCCGATCGCGGTCGGGTTGACGAACAGGTAGAGGTCGTCGAGCAGGCCCCGGGCGATCAGGTCCCGGACGAGCGTGCCGCCCCCGTAGGCGATCAGGTCGCCGCCGGGGCGGGACTTGAGGTCGTTCACGATCTCGGTGAGGTCGCCTCCCGCGACCTCGGCGTTCTTCCAGGGCGACTCGGTGAGGCCGTCGGAGATGACGACCTTGGGCGTGTTGTTGATCTGGTCGATGGCCTCCTGGGTCTCGCCCTCCGGCCCCGACTCCCACGCCGGGATGAACCCCTCGGCGAGCCGGCGGCCCAGCACGATGCAGTCGACCGGCCGCATCAGCGCGTCGATGTACGCGCTGATGTCGTCGGTCCACGGGAACGTCATCCAGTCCATCTCGCCGTTCGGTCCGGCCATGTAGCCGTCCGCGGTGACCTGAACCTGAAGCTTGAACTTCCGCATGATCTCCCCCTTGGGTCCGCGGTCCACAGGTGTTGTTTCCTGTGCTCGAAGCTTCGCGGACACCGTTTACGGACTGTTTACGGCGCTCCGAAAAGACCGCTGACGGCGGCGGAGGGCCGGATGCGGTCACCGGGTGGAGGGACGCCCGGCCGCCTGCCACGTTGATGAGGGTGCGCCCTGCCCGTCCTGCCAGGGCCGTGGGGGGTGGAGGATGCGGCGACCGGTCGCGGTGGTGCTGGCCGTCCTCCTGCTCGACGGGTGCGCCGTCCGCGATCCGACGTCCATCCTCGGCGAGGAGACGCTGACCGCGGGCGTGCGGCCCGACCTGCCGGGGATCGGGTTCCGGCGCCCGGACGGCGCGTTCGAGGGCCTGGACGTGGACGTGTCCCGCTACCTCGCCGCGCGGATGGGAAAGAAGGTCCGCTTCGTCCCGGCGCTGGCGCGGGACCGGGAACGGCTGCTCCGCGACGGGGACGTCGACATGGTCCTGACGTTCTGGATCGAACCCGAATGGAAGCAGTGGCTCGCGTTCGCGGGCCCGTACCTCCTGTCGTACCAGGACATCCTGGTCCGCGACGGCGAGCGCGGCGTGCACGGCGTCCGCGACCTGAAGGGGCACAGGATCTGCGCCGTCACCGGATCGGGCGCGGCCGAGGCGGTGACGGTCGAGCGGCAGGTGCCGGCCGTGCCGGTGGCGGCGCGCTCCTACGACGAGTGCATGGGCATGCTGGCGGGCGGCCGCATCGACGCCATCACCACGAACGACACCATCCTGGCCGGGCTGAAGGCGCGGAGGGGCCCCGGGTTCCGGCTGCTGAACGCCCGGTTCGGCGAGCGGCGGACGGGCATCGCGATCCGGCGGGGCGACCCCGACGGCTGCGAGGCGCTCAACAGGGCCATCACCCGGATGTACCAGGACGGGACGATGGCCGGGTTCATGCGCAAGTGGTTCGGCTCGTCCGGTCTGGATCTGTCGGACGTGCAAGTACCGCAGTTCGAGGGCTGCCTCTGACCGCCGGTCACCGCGCGCCGTCGCCGCCCGGAAGGGGGACGCCGGTCCGGGAGCCGCCGCTCTGGGTGCCGTTCTGCGGGATGCCGCCGGTGACACCGCCGCCCTGGGTCCCCTTTTTCTTGTTCGGATTGCCGGAGTTGCTCGGAGGGTTCGGCCGGGTGGTGCCGTTGTCGTTCCCCGGGCCGCGCGGAGGCGTCGGCTTCGCCTTCGGTCCCGTGGTCTTCTTCTCCAGGCCCGGTGTGGACGTCCTGCCGTGGCCCGCGGCCTTGCCCGGCTCCCGGGACGGCCCGGGCGAGGGCACGGTGCCGGGACGGTGCGACGGGCGGGAACCGGGGCCGCCGCCGTGCTCGCCCGGCTTGCGCTCGTGCGGCGTCGACGAGGGCCCCGGCGCCGCGTCCTGACCGGGGAGGTTCCCGGTCGCGAAGGCCACTCCGCCGGACAGCAGGATCGAGCCGCCCACCACCGCGATCACCTTGGCGGTCAGGAACCGGCGCAGCGCCGCGGTCCGGGAGCGGCGGGCCGGCCGGGGCGCGGCCAGGAAGGCGGCGACGGCGGCGTCCTCTCCCGCGAGCTCGCCGGGGCGGGCCGGCGCGGAGGCCGCCGCGAGCAGTTCGCGCAGCTCGGGGTGGCCGCCAGCGCCGTCGAGCAGCCGCTCGGCGGTGCGCGGGTCCAGCCGTCCGGGCTCGGTGTCGTCGCTCATATCACCCCTTCAGCGCCGCTGCCGCCGCTTGTGTCACCCCGGACGAGGGGACGGGTGTCCACCGTGCCGTCGGCGGCGTCCGCGCGGGACGCCTGCAGCCGCTCGGCGAGCCGCCGCAGACCCCGGTAGGCCGCGGTCCGCACGGCGCCCGCGCGCTTGCCGAGGACCGTGCCCGCCGTCTTGGCGTCCAGGCCCACGACGACGCGCAGCAGCACCGCCTCGGCCTGGTCCCGGGGGAGGTCGGCGATCAGCCGGAGCGCCCGCTCGGTGGCGATGCCGTCGAGGGCGTCCAGCTCGGTGTCGGCGTCGGCGGCCATCGCGACCAGCTCCTCGACCGGCAGGTCGGAGCCGGGCCGCCGGGACTTGCGGCGCAGGTGGTCCAGCGCCCGGTGCCGGGTGATCGTCGCGGTCCAGCCGCGGAAGCCGTCGAGATCGCCGCGGAACGCCGGCAGGTCCCGGGCGATCTGCAGCCACGCCTCCGACGTCACGTCCTCCGCGTCCGCGCCGACGATGGCCCCGGCGAAACGGATCAGGCGGGGCTGGACGTCGCGGTAGAGCATGCGGAAGGACTCCTCGTCGCCGTCCTGCGCCGCCCGCAGCGCCCGGCCGAGCTCGTCCTCGTCCACCGCGCCATTGTGCAGGCATTCCCGTCGTGGTGTGACACGTACGCGCGGGTTCGCGCTGATGGAGTGAAAACCCCTCCCGCCCGGCCGCCCCCCGCACGAGATGACGGACGAAGATGATCGGCAATGCCTCGCACGACCGGGACGAACTCCTTGTCACCGGCCTAGCGCCGGTCGCCCCTCCGCCGACCCGGCCCATCGCGGAACCCGTTCCACTGGACGAGGCCGAGGCGGCGCCCGTCTTCGTCGACGCGTCCGGGTGGCGGGCGCGGATCGGTCGTCGCCTGGGCCTGCTCGTCGGCGCGGTGCTCCTGGTGTTCCTGGGCGCGCTCGGCCTCGGCCTGACCACGGGCGCCGATGTTCCGCTGACGCCGTGGAGCGAGCCGTCCGCCCAGCCGCGGGTGAAGACGAACCGTCCGGGCGCCCCGGCGGGACAGGCGGGTGAGCGGGCCCCGTCCGCGCGTCCCCGGCCCACCGGGCCGGCCGCCGGGTCCCCGCGCTCGCCGGCCGTGCCCGCGGGGCCGGGGGCGTCCGCCGCGCCCGCGGCCTCCTCGGCGCCCGGAGCGCCGCCGGCCCCCGCGGCCCCGCCGGCGGCGACGGCGACGAGCACCACCACGAGCGCCCCGGGCAGGTCGCAGGCGACGCCTCCCGCGTGGGGACACAAGAAGAAGAGCGGCTGAGCATGCGGCGCAGTGAACCGCGGGGGCACTGGATCCTGCTCTCGCTCGGCGGCCTGGTGCTGGCCGTGCTCCTGCTGATGGACGGCTTCGCGGGCGGCACCGTCGGCGAGGCCCCGCGGGCCGATCCGGGGCATGCCGGGCCGGTGCCGTCCCGGGTGACCGAGGGCGGCCCCGTCGTCAACCTCTCGGGCGGCGTCCCGAAGAGCCGCCGCATGCCCGCGAAGACGATCGCGCTGACGTTCGACGACGGGCCCGACCCCGAGTGGACGCCGCGGATCCTGGACGTCCTGCGCCGCCACGACGCGCGCGCCACGTTCTTCACCGTCGGCTCGCACGTGGCCCGCGAGCCGGCGCTGACCCGCCGCATCCTCCGCGAGGGCCACGAGATCGGCTCGCACACCTACACGCACGCCGACCTCGCCGCCGCGCCGCGCTGGCGGGCGCGCCTGGAGATGGACCTCACGCAACGCGCGCTGGCGGGCGCGGCGGGCGTCCACACCAGGCTGATGCGGATGCCGTACTCCTCCCGCCCGGACGGCCTGACCGCGCCCGAGTGGCGCGCGGCCGAACGGGCGGGAGGGGACGGCTACATCGTCGTCCTCACCGACCGCGACACCGAGGACTGGTCGCGTCCCGGCACGGAGACGATCGTGCAGCGGGCGCTGGCCGCGGGCGCGCGCGGCGAGGGCGCCGTGGTGATGCTGCACGACTCGGGCGGCGACCGGTCCGAGACGGTCGCGGCGGTCGGGCGGATCCTCGACCGGCTCCAGCCGCAGGGCTACCGCTTCACCACGCTCGCGCAGGCGCTGGACATGCCGACCGCCGAGGTCGCGGTGCCCGCGCGCGAGCGGGCCGTCGGCTGGACGCTGGTGACCGCCCAGCGCGCCGCGTCCGGGCTGACCGGCGCCATGGGCGCGGTCTTCGGCGTCGCGGGCCTGCTCTGCGTGCTGCGCCTCGTGGCGCTGCTGGTGTTCGCGCACGTCCACATGCGCCGCGTGCGAAGGCCCGCGCGCCGCGGCCGCCGCGCGAACCGGCCCCCGCCCCCCGGCGGGCCGCCGCCCGGCGGGCTGCCGCCGGACCCGTTCCCGCCCGTGTCAGTGATCGTCCCGGCCTACAACGAGGAGGCCGGCATCGCGGCGACGGTGACCACGCTGCTGAACACCGACTACCCGGGCACCGTCGAGGTGATCGTCGTGGACGACGGGTCCAGCGACGGCACCGCGGCGATCGTCGAGTCCATGCGGCTCCCCGGACTCCAGCTCCTCCGCAAGCCGAACGGGGGCAAGCCGAGCGCGCTCAACGCGGGCATGGCCGCGGCGCGGTCGGAGATCCTCGTGCTGGTGGACGGCGACACCGTGTTCCAGCGCGACACCCTCCGGCATCTGATCGCCCCCTTCGCGGACCCGGAGGTGGGCGCGGTCAGCGGCAACACCAAGGTCGCCAACCGGGGCGGCCTCCTCGGCCGCTGGCAGCACATCGAGTACGTCATCGGCTTCAACCTCGACCGGCGGATGTTCGACCTCCTGCGCTGCATGCCGACCGTGCCGGGCGCGATCGGGGCGTTCCGGCGCTCGGTCCTCGCCGAGGTGGGCGGGGTCCCGGGCGACACGCTCGCCGAGGACACCGACCTCACCATGGCGATCTGCCGCACGGGGCGGCGCGTCGTCTACGAGGAGAAGGCCCTGGCCTGGACGGAGGCGCCCTCGTCGCTGCGGCAGCTGTGGAGGCAGCGGTACCGCTGGTGCTACGGGACGATGCAGGCGATGTGGAAGCACCGGGGCTCCGTCGTCGAGCGCGGCGGATCGGGGCGGTTCGGGCGCCGCTGCCTGCCCTACCTGACGGTGTTCCAGGTGCTGCTCCCCCTGTTCGCCCCGGCCATCGACCTGTTCGCGGTGTTCGGGCTGATCTTCCTCGACCCGCTGGTGCCCGTCGTCTCCTGGACGCTCTTCGTCGCCGCGCAGGCCGCCGCGGGCGCCTACGCCCTGTGGCTGGACGGCGAGTCCGTCCGCCCGCTGTGGGCGCTGCCGCTCCAGCAGTTCGTCTACAGGCAGCTCATGTACCTGGTCGTGGTGCAGTCCCTGGTGACCGCGCTGCTGGGGGCCCGCCTGCGCTGGCACACCATCCGCCGGACCGGGACCTTCGCGGATCTCGGGAGCCGGGAACAATCCCCGGGGCCCGTCGGTTACACATGACAGCCGGTGTGCCTGGTGTCCCCGGGCCTCACCTTTCGCCTTCACGGAATACCGTTCGGCTGGAGCCGTGTTGTGCCTTTCGCCGAGAGGCGACCCACACACCGGCGCTAGACCAAGGCCCCGCCGGGTCGTACGACCCGGCGGGGCCTGGTCGTGTCTGCGGCAGACTGGCGCCATGAGTCTCGCCGCGCACCTGGAGGAACTCGGCCGCCCGCTGGTGGACGAGCAGCTCCAGCACCCCACCGTGAAGGGCATCGCCCAAGGCAACCTCGACGAGGCCGTGTTCCGCTCCTGGCTGGAGCAGGACTACCTCTTCCTGCACGACTACGTGCGGGTCTTCTCCCGCCTCGCGTGGCAGGCCCCCGACGCCCACCTGGGCGACCTGGTGGACCTGGCCCACGCCACCTTCCACGACGAGCTCGACCTGCACCGCTCCCTCTCCGCGAGCTTCGCCGCCGACCTCGACGGCGCCCGGAAGGGGCCCGCGTGCGCGGCCTACACGTCCTTCCTGCTGGACGGCGCCGCCGTGTACGGCGAGGGCCTCGCGGCCCTCTACCCCTGCATGTGGGGCTACTCCACGCTCGGGCGGATCCTCGCCGAGAACCCGCCGTCCGAGCCCCGCTACCGCCGCTGGGTCGACACCTACGCCGACCCCGGCTTCGCGGACCTCGCCGCCCGCATCGCCCAGATGATCGACGAGGCGGCCCCCGACCCCGCCGCCGCGGAACGCCTCTTCATGGAAGGCATGCGCCACGAGGTCGCCTTCTGGTCCGTAGAGCCCTGACGCGTTCGTGCGGTGCCGGGCCCTGGGGGCCCGGCACCGCACGAACCGCGATTAGACAAAGCGGCGCAGGCGCAGGCTGTTCGTCACCACGAAGACCGAGGAGAACGCCATGGCGCCTCCGGCGATCATGGGGGTGAGCAGGCCCGACGCCGCGAGGGGCAGGGCGGCCACGTTGTAGGCGAAGGCCCAGAACAGGTTGCCCTTGATCGTGCCCAGCGTGCGGCGCGACAGCCGGATGGCGTCGGCCGCGGCGCGCAGGTCGCCGCGCACCAGGGTCAGGTCGGACGCCTCGATCGCCACGTCCGTGCCGGTGCCCATCGCCAGGCCGAGGTCGGCCTGGGCCAGCGCGGCGGCGTCGTTGACGCCGTCGCCGACCATGGCGACCGTCCGCCCCTCCGACTGGAGGCGCTTGACGACGTCCACCTTGTCCTGCGGCAGGACGTCGGCGATGACCTCCTCGATCCCCACCTCGCCGGCGACCGTGCGGGCCACCGTCTCGTTGTCGCCGGTCAGCAGGACCGGGCGCAGCCCGAGGGCGCGCAGCCGCTCGATCGCCTCCCGCGAGGTCGGCTTGACCTGGTCAGCGACAGTGATCACCGCGCGGGCCTCGCCGTCCCAGCCGACCGCGACCGCGGTGTGGCCGAGCGCCTGGGCCTTCTCCATGGCGCGTTCGAGGTCGGGCGTGAGGTGCTGCGACCACTCGGCGAGCAGCCGCGGCCGGCCCGCCAGGACGCCGTGGCCGTCCACCATCCCCTGGACGCCGAGGCCTTCGACGTTGGCGAAGTCCTCCACGGTGCCGAGGTCGCCGACCCGTTCGGCGGCGCCCTTGGCGATGGCCTGGGCGATGGGGTGCTCGGACGCGTTCTCCAGCGCCCCCGCCAGCCGGAGCACGTCCTCCTCCGCGACGCCGTCGGCGGTGATGACGTCGACCAGGGCCATCCTGCCGGTGGTGACGGTCCCCGTCTTGTCCAGGACGACGGTGTCGATCGCGCGGGTGGACTCCAGCACCTCCGGCCCCTTGATCAGGATGCCGAGTTGCGCGCCGCGCCCCGTCCCGACCATCAGCGCGGTCGGGGTGGCCAGGCCGAGGGCGCACGGGCACGCGATGATCAGCACGGCGACCGCGGCGGTGAAGGCGCCGGCGAGCGGTTCGCCGGTGCCGATCCAGAAGCCGAGCGTGCCGAGCGCCAGCGCGATGACGACCGGGACGAAGACGCCCGAGATCCGGTCGGCGAGCCGCTGGACCTGCGCCTTGCCGGTCTGCGCGTCCTCCACCAGCCGCGCCATCTGCGCGAGCTGGGTGTCGGAGCCGACCCGGGTGGCGCGCACCAGCAGCCGCCCGCCCGCGTTCACGGTCGCGCCGACCACGGTGTCGCCGGGCCCGACCTCGACCGGGACGGACTCGCCGGTCAGCATGGACGCGTCCACGGCGGACGAGCCCTCCTCGACCGTCCCGTCCGTGGCGATCTTCTCGCCGGGACGGACGACGAACACGTCGCCCTCGGCCAGCCGGTCGACCGGGATGCGCTCCTCGCGCCCGTCCCGGACGACCGAGACCTCCTTGGCGCCGAGCTCCAGCAGGGCCCGCAGCGCGGCGCCCGCGCGGCGCTTGGAGCGCGTCTCGAAGTACCGCCCGGCGAGGATGAACATGATCACCCCGGAGGCGGCCTCCAGGTAGATGTTCATTGACCCGTCCGAGCGGGTCATGGAGAACTCGAACCCGTGCTTGACGCCCAGCTCGCCCGCGGTGCCGAAGAACAGCGCCCACAGCGACCACGCGAACGCGGCCAGCGTGCCCAGCGAGATCAGCGTGTCCATGGTCGCCGTGCCGTGCCGCAGGTTGACCGCCGCGGCCCGGTGGAACGGCCAGCCCGCGTACACCACGACAGGGGAGGCGAGCGTCAGCGACAGCCACTGCCAGCCCTCGAACTGGAGCGCCGGGACCATCGCCATCGCGATCACCGGGATGGACAGCGCCACCGCGGTGACCAGCCGCTGCCGCAGGGGGCGCAGCTCGTCGGCCGGCTCCGGGGCCGCGTCGTCGGCGGTCTTCGGCGGGGCGGGGAGGGCGGCGGAGTAGCCCGCCTTCTCCACCGTGGCGATCAGCTCGTCGGGCGACACCTCCGACCCGAACTCCACCCTCGCCTTCTCGGTGGCGTAGTTGACCGTCGCGGTCACGCCGTCCATCTTGTTGAGCTTCCGCTCGATGCGGTTGGCGCACGACGCGCACGTCATACCGCCGATCGCCAGCTCGATACGCCCGGACACAGCGTCCGTGCTCATCGCGTCCTCCTCTGCTTCGATCGTGCGGAACGTCAGTGGGTGTGGGGCTGGTCGTCGTGCCCCGGCTCGGGGTCCCGACCCTGCTCCTGGACGGGGACGTTCCCGGCGTGCACCGTGAACTCGGCCGTGCGGACCTCGCCGTCGTGCTTGAAGTCCAGGTACAGGCGGTAAGCGCCTGAGCTGGGCGCCTCGGCGAAGAACGTGATCCCGGGGCCCGGCTCGGTCTCGCCGTCGCCGGGCTCCCCGTCCGGGTGGACGTGGAGGTAGGCGAGGTCGCCCTGCCGCAGCGCGACGAGGTGCCCGTACGCCTCGAGGTACGGCTCCAGGTCGGTGACCGGCCTGCCGCCCTTGCTCACGCTGAGGGTCAGTTCGGTGGACTTGCCGGGAGTGAGACCGCCGGTGAGGCGCACCTCGTACCCGTCCACCTTCGCGACCTGCTCGGGCGCGGGCAGCGGCGCCGGCTTCAGGTCGCCGGGGACGAACACGTCCGTGCCGAGCGTGAGCTGCCGCTTCGCGCCGTCCGGCTGGATGTCGGTGAAGAACCGGTACACGCCGGGCTTGGCCAGCTTGATCGGGACGGTCCAGACGCCGCCCCCGGCCTCGGTCGGGTGCAGGTGCTGGAAGCCGGACAGGTCGCGCCGCGCCACGATCAGGTGCAGGCGCTTGCCGTGCAGCGGCTTGAACCCGGTGACGGGCCTGCCGTCCGGTCCGTTGATCGTGAAGCGGAAGTCCGTCTTCTCCCCGGCGGTGAGGACGGTCCGCTGGGGGGTGAGCGTGAAGCCGTCCTCCGACACCTGGAGGCCGCCCGGCGCGTGGGACGCCGTGCCCTGGCCCCCGCCGTGTCCGCCCGCGCCGTGTCCGCCCGCACCGCCGTTCTCGTGGGACGCCATCTGCGCCGTGCCGCCGACGGGCCCGACGATCTTGCCGAGGCCCGCGGCGCCGCCGAAGACGACCGCCAGACCCACGGCGTAGGCCCCAACCCTGGTCGCGCTGTTCATGCCGTTCACTCCGCTCGGTGTTGCGAGGGACGCACCCCGCCCGCCTTGGGCGAGGCGCGGTCCGCTCATGAGGTCAGCTGGTACCCGGCCTCCTCGACGGCGTCCTTGACCCGGGCGTCGTCGAGGGGGGTCTCGCTCGTGACGGTGACCTTGCCGGTCTGGAGGTCGACGTCGACGCCGGTCACACCGGCGATCTGCTCGACCTCCTCGGTCACCGAGCTCACGCAGTGGCCGCAGGTCATGCCGCTGACGGTGTAGGTGGCGGTGCTCATCGGCTTCTCCCTCGGATTTTTACCCCTGGGGGGTATCTCGTCGGCTTCATGCTGCCATAACCGGACACCTGTGACAACCCCTAGGGGGTATCGGTGATTCCGAGATCCGGGTCACACCGCCCCCAGGTTTTCCACAGGCGTCCACAGGGCTGTGGACGGACGTTCCGGCAGCGCGGCCCGTCGCGGATACTGAACCCATGCCTGAGCTACCTGAGGTGGAGGCGCTGGCGGGGTTCCTGCGGGAGCGCGTGGTCGGCCATGCCGTCGCCCGCGTCGATGTTCTCGCCATCTCCGCGCTGAAGACCTACGACCCGCCGGTCACGGCGCTCGGCGGGCTGACCGTCACCGGCGCGGCCCGGCACGGCAAGTTCCTCGACCTCGACGTCGACGGGCTGCACCTCGTCATCCATCTCGCCCGCGCCGGCTGGCTGCGCTGGCGCGACGAGATCCCGGCCAGGCCCGTCCGGCCCGGCGGCAAGAACCCGCTCGCCCTGCGCGTGCACCTGGACGACGGCTCGGGCTTCGACCTCACCGAGGCCGGCACCAAGAAGGGCCTCGCCGTCTACGTCGTCCGCGACCCGGACGACGTGCCCGGCGTGGCGTCCCTCGGCCCCGACCCGCTGGACGAGTCGTTCACCCCCGCGGCCCTCGCCGGGATCGTCAACGGCAAGCGCAGCCAGATCAAGGGCCTGCTGCGCGACCAGAAGGTGATCGCCGGTATCGGCAACGCCTACTCCGACGAGGTGCTGCACGTCGCCCGGATGTCCCCGTTCAAGATCGCGTCATCGCTGACCGAGGAGGACGTCGCCGTCCTGCACGAGGCGATCGTCACCACGCTGCGGGACGCGGTCGAGCGCTCGCGCGGCCTCGAGGCGCAGGATCTCAAGGGCGAGAAGAAGACCGGCCTGCGGGTGCACGGGCGCGCGGGCCAGAAATGCCCGGTCTGTGGGGACATGGTGCGCGAGGTGTCGTTCGCCGACTCCGCGCTCCAGTACTGCCCCACCTGCCAGACGGGCGGCAAGCCGCTCGCCGACCGCCGCATGTCCCGCCTCCTGAAGTAGCGGCCGCGGGCGCCGTGAGAAGGGCCAGGCCCCGGCGGGTGCCGGGGGCCTGGCGTTCGGAGTCGGGGACGGAGCCGGAACGGGGATGGCTCGTCCGAGGGACGGGTCGGGCTCAGCGGACCTTCGGGACGTTGCCGAAGACCGGGCCGATCTGGCTCCAGCGGTTCAGCTGGCAGCCGTCATCGCGGGTGAACGTGGTGTCGATCTGCTTGCCCCGCCAGGTGCCCTCGACCGTGGCGATCTCCGGACCGCCGTAGATCTGGGTGCACACCTGGTCCTTGGGGACGGGTGCGAAGGGATCCTTGACCTTGGTGAGCGCCGCGCAGGCGCCGACCGCCTCGGGGTGGTCGCCGCCGGGCGGGTCGCAGGTCAGCCGCCAGGTCTTGGCGGGCGCCTCCTTGGAGGCCTTCACCCGCACGGTGAGCGTGTCCGCCGGCGAGCCGGACGGTTGCACGGACGTCGTGCCCGAAGGCGCTCCGGATGAGTTTCCGTTTGCCGGTTCGTCGCCGCAGGCGGCCGTGGACAGGAGCAAGGCCAGCCCGGGCGTTGCGAAAAGGAGCGTCCGATACCGCATGCGTGATTCGACGCAGGGGGGCTTCGCGCGGTTCCATGGGGGTGTGATGAATTTCGGGGAAGACGTACCGGCCGTGGTCGCCGCGGACATTCCGCAGGACGGCTACCTGCTGGACGTCCGGGAGCAGGACGAGTGGGACGCGGGCCACGCGCCCGCGGCGGTCCACATCCCCATGCGCCATCTCGGCGACCGCGCCGGCGAGATCCCCCGCGACCGGGAGGTCTACGTGATCTGCCGGTCCGGGGCACGGTCGGCCCAGGTCACGTCCGCGCTGAACCAGGCGGGGTGGCTGGCGAGGAACGTCGGCGACGGCATGCACGGGTGGGCCGAGGCGGGGCGCCCGATGGAGGGCGCGGGGGACGGTCCGCCGTACGTCGCGTGATCTGAAGGATTTCGTGTGATCTGACCCGGATGCCCTCTTCTGAGGCGTGACGGGCGGTTGTACGATCGGGCCTGACCGATAACCGCGGGAGCTCGGGCCACAGCCGGGCTGAGAGGGCGGCCTCCAAGGCGTCGCCGACCGCATGAACCTGTCCGGGTAATGCCGGCGTAGGGAGTGTGTGTCCCGTGACGTCCGACGTCGAAAAGCGCCCTCAGGGCGAGCGCGCCCCCGACGAGGTCCCCTTCACCCTCGACGAGCCGGCCCCCAAGGTCCTCGGGTTCTGGGACCAGAGCGCCTTCTGGGGGAACCTCGGCGTCAGCCTCCTGGCCTTCTCCGGCGCCTACACCGTCCTCGCGCCGGACGCCGACGGCCGGCCGACGATCTCGATCATGGCGGGCATCGTCGCGATGGCCGTCGGGACGGCCCTCGGCGGCCTGATGCTCGGCCTGGCCGCCGTGCCCGGCGCGCGCACCGGCCAGCCCGCGATGGTGCTGCTGCGCGGCCTGTTCGGCGCGAAGCTGTCGTACGCGCCGACCGTCCTCAACATCGCCCAGCTCGTCGGGTGGGGGACGTTCGAGCTGATCGTCATCGCCGACGCCGCCCGCGAGCTGTGGGACGGCGTCCCGCGCTGGGGCTACGTGCTCGCCGCGGGTGCGATCACGACCGTGCTGACGGTCTGGCCGCTCGGCTCGGTACGGTTGCTGCGCCGCTACGTGACCGTCGCGGTGGCGATCGCGCTCGTGTACTTCTACGTCCAGCTGGTGCGGGAGCCGCTGCCCGACCTGACGCAGGGCTCGTGGGGCGGGTTCTGGCTCGGCGCGGACGCCGCGCTGGCCGTGTCGATCTCCTGGGTCCCGGTCGCCGCCGACTACACCCGGCACGCGCGCACCGAGCGCGGGGCGTTCGGCGCCGCCGCCGTCGGCTACTCCGTCACGCAGATCGTCGCCTACGTACTCGGGCTGCTCGCGCTGGCGCTGGTCGCGGGGGACTCCAGCAAGATCTTTGATCCGTTCCTGGGCGTCTCGCTGGGCGTGGTGTTCTTCGCCGTGTTCGTGCTGCGGGAGGCCGACCAGTCGTTCGCCGACACCTACTCCACGGCGGTGTCGATCCAGAACCTGTTCCCCCGGGCCGACCGCCGGGTGCTGAGCGTCGCGCTCGGCATCGGCATCACCGTGCTCGCGCTGGTCCTGGACATCGGCGACTACGCGGGCTTCCTGTCGCTGATCGGATCGGTGTTCGTGCCGATGCTCGGCGTCCTCGCCGCCGACTTCTTCCTCGGCCGCCGCCGGGCGGGCGGCTGGGACGTCTCGCGGACCGCGCCGTCCCGCTGGGGCATGATCGCGGCATGGGCGATCGGGTTCGTCGTCTACCAGCTCGTCAACCCGGGCACCGTCGCGCGCTGGACCGCGTTCTGGTCGGACGTGCGGGACGCGCTGCACTTCACGCCGCAGACGTGGATGAGCGCCTCGCTGCTGTCGTTCCTGGTCGCGGGGGTCGCGGCCCTGCTCATCGGCAGGCTTACCAGACGGTAAGGTTTGGGTCGAAAGCAAGTTTCGGCGCAAGTTGCCCGGCGCCATGCCGGAGTGCGGTGGCACGATGACAGACGTGTATCAGCACGTGCACGATCCGATCGCGCGGGCCGTCATCGAGAGCGCCGCCGACGCGATCGTAGCCGTGGACCAGCGGCACCGGGTCACCGTGTGGAATCCGGCGGCCGAGCGCATGTTCGGCTGGAGCGCCGAGGAGATGCTCGGCCGCGTACCGCCCATCGTCCCCGACGAGCTGAAGGCCGAGCACAACGCCGTCCAGGAGCGGCTCCTCACCCGGCGCGGCGGCGAGGGCGAGAGCGACGGCGGGCAGATCTCGATCGCCACCCGCCGCTTCCACCGCGAGGGCCGGCTCATCGACGTGCGCATCGACACGAGCCTGCTGAAGGACCCGAGCGGCACGCTGCTCGGCTGGGTCGGGGTGTACCACCCGGTCGAGGACGAGGAGATCGTCCAGAGCCGCATGACCGAGCGGGCCCGGCTGGTCCGGCGGCTGAACGACATCGTCGCCGACCTCGGAGCCGAGCTCGACCTGGCCGTCGTGCTCGACCGGATCACCGCCGCGCTCATCGAGCTGACCGGCGCCGACGCCGGCGGGTTCGTCAAGATCGAGGGCGAGCGGCTGCGGCTGGTCAGCATGTCCGGGCTGCCGGAGCGGATGCGCGGCCGGTGCGCCGAGCTGCGGCCGAGCCTGGTCGGTGAGCTGCTGCGGTCGGGCAAGACGGTCAAGCTCGCGACGGGCGAGCGGCGCCTCGGCGACCTGATCTGGTCGGAGCTGCCCGGCCTGCACACGATCGCGCTCGGCCTGTCGTACCTGCAGAACCGGCCGTACGGCGCGCTGTACGCGCTGTTCTCCGGACGCAAGATCGGGCACACCGAGCTCGAACTGCTGGAGCTGCTCGCCGGGCACGCCGGGGTGGCGGTCGGCAACGCCGTCGCCTACGCGGAGGTCGTCCGGCAGCGGGCCCACGAGCGCGCCGTGATCGACTCCAGCGCCGACGGCATCGCCGTGCTGGACCACGACCTCGTCGTCCGGCACTGGAACAACTCCGCGCACACCCTGACCGGCATCCCGCCGGAGGACGCGATCGGGCGCCCGCTGCCGTTCGACATGCCCGCGCTCGGCGAGATGCTCACGTTCCGCCTGGAGTCGGGCACATGGCTGAACGTGCTGGCCGCCGAGATCGAGGAGACCGGCGAGCTGGTCGTCGACTTCCGCGACGTCTCGGAGGCCAAGGCGCTGGAGGAGGCCAAGGACCTGTTCCTCGCCACCACCAGCCACGAGCTGCGCACCCCGATCACGGTGGTGCAGGGGTTCGCGTCCACGCTGGTCAACCGGTGGGACGAGCTGACCGACGCCGACCGCCGCGCCGCGGTCGCCACCATCGCCGAGCGCGCCCAGTCGCTCGGGCGGCTCGTCGAGCACCTGCTGCTCGGCTCCCGGGCCGGGGCCGACGAGCTGGCCGTGACGATCGAGCCGTTCGATCTCGGCCGCGTCCTGGAGGGCGTGGTCGCCGGGTTCCGCTCGCTGTCGCCGCTGCACCGGGTGGAGCTGGAGATCGCCCCCGACCTGCCGCCGTGCAGCGGCGACGCGATGGCCACCGACATCGTCCTCGGGCAGCTGCTGGAGAACGCGTTCAAGTACTCGCCGGACGGCGGGACCGTGCGGGTGCGGGCCCGCCGCGAGGGATCCGGCATCGTCGTCACGGTCTCCGACGAGGGCATCGGCATCCCGCCCGGCGACCACGAGCGGATCTTCGAGCGGTTCGTCCAGGGGGACGCGGGGGACCGCCGCCGGTTCGGCGGCATCGGGCTCGGCCTGTACATCGTCAGACGGCTGACGGAGGCGCAGGGCGGCACGATCTCCGCGCACCCGGCCGAGCGTGAGACATCTCACATCGAATCCACCCAAATACCCAACTATCGGGCCATTTCCACCGAAATCCCCGAAGGGGAAGAGAGCGCTCGACTACTCTCCGTCACGGATGGGCGTGGACCCGCAGGTGGTGCGCGGGCGGGCGAGGGGACGTGCATGCGCCTGGTGTTGCGTTCGGCGCGCTGAGCGGACGGTTACTTACCGTGCGGACAGTCCGTCCCGGGCGGTCCGGTGAGACGGGCGTGACCAGCGCTTTCGGCGGTCTCGCGGGGTGGCAGGCTGGGGACGGTGCGGAGAAGTTCGGTGTCGGCGGGGTGTGATGGACGAAACGCGTGTGCGAGGAGTAAATCCGCCGTTGGCTGGATAGATCCTTGGTTGGTCGCCGTTGGTGACGAGATTCCGATCCCGGGGGTGATCACCGTGACCGGACGGCTGATGACTCGTTGTGCAGGTGGTGAACTGGTTCGTTCTGGTTTCCCGCCATGGCCATCAGGGCATTTCGGACGTACCGGAAGGGTGATGACGGGACTCGTCCGAGTGAGCGGAGCATCGGGGAGGTGAGGGCGTCGAGCGTCGTACTGCTGCCACACGCACCGTCCAGCGTCGCGGTCGCCCGCAGGCGCCTCAGCTCGGAGCTGGCCGACTCGGGCGTCTACGACTCGGTCGTGGACGACGCGAGCGTCATCGTCAGCGAGCTGCTCAGCAACGCCCTGCGGCACGCGCGGCCGCTGCCGTCCGGCCAGGTGAAGGTCTGCTGGCTGTGCCGCGGCGACCTCCTCGAACTGGAGGTCAGCGACGGCGGCGCCATGACCGAGCCGCGCCGGGGTCCGGGCACGCTGTCCTCGCTCGGCGGGCGGGGGCTCGGCATCGTGGAGGCCCTGTCCGAGGGCTGGGGCGTGCGCCACGAGGAGGGCACCACCACGGTCTGGGCCATCCTGCGGACGCCCAGGTCGTCCGGCGACGACCGGATGACCGCTCCCGCCGGTGCGCACGCCGTCGTCCCGGATCTGTCCGCCTTTCCGGACCTGCTCGACGAGCCGGACGAAGACCTACGCAACGGAACCAGGAGTGAAGTAGCTCCAAGTCGGGCATATCCGGCTTAGAGCGACCCTGCCTGGAAGGAACCCCGCCCGACCTTGTATGGTCCTCTCCAACGCTCGGGCGATGTCGTGCCCCCGTCGACATCGCGAGCGTTGATGGTTCTTCCCGGCGCCGCGCGCCTCTGAGCCCCCGGCGCCGGGAAGAACGCAGACTTCCGCCCGTCGCGCGGGCGACTCTCAGATCTCCTCGCGGAGGATCGGGCACGACATGCAGCGGGGCCCGCCCCGCCCCGTCCCGAGCTCGCTCCCGCTGATCCGGATGACCTCGATCCCGGACGCCTCCAGCTGCGCGTTCGTCTCGATGTTGCGCTCGTAGGCGACGCACAGGCGCGGGGCCACGGCGAGGGTGTTGTTCCCGTCGTCCCACTGCTCGCGCTCGGCGGTGACCGGGTCGAGACCGGTGTCGATCACCTTGAGGCGGTCCAGGCCCATCGCGTCGGCGGCGGCCTGGAGGAACGGGCGCGGCTCGGCGACGCGCAGGTGGCCGCCGTCCATCGTCACCGTGTAGGCGGTGAGCGAGTGCGCCACCGGCGGATACATCACGACGGTGTCGACATCGACCATCGTGCAGACGGTGTCGAGGTGCATGGTGGCGCGCTCCTGCGCGATCGGCACGGCCAGCACCGTGTGCGCCAGCCCCGCCCCGATGACCTGGCGGGCCAGGCGCTCGACGCCCGCCGGCGTCGTCCGCTCGCCGGTCCCGACGGCGATCACCCCCGGACGCAGCAGCAGGACGTCGCCGCCCTCCAGATGCTCCAGGGACGGGGTGTAGACCGGCTCCACCCCGGCGAACCGCGGATGGTGCGCGTAGACCAGGCCGGTGAGGGCGGACTCGCGCCGCCGCGCCTGCATCGCGAGGCTCGTCACCGCCACGCGGTCGCCGATCCAGGTGCTGTTGTCGCGGGTGAACAGCAGGCCCGGCAGCGGGTCGACGATGAAGTCCTGCTCGTCCATCAGCCGGTAGACCAGGCCGTGCCCGGCCTTCAGCTCCTCGTGCGCGAGCCCGGCGATCAGCGTGTGCGCGAGGTTCTCGGGATGGAGCCCGCGCAGATGGTCCTCGACGACGCGGCGGAGCTGGTCCCCGAGGCGCAGGTCGACGATGGCGTCGGCGATCGCCTGCTCGCGCGCGGCCTCGTACTCCAGGGCGTCCTGCAGCAGCTCGGTCACGTACAGGACCTCGACGCCGCGCGACCGCAGCGCCTCGGCGAACGCGTCGTGCTCCTCCTGCGCCCGGCCCGCCCACGGGATCGCGTCGAACAGGAGCTTGTCGCTGTTGCGCGGGGTGAGCCGCTTGAGCTCCGCGCCGGGGCGGTGCAGCAGCACCGTCCGCAGCCGTCCGACCTCGCTGGTGACCCGGTGCTCGTGCGCTGTCTTCGCTGCCGTCACCCTCCGAAGTCTAGGCGGCCGACGATATGCCACCATTCGAGGGTGATCGGCAGGAACGCGGGGCTGCCCCTCCACCTCACGTCGGCGACGATGCTGCGCGTGTCCGCCGAGGGGGTCGCGACCGCGCTGGTCCTGACCGTCCAGGCGCGGACGGGCCACGCCGCCACCGCCGGGTACCTGCAGACCGCGATGACGCTGCCGTACGTGCTGAGCGGCCCCGTGATCGGGAACGCGCTGGACCGGGTGGCGCGCCCCCGCCGCGGCGCCGTCGCCCTCGCCGCCTGCTACGTCGCCGCGACCGGGCTGCTGCTGGTCCTCGCGGGACGCTCGCCGCTCGCCCTGGCGCTGGTCGTCGCCGCCGTGATCGGCTGCACCGAGCCCATCGTCGTCGCGCTGACCAGCCTGCTGCCCCGGTTCGTCCCCGCGGGCCGGCTCTCGCGCGCCTACGGGCTGGAGGCCTCCAGCTACAACCTCGCCGGGATCGCCGGACCCGGCCTCGCCGCCGGCCTGGCCGCCCTGGCCGGCGGCCAGTACGCCGGGGCGGCCGTGGTCGCGGTCGGCGCGATCGGCCTCCTGACCCTTCCGTTCCTGCCCTTCCCCGGCCCGTCCGCGGGCGCGGACACCGCCGCGCCGGGCGGGGCGCCGGTGGAGGCCGCGGCCGGCACCGGCGCGGCCGACGGGCGGGCGGCGGCCGTCGAGGCGGAGACGGGGGCGCGGGCGCGCAAGCCGGCGGCCGGGGCCGTCTCGGTGATCACGGGCGGGCTGGTGGTGCTGGCGCAGGGCCGGGTGCTGCGGGCCCTGACCGTCGCGACGACGCTCGCCTGGATGGGCTTCGGCGGTGTCGCCGTCACGGCGGTGCTGTTCGCCGGGCACATCGGCGCGCCGCCCAGCGCGGGCGGACGGCTCCTCGTGGCCCTGGCGGTCGGCTCGCTGATCGGCTCCCTGGCGTCCAGCCGGTGGCTGACGCCCAGGCACGCCGAACCCGTCATGATCGCCGGACTCGTCGCGTTCGGCGCGTCGCTCGCCGCGCTCGCCGCCACGCCCTCCATGCCGTGGGCGACGGCGGCGTTCGTCGCCGCGGGCGTCGCGGAGGGGCCGGTGTTCGCGGCCACGCTCATGCTGCGCCAGCGCGAGTCGCCCCCCGACCGCCTCGGGCAGGTCAACACCACGGCCGGCAGCCTCAAGATCGGCGCGTCGGCGGTCGGCGCCGCGCTGACCGCCGCGTCCGCCGACGCCATCGGCCCGGTCGGCCTGGTCCTCGCGATCGCCGCGTTCCAGTTCGCGGGCGCCCTGCTCGGCCACCTCCTCCTCCGCGCCCCCGCACACGAAAAACCAGTCGACTTCGGCCATGGGCAGTCGTAATGTCCGGGGCATGTTCCTCGCAGCCGGCACCCGGACGCTCGCAGGCATCGCCCTGCTGAGCGCGGTGCCGGCTGCCTTCTCGGCAGCGGCGGCCGACGCGGTCGTCTTCGACGGCCTGCGAAGCTGACCCCTCTCCGTCCCACCTCCGGAGAACCAGCGGAGGGGGGTGGTCGAAGACCGGGCGCCCGCGTGCGCGCGGTCGGTTCTCACCGGATCCACCAGTGAGGACGAGACAATGGCCAAGCAGCTCTACGAGCGCGACAAGCCGCACCTGAACATCGGCACGATGGGGCACGTCGACCACGGCAAGACGACGCTGACCGCGGCGATCACCAAGGTGCTCGCCGACCGCGGGCTGGCGTCCCCGGTGCCGTTCGACCGCATCGACCGCGCGCCCGAGGAGCGCGACCGGGGCATCACGATCAACGTGGCGCACGTCGAGTACGCGACCGCGACCCGGCACTACGCCCACGTCGACATGCCGGGCCACGCCGACTACGTGAAGAACATGATCTCCGGTGCCGCCCAGGTGGACGGGGCCGTGCTGGTCGTGTCCGCCCAGGACGGCGCCATGCCGCAGACGCGCGAGCACGTCGTGCTGGCGCGGCAGGTCGGCGTCGGGCACATCGTGGTGGCGCTGAACAAGGCCGACATGGTCGAGGACACCGAGCTCCTCGACCTCGTCGAGCTGGAGGTCAGGGAGCTGCTCACCGAGTACGGGTTCCCCGGCGAGGAGGTCCCGATCGTGCGCGTGTCCGGGCTCCGGGCGCTGGAGGGCGACCCGTACTGGACGGCCCGGATCGTCGACCTGCTCGACGCGATCGACGCGTACGTGCCGGTGCCGCGCAGGGTGCTCGACAAGCCGTTCCTGATGCCGGTCGAGAGCGTCCTCACGATCACCGGCCGCGGCACCGTCGTGACCGGCGTCGTGGCGCAGGGCGCGATACGGATCGGGGACGCCGTGGAGGTCGTCGGTCTCGGCGAGACGTTCGGCTCCGTCGCGACGGGGCTGGAGACGTTCGGGCAGACGATGGACCACGCCGAGGCGGGCGACAACACCGCCATGCTGCTGCGCGGCGTCAAGCGGGACCAGGTGCGGCGCGGCCAGGTGGTCAGCGCGCCGGGCGCGGTCCGGCCGCACCTGCGGTTCCGGGCCCGGGTCCGGGTGCTGACCGCCGACGAGGGCGGGCGGAGCAGGCCGTTCCTGCACGGCTACCGGCCGCAGTTCCACTTCCGCACCACGGACGTGGTCGGCGGCGTGGACCTCGGCGAGGGCGGCATGGCGCTGCCCGGCGACTCGGTCGACATGGCCGTCGAGCTGGGCAAGCCGGTCGCGATGACCGAGGGGCTCGGCTTCGCCGTCCGCGAGGGCGGCCGGACGGTCGGCGCGGGCACCGTCACCGCGCTGCTCGACTAGCGCGGGAGAGGGGCCCCGGCACTCGCCGGGGCCCCTAGCCTTGATCAGGTAGCCCCCGGCCTCCCGTGACCGAGTGGTCGCGAACGGCTGGCGGATGCGATCTTGATGTGGTGAGATTCCGACATCACCCCCGCAGATCCCCCCGTCTGGAGCACGTGTGCGATCCCCCCGCGCCCTGATTCCCCTGCTCTCGGTCTGTGCGGCCGCCGCGGTCGTGACCGCGGCCGCCACCGGTGCCAGCATCGAGGGCCTGCCGGGCGGCGGTGGTCCCGCCCACGCGGACGGGGCCGCACCGCGCCCCGCCGCCGTGACGATCAACGCGGTGAGCTGGAACGTCTGCGGCGGCTCCGACTGCCCCTCCGGCTCCGCGCCCGCCAAGCTCACCAAGGACATCGTCCAGCGGATGCGGGAGACCGAGGTCGGCGGGCGCACGGTGCGCCCGAACGCCGCCCTCCTCCAGGAGGTCTGCGAGGGCCAGATCCGCTCGTTCAAGACGTCCCTGCCCAAGTGGAGCTGGGCGTTCGCACCCGGCGACGGGGCGTGCGCGGCCGGGCAGGGCCGCGCCGGCGTCGCCATCGGCACCGACTCCCCGCTCACCGCGCAGCGGCAGATCAAACTGCCCGCACCCGCCGGGAGCAGCCGCGTCGCCCTGTGCGGCGAGGTCCCGTCCTGGACGACCCGCGTCTGCGTCACCCAGTTCACCGCCGCCGAAGACGGCCAGTGGCGCCGCAAGGAGGCGGGCGCCCTCACCACCCTCGCGGGCACGGACCGCGTCCTGGTCGGCGGCGACCTCGCCGACGTCCCGGACAGCCCGGCCCTCGACCCCCTCTACGCCGCCTACGACGAGTGCGACCAGTCCGGGACGTCCCGGACGGGCGCGAACACCCGGCAGGACTGGCAGGGCACCGCGCTCGACAAGACCGACTACCTCTTCATAGGCAAGTCGGCCGCCGTCTCCTGCAGCGTCCCGGCGACCCCCGTCAAGACCTCGGACCACCGTCCCCTCTCAGCGGTCGTCCGCTACCAGTAGTTCTGCGTTTCTCTCCTCCTTCGGGCCTGGCGGCCCTCCATCGTCGAGAAACGCGGGCGATCGCCGGCATCGCTCCGTCTCGCCTGGCGGCTCGCTGCGCGATCAGGTTCTCGCTTCGCTGGAACCTGCCTTCGGCCGCGATCGCGGCTCTTCAGGTTGTCGCGGGTGAGGGGGAATTCAATTAACTCCTCGGTCCGTGCCCTGCCAGTAGGGGGCGCGGAGGTCGCGCTTGAGGATCTTGCCGGTGGGGTTGCGCGGGATGGCCTCGCGGCGCTCGACCGAGGTGGGGCACTTGAAGTGGGCGAGGCGCTCGCGGCAGTAGTCGATGATCTCCTGGTCGGAGACGTCCTCGGACGCCACCACGATCGCCTTCGGCGTCTCGCCCCAGCGCTCGTCCGGGACGCCGATGACCGCGCAGTCGCTGACGGCCGGGTGGCCCATGAGGACGTTCTCCACCTCGGCGGGGTAGATGTTCTCCCCACCCGAGATGATCATGTCCTTGACCCGGTCGTGGATGTAGAGGTAGCCGTCCTCGTCGAGGTAGCCGGCGTCGCCCGTGCGGAACCAGTTGTCCTCCGACAGCGCGCTCGCCGTCGCGGCCGGCATGCCCCAGTAGCCCTTCATGTTCTGCGGCGTCCGGCAGATGATCTCGCCCACCCGGCCGGCGGGCAGCTCCTCCCCCGTGGCCGGGTCCACGATCCTGAGCTCGGTGTTGTCGTTCGGGAGCCCGGCGCTGCGCAGCCGGTGCGCGTTCGGGCCGTCCGGGTCGTGGTCCCCGGGCGGCAGCGAGGTGATCGCGCCGGTGACCTCCGTGAGGCCGTACACCTGCCGGAAGTCGGTGGTCGGCAGCATCGCCATGGCGGTGCGCAGGACGTCCTCGCTGATCGGGGAGGCGCCGTACAGCATGAGCCGCAGGCTGGACATGTCGGCGGCGGTGACCTCGGGGATCAGCGGCATGAACTGCAGCAGCACCGGGACGAGGAAGATGTGCGTGACGCGGTGCCGCTCGATGCCCTGCGCGATCGCGGTCGGGTCGGGTTCGCGCGTGACGACCCCGGTGAGGCCGTTGTAGACGGCGGACACGGTGAGCACGTTTCCGGCCACGTGGTACATCGGCATCGCGATCATCAGCACGGACGACCCGTCGATGTCCCAGACGTCGTTGGTCACCGCGAGCGCCGAGAGGAAGTTGTCGTGCGTCA
Source organism: Actinomadura coerulea (assembly GCF_014208105.1). Classification (NCBI taxonomy): domain Bacteria; kingdom Bacillati; phylum Actinomycetota; class Actinomycetes; order Streptosporangiales; family Thermomonosporaceae; genus Actinomadura; species Actinomadura coerulea. Next base: position 6,148,245 of record NZ_JACHMQ010000001.1, read on the forward strand.
GCATGACGCCCTTGGGCAGGCCCGTCGTGCCGGACGAGTACAGCTGGACGAACACGTCCCCGCTGTCCGGCTCGTACGCCGGGGGCTCGGCGGGGGCCGCGTCGATCCAGGCGGCGTAGTCCTGGTGGGCGTGGCCGGCGCCGGAGATGACGACCGTCAGGTCGGTGTGCTCGAGCTTGCCGGCGATCGCGTCCAGGACGGGCAGGAACTCGGGGCCGACGACGAAGACCTTCGCCTGGGAGTTGTTGACGATGTAGGCGACCTCGTCGGGCGCCAGCCGGTAGTTCACCGGGACCTGCGCGGCGCCGATCCGGGTCGCGCCGAAGAGCAGCTCGGCGTATTCGAGCGAGTTCTTGTCGAGGACGGCCACCCGGTCGCCGGGGCCGAGCCCGGCGGCAGCGAGCGCCGCCGCCACCCGGTCCACGCGCCGGTCGAAGTCGCGGTAGGAGATCTCGGTGTCGCCCGCGATGTACGCGACACGATCGGGATAGGCGAGCGCGCGTTCGCGCAGCACTCCGTCAAGACCTGGCACGATGGGCCCCTTCGCCGATGACCGCCTGGTTATTCCGGCATCATGCGGTCACCGGCGACATCGCGGCAAGGGGATCGGGCCGCTCGCCTAGCGGCTTTTCGACATCTTTGAGACCGCGGTCACGGCGAGTACCACCGCGACGGCGACGAGTCCGATGAAGAAGAAGAACTTCAGCATCGAGAAGATCGCGCCGATGACGGTGATCACCAGCCACACCGCGAGGACCACACCGAGGATGGTCAGGATCGTCTTACCCATGGCTCCACCGTATGCGCTCGTTCCGCAGGGTTCATCAGCCTGGGGGACGACCTAGGCACCGCCGTGCGGCGGAGGAGGACCCTGAGGACCCCCGGGGACCGGGCCCTGACCCGGGCCGGGGTACGGCGGCCGGTACGACGGCGGCTGCCCGGGCCGCCCCGGAAACGGCGGCCGGCCCGGCATCGGCGGCCCGCCGGGGGCTCCGAACGGCCCGCCCGGCGCGCCCGCGTCCCAGGGCTGGGACGCGCCGCCGGTCTTCGCCGTCAGGACCCGCAGCCCCGCGAGCCCCGCCGCCACCACCAGCGCCAGCAGCTCGTACGCCTGGTACCGCCCGAAAGCGGGCTTCAGGACCGCCGTGAGGAAGGAGCCGCTCGGCCATGCCTGCGCGGACAGCATCAGCCCGAGGATCACGCCGATCCGTCCGCCGACCTCCATCGCCACGTACGCCGACAGCCCCGCCGCGATCGGCGCCAGCGGCCCGCGGGGCCGCGCCGGCAGGACGGCCGTGCCGACGACCAGCCCGGCGAACAGGCAGGCGATCAGGAAGTAGGCCGGGGACGTGCGGAAGCCCAGCATGGCCGGCGACGCGTACGACCGCACGGTCATGAACAGCGCGGCGACGCCGGTGGCGACCGCGCCCCCGACCAGGATCAGGGCGATGACCCCACCGTTGGAGGTCGCGGAGCGATTCTGCGGCATTGTGCCATTAAAGCGGCGTTCGTCCGCTCACGCAGGCCGCGCGGGTGGAAGCATGATCGACTCCTTACGGGGTGGTGACGTGCCGGGCGGGCCACGCGACCGGGGCCCTAGCTTTGGGGAGGTGAACAGCGTCTCCCCTCCCGGGCGCGTCCTGGTCGTCGACGACGACCCGACGGTCGCCGAGGTCGTCGCCCGCTACCTGACCCGCGACGGGCACGAGGTCGTGTGCGTCGCCGACGGCCGGACCGCCCTGCGCAGGGCGCTGGACGACCCGCCCGACCTCGTCGTCCTCGACCTCATGCTGCCCGGCATGGACGGCCTGGAGGTGTGCCGGCGGCTCCGCGAGACCTCGACCGTCCCGATCGTGATGCTGACGGCGCTCGGCGCGGAGACCGACCGGCTCGTCGGGCTGGAGACCGGCGCCGACGACTACGTGACGAAGCCGTTCAGCCCGCGCGAGCTGGCACTGCGCGTCCGCTCGGTGCTGCGGCGGGCGCGGGGCGCGCTCGTCCCGACCGGCCCGTCCGGCCCGCTGCGCGACGGCGGCCTCGTCGTGGACGTCGGCGCGCACGAGGCGGAGCTGCGCGGCGAGCGGCTCGCGCTCACCTCCCGCGAGTTCGACCTGCTGGCGTTCCTGCTGCGCCATCCGCGGCAGGCCTTCACCCGCGACGAGCTGCTCGAACGCGTCTGGGACTGGACGTTCGGCGACTCCTCCACGGTGACCGTCCACGTCCGGCGGCTGCGCGAGAAGATCGAGGACGACCCGACCACGCCGCGCCGCATCGTCACCGTGTGGGGCGTCGGCTACCGCTACGAGCCCGCGGAGACCGCCCGATGATCCCCTTCGAGGACCTGCTCTGGGTGGTCTTCTACGCGGCGCTGGCCGCGTTCGCCGTCGCGGCCGTCGCGCTCGCCGTCCTGCACGCGCTGCGCGGCCGCTCGGTCGCCACGCAGCTGGTCGTCGTCGGCGCCGCCACGGTGCTGGCGACCATCTCCGGCATCCTCGTGATCTCGTTCATGATGCTGCTGAACGACCACGACCGCTCGGTGGTGCTCGCCGTCGTGACCTCCGCCGGGCTGGTCGCGATGGCGGTGTCGGTCCTGCTCGGCCGCCGCCTGGTGGCCGCGAACCGGACCCTGGTCGAGGCCGTCCGCGCGGACCGGTTCCGTCCTCCCCCGGCACGCCTTCCGGCCGAGCTGGCGGAGCTGTCCCGGGAGCTGGAGGCCGCCTACGACCGGCTGGCCGCCGCGCACGAGCGCGAGCAGGCCCTGGAGGCGAGCCGCCGCGAGCTGGTCGCCTGGGTGAGCCACGACCTGCGCACCCCCCTGGCGGGGCTCCGCGCGATGGCCGAGGCCCTGGAGGACGAGGTCGTCGCCGACGAGGAGACGACCCGCCGCTACCACGGCCGCATCCGCGTGGAGGTGGAGCGGCTGACCGAGATGGTGGACGACCTGTTCGAGCTGTCCCGCATCCACGCGGGCGCCCTGCGCCTGACCCGCGAGCGCGTCGGCCTCGCGGACCTGGTCGCCGAGGCGGTCGCCGGCGCCGAGGCGCTGGCCCGCGCCAAGGGCGTCCGGCTGCGCGGAGACGTCCGTGAGGGGCTGCCCGTCCAGGTGGACGCGGGGGAGCTGGGCCGCGCGCTGCGCAACCTCGTCGTGAACGCGATCCGGCACACGCCCGGCGACGGCGCGGTCGAGATCACCGGTGAGGTCCGCGGCGGCGAGGCCCGGGTGACGGTGGCCGACGCGTGCGGCGGCATCCCGGAAGGCGACCTGCCGCGCGTGTTCGACGTCGCGTTCCGCGGTGAGGCGGCCCGGACCCCGGGCGGCGGCGCCGGCCTCGGCCTCGCCATCGCCCGCGGCATCGTCGAAGCCCACGCGGGCGAGATCGGCGTCGCCAACACCGGCCCCGGCTGCCGCTTCGAGGTCCGGCTTCCTTGTTAGCTTTGCTTTTATCTCCTCCTTCGGGCCTGGCGGCCCTCCATCGTCGATAAAAGCGGGCGATCGCTGGCATCGCTCCGTCTCGCCTTGGCGGCTCGCTGCGCGATCAGATTCTTGCTTCGCTCGAATCTGCCTTTGGACGCGATCGCATCCATTGAGGTTGTTGCGTGGTTGCTGTGGTGGCTGGGGTCTGGCGCGTCCGGGTGGTGGCGGTCCGGGGGCCGGGCCCGCGTGTCGGGCCTCTCCAGCTGCGTCACCATCGGCTCGACGTCAGGGGTCCAGGGCTTCGGTGATGGTGCGGTAGGTGGGGCAGGGCCAGCGGGACATGCAGGCCCGGCAGCGGCGGATGGGGCGGTCGGGGTCGCTGGTGATGCCGCCGGCCTCCTGCGGGCGGTGCAGGTCGACGAGGCGCAGGGTGAGGTCGGCGAAGGCGATGACCTCCTCGCGGGCGCCGGCGAGGAAGGCGAGGTCCTCGCGGGACAGACGCGTCCGGACCGGGACGAAGCCGTCCTTGTTCACCAGGCGGAACAGGACCTGGGTGGACGTTCGCCACGTGCTGGACTTCGCCGCCCGCCCCCGGATCGTCTCCAGGCGCTCGCGCAGTCGACCTTGCCGCTGTTGCACCCGTTCAGGTTCCCCTACTCCGGGCGGTCGTGCGGGAAGAACCCGCGATATCGGCCGACCGGATCGGCGCCTCGGAGTGCTGGAATCTTTGCATTACGGTGCGTAGTACCCAAAGCGTGCGGGACTGGCAAGGCGGCGACACGCCCCGGAAACGCCCACGGCGCAGGGGACTTGGCGAACCGCCTGGCTCCCGGGCCGTTCGCGAGATAGTGTGCCGGACGTGGAGCTAAATGTCTCGACCGCGTCTCAGGGGGGTCACGCCGTTGTCACGGCGACCGGTGAGCTCGACCTGTACACCGCGCCACGGTTGCAGGCGGCCCTCGCGGGCCTGCTGCGCGACCAGGCCGACCACATCGTGGTCGACATGAGCGGCGTGGAGTTCTGCGACTCGACGGGCATGAACGTGCTGCTCTCGGCCATGAAGCGGCTGAAGGAGCAGGGCGGCGCGCTGGAACTGGCCGCGCCGCGCCCCGCCGTGAAGCGGATCCTGCAGGTCACCGGGCTCGACACCGTCTTCACCGTGACGGAGGCGGCGCCGGTCCTGGACGCCGGCTGACCTTTCCAACAACTCACACCGACCGCCGGCGCCGCGGGTGAATCCCGCGGGTCGCCGCCCTGTCGCGTGGGTAACGGCTTGGTCCGTTCCCCCGTGCCCTGCGGCATCGCGCGCTCGCCCCCGACTACGATCGCGGTTATGCAGGACGTAGCGGTATGCATCCCGGCCAAGGACGAAGCCGACCGCATCGCGGCCACGGTCAAGGCCGCCCAGGAGCTTCCCGGCGCCGACCTCGTCGTGGTGATCGACGACGGCTCCTCCGACGGCACCGGGCGGGTGGCCCGCGAGGCCGGGGCGCGGGTCGTGCGGCACAGCCGCAACCGGGGCAAGGGCGCCGCGATGGAGAGCGGGGCCGAGGCCGTCCGGCTGCTCGACGAGGGCCGCGAACAGCCCCGCCACCTGCTGTTCCTCGACGCCGACCTCGCCGAGACCGCGCGCGATGCCGCGCCGCTGGTCGAGCCGGTCAGGTCCGGTGAGGCCGACATGACGATCGCCGTGTTCAGCACGACCGTGAAGCTCGGCGGGCACGGGTTCGTCGTCCGGCTGTCGCGCGACGGGATCCGCCGCGCCACCGGCTGGGAGGCCACCGCGCCGCTGAACGGGCAGCGCTGCCTGACCCGGGCCGCGTTCGACGCCGCGCTGCCGCTCGCCGCCGGGTTCGGGGTGGAGACCGCGCTCACCATCGACCTGCTGCGCGCCGGGTTCCGGGTGACGGAGGTCGAGGTGCCGCTCGCGCACCGCGCCACCGGCACCGACTGGCGCTCCCAGCTGCACCGCGCCCGGCAGTTCCGGGACGTGGCGAGAGCGCTCGCCGTGCGCGAACCGGCGGTGGCCGGGGGGCTCGAGCGCCTGCGCGGCAGCCGCCCATGACCCGTCTCGGCACGGGCGGGCTGTGGGGGATCGGGGCCGGCGTCGCCTGCTTCGCCGCCACCGCGCTCCTCGGGCCGTCGGTGTTCGAGCCGGAGCTGGAGGGCCCGCGCGCCGAGCCGCCGTACGCGCTGGACGTCCACCCGTCGCCGTACCTGGTGATCGGCCTCGTCGTCGCGGGGATCGCCGCGAGCGCGCTGGGGCTCGGCCTGTGCTTCGCCGCCGTCCGCAGGGGCTGGCGCGTGCGGGCGCTGCCGCTGGTGGCCGCGGGCCTGCTGGCGGCGGCCGCGTTCATGTTCATGCCGCCGGTCGGGTCCACCGACCACCTGAACTACGCCTCCTACGGGCGGATGGCCGCGACGGGGCACGACCCGTACCGGACGCGCGCCGTCGACCTGCCGAAGGACCCGGTCGCCGGGGCGCCCGAGGAGTGGCGGACGACGCCGTCGGTGTACGGGCCGGTCGCCACGGGCGGGCAGGCGTTCGCCGCGTGGATCGGCAGCGGCTCGGTGCGGCTGACCGTCTTCGTCCTGTCGGTGCTGAACGTGCTCGCGTTCGCGGCGACGGCCCTGATCCTCTACCGGATGTCCACGACGGAGGAGCGGCGGCTCCGCACGGCGCTGCTGTGGACGTGCAACCCGCTCGTCCTGTTCCACCTGGTGGCGGGGGCGCACAACGACGTCCTCGCGATCGCGCCGATGGTGGCCGCGCTCGCCGTCTTCGGCGGCGCCGCCGCGGGCCGGGCGGGCTTGGCGCGCTCCCTGGCGGCCGGGGCGCTCGCCGGGCTCGGGACGGCGATCAAGCTGCCGGCCGCGCTGGTCGCCGGGGGCCCGGCCTGGGGCCTGCTGCGCCGGGCCCGGACGGAGCGCCGGAAGTGGCCGGTCGGCCACCTGGCCGCGCTGGTCGCCGGGGGCGCGGCCGTCACGGCGCTGTCCTACGCCCTCGCCGGGCCGCACGCGCTCGACCAGGTCCGCGAGGCCAGCAACATGGTCTCGTTCGCGACCCCGTGGCACCTGCTGGACGAGTCGCTCGGCCGCGGCTCGCAGCGCGACGTGATCAAGCTGGGCGCGATGCTGCTCGGCCTCGTGCTGCTGTTGCTGCTCGTCCGGGCCCTGCCCAGGGAGGACGCCCTCGTGCCCGGCGCGGAGGAGCGCCGCGTCGCCGCGGCGATCGCCCTCGCGTGGCTCCTCGCCGCGCCCTACGCGCTGCCCTGGTACGACGGTTTCGGGTGGGCGCTGCTGGCGCTGCTGCCCTGGACGCGGATCGACTGGATCCTGCTCGCCCACACCACCGCGCTCAGCCTCGCCTACCTGCCGGCCCGCGCGCCCGCCCGCATCCGCCTGCCGGACGACCTGGAGTGGCTGTTCACCGTCGTTCGGCCGACCGTGGTCCCGTGGACGCTTCTGGCGATCCTGACCGCTCTGGTGGCGGCGTGTCTGCGTTCCTCAGGTCGATCTCCAGCGACCGGAGCCCCGCGGCGAGCATCAGCGGGGTCGCCAGGCTGAACGCCACCGACAGGATCACCACGCCCGAGTCGTTCACCAGCGTGCCGATGACGCCGACCGCGAGCGCGCAGATCACCGCCGGGCGCATCGTCAGGCTCTTCTCGTAGGCGCCCTGCAGCAGCGACACCCGCCACCGCGTGGGCCGCGCCAGGACGAAGAAGAGGAACACGACGGCGGCGGCGAGCGCGAGCGTGTAGGGCCAGTACCCGAGGCTGTTCAGCATCGCGTCGAACTTGCGGGTGACGACGTCCCACGCGTCCCCGGCGACGAGGTCCTGCCAGAACCGTCCGAGATGCGTCGGGTTGGCCGACTGGGCGTTCACGTAGGAGATGAGCAGCACGAGGACCAGCCCGGCGCCGAAGAACAGGCCGAGCTTGAGCGGCGACATGCGCTTGCCCGCGACCATCAGGCCGAGCATCGCGAACGCCGGGACGATCGCCAGCACGCCGCCGAAGTCGCTGCCGAACGCGGGCAGGCCGTCGACCGCGACCGTGAACGCGCCGATCACCGCCACGATCGCGACGGCGAGGGCCTTGTTGCCCCTGCGCAGCGGGTACTCCGTCAGCCACGCCGCCGTCAGGATCGCGGCGACGGCGAACAGCGAGAACGCCTGGTTGCCGAAGCCGTAGAACCGCCCGGCGACGAGGGCGGTGTAGCCCATCAGCGTGTTGAGCTGGAGGGAGGAGCCCGTCATCACGTCCACCGCGAGGACGAGCGCCGTCACCCCGGTGATCACCAGGCCGGGGACGACGGGGGAGCGGCGCCACGGCCCGGCGAGCGCCACGCCCGTCAGCAGCCCGGCGAAGCCCAGCACGGTGCAGATCAGGACGGGCGTCGGGTGCTCGGCCCGCCACCACGGCAGCAGTCCGGCGAGGAAGGACGCGCCGGGCGCCGCGCCGCCGAGCAGCGCGATCACCCGGGTGCCGCCGAGGATCCGCGCCCGCGAGCGGCGGTCGCCGCCGAGGCGCCGCAGCGCGACCACCGCGATCCCGTACAGGACGAGCTGCACCGCGAACAGCACCCAGTAGAAGGACGTCTGGACGGCCCGGATCGCCTGCGCCGCGACGTCCTCGTCCATGAGCGCGTCGACCCGGTCGTGCGCGGACGACGTGGACGGCTGCGACCGCCACGCGGACCCGACGGCCTGCTTGGGCTGCTTCACCCCGAGCAGCTTCAGCGTCGTCGCGGTGAGGTCGGTCAGCGTGACCAGCCCGTCCTGGCGGGTGGCGCTGGAGGTCATGTAGCCGGGCCCGTAGGCGGCGCCCTTGGCGACGGCCACGCGCAGGTGCGGGTTGACGCCGGTGTCGGACAGGCCCGCGACCAGCACGGTCGTCCCCTGGGGGAGCCCGGCGACGACCTGCGCGACCCGGCGGTCGGCGGCCTTCGTGGCGGCGGCGCGGACCTCGTCCGACAGCGGGACCTGGTCGCCGTGCGGGTCGACGCCCGCGTTGATGTAGGCGCGGAAGAGGTCGTCGACGTCGACCGCGGTGAGCGGGCAGCGCGCCCAGTCGGCCGCGGTGGCCCTGTCGGGCGACTCGACGTACCGGTCGACCCGGCCGGCGCCGTCGGCGGCGCCGAACACCGCGCCGGGCCCGACCGCCGTCGTGCAGCCGCCCGCCCGGTGGACCTCGTCGCCGAGCAGCCCGAGCCGCGCGTGGTAGTTGGTGCCCGCGTTGTCGCTCTTGATCGCGGGCCAGCCCGCGGCGACGGCCCCGCCGGCGGGCGGCGGCCCGGTGGGGGAGCTCTGGCCGGGCAGGACCGGCGTGGACGGCAGCGCGCAGTCGCCGTGCGCCAGCCGCGACCGCTGCCCCGCCGACAGCGTCAGCCAGCCGTCGGTCGGGCAGGTGATGACGCGGGTGGTGCGGACGCTGAGGCCCGCCGCGGAGCCCTGCGAGGTCAGCCCCCACAACGCGGGGGTGTTCTCGCGGGTGATGTCGCTCCACATCAGGGCCGGCACCCCGATGACCACCACGCGGCCGGTGGCGGCCCGCTCGGCGGGGGCCGCGGGGGAGGCGTGCGCCGCCGCGGGCCCGAGGACGGCCGCGAGCGCCGCCGCGAGGGTCGCGAGGAACACAGCGATCTTCGTTCCCCGGGACGTCATGGCGTTCAGGTTACAAGAGCCCTACCACCGGGCAGGGGCCATATCCTGCGGGCTGTGGACGGTCTGATGGCGCGGGATGCCCGCGACTCCCCCGGTGAGGCGGCCGGCGCCCCCGCCAGGCGAGGCGCCCGCGACCTGCTGGTCCTGCTCGCCGGGATCGCCGTCGCCGTGGCCGCCGCCGCGCCGGTCGTCCATCGGTGGCTCGGCAACCAGCCCGACCAGCGGCTCGTCGACCTGGAGGTCTACCGGGAGGGCGGGCTGGCCGTCCTGCGCGGCGCGCCCCTGTACGACTTCCTCACGCAGCCGCCGCAACTGCTCCCCTTCACCTATCCGCCGATCGCCGCCGCCCTGGCCGTCCCGTTCACGCTCCTGCCGTGGCGTGCGGCGCAGTGGGCATGGACGGTGCTGATCTACCTGTCGCTCGTGGTCGTCGTCTGCTACGCCTTCCGCGACCTCATCCGCCGGACGGGACGCTGGGCGCCGCTCACCGCGGGCGTCCTGGTCGCGGCGACGGCGTGGCTCGACCCCGTCCGCGACCAGGTCAGGTTCGGGCAGGTCGGGCTGTTCCTGCTGGCCATGTGCCTGGCCGACTGCTGCGCCCGCACCGCCCGCTGGCCGCGCGGCATGCTCGTCGGCCTCGCCCTGGCGATCAAACTGGTGCCGGGCGTCTTTCTGATCTACTTCCTGGTCACCGGGCGGCGGGACGCGCTGGCCAACGCCGTGCTGACCGCCGTCGTCGCCACGCTGGGCGGGTTCGCGCTGCTGCCGTCCGACTCGTCCGCCTACTGGTTCGGTGCGCTGCTGGAGGGCGGCGACCGGACGGGCGCGGTCGACGGCACCACGAACCAGGCGATCAACGGGATCGTGGCCCGCATCCTGGACGAGGGGCCGGCCCGGACGCTGGTGTGGCTGGCCCTGGCCCTGGTCGTCGCCTGGTTCGGCTTCGGGTGGGCGCGCCGGGCGACGCTCGCCGCCGACGCCGCCACCGGCGCCGACGCCTCCAGCCTCCTGCTCGCCGGGGTCGCGATCGTCGGGCTGCTGTCCGTCGTCCTGTCCCCTGTGGGCTGGATCCATCACCTTGTGTGGATGATCGCGGTACTGGGGGCTTTGGTGGGTGATGGGCGTGACACGCGAAGATGTCTGGTCGCGCTCGGCCTGTGGCTGCTGTTCCTGTTCCCCGTCCCGTGGTGGGCGCGCGGTCTGATCGGCCCGGATCATTCCCCCGTAACGGTTTTCGCGGGCCAGGTGCTGCGCGACTCGTTCGGTCTCGCCGCGCTGGCCTCGATCTTGGTCCTCGGAACATGGCTGGTGAAACGGCTCGATCCGGACAACCACCCCCGAGATCCTTCGCAACGGCAGGTCGGCATGGGTACGCTCGGCGCGTGATGCTCGTCGCAGTGGCCGTCGCAGGCCTGGTCGCCGGGGTTGCGGGGCTCTCCATCGCGGTGGTCGCGCACAACCGGGTCAACCAGGTCGTCGACGAGTGCGGGGAAATGCTGAGGCGCCAGCTCCAGGTCGCGAGCGGCGAGGTGGACGAGCGCGCCCTGCGCGATCTCGCGATCGTGCACTACGACGCGCTCAAGGAGATGTCCGGGCACCGGTCCTTCTCCCTCGCGCTGATCAACGCGGTCGGCGACGGCGTGGTGGTGAGCTCGATCAACGGGCGGACCGAGACGCGGACGTACGCCAAGGCCGTCCAGGGCGGGCACGCCGTCGAGACGCTCTCCCCGGAGGAGAACCAGGTCCTGCGGGCCGCCCGGCTCGGCAAGGGCCCCGTCATCTCGATGGACGACCCGCTGCCCGACTTCGGCAACGGCGCCCACACCCCCACCGCCCGCGCCTGAGGCGGCGCCCGAGGGGCTTGGACGCCGGACGGTAGACTCGTCTTTCTCGCCATGCCTCTAGACGGCTTCCGCACAGCCGAAACACGCACCGGGGGACCCTCGTGACCGCAGACGACAGGCCAGCGCGCTACGCCTACCTGGGTCCGCGGGGCACTTTCACCGAGGCCGCGCTGCTCACCCTCCCCGGCGCCGCCGAGGCCGAACACATCCCTTACGCGACCGTCCCGGCCGTCCTCGAAGCCCTGCGCCGCGGCGAGGCCGACACCGCCGTCGTCGCGCTGGAGAACTCCGTCGAGGGCTCGGTCCCCACCACGCTGGACGAGCTGGCGACCGGCGAACCGCTCCAGATCGTCGGGGAGATCCACCTGCCGGTCTCGTTCGCCCTCCTCGTCCGTCCCGGCACGGCGCTGGACGACATCAAGACCGTCGCGTCCCACCCGATCGCGCAGCCGCAGTGCCGCCGCTGGCTCATGGAGAACGTCCCGGACGCCGAGTGGCGCGCCGCCACCTCCAACGCCGAGGCGGCCCAGCACGTCGCCGACGGCCACTACGACGCCGCGCTCGCCGGCTCGTTCGCGGCCGCGCGCTACGGCCTTTCGGTCCTCGCCGAGGACATCCACGACGTCGCCGACGCCGTCACCCGCTTCGTCGTCCTGAGCCGCCCGAGCACCCCGCCGCCGCCCACCGGCATGGACAAGACGACCGTCGTCGCGTTCATCGGCGAGGACCACCCGGGCGCCCTGCTGGAGATCCTCACCGAGTTCTCGGTCCGCGGCATCAACCTCACGCTGATCCAGTCCCGTCCGACCGGCGCGGGCCTCGGCTCCTACCTGTTCTGGATGGACTTCGAGGGCCATGTCGCCGACGCCCGCGTCGGCGAGGCCATGATGGGGCTGCGCCGCGTCTGCGCCGACGTCCGCTTCGTCGGCTCCTACACCCGCGCCGACCAGGTCCGCCCCGAGATCCGCCGCGGCACCCACGACGCCGACTTCACCGAGGCCGCCGCCTGGATCACCGGCATCCGCACCGGCCACGCCTGAGCCCCCGCCCGGAAATCAAAGGCGCCGCGGACGTGTTGGCACGGTAGACCGTCCTGAGAGAGGTTTTCCTGTGCGTGTTGAGATCTGGGCCGACGTCGTGTGCCCCTGGTGCTATCTCGGTAAGCGCCACTTCGAGCGTGCCCTGGAGGGTTTCGAGCACCGGGACGAGGTCGAGGTGGTCTACCGCGCGTTCCAGCTCGACCCCTCCTTCCCGCCGGGCGAGACGGTCGACGTGGCCGACATGCTGGCCGAGAAGTACGGCATGACGCGCGACGAGGCCGTCGCGAAGAACCGGGAGATGGAGGAGCGGGCCGCCGCGGCCGGCCTGGACTACCACCTCGAAGGCCGCCAGGCGGGCAACACCGCCGACGCGCACCGCCTCGTCTACCTCGCGGGGCAGCGCGGGGTGCAGGGCGCGGTCGTCGAGGCCCTGTTCAAGGCCTACTTCACCGACGAGCGCCCCGTCTTCGACCGGGACACGCTCGTGGACGTCGTGGCGGAGGCGGGCCTGGACGCCGCCGAGGCGCGCGACGTGCTCGCGTCCGGCGAGTACGCCTCCGAGGTGGAGACCGAGCAGAGCGCGGCGCGGGACATCGGCGCGACCGGCGTGCCCTTCTTCGTCATCGACCGCCGCTACGGCGTCTCGGGCGCCCAGCCCACCGAGACGTTCGCGCAGGTCCTCGACCAGGCCTGGGCGGACGCGAACAGCTAGCGGGCACCGCCTCCCCTGTCGCCGTGATCCAAGTGTGATCATCAGCGGTCAACCGGCGGTCAGTCCCGGGCGTCAACTCCATATCAGTAATCAGTGGAGAGGTTTCTTGCCTTGCGCCGCTCATCCGCACTGCTCGCCACCGCCGCCCTCACCTCACCCCTCTTCCTCGCGCCCGGCGCCGCCCACGCCGACGCGACCGATGTCACGACCCGGGCCGCTTCCGTCACCGTCGAGAAGGAGACCACGGTCATCACCGGCCGGCTGTGGCCGAAGCTGACCGTGTCTCCGGGCACGGTGATGACCGTGAACGGCAGAGTTCTCCGACAGGGCTCCACCGGTCCCGAGCCCGTGGAGGGGCTGGAGATCCAGCTCGATGTGCCGCCCGACCTCCTTGAGGCCGGAAGCATCAAGACGACCCGGACCTTCGCGGACGGAAGCTTCCGCGCGGCCTTCACCGTCGGACGGCAGCTCGGGAAGTCGGGCGCCGTGACGGCGCGCTTCGAGGGGAACGAGTCCCTCACCGGCAGCCAGGTCGGCCTGGGGACGGTGAACGTCCGGAACTACTCCGAGATCACCGACTTCAACGCCTTCCCCGAACCGCTCGCCTACCGCGACACGATCGTCGCGCACGGCCGTCTGGACGTCCGGCCCGACTACACCAACGTCACGAGCCTGCCTGTGTACCTGGAGTATTCCCTGGACGGTACGACCTGGAAGGTCTGGGCCAGCCAGACCCTGGCACGGCCGGGGAGCCTCTACTTCAACAGCGAGAAGGCCGTGACGAAGGACGCGTACTGGCGCGTCCGCTACCCGGGCAGCGATCTGACCATGCCGGTCGTCAGCAAAACCGACTTCGTCGACGTTAAGTACCGGACGCAGTGGTACAACTTCAACGCCTCGCCCGAGCCGGTGAAGAAGGGCGGGACCATCACGGTCAAGGGGCAGCTCTACCGGTTCCGGGACAAGGCGGGTCCGGGCCCGAACGCACCCGTGTACGTCTACTTCAAGGCCGCCGGGACGACGACGTACAAGCAGGTGGCGGCCACCAAGACCGATGCCAACGGCTGGTTCGCCAAGACCTTCAAGGCGTCCGTGGACGGCACCTGGAAGGCGGTCTACAAGGAGACCTCCGGCTACCTGGGCTCGACCTCGGACGGCGACGCCGTGGACGTCCGCTGACGTAGGCTGCGGGGCGTGGCGAAGGACTTCGATCTTTACGAGCGGGAGCTGTGGGCCGGGCGGGCCCCCGCGTACGAGCGGGGGTTCGCCCACGTCACGCGGTACATGATCGATCCGCTGCTGGACGCGGCCGGGGTGGCGGACGGGACACGGCTGCTCGACGTCGGCACCGGGCCCGGGTTCGTCTCGCGGGAGGCGGCGCGGCGCGGGGCGCTGGTGTCGGCCATGGACGCCGAGCCGGGCATGGCGGAGGCGGCGCGCCGCAACGTCCCCGGGCTGGACGTGCGGGTCGCCGTCCTGCCCGAGGTCCCGTTCGAGGACGCGGCGTTCGACGCCGTCGCCGGCAACTTCGTCATCAACCACGTGGGCGCCCCCGACGCGGCGCTGGCCCGGCTGCGGCGTGCGCTGCGCGAGGGCGGGCGGCTGGCGATGACCTGCTGGGTGATGCCGGGCACCGGGGCCCTCGCGGTCGTCCGGCAGGCGATCGAGGCGGCGGGCGTGCCGTGGCCGGACGACATCCCCGAGCCGCCGTTCCTGGAGTACGGCGAGCCGGCCGCGTTCGGGCGGCTGGTCGCCGGGGCCGGGTTCGCCGATGTCGCGGTCGAGGAGGTGACCTGGGAGCACGTCGTCGACCCCGAGGAGTGGTGGGAGACGGGCGCGCTGGCCCGGGTCGGCACGAACGGCCTGGTCGTCGGACGCCTGGACGCGCCGACCGTCGCCCGCGTCAAGGCCGCCTACGACGAGATCGTCGCGGACTACGCGTCCGGCGACGGGAAGGTGGCGCTCCCCGCGCACGCGCTGCTGGCGAGCGGCGTCCACTAGCGGCGGGCCGCAGCGTCGGGCCGCAGCGGCGGCCGACAGCGGACGCGAACCGCCGATACTCGCGCGCGGACGGGGGCGCCGGGCCGGTAGCCTCGGGTCTGTGATTGACCTGCGAGCTCTTCGAGAGGATCCCGAGCGGCTGCGCGCCTCGCAGCGCGCCCGCGGTGAGGATGACGGCGTCGTCGACCGGCTGCTCGACCTGGACGGGAGGCGCCGCTCCGCGCTGACCTCGTTCGAGCAGCTCAGGGCGGAGCAGAAGAGTTTCGGCAAGTCGGTGTCCAAGGCGCAGGGCGACGAGCGGCAGGCGCTGCTGGCCCGCGCCAAGGAGCTGGCGCAGCAGGTGAAGGAGCGCGAGGCGGAGGCCGACCGCCTCGGTGAGGAGCTCGACGCGCTGCTCAAGAGCGTCCCGAACCTCATCGAGGAGGGCGCCCCGCCCGGCGGCGAGCAGGACTACGTCGTCCTGGAGCACGTCGGCGAGCCGACCGCGTTCGACTTCGAGCCGAAGGACCACCTGGAGCTCGGCGAGAGCCTCGGCGCCATCGACATGGAGCGCGGCGCGAAGGTCTCGGGCGCGCGGTTCTACTACCTGACGGGCGTGGGCGCGCGGCTCCAGTACGCGCTGCTGAACCTCGCCATGGAGCAGGCCGTCGCGAGCGGGTTCGTGCCGATGTACCCGCCGGTCCTGGTGAAGCCGGAGGCGATGGAGGGCACCGGGTTCCTCGGCGCCCACGCCGCCGAGGTCTACCAGCTCCCGCAGGAGGAGCTGTACCTCGTCGGGACGTCGGAGGTGCCGCTCGCCGCGTTCCACATGAACGAGATCGTCGACGAGCTGCCGCGGCGCTACGTGGCCTGGTCGTCCTGCTTCCGCCGCGAGGCCGGCTCCTACGGCAGGGACACGCGCGGCATCATCCGCGTCCACCAGTTCGACAAGGTGGAGATGTTCTCCTACTGCGACCCGGCCGACTCCCACGCCGAGCACCTGCGGCTGCTGGAGTGGGAGAAGGAGATGCTCGCCAAGGTCGAGATCCCGTACCGGGTGATCGACGTGGCGGCGGGCGACCTCGGCGCCAGCGCGGCCCGCAAGTACGACTGCGAGGCCTGGGTGCCGACGCAGAACACCTACCGCGAGGTCACCTCGACGTCGAACTGCACCGAGTTCCAGGCGCGGCGCCTGGCGGTGCGGCACCGCGACGCCGACGGCAAGAACCAGCCGGTGGCGACCCTGAACGGGACGCTGGCGACGACCCGCTGGATGGTCGCGATCCTGGAGAACCACCAGCAGGCCGACGGTTCGGTGCGCGTCCCGAAGGCGCTGCAGAAGTTCCTGGGCCTGGAGGTCCTGGAGCCGGTCAAGCGCTGAACGCGCGTGGAGCGGGGCCCGTCCTGGCTTGGACGGGCCCCGCTCGCGTGTCCCGGGGGCTTGGACCGATGCCGGGAGCCGGGGGTGTCATGGCCCTGGCCTAGGGTGTGTCCCATCTGCCCAGGAAGGTGACATGACTGAGTCCTCGCCGCGCGTGATCGCCACCGACCTCGACGGCACGATCGTGCGCTCCGACGGCACGATCTCCGCCCGGACCGTCGCCGCCCTCGCCCGGGTCGAGCGGGCCGGGGCGATGCTCGTCATGGTCACCGGGCGGCCGCCGCGCTGGATGACGGAGATCGCCGCGGCCGTCGAGCACCGCGGCGTCGCGATCTGCGCCAACGGCGCCGTCCTCTACGACCTGCACACCGAGACCGTCCTGCAGGCCAACGAGATCGCGCCGGACGTGCTCGCCGAGGTGATCGGGCGGCTGCGCGGCGTCGTGCCCGAGCTGCGCTTCGCGGTGGAGTACCCGACCGGGTTCGTGTTCGAGGCCAGCTACGACCTCGGCCGGTGGGACGCGGCGGCGCTCGGCGGCCGTCCCGTCGACGACGCCGAGCTGGTCAGCCGCGGCGGCACCAAGCTGCTCGCCTTCCACCCGGCCGCCGATCCCGACGTGCTGTCGGCGAAGGCGGTCCAGGCCGTCGGCGACCTCGTGACCGTGACGCACTCCTCCGGGCGGGGGCTGCTGGAGATGAGCGCGCTCGGCGTCACCAAGGCCAGCGCCCTGGCGGCCCTGTGCACCGAGCACGGCATCACGGCGGGGGACGTCACCGCGTTCGGCGACATGCCCAACGACCTGCCGATGCTGGCCTGGGCGGGCACGTCCTACGGGGTCGCGAACGCGCACCCGCTCGTGCTGGCCGCCGTGTCGCACAAGACGTCCCGCAACGACGACGACGGCGTCGCCGAGGTCCTGGAACGCCTCTTCCCATAGCGCGGCCGCACCCGCTGCGGGGTGCGGCCGGAGTCGCGCGTCCTACAGGTAGGGGCCGGACGAGCGCGGCCCGGGCTTCGGGTCCTCCTCGACGCCGGGGGGCATCATTCCCGCGGGCAGGGCGCGCCGCATCTGCTCCAGCTGCGCCCGCGCCGCCATCTGCTGGGCGAACAGGGTCGTCTGGATGCCGTGGAACAGGCCCTCCAGCCAGCCGACGAGCTGCGCCTGCGCGATCCGCAGCTCCGCGTCGCTCGGCACCGTGCCCTCGGCGAACGGCAGCGAGAGCCGCTCCAGCTCCGCGACCAGCTCGGGTGCGAGACCGTCCTCCAGCTCCTTGATGGACGACTGGTGGATCTCCCGCAGCCGGGCCCGGCTCGCCTCGTCCAGCGGGGCGGCCTTGACCTCCTCCAGCAGCTGCCGGATCATCCCGCCGATCCGCATGACCTTCGCCGGCTGCTCGACCATCTCGGTCACCGACTTGCCCTCGGACTCGCCTTCGCCGCCGCCCTCGACGGTGATGCCGCCCGGGCCCAGGACGAGCACCTGGGGCTCTTCCGACTGCCTCTTCGAAGCCTCGCTCATAAACTCCACATCCTCACACGGTCAGCAGGATCTTGCCGACGTGACCGCTTTCTTCCATCAGTTCGTGCGCCCGCGAAGCCTCCGCCATGGGGATCCGCCGGTCGACGACCGTCCGGATCCGCCCCGACTCCAGGAGCGGCCACACATGCTCCCGGACGCCGGCCACGATCTCCGCCTTCTCCTCCAACGGACGGGCCCGCAAAGTCGTGGCGTGCACCAGCGCCCGCTTGCGCAGCAGCATGCCGATGTCCAGCTCCGCCTTCGCGCCGCCCTGGAGCCCGATCACCATCAGCCGTCCGCCGGTGGCGAGGGCCTCCACGTTGCGCTGGAGGTACTTGGCGCCGACGAGGTCGAGGACCACGTCGTAGGGGCCGCTCTCGACGAAGTCGTCCTCGCGGTAGTTCACGGTGACGTCCGCGCCCAGTTCCCGGCACCGCTCGGCCTTCTCCGGGCTGCCCACGGTCGTCACCACGCGCGCCCCGCACGCCTTGGCGAGCTGGATGGCGAACGTTCCAATGCCGCTGCCGCCGCCGTGGACGAGCAGCGTCTCGCCCTCGCGCAGCCCGGCCAGCATGAACACGTTCGACCACACCGTGCAGGCGACCTCGGGGAGCCCCGCCGCCTCCACGACGTCCACGCCGCGCGGCACGGGCAGCACCTGCGAGGCGGGGACGGCGACCCGCTCGGCGTAGCCTCCGCCGCTGAGCAGCGCGCACACCTCGTCGCCGACCGCCGGCCCGGGCACGCCCTCGCCGAGCCCGGCGATCCGGCCGGACACCTCGAGCCCGGGGTACGGGGGAGCGTCGTCCGGCGGCGGGTAGAAGCCCCTGCGCTGCATGACGTCGGCGCGGTTGACGGCGCTCGCCGCGACCTCGACCAGCACCTCGCCCGGCCTCGGCTCCGGATCCGGCACCGGCTTCCATTCGAGGACGTCGGCGTCGCCCGGCTCGCGAATCACGATCGCATGCATACCGGTCACGCTACCGGGCGCCTCCAAGGCGTCCCCGCCCCCGGGCGCCGCGGCGGCAAGGCCGATCTACGCGCGGGATGCCCGGTATTGACGCACCGGTATCCTGCGTGGGGGTCTTTTTGCCCGCCTGCACCGTGTGGATCATCAGAGGCGTGCCCGAGGGGGAAAACGGTGGCGAGGAACGAGCACGACGGGCGCTCCCTGGAGGAGCGGCTGGCCTCCCTGGACGCGATGAGCGGCGACCCGGCGGGCCCGTCCCCCGCCCCCGAAGGCGCCGCGCAGCCGCCGGCCGAAGAGCCCGGTGAGCAGGAGAACCCGCCCCCCGCCCCCGCCCCGGCGCCGGCCGACCTGAACGACGAGCCCTGGCTCGCCGCCCCCCCCGCCTTCCAGGACTCCCCGGAGAACTTCGGCCCGCCGCAGCCGGCACCCTACGAGGGCGGCCCGATGCCGGATCCGTTCGACGGCGGGATGCTCCCGCCCCCGTACGCGACGGGCGGCTACCAGCCCCAGCCGTCCCCGTACGACGCCAGCGGCAACGCGGCCCCGCCCCTCGACCAGCTGCCGCCCTACCCGGCCGACCAGTTCGGCCCCCAGGACGCGCCCGGCCAGGCCTACCAGCCCGTCGACCCCGCCACGGGCCAGCCCTACCCGCAGGACACCGACGCCTCGGGCCGCCCCTACGTCCCCTTCGACCCGGCCACGGGCCAGCCCTTCGCCCCCGACCCGAACGCCCCCGCCCAGCCTTACCCGCCGGTGGACCCGGCCACCGGCCAGCCCTACGACCCCAATGCGGCGGGCCGGCCTTATGCGCCTGACATGGGTGGGGAGGGGCAGCAGTTCCCGCCTGTCGACCCGGCCACCGGTCAGCCGTTCCAGCCGGGTCCGCCCGCGCCCGGCCAGCCGTACCCCCCGGTCGACCCCGCCACGGGCCAGCCCTACGCGCATGACCCGAGCATGCAGGAGCCCATCCTGTTCGGCCCCAATGCGGAGGGGCAGCAGTTCCCCCCGATGGACCCGAACGCCGGGCAGCCGTACGCGCCCGACCCCCACGCCGCCGGCCAGCCCTTCCCCCCGATGGACCCCAACGCCGGGCAACCGTACGCGCCCGACCCGAATGCCGCCGGCCAGCAGTTCCCGATGGTCGACCCGGTCACAGGTCAGCCGTTCCAGACCGGCCCGTCCGCGCCCGGCCAGCCGTACCCCCCGGTCGACCCCGCGACGGGCCAGCCCTACGCACATGACCCCAACGCGGCCCAGCCGTACCCGCCGGTCGACCCGAACACCGGCCGGCCCTACGCGCCTCCCGTCGACCCTGCCACCGGGCAGCCGTACCAGCCGCAGGGCTACGGATATCCGGCCGGCCCGCCGCAGGTGGAGGGCCAGTACCCGCCCGCGCCCGGCCCGATGCCGCCCGGCCCGATGCCGCCCGGCCACCCCGGCCACCCCGGCCACCACGGCCACCACGGCCACCACGGCCACCACGGCCACCCCGGCCAGCCCCACCAGCCGCAGAGCGCCGACAGCCTCAGCTCCGAGAACCTGCTCGGCGAGCGCCGCATCGCGCCCTCGTCCGGCTGGCGGCGCGCGGTCTACAAGGCCACCGCGGGCAGCATCCACCCGGGCGAGTCGCAGACCGACCTGCGCCGCAAGGACCTGATCGGCCGGGCGCGCACCGCCGTGGCGGGCGGCCACCACCGGGTGGCCGTCATGTCGCTGAAGGGCGGCGTCGGCAAGACGACCACGACCACCGGCCTCGGCTCGATGCTGGGGTCGCTGCGCGGCGACCGCGTCATCGCGGTGGACGCGAACCCCGACCGCGGGACGCTGTCGGACAAGGTCAGGCTGGAGACCGCCGCGACCGTCCGCGACCTGCTCAACAACCGCGAGCAGATCCACCGGTACGCCGACGTCCGCGCGTTCACCTCGCAGAACGAGGCCCGCCTGGAGATCCTCGCGTCCGACCGCGACCCGGCGGTCAGCGAGGCGTTCAGCGCCGAGGACTACGCGGCCGTCGCCGTCGTCCTGGAGCAGTACTACTCGGTCTGCATCACCGACTGCGGCACCGGGCTCCTGCACTCGGCGATGGCGGGCGTGCTGAGCCTGGCCGACCAGCTCGTCCTGGTCAGCTCCCCGTCGGTGGACGGTGCCCGGTCCGCGAGCGCCACCCTCGACTGGCTGGAGGCGCACGACCACGGCCACCTGGTCCGCAACGGCGTCGTCGTCCTGTCGATGGTCCGCAACCGCACCCGCAGCCAGGTCGACCTCGACAAGCTCCAGGCGCACTTCGAGAGCCGCTGCCGCGCCGTCGTCCGCATCCCCTATGACGACCACCTGGAGGAGGGCGCCGAGGTCGAGCTGGAGCAGCTCGCCCCCGCGACCCGTGAGGCCTACCTGACGCTCGCCGCCGTGGTGGGCGACGGCTTCGCCTTCCAGCGTCCGCAGTCCTGACCTGGGCTACCGTTGCCATCTGTGACGGGCGACGACGGTGTGTACGTGGGGAGGGCGGCGCCGGACGCGGCCGCCGACCGCGGCTGGCTGCTCGGGCACTTCAAGACGCCCGGCGACCTGCGGCACAGCGCCGAGGTCGAGATCAAGTGGGGCGTGCACCCCAAGGGCGAGCGCCGCGCCGCGTGGACGGACGGCGAGAAGCGCACCGCCCTGCTCGTGCTGATCAGCGGCCGCTTCCGGCTGGAGTTCCCCGGCCGCGACGTCGTCCTCGCCGAGCAGGGCGACTACGTGGTGTGGGGACGCGGCGTCGACCACTCGTGGGAGGCCGAGGAGGAGTCGGTGGTCCTCACGGTGCGCTGGCCGTCCGTCCCCGGCTACCGCGTCCCCTGAGGGCGGTCGCCCTATGCGGTCGAACGCGACCGCCCCCGCCCGCTATCGTGGGCGATGACCGCCGCGACGCGGTCACCTGGAGAGTTCGCATAGTGGACTAGTGCAGGCGCCTTGAAAGCGCCCAGGGCTGGGGACAGTCCTCGTGGGTTCGAATCCCACACTCTCCGCCCAGAAGTTTGCGCCATATCACCAGGGGCGACCCCCCTGGACCCCGCTGTGACGCGGGTTGCTCTCGTGGTGAAATCGTCCGACTCGGGCGGAAGGGTTCGTTACCCTCTTCGGCATGTCGCAGACACCGCAGGATCCTGCAGGCACGACGCACCAGTTCCAGAACTTCGCCAGCCAGGCACAGCCGGACAAGTCCGGCCCGAACATCGGTCTGATCGTCGGCATCGTCGCCGTGGTGGCCGTCGTCGCGATCCTCGTGATCGCCTTGATGATGATGTGACGCTCAGCGGCCCGAGCTGGAGAAGTGCTGGTAGTCGCGGGCTCCGCTCCAGGTGCCGCCCCAGCTCCAGCCGATGGAGGCGAACGCCTTGACGACCTTGTCGCCGGCGTGGATGACGCCGGGGTCGTCGTTCTTGCGGTTCTTGTACTTGACGCAGTCCTTGTGCGCGACGCGTCCGTCCGCGTAGACGTACGGGTTCTGGCAGGGGTTGATGTCGACCGCGAGACCGTAGGCGTGGTTGGAGAACGAACTCGACCCGGTCGCCTGGCGGCAGTTGAACGCCGAGGTGTTGTTCGCCTCGATCGAGTCGAAGTCGCTGCCCTTGTACTTGTCGACCGGCTCCATGCGCTCGATCGGGTATTTCATGGCGTACAGCTTCCTGAACACCTTCACCAGGTCGCCGGCCGCCTTCGCGTTGACGACGAGCCGCCCGCCGGTGTGCGGCTTGTCGTCCATCCCCCAGTAGGTCATCTCGATCATCCGGAGCCCGGAGGGCGACACGGGGCAGCCGCGCCGCCACGAGTGCTCGAGGTCCCCGGCCGTCACCTTCTTGATGGTGGACTGGAAGCCCTGCCTGGTCGGGGACGGCGACGGGGTGCCCGGAGCGGACGCGGTCGGCGGGGTCGCCGGAGGCGCCGACTCGCCCGTGTCGTCGCCGCCGCGGCCACATCCGGCCGCGGCGAGCGGCACGGCCAGCAGCGTGGCGAGGAAAGTCGCGGTTCTTTTAGCCCTCCTACCTGGCATCTTTGCAGCATACGCAGGTCACGGGATGCGCGCGCCGACCCGGGTGTTCGCTACCGTGCGTTTGAAGGCGCGCCCGCCGGAAAGGGCCGGGACGGACGGGCCGTGAACCCAACCATCCGCCGGGCATGTCGCCGGGCGGGCGCCGGCCCCAGGGAGCCGGGATGGCGAAATCTCAGGAGGGGGACCTCCCAAGCCTCGAAGACGAGATCTTCGCGGTCGCGCACAGCGTGGAGGTCGAGCAGGCTGCGCATGCGCACCCCCTGCTGCAGACAGAGAGAGCGCAGGATGCCGCTGAGCGCGCGCGGGCGTTCCTCGGCCGGGACGTCAAGGCGCTGGCGGCCGGCATGGCGGCGTTCGTGTTCGTCGACGCCGTGATGATGTACCCGCCGCTGATGATGAGCCGCAGGCCCAGCCTGATGCCGCAGTTCGTGACGCTGCTGGTGCTGGCGTTCGGGCTCGGCGGGCTGCTCGTCTGGAAGGTCGGCGGGCGGTGGCGGACGTTCGGCATCGGGATGATGCTCGCCTGGGGCCTGCTGACCCTGCTGTCCGTCGGGTTCCTGACCGGCGTGACCGCCCCGCTCTAGGACGGGCCGCCGAGCCGCTTGAGGACGACGCCGAACGCGCGCCCGATGGCCTCCAGGTCCTGGGGCTCGACCACGTCGATGAAGAACGTCCGGACGACCTCGACGTGGTCGCGGGCGGCGCGCTCCAGGGCGGAGAAGCCCTCGTCGGTCAGGTGCGCGTAGACGCCGCGCTTGTCGTTCGGGCAGCTGTCCCGCTTGACCAGGCCCTTGTTCTCCAGGCGGGAGCAGGTGTGGGAGAGCCGGCTGCGCGACTGGCTGGCGTTGTCGGCCAGCTCCGCCATCCGAAGCCGCCGGTCGGGGGCCTCCGACAGGCGGACGAGGATCTCGTACTCGGAGTTCGACAGCCCGTGCTTGGTCTTGAGGTCGCGGTCCATGACCTCGGCGAGCCGGACGCTGCCGTCCACGTATGCCCGCCAGTCGCGCTGCTGGGCGGCGTCGAGCCAGCGAGGTTCGGTCATGCCGCCAGTATAGCCCATATGTTGAAGATTCAACTAACTTCCCCTATCTTCAGCCTAGCAGGACGGTCTCTCCGTCCGGAGGAAATAGTTGAAGCATCAACTATGTTGCAGGGACCAGTGCACCGCCCGGATCGCGGACGGACACCCGGACGAGGGAGAACCCGATGCCTGCCGTGATGGCCGACCCGCTGAGCCTGCCCCGCCTGCCGCGGCTGCCGCAGGAGGGCACCGACTGGCGCCGCGTCGCGAAGGTCGTGACCGCCAAGCGCCACCTGGAGGGCGAGGGCTTCCAGGTCAGGCGCCCCTTCCCGGGCATCGACCTGTCCCTGGCCGACCCGTTCCTGCTCCTCGACCACATGGGCGCCGTCGAGTACGCGCCGGGCGAGGCGAAGGGCACCCCGTGGCACCCCCACCGTGGGTTCGAGACCGTCACCTACATCATCGACGGAGCGTTCCAGCACCAGGACACCACCGGTGGCGGCGGCCTGATCTCCGACGGCGCCACGCAGTGGATGACGGCCGCGTCCGGCATCCAGCACATCGAGCAGCCGCCGCCCGAGCTGGTCGCCAAGGGCGGCCTGTTCCACGGCGTGCAGCTCTGGGTCAACCTGCCGCGCGCCCAGAAGTGGGTGCCGCCGCGCTACCAGGACATCGAGGCCCGCGACGTCAAGCTGCTCGCTGCGGACGACGGCTCGTCCCTGGTGCGCGTCATCGCCGGGTCGCTCGCCGGTCACGACGGCCCCGGCACCACCTACACGCCGATCAACTACCTGCACGCGACCGTCGCGCCCGGGGCGCGCCTGACGCTGCCCTGGCCGCGCGACTTCAACGCGCTGGTGTACGTCCTGTCGGGCCGCGGGACGGCCGGGGTCGAGGAGGTCGCGCTGGACGAGGGGCAGCTCGCGGTGTTCGCCGGCTCGCACCACAAGGGCGAGACGGACGGCCTCGTCGTGCGCGCGGCCGACACCCAGCCGGCCGCCGGTGCGGCGGGCTGGGAGATCCTCGTCCTCGGCGGACTGCCGATCCGGGAGCCGATCGCCCGGTACGGTCCCTTCGTGATGAACACCCGCGACGAGATCGTCCAGGCGTTCGAGGACTTCCAGGCCGGGCGCATGGGCACCGTCCCCGCCGAGAAGGTCCCCCACCGGTCCGAGGCGGACGAACCCCTGGCCTGACCGCCGGTCCGGCCTGAAAGCTCCCCGGCCGCGGGGGTGGTGCCCGCGGCCGGGGTCCTCTTCCGTGTTCCACGGGACGGCGGGGACGCCATGCGCTACTGTGTTCGAATGGTCGAACAGAAGTTCGACCGCCCTGTTCGAACGCGCTCGCCCGGGAGGCGACATGGTGGCGACCATGGCCGCACGGGGGCCCGACGGCTCCGCGCGCTGCGGGCGGCGGCGTGACCACGCGACACGCCGCGGCGTTCTCTACGCAAATCTACGGCCGCAGCTATATCGCCTCATAGAGTCCGAGAGCGTGGACCCCGTGCGGAACCCCTATGCCCCCGGCGCCGGGCAGCGCCCGCCCGAGCTGGCCGGCCGCGACCGCGAGCTCCGGCAGTTCGAGGTGGTGCTCGAACGGGTGGCCCGCGGCCGTCCCGAGCGCAGCATGATCGTCACCGGGCTGCGCGGGGTGGGCAAGACCGTGCTGCTCAACGCCTTCCGGTCGCAGGCGATCCAGCGGCTGTGGGGGACGGGGAAGATCGAGGCCCGGCCCGACCAGTCGATCCGCCGCCCGGTGGCGTCCGCGCTGCACCGGGCCGTCCGGGAGCTGGCGCCCCGGCACCGCGCGCCCGATCGCATCGAGGAGTTCCTCGGCGTGCTCAAGGCGTTCGCGCAGGCGGGCCCCGAGCCCGCGGGCAAGACCAAGGCCAGGGCGCACCGCTGGCAGCCCGGCATCGACGTGCCCGCCGCGCGCGGCCGCGCCGACTCCGGCGACCTGGAGATCGACCTCACCGAGCTGTTCGTCGACGCCGCCTCCGTCGCGACCGACGTCGGCGTCGGCATCGCCCTGTTCGTCGACGAGATGCAGGACATCCCGGCCGACGACGTGTCCGCGCTGTGCGCCGCGTGCCACGAGCTGTCGCAGGTCGGCGGCCCGCTGATCGTGGTGGGCGCGGGCCTGCCGCACCTGCCGGCCGTCCTGTCGGCGAGCAAGTCCTACTCCGAGCGGCTCTTCCGGTATGCCCGCATCGACCGGCTCGACCGCGAGTCGGCCGACGTCGCGCTGCTGGCCCCCGCCGAGCGCGAGGACGTCACCTTCACTCCGGAGGCCCTCGACGCGCTGTACGGCGCGGCCGACGGCTACCCCTACTTCGTCCAGGCCTACGCCAAGGTCGTGTGGGACGTCGCGCCCGACAGCCCCATCACCGTCGACGACATCAAGGTCGCCGCGCCGGAGGCGGAGAGCGAGCTCGCCGTCGGCTTCTTCGGCAGCCGCTACGAGCGCGCCACCCCCGCCGAGCGCGACTACATGCGCGCCATGGCCATGCTCGGCGACGACCCGGTGCCCACCGCGTCGGTCGCCGACGAGCTGGGCCGCAAGCCGTCCAGCCTGTCGCCCGCCCGCGACGGGCTCATCAAGAAGGGTCTCATCTACAGCGCCGAACGCGGCATGGTCGCGTTCACCGTTCCGCACTTCGGCACGTTCCTCCGATCCCAGCCCGCCTGACCTACCCGCCTATCGGGCTCTCTAGCGCCAACGCCAGAGAGCGGTAGAAGGCCGCATCGAGTCGGCTCGTCGGACGAATATCCGGCTCTCTAGCGACAGAGATAGAGAGCCGTAGATTTCGCTCGTCCATCCTCTGCCTTTCTCTAAGCCTTTCTAAGTTTTTTCGTAGAGAGCACTAGAGAGTTGCAGAGAGCGGTCGGCCACCGCCGGGCGATGCGGGCGGGGCGGCCCGGCGGACGGCGTCCCGCGTGTTGTCGTGCCAGGTCAGCGGGGTAGGAGATCTCTGGCGACCCGCGGCGGGCATCTGGGCGATGCCAGGGGTGGACATGAGAGTGCGACGCCGGCCCGATGAGGACGAGATCGACGAACTCGGGGGCGAGGACGACATATCCGCATCGATTCTCGGCTACGACGAGTCGGCGATGCGCCAGGACCAGGGCGGCCGCCCGCCGGAGATCGGGTCGGAGAACCGGTACATGGCCCGGCTGCGCGAAGCGCTGCACGCCCGCACCCGGCGCCTGCTCTTCCGGCGCTCGCGCGGGGGCGCCCAGCAGTTCTGACGGCGCCCCGGCGGCCCAGGGGCCCGCGACCGGCTACTGCGCGCGTCCGGCGGCCGCCACCACCGCCGACCGGACGGCCGGGTCCCGCTCCGACGTCGACACCGCGAACACGATCTCGACGTCCCGCTCGCGCACCCGTCCGGGGAAGGCCACGAACCGCCAGCAGCCCTCCCGCCAGACGTCCAGCGGCACCGCGCTCCCGATCGCGTTCTCGTGCTCGGCCCACGCCGGGCTCTCGTACAGCCTCGCGTACGTCTCCGGCATCGGGCTGCGGCGCCGCTCGCACGGGACGGCGGCACGCGGCAGCCGGTGCCGCCCGGCCAGCTCCGCCAGCTCCGGGGACAGCGCCACGAACAGCGCGACCTCGATCGCGAACATGAGCCCGACCTGCGCGGGGACGTCGCGCAGCACGTCCACGCCCGCGTGCGGCGCGCCGAGCGAGACGACCGCCGCGCACGTGAACAGCATCGCCCGCAGCACGCTGCGCCGGTCCACCTTCTTGGCGCTCAGCGCGCCGAAGCAGCCGCAACCGGCGTCCGGCCTGTGCACCCGCAGTTCCCCGACCACCCAGGTCGCGGCGGCGAACGCCACCGTCGTCGCCAGCCGCACCGACAGGTGAGAGGTCACCAGCAGCGCGAGGCCGAGGGCGCCCTCGCCGATGCCGAGCCCGACCGTCATGCCGCGGCTGCGGCGCAGCGCCGACAGCCGCGCGAGCCTGGCCGGCACCGGGACGCCGTGCACGTGGTCCGGCGCGCCCGCCGCGCGCTCCCGCATCGTCAGCTTCGCCAGGCACGCCACCAGCAGCACCGACGCCAGCAGCAGGACCTGCGTGTTCTGGATCGCCGTCATCATGGCCCCTCCATCCCGCCGGGCGCGGCCGGCCGGACGGTCGCGTTGAAGCAGCCGGCCGCCAGGTCGCCGCCGAGTCCGGCGAAGGCGGCCGGGGTCAGCTCGACGATCCGCCCCCGCGGCGACGCGTCGCACTCCACGCACCGGTCGCAGAACCGGGCCGCCGTGCAGCCGCACTCGATCACCCGGACCGGTGCCGTCCGCCCCCCGCACTCGTTGCGGACGGTGATCTCACTGCCGATCGACAGGTAGGGCAGCGGCGCGCATCCGGCCGGGGCGTCCGCGCAGCCTCCGGCGTCCCCCTCGGAGTCGACCGCCGGGTAGGACGCCCCGTCCCGCCACTCCCCGTCCACGCCGCCGAACCAGGTCGCCGTCCCGCGCGGTTCCCGCGGCACCGGCGCGGCCGCCTCCGGGGCGGCGAGGTCGGCCACCCGGTACCCGGGCTGGGAGGTGCCCGGGCGCACCGCCTGCGGGCCGCCGGGTGACCCCACGCAGACCACGTCGATCAGGTAGCCGGGCTCCAGGCGCGGATGCCGCACCAGCACCGGGCCGAGGACGGACGGCGGGATCACCACGTGGGAGCGCCCGCGATGCGGCCCCATGTCCACCTCCACGGTGCCGCGCCCGCACGCGATGATCGTCCCGCTGACCCGGCCGATGCCCACCCAGATCCGCTCGGCGCCGCCGCCGGCGGTCCGCCGGACGACCACGGGCCGGCCCGGGCGGAGCGCGGCGGGGCCCCCGCGCCCGCCGTGCCAGATCGCGGTGTCCTCGCTCATCGCGATGCGGGTCTCGGCCCCCCGCGCCGCCGCCTCGGCCACCACCAGCAGATGCGGACTCGCGTCCAGGACGATCCCGCTGATCGCGCGCGCGGGCGGATCCTCCTCCGGACGTTCGGGGGCCGCGAACAGCGCCCGGCGGTGCGCCGCCCGGCGGAGGTGGGTCGTCGGCATCGCGGCACTCCGGCATCGATCGTCGTGACGTACGGCGAGAGCTGTTAGGACAGTGAGTCAAGAGTCACGCGCCGTGACCCCGCTGTCGACGGATTTGTCGCGATAAGTCAACGGCCGGAGGAACTTTGATCTACCTCGGTTGAAAAATATAAACTGGTTGACCCGGAAATATTGTTCCAGTAGGCCCGTAATTACGCCGCGCATGCGATCGTCGTCGTACCGGGAGTCGGTGCGGCTCCCCGACCCCTGGTCCGGTGGTGGGTGTGAACGCGACGCGGCACGAGGAGTTCCGCGAATACGTTGTGGAACGCGGTCCCGTCCTGCTCCGGGCCGCCACGCAGCTCACCAGCGACCGCGCCGAGGCCGAGGACCTCCTCCAGGCCGCCCTCGCCAAGACCTACCTCGCCTGGGACCGCATCGAGGACCGCTCCGCCCTGGACGGCTACGTCCGCCGCGCCATGGTCAACACCCAGATCTCCTGGTGGCGCCGCCGCAAGCTGGACGTCTACCCCACCGACCAGCTCCCCGAACGGCCCGTCGAGGACCACACCGACCGCAGCGAGATGCACGACGCCCTGGGCCGCGCCCTCAGCCGCCTCCCCGAACGCCAGCGCCTCGCCGTGATGCTCCGCTACTACGAGGACATGTCCGAACGGGAGATCGCCGAAGTCCTGGGCGTGAGCGTCGGCACGGTCAAGTCCACCGTCTCGCGGGCCATGGCCCGCCTCCGGGAGCTGTACTAGGGGGTCGCCAGGGGAGGGGGACGCTGGCAGAATCCGGTTCTAGAGCCGCTGCGAGCGCTGGAGGCTTGCCGTGTGGAGCACGATGCAGGACTTTCCGCTGACCATTACGACGATCATGCGCTGCGGGGCCGGGGTGTTCGGGGAGGCCGAGGTCGCCACGTGGACGGGGGACGGGACGCGGCGCCGCACGTACGCGGAGGTGGGTGAGCGCGCCGCGCGGCTGGCCGGTGCCCTGCGGGGACTCGGAGTGGACGGGGACCAGCGGGTCGCCACCTTCCTGTGGAACAACACCGAGCACCTGGAGGCGTACCTGGCGGTGCCGTCGATGGGCGCCGTGCTGCACACGCTCAACCTGCGGCTGTTCCCCGACCAGCTCGTCTACATCGCGAACCACGCCGAGGACCGGGTCGTCATCGTGGACGCGTCGCTGATCCCGCTGCTCGCGCCGGTGCTGGCGCGGTTCGAGACCGTCCGGCACGTGGTGGTGGCCGGGGAGGGCGACACCGCGCCGCTGGAGGGCGCCGGCAAGGAGCTGCACGGCTACGAGGAGCTGCTCGCGGCGGCGCCGGCGGAATTCGCGTGGCCGGAGATCGACGAGCGGTCGGCGGCCGCGATGTGCTACACGAGCGGGACGACGGGCAACCCGAAGGGCGTCGTCTACTCGCACCGGTCGGCGTACCTGCACTCGATGTCGACGTGCACGGGGAACGCGATGGGGCTGAGCGCGTCCGACGTGGTCCTGCCGGTGGTGCCGATGTTCCACGCGAACGCGTGGGGGCTGCCCTACGCGGCGGTGATGGCGGGCGCGCCGCTGGTCATGCCGGACCGGTTCCTCCAGGCGGAGCCGCTCGTCCGGCTCATCGAGGCCGAGCGTCCGACGGTCGCGGGCGCGGTGCCGACGATCTGGTCGGACGTGCTGCGGTACGCGAAGGAGCACGGGTCGGACCTGACCTCCCTGCGGCTCGTGCCGTGCGGCGGGTCGGCGGTGCCGGAGTCGCTGATGCGCGGGTTCGAGGAGATCGGCGTACGCATCGTGCAGGCGTGGGGGATGACGGAGACCTCGCCCGTCGCGTCGGTCGCGCACCCGCCGCCCGGGGCGGCGGACGAGGAGGCGTGGCGGGCGCGGGTGAGCCAGGGCCGCGTCCTCGCCGGGCTGGAGATGCGGATCGTGGGGGACGGCGACGCGGTGCTGCCCAGCGACGGGGAGGCCGTCGGCGAGGTCGAGATCCGCGGGCCGTGGATCACCGGCGCCTACCACCTGGACGAGGACCCGGGGAGGTTCCACGACGGCTGGCTGCGCACCGGCGACGTCGGGACGCTGTCGCCGGACGGGTACCTCGTCCTCACCGACCGGGCGAAGGACGTCATCAAGTCGGGCGGGGAGTGGATCTCGTCGGTGGAGCTGGAGAACCACCTCATGGCCCACCCGGACGTGGTGGAGGCGGCGGTGGTCGGCGTGCCCGACGACCGCTGGCAGGAGCGTCCGCTCGCGTCCGTCGTCGTGCGGGACGGGGCCGTGGTCACGGCGGAGGAACTGCGGGAGTTCCTCGCCGGCCGGGTCGCCGGGTGGCAGGTTCCGGAGCGCTGGGCTTTCCTCACCGAGGTCCCGAAGACCAGTGTGGGCAAGTTCGATAAAAAAGTGCTTCGGCGGCGCTACGCGGACGGTGATCTGGAGGTGCGGCGCGCTGATTGACACCGCTTCGATTACTGGATTCTGACGCGGAGTCACAGATCGGGTGGTCACGCAGAGACGCGAGTAATCACTTCGGGTCACGTTCGCGGCGATTTCAGCGGATCAAGTGGTGCGGGCGGGGTTCGGGGGTGTATGCAAGGTGGGCCGAATGTCCGGATGGCCCCCATGGGGGCAACTTCCACACTCCGCTGCCGGGAGCGTGAATGCCCAGGTTGTCCACCTCCGCCCCCACAGCCGACCACAAGCTCGTCAAGGGACTGAACGAGGGTGACGAGGCGGCCCTGGCCGCGCTCTACGACGAGTACGGCGAGCGTCTTTACGACTACACGCTGTCGATGTCGGGCGACGGGAAAGCGGCAGCCGACATCGTCCACGACGCGTTCATCGACGCCGGCCGCCGCGCTCCCCGAATGCGCGACCACCTGTATCTGAGTTCCTGGCTGTACGGCGCGGCGCGGCGCCGCTGCATCCGCCGCGGCCGCCCCAAGGTGCTGTTCTGGGACCGCGACGGCGAGTTCTCCGACGCGCCGTTTCTGGACCGCGCCGAAACCGGCGATCCGGTGCCGGACCGGCCGCGGTCGGACGAACTTCACGACCTTCTGCGCGCGTGCCTGTCCCGGCTGGAGCCCGTCGACCAGGAGGTGATGCTCCTGACGCACCGGCACGGCATGCGCCCGGCCCGCCTCGGGGCGGCGCTCGGCCTGTCGGCGCGGCGGGCCGCCGCGCGGGAGCGCAGGGCGCGCGCCGAGTTCGACACCGCCCTGCGGCAGGAGACCGGCCGCGCGGGACGGGAGTGCGCCGCCGCCGCGAGCGCGGCCGAGGAGTCCCGGTCCGCGGCGATCCCCGTGCTGGCCGCACGCGCGCCGGACCGCCCGGAGGAGGCCCCTCCGGCGGAGCCGGGCAGGGCGCCGTGGTGGCGTCTCGGGCGCCGCGGCGAGGTCTCCCCGGCCGATCCCGCGACCGAGGCGCACGCCGCCGGCTGCGAGGACTGCCGTGCCCGGTCCCAGGTGACCGCGGCCGCGCTGCTGGGGC
Source organism: Actinomadura coerulea (assembly GCF_014208105.1). Taxonomy (NCBI): domain Bacteria; kingdom Bacillati; phylum Actinomycetota; class Actinomycetes; order Streptosporangiales; family Thermomonosporaceae; genus Actinomadura; species Actinomadura coerulea. Next base: position 6,180,343 of record NZ_JACHMQ010000001.1, read on the forward strand.
GGGCGCCCGCGCCGGTGCTGCCCGCGGCGCTGCGGCACCGCGTCATGCACACCGCGACGGACCCCGAGCTGGCGGGCTACCGCGCCGACATCGCGGCGCGCGGCGGGACGCTGACCCCGTCCGGCCTGCCGAGCCAGCCGGACGTGCCGTCGCCGTTCACGCGCCGGTGGCTGTTCACCGGGGGCGGCATGGTGGGCGCGCTGGCCGCCGCCCTCGCCGTCGCGGTCCTGATGGGCCCCGGGATCGGCGGGGGGACGCTGTCGTGGCCGCCGTTCCGCACGCATCCGGCGCCGTCGATCACGCAGGAGAGGCCGGAGGGCCAGGGGCGCGGCGGGAAGGCGCCGCAGGGGCCCGGCGGTGGGGCGCAGGCCCGTCCCGGCCAGCCGCCGCCCGCCCCGCAGACCCACGAGAAGAGCCAGGAGAGCCCGGAGGCGCCGACGCCGACGCCGCGGCATCCGGTGCCGCCGTCCAACTCGCCCAGGCCGCCCGGCGTCCTCGTGGTGAACCCCGCCAAGGTCGAGATGTACGGGACGAAGACCGCTCAGGTCAGCCTCGCGGCCAAGAGCGGCCCGGTGTCCTGGACGGCGATGACGTCATCGAACCAGCTGATCCTGTCGCAGATGCAGGGCGGCATGCCCGAGGACGGCACGACGAGCCTGACGATCACGCTGCGGACGGCGCTCATCGGCCTGCCGGGGCAGGGCACGCTGACGTTCACCGACTCCGAGGGCGCGCCGCACGAGGTGAAGGTCGTCTGGGGCGCGACTCTGCTCTAGCGGGTCAGCCGCCGGGGGCCGGGCGCTCCCCGGGGTGGCTTCTGATCATTTCGAGGTGGTCGCCGAGCGCCGCCTCGACGCGGGCCTCCATCGCCCGCGCGATGAACGGGTCGACGACCATCTTCACCAGCGGGCGCATCCGGCGGACCACGGCGGCGACCTCGCCCACCTCTTCGCCGTCCGGGACGGGCTGGCGCTCCAGCCGCGTGAACACGTGCTCCTGGACGAGGTTCACGAACCGCCCGGCGATCACGTCGCAGTCGGCGCGGATCTGCCCGGCGATGTCGAGGACGGAGTCCAGCGGGATGCCGGCGGCGACGAGCTCGGCGCCGACGTGCAGCAGCCGCGGGCTCGGCACCCGGTAGGTGTCGCCGTCCGGTTCGATCAGGCCGAGCTCGACCGTCCGCTCCAGGGTCCGGGCGACCTCGTCGTCGTCCAGGCCGGAGCCGAACTTCGCCACGAGCTCCTCGTAGGTGGCGGTGCCGGGGATCTCGTCCGACCACGGGTCGGTGAGGACCTTCTCCAGCCCGAGCACCTCGGCGACGTCCTTGCCGGTCTCCCAGGCGCCCAGCAGGTCCTTGATGATCGCGAAGGTGTAGCCCCGGGCCAGCAGCTTGCCGATCAGCCGCAGCCGCGCCAGGTGCGTGTCGTCGTACATGCCGACCCGGCCTTCGAGGCGGGGCGGCGGCAGCAGACCGCGGTCCTGGTAGGCGCGGATGTTGCGCACCGTGCTGCCCGCCAGCCGCGCCAGCTCGTCGATTCGGTACTCGGCCATGCCCCGTCCGCCGGCTCGTGTCGTCTGACCGCCGTGATCTTACCCCCACCTCATTGTTACATCGATCGATGGCACATAGGGTTGCCGCATGGCGGACGACATCGAGGAGACCCTCCTCGGCGGCCCCCTGCGCTACACGCGCCGGGAGGTCGAGGCCCGGGCGGGCGTCTCGGACGACTTCGCGCGGCGCATCTGGCAGGCGCTCGGCTTCCCCGTCCCGCCGGACGACGAGGTCGCCTTCACCGACGGCGACGTGGCCGCGCTCGTCGAGATCCGCGAGGTCCTGTCGCACGAGCTGGTGGACGAGGAGACGGTGCTCCAGCTCGTCCGCGCGGTCGGCCAGACGATGGGGCGGCTGGCCAGCTGGCTCGGCGACGTGTGGCTCCAGCGCCTGGGCGCGCTGCCGTCCGACGAGCCGGTGACGTCCGACCTGGTCACCGCGGCCCTGGTCGCCACCGAGGAGCTGCGGCCCTCGTTCGAGCGGCTGCTGCTGCACGGCTGGCGCCGCCAGCTCACCGCCGCGGGGATGCGCGCCGCCGCGTCCACCGCCGCCGCGCGGGCCGACCCCGCCGCGGGGGTCGCGCGGCTCGCGGTCGGGTTCGCCGACGTCGTGTCGTTCACCCGGCTGAGCCGCAGTCTCGACGGCGACGCCCTGGCCGGCTTCGTCGAGCGCTTCGAGTGGGCCGTCACGCACATCGTCGCCGAGTGCGGGGGCCGCGTGGTCAAGACGCTCGGCGACGAGGTCCTGTTCGTCGCGCCCGCCGCCGGGCCCGCCGCGGAGATCGGGCTGCGCGTCGCGGAGCGGTTCAACGAGGACCCCGACTTCCCCAAGGTCCGTGTCGGCCTCGCCTGCGGCGAGGTCATCCAGAGGCTGGGCGACGTGTTCGGCACGCCCGTCAACATGGCCGCGCGCCTGACGTCCACCGCCTACCCGGGCACGGTCCTGGCCGACGCCGGCCTGGTTTCGGCGCTGCCGTCCGGGCCCTACGACGCCTCCGGTCTGCGTCCCCGCCCGCTGCAGGGCCTGGGCCGCGTGCGGCCGTACCTGCTGCGCCGCCCCAAGGCGTAGGCGGCCCGCGCTTCACCCCTCCACCGCCGCCGATCCCTCCGGCGTCGGTAACGTCGCAGGTCAAGGGGTGGTTGTGCAATGCAAAATGATGTGTTGCAAATCTGGTGCCGCGCTTGGTGCGCCCCATAACCTCCACGATTACCGGCACGGAAGTCCGGTTACGCGCTCGTTGGGGTGAATGAGGTCCAATGCACGATCTGCTGGTTCGCGGGGGGACGGTGCTGGACGGCACCGGGGCTCCCGGGCGCCGCGCGGACGTGGCCGTCACCGCCGGCCGGATCGCCGCGGTCGGCGTCCTTCCCGGCGCGCGGGCGTCCGCCGAGATCGACGCGACCGGCCGGTACGTCATGCCGGGCTTCATCGACACCCACGTCCACGGCGACGCGGCCGTGTTCGACCCCGAGGTCCAGCTCGCCGCGCTGCGGCAGGGCGTCACCACGTTCGTCCTCGGCCAGGACGGGGTCTCCTACGCGCCGGCCAGTGCCGAGACGCTCCGCTACGTGAGCCGTTACTTCGCGCCGGTCAACGGCACGCACCCCGGGCTGGACGGCGGGCCGGTGACCGTCGCGGAGCTGCTCGCCTCCTACGACCGGCGAACCCCGCTCAACACCGTCTACCTGCTCCCGCACGGGACGATCCGGCACGGCGTCATGGGGACCGCCCGGCGGGCCCCGGAGGCCGCCGAGCTGGCGGCCATGCGGGCGCATGTCGAGCGCGGCCTGTCCGAGGGGGCGGCCGGGCTGTCCACCGGGCTGGAGTACGTGCCCGGCGCCTACGCCGGCACCGGCGAGATCGCGGCGCTGTGCACGCCGGTCGGCGCGGCGGGGCTGCCCTACGTCACGCACATGCGCGGGTACGAGTCCGCGGCCGGCGCGGCGATGGCGGAGGTCCTGGAGATCGCGCGGGCCGGGAACGTCGCCCCGCACGTCTCGCACTACCACGGCCCCGGCGACGAGCTGGTCGCGCTCGTGGACGGCGCGCGCGCCGAGGGCATCGACCTGACCTTCGACAACTACCCCTACCTGCGGGGGGCCAGCACGCTGACGCTCGTCACGCTGCCGGACTGGCTCCCCATCGCCGACCTCGACGGCACGCTGGAGGCGCTCGCCGACCCGGCCGTCCGGGAGCGGCTGGAGCGCGACTGGTTCGCGCACCGCCCCGAGGTGTGGCCCCGGATCACGCTCTCGCACGTCCCCGCCGACGAGTTCCGGTGGGCGGAGGGCATGAGCCTGCCGGACGCGGCCGAGCGGGCCGGGTCGGCTCCCGGGGCGTTCTGCTGCGACCTGCTCGTCGCGACCCGGCTGGAGGCCGGGTGCGTGTTCGGGCAGCCGCCGACCAACAGCGAGGAGTCGGTGCGGGCGCTGCTGCGGCACCCCGCCCAGACGACCGGATCGGACGCCATCTACCAGGGCGGGCACCCGCATCCGCGCGGCTGGGGCGCGTTCGCCCGGCTGCTCGGGCGGCACGTCCGCGAGCTCGGCGACTGGACGTGGGAGCAGGCGGCCGTGCACCTGGCCGGACGCGCCGCCGACCGGTTCGGGCTCGCCGACCGGGGCCGCGTCGAGACGGGTCGCGCCGCCGACCTCGCCGTCGTCGACCCGTCCGCCGTCACCGACCGCGCCACCTACGAAAGACCCAGGGTGCCCGCCGAAGGCGTCGAGCACGTCGTGGTCAACGGCGTCCCGGTCCTGTCCGGAGGAGTCCTCGCCGAGACGGCGAGACCGCCGGGACGGGCCCTCGCCCCCTCCTGACCCCCCAAGCCACCCCCCGCCCAGTTCGCCGAGGCCCGTCCGGGCCCGGACCAGCACAAGGAGTCCCTCATGATCGGTAGGTTCACGCGCGCCGCCGTGGCCGTCACGGCGCTGGGCACGCTGGCCGCCACCGCAGCGTGCGGCGTCGATTCCGGCGACGGCGGGTCGTCCGCCTCCGCCGGCAAGGCCAAGGCCCTCAAGGTGGGCTGGTCCACGATCTACCTGACCCCGTCGTGGATGCAGCAGACCGACAAGATGCTCAAGGACGACGTCGCCCAGCTGAAGAAGGACGGCAAGGTCGCCGACTACCAGGTCTTCAACGCCAACGGCGACACCTCCCAGCAGATCGCCCAGATCCGGGCGATGATCCAGCAGAAGTACGACGTGATCCTCGTCGACGCCGGGTCGTCCACCGCGCTGAACCCGGCGCTGGAGCAGGCCGCGGGCGCCGGGATCACGGTCGCCAACTTCGACAGCCTGGTCACCTCCGACAAGGTCGTGCGCGTCGGCACGGACCAGAAGGAGTGGGGCCGGATGATGGGCCGGTGGCTCGGGGAGAAGCTGGGCGGCAAGGGCAAGATCATCGCGTTCAACGGCCCGGCCGGGGTCGCGGTCAGCGAGGAGCGCTGGCAGGGCGCCCAGGAGGGCCTCAAGCAGTACCCGGGCGTCAAGGTCGTCTCCAACGTGCACAGCGAGTACAACCTCGCGCCGGCCGCGCAGGCGTTCGCCTCCGCCTACTCCGCCAACCCCGACATCGACGGCGTGTTCTCGCAGGGCGGGGCCCTCTCGGCCGCCGCGCTCCAGACGCTCGTCAAGCAGAAGAAGAAGCTCGTCCCGATCACCGGTGAGAACTACAACGGGTTCCTCAAGCTCTGGAACGACAACAAGGCCGGCGGGTTCTCCTCGCTGTCCACCGCCCAGCCGAACTACCTCGGCGTCATCGCGCTGCGCGCGGCGGTCGCCAAGGCCGGCGGCGCGACGGTGCCGAACCAGATCATGGTCCCGCTGCCCAAGATCACAGACGAGAACCTGAACGAGTACGTCAAGGCGGACCAGCCCGACGACTCCTACCCGATCCAGACGCTGCCGCAGTCCGAGATCGACAAGCTGATCGGCAAGTAGCGATGACACTCCTGGCCGTCGAGCGGGTCTCCAAGTCCTTCGCGGGCAACCGCGTGCTGAACGAGGTGAGCTTCGACGTCCGCGCCGGTGAGGTGCTCGCCCTGGTGGGCGAGAACGGCGCGGGCAAGAGCACCGTGCTCTCGCTGATCACGGGACTCCTGTCGCCCGACTCCGGACGCGTGGTCTACGACGGCGCGCCGGCCGGCGCCTGGTCCCCGCACCGCGCGCGGGCCGTCGGGATCGGCTCGGTGCACCAGGAGCTCAGCCTCAACCCGCACCAGACCGTCGCCGAGAACGTGTTCCTCGGCCAGTGGCCGGCGCGGCGCGGGCTCGTCCTGCGCCGCGACCTGGCCCGGCGCGCCCGGCCGCTGCTGGAGCGCGTCGGCCTGCACGCCGACCCGCTGACCCGGGCGGGACGCCTCCCGCTCGGGCAGCAGCAGCTCGTCGAGCTGGCCAAGGCGCTCGCCTCGTCCCCGCGCCTGCTGATCCTGGACGAGGCGACGTCCGCCCTGGACGACGACCAGGTCGCGTGCGTGTTCAAGGTCGTGGACGAGCTGCGCGCGGCCGGCTCGTCGGTGATCATGGTCAGCCACCGGATGGGCGAGCTGTTCGCCGTCGCCGACCGGCTGACCGTCCTCAAGGACGGCGAGGTCATGGCCACCCGCGAGCGCGCGGAGACCGGCCACGACGACATCGTGCACCTGATGATCGGCCGGGAGCTGTCCGACCTGTTCCCGCCGAAGGCCGGGGCGGGGGCCGCCCCCGCGGGCGGCGACGCCGCGGCGATCCCCTCCGAGCGGGAGATCGCCGCCGGGCGACAGGTCGCGAAGGGCTCCGCGGGGGACGCGACCCCCGTCCCCGCGGGCGGGCCGGTGCTGAGCGCGCGGGGGCTGACCGTCCCCGGCGCCTGCGCCGGCGTCGACCTCGACCTCGAACCCGGCCGGATCATCGGCCTCGGCGGCCTCCAGGGGCAGGGGCAGCGGGCGGTGCTGCGCGCCCTGTTCGGGCTCGTCCGGCACACCGGCCGGGTCGAGGTGGACGGGCGCCCCGCGCGCCTGGCGTCCCCGCGCGAGGCGATCCGCCGCCGCGTCGCCTACGTCCCGGAGGACCGCAAGGTCGAGGGCCTGCACGTGGGGCAGACCGTCCGGGCCAACCTTGCCCTCACCAACCTCGGCGTCGTGACGCCCGGCCGCAGGCTCACCACCGTCGACCGCCGCGCCGAGGACCGGCTCGTCGCCGACCTCGTCGAGCGGATGCGGATCAAGGTGACCGGCCCCGAGCAGGAGGCGCGCCGGCTGTCGGGCGGCAACCAGCAGAAGGTCGCCCTGGCCCGCTGGCTGCCCTCGGAGCCGAGGGTGCTGCTGCTGGCCGAGCCGACCCGCGGCATCGACGTCGGCACCAAGCGAGAGATCTACCACCTGCTCCGCCGGCTGGCCGACAGCGGCGTGGCGGTCCTCGTCACCTCGGGAGACACCATGGAACTCGTCGGCCTGTGCGACGAGGTCGCCGTCATGTACGAGGGCGCGGTCGTGGACCGGCTCTCCGGCGGCGGCCTCACCGAGGAGCGGCTCGTCCGCGCCTCCGTCACCGGGACGGTGGCGCATGCCTGACCGCCTCACCGCCGCGCTGCGCGGCAACCTGGACGTGACGGGCCTCGGCGCGCTGCTGGTCGTGCTGCTGGCCGTCTACAGCCACTACGACTCGCAGGTGTTCACCCCCGCGTCGATCACGATCCTGTCGGCGCAGTTCCTGCCGCTGATCCTGGCGGCGATGGGGCAGAGCACCGTCATGCTGGCGGGCGGCATCGACCTGTCGCTCGGCGCGGTGCTGTCCCTCGCGATGGCGGTGTTCGCCGTGCGCGCCGAGGACGGCGTGCTCGTCGCCGCGGGCCTGGCCCTGGCCGCCGCCGCCGCGACCGGCGCCGCGAACGGCGTGCTCGTCGCCTACGCCGGGCTGCCGCCGATCATCGTGACGCTGGCGGCGTCGTTCCTGTGGGGCGGCGTCACGCTCGTGGTCCTCCCCCAGCCCGGCGGGAGCGTCCCGTCCGGCCTGGTCAAGGCCTACAACAACGGCTGGAACGGCCTCGCGCTGCCGTTCGTGGCGATCGCCCTGGTGCTGCTGGCCTGGAAGCTCGTGCGGACGACCCGGTTCGGGCTGTCGCTGTACGCGGTCGGCGGCAACGAGCACGGCGCCTACGCCAGCGGCATCGGCACCCGCAAGGTGAAGATCTCCGCCTACGCGCTCGCGGGCGTCTTCGTCGGCCTCGCGGGCATCGGCCTCGCGATCCAGACCGGCTCCGGGGACGCCACGATCGGCACCCCGTACACGCTCAACTCGATCGCCGCGTCGGTGCTCGCCGGGGTCAGCTTCTTCGGCGGCGTCGGGCAGATGCGCGCGACCGTGCTGGCCGCGTTGCTCATCGGCCTGCTCACCAACCTGCTGCTGTTCACCGGGCTCTCGCCGTTCTACCAACTGATCATGCAGGGCGCGGTGCTGATCGTGGCGATCGCGGTCAAGACCTTCGCGACCAGGGAGAGGACGGACTGATGGCAGCGCTCTCGCGCACCGCGGGCGCCCGCCGTCCGGCGGCGGCCCTGCGGGACAACCGCGCCGCCTGGGCGTTCGGCGTGCTGATCGTGACCTGGATCGCCGCGGTTCTGTTCGCCAAGGGGTTCGACAGCGTCTCCAGCGTCCGCTACCTGGTGCAGACCGCCGCGTTCCTCGGCATCGTCGCCGTCGGCCAGACACTCGTGATCATGATGAGCGGCATCGACCTGTCGGTGTCGGGCGTCGTCGCGCTGTCGGCGGTGGTGTGCGCGCAGGTCGCGTCCGGCTCGGGCGGACCCGCGGGCGTCGCCGTCGCCCTCCTCGCGAGCCTGCTGGTCGGGCTCGCCAACGCCGCCGGGGTGACCTGGCTGCGGGTGCCGCCGATGGTGATGACGCTGGCCACCGGCACGATCGTCGCCGGCGCGCTGCTGGTCTACACCAACGGGTCGCCGAAGTCGGCGAAGGTCCCCATGCTGGCGTCCCTCGCCAACGACCGCGTCGTGGGCGTCCCGCTCGCGTTCGTCCTGTGGCTCGGCATCACCGCCGCCGCCGCGTGGCTGCTGCACGCCTCCCGCGCCGGACGGTGGGTCTTCGCGCTCGGCAACGGGGAGCGGGCGTCGCGCGCTTCCGGCGTCCCGCTCGCCCGCACCGCGTTCATTGCCTACGGGGCGTGCGCGCTGCTCGCCGGGGTGTCGGGCCTGGTGCTGCTCGGGTTCACCTCCACCAGCTCGCTCACCATGGGCAACCCGTACCAGCTGCTGTCGATCGCGTCGGTCGTGCTCGGCGGGACGTCCATCCTCGGCGGGCGCGGGCACGTCCTCGGCACGGTCGCGGGCGCGCTGCTGCTGACGCTGCTGACCGCGCTGCTGGCCGCGTGGAACGTCTCGGAGGGCGTCCGGCAGATCGTCCTCGGCCTGCTCATCATCGCGCTGCTGCTCGCCTACGCGCGGGAACGGCGGTCCTGATGACGCGCTCGGGGGAGCTGCTCAAGGCGATGGTCGGCATCGCCAGCGTCAACCCGCGCGCCGGGTCCGGTCCCGGGTTCGGGGAGGCCGCCGTCGCCGGGTACGTGCGCGGCTGGCTCGAGGCGCGCGGCGTGAAGGCGGAACTCCGGGAGGTGCTGCCGGGACGTCCCAACGTCGTCGCGACCGTGCCGGGACGCGATCCCCGCATGGTGCTGCTGGAGTCGCACCTCGACACGGTCGAGACCACCGGCATGACCGTCGACCCGTTCGCCGGGACGGTCCGGGACGGCCGCCTGTACGGGCGCGGCGCCTGCGACGCCAAGGGGCCGCTCGCCGCGTTCATGCTCGCGGCGGCCGAGCTGGCGGCCGGCGACCCGCCGCCGTTCGGGGTCGTCCTCGCCGGGGTCGTGGACGAGGAGCACGCCTACCGGGGCGTCCTCGGCCTCATCTCCGACCTCGGGGACGCGCCGATCGCCGGGGCCGTCGTGGGGGAGCCGACCGGGCTCGTCCCCGCCACCGCGCACAAGGGCTGCGTCCGCTACACCGTCCGCGCGCTGGGGACGGCCGGGCACAGCTCCCGGCCGGACGAGGCCGTCAACGCGGTCGCCCTCATGACCCGCGTGATCGACCACATCGGCGCGGCGGCGCCGGACGTCCCGCCGCACCCGCTGCTCGGGACGGCGACCCGCTGCGTCACCCGGATCCGGGGCGGCGAGGGCCCGAACACCGTGCCGGGCCGCTGCGAGATCGACGTCGACCGCCGCACCCTGCCCGGCGAGGACCCCCTCGACGTGTGGCGCCGCGACCGCGCCGAGCTGGCCGCGCTCATCCCGGGCCGCGTCGAGGTGGACGAGCCGTTCACCGTCGACTACGCCCTCGACACGCCCGCCACCAGCCCGGTCCCGGCCGCTCTGGTCCGCGCCCTGGAGGCGGCGGGACGTCCCGCGACCGTCCAGGGCATGCCGTTCGGGACCGACGCCAGCAAGCTCGCCCGCGCCGGCATCCCCTCGGTCGTCTTCGGCCCCGGCTCCATCGGCGACGCCCACTCCGCCGACGAGTCGGTCGCGCTGGCGGACGTGGATCTCGCCGCCCGCCTCGTCGCCGACACCGTCCGCTCCCTCGGCGGAGGGCGGTCATGAGGCTGACGCAGCACGTCGAGCTCGTCGGCAGCGGGGCCGCCGGGTTCGACCTCACCGACCCGCTCGACTGCCACGTCTACCTCGTGCGGGGGTCGCGGGGCGCGGCACTGGTCGACGCGGGCGCCGGGGTGTCCGCCGGGCTGCTCGCCCGGCGGATGCTCGCGGCGGCGGGGCCGGCGGGGGAGCGGCACCTGCTGCTCACCCACGGGCACGCCGACCACGCGGGCGGCGCCGCCGGGCTCGCCCGGAGCGTGGAGGGGCTCGCCGTTCGCGCGGGGGCACCGGCGAGCGACTGGATCGCCTCGGGCGACGAGGAGAAGCTCAGCGTCGACCGCGGCAAGGCCGCCGGGGTCTACCCCGAGGGCTACGCGTTCCCGGCGTGCCCGGCGGTCCGCCCCATCGCGGACGGGGAGCGCGTCGACCTCGGCGGCGGCGTCGCCCTCCAGGCCGTCGCCACCCCCGGGCACGCCGACGGGCACACCTGCTACCTGCTCGACGCGCCCGAGGGCCGCGCGCTGTTCTCGGGGGACTGCGTCTTCACCGGCGGGCGGATCTCGCTGCAGAACCTGCACGACTCGCGCGTCCCCGACTACGCCGCGAGCCTGGAGCGGCTCGCGGGGCTGGAGGTCGACATGCTGCTGCCGGGCCACCACGAGATCTCGCTCGCCCGCGCCGGGCGGCACCTGCGCGCCGCGCGGGACGTCCTGCGCCGCGGCCTGCTCCCGGGGAGCACCACATGACGACCGACCAGGCGAAACCGAGGAACCAGTCGTCGTCGCTGCGCCGCGCGCTCGCCGTCCTCGACCACGTCCGCGACCACGCCGACGCGCGCGGGGTGTCGCTGACCCGCATCGCCGACGACCTCGGCATCAGCAAGAGCACCGTGCTGCGGCTCGCGCAGCCGCTCATCGACGGCGACCTGCTCACCCGCGACCGCGAGTCCGGCTGGTTCCGGCTCGGGCACGGCGCGCTGCGGCTCGGCCAGGCGTACCTGTCGACGCTGGACATGCGGTCGGTCGCCGCCGACCCGCTGCGCCGCCTCCAGCACCTCGTGGGGGAGACGTGCCACCTCGTCGTCTACGAGGCCCCCGACGTCGTCTACATCGACAAGGTGGAGAACGAGCACAACGTCCGGATGGCGTCCCGGGTCGGGCTGCGGATGCCCGCCTACCGGACGGCCGTCGGCAAGGCCATCCTCGCCTGGCTCGGCGAGGACGACTTCCAGACGGTCGTCGCGGCCGGGATGCCCGCGCGCACCGAACGGACGATCACCGACCCGGTGCGGCTCGCCGCCGAGCTGGAGCGGGTACGGCTTTCCGGGTACGCCGTGGACGACCGGGAGAACGAGCCCGAGGTCCGCTGCGTCGCCGCGCCGATCTTCGACCACACCGACCGGGCCGTGGGGGCGCTCAGCGTCTCCGGGCTGACGTCCCGGATGACCCCGGCGCGGGTGCGGGAGGTCGGGCCCATGGTCGAGCGGGCGGGCCTGGAGATCTCCCGCGTGCTCGGCTCGTCCCGTCCGTCCCGCCGCCGTCCCGACAGAACGCGCCACGACCCGCACGAAGGGAACCAGCCGTGAGCCTCACCATTCCCGGCGAGCACGTCGACTGGCGGACCAAGGGCCTCTGGCTGCCCGGTCCGCCCGTCCCCCTGGAGGAGTTCGCCGCCGCCCGGCACCCGCTGTTCGGCGGGCCGTTCACCTGGCCGCTGATGGTGGCGCGGCGGTCGGCCCTGGACCACAACATCGCGGCGCTCGCCGCGTTCTGCCGGGAGCACGCGCTCGCGTTCGCGCCGCACGGCAAGACGTCCATGGCCCCGACGCTGTCCCAGGCCCAGCTGGACGCGGGCGCCTGGGGCATCACCGCCGCGACCGCCAACCAGGTCCTCGCCTACCGGACGTTCGGCGTCCCCCGCGTCCTGCTGGCCAACGAGCTGCTCGACCCGACCGCGCTGCGCTGGCTCGGCGGCGAGATCGACCGCGGCATGGAGTTCCTGCTGTACGCCGACTCCGCCGAGGGCGTCGCGGCGATCTCCGCGGCCGCCGGGGAGCGCCCGTTCCGGGTGCTCGTCGAGCTCGGTCACCCGAACGGCCGCACCGGCTGCCGCACCGTCGAGGAACTGGCCGCCGTCGCCCGCGCCGTCGCCGGCGCGCCCGGCACGGAACTCGCCGGCGTCGCCGGGTACGAGGGCGGGCTGCCGGACGTCGCGGCGGCGGGCGCCTACCTCGGCGCGCTGCGCGACGCGACCGTCGAGCTGTCCCCGCTTCTCCCCCGCGACGTCGTCGTCACCGCGGGCGGCAGCGCCTACTTCGACCAGGTCGCCGAGACGCTCGCGGGCGACTGGCTGCCCGGCCACGACCTCACCGTGGTGCTGCGCAGCGGCGCCTACGTCTCCCACGACGACGGCATCTACACCGAGCGGACGCCGTTCAACCGCGTCCCCGGCTCGCTGGACGCCGCGCTGGAGATCTGGGCGCAGGTCACGTCCGTCCCCGAACCCGGCCTCGCGATCGCCGGGATGGGCAAGCGGGAGGCCCCCTACGACGCGGGCCTGCCCGTCCCGCTGCGGATCCGCAAGGCCGACGGGACGACCACCCCGGCGGACGGCTTGCGCGTCACCGACACCAACGACCACCACGCCTACGTCGCGACGGGCGGCGCCTCCGTGCGTCCGGGGGACCTGATCTGCTTCGGGATCTCCCACCCCTGCACGGCCTTCGACAAGTGGCAGGTCATCCCCGTCGTGGACGACGACCACACGGTGGTCGACCTGATCCGCACGTACTTCTGAGACGGTACCTCCGAGAAGGGAACCCCATGATCCCCCGTCTGGCGCCGGGACCCGCGCTGACCGCGACCGGCGTGGTCGCGGTCGTGCGCGGCCGCCGCGCCGACCGCGTCGCCGACGTCCTGGACGCGCTGGTCGCCGCCGGCGTCCGCTGCCTGGAGGTCACCCTCAACACCCCGGGCGCGCTGGACGGCCTGCGCGCGGCCCGCGACCGGCTGCCCGCGGACGTCGAGATCGGCGCCGGAACGGTCCGCACCCGCGCGGAGGCGGAGGCCGCGGCGGACGCCGGCGCCTCCTTCCTCGTCGCCCCCGACACCCGCGAAGAGGTCGCCGGCGCGGCCCGCGACCGGGGCCTGCGCTACTACCCGGGCGCCCTCACCCCGAACGAGGTCGCCCGCGCCTGGGACCTCGGCGCCACCGCCGTCAAGATCTTCCCCGCGAACGCGTTCGGGCCGCGCTACCTGCGCGACCTCGCCGAGCCGTTCCGCGACGTGCGGCTGCTGCCGACGGGCGGCATCGGCCCGGACACCGCCGCCGGCTACATCGCGGCCGGGGCGGTCGCGGTCGGCGCCGGGGGCTCCCTCATCGGCGACGCCCTCGACGGCGGCTCCCTCACCGCCCTGGCCGACCGGGCGCGGGCGCTGCTCGCCGCGGCGGCCCCGGGGGTGGCGGCCCGATGAGCCCCGACCTCGTCACGTTCGGCGAGACCATGGCGCGGCTGGAGAACCCCGCCGTCGGGCCGATGCGGCACGCCCGCTCCCTCGACCTCGGCATCGGCGGCGCCGAGTCGAACACGGCGATCGGGCTGGCGCGGCTCGGCGGCAGCGCGGCATGGTTCGGCCGCGTCGGCGACGACGAGTTCGGCCGGCTGATCACCACGGCGCTCGCCGGGGAGGGCGTCCGGCTCGACCACACGGTGGTGGACGGGACCGCCCCCACCGCGCTGCTGTTCAAGGAGCGCCGCTCGGGCACGCTCACCCGCGTCCAGTACTACCGGACGGGCAGCGCCGGCTCCCGGCTGCGCCCGTCCGACGTCCCGCACGACCTGATCCGGGCCGCGCGCGTCCTGCACGTCACCGGCATCACCGCCGCCATCAGCGACACCGCCCGCCAGGCCCTGGACGACGCCGTCGAGACCGCGCGGGACGCCGGCGTCCCCGTCTCCCTCGACCTCAACTACCGGTCGGCGCTGTGGACGCCCGCCGAGGCCGGGGAATGCCTGCACACCCTGGTCAAGCGCGCCGACCTGGTGTTCGCGACCGAGCAGGAGGCCCGCCTCGTCGTGCCCGGCGACGACCCGGCCGCGCTCGCCGCCGCCCTGGCCGCGCTCGGCCCCCGCGACGTCCTCGTCAAGCGGGGCGCCGCCGGGGCGGTCGCGCTCTGCGAGGGGCGGCTGCACGTCCAGCCCGCCCACCGGGTCCCCGTCGTGGACCCGGTCGGCGCCGGGGACGCGTTCGCCGCCGGCTACCTCGCCGAGTTCGTGCGCGGCCTGCCCGTCGCCGACCGCCTGGCCACCGCCACGGCCGCGGGCGCCTACGCCGTCACCGTCCGCGGCGACTGGGAGGGCCTGCCCGGCCGCGCCGACCTGGAACTCTTGAAGACCGCGGAGAACGACGTCACCCGATAAGGAGACAGATATGAGCAAGCGCGAGATTCGCAGCGCGGACTCGGCCCCGCCCGTCGGCACCTACTCGCAGGGGCTCGTGGTCGGCGACTTCGTGTACACGTCCGGGATGGGGCCGCTCGACCCGAAGACCGGCGAGATCGTCGGCACGGACGTCGCCACGCAGACCCGGCAGACCCTCGCCAACCTGGCCGCGATCCTGGCCGAGCACGGCCTCGGCCTGGACGACGTGGTGAAGTCGACCGTCCACCTCCAGGACCTCCACCGCGACTTCGCCGCCTACGACGAGGTCTACCGGGAGCACTTCAGCAAGCCCTACCCGGTGCGCACCACCGTGGGCTCGCAGCTGATGAACATCCTCGTCGAGATCGACTTCGTCGCCTACAAGAAGAGCTGATGGACTCGTCCCTCTTCACCATGGTGGAGGATCTGCGCGGCGCCGACGCCGCGCGGATCCTCTCCCACGGCGCCTCCTCCATCACGATCGGCGCCGCGTACCACCGCGCCCGTGACGTGACACCGCACGGCGCAACGCGCGTGACGTTCCGCCACGACGGCGTCCATTTCCCCTTGGGCGACGTCTTCGACGGGCTTCGGCTGGTGCCCCCGGTGCAGAGGGGCGCCGACCAAGAGCCCATACGGGCGCTCAGGGCCGAGACCCGCGCCCTTGGTGTCGCGCTGCACGGCTGGGGCGTTTTCCTGCACAACACCACGCTCGGCCTGGCCTTCCCGGACGTCACACAAGAGAGCTGTTTCGGTGACCGTGCCGCGCCCGCCGACCTATGCCCGTCCCACCCGGACGTCCGCGCATATGCCATCGCGTTGGGCCGCGCCATCGCCCGCCAAGGCGTGGACTCCGTCGTCGCGGAATCCCTCCACTTCGGGACGTTCGGCCACGGCTACCACCACGAACGCTCTTTCGTCGAACTCGGCTCTGCCGCCGAGTTCGCCTTGGGCCTGTGCTTCTGCCGGCATTGCCTGGCCTTTCTCCCGGACGCCGAGAAGGCCCGCGACGCCGCGGCCCGCTTGGCCGGGGACGTCCTGGACGGTGGCCCGCCCGCCTCCGACATCCCTGAGGTCCTCACCGAGTACGCCCGCGCCCGCTCGCCGATCGTCACGTCCCTGGCCGCCGAGGTCGCCGCGGCCGTCGCCGCCGAGGGCTCGCAGCTGGCGTTCCTCGACCTCACCGGCGCCGTCCTCGGCTACGCGGACGGACGTCCCACCGGCGCCCCGGCCGCCGCGTCCGCCTGGCGGATCGGCGTCGACCCCGCCGCGCTCGGCTCGGCCGTCCCGTCCTACGCCATCCTCTGCTACGCCCACGACACCGCCCGCGTGGCCGAGGACGTGGCCGCCTACCGGGCCGTGCTGGGCCCGGACACCACGCTCCGCGCCGTCCTGCGCCCCGGCCGTCCCGACACGGCCTCGGCCGACCACCTGGCCGCCAAGGCCGCCGCCGCCCGCGCCTCCGGCGCCGACACGACCGACTACTACGCCTACGGCCTGACCCCGCTGCCCGTCCTCGACCGCATCCCCGACGCCGCGTCGCGGGGCTGACTGCGCCACCGCGGGCTCGCCTGCGGCGGGGCCCGTGCGCGTGCGGCCGGCCGCACCCGGGGCCCGTCGACGTCCCTCCGGAGCGCGTTGCCGAAGACGCTCACGCTCCGGAGGCAGCGACGGGAGGGGGCAGATTGGCGGGGGTGCTTGCAGACGCTTCCTCAGCAGTTGTACCGAACGAATGGGTCGACCTTGAAGCCGGTGTTCAGCACTCTGATCTCGGGTGTGGCCAGGCTGTAGCCCCAAGGCACATGCCCCTCGAATTTGTTGTCCGTCGCACCCAGCCCGTACCACTTCAGCTCGCTGCCCTCCCATCCCTTGACCTGAACGGCGATGGAGGTGGCCTTGCCTGCGTTCGCGACGAATCCCTTGTAGTGCTGCCTGTACCCGGGATGTCCCGCGACGGCTGTGTTGGCCCTGATGTGGATCCAGCCCGCCCCGAGGGGGACCGACCCCTCTCCATGGCAGGCCTCCCTTGCTGTGGCCGCAGATTTCGCCGGGGCCCCGACCGAGGCTGACGACGCGGCTCGTGCGCTCGAAGCCGTTCCCTCGGTGAGACCGCCCGCCGCGATCACGAGTGCGGAGATCATGATCGCCGCTCGCCGGCTCTTCCCCGTCAGACGCATCTCAGTTCCCTTCGCTACGGCCAGCGCCCCTATGCCCGGACGCGTGGGTCTTCCCATGTGAGGCGGCATTCCGCCTGGACATGTCCACGCTCCCCCTCTGCGCTGTCAGCCCGGTCACTTCCCGGTCACGCCACCTCAGTCGTGCGCGGTCGGGAGGCGGCGGGCGAACATCGGGATGATGACCGCCGCGGCCAGGACGTGTGCGGCGCACAGCATCACCTTCGTCGAGGTCGCCGTGGCGCCCGCGGCGACGGGCGTCGTGAACGACAGGACCGTCAGCGCAACGGCGGCCCGCACGAACGTCCGGGACGGCCTCCTGGCGAACCGCGCGAGGAGCATGGCGAGGACCGTCCCCCAGAACGTGCAGATGACCGTCCCCATCGCGAACATCCCGACCATGATCGGTTCGGTGGCGTCGGCGCCGACTCCGCCGGCCTCCATCGGGACGCCGGCCGCGCGGGCGGCCAGCCCGAACAGCTCCGTGGCGACGGATCCGGCCAGCGCCGCGGCGGCCCCGGTCAGCCAGATCGGGCGGGCGCTGCTGGTGAGCGTCTGGGCGAGGTCCATGATGTGCTCCTTCCAGGTCTTCTGAAAGGAGGTCGAAGCCGCGGCCCCGGAATCGACATCACCCGCCGAAGGTCTCCGGCAGATCGAAAGCGGCGAACACCCGCGCGTCCTGGAAGACGACGTTGCGCGCCACCCCCCGCGGCGTCACGGTGAAGACCTGCAGGGTGTGCAGCCGGTACGCGCCCTCGGACCGCCGGTAGGCGACAAGGGCCGGCTGCCCGTTGGCGGACGTCCGCGCCATCCGCCAGTCGGTGCCGGCCATCGCGAAGACCCGCGCCATGAACCGCCCGTAGTCGCGGCGCCCCCGATACCAGAGCGGCACGGGCGGCATCTCCATGACGGCGTCGTCGGTCAGCAGCGCCACCAGCCCGTCGACGTCGGCGGCCTCGAACGACCTCACGTAGCGGTCGAGGACGGCGGCGACCTCCGCGTCGTCCGGCTCGGTGATCTCCTCCTCCGCCGCGACGCCCGACACCCCCGCCCGGGCGCGCTGCAGGGCGCTGTTCACCGCGGCCGGCGACGTGCCCAGCAGCTCCGCGGCCTCGGCCGCGCCGAACTCCAGGACGTCCCGCAGGATCAGCACGGCCCGCTGCCTCGGCGGCAGCGCCTGCATCGCCGCCACCAGCGCCAGGCGCAGGCTGCCGCGCCGCACGACGCGCGATGCGGGGTCGTCGAGCAGCGCGTCCGGGAACGGCTGCAGCCACGGCACCTCGAACGCCGGGGTCAGCGGCGCGTCCGGGTCCTCGCTCGGCCCCCCGAGCCCGGACGGGAGCGGGCGCCGGGCCCGCCCCCGCAGCGCCGTCAGGCACACGTTCGTCGCGATCTTGTAGAGCCAGGTGCGGACGGACGCCAGGCGCGGCTCGTAGCGGTCCCGGGACCGCCACGCGCGCAGCATCGTCTCCTGGACGAGGTCCTCCGCCTCGTGCACCGAGCCGACCATCCGGTAGCAGTGCACCAGCAGTTCGCGACGGTAGGCGCCGAGATCCTCGTCCACGGTGGTCCTCCTGTCAGCGGGCGGGCGCGTTGGCGTAGGCGGCGACGAGCCAGCGCCCGTCCCGGCGCGACAGCACCCAGGTGGCGAGCCGCTCGCGTTCGGGCGGGAACTCCTGCTCCCCGGCCATGATGATGCCCGCCCTGCTGACGACGATCGCGGTGTCGCCGTACACGCGGACGTCCTGCGGCTCGTCCACGGCCCGTGACCCCTTGAGCGGCCCGTCGAACGCGGCGGCCATGTAGCCGCGAACCGCCTCGCGGCCCCGGTTGAACACACCGGGCATCACCACGGTCGCGTCCTCGACGTAGAAGTCGGCGAACGCGTCGGCGTCGCCGTCGCCCCAAGCCTTGTACAGCCGCTCGAACACTTCGCGGACTGCCGTCTCGTCGCTGTGCATCGCGTGATTCCCTTCTCGAACCGGATCGGTCGAGGTGTGTACCGCGGGGGTCTCACCGATTCATCGGTCCGCCACGAGAAATTTGCGAAGGAAACGTGAAGGGGCCCGGCGTGAACCGGGCCCCCATGGCCGTGACCGACGCATGGTCGATCACGGCCGTTCGGTGCGTCAGACCTCAGACCACGCGTGGTCCAGGGCCGCCAGCGCCATGTGCACTTCCAGGTCGACGCCGAGCGTGATGCAGTCCTCGTCGACGTCGTAACCGCCCTGGTGCAGGTCGTACTTCGGCGTGCCGGGCTTGCGCACGCCGAAGCGCCCGAGGGCGCCGTCGACCTGTTCGACGTAGAGGGAGAAGTCCTCCCCGCCGATGCTCTGACCGGTGGGGGCGATCTTGTCGTCGCCGAGCGCCAGACCCCCGGCGTACCGGAGGATCTCCACGCTCGTCGCCTCGTTGATCGTGGGCGGCAGGTCGATCGAGCTCTCCAGCTCGGCCCCGACCTTGTAGAGCCCCGCCAGATGACCGAGCAGCCTTTCCAGCTCGGCCAGGGCGAAGCGCCGGTCCTGCGGGTCCAGGCAGCGGAGCGTCCCCTCCAGGAGACCCTGGGTGGGGATCGCGTTCGCCGCCGAGCCCGCTTGGACGCGGCCCCAGGCCAGCACGTGGGCGGAACGCGAGTCGATCTCGCGTGCCAGCACCGCCGGCAGGCCGACCTGGATGGCCCCCATGGCCGTGATCAGATCGCCCGTCAGGTGCGGCCGTGCGGTGTGCCCGCCGGCCCCGGTGACGTCCACCCGGATCTTGTCGTAGGACGCCGTGATCGCCCCGGTCCGCAGACCGAGGAAGCCGACCTCCTGCGCCGGGTCGCAGTGCAGCGCGAAGATGCGCCGCACCCCGTCCAGACCGCCGGCGGCGATCACGCTCCGCGCGCCGCCGGGGAGCTCCTCGGCGGGCTGGAAGATGAGCCTGACCGTGCCGCGGAGCCAACCGGTCTCGGCCAGCATCGCCAGGAAGTGCGCCGTGCCCAGCAGCATGGTGGTGTGGACGTCGTGGCCGCAGTTGTGCGCCGCGCCCTCCACCGTCGAGCGGTAGGGGACGAGCTTGGTGTCGTGCTGGGGCAGTGCGTCGATGTCCGCGCGCAGCGCGATCATCGGCCCGTCGCCTCCGCGGACGTCGCAGATGACGCCGGTGCCGTTGGGCAGGACCCGCGGCCGGAGGCCGATCGCCGTCAGGAAGTCGACGATGATCTGGGTCGTGCGGAATTCCTCGAACGCGATCTCCGGGTGCGCGTGGAGGTCGCGGCGGATTTCGATCAGCTCCGCCTCGCACCGGCGGAGGTACTCGTCGAGCCCGCGCCTGATGCTGCGGGGGTCGAAGCCGGACGCATTGGCGCCCGGGGTCCAGATCTTGGACATGATGGTTTTCCTTCTGTGGTTTGTCGCGTGGCGTCTGATGATCGCCACGGGGAATACCGTACACGGATTACGCGAATTCGCAACATAAGTCCGGCCCTTGCAAACGGTAACCACAAGAACCGGATAAATGGGGAAAAATGGTAAGGTCGCCTAAAACCGGACTCTGTGCATTCAAAGGCTCCGGCAGGTAAAGACCGATTCGATCCCCTGATCGGGGAATGGCTCAGAGGCCGGAGCGCTGGGCGCGGGTGAGCTTCGCGACCACGAGGTCGTAGGAGTGGTCGACCAGCTCCCCCACCTCCTCGCCGGGCACCGAGCCGTCGAGGACGACGGTGTTCCAGTGCCGCTTGTTGAGGTGGTAGCCGGGCGTGACCGCGGCGTGCCGGGCGCGGAGCTCCTCGGCCAGGTCCGGGTCGCACTTGAGGCTGACGCTGGGCGGCGACGCGCCCAGCGGCACCAGCGCGAACATCCGCCCGGCGACCTTGAAGACGGCCACCTCGTCGCCGAACGGGTAGTCCTCCACCGCGCCCGGCT
This sequence comes from Actinomadura coerulea, assembly GCF_014208105.1. Taxonomy (NCBI): domain Bacteria; kingdom Bacillati; phylum Actinomycetota; class Actinomycetes; order Streptosporangiales; family Thermomonosporaceae; genus Actinomadura; species Actinomadura coerulea. The sequence goes on from NZ_JACHMQ010000001.1 coordinate 6,200,980, forward strand.
TGGCCAGGCACTCCGCGATCACTCGATCACGCCACGACCGGTCTGTCACCCCTCACACTCTAGGGCGGCCCCGGTTCCGGCCCGCCGGGGCCGGGACCGCCCTGCCGGGGTCAGCGGAGGTAGACGAGGCCGTCGATGCCGACCATGGGACGGCCCGAGGTGCCCGCCACGACGATCTTGATGGTGTGCGTGCCGCTGGTGCTCCAGGTGCGCGTCCACATCAGCTGGCGGTAGGCCGTGGTCGACGCCCGGGTGTCCAGCGTGCCGATCTTGGTGCCGTCCACGTAGACGTACACGGCGCCGAGGTAGGAGGCGCGCTTGAAGATCAGGCCCGCGGTGCGCCCGGTGAACGTCCAGCTCGCGCTCGCGCCCCGGTACTTGCTGTACATGCCGCGACCGCCCAGGTAGGAGCTGGTCGTGCTGACGCCCCAGGTGCCGGTGCGGCGCGCGGCGCCCTCGGTCTGGCCGCCGGTGTAGCGGCTCAGGCTGGAGGTTCCGGCGTTGCCCGCGGCGTCCGTGGCGGCCAGCGTCCAGGTCTGGGTCGTGCCCGGCTTGGAGACCGCGGCCCACTGCGTGGTGGTGGCGGCGAACGTCTTGGCCGCGGGCGACGTGGCCTTCAGCGAGCTGAGAAGGCCGTTGTCACTGGCCTTCCAGGTGAGCCAGACGGGCCACGCGCCGCTGTTGACCGTCGCCTTGCGCAGGGAGAGCGCCTCGGACGAGATGACGGGCCGCGTCGTGTCGGCGACGATCGTGAAGACGGGGGAGGCCGAGGTCGTCCCGTCGGCGAGGACCGCGTTCAGCTGGACCGAGTGCGTCCCGGGCGCGAGGGTCACCGTGGCCGAGGCGGCGCCCGCGGCCGGCGTCGCGGCGGTCGTGCCGTCCACGCTGACGGTGTAGGTCGCGCCCTCGGCCGGCGTCCAGTTCAGCGTGGCCGTGCTCTTGGTGTAGTAGCGGCCCCCCGCGGCGGTGGCGCCGGTCACGGTGGCGCTCAGGGCGGGAGTGGTGATCTGCTTGGCGGCCGTCCGGACGGCGGGGAGCGCGGAGTAGAGCTGCGCGCCCGGGCACGCGGTCGCGAACCCGTCGCGGTGACCGGAGATCGTGTTGAACTCGACCTTCTGCCCGTAGGGGTACTTCCCGCCCGTCCCGTCGGGGGCGGCCGACGTCAGCGTCGTCTTCGCCGTCGGGTCGACCCCGGTCAGCCCGAGCTTCCACGCGGCGATCTTCGCGACGCCGTCCAGGGCGGCCTTGGTGGGCGCGACGCCGGGGACGTCCGGGTCGTTCGCGGCCGTGTAGGTGCCGAGGACGGCGATCCCGGTGGTGTCGGTGTTGAACCCGTAGGTGTGGGCGCCGTGGACGGGGCGGTCGGCGCCCCCGGCCCGCCCCTCGAAGGCCGTGCCGCACTTGTCGACGAGGAAGTTGTAGCCGATGTCGTTCCAGCCCTGGCTCTGCACGTGGTACAGGAACACCGACCGGATCACCGACGGCGACTCGGTGCAGGAGTACCCGTTGCCCGTGTCGGTGTGATGGACGAACGCGGCCTTGACCGAAGCGTCGTAGTCCGGCGGCTCCTTGACGAGGGATTCGTCCGCGCCCCATCCGGCCCGCGCCACGATGGCCGGCTTCGGAGCGGTGACGGGCCCGGCGAGGGGCGTGGTCGCCGCCACCAGCTGCATCCCGGTACCGCCGCCCCGCCCCGCCGCACGGGGCGTCGGCGCGGCCGCGGAGGCGCCCGGGTCGACCAGGTCGACGCGCAGGCCCTCCGGCAGCGTGCGGCCCTTCTGCCCGGTCACGCGCACGTCGACGCCGTTGGACGGGCCGACCCACAGCCCGTTCGTCCCGCCGCGTCCGCCCCGGTCGGGGGCATCGGCCAGTTCGGGCTCCAGGGCGCGCCACCCCGACCAGCGGCCGGTCTTCGCGTCCCGCGTGCGGAGCCGGACGGTTCCCCTGAGCTCCTCGCGGGGCTTGTTCCAGGTGACGCCGACCAGGCTGAAGGGCTCGGTCTCCGCGGCGGGCAGCCCCTTGGCCTTCTGGCCCGCGGCGGCCGCGGTGGCGAGGTCCGCCAGCGGGCGTGCGTGGACACGGCCAGGGCCCGGCCGGGTCGCGGACGCGGTCGTCGCCGTCGACGTGGACGAGACCGTCCAGACCACCGTTCCCGCCACCGCCACGGCGGCGAGCGACGTCCCGATCACTGTGCGCTTGAGCATGCTTCCCCGTTCACGTTCCGACCCCGGTGATCATTCAGCGCGGAGATCACGCAGAACGTTACAGCTCGTTCGGCCTTGTGCGACCCCCGCCACCGGCGGGGGCCAGCGTGAGGCAATGACCTGCCCAAACTCGTCCGGAACGGCACTCGCCGCGCCCCCGGCGGGTACCTCGGACGGGAACCGCGATCGGGGGTGGGGGTGCGCATCCAGGGACCCGTCGCCCCTATGGCCGCGACCGCGATCGACCATATCCCGCGGGAGGGAGCCTGTTCAGGCGGCTGCCGCTACGAACCCAAGTTCGACGGGTTCCGCTGCGTCGCCCGCGTGGACGAGGAAGGCGATGTCCAGCTCTGGTCACGCCGTCTCAAGCGGCTGGACGCGGCCTTCCCCGAGATCGTCTCCGCGGTCTCCGGAACCCTCCCGCCCGGCACGGTGGTGGACGGCGAGATCGTCCGCTGGGGAAGCGACGGCCGCCTGGACTTCTCGGCCCTCCAGCGCCGCCACGTCACCCGCCGCACCGGCGCCCCGATCACCGAGCCGTGCCACTACGTGGTCTTCGACGTCCTGGAGACCGGCGGAAAGGACCACCGCTCCGCCCCCCTCTCCGCCCGCCGTACCGAGCTGGAGCGGCTGCTGCGCGACCTCCCCGGCAGCTCCCGCGTCGTCCTCTGCCCGCAGCTGCGCGACGTGGGGGAAGCCCGCCTGTGGTTCGAGATCCTCGTCGCCCAGGGCATCGAGGGCCTGGTCGTGAAGGCCGCGGGCGACCCCTACAAGGAGGGGAGGCGCGGCTGGTGGAAGATCAAGCACCGGACGACGACCGAGGCGCTCATCGGCGGCGTGACCGGCACGCTCGAACGGCCGGAGTCCCTGCTTCTGGGCAGGTACACGACCGCCGGGGTGCTGCGTGTGGTCGCCCGGACCGCGCCCCTCACCCCCCGGGCGCGCGCGGAACTGGCCGGCGCCCTCTCCCGGGCGGGCGCCGACCACCCCTGGCCGGAGCCCCTGCCCGCGGGCTGGGCCGGCGGCCTCCCCGCGACCAGGGGCCCGGTCCACTACACCCGCGTCGCCCCGGACACCGTCGCGGAGATCAGCGTGGACGCCGCCGTGGAACACGGCCGCTGGCGCCACGCGGCCCGCTTCGTCCGCCTGAGGCGCGACCTGACCCCCGGCGACGTCCCCCAGAACCTGGACCTGGCCTGACCCCGAAACGCCCCGCGGGGCCGTCGGCCGGTCAGGCGGCCCCGGCGGGACGGCCGAGCCCGGCGAGGTGGGAGGCGATGATCTCGCGCATCCGCGCCGGGGTGGTCTGGTGGGGATGGGTCGCGGCGTGGACGGCCAGGCCGTCGACGAGGGCGTGCAGCCGGTCGGTCTCGTACTCCACGGCGGGTTCGGGAACGTCCAGCGAGCGCACGAGGGAGCGGCAGCCCTCGCGCAGGAGGCCGTATCCCTCGCTCTGCAGGGCCCGCAGCTCCGGATCGACCATCGCGCGGGCGGTGAAGGCCAGCCATACCCGGTTCTCGACGGCCCGCTCCTCGTCCATCGGCAGCAGTTCGGCGAGCACCAGTTCGGCCCGGCGGCGCTGATCGGGTTCGGGGGGCAGCGCCGCCATGCGCCGCTGGATCCGCTCGATGATCGCGCGCAGGGTGAACGCCAGCAGCTCGGACTGCGTGGCGAAGTAGTGCCGCAGCGAACCCATCGACAGCCCGGCCTCGCTCGCCACGTTGCGAACCGAGGCCCGGTCCAGACCGTCGCGCAGGACCACCCGCAACACCGCCGCAGCCACGTCCAGGCGCCGCTGCTCACCGTCCACCACTCGAGGCATCCCCCATTAGTAGCACAGTCGTGCTACTATCCGCCGGGAAGTAGCACAGTTGTACTAGTAAACGTCGAACGGAGACCGCCCGATGCGCCTGAGATCCCCCTCGCGACCCCTGCCCGGCACAGGCCCGTCGTCGGGCGGCGGCACGATCCGGTCCCTGCTCCGCAGCCGCGCCGCATGGTCGGCCGCCCTGGGATGGGCGGCGGTGAACGCGCTGGTGCTGGTCCTGGCCGGCCGCAGGCTCCCGCTCGACCTGCACGACGCCGGGGAGCGCACCACGTCCGCCCACCTGGTCGACCTCAACGTCCGGCTCGCCGAGGTCTTCCTCGTCATGGGCCTGGTCTTCCTCCTCACCCGGCGCCGGTCCAGGCCCGACCTGGCGGACCGCGCCCCCGAGCGCGCCACCGCGCTCCGCGAGACTCTGCTGCTCATCGCCTACGGCGCGGGCGGGCTCGCCCTCGGGTTCGCGGTGGGACGGGCGTTCGGCTGGCACCCGTTCGGCCTGCACCTGGCCGGCTCGATGAACGAGACGAACGACCACGTCACGCGGGCCGAGGCGATCGCCTGGGCCGGTTACAACCTGGTGGTGTTCGCGGTCGCGCCGCTGGTGTACTTCCGGCGCCGCTACAGCGCCCGGGCGCTCAACCTCGTCTCCGCCGACCGGCGCGGCGACCTGCGCCTCATCGTCGTCGTGCTGCTGGTCGAGGCGGCCGTGCAGACCGCCGCGCTGCGGCCGGAGATCTTCGGCCTCGGCGCCCGGCAGCTGCTGCTGGGCGCGCCGCTCACCTTCGTCCTCTACATGGCGGGGACGGTCCTGCCGACGATGGTCTTCGTCTACGCGATCCTCATCCCCCGGTTCGCCAGGCTGACCGGCTCGGTCGCGACCACCGTGATCTTCGGCGGACTGGCCTACGCGGCGCTGCACGTGAGCGACTCCTGGACGGAGTACGGCTCCCCCCGGGAGGCGGCCGTCTCGATCGCCTTCCTGCTGCTCACCTACTTCGGCCCCGGCATGGTGAAGGCGTGGCTGACCGTGCGCACCGGCAACGCGTGGGTGCACGTCTGGGCCTACCACGCCCTGGCGCCCCACACCCTGGTCGACACCCCCCACGTCGCGCACACTTTCGGCATCCACCGATGATCCGGACGGGGAGCTCCGGTCTCCGGTCGGTCGGGCGCCCGGTGACCGGCGATCGGAGTACCGGCCCCGGTGCGGTCACCGCTGGGCGCGGGCGAGGTACAGGGCCTGCTCGCGCTCGTTGCGGGTGAGCCCGGCGGCGCGCCGGAACTCCTCGCGGGCCTCGTCGAGGCGGCCCAGCTTCTCCAGCAGGTCGCCGCGCACGGCGGGCAGCTGCGGATAGTTCCCGAGGGAGCGCTCCTCCAGCAGGGCGTCCGCGATCTCCAGGCCCCGGGCCGGGCCGTACGCCATGCCCACCGCGACCGCGCGGTTCAGCTCCACCACCGGGGACGGGGCGAGGTGGGCGAGCACCCGGTACAGGGCGGCCATCCGCTCCCAGTCGGTGTCCTCGGCGGCGGCCGCGCGGGCGTGGCAGGCGGCGATCGCGGCCTGCAGCCCGTACGGGCCGAGCGTGCCGAGGGCCTCGGCACGCGCGAGGGCGGCGAGCCCCCGGTTGACGAGCAGGCGGTCCCAGCGGCTCCGGTCCTGGTCGAGGAGCAGGACGGGCTCGCCGTCCGGGCCCGTCCTGGCGCGGATCCGGGACGCCTGGATCTCCATCAGGGCGACCAGCCCGTGCACCTCGGCCTCGCCGGGCATGAGGCCGGCCAGGAGGCGGCCCAGGCGCAGCGCCTCCTCGCACAGCGCCGGACGCGTCCAGTCGTCGCCGGCGGTCGCCGAGTAGCCCTCGTTGAAGACCAGGTAGACGACCTCCAGGACGGACGCGAGCCGGGCGGGCAGTTCGTCCGGCGGGGGCAGCTCGATCGGCACCCGCCCGTCGGCGAGGGCGCGCTTGGCCCGGAAGATCCGCTGTCCCACGGTCGGCTCCGGGACGAGGAAGGCCCGTGCGATCTCCTGCGTCGTCAGGCCGCCCAGCAGTCGCAGGGTCAGCGCCACCCGCCCCTCGGGCCGCAGCACGGGATGGCAGGCGGTGAACAGCAGGCGCAGCAGGTCGTCGCCGATGTGGTCGTCGAGGGCGTCGTCCAGTTCCGCCTCGGCCGACTCCCGGCGGACCTCCAGGTCGCGGCCGATCTCCGCGAGCTTGTCGGCGTACCGGGCGTTGCGGCGGATCAGGTCGATCGCCTTGTGCCTGGCCGTGAGCATGAGCCATGCGCCCGGGTTGTCGGGCACGCCGGTTCGCGGCCACTGCTCCAGCGCGCTGACCAGGGCGTCCTGAGCCAGTTCCTCGGCCAGGCCGACATCGTTGACCAGCCTGGCCAGACCCGCGACCACCTGCGCGGACTCGATCCGCCAGACCGCCTCGACCGTCCGGTGCGAGTCGCCACCCGTCATGGCCCGATCCAACCACCCCGGCGACCGCCGCCGCACCCGTCCGCCGACGCGTGCGCCCCCGGCCGGAACCCGGCCGGGGGCGCACGGCTCGGTGAGCCGGTGGACGCGGTCACTCAGGGGCGGCGAAGTCCTCCGGGCCCATCACGCGCAGCACGTCCGCCTCGCCTTCCCAGCCCTTCCAGTGGTCGCGGTGGACCTTCAGAAAGCGGGACGTCCACTCCATGGCCTCCTCCTTGGACCGGACTTCGAACAGGGAGTAGCTGATCAGCTCCTTGGCCTCGGCGAACGGGCCGTCCATGACGTTCAGCGCGCCCCCGGCGAGGGTGATCCGTGCCCCCTCCGAACTGGGCGCCAGCCCGGCGGTGTCCAGGAGGGCTCCGGACCGGGTCGCCTCCTCGCCGAGCTTGGCGATGGCCTCCATCAGATCGGCGGGCGGCGGCGTGCCGGGCAGGTCGGTGGCCCTGAGGATGATCATGTATCGCATGGTGCTCTCCTTCGATGACGGTGTCGGACGGACGGGTGGTCGGGGGTTCAGGCGCGGCCGGGCACGGCGCGCCGGGGGCCCGGCTCCTGCTGCCCCTCTCGGCCCTCTGCCGACACTTCGAACGGGGAGACGCGGTTTCGACAGCCCGGCCGGATTTTCTCGAAAACTTTTCCGGCGGACGGCGGGCCGACGCGTTTCGCCTGGTCACCGGGCTGCGGTCCCGCGGCGGTCTTTCGCCGGACCGCTCGACCGCCGGAGGGACCGGATTACTGATCGTGATTCTCTGGCGACTCTTCTCGTCCTACGGTAAAACAGACACTGATGTTCTTCTGAGCTTGTCGCCGGACGACCGGGATCTGCCGATCCTCGCCAAGGGCCGCGGCGCCAAGGGCATCTCCATGCACGAGAGTCGACCTGAAAGGCATCGCCAGATGACACGTCCATCGGACGACAAGGGCACGGCCGCCGGCGGTCTCTCCCGCCGCAAGCTCCTCCGGATGGGCGCCGGCGCCGCCCTCGGCGCGGGGGCCGTCGGCGCGGGATGGGTCGGGTTCAGCCAGGACGGGCGGCAGGCCAGGGTGATGACGGCCGGCGGGCCGGGCGACCCGTCCAGCCCGACGCTCGCGACCAAGGTGAAGAACCTGAGCGGCCCGGTCGAGACCGGCCCGTTCGCCTCGCCCTGGACCGACCTCGGGATCCCCGTGCGGTGCCCGGACGGCACCATGCTGTTCGTCTGCGGCGACACCTTCAACGGCGACCACGTGCCGAACCCGGGCGAGCCCGCCGACGACTGGCGCGCCCCGGTGGGCCTGCGCTCCGGCAACGGCGACGTGAACAACCTGCGCATCGACGGGAGCGTCGGCGGAGGCCACGCCAGGGCCCTGGTCCACGAGCCGCACAACCCCGTCGGCGACAAGGCCACGACGGCGATCCCGTCCGACGCCTTCGTCGTGGACGGCGTCATGTACATGCACCTCATGCGCGGAGTCATCTACGACACCCACCACACGGACTTCTGGCGCTCGACCGACAACGGCGAGACGTGGGAGTACCTGTGCCAGTGGCCGGGCGATCTGCACGGCGGCCAGTTCCAGCAGAAGACCTACGCGGTCGCCGACGACGGGTGGTGCTACGTCCTGTCGTCGGTCTTCAACCGCGACCGGGACTCGGGGATGCTGCTCCACCGGGTGCGCAAGGAGAGGCTCGGCGACCCGGGCGCCTACGAGCCCTGGGGCTACGCGGACGGCGGCTGGCGCTGGGGGGCGCCTCCGACCACGGTCTTCGGCGTCCGCAAGTGGGGCGAGATCTGCTTCCGCGCCATGGACGGCAAGTACGTCCTCACCTGGTTGAACATGAACCCGCTGTCGATCCGGGCGATGGTCTTCCCGCTCCCGACCTCGGACCTGACGCGGACGCTGGAGCAGACGATGATCCTGCCGTCCGCCCCCGGAGCGGAGGCGGCCAACCTCGTCGCCAGCCCCTACGGCGGCTTCGTCGTCCCCGGGTCGACGTTCGGCAACTTCCACATCATCGTCAGCCAGTGGTACGACCCGAGGAACTACCGGATCATGCAGTTCAAGATCAACATGCTCTCCTGAGCGGGACCGGGCGCCGTCCCCGGACGGCGCCCGTCTCCGCCCGACCGCCCGCGGACGAGGCAGTGGCCCTGTCCGCGGGCGGTCTCCTCGTGTCATGACGCCGCCGGCAGGCCGGGCGTCACCCGGCCTGCCGGCGGTCGGAACCGCTGTGCGGACGATGAGGGTCAGGCGGCCTCGATGCGCTCGGCGAGCCAGCTCTCCAAGACCTCCAACGCGGGGCGCCCGCTCCCGTCGACGGGCTCGGTGCCGTACATCACGTGCCGCCGCGTTCCGTAGAACACGGCCGCGTCCAGGCCCTCCTTGACCAGGTTGCCCGGGTTGAGCCGGGTCTTCAGCAGCCGGTCGAGCGTGCCCTTCGGCAGCGGCACGCCGGCGACGTCCAGACCATGCTCGGTCAGGTCGGTGATCTGGGGGACCAGGGAGAGCAGGTCGACGCCGAAGAAGGCGTTGAGCGACTTGACCGGGTCGGCCGGGTCGATGGTCGGAGGCCGCTTCGGGTCGAAGTCGTCCAGCATGTTCTGGATGGCGCGCAGGTCGCGGGTGATCCGGACCCAGTCGGCGCGGTCGAGGATCGCCAGCGCCTCCCCGACGGCGCGCTCGGGGGAGCCGGGCGGCCACATCGCCAGCAGCGCGGCGAGCGGGGTGAGGTCGACCCGGTTGGCGGTCTCGGCCAGCGGCATCAGCCGGTCCTCGATCGCGACGAGCGAACGGTAGACCCCGCGCGTGTCGCCCCGCTGGGCGTACACGGGGACGGCCCGCGCGGCGCGCTGGATCCCGCGGTAGTCGATCCGGCTGATCCCGCCGATGACGTTGCTCGCCTGGGCCAGCAGGGCGACGGGCTGGAGCCCCTGGATGACCTTGGTGACCTTGGCGACCTGGTCGGCGGGCAGCCCGGTCAGCGGCGCGGCCTTGGCGGCGGCGGCGAGGGCCGCCCGCGCCAGCGCGGCCGTGTCCCCCGCCTTCGCGGCGGCCTGCACCGCGTCGAGCTCGTTGGCGAGCCCCACCAGGTCGGTCTTGGACAGCGCCTGGAGCACCTGGCCCGCGATCTGGTTCTGCGAGCCCGGTGGGGAGTTCAGCAGCGTGTTCACCACGACGGGGTTCGCGACCGCGCGGGTGAGCGCCTGCAGCGGGCCGACGAGCCTCGCCAGGTCGCCGGCCGTGCGGGCCGCCCCGGTGGTGTCCTTGCCGCGCGCCTGGCCGGTCAGCGTCTTCACGCCGTTGGGGACGGCGGTGAGGTCGGCGGGCCTGCCGTTGACGGTGCCGAGGTCGGTGGAGAGCTCGCGCTCCGCCGAGCCTTGCAGGTTGGCGATGCCGACACGGCTCAGCACGGTGCCGAGGGTTGCGGTGAGCTCGTTCTCCTCCGGCAGGGCGCAGTACAGGTCGCCCTTGAGGCACACGTTCGCGACCCGTCCCGACAGCTCGCCGAAGCCTCCCGGCCGCGGCCCGGCGAGGCCCCGGGTGCCGGGGAGCGGGTCACCGAGGTTCACCTCGCCCTTGGTCCCCCTGCCGGGGTCGGCCACGCCCCCGCCCGCGAGGTAGGAGGCGGCCGGGACCGGTCCCTTCCCGGCCCCGATCTGGGCGGCGACGTCGCCGTTGACGTCCGCGCCCTGGCTGAAGCCGAGCCCGACGAACCGGGTGCCGGGGCAGTCCCGGGAGATGTCCGTCATCGCCTTGCGGGCGGCGTCGATCCCGGTCTGCTTGGAGTCGTTGTAGGTCTTGCCCTGGTCGAACGCGGTCGCGTTGTAGCCGACCCAGTAGGAGGAGATCCGGTTCCCGAACCGCCGTTCCAGCGGCTCGGTGACGCCGCGGAGCATGCCGACGGGCGTGTTCGGGTCGGCGGCCGACGTGGTCTCCCAGGTCCCGGGCACGACGATCAGCTTGATCGGGGTGCAGGACATGGCCTCGGACGTCCGCGCCGCGTCGACCGGCCCGCCCGTGTTCAGCAGCGGCACCGCGGCGGCGGCCGCGACCGCTCCGGCCACCGCGACCGCGACGGCCGGTCCGCGGTAGCGCCTCAACGGCTTCCTTGCGTGCAGTCCGGAGCTCATCACTCGCCCCTCAGCGCGCAGTAGGCGTCCTGTGCCGCCGTGACGATCGCGGTGCCCGCCTTGTCGGGGATCATGTTGTAGCGGTTGGTGGCCACGACGACCTGGTCCTTGCCGTCCGGGCTCGTCAACCACTGGCTGAAGTAGCCGAGCACGGCGCCGTTGTGCGAGTACGCGGTGCCGCACGGGGTCTTCATCATGATCACACCGAGGCCGTAGGGCTTCTCCGGGGACACGGTCTGCTGGAGCTCGCGCTGCTGCGCGGGAGGCAGCAGGCGGCCCGAGGCGAGCGCGCGGGTGAAGTCGGCGAGGTCCTCCTGGGTGGAGACCATGGCGCCCGCCGCGCCGAACATCTGGACGTTGGAGAACGAGATGTCCCGGATGGTGAAGTAGCCGTGCAGCCAGTTCCCGTACAGCTTGGGGTCGGCCTCGGGGAACGTGGTGTCGGTGAGGCCGAGCGGCTTGATGATCCGGTTGGTCACCTCGACGGCCGGGTGGTGCCCGGTCGCGGCCTGGATGATCATTCCGCCGAGGACGTAGTTGGCGTTGGAGTAGTTGAACTTGGTGCCGGGCGCCGACAGCTGCTTGTTGGCCGTGGCGGCCTTCACCAGCACGCGCGGGTCCCACTTCTCGTAGGGGTTGATGTCGGCGACGTAGGACCCCGAGATCCGCAGGTTGTTGATGTAGTCGGGGAGCCCGCTGGTGTGGTTGAGCAGCTGCCGGATCGTGATCTTGCGGCCGTCGTTGCCGTTCGCCGCGACCAGGCCGGGCAGCCACCGGTCCACGGTGTCGTTCATCGACAGCTTGCCCTCGGCCTCCAGTTGCAGCAGGACCGTGGACACGAACGCCTTGGTGTTGCTGCCGATGCGGACCTTCGCCTTCGGGTCGGCCGGCACGCGCATGAACATGTCGCCGTGACCGGCCGCGGCGTACTGGGTGTCGGCGCCGCTGCGGACCATCCCGATAACCCCGGGCAGGTGGTGCTCGGACTGGAGCCTGGCCACGCGCTCCTGGAGGGCGGCGGCCCGCACGTCGTTACCGGCCTCGGTCTTCGCGCCGGCCGAGGCGATCGTGGCCTCCCGGTCCTGGACGCCCATCGTCACCGCCGTCACGGTGGCGGCCGCCGCGACCAGCGTCGCGCCGGCGCGGACGAGCAACTTCCGACTTCGCATTCGGTCTCCCAGACAATTCGACGATCTTGTCTGCGACGCTAGTGAGACCCGTTTAAATTACGATGACAGGCGAATATCGAGGCCGCCTCGCCTGTTATTTTCGACGGCACTTCGCGGACATGCCGAAAACGCGCCGAACGCCTCTGCGGCCGTTCGGCGCGTGCTGCCGGAGAAAGGAAAGGTGAACGGCGGCTAAAGGAGTGAAGGCGCGCCTGCGACGGCGACCAGACCCGCCCTGCCCAGGGCCTGCGGCTCCTCCGCGGCGAGTTCTCGCGCGAACAGTGCGAGCAGTCCGTTCAGCCGGTACTGGTGGACGGACGGCTGCTGCACGAGATTGGCGTCCACCAGGTTCTCCAGCGCCTGCTCTGCCCCCTGCGCCGCCCAGCCGAGGGCCGCCGCCAGAGCACGATGGCCGGATCGGCCGTCCGGTGCCGCCCCCAAGGCGCGGAACGCTCGCCGCTCGGCGGCGGGAAGCCGGTCGTAGGAGAGCCGGAAAGCCCCTTCCACACTCCGGTCCTCCGCCGTCAGCTCGCCCAGGCGCCGCCGAGCATCGGCCATTCTTCGCACCAGATGCCCGATCGCCCAGGACGGGCGGCTCTGGATGCGCGCACCCGCGATGCACAGCGCCAGGGGCAGCCGGTCGCACATGGCCGCGAGCTCCCGCACGGCGACCGGCTCGGCGGCGGCGCGCTCTGCGCCCACGATCCGGGTCAGCAGCGCCTCCGCCGCCTGCCGGGTGAGCGCCCCCAGCGAGACCCGGCGGTCCGCGTCCAGCCCGACCAGCCGCCGGCGGCTGGTGACCAGCACCCGGCTGCCCGCCCCTGCCGGGAGCAGCGGGCGCACCTGGTCGGCGCCGGAGGCGTCGTCGAGGACCAGCAGCAGGCGCAGCCCGGCGGTGGCGCTCCGCCAGGACGCCGCGAGCTCGTCCAGGTCGCCGGACGCGGGCCCGGCGCCGACGGCCCGCAGCAGCCGGCGCAGCGCGCGTTCCGGGGGCACCGCCTCCCGCCGTCCGCTGTGCCCGTGCAGCTCCACGAACAGGCAGCCGTCCGGGTGGTCGCGGCGCAGCTCCCGCGCGGCGCGCACCGCGAGCGCGGTCTTGCCGGCGCCCGCGACCCCGTCCACCACCGCCACCGCGGGCCCGCCCCGGCCGGTGAGCAGCGCCAGCTCGTCCTCCCGTCCGACCAGCTCCCCGACCTCCGCGGGCAGTTCGTCGGGGACGCGCCGTGCGGGGACGACCCGCGCGCGCGCCCCGCCTCGCGCCCCGCCTCGGGCCCCGTCGCGCGGAACGAGGTCAAGGGCCGCGTCGTCACCGCGCAGCACCGCCTCGTGCACGCGCCGCAGCCGATCGCCCGGCTCCACCCCGAGGTCCTCCACCAGCCGGAGGCGCAGGTGCGAGTACGCGGCCAGCGCGTCGGCCTGGCGGCCGCTCCCGTACAGCGCCCGCATGAGCAGCGAGGTCAGGGACTCGCTGTGCGGATGCTTGGGGATCAGGGCGTGCAGTTCGCCGACGGCGTCCACGAACCTGCCGAGCTGGAACTGGCATTCGACCTTCTCCTGCAGGAGGGTGAGCCTGCGCTCCTCCAGCCGCAGGCGCTCCGCCTCCGCGAACGGCCCGGGCAGCCCGGCCAGCGGCTCTCCCTGGAACAGCCCGAGGGCCTCGTCGCAGGCGCTCGCCGCGGCCGCCAGGTCGCCGGACCTCCTGGCGGCGGCCGCCCCGTCCGCGGTCTCGTCGAGTCGCATCACGTCGACCGCCGTCCCCCGGCTGACGAAGCGGTAGCCGCCCCGCTCCCGGGCGATCACCGACTCCTGCGCGTGCTCGCCGAGCGTGCCCAGGCAGCGGCGCAGCCGATGGACGTACACCGGCACGATCTTGCTGCCGGAGCCGGGCGGCTCGACGCCCCAGACGCCGTCGAGCAGCTCCCGCCGGCTCACGGTCATGTCCGGGCGCAGCAGGAGCGCGGCCAGGAGGGCCTGCTGCCTGAGCGGGCCGAGGTCGAGCCGGGTACCGCCGCGCCAGGCCCGGACCGGGCCCAGCACGGTGAAGTCGAGCGGGCGGGGGGCTTGGTCCGGCATCGTGCCCGAGGTCATCGCCATCGCCATCATCAGACCGATCTCTTCGAACTGCTGATCAGGGACGGTCCGCGCGTGAAGGGGAGCATCGCGGACCATGGGATAACTTTGTAATGGGTAGTTGTTCCTTATGTGATGACGCGATGCGGCGATTGGTTCAGACCGGCCGCGTGGCGATCGTCACGTCACCGCGCGGGCCGCGGCCGCCGGCCCCGGCGGGGCGCCGGCTCGCAGGCGACGGCCCCGGCCGCCTCGGCGCCCAGCAGCGCCTGCCCGGCGGAGCGCTCGGCGGCCTCGCGCTCGTCCCCGAGCCCGACCAGCAGATTGATCACATGCGGCCCCAGCACGTGCAGGACGCCGCGGCCCTCCCGGCCGAACACCCCCGTGGTCTCCAGCAGCACGTAGCCGTGGATCACGCACCAGATCTGCCCGGCCACGAGGACCGGGTCGTCCCGGCGGATCCGCCCGGCGTTCATGGCGCGCCGCACCTGCCGGGGCAGCAGCGCGAAGGCGTCGTTCAGCTCGGCGGCGGTCGCCGGCGTGCCCTCGGCGGTGAGGTCGTGCCCGAACGACGGCAGCGCCCCCGGCGAGGCGAGCCCGAACATCAGCCGGTAGCGCTGCGGGCTGGCCGCCGCGAACGCCCGGTAGGCCAGCCCGAGGACCAGCAGGTCGGTCACGGGGTCGTCGGTGTCGGGCACCTGCCGCAGGTACCGCTCGAAGCGCGCGAACGCCTCCCGGCCGAGCGCCTCGTACATCCCGGCCATCCCGCCGAAGTGGGTGTAGACGGCCATCGTGGACGCCCCGACCTCCGCGGCGAGCCCCCGCGCGTTCAGCGCCTCCGGCCCCCGTTCCTCCAGCAGCCGCATCCCGGCCTCGATCAGCTTCTCGCGCGTCCCCGCCGGCGTCTTGGGCATGACAATGTTATAGCGCGCCGCGAACTGTCCCAGGTCAGCTGAACGGCCATGTCTTTCTGGTGTGACGGCATCGGTGCTCCAGCGGGGTCAGGCGGTGCCGGGAACACCGGCCCGCTCAGCGGACATGGTCGGGACGACCTTTCAGCCGGCGCGCGTGACGAGAGGCCACGCTAACAGACATCAATGTCTATTTGAAGGGACCCTGCCGGAAGGACCGTCAGGGCTTGGCGAGGGCCGTGATCCTGGTCCGGAAGTCGGCGACCAGGTTCGCCGCGTGCGGGCCCGCGGCGTGGCGTGCCGCGTCGGCGCCGTCCGCGACCGCGGCGAGCGGGTCCGGGTTGGTCGCGCGGTGCAGAGCGCGCCAGACCCAAGGGTGCTCGCCGCCGTCGAGCTGGGAGCGGCGGGCGCGCAGGTGGGCGTCGGCGGTCAGGGCCCGAGCGGCGACGCTGGCGGCGACGTCGGGGTCTTCTCCGAGCCCCGCGTAGCGGGCCGACTCCGCCGCCGCCCACCAGGCCAGGTCCCGAAGCGCCGGTTCGGGCAGCCCGGCCAGTTCCTCGATGACGGTGCCGAGCGGGGCGCCGGACCGCGCCCGGTACGGGTACAGCGGGGGCAGGTGCGGAACGATCCGGAAACCGATGTCGGCGTCCTCCACGCGGGCCAGGTCTTCGGCGGTGATGCCATGGCCGGTGAATCGCCCTGCCGCGACCAGTCCCAGCATCGTCTTGTCGCGGTGGTAGTCGGCGAAGTCGAGACCGGCGAGCGCCTCGGTGAGCCGCGGTGGCGCGTCGAGCTCGCCGAAGGGCTCCTCCGACAGCAGCACCTCGCCGTGCTCGGCGAACGACAGCCGGGTCACCGCGTTGACGTTCCAGTACATACTGGCGGCCCGGCCGCCGGCGGACGCGCGGGTCAGTACGGGCCTGGTCGAGCCCTGCCAGCCGTTGTACTCGACGGCGAGCACGGCTCCATCCCGGTCCAGGACCGCGACCCACGGATCGGTCGAGCGCCGGGCCATCAGGTCCTCGTTCATGGCCCGCATCGACTCCGGCCGGTCCGGGTCCGCACCGAAGGCGCGCAGCACGTCCGCGACGTCCGTCCCGGTCACCACCGTCACCGTCGCGGCCATCTCCAGGGAACTCCCGCGCAGCCACCGGTAGGCGGCCTCGGGCGGTTCGTGACGCACCGGCTCAGGCTGGCCGCGCAGCCGGTGACCGAGCCGGTCGGTGCGGGCGTGCACGACGGCGGGTGCGGCGGGCGCCCGCCACACCACCAGCTCGTAGTTCTCCGTTTCGACGGTGTCGTCGCGACCGCGCGCGTGCACCCGCAGCCGGTAGTCGCCGGGCCAGGGCGGAGTGATCGCGCGCAGCGGCGGCCCACCCGGCCCGAAGCCGCCCGCGGAGGCGCCCGCCACGGAGGCGCCGCCCGCGGCCGCGCGCCAGCTGACCTCGACGATCTCCTCCCAGCCGGTCGCGACGTCCGGCGGCGGCTCCTCCAGGACGCGCAGCGTGAACCGCACGTGCCCGCTCTCCACGCCGGTGCGGATCACCACGCCGCCCGGGACCACCGCGACCAGCCCGTTGTCGCCGAAATCGACGTCCGGGGCGCCGTCGCCCTCCAGCAGAGCGAACCGGTGCCCCCTGACCTCCGCCGTGCCGCCGGCCCCGAGGGGCAGCACGTACTCCGCCCGCGTCTTGGCGAGGACGGCGGCGGCGTAACCCGGAGGCATCGGAGCCTCGCGCAGCAGCAGGGCCGCGGTGCCGATCGCGACGCCGAGCACCGCCGGCGGTCCGGCCGCCGGGGGCTGGACGCCCGCCCGCCGCACGACGGCGGCGGCGGCGGACACGGCCAGCGCGAGCCGTGCCGCGCCATGCGCCGCGGCGACCTCCCGCTCCCCCGTGATCGCGGTGTCCACCGCGAGGAGAGCGGCCACGCGCGGGTGCGCGGCCAGCCGGCGGGCCAGCGCGGCGACGAGCGGCACCGCGCCCGGCCGGATCCTCTCCAGGAGGGCCGCTCCGCGGACCGCGTCGCTCGTCCCTTCCGTGACGCCGATGCCGAAACCGCCGTTCAGGGGCTTCCCGAGGAGGCCGGACAGGTCCGGGACTCCGGCGAGGTCCAGCTCCGGCACGGTCAGCTCCAGCGCGCCGAGCAGGCGTTCGACCAGCAACGGCGGCAGCTCGCCGAGCGCCTCCAGGGCCGGCGACCCGTCCGGCCCGGGCTGGACGCGCATGTGCGAGCCGGCCGCGGGACGAGGCCCGGGAGCCGATCGGCGACGCGGCTCCGCGCCGTCGGCGACGACCCGCAGCCGGCCGAGCGCGGCGGCCGGTGTCTCCGGAATCCGACCGGCGATCAGCGGTATGGCCGCGGCGATCGGCCCGGCCGCTTCGTCGACTAACACGTCTGAGATCTCCACCACGACACCTCCGGCTGCGACCGCGTACAAGATGGCAGAACACTAGGCCCCGCCGCTGACACTGACGCCTGCGGCCGGTACGCGGTCGCCCGTGTGAGCGACTCGTGGCGGCCCCCCGGGCTCAGGCGGGGAGCGCGGCGGCGAGGCGTTTGGGGGCTGACAGCCGCCAGGCTTCGGTGACCAGTTCGCGCAGTTCCTCGGGCTCGACGGTGGCGAGCTTGATCTCCACCCACGCGAAGCGCCCACTCGCCCACGATGGAGCGAAGGTGCCCGGGTCTTCGGCGATGAGGGCGGCCTGCTCCTCCCGAGTGGCCTTGAGCAGGACGAAGCCCTCGCTCTCGTTGAGGTAGCAGAAGCCCTTGCCGCGAACCCGGAAGCCGGTCAGATCCGAGAACGCCTCGCGCTCGGTGACCTCCGGCAAGGCGAGCACCGTGCGCAGGAACTCCTCAGGACGCATGCCCGAAGATGTACCAGCCGGGTAGGACGATTCATCCCCGGAGCCTCATCGAAGAGGCTCGTAAACCGAGTCGACGGCGGCCTGGCCGGTGTAGTTCGGGCCGGCTTGATCGTCGGCTCCGAGATAGCGGTAGGGGAACCGCACCTGCCCGTACCCGTGGCGGGAGACGCGGCGGCGGACGGAGTCGTAGGCGAACCCCTGCGCGCGCAACTGCGCCGTGAGGCGACGGCCGGCGGAGGTGCCGTCCTCGCGGCGGACCGAGCGGGCGTCGAAGTTGGCGACGAACCTGCCTTGGTCGGTGAGCCATGACGCGATACGGCGCAGGACGCCGAGCTTGTCGCCCACGTAGTGCAGCCCGTGCACGCACGTGATCAGGTCGAAGCGGCCGTCGGGGACCCATTCGACCACCGAGCCGCCGACCAGGCGCAGCATCGCGGGGAAGGGGCCCGGGACGAAATGGTCGACGAGGTCGAGACCGATGATCTCGACCTGTCCGGCCAGACCGCGATCGGCCAGAAGCGCGGCCGCCTCGGCGGGCGCCCGTCCGCTCCCGCAGCACAGGTCCAGCCACCGCACGGGCGGCGAGGTCCTGGCGCGGGCGCTGATCTCGGCCATGACGTCGATGCCGAGTTCTCTGCCGTAACCGTTGGTGCCGCTGAGCGACCGCTCGCGGTTCATCGTGCAGTTCGCCACGACCGACGACCTCGCCAGTTCGCCATCATCGAGCAGCCGCGTCACACCGGCATTGTGACCTACCGGCACCCGTCCCGCCCTGGTGGGGCCTTGCCGCCGCGGACGCCCGGAGCGGCGGCGAAGCCGCGCTCGACCACGACGCCTCCCGGGCGGACCCCCCCAGCTCGATTTGCTGTGACGGGCGTCAACCGGGATGGTCACGGCCGGGTTCTCGGGTCCTGGGTGGGGTCGGCGTACAGGGGCGGGCAGCCACGATCGATCGCACTGGTGCGTAGTTCGTAGTGCCAGGATTCGTTCCTGTAGATCTGGCACAACCCGTACTCGGCCCCGTGTTTCGATAGCCATTTCGTGGCGTCGGAGTGCCCGATGTCGACCGCCTTGCCTTTCACATGAAGTGAGGTCGACGGGGTGGCCACCCATCGGGCGGCCTCCTCCTCGGAACCGTACTTGGAGATCGCGTCTCGAAGAAGCCGATTCTGATATGCCGGGGAACGCCAGCCGCTGTTGACGTAGAACCTTGTTCCGTCGTCCGCGGCGTCCGTCGCGGCTTGGCGGAGGGCCGCGAGGAGTTGCCGATCGAGTCTGGCCACGGCGGGAAACGCGTCGTCGAAGACGGTCACACCGTCCGGGACGACGCCGTCACCTCTGCCGACCCGACCGCCGGGGCCGGAGCGAGGAGCGTTCTCGCCGGGCCCGGCGCGCTGCTCGCGGCGAGGGACGTCAGATGGTGACGCGGGGGAGGAGACCCACGACGGAGACAAGGATTGCGAGGAATTCCGCGTCCGATGGCCGAGGGCCGAGCCGATCGCCGCCATGACGACCACCAGGCCGATCGCGATAAGCCAGTAGAGCTTGCGGGGTGCTTTTCGCGGTGATGGCAGTATTGGTGACATGCCACAAGTGAAAGTGGCATGGCGTTGCCGGGGCGTATAGGTTTTTCGATATGCCGACGATATGCGCCGGGACGGTTACGCCTGGTCCGTTCGCGCCCGCTGGGGCTCGGGGGTTTCGGCGGCCCAGCTGGCGAGGAGCCGGAGCCTGTCCTCTGCGTCGCTTCCCGGTTCGGTGCCGTAGGCGACGAGGGTGAGGTCGTCGGCCGGCAGGTCGAGGGATTCGTAGGTGAGGTCGAGGACGCCCACGACGGGGTGCCGGAAGGGCTTGGTGCCGACGTGGTACTGGCGCACATCGTGGCGGGCCCAGCGGATGCGGAAGTCCTCACTGCGGGTGGACAGCTCGCCGACCAGGTCGGTGAGGGCCTTGTCGTAGGGGTCGCGGCCGGCCTGGGCTTGCAGGAGGGCGACGGTGGTGTCCGCGGCGTGTTCCCAGTCGCCCCAGAAGTCGCGCGACCGGTCGTCCAGGAAGATGAACCGGGCGTGGTTGGGGACCTTGCCGCGGGCGGCCTCGATCATGGGCGCGTACAGGGCGCGTCCGAGGGCGTTGGCGGCCAGGATGTCGCCGCGGCCGTTCATCACGATCGCGGGCGCCCCGGTCATGGAGTCCAGCAGGCGGTGCACGCTCGGCCGTACCCCGGCGGCGGGGCGGCGCCGGCGGCGCGGGACGGGGCCGGCGGCGCGAGCGAGGTCCTCCAGGTGGGTGCGGTCGTCGTCGTTCAGGCGCAGGGCGCGGGCCAGGGCGTCCAGCACCTGGTCGGAGACTCCTGACAGGTCGCCGCGTTCCAGGCGGGAGTAGTACTCGACGCTGACCCCGGCGAGCTGGGCGACCTCGGTGCGCCGCAGCCCGGGGACGCGGCGGGTGCCGTAGGAGGGCAGCCCCGCGTCCGCCGGTGTGATCTTGGCCCGGCGCGAGGTCAGGAACTCACGGATCTGGCTGCGGTTGTCCACGCTCTCCAGGCTAGGCGGCCCCGCTCGGAGGAGGGGTGCCCTGCCGGTACACCTGTCACCAGTGCCTTCCAGCCCGGCTGGCCAGCCCTTTTCATGGGTACTGGCCACCTCGCCGACGCGGTCCCGGATCGCCGGGTGCCCAGGCCCGGCCGAGGCCCCATGGCAGATCCGGATTGCACGGACAACGAAGGAGCAAAGGAACCCATGCGTGGTGTAGTGATGCACGCCCCGGGCGACGTGCGAGTCGAGGACCGGGAGGACCCGCGGATCACCAAGCCGACCGACGCCGTCATCAAGGTGGAGGCCGCCTGCGTGTGCGGGTCGGACCTGTGGCCCTACCGCGGCGCCGACCAGGTGAGCGACCAGCCGATGGGGCACGAGTACGTCGGGGTGGTCGAGCAGACCGGCGCGGACGTGCGGAACGTCAGGGTCGGGGACTTCGTCGTCGGGTCGTTCTTCGCCTCCGACAACACCTGCGAGATCTGCCGGGCCGGCTACCAGTCCCGGTGCGTGAACGCCGAGCCCGTGGGCGGCACCCAGGCGCAGTACGCTCGGGTCCCCCTGGCCGACGGCACGCTGGTCGCCGTCCCCGGAACCCCTGACGCGGACCTGGTCCCCTCGCTCCTGGCCGCCTCGGACGTCCTCGGCACCGGCTGGTTCGCCGCGGTCGCCGCCGAAGCCGGTCCCGGCAAGACCGTCGCGGTCGTCGGCGACGGCGCGGTCGGCCTGCTCGGCGTCCTCGCCGCCCGGCAGCTGGGGGCCGAGAGGATCGTGGTGTTCAGCCGGCACGTCGACCGGCAGAGGCTCGCCGCCGAGTTCGGCGCCACCGACGTCATCGCCGAACGCGGCGACGAGGGCGTCAAGGTGCTGAAGGACCTCACCGGCGGGCTGGGCGCCCACTCGACCATCGAGGCGGTCGGCACCCAGCAGTCGATGATGCAGGCCGTCCGCGCCACGCGGCCCGGCGGGCACGTCGGCTACGTCGGCGTCACCCACGGCGTGGCCATCCCCGGCGAGGAGCTGTTCTTCTCCGGCGTCCACCTGCACGGCGGGCCGGCTCCCGTCCGCCGGTTCCTGCCCGAGCTCGTCCAGCTCATCCTGGACCGGCGGATCGACCCCGGCCGCGTGTTCGACCTCGACCTCCCCTTGGAGGACGCCGCCGAGGGCTACCGGGCCATGGACGAACGCCGTGCCATCAAGACCCTGCTGCGCCCCTGACCCGGCCGCCGTGCATCGAGACCGTGAGACCCCGCAGAGCGCCATGTGAGAGCGATGGCCCAGCCCGGTGGGCTGGGCCATCGCCGGCGGGGTGCGTCGGCACCCCTCTCCGTCGAGCAGGCGAGCGGTGATCATTTCCGGGCGGGACCTGGTGTCGGGCTCGATCACGGGCCGTCCGCTAGAGCAGGTCGGCCACCGCCGCGTGCAGGGCGAGGAGGGCGGGGATCTGTTCGGACGGGCGTCGGCCCATGCCGCATTCGGTGGCGATGCCGAACCTCTTCACCGTCCCGCGCGCCGCGTCGATCCTCGCGCGGGCGCCTTCGAGTCCGTCCGTGGCGTGGACGAGCCCGAGGAACAGAGTGGTCTCCGCCGGTAGCGACAGGGCCGACAGCGGCGCGAAGTACGCCTCGTCGGCACGGTCGCGCGGCACGGGCATGTGCACCCAGTCCAGGAGCCGCCCGATGCCCTCGGCGATGCCCCCGGCGACGGCGGCGAGTGTGGACGTGTCGGCGGGCTCGACGAAATGCGTGTGCTCGAAGTCGCCGTAGCAGAGGTGGTATCCCAGCTCGACCTCCTCCGGTACCGCGTTGCCGAGCCGGACCAGGCGCTTCACGGTCTCGGCCAGGCGGGTCGGATGGTCGGTGCCGTACCAGGCCGGGTAGACCTCCTCGAAGACGGCGAACTCGACGGCGGTGTCCCACTGGACGGCCAGGTCCTCGGGCGGGATCACCGCCAGGATCTCCTCCAGCTCGGCCAGTAGCCGGGCCTCGTAGGCGGCCTCGAGCTCCGCGTGGTGCTCCGCGACGAACGCGGCGACCACGGCGACCGGTGTCGGCAGGCTGACCTGGAACCGCACGTCCGGCGGGATGACTCCCTCCGCGCGCAGGCGGGTGAACACCTGCCACGAGTCGAGTGCGGCCGCCGAGTACCCGAGCGGCTCGAACGTCACCGACGCCGGGTCGACGCCGGGCTTCGGCCGCACCCGCATCGTGGGCCCGTACTCCCGGCCGGGCGGCGGCACCGTTTCGAGGTCCGGGTGCGCGGAGAGTTTCGGCAACTGCCAGACGACCCAGTTGCCCCGCTCACCCGGCTCGCCGTCCGGGATCCGCCGGACCCGGCCGTTGAGCGCGGTCGCGGCCGCGCGGAACACGGTCTCGGAATCGGCGAGCGGCACGCTTCCGCACAGGTGCACAGTCGGTTTCACGGAGGTCACTCCAGGCTCTGCAAGGTCGATGGGGGGGGAGTCGTCGGAACTCATCGCGCTGGCCGACGGGTGAGGGTGTGGGCGTCCACCGAGCTCCGAAAGGACATGGGGCGGCGGGCAGGCCGGAAGCTCCAGCTGACGACCTGCCTGATGTAGGGCGTTCCGCGGTGCAACTGAGGGGTCAGGGACCCTCGGCGCCGAGCCTGATGGGGAGCGAAAGCGGGCCGACGGTGAAGAAGGACGGCGAGTAGGGAATGTCGTCCGGGTCGATCGCGAGGGTGAGGCCGGGCAGCCGCCGGTACAGCGATGCGAGCGCGAGCCTGCTCTCCAGGCGGGCCAGCGGGGCGCCGATGCAGTAGCGGGGACCATGCCCGAAGCCGATGCCGTCGCCCTGCTCGCGGGTGATGTCGAACCGGTCCGCGGTCTCTCCGTACCGCTCCGGATCGAGGCCGCTCGCCTGGTACACCACTCCGACCGCGCTGCCCTCGGGGATCACCACGTCCGCGATCGTCACGTCGGTGAGCGTGAAGCGGAAGCTGGTCATCATCACCGAGTGGCGGTACCGCAGGGTCTCCTCGACCACGTCGTCCCAGCGGTCCTCGGCCACGGCCAACGCCAACTGGTCGGGATGCGCCGACAGCGCGGCGACGGCGTGCCCCAGCAGGTGGACGGTGGTCTCGTGGCCGGCGACCAGCATCAGCCACAGCACGGCGACCAGTTCGTCGGTGGTGAGCCTGTCGTCCCGGTCCCGGGCCTGGACCAGGCCCGAGGTGAGGTCGTCACCCGGTTCGAGCCTCTTGCGTTCCGCCAGTTCGTACAGGTACGCCATGAGCGCCCGCTGGGTCTCGAACGCCTCCTCCGGAGGGGTGGTGTGCGCCAGCAGAGCGGCCGTCCACTTCCGCAGCCGTGCCCGCTCCGGCTCCGGCACGCCGAAGAGCTCGCAGATCACCGCCATCGGCAGCGCCTCGGTGAAGGCGGGCACCAGGTCGACGCCGTCGCCGGCCGCCACCACGTCGTCCAGCAGCCCGTCGATGATCTCCTGGATGCGCGGTTCCATCCCCCGCACCCGGCCGGGGGTGAACGCCCGGCCGACCAGGCCCCGCAGCCTCCGGTGGTCGTCGCCGTCCTTGGTGGACAGGTGGTCGCCCTGGACGATGGCGCGCAGCGGCCAGTCCTCGGGGATCGAACCGTCGTGCAGGGCCGGCCAGTGCTTCGGGTCGCGGGCGAAGGTCCTGTTGTCCCCGGCGAGGATCTCGCGCGCGGCCCTGTGGGTCAGCGCGAGGTAGGCCGGGACGCCGCCGGGGAACTGCACCTCGACCACGGGCGCGATTGCCCGGAGCCGGATGCAGGTGTCGAGCGGGCTCTCGTCGAGGGCGGGAAACGCGGGCAGGCTCATCGTCAACGGATTCCCCTTCGTCTCGCACCCGCCGGTGGATCTTCTTTCGGCGGCGGGACCGAGTATCACCGGGCGCGGACACACCGGCCAGATCCGCGCGCGGATCCTGCCCCGAACCAGAAGTCGGGCGTCAGGAAACAGAGGACCGGCGGGCGGCGGAAGGGACTTGACAGCGACCGTGCGGGGACGTTGGGTTACCGGGCATGTGCGGGCTCACAGCGGAGGTAGGCCCATGCGGTACCACTCCTGGACCACCGGCGACACCGACGCCTGGCGCGATCTCAGCAACAGCATCCTGCCGATGGACCACAGCTTCCGGAACCCGGGGAGCTGGCGCGCGGACCTCACCGTCCAGGAGAGCGGCAGCTACCGGCTGATGCGCTGGGACCAGCGCGGGGACCGGATCGCCGCCCGGACGCCGTCGCACGTCCGCAGGGTCCCTGGCGACGAGCACTACTGGATCGTGATGCCGCAGCAGGGCGTCTACACCGTCAGGCACGGCCAGGACGAGACTCGGACCCCGCCGGGGCGCGCCTCCGTCATGGGGATGGACGAGTCCTGCTGGCTCTCCGTCCCGCAGTCCCAGGCGTACGCGTTCCAGGTCCCGCGCTCCGAACTCGACAACCACCTCGACTCGCCGGCACCGCTGCGTCTCGTCCTGGACCTGAACACCGGTCTCGGCCGCATCCTCGGCGCCCTGATGGAAAGCACGCATGCCGAACAGGACACGCTGTCCGCCCACGAATTCCACGCGGTATGCGATCGGATGACCGAGCTGTTCTGCATGATCGCCGTCAGGGAGACGCGTCCGCCGGACGCCCACCTCACCGACGTCGCACGACTCGTCCGCGAATACGTGCGGCACAACCTCGGCACCGGCAAGCTTCCGCTCGCCGCCGCGGCCCGCGCGCTCGGCTGGTCGCCGCGCCACCTGCGCAACGCCCTTCACCAGACCGGCACCACCTACCGCGACCTGCGCCTTGAGGAAACGCTGCGCGGCGCCCGGGACATCCTCCAGGATCCGGCCCAAGGCGGCCTCAGCATCAGCGACATCGCCTCCCGCGCCGGCCTCACGCCCACCTGGTTCTCCTCGGCCTTCAAAAGCCGCTACGGCGAGACCCCACGAGAATTCCGCCGCCGCAGACTCGCCGAAGACGCCGCGCGGCCCGGCACCACCAGGCCCGCCTCATAGGCCGCGATCACCGCCTGGATGCGGTCGCGGAGGCCGAGCTTGGCGAGGACGGTGCTGACGTTTACCCTCCGTCGAGGGAGGGATCTACCGGTCCTGATCCGGGCGCACCGCCGTCCCGAGCCCACGTCCCGCACCGTCGGCTCCCGAACCGGCCGCCCGCGCCGGGGGCCGAGGGGCGGGGCGTCTGGTCAGGTCACCAGGCCCCGGCGGTAGGCGTAGACCACCGCTTGGACGCGGTCGCGCAGGTCGAGTTTGGTGAGGATGCGGGAGACGTACGTCTTGACGGTCTCCTGGCTGAGTACGAGAGTCGCGGCGATCTCGCTGTTGGACAGGCCGTCGGCCATGAGGCGCAGCACGTCCATCTCGCGGGGGGTCAGCGCGTCGTCGGCCGGCGTTCCCTCGACGGGACGGATCCGCGCCGCGTACCTGCCGACCAGCTGCCGCGTCACCTCGGGCGCCAGCAGCGCGGCGCCGGCCGCGACGGTCCTGATGCCGTGCAGCAGCTGCGCCGGCGGGGCGTCCTTGAGCAGGAAGCCGCTCGCTCCCGCGCGCAGCGCCTGGTAGACGTACTCGTCCAGGTTGAACGTGGTCACCACGAGCACCTTGACGGGGTCGGCCACCCCTGCGCCGGCCAGCAGGCGGGTCGCCTCGATGCCGTCGAGGACCGGCATCCGGACGTCCATCACCACCATGTCCGGGACGAGCCGGCGGGCGAGGTCGACGGCGGCGCGGCCGTCGCCGCACTCGCCCACCACCTCCAGGTCGGGCTGCGCGTCGATGATCGTCGCGAATCCGGTGCGGATCAGCGCCTGGTCGTCGGCGACCAGGACCCGGACCGGCGTGCTCACGAGGGACTCCCCGAAGGGATGCGGGCCCGCACGACGAAGCCGCCGTCCGGCCGCGGGTCCGCGGTGAAGTCGCCGCCGAGGGCGCCGACCCGGTCGCGGAGCCCGGCGAGCCCCCGCCCGCTCCCGCCCGGGGACGCGGCCGGCGCCCCGGAGGCGTCGGTGCCGACCTCCACGCTGATCTCCTTGTCGCGGTACTGCACCCGCACCACGGTACGGCTGCCGTGGGCGTATTTGAGGGCGTTCGTCAGGGACTCCTGCACGACCCGGTAGGCCACGACCTCGGCGCTGCCGGCCGTCTCCGCCGGCTCGCCCGCCGCGGTGAACTCGATCGGCTGCCCGGCCCGGCGCGTCTGCTCCACGAGCGCGGGAAGCTCCCCGACGGACGGCATCCTGGCGTCGGTCCCGTGGTCGGGGTTGAGCAGGTCGAGCAGATGCCGCAGGTCGGCGATGGCCCGCCTGCCGGTGTCGCCGACCGCGCTCAGGGTCTCGTCGAGGCGGTCGGGGGCGGCGGTCAGGTACTTCGCCGCCTCCACCTGGACGACCATCGCCGTCACGTGGTGGGTCACGACGTCGTGGAGCTCGCGGGCGATGCGGGTGCGTTCGGCCGCCCGGGTGGCCTCCGCGACGCGGCGCCGGCGTTCCGACTCGACGGCGCGGGTGGAGCGCAGCCACGCCCCGACGCCCCACGCGAAGACGGCGCCCAGGTAGAACGTGGCGAAGCCGTCCAGGCCTTCGGGGGAGCCGATCCGGTCGAGCGCGACCGCCAGCGGCACGTACGCCGCGGAGAGGCCCGCCGCGATGGCGTACCGGCGGCGCTCCAGGTGGGCGCCCGCGCTCACCAGCGCGAACGCCAGGGCGCTGCCCGTGAACGAGTGGTAGGCGCGGAGCTGCTCGGCGGCGAACCCGAGCGACACGAGCACGATGCTGAGGGCCGGCCAGCGCCGGCGCACGGCGAGCGGGAGGCAGGTCAGGAGCATCACCGGGACGGCCAGCGCGTCGAACGGGCGGGCCGGAAGGTCGCCCACCTGCGTCCCGTGGGCCTGGAGCGCCGGGACGAACGACCCGGCCAGCAGCAGGAGCGGGAACGGCAGGTCCCGCACCGTGACGTCCAGCCGCCGCCACAGCTCCCGGCCCCGGCGGATGTCGATCACTGGGCGAGCGTAGCGGCGGCGGGGGCGCGGGATCCCCGCTTCCGGCGGACGATGGTGCCGCGCCGGCGCGCCAGCCACATGAACACGATCGTCAGGACCACTCCCGCGCCGACCGCGTACAGGCTCGCCTCCGGGCCGAACTCGCCGCCGCTGAGGAGGGTCGGGCCCGAGGTGACGCCGTCGAGCAGCCCGTCCGGGGCGTCCTTGCCGGAGACGTCGGTGCCGAAGATCCCGGCCCCGGCGAAGTTCCAGGCGAAGTGCAGGCCGATCGGCACCCAGAGGTTGCGGGTGGCCACGTAGGCGGCGGCGAGCATGCCGCCCGCCTCGACGGCGATGGCGAGCGCGCTCCACAGGTCGGCGTTCGGGTTGGGCAGGTGCATCAGGCCGAACACCAGGCCGGTCAGTGCCAGCGCCGCCCAGGTGCCGGTGCGCTCCTCGATGATCCGGAACAGGACGCCGCGGAACATCACCTCCTCCGACACCGCCGCGGCGGCCATGAAGCCGAGAAGAGCGACCGCGCCGGTCGCGGAGCCGATCCCGTCGACCCGGTAGTGGCCGAGGAACGCGATGTTCACGATGACGGCGGCGAACATCGCGAAACCGATCAGCATCCCGCGGGTGAGGGCGCCGGCGGCGCCCTTCAACGCCAGCTCCGTGGGCTCACGGCGCTCGGTCCGCCGCACCACCCAGCGGTAGGTGTACAGGCTGACCAGCGCCGCCGCGGCGCCGAGGACGAGCGTGAGGACCGGGTTCCACTGCGCGCCGTTGACGCCCGCGCCGCCGGCGGCGGCGACCACGGCGACGACCACGAGCTGCTTCAGCAGTCGCATGTTGACTCCTTCGGGGGTGCCGCGGCCGTGGTGCCGCGGCGTCGCCGAAACGCTAGGGATCCACCCCCTGCCGGATCTTCACCGTGCGGTGGACACCTGCGGGTAGCTCGCACGGGGGACAGGCGCCGCGCGGCCACGTCGGCGGAAGCCGGCCTTATGGAAACTTCATCGGTGTTCGCCCGCGGACACCGATGTTTCCGAAATCGCGTGATCGTTTCAGCGCCCGCGAAATGGTTCGCGCCGCCCGGACCGTCTGGGGCAGCATGGGAGCGCGGCGGCGTGGAGGGCGGGTGGCTGTGTCAAAAGCACGAGGCGGCTCAAGGGACGGCAGGTCGGCCCGGCAACGAGCGGTCATGCTGGCCCTGCGCTTTTACTGCGGCGTGCTGCGCCGCCAGTGGCGCATCTCGCTTCCGGCGACGATTCTGCCGGCGCTCGGAAATACCTGTCTGTTCTACCTGACGCCGCTGATGGTGGCCGCCCTGGTGGGACACCTGGCCGAAGGCGGGGAAAGCGATCTCGCCGCCCTCCTGCCCTACGTTCTGGGATTCGCCGGCCTGATGGCGGCGGGCGAGGCGCTGTGGCGAGTGGGCCTGCACTTCCTCAACCGGACGAACAGCCGGGGTATCGAATGGCTCGCCAACACCGGCATGGACGAGTTGCTCGCCAAAGACGCCGCGTTTTTTCATGACAACTTCGCCGGTTCGCTGACCAAACGGATACTGAGCTTCTGCGGCGGTTTCGAAAGTTTCGCCGACACCCTCACTTTCTCGGTCGTGGCCAACCTGATCCCGCTGTCCTTCGCCTCGGTGATCCTTTGGCGGTACCACCCGCTCCTGGTCGTCGTCCTCCTGGGCCTGATCGTCTTCACCGCCTTCCTCGTCGTCCCGTTCATCCGCCGCAGGCAGGCGCTGGTGGACAGGCGCGAGGCGGCGAAGGTGAGGGTCTCGGGCCACATCGCCGACGTGCTGACCAACATGGAGACGGTCCGCGCGTTCGCCGCCGAGGAGCGGGAGGCCGCCGAGTTCCGCGGCCGGGTCGCCGAGCAGAACCGCCTGGCACTGCGCTCCTGGGACTACGCCAACCTGCGGGTCGACACGATCGTCGCTCCGATGTCGATCCTGACCAGCGCCCTGGGGCTGCTCGTCGCGGTGGCGCTTCGGGGCGGGCTCGGTGTGGAGGCGATCGTGGTGACGTTCTCCTACTACACCAACGCGACACGGATCATGTTCGAGTTCAACCAGATCTACCGGCGGATGGAGAGCACGCTCACCGAGAGCGCCCAGTTCACCGAGCTGCTCCTGGCGCCGCCGACCGTCGTGGATCCGCCCGACCCGCGGCCGTTGCGTCCGGCCGACGCCTCGGTCCGCTTCGAGCGGGTGCTCTTCGCCCACGGCGGCGGCCCGCCCCTGTTCGAGGGACTCGATCTGGAGATCCCCAGCGGCGCCAAGATCGGCCTGGTGGGACGGTCCGGAGGCGGCAAGACCACCCTCTCCCGGCTGCTGCTGCGCCTCATGGACGTCGACGGCGGACGGATCCTCGTCGGCGGCCAGGACATCGCGCGGCTGCGCCAGAGCGATCTGCGCAGCATGATCGCGTACGTCCCCCAGGAGCCCGCGATGTTCCACCGGTCGGTGCACGACAACATCGCCTTCGCCCGGCCGGGCGCCACCGAGGCCGAGATCCTCCGAGCCGCGCGGGCGGCGCACGTCACCGAGTTCGTCGAGACCCTCCCGGACGGGTTCGGAACGCTGGTCGGCGAGCGAGGCGTCAAGCTCTCCGGCGGCCAGCGGCAGCGCATCGCCCTCGCCCGCGCCATCCTGCGGGACGCCCCGATCCTCCTCCTCGACGAGGCGACCAGCGCGCTGGACTCCGAAAGCGAACTGCTCATCCAGGAGGCACTGTGGCACCTGATGCGCGACCGCACCGCACTGGTCGTCGCGCACCGTCTGAGCACGGTCGTCCGCATGGACCGCCTGGTGGTCCTCGACCGCGGCAGGGTCCTCGAAGAGGGTTCCCACGGGGAACTCCTCCAGTCTGAGGGCGCTTACGCCCGTCTCTGGCACCACCAGTCCGGCGGCTTCCTCACCACCGAAGCCGCCCCGGACGCCCTGCCCGCCGCCCAGCGCGACCAGGACTCCCAACCGGTGACCGGCTGAGTGGGGTGCCGGCCACCTGGCTGAGCCCCGCGACCGGGCGGCGAGACAAGCAGGACGTTCCGACCGCCGCGGGCCGGGTGGACGCGCGGGCTCAGCCGGTGTCCTCGACGCCGAGTGCCTGCACGATTCCCTTGGCCACCGACGTGATGATCCCGGGGTAGTAGAAGACGACCGCGATCACGATGCTGAGCACGATGAACTGAATGAACCGCGTGATCTCCCGGGTGAACAGGAAGAACAGGGCCACGATCCCGATGATGACCAGGAACAGCGGCCCGAAGATATTGCGCAGCCAGTCGGCCAGCTGCTGGGTGTTCGGGTCGTCTTTCGCGGCCAGAATCACGGCCGCCTTCACGCTGTGCATCATGTCGTCTCTGCTCCCTGCCCGGCTCCTGTGATCGCTACCATCTCACGCGGCCAGGGTCCCCACCGCGCAACCGGTCCGCGTTGTCCTCCGGCGCTCGACGGGGCCTTGCCGCACGGCCGCCGGGCGGGGTCTCGGGCCGCGATCGGGTGCTCATGATGACGTGTTCGCTCGCGTCCCCGGCGACCGTGCCGGGCGGCGGCGGCGCCTACCGCGCCCGCACCGTCGGGTCGTCTCGCCACCGTCGAGCCATTGTCCGATCCTCTCGCGTGTCCCGGACCCATTGTGCGCCGTTGGCCGTTTCCGGCAAAGGGCGCCGGCGGCCGGTCGTACGTCGCGTCATCACCCGTCAGTCGGCAACAGTAGCCGCGGTCGGCGCGGACGCGCCCCGGCCGAATCCGTCGCCGGGCCGGAGCGTTGCCGGCACGCTGCGGCAATGCCCGCCGCGATCCTCGAACGGGCCGGCGTCGATGTCGGTCGCTCATGGCAGGAAGGACGGGACGACAGTCGGTAGGGTCACGCAATGATTATCTTCGGTCCGACCGTCGACGTTCGTCCGCTTTTCCCGCGCGAGCGTCGGGCCATGCTCGACCTGCTTCGCGCCCTGAGCCCCGCCGAGTGGGCCGTGCCTACGGTGTGCCCGGGCTGGGACGTGCACGACGTCGTCGCTCATGTGCTCAATGACTACATGCGGCGCTTGTCGGGCAGCCGCGACGGGTACGGCGGCGCGATATTCGCCGAGGACGAGACGCTTCCTGCATATCTGGCACGCACCAACGAGGAGTTCGTCCGGGCGGCCCGCCGGCTCAGCCCGCAACTGATGATCGAACTGATGGATCACCTGGGGCCGCGACTCGACGCCGTATGGGCGGCGCGGGACCTCCAGGACGCCGCCGACCTGAACGTCTTCTGGGCCGCCACCGACGTCGACAGCCCCGCCTGGCTGGACATCGGCCGCGAGTACACCGAGTTCTGGGTGCACCAGCAGCAGGTGCGCGACGCCGTCTCCGCTCCGGGCGCCGATGAACCCGATCTCATGGGCCCGGTGCTGGACGTCTTCGCGCGCGGCCTGCCGCACGCGCTGCGAGAGCACGATCGCCCCGAAGGCCACACCGCTCACCTGGAGGTACTCGGCCCGGCAGGCGGCCGTTGGGGCGTGGTCCGCCAGGACGCACGATGGCAGATGGCCCCACCCGTCGGGGAGCCGACCGCGCACGTCTCGATGGACCAGGACACCTTCTGGCGCCTGGCGACCAGAGGCATCACCGAGGACGAGGCCCGTCAGCGATCGAAGATGACCGGAGACGCGGAACTCACGAAGGCCATCACAGCCCTCCTCGCGGTCATCGCCTAGGCCCAGCACCATGACGCACGACCAGTGCCACTGCTCGGGCGCGGGCCGCGCGCCGGGACGCCGCCGCCGGCGAACGTCGGGGTCAGGTCACTGAATACTGTGGAAGCGTGGCCTTCGAGGACCGTCTGGAAGCGCATCGGGTCGACCTGACCGGCTACTGCTACCGCATGCTCGCCTGCGCCGCCGAGGCAGAGGACGCCGTTCAGGAGACCCTCTTCCGCGCCTGGAAGAGCGCCGATCGCTTCGACGAGCGCAGAGCCGGTCTGCGCACCTGGCTGCACAGGATCGCCACCAACGTCTGCCTCGACATGACCCGCGGCGTCCAGCGGCGCGCGCTCGCGATGGATCTCGGCCCGTCCTCACCCGCCGGCGCTTCCCTCGGCGCGCCGTTGGAGGCCGCCGCCTTCGTGCGACCGGTCCCCGACCGGCTCGTGCTGCCCGCCGACGGCGACCCGGCCGAGCTGGCGGCCAGTCGCGAAACGATCAGGCTGGCGTTCGTCGCCGCCTTGCAGGCTCTGCCGCCGCGCCAGCGGGCCGTGCTCATCCTGCGTGAGGTGCTCTGCTGGTCGGCGGAGGAGGTGGCCGGGCTCCTCGACAGCAGCCCTGCCGCGGTCAACAGCGCCCTGCAGCGAGCACGCGCCACCATGTCCGCACGTCCCACCCCGGCCGGGAGCGGCGAGGTCGACGAGGACCTGCTCGCCCGGTACGTCAACGCGTTCACCGCCTACGACGTCGACGGCCTGGTGTCGCTGCTCCACCAGGACGCCACCATGTCGATGCCGCCGTTCGCCTGGTGGCTCAGCGGCCGGGAGGCGATCCGGGCCGCCCTGCTGGGCGCGGCCGGTGCTTGTGCCGATGACCGGCTGGTCCGCACAGCGGCCAACGGATCGCCCGCGTTCGCGCAGTACCGGGACGGGAAAGCCTTCGGCCTGCTCATCCTCGACTCCCGCGACGGACTGATCGCCAGTACGACGACCTACCTGGAACCGTCCCTGTTCGCGTTGTTCGGACTGCCGATGACTTCGGAGCCGCCGTCCCGTATGTAGTGCATGACCGACACCGTTCCCATGTGGCATGACCAGCGCGGCAAGGGCGACCCCGTGGTGCTCCTGCACGGCGGGCTGACCGACAGCCGCTGCTTCACCGGCAACCTCGACGGGCTCGCCGACACGTTCGAGCTCTACCTGCCCGACCGCCGCGGCCACGGCCGCACGCCGGACGCCCCCGGCCCGATCACCATGGAGCTCATGGCGCGGGACACGATCGCGTTCCTGGAGGAGGTGGTCGGCGGCCCCGCCCGGCTGGTGGGCTACAGCGCCGGCGGGACGGTGGCGCTGCGGGTGGCGATGCGCCGCCCTGACCTGGTCGAGCGCCTCGTCCTCATCAGCACGGCCTACGACCTGGACGGACTGATCTTCAAGCCCTCGGCGGACGGCGAGATGCCCGCCGAGCTCGTCGACGCCTACGCCGAGGTGTCACCCGACGGCCGCGACCACTTCCCGGTCGTCCTCGGCAAGATCGCGCACGCGGCCGCGACCGAGCCGGAACCGGACCCGGCCGACCTGCGCGCGGTGACCGCCAGGACCCTTGTCCTGGCCGGCGACGACGATCTGGTCACGCTCGACCACACGGTGGCGCTCTACCGCGCGCTGCCCACCGCCGAACTGGCCGTGCTGCCCAACGCCAGCCACCTGCTGCTGATGGAGCACGCCGAAGCGGTGCGCGCCATGGTCCTGGCGTTCCTGACCACTGACGCGGCCCCGACGTACATGCCCATCGCACGAGCCCACCACAGCGCCTTCGAAGCGGAGTAGCCATGGACGACGGAGTGGAGCCAGGGCATGCCCGACTCCACTCCGTCGTGCGGGCGTGTCACTGGAACTGTGCGAAGAACCGTCGCCCCGTTCCCTTACGGCAGATCAGGCGCGGCTCCAGAGTTGGTTGCTTCCGTTCCAGCAGGAGTAGAGCTGGATCGGCGTGCCGTTGGCGGAGCCGGCGGCGTCCAGGCAGAGGCCGGACTGGACGCCGACGATGGATCCGTCGGAGTTCAGGCGCCACTTCTGGTTGTCGCCGCCCCAGCAGCTGTAGATCTGGACCTTGGCGCCGTTGCCGGTGCCGGCGGCGTCCAGGCACTTGTCGCCGTAGACCCTGAGCTCACCCGCGTCGGTCGAGGTCCACTGCTGGTTGGTTCCGCTGTGGCAGTCCCACAGCTGGAGCTGGGTGCCGTCGGCGGTGCTCGCGTTGGGCACGTCCAGGCAGCGGCCCGAACCGACGCCCTTGATCGTCTTTCCGGAGCCGGTGGGAGGCGACGAGGTGCCGTTGAGGGCGTTGAGGACCGAGGTGTAGGCGGCCTTCTTGTTGCCGTTGCCGTCGAACAGCAGGGGCGTCTGCTCCGAGCGCCACGAGTCGGTGTCGCGCACACCCCAGACGGTGATCCCGAGGCAGCGCGAGACGGCCAGGCAGTCGTTGGTCACGTTGGCGTAGGTCGTGGCCGAGGCGCCCTGGATGTCCAGTTCGGTGATGGCCACATCGACACCGAGAGCGGCGAAGTTCTGCAGGGTGGTGCGGAAGTTGCCGTTGTAGGGGCTGCCGCTGTTGAAGTGGGACTGGAAGCCGACGCAGTCGATGGGCACGCCGCGCTGCTTGAAGTCGCGGACCATGGCGTACACGCCCTGGGTCTTGGCCCAGGTCCAGTTCTCGATGTTGTAGTCGTTGTAGCAGAGCTTGGCGGCGGGGTCGGCGGCGCGCGCGGTGCGGAAGGCGACCTCGATCCAGTCGTTGCCGGTGCGCTGCAGGTTGGAGTCGCGGCGGCCTCCCGAGCCGTCGTCGGCGAAGGCCTCGTTCACGACGTCCCACTGGGCGATCTTGCCCTTGTAGTGGGCCATGACGCCGTTGATGTGGTCGATCATCGCCTGGCGCAGGCCGCTGCCGCCGAGGCTCTGCATCCAGCCGGGTTGCTGGGAGTGCCAGGCCAGGGTGTGGCCGCGTACCCGCTTGCCGTTCTGGACCGCCCAGTTGTAGACGCGGTCGCCGGAGCTGAAGTTGAACTGGCCCCGCTGGGGCTCGGTGGCGTCGATCTTCATCTCGTTCTCGGCGGTCACCATGGTGAACTCGCGGGACGCGATCGTGGTGTAGGCCGAGTCGTTGAGTCTGCCCGAGGCGATGGCGGTGCCGAAGTAGCGGCCGCTCTGCGCCGCCGCGGCGCCCAGCGTGCTCTCCGCGGCCGTGGCCGGGGGCGGCGCCACCAGAGCGGCCGCCGCGCTGAGCACCCCGAGGGCGCCTGCGAGAAGGGCCCGCCTGCGGATCCCGGACCTGGGCATGGCGTTCGTACGCACGTCTGCTCCTCCATGAATGAACGAGGGTGGAAGCACGGAACACAGCCGTGTAAGGGACGCCGCGCTCCATCAAGGGAACGCACACACCACCGGGGCGTCGCGGACTCAGTGTGTGAGCCCCCGCAGATCCCGTCAATAGTTTCCAAATCTTTTCATGGCGCCGTATGCGCGATCTGCGGCTGGCTGTGCTCGAAACTTTTCGAAGTTCCGAGGCCCTTGACGATGCCTTTCTGACTGTTATTTACTCCGGCCACCGCCACCCCCCGACCCCCGATCGAGAGAAGGTCCGCCCCGGCAGGAATTGTTAGCGCTAACATCCACGCCGAACGAAAGGAAGAAGGTCATGTTGAGGACCGGTGCGGTGCTGGCATCGCTCCTGCTTTCGGTGCTCATGTGCGTGACGAACCCACAGCCCGCCCACGCCGCGACAGTGGATGTGAACACGTGGTACGTCCTGGTCAACCGCAACAGCGGCAAGGCCCTGGACGTCTACAACCTGGCGACGAACGACGGCGCCCGCATCACCCAGTGGACGCGAAACGATCAGAACCAGCAGCAGTGGCAGTTCGTCGACTCCGGCGACGGCTACTACCGCGTCAGGTCCCGCCACTCCGGCAAGGTGCTGGACGTCTCCAACTTCTCCACCGCCAACGGCGGCTCGATCGTCCAGTGGGCCGACCTGAACGGCGCCAACCAGCAGTGGCGCCTGGTCGACAGCCCGGGCGGCTACGTTCGGCTGGTCTCGCGCCACAGCGGCAAGCCCCTCGAAGTGCAGGGCGGTTCCACCGCCGACAACGCGAACATCGTCCAGTACGACGACTGGGGCGGCGACAACCAGCAGTGGCAGCTCATCCCGGTCGGCGGCGACTCCACTCCGGCGTGCGATCTCCCGTCGGCCTACCGCTGGTCGTCAACGGGCCCGCTGGCGCAGCCCAAGTCGGGGTGGGTCTCGCTCAAGGACTTCACCGTCGCCCCCTACAACGGCAGGCACCTCGTGTACGCGACGACGCACGATACGGGGACGAGGTGGGGTTCGATGAACTTCGGCCTGTTCACCAACTGGTCGGAGATGGCCTCGGCCGGCCAGAACACGATGTCGAATGCCACCGTCGCGCCCACGCTGTTCTACTTCGCGCCGAAGAACATCTGGGTGCTCGCCTACCAGTGGGGCGGAACCGCATTCTCCTACCGGACGTCGAGCGACCCCGCCAACCCGAATGGATGGTCATCGCAACAGGTGCTCTTCTCCGGAAGCATATCCGGATCAGGAACAGGGCCCATCGACCAGACGCTCATCGGCGACAGCGCGAACATGTACCTTTTCTTCGCCGGTGACAATGGCAAGATCTATCGGGCGAATATGCCGATCGGGAACTTCCCGGGCAGTTTCGGCGCGACCTCGACCGTGGTCTTGAGCGATTCGACCAACAACCTGTTCGAGGCCGTCCAGGTCTACAAGGTCCAGGGCCAGAGCCGCTACCTCATGATCGTCGAGGCGATCGGCTCGCAGGGGCGCTACTTCCGCTCGTTCACGGCCACCAGCCTGAACGGCTCGTGGACACCGCAGGCCGCGTCCGAGGGCAACCCCTTCGCCGGCAAGGCCAACAGCGGCGCCACCTGGACCAACGACATCAGCCACGGCGAACTGATCCGGACCAGCGCCGATCAGACCTTCACCGTCGATCCCTGCAATCTGCAGCTGCTCTACCAGGGGCGCAGCCCCAACTCCGGCGGCGACTACGGCCTCCTGCCCTACCGGCCGGGCCTGCTGACCCTGCAGCGCTGACGAGGTGACCCGGGAGTGGCGGGCTCGGCGGCAGGTCGAGCCCGCCCAGTTCACCGCCGGAGGCAGCCGGGCGCCGCGTCTTCGTCGTGCCGATCATGCTTCCCACATTCTCCAAGCCCGCCCTACTAGGCGGATTACGCGGGCTGGTGCGCCCGGGGCGTCGCCATCGAACCTCCGGCGGGCACGGCATCAGAGCCGGGTCGGCGGTCATCGGGACAGAACGCCGATCACGATCACGAGCGCCAGCACCATAACGGGAGCAAGAGCGAAGATGGCGAGTTGGAGCAGGCAGCCCCGCTGCTTCACAGTGCCGGGAGCTCCGATGGTGCCCGCGAGGTACAGGGCCGCAGGGCCCCGGTACTCCAGCTCAGACGGCTGCTCAGGGGTGAGAACCGTGGCGGCGACGCCGATCTGACCGTTTCCCTGCGATACAGCAACGTGCACTGGCTTGTCCGCTGGGATCTCGAAAGCCGCCCTCCCCCAACGCTGGTGGTAGTGGGCACCATCGATGCCGACGGTGACGCCGGCCTTGGCAATCACCCCGCGGCGCGTGTGGAGCTGCAGGACCCGCGTGGGGCCGTCGTGGTTGCGAACGTATGGAATGGGCGTCTCGCTCATGCTCGCCATCGTTACCACGGCCCCCTACTGCCGAACCACCCCGCGCGCGCCACCATCGGCACGCCCCTGCATCCGCCTTCACGCCCAAGGCCAAGGTGGGGAGGCTTTCCTGAACGCGCTCTTCATCTCGACCGAAGCCTCCGGGGTCTGGACCAGACGATCCGGGACGACACTCTCCGAGACCATTGCCCGCCTCGTAGTCCACCTGCCACCGTCGGCGTCGGTGAGAGCACGCTCCCGGGACCCGCTTGCGTTGATGACGAATGCCGGGAGGCTCCGGACGTCATGTCCTGGCTGACCACGGAGAGATTCTTAGCTCAGTTCTGCGGACGTCCCGGTACCTGCCAGGGCTGAGGCAGAACCGGGTTAGGTCATTCGGGGAGGGACCGTAGGTAGGCCATGAGGGCCTTGCCGCGTGGGGAGAGGCGGTAACCGGTCTCCAGGCTTTCGGTGAGGCCGAGGGCTTTGAGGCGGCGGACGTCGGCCTTGAAAGGGAGTTTGTCGCGGTCCAGGTGTTCGGCCAGGTCCAGGGCGCGCAGGCCGGGGTGTTCCTCGATGACGCGGAGGACTTCGCGCGTCCAGGGGGCGCGGCGGCTGCGGGTGTCGATGGTGTCCAGGGCGGTTTTGAGGTCGGCCAGTTCTTGATCGGTCAGGTCGGCGTTCCCGGCAAGTTCCGATCGGGGGTCGGGGCCGCCCAGACGGAGCATGACGCGGTGGTAGCCGCCCTCCTTGGTGCTCTTGGACAGGGCGGTGAGCAGGGCCGCGCGATCATCGAAGCCCGAACGCAGGGCGTCCTCCTCGGTGATCTCCTCTGGGGTGACGGCCGTGACCGAGTCGATGACGATGATCCCCGCCCAGGTGCGCTGCGTGCTCCCCGCGCGGACCCGAGGCTCGGCCCACACCCGGAACACCCGGTCGATCCGCCCACCCGCGATCCCCTCAAGGACCTCCCGCCTGAACAGCATCGTTCCCTCCCGGGTGCTACGCCTCTCCTCCCCCAATCCTCTCCGACGCCGCTACTCGGCGAAACGTGTGGCACCCGCTACGACAAGCTCTCGTCCGCTACCAGGCCGTCCTTGAGATCACCGCCATCAACGAATGGCTCCACCTACTTCGAAACACGCCCGTCGCAAAGCCGTTCAGTTAGGCGGTGGGTCTGGTGGTCAAGGGGCGTAGCCCCTCGGCCAGGTGCGCCGAGATTTCTCCGTGCGTGAGGCCCTTGGCGCTCAGCGACGGCACCGTTCGTCCACGCCGGTCAGGGGCCGCCCTTGGGCCTGAGCACGGTCCACCGGCATCGAGATGACGCGGTACCGGTGATCGTGGGGGGGTGAGCCCGGTGCTGTGTCTATGATCGACAGATGCCCCTGGGCCACCTTGGCGTGAATGTCCGCGACCTTGGCCAAGCCAAGGCGTACTACGACGAGTTAATGCCCCTGGTCGGCTTCGAAACCTTCTTCGCCACCGAGGAGGAGTTCTCGTACCGTCCGGCGGGCGGCAAGCCAGGCACGTATCTGTTCTTCTATCCGGCATTGGAAGACGGCGACTACTCGCGCCACCGTCCGGGTCTCCAGCACCTCGCTTTCATGGTGAAGACTCGAGAGGAGGTCGACCGTCTGCATGAGTGGGCGGTCAAGCGGGGCGCGAACGTGCTCTATGAGCCCCAGGAGTTCCCGCAGTACGGCCCCACCTACTACGCCACCTTCTGGGAAGGTCACGACGGCGTCACTTTGGAGACCGTCTGCCACCGTTAGGGCCGGTGCCGGGTGCGGATCACGCGGGAGATGTGGAGGAGAGCCGTCTGCACCCGGGGGGCGGGACGGCCACCACGGACTCAATCGATCGGGCCCCGGTGGGATGGTCGGTGCCGGAGGGTCAGTGAGTGTCGGCAGCGGACTGGACGGCGGTACGCAGGGCCGCGCGGGTCAGCAGGAGGACGGGCCCGTCAGGGTCCTTGCTGTCCCGCACCGCCACCTCGACGCAGTTGCCGCCATTAGAACCGCTGTAGCTGCTCCTGCACCATGTGAGCCGTGCCAGTTCGACGCAGTTGCCGCCGTTCTCGCCGCTGCGGCTCGCCTTGCGCCAGTCGAGGTTGGTCAGGTCCATTTTTCCAGCGCCTCTTTCAGCTTGTCCCGGGACATGTCTTCGGGGAGCGCTCTCGCACGCAACTCTCTGAGCGATTCGGAAAGTTTGGCTAGATCGGAGGGGTTGTCGGTCGTGATGCCTCGCACCGTCGTCTCCATATAGGCGACCTCGCTCCGGTCCTCCATGGTAGCCACCACGAAAGCGCCACCCGTGCCTGCCGGACGCCCGTTGTTACGAACGACCTGGATGGTGACGTTGGGAAGCTCGCTGAGAGCGATCAGATGCTCTATCTGCTCGCGCATCACCTCGGGCGAGGTCACCAGGTAGTCGAGGACGTGTTCGCTCAAAAGCGCGACAAGCACCGCAGGAGGAGCGTCCGCACGGGTGAGGATGGCCTGACGTGCCATGCGCGCCTCCACGGCTTCGTCCGAGTTGAGGAAGCCGCGGGCGTAGGCCGGAGTCTGGAGAAGCCCGGGGACGATCGTGTGCTCCCAGGTGACGAGTTCTGCGGCGTCCGACTCGGTCTGGGGCCAGTCGAACCAGATCGGTACCGGGTGACCGTCCCGGTTCAGGTCCTCCCACAGGCTGAGAAGCGACCCGTCCGCTTCCAGGTAGGTGTCGACGGTTTCCACAAAGGAGCGGGTGGCGCGCTTCTTGCCATTCTCGATCCGGCTGACCTGCGCTGCGCTGACTCTCGTCAGGTGAGCAATCGTCTCTTGCAGGACGTCTTTGGCTTCTCGTAACCGGCGCATCTGGCGTCCAAAGGCCACGAGCGCGGGGGATTCGCTGGGGTGCTGACGCCGTACCGGCATGATCACTTACCTCCATCGGTAACTTGCACCTATGCCTGTGCGCTTGCTGGCGAGATCCTCTTTTCAGCGGCATGCCAAACCTAGCTCCGAAAGTGGCTGAATGTGTGGTGTTCACCACGCACAGTGAGGAGAGGTCATGGGCGAGGCGGCGTGCAGCGCGAACGAGATGGTGGTGAAGCAGGACCTGGCGGTCGTGGCGGAGGTGCGGCGGTTCGTGCGGCTGGTCACCGGCCGGTGGGGCATGGACGACTTCGTCCCATGCCTGGTCGCCAGCGAGCTCGTCACCAACGCTCTCCGCTACGCGTCCGAGAAGGACGGCGACGTGACCTTGCGGCTGGACCGCACCGAGGACGGCGCGCTGTGGTTGGAGGTCCAGGACGCCACCAACGATCTGCCGCACATGCTGAAGGCGGACACGGGCAGCGAGACGGGCCGGGGCCTGTTCATCGTCGACCAGTATGCCCGCTGCTGGGGCATCCGAGCCCTGGCCGGCGACGTCGGCAAGATCGTCTTCGCAGTCCTGGACTCCCCCTGACGACTACCGGCGGAACGACCTCCCGCCCGCGAACGGCAGGCTATGCGGCGCGGAGGCGGGGGAAGGGGAGGGGCGAACAGGTCGATGTTTCGCGGGTGCGCTCGTCGTCAGGGCTGTCAATGCCCTCAAGAAGGCCAAGATCGCCAAGTTCCGGTTCGTTCTCGACAGCGGATTCGGTCTCCAGACCGGCGAGTGACTCCTGAAGTAGCCGAGGGGCCCGCTTGCTCGGACAGTTGAGAAACGGCGGGCGGCCCGCAGCAATGTGCCGCAACAGGCCAGCCGCCCACCATCCGCCACCATGCTCTGTACAGTCCCTTTCGGGGCTGGCCGCCGGTACGGCATGAGCTCGGTTGTGCGTGTGGCGACGCAGTCGCGGCGCCTGAAGATTTCACCTCCCCGCACGTCAGGAGCCGACGATGGATGACGAGATTCAGCTGATCAGTGACGGCGATGGGCTGGCGGTCATCGGGGATCCGACGACTGTCGAACAGTTCCTCGCCTCTGAGGGACTGCCGTCGAAGGAACTTCGACTGCGACGGCTGGGATCCGCCCTCAACACCGGCGCCGCGGTCGCCCAGGCGGGCTCGGAGATCGCCGCCAACTCGGGTCGCTGGGTGAAGCTGACCAGGGAGTCCGCACAGGCGATCAATAAGTACGGGCTGAGGGAGAGCAAGAAATCAGGTCTCAGCACAGGCGTGCTTAAGGGGAACAAGGGCCAGATCAAGGGGTTCGTCGAGTTCGTGAAGGGACCCGGATCGCTTCTGAGCAATCCGGCGATCCTGGCCGGTGCCGCGGGGATCATGGCGCAGGTCGCGATGCAGCAGACCATGGACGAGATCACCGACTACCTCGCCGCGATCGACGAGAAGGTCGACGACGTGCTCCGCGCTCAGAGGGACGCCGTGCTGGCCAGGATGATCGGAGTGGGCCTCGTCATCGAGGAGTCCATGACCATTCGAGAGAAGAGGGGCCGCGTCGACGAGGTCACGTGGTCGAAGGTGCAGACCGCGCCGACGACGATCGCGGAGACCCAGGCGTACGCGCTGCGTCAACTCGATGCGGCAACGGAGAAGCTGGAACGCGGAACCAAGGTCGGTGATCTCGCCAAGGCGGCCAGGGAGGCGGAGTCCAAGGGCAAGGAGTGGCTCGCCGTTCTAGCGCGATGCTTCCAACTGCAGGATGCGATCGCCGTACTCGAACTCGACCGGGTGCTGGACGTGTCTCCGGAGGAGTTGGACGGGCATCGCCTCGGACTGAAGGCTGCCCGGCAGCACAGACTAGAACTCATCGCGGAGAGCACCGAGCGCCTGATGGCCCGCATGGAAGCGGCTGTCGGCACGGCCAACACCAAGGTCCTCATGCATCCAGCGAAGGCCCCGGCCGTAGTGCAGTCCAGCAATCAGGTCTCGACCGCCATCGTCGAATTCCACGAGCGGCTCGGAATCGAGAGCGCTCGGCAGTCGTCAGAGGCAAGACGATGGGCGGACGCGGCCAAGGAGGTGAGGGACAAGGCGCTCGAGACAGGAGCAGACCGCGTCGACACCGCCAAGCGCCTCGGCAACGAGACCCTCGATCTGGCCAAGTCGGCGAAGGGCAAACTCTCCGACCGAATCGCCGAGCGAGCACTCCGTCGGCAGGGGGACGACAAGGAGCGCGCAGAGAAGGAATGAGCGGGCGCCGACCGCGAGTGCCATAACGTCATCGCCGGCCGGGGCCGCGCCAGTACTGTTGCCGGCCCTTGTCGCGTATGACGATGCCGATCCGTGCCAGCTCGCGGCGCAGTTCCTTGACGGAGGCGCCGGAATCCGAGGACTTCATGGCCTCCGCGCGGGCCGCGAGCAGTGCGTTCGCCAGTTCGGGCAGTTCCGGGGTCTTGGGAACCCAGATCCGGAACTCGTCCTCGTACGGATCATCGGTCACCCAGGCGTAGCCGTTTTCGGTGAAGGCCGCGGCCAGGCGCCGGGCGTTGAAGTCGCACTTCTCCCGGGCGATCTCCTCGCCCTTGGGGCCGAGCAGCACCAGCCGGTCCTTCTCCCGGAAGACGTGGCCGACCTGTTCGCGGGCGATCTCCTGGACGTGACCGGTCCGCTTCAGGATCACCCGCTCGGCGGACACGGTGACCGAGGTCTTCTCCAGGGAGTCGAAGAAGATCAGCGCCGTTCCCGCGAGCGCCCCCAGGGCGACCAGGCCGACGGTGAGCCACGGTTCGGGGATGGAGACCAGCAGTCGGGCGGGGCCCCGCATCGGTGCCCAACGCAGGCCCACCAGCCAGTTCGCCAGCGGATCGAGCAGCCAGGCGACACCTGCCAGCAGCACTGCCGCCGCCGCGTACAGCGCCCCCTGAGCCCACGTCGACCGGGCCAGCGTGGTGGAAGCAGCCGGATGCGATCGCATGTTCAGGACCTTCCAGGCGGCGCGACGGTCCCCTTGGAACGGCGCAGATAATGGTCGATGCGGTTCACGAGGAGCAGCACGCCCACCAGAAGCGCGCTGTTGACGGCGTACTTGGCCGGATACGACGTCTCACCGAGCGGCTCGACCACAAAGGCCAGCGCCGAGTTGACCACGAGCGCGGCCCCGCCGGCCGCCAGGACGTGCCGATGGTTCCAGCCGCGGCGACCGGAATACCGAATCAGGCATCCGGCCGCGACAGCGAGGGCGAGCGCTGCCAGCGCCACCCCCGCCCAGGACGCCGGTGCCAACTGGTTGGTGCCCCACAGCACCACGGCGCCGCATCCCACCAGCCACGGCGGTGGAACCCGGCCCGGTACGGGCGCGGACCGGCGGAGAAGGACGAACGCGGCGATGCCCAGCAGTACGGCGATCGCCGCGGTGGTGCCCAGTTGCGCCGGGCTCGCCATGAAGTCCCTGGTGTGCTCCCTGAAGATGATCGCCGCGCCCAGCCCGTACAGCACGAGCATCGTCGTGATGCCGGTCCGTCCGAGCCATGGACGTCCCGCGTAGCGCGGCGCGCACGCCTCGACGACCGCGATGGGGGCGCCGAAACTCCAGATCACGTGGCCCGCGACGAAGCCCAGCAGGTACTTGGCGCTGAGGCCCAGTTCCGGGATGTGGGTCGGGAGCCGCTCGCGGTCCCAGGA
Organism: Actinomadura coerulea; assembly: GCF_014208105.1. Classification (NCBI taxonomy): domain Bacteria; kingdom Bacillati; phylum Actinomycetota; class Actinomycetes; order Streptosporangiales; family Thermomonosporaceae; genus Actinomadura; species Actinomadura coerulea. Next base: position 6,245,133 of record NZ_JACHMQ010000001.1, read on the forward strand.
CGGCTCGTCCACGAAGTCGGGATTGAACAGGCTCTGGTCGATCAGCCCCGCCTGGACGAGCCCGAACGCCGCAGCCAGCAGCACCATCGTCGGCCAGCCCCGGCCGGTGCGGCGGGCGGCCTCGCGGATCAGTACCGCGACGGTCCCGTAGAGCGGCGCGAGGATGAGCAGCCCGCCGAGCAACTCCAGCGGACGCCCGATGATCTGGTCGTAGCCGATGAGGTACTCGGCGCAGACCGCTGACAGCAGCACCAGCGCCACCACCAGCGCCATCCGGCGCGGCAGCGGAGGCGGGCCGGGGGCATCCACATCCATGATCTTGAACCTAGAAGTCCGGCCCCGCGCCGGCAGCCGCCCAAAGGCGATCGTCGCCGCTCAAAGGTCGGTACCTGACCAGGCTTTGGTCGCCCTGCTCAGGGACGTGCGCCGCGACGACCTCGTGCAAGCGGTCCGGGTGGGCCATGGCCGCTGGACGGCCACCTAAATGATCTCTCGGCGCGTCAGTCGAGGCATTAGGATCCCCCGCTATGTGGCTTCCCTGGCGCTTTGTCGCCTGCGCGACCGTGGTGTACGCCAGTGTGGCCGGGTGCGGAGGCGACGGCGGCCAGAAGCCGAGTTCGAACGGGCGCAGCGGTTTCCCGGCAGCCGCGCCCAGCCCCTTGCCGGCTTCGTCCAGCAAAACCGTTGAACCTTCGCGACTTCAGGCTGCTCTCATCACCAAGAAGTCTGGTCAGCAGGTCCTGTCCGGCCCAGCCAGTGGGAGGTACGGAGACTTGCGCGACGACGACTCTCCGTCCAGAGGCATGCCCGGAGTGCCCGCGCGATGCCAGCACGGGGAGGGCGGCCCGGCACAATGGCCCGCGACGGTCGATGACGCCCCCTCGGCCCAGGTCATCTACCAGTCCGGGCCGGACGGGGTCGGCGAGACGCTCATCTGGGTCCCGGAGGACACGGACATGGCTCGCCTACGTCTGACGATCCCTGCCATCTGCGGGCGCGAGGCGACCACCGAGGTGCAAGGCCGAACAATGATCGTCACCACGAAACCCCTGAGCAAGTCCCAGTTGCCCGCCATTCCCGATGCCGAACTGACCGGCAACCGACTCACGATGACATTCCCCGACGCGGGCATGTCTGCGTACACCACCTGGATCAACGTCCGTTCCGGCCAGTTGGTGATGGCCATGGCGTTCATGGGGACCGAAGAAGGGCTGGGCGCGCACAAGCGCACCGTCGCCGCCGCCTGGAGCCAGGCCCAAGCGGCCGTGAAGTAGCCGCCACCATCAGGCCCACACGCACCCTGCTCGGCATCGAGGTACCTGGCGCGGGCCTCGCAGGGCGGACCTGCCGACACAGATGATCGCTGTAGCCGCCCGACGCCACACCCGATCCCGCCCCGGTCGGCAATATCGTCTTCGCACTCCTCGTCGCCCGGTGAACACCCGCGCCGGATCGCGGGCCACAACTTGCCTACTCCGTCGGCAGATTCGCATGGCGACGTGGGTCGCTGACGGGGGTCCTGCATTGGTCGGCCTACTGATGTCGCCAAGCCGCAGCGCATACCTCTACCCAGGTCGCGAGGTCGGGCACACGATCGATCGTGAGTAGTGAGTACGGCGGGGAACCGTCCAGTGGTGTGACATCTTCGAACGCGTGGTCCGGTGCGAAGAGAAGGAGTCGACCGTCGTCCCGATGCGCCAGCGTGAGATTTCCGTTCGCCTCTACGGCGACGGCGTAGTACTCCTCCGGGTTGATGGAAACCTCCAGGCCGTCGCCTTCCCAGAGCCAGGCGTAGTCGGCCAGGACCTCCGAGACTCGTACACACGTCGCCTGAGCCGTGAGCACCTGGTTCTGGTTGCACCACCAGGTGCTGGGTTCGCCGAACCTCTCGACGATTCCGCCGCAGAGCTTCCAGAAGTTCTTGTGCGTCTCCGGAAACGACCCGCCGTCCGCATCCCCGGGAGGGTTGCAGAGCCATCCCCGTCGACCGTCCGGCGGTCCCCACGCCAGCAGCTCGTACGCACTGTCTCCGACGGAGACGGGGGTGAGAGTCGTCGAGCCGAGCAGTGCGGACAGTTCAGGCAGGTCTTCGGCCGTTCCGCGGGTCCACGGCTGTGGCTCGCCCGCTACGGCGCTCTCTCCGGGTTGGAGGAACCATGAAACCTCCTGGAGAAACCGCTCCCAGTCGCTCATCCTCCGATGATGGCAGGTCCGCCTTTGCCTACCGGTGGCGCGCCCTTGTCGACGCGTTGGTCCGATGCTCTTCGTCAGCGCTGGTTGCTTAGGGGATGGGCGCTTGGGCCCGGTAGTCCCAGACCCGGTTCAATTCGATCTGGTAGTAGAGCGCGTGGAGGCCGAAGAAGAACGACAGGATCAGCCCGATCCAGCCGTTACAGGAGGGCCGTCGGTAGGCCGAGTCCTGCATCCGCGCGATCCGCTCGCCCGTCCGGAAGATAGAGACGTAGGGCGGCACGATGATGATCCACCCGACGAGGACGGCCAGCAGGGCGAGGCCAGGGTTCACCTCCACACCCGAGTCGCGCGCCTCTCGGTTGATCTTGTACCACCACACGAAGTAATAGATCCCAAGGGTGATGAGTGGCCAGACCAGCCAGGTCAGAACCGGATTGCGTCGCTTGCCCGCCGTAGCATGCTCCTCATTCATGCTGTTACGATATTCTGCGGTCTGCCATTCTATTGCATCGTAAATACCAAGAGTTGAAATATTATCGTCAATCTGGCTCGCCCAGGCATGTGCATGGTTGGGCCGCCATCTGCTGATGTTGGGCGACGGGGTCACCGTCGTGCAGTCTGACACTGGATAACCCAATGCCATGTGCGTCACCCTGCGATGTCATTCAGCCATGATGTGCGCGACTGCAAATTAGCGGCCGAAGTCGAAGAAGGGGTCGCCGTCCGAAAGGGGACGTGGTTGCGGGTGGGGTTCCTGTCGCGCGGATGGAATGGGCGGCTTTTCGCGTACTCGAAAGGTGTCCTGGTCGATGGGGTCTGATACCTGGCGGACGGCCTCGGCCATCTCGGCGTTCGGCCATCTCGTCGTGGAGTCCCAGGTGCACTGAGCGAACTGAAAGAATACGTAGCTCGGGTCACTCGATCCGGGAATGTAGTGTAGGCGGGCGCCGCTGAAATCCGTCCCGGTGAGGTCGGCGCCGGTGAAAACGGCTGCCACCAGGTGGGCGCCGATGAACTTGGTCCGCACGAGCCTGGCGCCATTGAAGCACGAGGCGCCGGCCTCGGGGGCGCCGCCGAGGTAGACACCGGTCAGGTCGGCATCGGTCAGGTCGGTGTCGATGAAGCAGCCGACGATGCCGAAGTCGGCGTCGCGTAGATCCGCGCCGACGAGTTTGGCGCCGGTGAACTGGGCTCCCGCGCCCGGGGCCCGGCTCGGTTCGGCCGAGGAGAGATCGGCATGGCGCAGATCGGCTCCACTGAGGTCGGCGCCTGTGAGGTCGGTGCCCTCGGGGAACCGGACGCCCCGCAGGTCGGCCCCATGCAGGTCCTTGCCGACGAGCCGGGCGATGGTCTCGGCGCTGCTGTCATCGATCAGTTCCGCCAGGTTCTCCGGTAAGCCGGACGGCCGACTGGCCCCTGTCCGCTCGCCGGTGATGGCGTCTTCGGGGACGACCCTTCCGTGCAGCGCGTGCAGGGAGAAACCGTCGCGGTAGCGTAGTGCCGGACCTGTGCGACAGTGCAGCACCAAGGGGTCTTCCCCGGGCCTTGGCGCGGTGGCGAGACGGATCTGGGCGGGACGCTCGCACACCAGGCAGATCTTCTCGAAGGGCCACCAGCCGCCGCAGGACTCGATGAGTTCTCTCCACAGCGCCAGCCTGCGATTCCAGACCTCCCGGCGTCGTTTACGGGCAAACCATCTGCCCCTCTTGCCCTGACGACCGCTGAGCAGGGTCAGCAGGAACTCGCCCGGTTCCGGCACACCGTGGGCGGCCGCGATCGCCTGGGGCTTCGGCGTGCCGAACTCACTCCAGTTCCAATCGGGATCCCCGCGGGGCGAGTCGATCCACACCAGCTGAGGCTGCGGCGCGCCGACCAGTTCGTACAACCCGCGGACCGCCGCCTCGGCGGCAGGCCGGTCGGCCGGCTCAGTGGCTTGCCGTCCCGCCCAATCGGGCAGGCGAGCGGCCAGCCGTGTGATTTCCAGTCCGGCAATCTCCGGCCTGACATAGATCTCGGTGTTGAACGGGCGAGGCAGCGCCATACTCGGTCCCTATCACGGGACGCGTCACGCATCCAGGCCCGAGCCATTACGGCCCGGATCAACGGCACCGGCATGCTCACCGTCCTGGACTGGGCCAGCGACCCGGCCTGCCGGGGCCCGTGGGTGCTGGTCTACGACGGCACCCGCTGATGGCAGGCGGCGCGGCCGAGTGGCTCCCGCTGACCGCGCTGCGCCCCGGCCCGGGACCGTTCCGGCAGCACGGCCCCTCGTGGCAGGACCGACCGCCCCGATGAAAAGAGGGTTCCCCGGGTGCGACGTGCACCCGGGGAACCTGGAAGTGAAGCCGGTCTACCCGCGAAGGTCCCGAACCAGCTGCTCGGCCGGGATCGGGAGTCGCGGTCGTAGGCCCCGGGCTCGAATGTGTCGCCGGACAGGTCGACCTTGATCGGCCGACCCCACGCGTAGAACGTCCTGAAGTTGAGGCCGACCTGCGTGATGAGCCGCCGTGCGTCCTCGACAGACATGGTCTTGGACGCGTTCGGGTCGCTGGCCCCGCGCCCGAGGGGCTCGGTGCCGTTGACGAGTGCGGCCAGGACCGCGGCCTTGTCCAGCCCGGCGATGTTGACGGTGCCCGTCATGGTCGGCACGCGGTTCGCCTTGCCGGTGACCGCGCGCTTCATGCGCTCGATGAGACGCATCGTTGATCATCTCCTTTGTGCAGTCCCGGGTGGGACCGTCGCAAAAAAGACCGTTTGGTGCATGAGGGGATTCGGCAACACAGGTTGAGCCCGCTCATCTGAGGAGCCTGCTGAGTCCCTCGGCCAGGTCGTCGCCGAGTTGCGCGACATCGCTGAGGCCCTGCTGGTCCCGGCCGCCCAGGGGGAGCGGCCGCGCTGATGGCAGTGGCGCAGCCGCAGAGCCGCCGCCTGGGCGATGCGCGGCGCCGAGGCCGGCGAGACCACACAGGAGGCATCGCCATGAGGCACACGTGGGCCTGCTGGTGGGCACGCCTGGCCCTGATCGACGTGCTGATGCCGGCCGGTGATCGCCGCGGGCGCGGTGTGGCTGGCATGCGCGCACCTGGTCGCCTTCCGGGGGCTGCGTCGAGCCGAGGTCGCGGGACTGGCCTGGGCGGACACTGACCTCCAGGGGGCAGGCACGCTGACCGTCCGCGAGACACGTCCTGGCTCCATCTCGGTACTGCTGGGCTGGCGGGCCGTTCAGGAACGTGAAAGATCCGCCGCCGGCCCCGAGGTATGGGTGGACTCCGGACGTGTCTTCACCCGCGAGGACGGGGCACGCCTGCGTCCCCAGTGGATCTCCACGCGGTTCGAGGACCTGATCAAGAAGTACGGACTCGTCCAGGCTTCCACGACCTCCGACACGGAGCCGCGACGCTCGCCCTGCTCGGCAACGTCAACATAAAAGTGATCAGCGAGACGCTCGGCCATGCCCGCCATTCGTTCACCGCCGACACCTACACCTGGGTGCTTCCCGAGGTGTCCCGTGCAGCGGCCGAGGCGGTGGCCGCGGTCGTCCCTCGCCGACCCCAGCCGAGACCGTCCGACGCCACCAACGTGATCTCGTTCGCGGACCACCGTAACCGGCGCGGCCAAAACGCAGGGTAATCAAAGCCGAGCCGGTCAGCACCCACATCGTTCGGCGACGAAAGCGCTCCGCCCACAACCCGTGCACACCAGGCCAGGAGAAACGGACATCTGGAACGCGACAGGGACTTCGCTCAAGATCTAGATCTTGGACGAAGTCCCTGGTCAGTGTGGCGGAGGATCGGGGATTTGAACCCCGGATGGGCTTGCACCCAAACCGCATTAGCAGAGCCATTTTTAACGTGTTAAGTGATGATTCGCCATCCCGGCAAATTCACGTTCCCGCAGGCCAGTGTCCACATGATGCACCCTCATTCACCGTGATCCATTACAGTTCGTGCGCACCTTGTGCTCACCAATCGTAGATGGGGCCGAAGGTAGACCCTCGTCATCCGAGCACTCACTGTAATCACCAGGTCGGCTCCCGTAGCCAGTCGAGACTCGGCCTACCGGGACGTCATCCGGGACGCGCGGGAATAGGCCGCCGTCTTGTATCTGCTTCAGCTCACGTGGCGAACATCGTGGATATCTCACGGGCAGGCGACGTCGGCACCTTCTCCCTGGAACCGGCGTGGGAGATGTCGGGCATGGACCACGTCCAGCTTCCGGCGGGCGCGGTGCTCACCGAACCGCCGGTCCCGCTGTGGGCGCTGGTGCTGGAGGGCGAACTCACGCTTGAGGCGGCGTTCGAGGCGCAGTCGCTCGCCGAGGGGGACGCCGTCCTCATCGACGCCCGCACCGCTCACCGGCTCACCGCGTCGGAGCGGCACGAGGAGTCCGCCTTGGTTGTAGCGGACCTGCGCATGGCCGTCCCGGTCCGTCGGCTGCCCAGCCCGCTGGTGGTCCGCGGCTTCGGCATCCGGCATGGCGGCGTCATGGCGCTCGTCACGCAGTGCCCGCTCGAACGTGCGTGCCGACCGACCCTGTTCGCCGCCAGCTACGGCAACCTGATCGGCGCGGCGATGACCACCTCTTGGCAGGAGGACGAGGGCGGCGACGCCGGGCCTCCCGACGAGGCCGTCACCGCGGTGGTGGCCGCCGTGACCGCCCGCCCGGCCGAGCCGTGGACCGTCGAGGGGATGGCCCGCCTGGTCCATCTGTCGCGTTCCGCCCTGGGCGAGCGGTTCCGCCGCGCACTCGGCCGTGGACCCGCAGAGGTGCTCCGGGAGATCCGGATGCGGGAGGCGCGCCGGCTGCTCGCGGACCCCTCGCGTCCGGTGGAGTACATCGCGTCCGCCGTCGGGTACGGCTCCACCGCTGCCTTCAGCCGGGCGTTCTCGTCCCACCACGGCGTCGCGCCGCAGGCCTGGCGGGAGCCGTCACCCGCGCGGGACGCGCAGCGCGGCGAAAAGCAGCCCGGCCGCCGCGGCGAACCCCGTGCCGAGCAGGATGGCCGCCTGCATGCCGCGGGCGTCCAGGAGCGCGCCTCCTGACGCCGACCCCAGCGTGATCGCCACCTGGAACGCGGTGACCTGCAACGAAAGTGCCGACTCGGCGCGTTCGGGCTCGACGCGGGTCACCCAGAGCTGGGTGGCGACCGGGACCATGTTGAAGGCCAGGCCCCACACGACGACCCCCGCGGCCAGCACCGGCAGGGATGGCGCGGTCGCGGTGACCAGCAGGCCGCCGGCCAGCAGAAGCGGGGCCGCGGCGACCACAGCGCGCAGCCGTCCCGCGAACCGCCCGGCGGCGAGGTTGCCCGCCAACCCGCCCACGCCCCAGGCCAGCAGCAGCCATACCGTGGCGCCCGCGTCGACGTCCTCGATCGCGACCCGGATGTAGGGGTAGGCGGCGAAGTTGCCGAACGCGACCAGGACCACACCCAGCACCCCGGCCATCAGCCACCGGTTGGCGAGCGCCGCCCGCAGCATCGCCATTCCGGCGGCCGGGTGCGGGGGTACCGGCGGCAACGTCAGGGCCACGGCCAGGGCAGCGGCGATGCCGAGGGCCGCCGCGACGCCGAACACCAACCGCCAGCCGACCGCGTCGCCGAGCAGGGACGCCAACGGGACGCCGCCGATCGTCGCGAGGGTGACGCCCAGCGCGATGGACGTTGAGACCACGCTGTCGCGTCCCGGCACGGCGCGGGTTCCGGCGCCGAACGCGAACGACCAGTACCCGGCGATGGCGACGCCGAGGACGAGCCGGCCGAGGAGCAGGACGGCGAAACCGGGGGCGACCGCCACCGCCAGGTTCGAGACGGCCGCCGCGACCAGCAACCCGGTCAGGACCGTGCGCCGGTCGGTCCGCGGCAGCAGCACCGCGATGCTGGGGGCGGTGATCGCGCCCGCGACCGCGGTGGCCGCGACCGCCAGCCCGGCGGTGCCCTCGCTGACCCCGAGGTCGCCGGCCATCGCGGGCAGCACGCTCGCCGGCAGGAACTCGCTACCTACGAGCACCGCGATCCCGGCAGCGAGCGCGACGATCGGTGACCAGTTCGTCGAGCCGCCGGACCGTGCCGAGGACTCGGGCGGCGAAGTGTCTGCGGACGGCGGCGAGGACTGAGGCGTGGACATGCCTTCCAGTTTCGCCTCCTCCGCGCCGCCGCAGTTGATCGCGTGACGCGCACAGTTGACCGTCTGACCGGTCTGTGACCGGCCAGCATGTGCGCTGCCTCGCGCGTAGACAGGCGCGGTGTCGATGACGGTGCCCCCCGCCGCGATGACGGCGTGGGCGGCGGCGGTCACGTCGCGGCATCGGTAGGTGCCCAGGCCGAGAACCGCCATCATGCCTCGCCCCCGGCGATGATCCCGCTGCGCAACAACTGGTCGAGCAGGCCGACGGCTTGGTCGGTGGTGACGTTCGCGGCCTGGGCCAGAGTGCTGAGCGTGCCCGGCCGACCGGAGAGGTGCCCGGCCAGGTGATGGTCTGGACGCCTGCCCAAACGGGCGCCTTCCTCGGCATCATCGCGGACGAGCGGTTGTACGTCCTCTTCCACCTGGTCGCCTTCCGCGGGCTGCGTCGAGCCGAGGTCGCGGGACTGGCCTGGGCGGATACCGACGAGCCGCATCGTCCGGGGACGAAGGCACTCTGCTGACATCCCGTGCACACCAGGACAGGAAAGACGGACATCTGGAATGCGACAGGGACTTCGCTCAAGATCGCAATCTTGGACGAAGTCCCTGGTCAGTGTGGCGGAGGATCGGGGATTTGAACCCCGGATGGGCTTGCACCCAAACCGCATTAGCAGTTCCTTTTTTGGCGTGCTATGTGATGATTCGCCGTCCCGGAGAATTTGTGTTTCCGCAGGTTAGCGTCCATGCGAGGCGCCCTCGTCCGCCAAGATCCATTACAGTTCGTGCCCACCTTGTGCACACCGGCCACGGCCAGCGCCGAACTCAGCCCGATCACTCAAAGTGATCACTTAGGCTGTACCGGAGGACGGTCTGTCTAATTCGGTGTCAGCGTGCCGACGCTTGCCACCGTTTCACCGTCCGGACGCCGGACGAGAGGCTATGGGCCGCGGCTGCACCTCGTGGCACTGGAAGATCTCGAGACTCCGGTGGAGGTGGACTGGGCGGCGGCGCTTGTGGAGGCCACCCCTTCACGCCGAAGGAGGGAGGCTGACCGACCTCAGTTAGAACGACCCCACGGCCACCTGCCAAGGTCTTCCGCGCCTTCGCCGCCACTACATGCGGCGGCGCGCATGTCTATGCCCCGAAATCTACCCTCGACACGCCGCTTAGCCATCCGCGCCGGCCCGCCCGGGTTGCACCGGAAGACCCTCAATGGTTAACGGGCTGTCCGTTTGTTTGAGATACTGGAGAACACTCGGCTGAGGATTGGGTGATCTTTTGTGAGCAATGCCAACAGTGACCCGTTTCCGAGGCATGCTCGCCTCGAGCCCCTTCGGCGGCCGCAGTCAGCCATGTTGGTCGCTATCGAGCTTTCTGACTTCGGGGTGCCTCTTCGCTCCGATCACGGCCGGGTAGCGAGGTGGCATGCACTGCGCTCAGCTGTCTCGGAAAGTTTCAGCGAAGCCGGCATCGACTGGTCACGCTGCATGCCCGAGGAGCGCGGAGACGGCCTGCTGATCTTCGTACCACCGGAGTTCTCCCGGGACGTCGTCCTGGTGAAAACGTTGCTCGACCTACTACCTGCCAAACTCGCCGCCTACAACGAGACCGCTGTTCCCGGCACCGAGGTGCTGCCGCGCGCCGCCGTCCATGTAGGTGCAGTTCAGGGGGACGAGTATGGACTGGCGGACGAGGCTGTTCGCCACGTGGTCCGGCTATTGCAAGCTCCCGCTCTCAAGGTCCCGTCCGCGCTAGGCAACGAGCTGGCGCTGGTGGTCTCGGACGCGTTCTACCGAGCCGAGCTCGCCGAGTGGGCCGAGCGTTTCCCCGAAGCAGATGTCTTCTGGCCGATCCAGGTAGACATCAAGGAGACGTCGGCCAGGGCCTGGCTATACCGGCCCTCGCCGACGGAAGGTGCCGGGGGCACCGCCGACCAGATCACCGTGCTCGTGGTGGACGAACGGCCTGCGGTGCGCACCAACATCGCCCGTAGGGTCGCCACTAGCGACTTCACTCTGCTGGTTGGCATGGAAAATGGCATAAAGCAGGCACTCACGGCCGCAAAGCAACTTAGTCCTGACGTGATATTGGTAGGCGCGAGCTTGCTTCACACCGTTGGCGTCTTGGCTATGCGGCGGCTGACCTCAGCATATCGGGTGGTCTTGTTGACTGGGGGGGTCGATCCTGATCTGCTGCGGACGGCGCTCCTCAGCAGCGTACGTGGGTCGGTCCGTGAGGATGCCTTCACCTCGGAGGCGCTCGCGAGGGCGATGCGAACACAGGACGGCTGGCACCAGGAGGTGGATACGGGGTCAGGCGGCGCCAAGAAGCTGGGAGCGGTGATTGAAGATGTCCTCTCAGGTGGGGCGAAGGCGCCATCGTTCAGAGACGAGGTGCCCCAGTTCCTGCTTGAGGGAATCACGAGGCCATGGGGTCGTGTCGAGCTCACAAGGCGCGAATCCGAAATTTTCAAGCTGATGCTCAAAGGGCGCACTGATGTTGAGATAGCCAAAGCACTTTCCGTCAGCACGAGGACGGTGCGTAATCACGTCGGAAGGACTCTTGACAAGCTCCAGGATGACGCCCACCTTCAACCGCCGATGGCCTCGGTCGGAAACGACGCAGGGCCGAGGCAGTTGCCCGAAGACGCCGACGGACTCCCCGCGTTGGTGCCCCCAAGGATCTCATGTCCGGCCAGTCGAATACTCTCTGCTGGATGTCCGTCCCGCGTGCAAGTGGGCCAGGACCTGCATATCATAGTGCGAATCGTGGCGGACATGCCGAGGATCAGGCATGCGGTAGAATTGCGTCCGTTCCCAATCCCTGTGGGCGGCGCCAAAGTGCAGATCGTGCTGCAACCCGACGAAGGGCTCTTGCCCTTGATGCAGTGCCAGTACGTTATTCACGTTCCTGCGCAAGGCGATTCTGACCCCATAGCCGTACCGTTTGAGGTGATCCGGCCCGGGCTGCGTCGTGTAGAGGTCATGGCTTGGGTTGGTGGAACGTTCGTCGGAGAGCTCGTGGTGGAAATCTCCGCCGAGCCGGCGCCTGTTTCCGGTCGGCACGTGGAGCGCACAGCGGCGCTTTCCGACCTCCGTCCTGTTAATGGAGAAGTAACGCTCCATGTTTCCCGGAGAAACGACGAGCAGTACAGTTTTCAGCTACTTTCAGACCACACCATATACGAGCCTTTCGTTGAAAGTGTGGTTGGCGACCCAAGGGACGCCATCGAGCGAACTTTCGCCGCCCTGCAGAATCTGGCGTCCAGCACCGGCGGTTCAGCAAAGGAACTCAAGCTGCGCGAGGCCGGAACAAACCTATGGAACCAGATGGTTCCTCAAGTAGTAAAGGAGCAATTCTGGGAACTGAATTCGAAAATCTCCTCGTTCAGCATCGCCACCGACAATGACATTATTCCGTGGGAACTGATGCGTCCCATACGGCCAGGTGACGACGGCAAATTTCTCGTTGAGCGTTTCCCTGTCGCGCGACGGGTCTATGGTCAGGAGCGGGCAGTCGGAATCTCGCTTGAGCCCACCGCGTTCGTGATCCCTGATCCGATGCTCACCGATGTGCCTGGAGAAATAGAAGAACTCGATCGCCTATTCCGCACGGTCGGCGGAGGGACGCCCGGTCGAATCTTTCAGGATGTCGTGAAACTAGTAGAATGGATCACGACCGGGGAGGCGGGACTGCTGCACTTCGCTTGCCATAACTACTTCAAGCAGGGAGAAGGCGGATCGTCGATCATCATGCGCGATGACACCTTCGAGCCGACGATGCTGAGCAGTGCCGTCGGCATCCGCTCACTTTCCACCAGAACCCCGCTGGTCTTCTTGAACGCCTGTCGAAGTGCGGGCGCCACATTTGAATACACGCAGCTGATGAGTTGGGCCGTCCAGTTCATGAAGGCGGGCGCCGGAGCGTTCATCGGCACTCTCTGGGAGGTGCCGAGCAAGCAGGCTCGGCACTTCGCCGAAGCGTTCTACGACGCATGCCTGAAGCAACGACTGTCTCTGGGAGACGCGACTAACACGGCCCGGAACGCGATCAAGAATCCGGGCGACCCGACCTGGCTTGCATACACGGTTTATGGAAATCCGTTTGCAATGGTGGGCTGACGCCGGCTGACGAACCTGGACAGCCCGACCGGGTGTCCCGGCATACTTATACCCATGAGCGATGAGCCATCGCCCACCATCGGCGATATCCGTATCAGCCCATCTGGTGAGGTCGAGCACTACGACGGAACGACGTGGAAGCGGGTGCGGCGGCTCCCCGAAGAGGGCCAGGTCGTCTTCCGCAGCACGACCTCACTGACGCCAGCCCCGGAAGGAGACACCGGCAGGCCCCCTCAGGAGGGCACGTGACCAACCCTCCCCAGAATGCGGCAGCGGAGAGCGGGGCGACTGCCGCTCCAGGAGAGGCCGTCGCCGACATGCGTGCGACCGCGAGATGGACGATCGCGGCTGTCGCGGCTGTGGGTGCGCTGTTGCTCGGTGGGGCACCGCTGACGGCTGTCGGGAAGGTGAACGACGCCGGGGACGCTCTCGCAGCCTTTGTGGGACTGGCCCTTGCACTCGCCGGGGTGGGGTGGGCGATCTGGCAGACGGGGGAGGTGCTGACGCCACGTTTCACGACCATCGCCGAACTGGACCGACCCGCCATGAGCGGTCTCCGCAGAATCATCGCCCAGGACAAGGTCGCGTTCTACGGCCCGTTCGGACAGAGTCCTGAAGCTCTCCGCGCAGCGTGCCTTCTACACGAGACGACCTGGGCCAAGCTCGCCGTCACACGGGCCAAGGCAGAAGATCAGGCCGAAGTTCGGGTTTTGGAGCAGGCGCTGGATGATGCCCGTGCCAACGCTGCCCTCGCACGGCGCCTCGAAGGCCGACTTGTCGATCTCATTCACGCCTGGGAAGTCCGGGTCGCGCTGCGCCGAGCACGTGTGCATACCCTTGTCGCCATGTTCTTGGTCGCCATCGGCGCAGTGCTGTTCCTTACGGCCACGATCGACAACGCGCCGCGGGCTCCAGCCAAGCCGGTCCCCAATCCCACGAGCAGCCCGGCTTGATCAATCTACAGAGGTCCTCGGCGGGGAGCACAGGACTGCTTGTCGGCTCCGGCAAGCGACCAGCAGCGTCACCGTCGGATCAACGGTTCCCAGAGAGGACGGGCCTCTGCTCCGGTCGGGAGGTTCGTGGCAGGAAGCATCCGGCGAGGGCACGGACGTCGGCGAGCAGGGTGGTTGGCGGTTGGTCCAGGTCGAGGGTGTGCTGGTGGATGGTGATGCCGGTGTGCCGGACGCGGTGGGCGGCGTGCGGGGCGTTGCCTTTCGCGTAGATGAGATGGCCGTCCGCGAGGCGGAGGGCGGTGCAGTAGGCGAGCATCTGATATAGGTCTGCGTCGGGGAAGCCCGCGGGTTTCTCGGCCTTGTACTTGGCGTCGGCGACGGCGTGCGGGGTGCCGTCATCGGTGTAGTGGACGAAGTCGGGCACGATGCGGATCGCGTGGCCCTCGTCCAGGTAGTGGGAGGCTTGGAGCATGGAGTAGCCGCTGCTCGTGCTAAGCGCTTCGCGCAGGGCTACCGTGACGAAGTCCTCGAAGACGCCCGCCATATCGAGCAGAAAGCCGCTGACGGTGATGTCTCCGGGCCGGTGCTCGACGGAGGCCCCGCGCAGGACGAGTTCGGCGAGGCGCACGGCGGGCTGATACCGGACGTTTAACCGCGTGGGCCGCCACGTCGGCGGCTCGTGGCCCCGTCCGATCGGGGTTACGTCGGCCAGCCGGACATGCAGCCGCAGGAGCCGGCCGCGCAGGTCTTTGGGAACGCGCGGCAGGCGGAGGAGCCGGTCGGTGGCGGTCCGCAGGAGCCGGTTCTCGGCGATGTCCGTCGTGTACTCGTCGTGGACGATCTCGACGGCGGGGAATTCGCCGTGGTGTCGGCGGATCTGGTCGGCCTCTCGCAGTCGCCCGCGCATGACCAGGGACGTCTCCTCGGTGGTGCGATATCCCTGAAGTAGCCCTTGGCGGAGGGCCCGGTCGGCCTGCCGCTCGAAAAGGTGTGCGAGCGCGGGCAGGAGTTCGGGTTCCGCATCGAGGGAGGCGTCGTCGTCCCGCCAGCCCTTGGCGTCGAGTGCGTAGCCGAGCAGGAAGAGCAACCGGCGGATCGGCACTTTCGGCGTGATCCGAACGGTGAGGGTCTCCCCGCCAGGTGCGGTCACGGTCGCGACTCCGACCTTGCCTGCGGCCTTCAGCCACCATCGTCCGGGTGTTTCCGGGTCCAGCACGGCCTCGACCGCGCGTGAGGCGGCCACGGCCCGGCCGAGCGCTGAGGACAAAGGCAGCGACAGCGCCGCTCCATGCTCGATGATCGCGATGTCCATCATGCAGGAGGCGGAGCGATCGCGTCGCGCAGGGACGCCAGGCCGTACCGCTGCTCGACTTTCACGTCCTCTCCGTAGTGGTACTCCTCCAGCAACGGAAGGATCTTGGTGCGCCAAGTGCGCTCCATCCCTCCGTCGCGGTACACGCCCGGCTTCATCAGGTAGGCCGGCCCGACCTGGAAGTCCGGGTCCGCGATCCGGCGGTTCAGTGCGTCCAGCAGTTCGGCGGGTTCGGTGCCGCGTTCCTTGGCGGCGAGCCAGCGACGCAGCATCCCCTTGGTCGGTTCGGTGCGCGGGGACAGTTCGACGAAGGCGAACCGGCGGCGCATCGCGGCGTCCACGAGGGCGATGGACCGGTCGGCGGTGTTCATGGTGCCGATGATGAACAGGTTGGGCGGCAGGGCGAAGTCGTCGCCGGAGTAGGTCAGCCGCACCGATCGGTTGCGGTACTCCAGCAGGAAGTACAGCTCGCCGAACACCTTCGCCAGGTTGGCGCGGTTGATCTCGTCGATGATCAGGAAATGCGGGACGTGCCGGTTTCCCTCGCCGGAGGCGAGGTCGGCGAGTTCGCGCAGCGGGCCGGCCGTAAGCCGGAAGGCGACCTGGCGGGTCTCCGGGTCCTCCTGCGGTCGGAATCCCTCGAAGAAGTCCTCGTAGGCGTAGGACGGGTGGAACTGCACCAGCTTGACCTGTTCAGGCCCGCCGCCGAGGAACTCCGCCAGTTTCTGCGCGAGGTAGGTCTTGCCGGTGCCAGGCGGGCCGTAGAAGATGAGTTGCCGCTCGTCCCACAACAGGTCCTGCACCTCGCGCAACCAGCCCGCGTCATGGACGAGCAGCTCATTCGCGAATTCTTCGGTCGGCTCCGGTAGCTCCAACTCTCGCCGGGCCGCAAGAGCGGTGGCCGCGCTGTCCACCGCGTCCTGTGCCTCGTCCGCGAGTTCCTCATCGGTCAGGCCGAGCCCGTCGATGATGGCTTGGACGGACGTGAGGTCGGCGACGTCCTGCTGGACCGAGAGCTTCTGCTGGACTTCCTCGGGAAGTACTCCGAGGAAGTACGCGATGTTCTCCCATTCCACCGGACGTTGCAGGTGCCATTGGCCGGACTCCGAACCGACCCGTGCGAGGGGGCCGATGATCTTGCCGACGTGAAGGCTCCCGTCAACGATCGTGCACACGCCATCATCCGGCTTCATCCGGGATAGGAATATGTGGAACTCTTCGACGAGTCGTCGCCTCGCGCTGTACGGCGAGGTGGACGCCAAGGTCTCCTCCACGAGGCCGCGCAGGGCGTCCTTGCTCATGCCCTGCTCGAGACTCCCCCAATTGAACGGTGTCGCCTCCAGGGAGACGCATCCCTCTGTTAGCCACTTGGCCTGGAGGACGGCGAGCTCGTTTCCGTGCGCATGTGCCGCTCGGACGAGCCAGGTACGCCGCCGCCCCCACCCGTCCTGGGCAAGGTAGTCGCCGAGCGGATGTCCCTTCGAGGTCTTCCAGACCACTTGCCCGTTGGCGTTGCGGCCGAGAACGATCTCCGCGGCGGCCGATGCGGAGTTGCAGTCGATGTCCTTGCTGGCCTCCAAGCAGCCGGGCCACATCGTGGACGTCACCAGGGACTCATCGCTGATCAATGCCTCACGGCTCCGGTGTGAGGACGGATTGGTCCGGGGGAACCCCGGCGAGGTGTCGAGCCGTGCAGGTGACCCGGCGAGCACCCTGAACTTGTAGCTGCCGTTCAGCCCAACCTCTTCCAGCAGCCGCCCGCGCGCGACCGGGCCGCCGTTGGGCAGTCGGAGTTGAAACTCGGGATACGCGTCGGCCATCGGAGTCCTTCGTACTGCGGGTCAGCGGCGGCGGGGCGCGGCCAACCTAACACCGCCCTCCGACGGGTACGAGCCGCTTGCCCGGACGGAGTTCGGGGGCGTGCCGCGCGGTCCAAGGCCCCAGCGAGTCGTGCCCGTCGACGTAGCCTGGGACGCCGTCGGCTCAGGTTAGCCTGACGCCAGGAGACTTTTGGGCAGCTCTTCCTCTCGGCCGTCCGCGCGCTTCTACCGCACTGCGCGTTCCTTGGTGGCGTAACTGGTGTCGAAGAGCTGAAGACTCGCGTCCGCGAAGATCTTGGAGAGCCGCGACGCGCAGTCTTCCACGACGGTGAAGACCAGCTGGAAATCCGCCGAGTCACCAGGCAACACGGTTGACGGCGTTGGGCCGATGGGTGCTTATCCGCGGGCAGGTGCCCCGGGGAACCGGACCACGGCATCGGACAGATGGCGGAAGTTCAGTGCGACGGTTGTGAATGCTCAGCGGCTGCTTTCGCTCCGCGCGTGGCCTTCTCTCGGAGGTGCCGACAACGGCAACGTCGAGCGGCGCTGCACCGCGCCCGCCAGCGTCTTTGTGGGACAGGGCAGCTGGCCGTGGTTCGGTGAGTGAGGGCCAGACGCCGGAGGCGGTGCGGCGTCCAGACGACGGTTCGTGTGGGGTGGACGCGCGCGCCGTTCCGAGGTTGGCATGTGATGTGAAGGCGCACCGAAGTCAACCTCCGCAAGCACCGGTCGGGCAGCCGAAGCTCACCCGCAGAGGCGGGCGGCCGATGGAGCGGCGGCTCGCGGCGGGCCGAGTGGCGGGGTGGGGGCGGACGAGCCGGGGTCGGTTCTGGGCGCGATGGTGGGCGGCGGGCCGCCCGGGCAGGGCCAAGTGGACGGCCCGCCGCGTCTCGGCCTTGTGGGAGGCGGGGAAATAGTTGTAGACGGCCAGCGCGCCGCGCGGGCGGAGTCCACGGCGCTGCGCAGGTCCGCGCGGGAGACCCGGCGAGAACTTGAATTGTCGGCTGCGCTTCGTCCCCCGCTCATCCAGGAGCCGTTCATGCGCCGAGGGGCCGCCGTTTCCCGTGTGCAGATGGAACTCGGGGTACTCGTCGGCCATTGGACCCGGCAGGGACGCAGGTCGAGATGCTCGAGGGGGTGGGCCCATGGTTGTGTGAGTTTGCGACGGGTGTTAGCCGACGCTGCGGATTCCAGGTGGAGAGGAGGCATCGTGCCGAAGACCGTCCAGTTGAGGACGTACACGATCAGGGAGGGCCTGCTCGAGGAGTGGGCGGCCAGATGGCGGGAGTCGGTGGTGCCGCTGCGGTTGAAGCTGGGATTCGGGATCGGGGGTGCCTGGCTCGATCACGAGCGCAGCCGGTTCGTGTGGGTGATCTGGTACGAGGGGGAGGAGACGTTCGAGGAGGCGAACCAGCGGTACTGGGCGTCGCCGGAGCGGGAGGCGATGGGGCTGGACCCGTCCGAGTACCTGGTCGATCGCGACGTGCGGGTGGTCGAGCAGGTCTACTGATCGGGCTCGGGGAGAAGGTGGGCCAGGCGTTCTTCCTGCGCGAGCGGGCGGAACACGCGGGTTCCGGCCTTGGATTTCAGGGCGTCGAGGTCGACGTCGAAGGGCCAGAGCCGGGCGGTGCCATCGAAGGAGGCGGAGATGACGGTCTGGCTGTCCGGGGTCCAGGTGACGGAGACGACCGGGCCGCGATGGACACCGATGACGCCGATCTCGGTGTAGGTCCTGCCCGCCCACAGACGGACGGTGCGGTCGTAGGACGCAGTGGCGATCATGAAGCCGTCGGGTGACCAGGCAACGCCAGCGACGCGGGCCTCATGGGCGTCGAGGACGGCCAGTTGCTCGCCGGTGGTGGTGTCCCAGACGCGAGCGGTTCCGTCGGCGGAGCCGGTGACGACCCGGCGCGCGTCGGGGGACCAGGCGATGTTGTCGACCCAGTTGGCGTGGCCGTGCAGCGTCACGGCTTCGCCGGGGTCATGGACGTTCCAGATGCGGGCGGTGCGGTCATCGGAGGTGGAGCCGAGGTGCGCCCCGGTGGGCGACCAAGCGAGACCAACGACCCAGTCGTGGTGACCGGCCAGGCGCTCGGTGGATTCGTGGTCGCCGCGGGGGTGGATGACGATGGTGCGGTCGTGCCCTGCGGTTGCGAAGGTGTCCGAGCCGGGACGCCAGGCCACGGCCTCATGAATGTCGCTGCTGGGGATTCGGTCGCCGGAGATGTCACCAGGAGAGGCTTCGTCCAGCCTCCACAGACCGATCGTGCGGTCGCTGGAGCAGGAGAGCAGCATCGTGCGCCCCTCCACGCTGGCCCAGGCGAGATCGTGGACGGTGTCCCGGTGGTCGGTGATCACGGCGTGAAGGGTGCCGTCGGCGGCGTCCCAGATCCGGATCGTCGCATCGTCACCAGCCGTGGCGATCAACCGTCCGGACGGCGTGACCGCGGCGGCGCGGACGGGGCCGCGATGGCCGGCCAGTTGGAGACTCTCGGCGCCCTTGGGGGTGACGTCCCAGATGCGGGCGGTGGTGTCGGCCGAGCCTGTGGCCAGATGCGCGCCGTCGGGTGACCACACGACGCCCCACACGTCGTCGGTGTGGCCGCGGAGGGCAAAGATCTCCTCGCTGGTCCGCGGGTTCCAGACGCGGGCGGTGTTGTCGCTGCCGCAACTGGCCAGGTAGGTGCCATCGGGTGACCACGCCACATTCCACACCCGGGTCCCGTGGCAGCGGATGAGCCCGGTCTGTGCTGAGGAGCGGACGTCCCAGATGCGCATGGTGCCGTCGCCTCCGGCCGACGCGACGAAGGCTCCATCAGGGGACCAGGCGACACCTTCCACGAAGTCCTGGTGGCCGTGGAGCACCGTGGCCGTGCCCGTGGCGAGATCCCAGATCCGGACGGTCCTGTCATGGGATCCGGTGGCCAGGAGGTTGCCGCTGGGCGAGAAGGCGATGCCGAGGATGTTGTCGGTATGGCCGTGCAACTCGGTCACGGGTTCGTAGGTGTCGGCCCGCCAGATGCGCACCACCCGGTCGCGGGCCCCAGCGGCGATCTGGCTTCCGTCCGGTGACCAGGCGACGGTTCGCACGACGTCGGTCGCGCCCGCCAGCACAGCCAGCGTGCGGCCGGTGGCGGTGTCCCAGACGCGGACGGTGTGGTCGCGGGAGGCGGTGGCGATGCGGCGGGCGTCCGGCGCCCAGGCGACCATCTCCACCATGCCGCGGTGGCCTTCCAGCACGGCGGTAGTGGAGCCGGTGGTCGCGTCCCACAGCCGGCAGGTGCCATCGCGGGACGCGGTGGCGATCAAGGCCCCATCGGGCGACCAGGCGAGGTTGCGGACCGCGTCGGTGTGCCCGTCCAGCACGTGGGTCAGGTGGCTGAAGGCCAACGCCGCCATGAGCGCGCGTGTGGCGGCCGGTGTCGGCGGGCACTCCGAAAGCGCTGCCGCGGCCAGCAGGATCGCCAACTCGGGGTACTGCTCGGCGTTGGCCAGGACGTACTGGCCGATCCCCTCCGACACGCGTCGCAGGAACGCCAGGTCGCGCCGTTTGGACGCCTCGATGAACGCGCGGATCTCGCCGCTGTCCTGCCCGGCCGACTCCAGGCCTTCCAGCCACTGCAGCGCGAGTTGGAGTCGCTCGCCGGTCAGCAGGTAGTCGACCTTGTGACCGGCCTGGCGCCAGTCCGCGGCCCATCGTTCCAGCTCGGCGCGGCGCCGCAGCAGCTCCGCCCGTGCCTCCACCTCCTGGCGCAACGGCGCCCACTGGCGGAACAGCGCCTCATGCGCGACCTGCGCGATGGGCGTTCCCTCCCACACGTCGGTGACCAGGAGCCGGGCCTCCACGAATGCGGTGACGACGCGTCGCTCGTCCTCGCTCAGATCGTCCAGGACGACGCGGCGGCGGGTGGCCTCGGTCCCTTCCGTGGTGACGAACTTGAACAGCACCGCCAGGATCGGCTCGATGCCCTCGTCTCCGCGCAGCGCGGTGACGAGCTGGTCGGCCTGCCGGGACAGCGCGCCCGCGACTCCGCCGAGCCGGCGGTACGCGTCGAACGTGGCGACCTTCCCGCGCCCGGACGCGAAATACAGCTCCTGCAGCAGATAGGCCAACAGCGGCAGTGCATCGGCTGTCCCGGTGTCCTCGACGATCCTGGTGACCAGGCCAGGCTCGAACCGCAGCCCGGCCAGCGCGCCCGGTGCCTCAACCACCGTCACGAGTTCGGCCCGCGTCAACGCGCCGAGCGCTATGGGGCGAGCGAACAGTGCGGCATGGCCGGTCTCCAGGAAGGAGCGCAGGAACTCGATGCGGACCGTCGCCACCACCCACAACCTGGAATCGGCGCGCAACGCCGCCGACAGCGCCGACAGGAACAGGTCCCGCTGGTCGGATCCAGCAAGCGTGAACAGCTCCTCCAACTGGTCGACGGTGATGAGGACGCGGGCATCGCGCCGCCCCGACCGTCGCCGCGCCTCTGCGACCAGCTCGGCAAGCGCGGACGGCGCCCCTCGCAACCGTTCTGCGTCCCGAGCGTTGCCGAACGTCGTCGCCAACGCAGCCATCGGATCGGACCCCGGCGTCAGTACCGGCTGCACCAGCCAGCGGCGCCCGCGCAACCTGGGGATCAACCCCGCCTGAACCATGGAGGACTTACCGCTCCCCGAAGCCCCGGCGACGACCACGAACCGCTCGCCGTCGCGCTGGTACAGCTGACGGAGCAGCGTGCTCACCGGCTCGTCCCGTCCGAAGAACACCGCCGCCTCGTCCTCGGCGAACGCCTCCAGCCCCGGATACGGAGTGCGTCCCGGATCCCACTCGCGCTCCGGCGCCCGCGGCGGGTTCTCCAGCCGCGCCGACACCGCCGTCAGGACGATCAACGCCAGGATCAGCACCCCGAGCCCGGGAACGGCGATCTTGCGCAGCAGATCCAGCGGCAGCGGCGCGTCGTCGCCCCCGGTCGCGTAGTTCGTCAGGATGCCCAGAAGGGCGAGCACGACCACGAGCAGGACGTTCAACGCGATGTTCAAGCGGGGCCTCATACGCCGCACCACCGGCACGCCTCGCCCATCCCGCTACCCACGCCAGTCCCACCCGTCCCCGGACACGGCCTGATCTTCTTCAATAATCGAGCGGAACGCCATTGCCGCAAGGGGAAGGCGATGATGAAGGTTCGACCCGGACGACTGCGGTCCTGGACGCCCGGGCTAAGCGCTGCACGGAGTACGGCCAGGTCAGCCGTGCACACTCGCCAGCACGACGCGCTCGCCGCTGTTGCTGTGGGTTCGGCTTGCCTTGCGCCTAGTGAGGTTTTCGAGAGGCATTAGGCCAGTGTCGGACGCGCGGATGGACTTGTCAGCGGGCAGGTCCGCCCGGCTGCAGTTGCCTCTGGGGGAGGCGGACGGGCGTGGGTCTTGCCTGTGGGGACGGTGGGGTGCGGCGGGTCGTCCGGGTCGGGTGACGGGACGACTCGCCGCTGCACGGTAGTCAGGGCGGTGCTGGGTGGTCAGTGCGTGTCGGCGGCGGACTGGACGGCCGTCCGCAGGGCCGCGCGGGTCAGCAGGAGGACGGGGCCGTCCGGGTCCTTGCTGTCCCGCACCGCCACCACCGGCGCACCGGTCATCCCAGCCATGTCCGCCAGCTCGACGCATTCACCGCCGTTGCTCAGGCTTCGCTTGGCCTTACGCCACTTGGCCTTGTTCAGGTCCATCGTTCTTCGGCCACCTTCCTGATGAAGTCTCGCGACATGTCTGCCGGAAGCGCTCTGCTCCGGAGCTCAACCAGGACGCGTGAAAGTTCCGTGAGATCTGCGGGGTCGTCTGTCGTGAGCCCTCGTATAGCCGTCTCTATGTAGGCTATCTGGCTCATGTCGGCCATCGTAGCCAGGACGAAGCTGCTGCCGTTTCCTGGGTGTTCGCCACTTCCGATGATGACCTGGACCGTCACGTTGGGGCGCTCACCGAGGGCGATCAGGTGCTCAAGTTGCTCCTTCATCGTCTCGGCGGTACCGACCGGCCTGTACAGGGCTTGCTCGTCGACCAGGAGCGTTATCACCGGAGGGTTCTCCTGGCCGAGGATCTTCTGCCGCTCCAACCGCGCAGCTACTGCCTCTTCATTTCCCTTAAGGATCGCCTTGGCGTACGCCGCCGTTTGAGCCAGACCTGCTATGACGCAGAGCTGATAGCACGTCAACTCGACGGCGTCACCTTCGATCTGGGGCCAGTCGAACCAGATCGGTACGGGGTGACCGTCCTTGTTCAGGTCCTCCCACAAGCTGATGAGTGCGCCATCCGCCTCTAGGTAGTCGTCCACGATCTCGACGAATGATCGACTTGCGCGTCTCTTACCCGCCTCGATCCGGCTGACCTGTGCACCACTCAGGTTCGTCAAGTGCGCGATGGTCTCCTGCTTTGCTCCCTTGGCCTCGCGCATCCGGCGCAGTTGACGGCCAAATGCGACGAGAGCGGGGGACTCTCGGGGCCGCTGTCGACGTGAAGGCATAGCCCTTACCTCTCCTCAGCATTTACCCAGCAGAAGGCGTACTTGCCAACGCCCGCCAAGCCCACTTGGCAAGCCAATCGTAGCCCGGATAGTGGCTCAATGTGTGGAGTACGCCACACACGGTGAGGAGAGGGTCATGGGGCAGGCGGCGATGCAGAACGAGATGGTGGTGAAGCAGGACCCCAAGGTCGTCGCGGAGGTCCGGCAGTTCGTGCGGCTGGTCACCGGTGAGTACGGGATGGACGACTTTGTGCCGTGCCTGGTGGCCAGCGAGCTGGTCACTAATGCCCTCCAGCACGCGGCGTCCGCAACGGACGACGACGTGATCTTGAGGTTGAGTCGCACCGAGGACGACGCGCTGTGGATGGAGGTTCAGGATGCCGCCTGCAGCCTCCCGCACATGCTGGCGGCCGACACCTCCAGCGAGACGGGCCGGGGCCTGTTCATCGTTGACCAGTACGCCCGCTGCTGGGGCATCCGCGCCCTGGCCGGCAACGTCGGCAAGGTCGTCTTCGCGGTCATCGACCCCACCTGAAGACCAGCGGAGGGGCGTACTCTCCCGTCCGCGAGCGTAGCGCTATGGGGTCGTGGGGAGGCGTATGCGGACGAGCATTTCGGCGATCTCGCGAGTGCGTTCGTCGTCGGGGCCGTTGATGACCAGGTGGTCCTGGTAGAGCAGCTCGAACACGTTCTCTGCGGCGGTCTTGTCGCCTGCCGAGAGCAGGAGCATGCCAATGCTATGCCGGATGTCGAGCGCGAGTTCGCTGGCGTGGCTGTCGGTGGCGGCAACGTCGTCGAGGAGGCGCTGGAATTGGTCGAGCGCGACGGTGGTCTGGCCGAGGTTGGCGCGGCAGAGGGCGGCGTAGCGACGAGATTCCAGTGCGCGATCGCTGGTCGGCCCGGCAGTGCGGGCATAGGCGCCGGCCAGGGCATCAAACTCGGGAAGGGCCGTGCGCGAGTCCCCGCCGAGGAAGAGGGTTGGCGCGCGGTGGAAGCGAAGCTTGAGCAGGTCTGGGCTCGCGGAGCTCAGCATCCCGGCGACCCGGCCGATGACCGCGTCAACGACATCGGCCGCTTGCGCGAGCCGTCAGAGCCGACCCCAGTGCGCTGCCGCTCCCACCTGTGGTGATGTCGACCCCAGCAAGCACCACCGGTATAAAGAACGGCATTACCCTCTCCTTTGCCACACGGCACTGGGATAGATATGAAACTAATGATTTCGGCGGTGCTTGCGAACGAACGTGTAACCTGGCTTCAAAGGCTTGTCGTTGGCGACCTCGGCCCGACGCTGAGCTTCTTCGTGCGCATCGAGAGCGTCCATGCTGGCCTGTTGTCCAGCTGGCAACCTACGTACGAAACCCGAAACGGTTTGCGGTTTTTGTGGTAGCTGCCGGACTGACTTGCGACTTGCTTTATCACTTGCGGGCGTAATTTGTGGGCGAAAGCATAGAAGATCTATGGGTGGCTTATGTGGCACACTCGGAAAAATTGGATGACCGGTAGATCCAATCGATCCCTGAACTCGATGAATCTTACTTTCGTTCAATAGTTCGCTGACCGCGTGTGTGACTCGGTGCAGTTGACCGGCAGGAAACCCTAGGCGGACCATGTTGCGCTCCAGTGCCTCCTCAGCCAGGACTGCCACTCCTTCGGCGTCCAGATAGCCGACCACCTGTAGGGTTCGTAGGACCCACTCCTTTGCGCTCAGCCCCGAAGGCTTGGCCGTCGCAGGACCGCCCGGGGCGGTATTCCTGGTGACAGAGGGGGCGTCGTATTCGAACTGAAGCAGTCTTCCATTAAAGCGAACCGGACTTTGCAAGATATTAAATTTGGCAATCAGTGTTCGCTTTTGCGGGAGCCACGATAGTTCGAACTTCATTCCTGGAAAAAAGTTCTTGGGCAATCCCATGCGAGGAATGGATACAAAAGAGCGGTCAGTGCTGAAGGGTACCTTGCTTACAGTCGTTTCCATCCGATCCAGAGGCAAGCAGCCCTCAAGTACAAGAAAAACCGTTTTTCCTTTTTTTAATGACGGTTCAAACTCGCGAGGCATGGGAAGTGTCAATGCTTTCGGATTGTCATCCTCCAGCACATAATCCCATATGTAGATTTTCCCCTTTTTTTGAGCTGAAAAAGGAGTGATCTCTAGAGTTGTCTTGATGGGGACGTCTTCTGAGGGCGTCCGACTGTCTCTCCGTGGCAGAGGAGCGGGCTTTACATTTATGGCCTGGTCGCTCGAAGTCGCCTGCCGAGAAATCCTACCGCCGACGTCCATATAGGCGCGGCGTATCGCGTCGAACTCCGTTGCTTCGCGCGAGAGTCGAGACTTGTTCTGTAGACTTTGCTCGAGCTGAGTGAGATTATTGTTCTTCGCTAGTTCGCTCCGAAATTCAGCGATCACCTTCGCTTTTTGTTTTCCAGTGTAAATAGCAATGATTTCCAGTAGAGCGTTACGCTGCCTCTGGAGGATACCTGGCGGCCGCACGGACGCGTCCCCCAGCCGGGATACGACTATCTCTCCCTCGGTCTGCCACAACGCATAGTGCGTTGCGGCGAGCGACACTTTGCGATTCGTTCGTCCCAACTCACGTGCGAGGGGCGATGCGTTCTCGCCTCTCGCGATCCGCTCACGCAGTTCACGTGCCCAACCGTGTACAGAGGGCCGCGGCTTTGCTGTCCTCCCCTTTGATGAGACTCGCCAGACGTCACCCGACATTTGGGGACCACTCGTCGGCGAAGGTTTCGAGCTGTTCGATGACCTTCTGGATGGCGTCGGGCTGCTCCTCGGGTGGGTAGCCGTGGCGCGCCAGGAGGCGCTTGATGATGGAGCGGAGCTTGGCTTGGACGTCGTCCCGGGCCGTCCAGTCGGTGGAAAGGTTGCGGCGGACGGCCTTGACGAGGTCGCGCGCGATGGCGGCGAGCTGGTCGTCGCCCATGAGGGTGCGGACGGTGTCCTTGGCGGCGACCGCGTCGTAGAAGGCGAGCTCGTCGTTGCTGAGGGCCGGGTTGAACTCCTGGCCCCGGTTGGCGTCGGCGGCGACCTCCTTAGCCATCGCGACGAGTTCGGCGATGATCTCGGCGGCTGTGAGGTTCTGGTTGGTGTACTTGCGCATCAGGTCCAGCAGGCGGTCGGAGAAGCTCTGCCGGCGCACGATGTTGTGTTTTGTAACTTTGCGCATCTCCTGCTGGACGAGCCGGCGCAGGGCCTCGATCGCGATGGCGGGATGCTTGGCGGCCTGCATCTTCTTGATGTAGGACTCGTCCAGGTGGGACAGGTCCGGCTGGTCCAGGCCGGCTTCCTTGAACAGGTCGATGACGTCTCCGGCCTCGATCGCGCTCGCGGTGAGCTGCTTCAGGTACAGCTCGACCTCAGCGGGGACGGGACGGCCTTCGGCCTGGCGGCGGGCGGCGTCGAGCTTGACGACTACCACGCGCACGTCCCGGAAGAACGCGATGTCGTCGCGGACGTCGTTCAGGTCGCCGCTGGTCGCGCAAAGGGCGTAGAGGCGCGCGAGGCGCGCGGCGCAGCGCAGGAACTTCTCCTTGAGCGTCTCCTTGTCGGGATCGGACGCGTCGGGCTGGTTGAGCGGGTGCTGCGGGTTCCAGATGTAGTCGGCGGTTCCCGTGACGGCATCGCGGTAGGCGGTGGGCGTCCCGGCTTGCAGGATCTGGCGCCAGGGGTGGTCTCTGAGCAGTTCACCGATGCCGTCGAGGAGGTCGCGGACCTTGGTGATCGCCTCGTCGAGATCACGGCCCATCGGCTTGGTGTGCTGGTCGTCGGTGGTGTACTCGGCCAGTGCGGCGATCAGGTTCTCGTGGAGCGGCGCGTAGCCGACCATGAGGCCGTCCTGCTTGTTGCGGAAGGTGCGGTTCACGCGCGCCAGGGTCTGCATGAGCTGTGCGCCGCGCATCGAGCGGTCCAGGTAGAGGGTGTGGAGCGGGGGCGCGTCGAAGCCGGTGATCAGCATGTCCTTGACGATGATCAGCTCAAGCTCGTCGCCGGCGTCCTTCATGCGCCGCTGGACGGTCTTCTGCTCGCGGGGGCGCAGCCGGTGTTTGCGGAGCTTGTCGGGGTCGCTGGTGGACGAGCTGTAGACGACCTTGATCTTGCCGGTGTTGACGTCATCGGAGTGCCAGTCCGGCTTTATGGCGATAATTTGCTCATACAGATCGGCGCAGATCTCTCGCGTGCTGCACACGATCATCGCCTTGCCGGGGGCGTCGATGAACGGGCGCATCGCCTCCGACCGCGTCTCCCAGTGCTCGACGATGTTGGATGCCAGCTTCTCCAGCCGGGCGGGTGCACCGTAGACGGCGTTGAGCGTGGCGGTGGCGTGCTCGACCCGTTTGCGCTCGGTGTCGTCCAGGCCCTCGGTCGCCTTGTCTGCCTCCTCGTCCAGCTTCTCGGGGTCCATGCCCTCAGGCAGTTCGAGCTGGATCAGGCGGTTCTCGTAGTAGACGGGCACCGTGGCGCCGTCCTTGACGGCCCGGGTCAGGTCGTAGATGTCGATGTAGCCGCCGAACACGTCCTGGGTGTTGCGGTCGATCTCAGAGACCGGTGTGCCGGTGAAGGCGATCATCGTTGCGTAGGGAAGCGCGTCGCGCAGGTGCCGGGCGTAGCCGTCAAGGCTGTCGTAGTGGCTGCGGTGCGCCTCGTCGACGATCACGATGATGTTGCGGCGGTCCGAGAGAAGCGGGTGCGCCCGCCCGGCGTTCTTTTCCTCGGTCGTCTTGCTGAACTTCTGCAGGGTCGTGAAGTAGATGCCGCCGGTACGCCGGTTGGACAACTCGGTGCGCAGAGCGTGCCGGCTGTCGACACGGACGGGCTTCTCCGGCAGCAGTTCGCTGGCGTTGAAGCCCTCGAAGAGCTGGTCGTCCAGATCGTTACGGTCGGTGATCACCACGATGGTGGGGTTGCCGAGCGCCGGATGCTTGAGCACCTGGTTGGAGTACAGCTCCATCTCGAACGACTTGCCGGACCCCTGGGTGTGCCATACCACGCCGGCCTTGCCGTTGCTGCGCACAGCCTCGATCGTCTTGTCGACCGCCTTGGATACCGCGAAGTACTGATGCGGCTTGGCGATCCGCTTCTGCACACCGTCGTCCGATTGGGCGAACGCGACGTAGCCGGTCAGGAGCTCCACAAACTGGCGCTGGTTGAACAGGCCGTGCAGCGTGAGGTTCAGCTCGCTGTTCTCCCACGCGGCAGCGGGCTGCTCCTTTGGCTTGCCCTGCTCGTCGACGTTCCAGGGAGCGAAGTGGTTGAAGGGAGTGAACGCAGTGCCGTACTTCGTGGTCACGCCGTCCGAGACCAGGCACACCACGTTGCAGCGGAACGCGTCCCAGATGTCCCTGACGTAGGCCATGAGCTGGGCGTGGGCGGCCTCGGGCGTGGCCCGCTCGTCGCTCATCTTCTTCAACTCGAAGACCGTAACCGGAAGCCCGTTCATGTAGAGGACGACGTCGAAACGGCGCCGCTCCTCGCCCTTGACGACCATCACCTGGTTGGCCGCGACGAAGTCATTGCGGTACGGGTCGTTCCGATCGATCAAGTGGACGGTCGGATGCTGCTCCGCACCGTACTCGTCGACATAGCTGATGCCGCGGATACCGTGGGTCAGGTATCCGTGAATCCGGCGGTTCTCCGCCTTAGCGTCCTGCGACTGCGGCGACAGCACCAGGGAGACGATCTCGTCCACGGACGAAGCGGGCAGGCTCGGGTTGATCCGGACGATCGCGTCCCGCAGTCGGCTCGGGATGATCAGCTCGTCCCAGGATTCCCGCTCACCCGAGCCCACGGCGACCTGCTTGCCGTCCTTGTATTCCCAGCCGAGCTCACCAAGCGTGCCCAGCACGTCATGTTCGAAGTCGGCCTCGCTGTAGCCGCTCATACGGCATCCTCCGCGACTTTCTCCGCATCCCTGATCTTGATCTCCCCCGACACCAGCTTCGGCAGCAGCGTGTCACGCAGTCGCGAAAGGCTTCGATTTTCGGATATGGAGCTTTCTGCCTTCCGAGCCAGGGATGCTGTTAGCCATTCAAATTCTTGCGCCTTTTGCTCGCCAGGCCAGGGGATCTCAAATTTAGCTAGATCGGCCCATTTTGCCCTGGGCATCCGGGTCCCATCGCCCACGGCCGAGGCATGCGCTACTACCTCGTCGCTAGAGAGTGCCGCGAGCAGCCATCCCCGAAAATGTTTATTTTTCGGGCGAACGACCAATATGTCGGTAGAGGCTACGCCGTCTACAGGGGCGAGTCCCACCTTGTGGAAATAGGGTCGTAGCTTCCCGAACAAGATATCACCTGCACTAAAGCGCGCCTTGGCGCTGGTGACTGCAGAGGAGGTATCCCATCGTGGCAGCCACATTTGACGCCTCGGCATGTGTTCAAGACCTATGTATTTTTCGGAGTCTCCCAGCTGTGCTACCGAGACGGTCTCTTTGACGAGCGCACCTATTTCGTCTATCCTAAGCTGGCCTGTAATGTTCCTTTGAAACATTGCATAAATAGCTCGGACCGTGTCATCGGCTGTAGTGAGGATTCGATTATTGACGGCGATTTTATCGTCTAGTGTCCCTAGAATGTCGGCGATCGTATCCTGTATTGCTCTTTCGGACGGCAGAGAAAGTTTGGCTGCCGTAAGTGTGCTGGCACTCGCATTTGGCTGGGCCGATTTGTCGCCGAGTACCCCCGCCACGTATTTAGTGAACTGAGGAGACTTGAGTAGATAACCGACGAAACGCGAGTTGATCTTCTCGTTCACCTTCAATCGCACTAGGTATGATGCGAAGACAGCGTCAGGCGGATCGGCGATCCACTTGCTTCGCCCGGTAGTTGCGCCCGTTCGAGCGATCACTATGTCGCCGTGACGAAGTTTGTATTTTTCGGCCTGCGACGAAGTTGCTGCGACATGCGGAACCTGAGACCAGTCGAAATTGCTTCCGACGATATCGGTTATCCGGAGAAACTTGGGTCCGACCTCGGATTTGCTTGCGCTCGCAGTCAAGCCATAATCGACAGAATCACAAATGTCGCGAAGGCGGACTACCTGCCACTCAGACATCGAGGTTCTCCAGCTGCTTCCGGATGGTCTGTTCGAGGCGAGTGGACTCTTCGAAGTGGGTGAAGAGTTCCTTGGTGAGGCGGTCGAGCTTGTCGGCGATGGGCTCGTGGTCCTCTTCGGCCTCGGGGGCGCCGACGTAGCGGCCGGGGGTGAGGATGTGGTCGGCTGCGCGGATCTCGTCGGTGACGGCCGAGTAGCAGAAGCCGAGCTCGTCCTCGTACGTCAGGCCCGCCTCGCGGGCGCTGGGGGTGCCGCGCCAGGCGTGGTAGGCGTTGGCGATTTTCGCGACGTCGTCGTCGGTGAGGACGCGTTCGGTGCGGTCGAGCATCGTGCCCATGTTGCGGGCGTCGATGAACAGCGTCTGGCCTTGACGGTCGCTGTGGCCGGCATGGGCGGACTTGTCCTTGGTGAAGAACCACAGGCACGCGGGGATCTGCGTGGTGCGGAACAACTGCGAGGGCAGCGCGACCATGCAGGCCACGAGGTCGTTCTCCACGAGGGCGGTGCGTATGTCGCCTTCGCCGGACTGCTTGGAGGACATCGAGCCGTTGGCCATGACGACGCCAGCGCTGCCGCGGGTGCCGAGCTTGGAGATGATGTGCTGCATCCAGGCGAAGTTGGCGTTGCCCGCAGGCGGGGTGCCGAAGCGCCAGCGCGGGTCGTCGCTCCGCCGGTACCAGTCCGACATGTTGAACGGCGGGTTGGCCAGGATGTAGTCGGCCTTGAGGTCCGGGTGGCGGTCCTCGTAGAAGGTGTCGGCCCACTTGGTGGACAGGTCGCCGCCTATGCCGTGGATGGCCAGGTTCATCTTGGCCAGTCGCCAGGTGCGTTCGTTGGCTTCCTGGCCGTAGACGGCGATGTCGTCGCGGCGGCCACGGTGGCTGAGGACGAACTTTTCTGCCTGGACGAACATGCCGCCCGAGCCACAGCACGGGTCGTACACCCGTCCCTTGTAGGGCTCGAGAATTTCGACCAGGACCTTGACGACGCTGGCGGGCGTGTAGAACTCGCCGCCGCGTTTGCCCTCGGCGCGGGCGAACTTCTCCAGGAAGTATTCGTAGACCTCGCCGAGCACGTCACGGGCAGACTTGCCGTCGTGGCCGGTGAAGCGGGCGTCGCTGAGCAGGTCGACGAGCTCGCTGAGGCGGCGCTGGTCGACGTTGTTCTGGTTGTAGATGCGGGGCAGGACACCGGCCAGGGACCGGTTGGTCTTCATGACCGCGTCCATCGCTCCGTCGATCAGCTCGCCGATTGCGCCGGACTTGGCTTGCGCCGCCAGCTCGGGCCAGCGGGCCCCCTCGGGAACCCAGAAGACGCCCTCGCCCTCGTACTCATCCTTGTCGTCCAGGAACGACTCGTGTCGAGACTCCGGCACGCCGTCGGCGACGAGCTCGTCACGAATCTGGTCGCGGCGTTCGGCGAAGGCGTCGGAGACGTACTTCAAAAAGACCAAGCCGAGGACGAAGTCCTTGTACTGGGCGGCGTCCATCGAGCCGCGGAGCTTGTCCGCGGACCTCCACAGGATCGCCTTCAGCTCCGCCATCGTCGACACGCCGGGCAGTTCGGCCTGTCCGGCGGGGGCTTTCTTGCGGGGCGGCATCTGTCTCCTCAATTCGGGTTGTCGCGTCAGGCGTTGGGGTCGGTGAGGGTCAGGGTTCCGTCGGCGAGGCCGGTGGCGGCGATGCGGCGCAACTCGTCCAGGGCGGCGATCTCGCGGTGGGCGCGGTCCCGGCGGTCGTCCAGGTCCGCCAGCAGGCGGTCCAGCCGCTTCACCTCGGACGGGGACAGCAGCGGCAAGGCCAACTCCTGCAGGCGCTGCGCCGGCCGGATGGCTCCGTCGGCTCGTCCCGCGCGGTCCAGCAGGGCGGCCAGCACGCGCGGTGTGAAGTGCTTCTTGCCGTCCTCCTCGATGCGCAGGATGCGGGCGGGGAACTCCACCACCGAGTGACCGTCGTGGTCGACGGCGGCGGACGGTCGCGGCACGGTAGTGATGATGACGTCGCCGGGCTTGCTGTGCCGGGCACCAGGGCAGGTTCTCTCGAATTCGAAGCGGTCGACGCGGCGGCTGCCCGGTTCGCTCTCGCCGAGGACTTCCGGAGGGCCGAAGACGGGATGGGAATTCGTCGCGTTCACCGTGCTGGAGGCGGGGCGGATGAGCCCGGCTGGCAGGCGCGTGCCCTTTCGCAGCGACAGCGCCTTCGCTCGGCCTCTGCCGGAGAGCTCCGCGATGGTCGCGGTACGCGGCGGACGTGGCCTGGGGACGGCGGACAGATCACTGTTCAGGCGGGGCGCGTCCGGCCGGGCCTCCCACACCATGCGTTCCAGTTCGAGCGCGCGAGCAACGCGTTCTGGCACGTCCCAGCGCAGATCGTCCTGGGACGGCAGGTAGCGGGGGAGCATTGGACGCGGCGAGGCGATCAACGCGCTGACCGGGGTCGCGACGGTGTGGATGCGGCGACGGGCTTCGGGATCGAACTGCTCGTCACGCCAGGCCAGTACGTCGGTGACGAGGGCATCGACGAGGCCGGGAGTGAGGGCGCGGTCGGACACGTCCGCCAGAAGCACCTTGCCGCGCTCCCCCACTGCGTAGTCGGCGGTGAGCACCCACAACGCGAGTTCGTATCCGGGGCGGTAGGGGACGAGTCCGCCGGGCAGCCGGATGACAGCCTTGATTGAACCGGAGGCCAGCAGCTGTCCGCGCAGGACGCCGGCATCACTGGTCGGGTCGAGCGCGGCGGTTGTGTCCGCCGGCGCCACGACGACCGCGGTCGCGCCGGGGGGTAGCGGCAGCAACAGGTCGTTCAGTGCGTTCAGTGACAGCACGGCGGAGCGTTCCTCGGCCGGACGGTAAGGCAGTTGGGTAACGACGATCGTGGCCTCGTCCAGGCAACCGTCCGGGTCGGTGCGCGCCTCGTACTCAACCTCGGGGACGTCGCGCACGGCTAGGCGCCGCCGCGTCAACCGGGCCGACACCGGGTCGGCGCAGCAGGCGGTGACGCGCAGGACCTGGTCGTCGCGGAGCGTGCCGGCGACCGCGACCAGCAGGTCGCCGACGCCGGCGGACGGGTCGACGAGCCGCACCTCGCCCTCACGGTCGGCGCGGGCGCGGGCATCGGCCAACCCCGCGACCAGGGACTCCAGCACCAGGTCCAGTCGGCCAGACGACAGGCCGGCTGCGCCGAGGCGATCGCGGACCTGCATGATCCGTTCGAATGCCCCCTGCGGGCTCCAGGCGGCCTCCACCAGTTCGTCCACGGCGGCCGGTAGCCAGGGCGCGCGCAGCCCGCGGATCTCTGAGGCCAGCAGTTCGTCGTCCGGGTCGGTATCGTCCGCCTGCTCCCGCAGGCGCGCCATCAGGCCCGACGTCTCATCGTCGAGCGGCTCGTCGCCGGACAGGTGCCGGAGGCAGATCAGCGCGGTCAGCGCTGGGATCAGCGTGCGAGGCGCCAACTGGGCGCCGAGCCGGGCGAGCGTGTGGACCCGCAGGTCCCCTTCGATCTCGCCCTGCTCGGCCCGCCCGGTCTTGACCAGCCAGTCGACGATGCGCGTGGCCTCGAAGAGTTGTTGCCCCCGCTCTTCGGTCGCCGGTTGCGGGAAGTCGGGGTAACGGCGGCGCCAGGTGCTGACAACCGGCCTCCGCACGTCCGCCAGTTCGGCGATCTCTGTCATGGACATCAAGAGCATCTCTTCACGAGCAACAGCCATCGTCAGCACCTCCCCTCACTGCGCGACCGACACTAGAGCAACCGGCAGATCCGGGCTCTCATGATGGCCGATAACGGCCCTTATCAAGCACTTTCCGGGGTTTCCTCGGGGTCTTCTCCCGTGGACTCCACGACACGGACGGGAGGCTCCGCCGACGCCGCCTCCATCAGTTCCGGACGCTTCAGCGGACGAGTGGCGACCTCGACCGGAGCCAGCGGAGCGGGATCGGCCTCGACGACCTTCAACTCCTTGAACTTTCGCGTCGTGACCATGACGCGTCCCTCCAGCGAAGCGATCGCGTCGTTGTAGGCCTTGACCGATCCGTCCAGGGCACTGCCGAGGCGCTTGAAGTGGCCCGCCATGGTCGTGAGCCGCTTGTGCAGTTCGCGGCCCAGATCGTGGACCTGGCGAAGGTTCTCCTGGAGCGCCGCCTGCGTCCAGGCGATCGCGACCGTGCGGAGCATCGCGATCAGGACCGTGGGCGTGGCGATGACGACCCGCTTCTCTGCGGCGTACTCCACCAGGCGGGGCTCCTTGTCGAGCGCGGCCTGCAGCAGCGCCTCGCTCGGCAGGTACATCACCACGAACTCCGGGCTGCCGGCGACGTTCCGGTAGTACTCCTTGCCCGCCAGCGTGTCGATGTGCTTTCGCACGTGTCGGGCATGGTCGGCCATGTGGCGGTCCCGCTCGGTGTCGTCGGTGGTCTCCAAGGCGTCCAGGAACGCGGCCAACGACACCTTCGCGTCCACGACCACCCGCTTAACACCGGACAGATGCACCACCATGTCGGGACGCAGCGTTCCCTCGTCGCCATCGACGTGCTTTTGCAGTTCGAAGTCGCAGTGCTCCTCCATGTTCGCCAACTCAACGGCGCGCTTGAGGTGCAGTTCGCCCCAGTCGCCCCGGACCTGCGGCTTGCGCAGCGCGTCGGCCAGCGCCCGGGCCTGTCTGCTGCTCTCGACGTTCGCGTCGGCCAGCATCTTGAGCTGTTCGCTGAGCCGGCTCTCGTTGTCGCTCCGCTTGGAGTCGAAGGTGCTCAGCCGCTGGTCCATGTCCGCCAGCCGTTCGTTGATCGCACGGCTGGCCGATCCCAGCCGGTCGTCCGCGGTGGCGATCAGCCGGTCCTGCGAGGACTCCAGCATCTTCGTCACGAATGCCTCGAACTGCTCGGTCTGCTGCCGGGTGGTGTCGTCGCGCAGCTTGTCCAGCTCCCTGCGCGCCGCCTCGACCTGCTCCTGCTGCCGGCGCAGTCCGTCGCACTCCTCGCGGGCGACGGCCAGGTCCTGCTTGATCCCGGCCAGGGTCTGCTCCTGCCGGTTGACGTCCCCCTGGAGCCTTGCCGCAGTCTGCTGGCTATGCTGCAGCCTCTCCTCGAGGGAACGGGTCTGCTGAACGCTCTCCTGCACCGACTCCTTCAGGAGTGCGTTCTCCTTCTCGGCCGCCTGCAGCTTCTCCCGCATCGTCTCCAGGTCGCGGTCGAGCCGCGCTGCCTGCTCAGCCCGCTCGTTGTACCGCATGGACAGTTCCGCCGAGGACGCGTCCGCCCGTTCGGCTCGGCTGCGGGCCTGGTCCCGTTCCGAGCGCAGCTCGTGGGACTGTGCCCGCGCCTGGTCGCGCTCGACCCGGACGACCTTCTGATCGGCCAACAGTCGGCTCCTCTCCGTGGCGAACCGGCCGTGTGCGAGCGCGTAGCCGATGACACCGAAGAGGACGCCTGACAACAGACACAGGACGACACACACGAGAACGTTCATGGTGGACCTCCGGGGAAGACGGCCGGCGCGATTCTCGATGGCCGGACGGCGGTGGAAGCGGGCGTGCGGACTCAGGAGGTTCGCGGGACCTGGGAGCCGCAACGAGCCCAGACGTTACGCCGCCCGATCGCCTTAAAGGACACAGAAGTTTGATAACCGGGCTTATCGGCCTACTCGATAGTTCGCGGTGCTGAAGCTGCCTACGTTGTGGGTCGCCGCGGCAAGCCAATCCGCTCGCCGATGGCACCAGGAGGACAACCCTCACGCCCAGGAGTCGAAATGAAGAAGTCCCTGCTCGTCCTGCCGGTCCTGCTGTCGTTCGCCCTCACGGCGTGCACCGGCACAGAGGTGACCAGCAACCCCGACAACAAGCCCGCCGCCTCGAAGGGACAGGAGGCCCCGCCGAAGGAGGAGGGCGCCCGAGCTAAGATCGGTGACACCATCACTCTCGACAGCGGCGAGGATGGCCTCAAGCTTGAGGTGACCGTCGTGAAGGTGGTCCCGTCGGCCAAGCCCAAGGACGAGTTCAACGTCCCCGAGCCCGGACACCGGTTCGCCGCCGTGCAGATCCGCCTGAAGAACGTCGGCTCCACCACCTACGACGACTCCCCCGGCAACGGCGCGCAGCTCATCGACGACGAGGACCAGCAGTACGGCGAGGGTCTGAACGAGATCGCCCTCGGCGCCTCCATCGGCACCTCCGTCAAGCTGGCGCCCGGCAGCAGCCGCAAGGGCTACCTGGTGTTCTCCGTCCCCAAGAAGGTCAAGCCCACCAAGTTCCAGTTCACCCTGGACAGTGGCTTCGGGCCTCAGGCCGGCGAGTGGCTCCTGAAGTAGCGGCTAAAGGCGCTGCCTGGGGCGGCGGCCTTCAGCGACGTCTCCGAAGACAGCAACTCGGGCACATCTCCGGAAGGGCAAAAAGTGGCCATGTGCGCAACGGCAGAACCAATAGGCCGCATAGAGCCCATCGTGCATACTGCCCATACGCGGCGGGAGCGGACGGGGCGGTGATCGTGGCGGTGCACCAGGCCTGGGAGCTGGTTCGACACTTCTGCTGTGATGAGAGAACTGCGAAATATGGCCCTTATGTCCCGCTGATCCCGGACGAGGAACCGCAGCCCCGCGTCCTGCTCGACGACCGCCTGTACAGCTTCGAGCTGATGGAGAGCGAGGACGACCCCGACCTCACCGGGAGGCCCGTCAACGTCGAGGTCTACCTCGGGCTCTCCAAGCTGGGCGGGCTGCTGTGGGACCAGGAGATCCGGGCACTGCTGCGCCTCTCGGGCCTCGAACACCCGGCCCTCCCGAAGCTGCTGGCCGGCGGCTACCAGGACGCTGAGACCGTGGCGATGGCTGGGGTGTCCGATCCGGCCATCGACGGCGCCGCGTTCGTGACCACCGAGGGCGCCGACTGCACGCTCGCCAAGCTCGGCCCCGACCGCTACGGCAAGGACCGGCTGGAGGCGCTGCGGCAATTCGAGCACCTGGCGGACGGCCTGGCTGTCCTGCACGACCTCGGGCTCTCGCACCGGAACCTGTGGCCGGGGGCCGTCGACTACGCGCGCGACGAGGCCGGCGGCCATCGGCTGCGGTTGGCTCGGTTCGAGCTAAGCGCCTTCGTGTCAAACCTGCTCACTGGCACGGCCGTCGACTCGGTGGCCGCCCGGGACGACGTGCGCCGACTCATCCTGGGGCAGGGGGCCGGGCCGCTGCCGTACCTGCCACCCGAACGCCTGCGTTTCCTGCTGCCGCTGGACGAGGAGACGCAGGACGCCACCGAGAGCGCCAGAGCGGACGTCTACGGACTGGCCGCGATCGTCTGCGAGTGGTTCCTCGGTCCGTTCCCCGCCGACCTGGTGCCTCGGGCGATCCCTGACGAGGCGGACGGTCCGGGGCCCGTGCGCGCGGTGCGAGACCGGTTGGACGCACTCGGCGAGCACCTGCGCGGCGCCTTGCTCAAGGCCGATCTGCCCGTCGGATTGCGGTCGCTGCTGCGGCGCATGCTCGACAAGAATCCGGACGACCGCCCTACCGCCCAGGAGGTCGTCAACGAACTCAGCGAGACCCACGAGGCCAACGTCGTCGAACTCGGCGAAGCCGTCGAGGACCGGCCCTATCTCGTGGCGTTCATGCCGGACAAGTGTGAAGAGACCCTCGGCAAATGGGGCTGGCTCGAGTTCGACGCCGACACTCCGGAGGGCATCCGCGAAACCGCCGCGCTGCTGACCCGGGACCTGCGGCACGCCCAGGTGCTGCACTCCAAGGACGGAGCTGAACCGTACGTCGACGGAGGTGATGCGGAGGCCAAGCGCCAGGCCACGACCGCGATCCTCGGGGAGCGGGCCGTCTGGTTCTGCCAGATCTTTCGCCGCGGCCTCGCGTACGGCCGCGGCGAGCAGCTCCCCGACGTGCTGCTCATCAAGTACGTGGCCCGGCGCGACGCGCACAAGCTGCAGACCAGGCTCGACGACCTCAGGGCCGGCTCCCGCGCACGGCACCTGCCCGAGGTCAAGGTCTTCGACTACCGGCTGGTGGAAGGACGGCTCGACGCGCTGCGCCGGGGGCGCCCCTCCTGGGTCCGCTTCCTCGAGGCGGTCGCCCCGGTGAGCCGCGCCTCGGAACGGGAACTCGACTATCAACGGGCGATCGACTGGCTCCTGCAGTACCAGGGCGTCGAGCTGCAAGCTCGCCGCTACCCCTACAAGCTGGATCCGGACTACGTCAGCGCCGACGGCAGCGTGCTCGTCTACTGGGATCAGGCCCGCGACAAAGACCGGATCTACAAGCAGGCCCTGTTCACCAAGTACGCCCGCTATCCCGACCTGCGGCCGGATTTCGGCGACTTCTTCGGGCGGCTGGAGAGCGAGGAGGGCGGCAGCGCCGACGTCGAGCTCTATCCGGGCGACACCGACCGCAAAGGCCCGGACGTCCAGGGGATCGCGGCGGAAGTCGTGCGCCGCGACGGGCGCGATCGCATCATCCTGCGCCGCAGGCCGGACCAGCCGAAAATCCCGGCCACCGGCTGGATACGGCCGGCCGACGACATCGGCTCCGAATCGGTCCTCGCCCGCCAGGCCGAAGCCCGCTGGGAGCTGTTCGCGATGAAGCCGCTTACCCGGCAGCTGCGCAGGCCCTCCGGGGTCCGCACGTTGCCGCACCGGTGGGCGAGGGCGGGGGACCGCCTGCTGGAGGGCGGCAAGAAGGCCGTCCAGAACATCCTCACCCATGAGCCGTTCTTCGCTCTGCAGGGCCCGCCCGGCACCGGCAAGACCACGGTGACGTCGCGGGCCATCGCCGCCTACCTGCGGGAGTGGCCGACCCACCGCGTCCTGGTGTCGGCCCAGTCCAACTTCACCCTCGACAACCTCGCCGCCCGCATCCTCAAGGACATCGGCGCCCGCGACGACAACGGCCCGACCGACCGGCTCGCCGACGTGCCGATCGCGCTGCGCATCGTCTCGCAGCGCGGCAACCCGGACCAGGCGATCAGACCGTGGCTGCGGGACGATCTCGTCGTCCGGCGGTTCCGCCAGATGCGCACGCATGTGGACAAGATGTTCGCCGCCGGGGTGGACGACGGACTCCGCCCGGTCCTCACCTACTGGCGTGCGCTGCTCAACGAAGAGGGGCGCGAGTCGATCCTGCCGGAGCTGGCCGACCGCGTGCAGCGCGGCGCGAACATCGTCTTCGCGACGTGCGCCACCGCGACGGCCCGGAACATCGGCGCGGCGGGCGGCGACGTCTCCTTCGACTGGGTGGTGGTCGAAGAGGCGGCCAAGGCGTGGCCGACCGAGCTGGCCATTCCGCTGGTGCGCGGCACCCGGTGGACGCTCATCGGGGATCACTATCAGCTGCCCGCGCACCGCCGCGACGAGGTCGTCCGGTTCCTCGAGGCCTGCGTCGGCGACCCCAACGCCGGGATCTCCATCGTCGGTGAGAAGAAGCAGACCTACATCGACGCGTTCGACCTGTTCCGGAACCTCTTCGACACGGCGCCGCGCCCGGGGGACGCGGAGCGGCCGACGGCGATGCTCTCCACCCAGTTCCGGATGCGCAGACCCATCGCCGAGGTCATCAGCCGCGTCTTCTATCCCCGCGAGCTCGGCCCTGACGAGCCACTGCCCGACGACGGCCTGCCGCCGGGCGGGCTGGGGACCCACCACGACGAGGAGCCGTCGGCGCTGCGGGCACCGCACTGGTTGCGGGAGCGCGCCCTCGTCTGGGTGGACACCGAGAGCCTGCCGTACTGCGAGGAGCGCCCCTACTGGAAGAACGAGGGAGAGGCGGAGCTCGTCAACGCCATCGTCTCGGCGATGGACCCGCGCCCCATGCCTGGCCGCGACGGGTACAGCGCCGAGCCGCTCGCCGTGCTGACCCCGTACCGGCAGCAGGCGGAGGTGCTCCGCCGCTACGGTGCGCTCACCGAGCACGTCCAGACCATCCACGCGTTCCAGGGCCGCGAGGCCGACATCGTGGTCGTGTCGCTGGTCCGCAACAAGACACGCGGCGGGGGCGGCGCCGCCGAGAGCTACGGCCATCTGAGCCGTCGAGACCTGGTCAACGTGATGTTCTCCCGGGCCCGCCGGCTGCTGGTGATCGTCGGCGATTACGAGCACTTCGCCCGGTACGAGGACGGCGACGACGTCTTCTGGCAGCAGGTCTGCCAGGCCGTTGACCAATACGGGCACATCTACAACGCCTCTGAGGTGCTTCCGGTGGAGGGGCTGTGAGCGGCGTCGTCACCGTCTACGTCCCGTGCGACGTCGTGACCATCGTGGTCCGCATGGGCTACGGCGATTCCCTGTCGGCGATGGAAGAGCTGACGCTGCGCGCGGTGCACGCCGGGCTCGCCGAGCCCGACCAGCTCGCGGAGCGGCTCGGGCTCGGCATCCGGCTCGTCCACGACCTCGTCTATGACCTGTGGCGGCAAGGCCACCTCGCTATCAACACCGAGACCACCCCCCTCACGCTCACGGTCTCCGACACGGTGGCCCGCTGCCTGGACGCGGACCGGACGGAGGAGCTGCGTGGCGCCGAGAGCGTCTTCGAGCCCCGCGAGCTGATGATCGACAAGCTGACCATGCGGGTGCTGCCCGCCATGGGGCGGTTGAAGCCGTCCCGGGCCAGGCTCGCGGTACCGGTCGAGAGCCGGGCGGTGAGCCTGGCGGACGTTCCGCAGAGCGCCGTGATGAAAGCGCTGCACGAGTCGCTGCGCAAGGAACAGAAGGCCCAGTCCGTCGTGGTCGATCGCACGCGCGGACCCGTCGTCGGGCACCGGGCCCGCCGCGCGCTGTCCTACCGGCTGCCGCCGCCTGACCTCCGCAAAGCCGCCGGCCGCCGCTGGATCGAACTGAAGGTCGCACCGCACTGGGACGAGGAACTCCAACACCTGAGCGTGACCGTCGTCGACGACCGGCTGTCCGCCGAGCTGCGCCAAGAGGCGTCCGAGCGGCTGACGCAGCTGGTCGCCGACTCCCCGACCTCCGCACTCGGCACCGAGCTGCGCGAGCACGCCCAGGGCGCGATGGTCGACCCGCCGTCGCCCGCCTCGGCGCTGCAACGCCTCGAACGCCGGATCAGCGGCGCCGCCGACATCCCGGCAGGGCAGCGCCGCAACTGGCATCTGGAGCTTGCCGACGATGCCCGGCAGCTCGAAGGGCTGCTGCAAGCGCAAGTCCAGCGGGAAACCTCGGCTCACATCATTACCGGGGAGGAGCAGGAACGCCTGTTGCCGCTGCTCATCGGCCGGGCCGAGACTCAGCTGGTGATCGTGTCGCCCTGGATCCGGTACCGGGCGCTGAAGCCCCTCCTGGACCCGCTGGCCGACCGGATCCGGCGCGGTGTCCGCGTCGTGTTCGCCTGGGGCGTCGACCCTGACACCGAGTTCAGCGAGGCATTCGACGACCAGACCCGCAACGCGCTGGAGGACCTCGCCCGCGCGGCTCCGGGCGAGCACGTCCAGCAGGTCCTCCTGCCGATGACGAGCGCGCGCACGCATGCCAAGCTCTTGGTGGTCGACGACCATACGGCCTTGGTGACCAGCCGCAACCTGCTGTCGTCCACGGGCTCGCTCTCCGAACTCGGGGTCGTCCTGGAGGCCGGGGAAGGCGAATCTCCGGTCATTACCGACCTGCTGGGCTGGGTCCGCGCCGCGATCCCGTCGTACGAGCAGAGCCGCAGAGTCTATGTCCGCCCTTCCGAGTTCGCCGCCGCCCGCAGCGCGTCCGGCGCGGTACGGCCGGGTGGGGCCGGCCCTGGCCCAGGTGCGTCCCGCGGCACATCCCCGTCGGAGAGGGCGCGGCCGGACGCTCCGCCGAGCGCCGCCGACATCGAGGCTCCCCGCGAGGACGCCACGGATGCCGCGGTCGAGGTTACCTCGCTGCGGCTCTGGACCAAGGCGTGGACCGACCACGTCCAACGGAGCCGCGCTTTCCTGGAGAGCCGCACCTTGCCCTCCGTCCGCACGGTCACGGACGCGGCGCATCGCGGGCTGCTGCGCACCGCCCTCATCAAGGCGGCGCGACGGGTGGTCATCGCCTCCCACGGGCTGTCCGCCGACGCCGTCGACACCGGGCTCATCGGCGCGCTGCGGTCCTGCCTGGACCGCGGAGTCGAGGTGACTCTCGTGTACGGGGACGGACGGCGGCTCACCGGGCCGGACCGCCACAGATGGGAGATCGCCAACGCGCATCTGGAGGACCTGAGGCGGGAGTATCCGGGGACACTGAGACTGATCAGCGGCGGCCACCACGCGAAGGTCCTCGTCTGGGACGATGAGGCGCTCGTCGGGAGCTTCAACTACCTGTCGTTCGAGGGCCGGTACGGGCGGCAGCGGCTGGCGTCGGAGCTCAGCGTGCGGCTGACCGGCGGGGACATCGCCGACGCGGTGGCCGGCGCGGTGGGAGCCGCTCCGCTGGTGCGGACCGAGCAGAGCGCGTCGCGGCCCGTCGCGCCCGCCTCCGCGGGCGCGGCCTTCAACGCCGCACAGCATCTGCTCAAGTCCCACCAAGACGGCGACGCGGACGCAGCTGTGCTCGTCCGCGGCGTCCTCGCCGGCGCCGAAGACCCCTGGCATGTCCTCGAAGCTCTCGGCGAGGAGCCCGATGCCCCGCCCGCGCTCGTCACGCTGGTGGCGGCGCGCTGCCTCACCGACCACGCCGGCTCGGGCGGAGACGGGGAGCGGAGCCTCCGCTGGCGCCGGTGGCTGATCGACCGCCTCTGGCGGAAAGGGGACTTCGTGGAGGCCGCGGTGCTCCGGCAGACGCTCCCCGATCCGCGCCTGCGGCCGCGTCCCGCGCTCGCCATGCTCGCCGCGGCCCGCCGCACGCCCGCCTTCGTTCCGGCCCTGGAAGACCTGGCCATGGACGACCCGGACGCCGGGGAGTGCGTGGTCGGCGTTCTCGCTGCCGCCGGTGCGGTCATCCTGGAAGGCAGCTCCTCCGCCGCCGAGGTCCTGGACCTTCTCGCGACGGAAGTCGAGGGCATCTGGGAAGAACTCGCGGCGCGCACTGCGGAGTACCAGGCGGTTCCCGGAAGCCAGCCGATCACCCGGTCGACGCTCCGCGCCGCCCTGCAGGAATCCGAGCTCGACCAAGAGCGGGCGGACGCATGGGCGACCCTGGAGCGCCTCGTCGACCACGCGCAGTCGACCACGTTCGACAACACCATCAGCACCCGGACGCACCGTGCACTGTTCGACAGCGCATCCGGAGAGTTCGCCGTGCTGGCGAAGCGCGTTCGGGAGCGCTCTCCCGAGGTGCTACGCGCCTGGTCGGCGGAGCTGCCGACCAGGAACATGGCGCAGCTGGTCCAGAATGTCGGGGCGTCGGTGGCGCTTGGCAGGCCGCCGATGCACGGCAGTCACCTCAAACGGTACGTGAAACGGCTCGACCCGATCCTTGCCCAGGTCGACACCGTCCTGCGGCTGTGCCGGGACGACAAGGAGCCGGGTGCGGGTGCGGCGCTGCCCGAGGAAGCGCTGAAGCTGTCGCAGTGGCTCGTGGACTCCTGGTCCGCCTTCACCGAG
The DNA here is from genome assembly GCF_014208105.1 of Actinomadura coerulea. Classification (NCBI taxonomy): domain Bacteria; kingdom Bacillati; phylum Actinomycetota; class Actinomycetes; order Streptosporangiales; family Thermomonosporaceae; genus Actinomadura; species Actinomadura coerulea. The sequence goes on from NZ_JACHMQ010000001.1 coordinate 6,288,704, forward strand.
CGCGCCGGCGAAATGCCCGCACCGGAAGGGCGGCTCGTTCGCGCGTTCCTCGACGACCTGGAAGAGCTCGCCCGATGGGGGACGACCCGATGACGACCGAGCCGCTGATGGAGATCCTGGCGGGCTGGCCCGGACGCTGGCGCTACCCGGAGCTCGCCACGGCCCTGGCCGGCGGGCACCCGCTGGACGGGCCCGGCGCCGCGATGCGCGTGCTCTCCGGGCTCGCCGATCCGGTGACGGCGGCCGGTGGCATCGAACGGCTGATCGCTGTGGGCGAGTTCCAGCTCGTCGACGAGGTCCTCACCGGCGAGGACGCGTCCGCAGGCGGAGAGATCACCCCCGAGGGACTGCGCAAGCTGCACGAGAAGCTGGCGGAGGCCAGGCGAGCGGCCCGCGCGGACATCGAACTCCGGCAGGCGACGCTCGCCGAACGGGCTCGCCGTGCCGAGGTCCGCCCAGCTCCGTTGCCCGATCTCATGGAACTGGCCCAGTCCCGCCTCGCCGACGCGCAGGAACTGCTCGACGGTGAGCTCGAGTGGATCCTCGCGGAGGAAGAGAGGGTCGCCGAGGAACTGACCGGAAGGCTGAGCACCGCGGCCGCGAGTGAGGCACACCGCAGCGCCGTCCAGGCATGCATCGACGCCGGCGAGTTCCCCACCGCCCGGCGGCTCCTCGAAGCGGGGCGGGTTGACATGGACAGCGGTGGCCCCTCCTCCGTGCCCCGGCCCCCGCACTGGGACTCCTCGTTGGGCGCCACCCTGGAGGAGATCCTGCTTCGCTACACGCCGGATCCCGCGCAGCCGCAACGCTCGAACCATGCCCGGTTCATCGATGTCGGAGACTCCGGGCAGGAGGTCGTGGAGGCGCTGCGCCACCTGTCCGCCCACATGGACGAGCCCAACGTCGGTACGTTCGCCACGGTCCTCGGCCGGATGCTGGGCGAGGACGTCCGCCCGCTGGTCACCGCCCACGATGGTGGTTTCCAGACGACGCTGCTCGGCCTCGACGACGCCCGGCTTCCGGGCCTGCAGGTGACCCGTCGCACCGGCATCCCCCTCTGGGTCGCCGAAGCGCACGCCCCGCCGCCTGTGGACCTGCCGCGGCCCCTCGTGTGGTTCGTCCCCGCGGTCCTGCGTGCGACGGCGCATCGCCCGCCCGGAACGGCCTTGCTCACGGCGCCGGACCTGCTGTGCCTGCTGGCCCGGCCGCCGCAGGGCGCTCAGTCCGGGCCAGCGAGCCGCCGCGTCAATCTGCTGCGTGCGATCGTTCCGCAACTGATCGCCCCTCCGACTGGCCTTGCCGGCATCACAGACGCCTCCCTCGGCATAGACCTGAACTCAGGCGCGTCGCCGCGCGAAACCCTCGCGTGGCTGCTCGACCTATGTGGCGTCGCCGCCGACGCCGTCGTCGTCGACACCCTGGAGTACGAGACGGGGGCGCACCCGCTCGCCGCCTGGGTGCTGTTGGATCTGCTGCTGTCGGAGCCGCCTGCCGACCGCCGCCTCACGCCGGCCGAACTTGACACCGTCCGGAGCAACGAAACACGCAGTCTGATCCGGGACAGGGTCACCGCGGGGCTCGGTGTCCTGGAACGCGCGGTCCTCGGCATCGCCTACACGCTGCACCGGGATGCGTCGTTCAGCGCTGCCGACGTGCTCACCGACGTGTCGCTCATGGGGCTCGGCGAGGACGAGACCGACCAGGCCGTCCAGCACCTGGCCCCTGAGACCGTCCTGCCGCGCCTGACGGGCGAAGCACTTCTCAGAGAACACCCGGACGGCTACGGCACTCTAGGCTCCGGCCTCGGGGAGGTGATCGCCGAGGGTGCCGAGGAAATGGCGGGCCGAGCGCTACGCGAGCTCGTCGACCAGGCCGACGACGCGGAGGCCGCCATGATGGCGATGCTCGCAGGTCAGGCCCTCGTGCAGGTCGGCCACCGCAGCGACAACATCGTCATGGGCACGCAGGAGCTCCTCGACGCGCTCGCGGACGAACCGGACCCCGACGCGCGCGCACGGCTGCTCGCCCGTATCCGCGAAAACGTCGCCCGGCTCAGCGGCGGCCAGTACCGCAGGGCGTTCGAGGAGCTCCAGCGTCCGCCGGAGGACTGCGGCCTCACCGACCTCGTCCGCAAGCTGGGCCGCAGGGTGGAGTGGCAGGAGGGCATCGAGATCTCGTTCCGCTGCGAAGATGCGGCCAGAGCCACCGTTCACGCCGTCCGCGCGCTGCTCGAACTCGCCCTGGAAAACCTGCTCATCAACGCGGTCCAGGCGATGCGGAAGGCTGAGATCCCGGCAGAACGGCAGGAGATCACCCTTTCGGTGCGCGGCACGGAACGGGATGGCCCTGAGGATCGCCCTGGACCGTGGAACATCGTGGACATCGAGGACGCCGGACCGGGACTGACGCGAGAGGACCGGGCAAGGCTGCTGCGCGGCGACACCTTCTCCAAGCACGGCAGCGGCGGGACGGGGCTCAGGGAGGCCCGGGAGATCGTCCGCAGGTTCGGAGGCGCGATCGAGATCTTGCCGGGCTCGGAACTGCTCGGCGGCGCACACCTGCGGGTCTGGCTACCGCGAACCGCTACCGACCCCGCACGCGCAAGGCACTGACACGGGCACGGTGGAGGGCCGCCGACTCAGCCCCGGCCCCAGGTGTCGACGAAGGCCCGCACGGCCTGCTCGGCCTCGTGCAACGGACTCGAAGACAACGTCCGTCGCACGGCATCCGCCGACCGTTCGCATTCCCTCACCCGCTTCTCGCCGTCCCTGGTCCTGATGCGTCGCAGGCGCCGGTCGGCGTGGAAATACGCCGACTCCAGCCAGGTCGACAGCCGCGCGCACACGTCCTCCTCCTCGTCGGAGGTGAGCGCCTTGGCGATAGCGCGGATGGCCGGCAGGTTCAGCCGCCGCCCCTTCTGCTTGTTGACAATCCTGACAAGCCGGTAGCGGTTGCGGTGCAGCGGCGGTTGCAAGTCCAGGTCGTCCCACGGCGGCGCCACCGTCATCAGCGCGGTCGGAATCTCGGTGTTGTCCCGGAGCCACTCGACAATGTCGAACCCTTGCTCGTCGTTCAGCGCCTCGGTCAGATGCAGGTCGACCAGCGCACCGTGGCAGCGCAGGATTCGGTCGCGGTCGCTCTTCAGCAGCCGGTGCCAGTCGTCTAGACCGCCGACCGGCAGGCAGTCGTAGCCGTCCGCCTCCAGGCAGACGACGATCTGCTCCAGCACGTCGTCCTCGACGACGAGCAGGCGCTTGCGTTCGCGCCTGGCCAGCCGGTCGCGCAGCGGCGCGCACTCCGGATCCGAGGGGAACAGCCCGACGAACTCCTCCAGCCCCGCCATGCCCTCCAGGCCCGCCGACTCGATCCGAGCGACCAAGGTCGTGCGCGCCTGGAAGACCGGCCTCCAGCGGTTCCGGCGCGTCCGCGGTTGGGCGGCCCGCGGGTCCTCGCGCCAGTAGCCGATCAGCTTCGCGACCTGCGCCTCGGTGGGCTCGGCCGGTAGCGCGCGGACGCCGTCGACGAACTCCGCCGCGTCCACGCGCACCCGGTCCACCTCGAGCGCGTATCCATCGGTAACCAGGGAACCGAAACGCGGAATGGGCAGCTCCAGTTTGTGCAGAGTCTCGAAATGCTTGTGCAGTGCACTCTTGGAGGCGATGGCCCGGCCGCCGTTCGGATGGACCACCGCGTCTAGCAGTTCCGGGGTCTTCATCCCCTTGCGCCCGGCGAGCGCGAGACAGGTCAGCACCGCCGCGGGCAGCGGCGACAGCGGCGGCAGCAGCTCCCCGTCCTTCCTGACCACGAGAGCTCCCAGGACGTCGATCGTCCACAAAGGCCTCGTCCGCTCCACAAACCAACGATAACCGGGCTACTGAGATTTCTCTGAGTAATGCGCCGCTATAGCCCCAAAACTCAGCGGCCGCCCGCGCGGCGCGGGGGATTCTCGCGGGCATCTTCGTGGCTAGGCGAGACGAGAACGTCTCCGGTTGCAGAAAGGCCACACCACCATGCACGAGGTCCGCCTCACCCGCGACGAGCAGCCCATCCCCAACCGCGTCGTGGTCATCATGCCGTTCGGCAAGAAGATCCTGGAGGACGGGACGACCTTCGACTTCGACTGGTACTACGAGGACGTCGTTCGGACGACGATCCAGGAGGCGGGGTTCGTCCCCGTCCGCGCCGACGGCGTCTACGGCCCGGCCTCCGTCCAGGGGGTCGTGTGGCGCGCCATCCAGCAGGCCGAACTGGTCGTCGTCGACTTCTCCGGCCGCAACCCCAACGTCGCCATGGAGTACATGGCGGCGCGGCTCATCGGCAAGCGCATGATCTACCTCGCGCAGCACCCCGACGACATCCCCAGCGACGTGCGCGGCCTGCGCTACATCCCGTACGCCTACGGGTACGCCGAGATGGCCGCCATGCAGAAGGAGTTGCGGGTCCAGCTCGAGGCCGTCCGCAAGGAACCCGCCCAGGAAATGGCCCTGATCCCGATGGCAACCGGTGGCACCGTCCCCACCCGCGCCCGGGTCGTGTCGGTCAGCCGTGAGTTCGCGGTCGTCCGGGCCGAGGACGGCCGCCCCGGCGTCCTCGGCTCCGAGGACGTCGACTGGGGCCGGATCATCCCCGACATGACCCGGCACTACTCGGTCGGCGACCAGGTCGACGGGGCGTTCGAGATGCTGCCGACCGGCGGGATGAAGTACACGCTGCTCGCCGGTCGGCCGAACCCGTGGAACGAACTGGCCGCCGAGCACCCCGTCGGGCACGCCTTCACCGGCACCGTGCACAGCGTCCGCGACCCCGGGGTGTTCGTCCGCGTCCACGGCCCCATCAACGGCCTGATCCCGCGCGGCAGCCTGCCGGCGGGCGCCTTCCTCGCCCCCGGCGACGAGGTGGAGGTGACCACGGTCGACATCGACCCCCGGCGCCGCCGTGTGACCCTCAACCTGATCCGGAGCACCGCGGCCCGGCCGGCGACGGGGCCGCGGGTCGGCGACCGGCTGGAAGGGGAGGTCCACCGGATCCGCCCCGAGGGCGAGGGCGGCTTCGTCCTGCTGAGGGTGGAGGGCCGCCGCCGCCCCGTCTTCCTGCACTGCACGCAGATGACCCCCGACCTGCGCCAGGACCTCAACTCGGGCGGGATCGAGATCGGCGAGGTCATCGACCTGGAGGTCACGCGCGTCGACGACGTCGGCGACAAGGTGTACGTCCGCGACATCCCGGAGGACGCCACCGAGAGCTCAGTGGCGTGCGAGCCCGAGCAGCCCCCGCTGGCGGAAGCCGCCTGACCACACCGGGGAGGGGCCGCGGCCACCGCTGTGGCCCCTCCTCGGGCCTCCCTTTCCCCGAAGGAGAGCCCTGTGCCAACCGACCGCGACACCATCGTCGAGCTCTACAAACTGGCCGTCGAGACCGCCGACCGGACCTCCGCCCGCCGCGCGACCGCCAACGCCTTCTTCCTCACCGTCCAGACCGCGCTCGCGGGCCTGGCCGCGGCGCTCCCCGCGGAGAGCGCCTTCGCCGGGACCGCCGTCTACCTGGCGGCCCTCACCCTCTGCGTGACCTGGTGGATCCAGCTGGGCACCTACCGCGCGCTCAACCGTGCCCGGTTCGCCGCTATCAGCGAGCTGGAGGCCGACTTGCCGGTCGCCCTCTTCACCGACGAGTGGGCCGGCCGCCCCCGCGCCTACATAGAACTCGGCGTCGTCGAACGGACGATCCCCTACGTCTTCGCCGCCATCCACACCCTGACGTTCGCCTCGATGCTCAACGCCTGACCGTCGCCGCGCCTGTCCGGTACGCACCCCGTACCGGACAGGCGACGGCGCGGGTCGTCGGCGGGGTCTGGTATGTGTCGGCCTACTGATGTCGCCAAGCCGCAGCGCATACCTCTATCCAGTCGCAAGGTCGGGCACACGATCGATCGTTAATAGTGAGTATGGCGGGGAACCGTCCAGTGGCGTGACATCCTCGAACGCGTGGTCTGGTGCGAAGAGAAGGAGCCGACCATCGTCCCGATGCGCCAGTGTGAGGTTCCCGTTGGCCTCTACGGCGACGGCGTAGTACTCAACTGGGTTGATGGAGACCTTCAGGCCATCGCCTTCCCAGAGCCACGCGTAGTCGGCCAGGACGTCTGAGACTCGTACACGTGCCGCCTGGTCCGTGAGCACTTGGTTCTGGTTGCGCCACCAGGTGCTGGGTTCACCGAATCTCTCGACGATTCCGCCGCAGAGCTTCCAGAAGCTCATGTGCGCCTTCGGAAAAGACCCGCCGTCCGCATCCTGGGGCGGGTGGCAGAGCCATCCCCGTCGACCGTCCGGTGGTCCCCACGCCAGCAACTCGTACGCCGTGTCTCCGACGAGGATCGGGGTGAGAGTCGTCGAGTCGAGCAGTGCGGACAGTTCAGGTAGTTCTTCGGCCGATCCGCGGGTCCACGGCTGTGCCTCGCCCACTACGACGTTCTCGTCGGGTTGGAGGAACCATGGAACCTCCTGGAGGAACAGCTCCCAGTCGCTCATGCTCCGATGATGGCAGGCCCGCTCTTGCCCACACCGACCAGGAAACCCGCGAGGTCGCTCATCGGCTCCTTGGGGCGCCGGGCCGGTCTCAGGTGAGCAACTTCAGCCTGCCGCCTCCTTGTAAGCATTGGTGAGGATCTCCAAGAGGTCGTCGGAGACCTCGTGGGTGACGTTGCCCTGCTTCAGCGTGGCCTGTAGGGCCGCTTCGACGAGTGGGATCGAATGGGGTGCCCGTCGCTCGAACACGCCCCGCCAGAACTGCAGGTAGACCGATTTGGTGTCCTTATAGATGGTCACCAGGCCCGCATCGCCAGATAGGCGAGGGAGCAGCGTGGTGATCCCTGCCTTTCCCTGGTAGGTGGCCAGGTCTACCAGCCGGTCTCGCTGCAGTGCCTCTGCCCACCGGGTGAGCCTTTCGAGCAGCTCCCGTTTGTCGGCTGGCGCGTCCGCGATGACCGCGCGGAACTCCTCGGAGCCGGGGACCGTACGCTGTCGCTCGGTCACCTCGGCCGTGGACAGCTCCCGGTCTCGCCGTGCGGGTTCAACGCGCTGGGGCACGAGGACCTGTCCGCCGGCTACGTCGTAGACCGAGACGGTGACGAGGTCGATGACGATCCCTTGGCTCACCGATTCCAGATAGCCGACGATCTGCGCCAACTCATCCGGAACGCTGTCGAGGACGACGACCAACCGGAAACTGCCCTCCGCCAGGCTTTGCGCGAGCCCTTCGGCGAACGCCTGCGGATCGACGGAGTGCTCCTGGTCATCTGCCTCGACAGCGCTCACTACCGTTTTGAATCCGCGCTTGTTCAGGTGGGACGCCAGGACCTGCGACTCAAGCTGGCCCGCATCAAGACCCTGGAGGTATGCCGCGTAGGAGAGAACCTGAGCCACCACCGCGCGGCGAGCCTCGGTGTTCCCGGCCAGCTTCACCTCCACGATCACCATCTGCCCGGAGGGCTCCACGGCCACAAGATCGGCGTATCCGCCGCCCAGCCGTACTTCGCGCCCCAGCACCGTGATCCGCGGAGAGCCGGCCAGCGGCAGAATCTGTGGACTCTGCTCGACGAGGTCATGCAACGCTGCCTCAGCTGGATAGCCGCTCGGTGTGAGAAGGCGCCACTTTCCGCTTTGATCGGTGCTCCAGATAGCCGTCACAACCTGAACATAACGCCCGAAGGTATGACCAGCCCAGCTTTTCCAACAGCCGCAGGCGACGTTGACGATCGCCCGCACTGATCGGCTCAGGTCGCAAATCGTTATCCCGAAGTCGGCACACCGAATCGGATCTCAGCCCTGTGTGCCGTACCGCCCCGGCCGGGCGGGCTATACGCACCCGCCTCTCGGTCTGTTGATTTTAGGTGTCAGCATGACACGCCGATGCTTGAAGTTGTCAGCCCCCGGGTGATGAGAGAAGCTGGGCGCCAACGCTGCGCCCTGGGTCCCGCTGGCGAAGGGCGCGGGGCAAGAAATGGAAAACGCAAGCGTTATCGGGCGCGGTCCGCAGTGGGAGAGGGATCGGGCGCGATCCCGGGTCAGGAGGCTGATGGTCGAAGAGGGGTGCGGCGAGTCCTCGTCGAGCATGGCGAGGCGACGCAACCGCCGAGCTCATGGCGAGTCGAGGCGGAGGCGGGTGTTGTACGTCCTGTTTTCGGAGGATGAGCACGCGGCGGTGTCGAGGGCGGCAGAGCGTGAGCGGCTGGCGACCGCGGCCTGGGCGGCGCTGACGTTGCTTGCTGCGGCGAGCGGGACGCCGCGTGCAGAGCACAACGAGATGCGCGAGGTACTGCAGGCCGTCATGCAGGCGCGTGGTCAAGCGCAGCGGATCGGCGTCAATCTCAACCAGGCGGTCGCCGCGCTGAATTCGGGAGAGGTGTCGTCGACGATCCAGTGGTATGCCCGCGCCGCCGCGCAGACGGTCCGCAAGCTGGACGACCTGGCCGAGGAGTTGAGAAGGCGGCTGCCGTGATCATAAAGGCATTGGCCCTGAGCGTTGCGTCGTGATCGGGAAGGTCTTGCGCGGCGCCCGGGTCCAGGGACTGCTGCGGTACCTCTACGGCCCGAGCGCCAACGGCGAGCATCACAACCCGCACATCGTGGCGGGCTTCGAGGACGTGGCCGATCTGGAGCCGGGGGTAGGGCCTGATGGTCGCCGCGACTTTCGTCATGTGGAGGGTCTGCTGACACAGCCGCTGGCCTTGCTCGGTGAACGGAACTACCGCAAGCCCGTCTGGCACTGCGCAGTCCGGGCCGCTCCTGAGGACCCGGTTCTTACTGATGGGCAGTGGGCGCAGATCGCGGCCGAGATCATGAGCCGGACCGGCTTGGCACCGACGGGGGACGTGGGCTCCGTTCGCTGGATCGCCGTCCGCCACGCCGACGACCACGTCCACATCGTGGCCACGCTGGCGCGGCCGGACGGCGTCCGGCCAGAGGTATGGAACGACGGGTACCGGGTGCGCGACGCCTGCCAGGCGGTGGAGGAGCGATTCGGTCTGCGTTCCACGGCGCCGGCGGACCGCACGGCCGCCCGCCGCCCCAAACGCGGCGAGACCGAGAAGGCCGTCCGCCGTGGTCAGGCGGTGCCATCTCGTACCCTCCTGCGTCGAAAGGTCCAGACGGCGGCCGCTGGAGCCTGCAGCGAGAGTGAGTTCTTCGAGCGCCTCCAGGCCGACGGTGTCCTGGTGCGGCAGCGGTTCAGCCAGCGGACGGCCGGCGAACTGACTGGGTACGCCGTGGCTGCGCCCGGTGATGTGAACGCGGATGGGCAGCCCGTCTGGTACGGGGGAGGCAAGCTTGCCTCGGACCTCACGCTGCCCAAACTTCGCCACCGCTGGGCAGGTGCGGACGGCACGGTCCGCGGTTCGTCCGCCGTCCGTCCGCTGGACGGACGGCACCTGTCCGAGCGGACGAAGCGGGCTGTGCTGCGGACGACCGTCCGCCGTGCCGCGGACGAAGCCCGGACGACCAACGGGTTCCTCGGCCGCCTCCAGGACTACGGCCTCCTGGTCAAGGTCCGCGACAGCCAGCACGCGCCTGGCCAGATCACCGGCTATGCCGTCGCGTTCCCCACCGACCACGGTGAGGAAGAACCGACCTGGCACGCGGGAAGCCGCCTTGCAGATGACCTCTCACTGACGCGCCTCCAGCAACGCTGGACCTCGCCCGCCACCGGCCCCGCGCCAACGATCGACGACGACCTCACTGTCGAGGAACGGCAGGCGTTCTACGACGACGCCGCCCGTGCCGCCGCCCACGCCACCGCCCATCTCCGTCGCCACCTGGCTACCAATCCGCACGCCGGCCAGGACGCCTGCTGGGCTGCCTCCGATGCCCTCCACGCGGCCGCACAAGTCACCGGCAACCACCACCTCCGCCGCGCGGCCGACGCCTACGACCGTGCCGCTCGCGCACCCTACGGGCGTCTTCCCCGTCCCAGTCCTGCTGGCAACGCCTTGCGCACCACGGCCCGGCTCCTCGCGCTGACCGGCGTCATCAAGGATCGGACGACGGTGTCGGCGGTCCTGCTGGTCTCCAGCCTCATCAACCTGCTCGACACCATCGCCGAGCTCCGCCGACTCCAGCGCCGGCAAGCCCAAGCTGAAGCCGCCCGGAGAGCAGCCTCGCAGGTCCGCGCAGCAAGACCCGCCAGTCCCGACAACGTGCCACGTCCACCAGCAGAGGCAGCCACGTCCTCGCAAGCACTCCTCGCCATGGCTGCCTTCCCCAGCCCATGGGCTCCGCTGCTACCCACGACACCCAGCTGCTCCGCACCGTCCAGCCCCACGCCACCAGCCCGCCCAAGCCGCCCGCGCCGCTAACAAGTTCGCCATGGCGAAGCATCACTCCACCTCCACATACCAAGACACGGAGGCATCCGAATGCAGACCATGCAGTACAAAGACCTCGACACGCTCCCTACGGTCGTCAGCATCATGACTGCCGCACGCGCACTTGGACTGTCCCGCACGTACGCCTACGAGCTGGCGAAGCGTGGCGACTTCCCCTGTCGCATCATCCGAGTCGGCACCACCTACCGCGTGCCGACCGCGGAACTCCGCAAGTTGCTCGGCGTCACGTAGTCCTCAGGAGTCGGCTGGCTCGCTGATTCCGGGTGAACCAAGGAGACGCTGGCAAGTCCGGGAGAGAGGCCGCCCGGCGCCGGGATGGCGACGAAGCTCGGCATCCCGGCGCAGGGCGTCTGACCTCGGCTTTCAACCACCAAGGCTTTGCTTGAAAAGATCTATCTGACTGTAGTTCACTCACCGTGAGCGTGCAGAAGCAGAACGCCACTGCCTCCCTTCCGCGCCCCGGGACCTCCCGTCACCCCCTGCCCGTGAGGCGATCGAGGGCCTCGCTGCCCGGCAGGAAGCGTTCTGCGAAGCCCCTTACACCCGCCTGAAGCTCACCGAGATTGACGAGGAGCTCGGCGCGAATCGAGTGGTGTCCGGCTGGGAGACGGCCTCGCGAATAGAGCAACTCCCGCAGAGCCGTTTCGCAGCCCCCGCCACCACGGAACGAACCGTTCCCGAAGGAGGAGACATGCGAGGTACGACCTACAAGCGCTGCGGTTGCCGTAATCCCGAGACCGGCGAGAAGTACCCCGCGGGCAAGTGCCCGAAGCTGGTCATCCGCGACCACGGAGCATGGTGGGCGCGCTACGACGCCCCCGCAGGAAGCAGCGGCCGACGAAGACAGCCGACCGTCGGGCCATTCAAGACCAAGAAGGCGGCGCAGCAGGCACTCACGGAAGAGCTGGCCAAGTTCGAGATCCATGGACGGCAGCTGGATCGGAGCCTGAAGACGGGCGCGTACCTGGAGACGATCTGGCTTCCTGCCAAGAAGGAGAGCCTGTCCGCCTCGACATTCGCGGACTATACGGAGATCGTCCAGCTCTACCTGGTGCCCGGCTTGGGACACCTCAAGCTGGTCGACCTGAGGGACAAGCACGTAATCGCCCTGTACGAGGCGATCATGCAGATCAACCGTCCCCTCCCCGAGGGGGCGAAGCCGAGCGAGATGCTCCGGCGCCTGATTGAAGTCCGCGCGTACTCAACGCGACACCTCAAGGTCGGAGAGGCTCCTCGCCGCAAGCAGACCAAGCCCATCTCCCCGACGCGGGTGAGGAAGATCCATGCGGTTCTGCTCTCGGCTCTCAACTGGGCGGTGAAGTCCAAGCGCCTGAGGGAGAACCCGATCGCGCACGTAGAAACACCTCGCATCAGGGGGAGGCGGGCGAAGCCGCTCGTCTGGACGACCGAACGCGTCCAGCGATGGCAGGAGACCGGAAAGGTGCCCGGCCCGGTGATGGTCTGGACGCCCGCCCAGACCGGCGCCTTCCTCGACTTCATCGCGGACGAGCGGTTGTACGCCCTCTTCCACCTGGTCGCCTTCCGCGGGCTGCGTCGAGCCGAGGTCGCGGGACTGGCCTGGGCGGACACCGACCTCCAGGGGGCAGGCACGCTGACCGTCCGTGAGACGCGTCCTGGTTCCGAGGGCCAGGCCGACGAGTACGACGACACCAAGTCCGAGGCCGGCGAGCGCACCGTGGCGCTGGACGAGGCGACCATCTCGGTACTGCTGGACTGGCGGGCCGTTGGAACGAGAAAGATCCGCCGCTGGCCCCGAGGTATGGGTGGACTCCGGACGGGTCTTCACCCGCGAGGACGGGGTACGCCTGCGTCCCCAGTGGATCTCCACACGGTTCGAGGACCTGATCAAGAAGTACGGACTCGTCCAGGACAAGCACTCCGTCGAGGGCTGGTCCATCGACAGGATCGCCCGTCACCACCGGATCTCTGTTCGCACCGTCCAGGTGGCGACGGGAGGTGAGCCGCTGCCGCCGATCCGCTTCCACGATCTACGACACGGAGCCGCGACGCTCGCCCTGCTCGGCAATGTCAACATGAAAGTGATCAGCGAGACTCTCGGCCACGCCCGCCACTCGTTCACCGCCGACACCTACACGTCGGTGCTTCCCGAGGTGTCCCGGGCAGCCGCTGAGGCGGTGGCTGCGGTCGTCCCTCGTCGGACGCGGCAGAGCACACCTGACGCCGCCAACGTGATCTCGCTTGCGGATCGACGTAACCGGCGCGGCCAACACGCAGGGTAATCAAAGCCGGGCCGGTCAGCACCCGCATCGTCCGGCCACGAAAGCACTCCGCCGACCTCCCGTGCACACCATGTGCACACCAGGCCAGGAGAAACGGACATCTGGAATGCGACAGGGACTTCGCTCAAGATTGTGATCTTGGACGAAGTCCCTGGTCAGTGTGGCGGAGGATCGGGGATTTGAACCCCGGATGGGCTTGCACCCAAACCGCATTAGCAGTGCGGCGCCATAGACCGGACTAGGCGAATCCTCCAGGAGCCCTCAGGCCCAGGACAGGTTACCGGTTCGGCGAGCCAACCGGCAAAGCCTGACCCTTGGCTCCGACAGCATAGTCGGAAACACGCCCGAGCGCCGCGCTCCCGGGGCCGCGGGAGCGGATCGCGTCGGGCGTCAGCCGCCGAGCCGGAACCCGGTGAATCCGCAGGCCTCGGCGAGGTCGTTGCCGTGCTGCCGCATTCCCGCGAGGTCGGGCTGGCGCGGGGTCGTGCTGCCGGACTGGACCTGCCGCAGCATCGACGCGGTCTCGTCCAGGTCGCCCGCGAACGCGGTCGCGGCGCTCTCGACGTCCCCGCCGGCGCTCTGGCCCTCGGAGCGCACCTTGGCGGCCGTGTCCGAGAACTTCTGCGCGGTGGCCGAGGCGCCGCCCGGCGTCGTCATCGACATCCCGCCGGTGGAGAAGCTCCGCAGCTCGGTCTCGATGTTCTTGCAGGCGGTCTTCTTCTTCCCGCCGGCGATGGCGTCGACCGCGCCACAGCCCGTGGAACCGAGCATCAGTCCACCGACGGCGAGGACGCCGACCAGCTTGGTGGCGGACATGCGCATGGGGTTTCTCCTTCAGGGGGTTGGGCTTTCGGACGGGCTACACCCTCCCAGGGCACACCCGCTCTAATCACCCCTTTGGCGTACCTACCCCACCATGGGTTCCGTGACTCAGGTCACACTGCCAGGCTCTCGCATCCGTCAACCGATTCGCGGTCAGGTCCCCGGAGCCGGTACAGTACTTCCGGCAGGCACCCGTAGCTCAACGGATAGAGCATCTGACTACGGATCAGAAGGTTAGGGGTTCGAATCCCTTCGGGTGCGCAGCAGGTCAAAGGCCCCTTCCGATCTTCGGGAGGGGCCTTTGTGATCTCCTATGTAGCAACGCATGTAGCAACGCGACGCTAGGACGCCGAACGGCGCCGCTTCCGGCGCTCCCCGGCGAGGTCGACGAGCATCCCGTCCATCGCCTCGGCCGCGGCGTCCTTCACCTCCTCCAGCAGGTGCACGTAGATCTCTGCCGTCGTCGAGAGCCGCGTGTGCCGTAGGACGCCTTGGATCACCTTGAGGTCGACGCCGTCCGCGAAGAGGAACGACCCGCAGGCGTGGCGCAGGTCGTGGATCCGGCAGCGCTCGACGCCGGCGGCTGCACAGATGTCCTCCCACATGCGGTTGACGTTCCGGGGTTCGAGCGCCGTCCCGATGGTCGTGGTGAAGACGAGACCCTCGTCGACCCACAGGCGCGCGGCGTCCTGCTCGTCCTCCTGGCCGGTGCGGTGCTCGCGCAGTGCTGCCACGGCGAACGCCGGGAGTTTCAGCGTGGCCTTGCTCGCCTGCGTCTTGAGGCCCTTCCTGACGAGCCGCCCCTTCCGGCGGCCGGTCTCCTCGTCGACCTCCCCGCGCATTCGCTGGACGGACTCGACCAGGCGTACGGTGCCGGCGTCGAGGTCGACGTCTTCCCACCGCAGGCCGAGGCCCTCCCCGCGGCGCAGGCCGAGCGCGAGCAGTAGCAGCCAGTACGCCCACAGCCGGTGTTCGGCCGCCGCGCCGAGCAGGGCCCGCACCTCGTCCTTGGACAGCTCACGGGGCGGCTTGCGCTCGACGGTCGGCGCGTCGACGAGCAGGCACACGTTCCGCTTCACGCTCTCGTCGTCGACGGCATCGTTCAGCGCCTTCCGCAGGACGGCGTGCGCGTAGGCGACGGTGCGCGTCGAGAGCGTCTCCGGCGGCGGAAGCTTGGTCTCGCCGGGGCGCAGCTTCTTGCGGGACCGGCCGCTCGGCTTGCGCGCCAGCTCTAGCAGCCATGCCCGGATATGGGTCGTCGAGAGGTCGACCAGGCGCACGCGGCCGAGGTGCGGGATGACGTGCTTCTCGCAGGTGTCCCGGTAGGAGTCGAGCGTGGACGCTGCGAGCTTCCCGGCCTCCACTCGCTGGGGCAGCGTCACCGGCAGCCACACCCGCGTGAGGTAGTGCTCGACGGTGTCCGTCCGCCCGGCCGTGACCGGCTGGTTGTCGTCGATCTCCCGTTGCGCCTGCTTGCGCTTGTCGTCCGCTTCCTTCCTGGTGTCGCCATAGACCGGCTTGCGCTTGCCGTTGGGGAGGTAGACGGTCGCTACCCACTTCCCGTCGCTCGCGCGCTGGTAGGGGCGCCCGTCGCGGTTCCCTCGCGTGCGGGGCTTCCTGCTCGGCTTCTCGCTCATCCGGCCTTTCCTCGTTTCCCGGGCGGGAGGTGACCGCGTAGCCGCGCCTCCCGAATCCAACGGTGCACGGTGGTCGCTGGCACGCCGGCATCTTCCGCCATGCGCGCCGCCGGTTTCGCGCTCACGGCCGCGTGCCATCGGTAGTGCTGGGCTACGAGCTTGTAGAACTCGTCGGGCGGAACACCCCCGCCCGGCCTGGACAGCTTCACCTCGGGACGGCTCAGAGATTTCGCGCCGAGCGCCGTACGCACCTCGTTCGCCGCGGCCTCCAGCCGCCCGATCGGCACAGCGCGCAGTGTGTCGGAGGTGACGGGGTGATCTGGCGACCCTCGCAGGACAAGCCCGGTCACCACGAGCCGCGTGTCCCGCTGCTCATCCCACGTGGCGTACACCCGCACCCCGGGCATCACGCCGTCGATCGCTCCCCACTCGGAACCGCCGAGCTGATCCCAGAACTCATCGGCGCCCGGCTCGTAGTCGACGTGCTCCCACTCGCCCCCGCCGGTCCCTTCCTTACTCGTCATACCGGCGACAGTACGCCCAGGTACGCCGAGGTTCAACAAGTGCGCGGAACACGCCGACAAACCTCCGCGAACTTGCGCGGTCGGTGACGTGGGTGGTACCTCTTGATCTCGGCCGCGTAAGTGCGCGGAACTCGCACCCCCTGGAGGTGGCGCGTTGAGTACGGAACCGCTCGCGTACCGGGCCGAGGAAGCCCCCAGCGTCTTCCCCATCGGCCGTACGGTCCTGTTCAAGCTGATCAGGACCGGCGAGATCGAGTCGTTCAAGGTGGGCAGGGCGCGGTTCATCCCGCGACAGGCGCTCATCGACTTCATGCAGCGCCAGATCGCCGAGCAGAACGGCGGCGGAGGGCGGGCCGCCTGATGTCCCAGAACACACAGAACGGGCCGGGGGTGGAGTCCCGGCCCGCTCGGAGATCAGCGCGGTGGACGGCTGACGGCGCCCTCATCGTAAGGCACCGCCGCTCTGGGGTCGCCGAGCTGGACGACATCCGGCCGGGTGCCCTGCGCGCGTGGGCGTCCGCGTGCTGGCACCTGCGCGAGGCCGGGACCACGCCCCTGCCGCCCGCGCACGTCGTCCGCGCCCTCGCCCGCCGGGGGTGGTGGTGAGCGGTGAGGAGTGGGACGCCTACCCCAACGACGTCGAGACCGAGGGGCACGTCCTTGGCGCGATGATGCTCGCCGAGCACGTCATACCGGACGTCTACCGCGTGCTCGGCGACCAGTTCAACGAGCGGGACACCGTGTTCTATCGGCCCGCGCACTGGATCATCTATCGGACCGTCATCACCATGTGGGACGTCGGTGCGCAACCCGACGCCGTGACGGTCGCTAAGGCTCTCCAGGACGCCGGAGCGCTCGGCCGTGTCGGCGGCCCGGTCAAGCTCCATGACCTGATCGAGCGGGTTCCCACCGTCGCCAACGCCGGGAAGTACGCCGAGATCCTCCAGGACGTCTACCGGCGGCGGCGCGTTGCGGTCCTGCGCGAGGCACTCAGAGACGCCTCGCCCGACCGGGCGCGCGAGCTGACCGAGGAATGGACCGCTGCCGAGGCCCTCTTGCAGGGCACCGCCGGCGGCACGGTCCCCGGCCGGTCGTGGCAGCCGGTCGACCTCGGCCCGATCCTGCGCGGGCAGCACAAGCGCGCCGTGCCCACCGTGGGCGTCGCACGGTCGGACGGGCTGCAGTTCCTCTACCCCGGCAAGGAGCACAGCGTCATCGGCGAGATGGAGTCCGGCAAGTCGTGGTTCTGCCTCGCGTCCTGCGCGGCCGAACTCGTCGAAGGCAACCACGTGCTCTACATCCACTTCGAGGAGACCGACCCGACCGACACCGTTGAGCGGCTGCAACTGCTCGGCGTGTCCGCCGCGGTGATGCTGGAGCGGTTCCGCTTCGTCGGACCCGATGAGCCCGTGCGGCCCGACCTGCTCGCCGCCCTCCTCGACCCGGCGCCGACCCTGGCCGTGCTCGACGGCGTCAACGAGGCCATGTCGCTACACGGCCACGAGATCCGCCAGGAGGACGGCGCCGCGGCGTTCCGGCGCCACCTGGTCAAGCCCTGCACGGCCGTGGGTGCCGCCGTCCTCGCCGCCGACCACGTCGTCAAGGACCGGGAGAAGCAAGGCCGCGGGCCCCTCGGCTCAGTGCACAAGGGCAACGCCGTCAACGGATCGCTGATCCTCATCGAGAACGCCGAGCCGTTCGGCCGCGGGCAGCGTGGCCGCTCGCACGTGTTCGTGACCAAGGACCGTCCGGGCCACCTGCGCGGCCATGGGCGGGCGACCAAGACCCCCGGAAAGACCTTCATGGGCGAACTCGTCGTCGACGACACCCGCACCGAGTGGGACGGCCTGAGCTTGCGCATCTGGGCGCCTGCCGACCGCGATGAGGACACAGCGCCAGCCGACCCGCACGCCGATGATGACGAACACGTGCTCGACGTCGTCCGGACGCTCGTCAGTGCTGGTGAGGTGGCGACGCTGCGCGCCGTCCGGGCCAAGTCCAGGTTCGGCAACGAGAAGACCGCCGACTGCCTTACGCGCCTGGTGATCGACGGGCGCCTCGTCGAGGAACCGGGCGAGCGGAAGGCCCGCACGTTCGTCCCCACCGGTTCGGGCTCTCTCTCGGGAGGTGGTTCCTCGTGACCGCGGCACCGGTCCGGTTCGACCGGTCCCCTAAGAGGGGGGACCGGACCGGACCGGTCCCGGATGTGGTTCCGACCGGTTCCAAGACCACTCAAGACCAGTCAGGACCGGTCGTCTCCCAGGACGTGGAGAACGACCTACGGCAGGCCGTCGAGCGCCGCCTTGCCGAGCGTCTCGCGGACGCTCGCCGGCGCCGTGCGCTACGGGAGCGCGCACGGGCCGAGAAGGCCGAGCGCCGGACCGCAGGACTCAAGAGCAGGCACGCGCGCAAGGCCGCGCGAGAGAGGAACCGATCATGACCGAACGCGACCCGTTCGCCGTCCTCGCCGAGCACCTCGGCATCACGCCGGAGGAGGTCGGCGCCATGGGCCGAGACGACCTCGCCCGCATCCGAACGGCCACGCTCGCCGAGCGCGACCAGATCACGGCCGAGCTGCGCGAGTACGGCATCACCCCCGGGGAGGGCTCGTGATCGAGTTCCGAGACCTCGCGCTGCGCATCGTCCGCCGCAACGAGGCGCACCTGTGCAACGACGGGGCCGACGTCCAGACGGCGCGGGCCGTCGAGCGGCTGGAGCGGTTCCACCGGACGACTCCGCTCACCCCGGTCCGGGACACGGCCGTCGACCTCGCCGGGTTCGGGTCGGCGCCCGTCTACTTCGCCGGCGGCGACGAGCAGTACCTCCTGCTGTCCGAGGTCGCCGAGGCGCTCGGCGTGCCGGTGTGGGAGGCGTGCCGGTGGGCGCGCGAGGAGTGGCTACGGGCCGTCGAGGAGCAGCGCCAGGCCGACGAGGAGCGCGGGGACGACCGCCTCGGGTGGGAGTGCCTGCGCGACTACTGCGACCTTCACCTGGACTTCGTCGCCGACGACCCCGAGGCCGCGCCGGACGCCGACGGCCGCCGCTGGGCGAGCTACGGGGACTGGCTGATCTCCACCGACCGCGTCCCCGCGTTCATTCTCGACAGCCCGTGGCGGGCGGAGTTCCTCCGCAACTGCCGGGGCCTGTTCGCGCACGCCGCGACGAAGTCCGGTCTGGCCGACCTGCTCGACGGCGTCCAGACCTACCGGCAACCGCCCTGGGACGGCCCGGCCGAGCCGACCGGGGAGACGCTCGGCGACCGGTTCCGCCGCCGCGCCGAGGTGATCGACGAGGCCGACGCGATCGAGCAGGCCCGCCGCGGACCCGTGCTCGACGACGACCAGGAGGAGCTTTGACCGGCCCTGACGACCTGCGCGCCGCGCTCGGCCGCCTGACGTCCGCCGAGCGGCAGACGCTCGCCGTCCGGTGGGGAGAGAACGCGCGCAAGTGGGCGGGGACCTCGCCGCACCTCGGCCGCGTGTGGGAACTCCTCGCCGCCCAGGTGGCCGACGTCGACCGAATGGAGCGGGCACGGCGCGCGGCCGGCGGGGACGCGCCCCACACCATGCGCCAGGCCAAGACCCCGAGGAAATGACCGCCTCGCACGCGCGTGCGAGCGAACGTTCACGAGACAGGAAGGGAACACCATGACCCAGGCCACCACCGACCCGGCCGCCGCCGCCGAGCAGCTCGAAGCGGACGCGCGGCGACTGATGCAGCAGGCCGGCGAGCGCCGCGCCGAAGCCGAGCGCGCCGAGGCCGAGCAGGCCCGCCGGCGCGCCGAGGCGACGGACCGCTTCTACGCCGAGCAGCGCACCGCCTACCCCCAGAACGTCGGCCGGATCGACGCCGCGTGGCGCGCGTTCGTCGACGCCGTCCGAGACGGAGACGGCGCGGCCATCCTCGCCCGGTGGCGGGACTACCGCATCACGCGGCGGCTCGTCACCGACGCCTTCCGCGCGTTCGCGGGCCACGAGCGCGAGCGGCAGACGGCCGCCATCCGCGCCGAGCGCGAGCGGTGGGGCGCGCTCGTCACCGAGTGCGGCCTGCTCGACACGTGGCCGAGCAGCCAGCGCGGCGCCGAGTACGCCGAGCGGCTCGCCGCCTACAACAAGGCCCGCGCCGAGGCTCTCGGCCTCTCCGGGTACGACCCGGCCGCGCGGCCCAAGGACGACATCCCCGAGCCGCCCCGCCTGCCGTCCGGATCGATCGGAGGCCCCGAGCCGCGCGAGGGCGAGAGCTTCGACGCCGCGCTCGGCAAGGCCATGGACATTGTGGAGCGCGAGGCGGTCGCCGCCCAGCGTGACGAGCGCCGCGCCGCCCTCGCCGCCTACGTCGAGCAGGAGGGAAACCGATGACCGACAAGCCCGACCCGCTGGTCCCGGCGCTGTCGCCGCCGCTCGATCGACGCCGCGCGATGCTGGAGTCCATCTCGGCCAAGTCCGCCCGTCTCCTCAGCATGAAGACCGACGCCAACGGCAAGCCCATCGCTCACGCCGACCCGCAGGACGACCCACCGCCCGCGGCCTGAGCGCAACCCAGACCCCGGCCGCGCCCGTTGGGGCCCGCCATGGCAACAGGGCGCGGCCGGTCCCCTCACGAGAGGACCGCACACATGAACACCGACGACCAGCAGCCGCCCGGGTTCGGGCACGGACTCATCGGCCGCATGACCACGTTCGGCGCCGAGCCGACCGGGGGTGCCCAAGAAGACCAGGGGGGCCAGGGGGCGCCCGTGGGGGACGACGAGAACGCCGCCCCGGTCGCCGCTGAGGAGTCCTGATGCCGCGCCGCGGTGGCCTGCGTCCCTGCCCTACCCCCGGCTGCCCAGAGCTGACCCGGGGCGGCCGGTGCGAGGACTGCAAGCACGAGGCCGACCAGCGGCGCGGCAGCAGCAGCGAACGCGGGTACGGCCGACGCCACCGCGAGCGCTTCCGTACGCGCGTGCTGGCCAAGCATCCCGTGTGCCAGGTGTGCCGACAGGCGCCCGCCACCGAGGCCGACCATCACCCGATCGACAGGCGCACGCTCGAACTCCGCGGACTCGACCCGGACGACCCGGTGTACGGCCGTGGTCTGTGCAAGCCGTGCCACTCGCGCGAGACCGCCAAGCACCAGCCCGGAGGATGGCACGCCGACCAGCAGCAGTGAAGGAGCCACCCGCCCCCTGGGGGACCTCCTCTCGACCGATAGGGGGCGGCAGCCGCCGGGGAGGGCGCTGAGAGGTGCCGCATTGCTCACGACCCCGTTTTTCAGGACCCACAGGAGGTGATCGAGTGGACGAGATCGAGCAGCCGCCCGCCGCCCCGGCCGGGCTCGGCGAGGCCGGCGCCGCGCTCTGGGCCGACGTCGTGGAGGTGTTCGAGCTGGAGACGGCCGAGCGCCGGACGCTGGAGCAGGCGTGCCGGACGGCCGACGAGCTGGAGCGCCTCGCCGAGCAGCTGCGCGCCGAGCCGCTCGTCGTCCCGGGCTCCATGGGCCAGGTCCGCGCGCATCCCCTCCTGGCCGAGGTCCGCGCGCACCGCCTGCTGCTCGGCCGCCTGCTCGACGAGCTGGCGCTTCCGCACGAGGGCGAGGACGCCGGGAAGACGCCGAGGCAGCGTCAGGCGTCCGAGGCCGCGCGGGTCCGGTGGGACCTGGAGCGCGCGAGGATGGGCCGCGGTGGCGCGGCGTAGGCGCCCGGCCGCGCCGGTCGTCGAGCGGGACGAGCGCCCCGCGTGGCTGGAGCGCTTCCGCTTCCGCGAGTGGGACACGCCGGCGGACGGGCCGCCGCTCCCTCACGACCTGGAGGACTTCGCCGCGTGGCCGTCCCCAGAGGCGCGCAGGGCCGCGATATCGACGGTGGCGGGGCCGAGGTACCACCGCGCGGCGCAACGCTGGGAGAAGGCCGTCAGGGAGTGGCTCGGCGCGAACGGGATGGCGACGAGGCGCTTCCGCCCGCCGCAGATGACCTATCAGGAGTTCCAGCGGTTCCGCGAGGAGACCCCGGCGCGCGTCCTGCCCGATCCCCGCGGCCCGTCCGCCCGCTACCGCCTGCCGCGCGGCGTCGCCGACGAGACGACCTAGTCCGGACAGGCCACGACCCCCAGAGCTGGCGGAGTGCTCCGGGGGTCGTGGCGTGGAGGACGGCGGCCGGGAGTACGGGGGTGGGCTCGACCGGTCGCCGCCCGGCTTAGGTGACCTGCTCGGCCACGTACCGGGCAGGGTGCGCGGTCCCGGGCGGCACGGTGACGGTCTCGACGCTTCCCTCTGGCGACCGGACCCGCCATGTGCCGCCGCCCATGTCGATCAGGGTCGCCTGGATCCGGCCGTCCATCTCCAGGAACCACACGCCGGCCTCGTCGACGAGCTCGTATTCGCCGACCTCTACCCGGCTCACCGCAGCCGCCGCACGACGGCCAGGGCGGCGTCGGGGTGACCGGCCTCGGCGAGCGGCCGCCGGTGGCTGTCCCACAACCACAACCGGCCGCCGTCGTCCGGCCGGGGCGCGCACCGTACCTGCTCGACGCGCCCACCCGTCAGGAGGGCGACATGGAGCACGCCGTCGCGTAGGTCGGCGGCAACGCTGTCGTAGGCGCGCACCTGCTGGCCGAGCACGTAGAGGTGCTGATGCGCTTGCTGATGATGGGTCGCGGTCATCGGGGGTCCCTCCCGTCGCGGACTGTGACGGTTACCGTACGCCGCCTAGCTACACCTGTACACCTCTTGCACAGGTTAGACACTCCGGACCACACCTAATGAGCATTAGCGCACGTCAAATACCGTTTACGACATGGCGTACGAGTTCCTGGGACCGGAACCGATCTACCGGCAGATAGCCGCGATCCTGCGCGCCCGCATCGCCGATGGCGCCTACCGGCCCGGCTACGCCATCCCCTCCACGTCGGCGCTGTGCGAGGAGTTCGGCGTCACGCATCGGACGGTGCGCGCCGCTACCCGCCTGCTGGTCGACGAGGGTCTCCTCGTCGGTGCGGTCGGCCGCGGGATGTTCGTCTCCCGACCCGAGGACCGGCAGGACGCCGGCGAGTAGGCGCGCAGAGACGACGCAGGGCCCGACCATGTAGAGCCCGACCTCAACATGGTCCCGACCATGTCCGCGGCGTCGCGAAGATGGTCCGGGCACGGCGCCCCATGGACAGCAGAGAGCCCCGCCGGTCGGTGACCTGACGGGGCTCTCGCCTGTCCGGAGCGCTACTCGACGTCGCACCTGCGGACCGTCGCGAGGCAGCGCCGGATCATGTCGCTGATCTCGCGGAGCGCGCGGTCGAACTCCTCCTCGTCGCCGTTGCGGCACACGTCGGCGAACGCGCGGTGCGCCTCGGCCGCCTGGCGGACGGCCTGGCCGAGGTCGACGTCCCGCACGTCGTCCGCCTCGGCCTCCAGCATCGCGGCGAGGTCGTCGGCCCGCTGTGCGAGGTCGGCCCGGCGGCGGGCCATGTCGCGGACGTCGGGCGGCTCCCCGTTCGGCCACTCGCCCGGGATGGTGCCCGTGACGGGCTGCTCGTCGGCGCGCTGCCTCGCTTCCTCGTCGGCGCGGCGTCCGGCCTCGGTGAAGGGCTCGGCCGTGGGGAACTCGTGGTGCCGCGAGCAGTCGAACCGCGCCCGGTCGTTCTCGTTGGGCAGGTACTCGTACTCGACGGTCCCGCAGTCCGGGCAGGCCGCGGCGCACGTGAGGCAGGCGAACACCTGCGCGCCGAGCGCCTCGCCGGCGGGGACGGACCGGGAACCGGCACCGAACGAGGTCCCGCAGGCGACGCACGCGAGGCCGTCGAGCTGGCGCTCGGTCAGGGCGGACACGTCCGGGATGTGGTGGGTAGGCTTCTGAGCCATGAGGGGAGGCCCTTCCTCTCTAGGCCCCGGCCGGTGTTGCACCACCGCGTCCGGGGCTGTCTCGTGTCACCCTCCATAGGGTGTCATGACACCCTCACCATAACCTCTCTGTCATGACACCCACAAGCCTCCATGCGCGCCCGTAGGATGCCGTTCGTCATGACACCCGCTGGAGAGGGCCGCAGATGCCGGGCAAGGGCACGCCTCGCCGAACGATCCGTGTGAGCGATGAGCAGTGGAAGAAGGCCAAGGACAAGGCCGAGAAGGAGGGGCGCGACGTCTCCGACGTCATCCGCGACTGCTTGGACGAGTACACAAAGGACGGCCCGAAGAAGTAGGGGTGAGCAGGTGGCGCGGCCGGTCCCATGTAGCAACGCATGTAGCAACGCGGCGACGTTCACTGAGGTCCGGTCAGGTTCACTAAGGGATGTTCCCCCAGGTCGTAGACTCGCGTGAACCTCGGCGAACCTCTCGCCTAAGGCTACGGATCAGAAGGTTAGGGGTTCGAATCCCTTCGGGTGCACCAGCTCAGAGGCCCCTTCCAGTCATGGAAGGGGCCTCTTGCGTGCGCCATGGGAGCAAAGTTGCCGGGATCCATCGGCGTCCCGACCTCGCTCGGCTTCACGGCGTGGGCGTCGGTCACCGGGCCCGCCGCGGCCCCGTCCGCCAGGCGCTGGCGGTCACGGGGACGCGCCATCGCCCAACAGCCGGGTCCGGTGGGGACTACCCAAGAACGTCGATCGCACGTCACGCGTACGCGTCCCGTGAGCCGCCTCCTGCTCCCACCGGTTCGGCCGCTTGGACCTCGGGCACCACGGAGCGCCTGTTGTCGGGACAGCGCGAGCGTACGCCTTCGGCGGGGGCACTCCGACTCCGGGCAGCTTGGGCGGAGTTACCGTGGGCATGGTGGAGACCGCTGAGGAAGCCGACCAGCGAGCCCGGGTGTTCTGGTCGATGCTGAGAGTCAGCACCGCGAAGCTTGCGATGGACGCGCAGGAGCAGACTCGCGATCCCGACGTGGACGACTGTTTCCTGTGGGAGGCCGGATATCCGGTTCTGTGGCGGAGTGAAGAGGCCGGGTGGGTCTCACCAGAACTGCGCTCGCGTCTTGACGTCCTCGACCACCTACTGGCTCAGCTCAGCGCCAACCGCGACGCATGGACCGACGAAGCGATCACGGCGATGCCGCTTTGGGAAGGTACGCGCCGTGCGGCACGGGACTGCCTTGCGCTCATGCCGGCAGCGCCGTGGGTCGCCGAGCCGTGATGGCCGTCGTGACTGGCCTTGGAGCTCCACTGGAAGCCACGGGGCATGAATGATCTTGGTTCGTGCTGAGCGTGCGCGTTGACCCGGAGTGCAAGGACCGGGTCGGCAAGCCCGGACTGAGCGGCGAGATGGCGCTTGCGTCTTGAGGATGTGGGCCGTGGCTCATCGACCTCTGCCGCGCCCACGGCCACCGGTGCGTCTTGCGCTTTATCGCTTCAATGCCCGGTAGCGGCGGAGTAGGTCGGTGACCTTCTGGTTGTCCGCATCGCCGTTGAGTTCGGTGAGCAGGTCGTCCGGACACAGCTCGTAGACGTCGCCCCACCACTTGCGCCGGCGGTTGTCCCAGATGCGGTAACCACCGGGCACGCCGCGAGCCACGTACCGCCGCCTAGCCATGTGCCGCCCGAGCGATGTCCACCGTCGCATGATCTCAGGGAGCAGCATCCCGGGAGGGCGCGTCCGAGCGGGGCCCCCGCGCTGATGCTCCCTCGGGCGGTTAGTCCTCGTCGGTGGCGGTCCAGTGTGGGCCGCACGGGCGCGGAAGTGTGCCGCGGGCGAGGATCTGTTCGTGGATCTGGTCCAGGGCGGTGTGGAGCGGTCCGAGCAGCGATGGGTCGAGTCCGTCGAAGAACATCCGCTTCACCAGCGCGGCGTGGCCTGGGGTGGCCCGGTGCAGGGCTTCCCGGCCCTGTGAGGTGAGGACCACGTCGGTTCCTCGGGCGTCGGTGCTCGATGGGCGGCGTGCGACCCGAGGGGCTGCGGGGGCTGGCGCCCGACGCCGCATCGGCCGACGGGCTCGCCCAGCAGCTGGGCAGTGCCCTGCCGCTCGGACGGCCCGGAGGACGTCCCGAGGAGGTGGCAGGCGCCGTGCTCTTCCTCGCCTCAGGCCAGAGCAGCTTCGTCACCGGCAGCGAGCTGTTCGTCGATGGTGGTGACGAGCAGCAGTAGTCCGCGCGCGGACGGGGACGGGGTGAGCGGCGGCGCCGAGAGGCGGTCAGCGGCCCAGTGCTCGGCGGAGTGTGAGGCCGTGGCGGGTCTTGAGGCGCCGCAGTTCCCAGAGGCTCACCATCGTGACCGACAGCGGGCCGCCGAGGATCACCGCGAGCCGCGCCGGTACCGGGAGGCCGTCGTAGTCGTGCGAGAACAGGTCCATGATCGCGAGTTCCCAGACCAGGACGGTCGCGATGATCGGGGGCAGGACCTCGTGGATGTCGGCGGTCCGGAACACGTGCACCAGCGCGACGGCGGCGCCGCAGAACACGAACACGATCCCCCACAACGCCACGAGGGCGATGATGATCATGACCAGGAGCTTCGCGTAGACGGCGGGGGACGGCTGCTCGTCGTCCCCGATGAGGCCGCCTTCCGGCATCACGGAGGTGAGCACGACGAAGAACAGCACCGTGCCGACCAGCGCCAGCAGCGACCCGAGCGGCTTCAGCGTCCGCCGCAGGTACAGGGCCCGGGTGTGCGGACGGCTTCCGAGGATGAACGCGCCGACGACGATCGGGAACGTGGCCGGCAGCAGGGTCGCGGACATCACGATCTGGTCGGCCCGCTGATAGGCCAGGGACTGGGCGTCCGAGGCGACGCGGTACGACACCGTGATCCACGCCACCGCGATGAGACCGACCACCGCGCGCAGGACCTGGACCTTGCGCACCGCCGGATCGTCCACCCGGTCCGGCCGCGTCGGTCTGGCCACCTGGCGTCCGGCTATGACGGGGTTGAGCAGCCGGAACACCCGTCGCATGCGGGACGGCGGCCGCGGCGGCCCGGGGGGCGGTCCCCAGCCCGGCTGGGGGCCGCCGCCGTACTGCCATCCCGGCTGCGGGGGCCTGCCGGGCGGAACGCCCCGGCCCGGCGGCTGCGGCGGCCACGCCGGCGGCTGCGGTCCGCCGCCGTACGGTCCCCAGGGGCCTTGTCCAGCACTCATCGACGTCCCCGCACTCTTGAGGATACGACCGGGCGCTCATCGTAACCGGGTGAAAACACATGGCAAGGGATGAAATCGCCGCCGTCGCGATGGCTTCCTCCGGAGGTGCGGGATCGGCTGCCGGAGCACGCTCCCCCGCACCTCAGCCCATTTGACACCGCCAGGGTGGAAAAGGTTCGTGCGACCGTTTCTGCCACTCGTGCAAACGGACGAGACGGAGAGCTCGGCCAGGGATAACTTCGTTTGGACATCGACGGCCAGGGCGGCCGGGAGCCGCCGCCTGCGCCGGCCGGGCGTCGACGCTGCGCTGGGAGCGATTCGTGAAGCTGCGAGATGAGATCGAGACGGCCCTGCGAGGCTGGCACGCCTACGAGGCGGGCCGGGGGCCGGTGACCGTCATCGACTTCGACTGCGCGCCCACCGCCGCGCCCGTCGAGCCCGCGACCAGCCGTCTCGCGGTCTACCGGCGCTTGGCCGACCTGCGCGTTCGCACTGTCGAGGCGGGCGCCGACCGGCTCACCGCGCGCCTGACGGCTGATCTCGCCTATCTCGGCGCCCTCCTCGGGGAGCACCCGCCGCTGAGCGACTATGTTCAGGCGACCCAAGGGTGCGTCGCCACGGGTTGGCACGGCGACTACGTCGCCTACCGCGGTGACGAGGCCCGCCGGGCGCTCGGCGCCCTAGGGGTCGGGTGGGGTTCCGAGACCGTCCGGGAGTTGAGAGCGGTCGAGGGGCCGATCGAGGCAGGTGAGGCGCCGGACGCGATCCGGCAGGCCGCCGCGGACTACGAGACCGCCGTCCGGCAGGCCACCGGGAGCCGGGCGCCGTTCGACCTCACCATCGAGACCGCCGAGGTGGACGCCTACTGGGCGTACTGGCTGGACGGTTCCGGCGCCGATGTCCGGCTGCGACTCAACCTCCGCCGCGCCGGCTTCACCAAGGTCGCCGCCCGCCAGTTCGCCCTGCATGAGGTCCTCGGCCACGGCCTCCAGAGCGCGAGCTGGACGGCCCGTGCCGCCGCCTGGGAAGTCCCTTGGGCGCGCCTGATGTCGGTGCACGCGCCGCAACAGGTTCTGCTCGAAGGGCTCGCGCAGGCGCTCCCGCTGTTCATCGCCCCTGATGACGAGCTGATGGTCGCCCGCACCAAGTTCGACCACTACAACCAACTCGTACGCGCCGAGCTGCACATGGCCCTCGATCAGGGGGCCGGTATCAGCGAACTGGCAGAGCACGCTCGTTCGCGCATGCCCTGGACGACCGAGGCCGCCATCGCCGACGTTCTCACCGACAGGGGAGCCAATCCCCAACTCCGCTCATACCTGTGGGCCTATCCCGCTGGAATCGACTGGTTCGCCGATCTCGCCCAGGCAGACGAGGCCACCAGAACGGACGTCCTCCAAGCCGCCTACCGAGACCCGTTGACGCCCGCGGAACTGGCGGCGCTCTGGCCGTCGGGGCCCACCATCGGCGGCCGTCTCACCTGAGACACCGTCTCCCGGGACCTCACCTGGGCGGTGAACGCCTCGACCGCGTCGACGACCGCCTCGAAGCGGAGGGAGTGGTACAGGTCGAAGGCGTGCTGCCCGCCCCTCAGTTCGGCGTAGACGACGGGGGCGGTCGAGAGCTGGCGTAGCTGGTCGGTGAACTGCCGGGCGTCCGCCACGGGCACCAGCGGGTCCTTGTCGCCGTGCGCCACGAAGAAGGGCGGTGCGTCCGGGGTGATGTGGGCCAGCGGCGAGGACTCGGGCCCCTGGCCGAAATAGGGGCCGTACCAGCCGTTCAGATAGATGGCGCCGGTCACGGACGTGCCGGCGTTCTCGAAGCCCGGCTGGAAGGCGGGATCAGGCGGGACGTCGGACCGCGGTCGTGTCGCACGTCAGGGGCGAGCCGTTCGCCGACACCGGCTGGAGGTCGGGCACGCGGGCGCCGTCGTCGTCGACCAGGACGGAGTGCGCCTCGCCGGCCGTGAAGGCGTGGCGCTCGCCCCACTGCCGCAGCGTGACGATCACGGGGAAGAGGTCCTTGCCCGCGTCGGTGAGCGCGTAGAGGCGGCGCCTGCCCGAAGGGGCGTCGACCTGGGTGAGCAGGCCGTGGGCGGTGAGCTTGCGGAGCCGGTCGCTGAGGATGTTGCGGGCGATGCCGGTGCGCTGCTGGAAGTCGGTGAACGAGCGGGCGCCGTCCATCGCGTCGCGGATGATGAGCAGGCTCCAGCGGTCGCCGACCAGGTCGGCGGTGCGGGCGACCGGGCAGCCCGGGTCCGTCCACGCGGTGTTCTGCCCGCCGGTCTCGTCGCGCGCCATCACCCCTCCATCGAGTTGCGTAATGAAACCATTCTGACCTACGCTCCGTTGAGTTGCAAAATGAAACCAATGGAGGTGGGGCCGGTGCACTGGAGGACGAGGCTGCTGCTGGCGGCGGTGTGCGGGGTGGCGGTGGCGAGCGTCTACGCCGGGCAGCCGGTACTGGGCGTGATGGGAGGCGATCTGGGCGTTCCGGTCGACTCGCTCGGCTGGTTCGTGGCCGCCGGCCAGCTCGGCTATCTGGCCGGACTGGTGCTGCTGGTGCCGTTGGGCGACATGCTCGACCGCAGGCGGTTGATCGCCGCGCACCTCGCCCTGGTGGCCGCGGGGACGGCGGTCACCGCGGTCGCCCCCGGCGCCTGGGCGGCGTTCTCCGGCCTGGCCGCGGCGGGCGTGTTCGCGGTGGTGGTGCAGACCGCCGTCGCGTACACGGCGTCGATCTCCCCGCCCGCCGAACGCGGGCGCAACCTCGGCATCGTGACCTCGGGCGTGGTGATCGGCATCCTCGGCGCGCGGATCGTCGCGGGAGTTCTCGCGGACGTATGGGGATGGCGGAGCATCTACCTGGTCCTGGCGGCCCTCGCCGGGGTCCTCGCGCTGCTCAGCCTCACCTCGCTGCCCGCGGATGCCCGTACGGACACGGCACGGTACGGGCAGGTCCTCCGGTCCCTCGGCGGGCTCTTCGTCCAGCCGGTGTTCCTCGGCCGCGGGCTGATCGCGTTCTTCCTGTTCGCGTCGTTCGGCACTCTGTGGAGCGGCATGGCCCTGCCCCTGGCCGGGGAGCCGTGGCACCTCACCGAAGCGCAGATCGGGCTCTTCGGCGTCGCCGGGCTCGCCGGAGCCCTGGGCGCCGCCCGGTCCGGACGCTGGGGCGACGCCGGGCACGCGCGCCTGGTCACCGGGATCGCCCTCGCGCTGCTCGTCGCCTCCTGGGCCGCGATCGGGCAGCTCCCGTGGTCGCTGCCGCTGCTGGTCCTCGGTGTGGTCCTTCTCGACTTCGCCGTCCAGGCCGTGCACGTCAGCAACCAGCACACGCTCACGACCGCCTACCCCGACCGCACCAGCACGACCATCGGCGCCTACATGGTCTTCTACTCCCTCGGCTCGGCCCTGGGTGCGGCCGCGACCACGGCCCTGTTCGACGCCACCGGCTGGATCGGTCCAACCGTCCTCGGTACGACGCTCGCGCTCTGCGCCCTCGCCACCTGGGCCGTCACCCCCCGCGTGGCGGGACGCGCCGTCCGCCGTCCACGGCTCGCACAGGCGGAGAAGGTGTGAGCGCGTCCCCGGACGCCGTGTCCGGACGGCCGCGAGGCCGCCGAAGCGCTAGCGGCGGGCGTGGCGGATCTTCAGGCGGCCGAGGCCCATGGTGCCGGTGATCCGGATCTGGGGGCCGCCGGGCCCGGTGGGGCGGCGCGGCGTGTAGCGCGCGTCCTTCAGCCCGGTGTGCAGGCCCTCGATGTCGACGACCGCGTCGCGCGGCACGATGATCTTGGCCTGGCCGGTGCCGACCTGCAGTTCGATGTCGACGACCGGGTGCTCGATGATCGCTTTGGACAGGTCGAGCCGCACCCGTCCGAAGGCGGACTCGACCTTGAGGGAGCGCGGTACGCGCCAGGCGCCGCGGCGCTTGATCCGTCCGGTCGCGGCGCCGATCGTGGACGTGGGGCCGGTGTCCTCGTCCGGAAGCGCGGCCAGGGGCACCGCGAGGTCGCCGTGGGTCCTGGCGGTGAGGACCTGGTCCAGGCGCTCGTCCATCTCCTCGTGCGTGAGGTGCCCTGTGGCGTACGCGTCGCGCAGGCGCTGCGCGGCGGTGTCGCGGTCGTCGTCGCCTACGAGGCGTGCCAGATCGTCCGGACGGGGGGTCACGGCCCTCACTCTAGCGCCGTCCCCGCGCCGGAGACCTGACGGGCGGGGCCGCCCGCCGGGCGTCAGTGCGAGTAGGGCCCGGTGCGGGAGGTCAGGGCCCTGAGTGGCTTGCCGACGCCGAGGAACACGTGGCCCGTCATGCCGTTGATGACTCCGGCGGCGGAGGCGTACCAGGCGCAGACGGCGGTGAGGACGCCGAGGTAGCCGCCGATCTTGATCGTGGTCTCGCTGGTGGAGAAGTTCCCGATGAACAAGATGATCTCCGTGGCCTCCAGGGCGACGAACACCGCCAGGACGGCCTGGTTGACCTGGGTCGCCCAGAGCATCATGTAGGTGTTGAAGATCGCGAAAGCGAGGAAGATCCAGCCGAGGTCGTCGGCCTCCTGGGCGGGTGTCGCCTCACCGGCGAACAGGACGACGTACAGGCCCAGGCCGAGATAGAAGCCGCCGTAGGACGAGAAGGCCGTCGAGCAGAACACGTTGCGATTGCGGAACTCCCACATGCCGGCCAGGATCTGGACGAGGCCGCCGTAGGCGAGGGCGTAGCCCAGCCAGGCGTCGGTGCCGTCGGTCCACCCGGCGTTCTTGACGGACAGAAGGAACGTGGTCAGGGCGAAGGCCGCCAGTCCGAGCGGCGCCGGATCGGCGATCGCGGGCGGGGTCTGCGGGGCGGACTCTTGCTCGACGTGGGTCATGGTGCCTCCTCGCTGGAGTCCCATCGCCCGTCCCGGATGGGACCGTTATCTCTTCGGCCCTGTTTCGGATCATAACGTCGCCCGCACGTCAGGTCAGGTGCCCTTTCGCAGGGCAATTCTGACCTATCGGCATTAATCGCCGTCACCGGGCAGACGGGGGCGTTGTCGCGTCTCCTGAAATGGAAAGTACTTTGCTCGGTGCGAGAGGTCGGCGCGCCGAATGAGAATGGCCTCTTGATTTACCGGTCCGGAAAGCGGGCAAGCCTTGGTGAAGACGTTGCCGACTACTTGACGACGGCGGGGCTGAAGGTGGGCGGGTCGCCGAGGTGCCCGCGGTGGGACCGGGGGCTGCTTCCGTCGACGTCCACCACGCCCAGTTCTGCGCCGAGCTCGGCACCGATGTGGACCTGACCGCTCCAGCGCATGAACTCCGGGTGCCGGGCGAGCGCGTCGATCACCCGTCCGCTGAACTCGGGGGACTCCGCTCCCGCGGCGAACGACCTGTACCGATCGGGGACGCCCTCGAAGAGCGCTCTGTTCCGTTCGGTCTTCAGCAGACCCATCCACAGGGAGATGACGGCGACGTTGTAGGGCTCGAAGTCGACCGCCATGTCGTGCGCCATCTTGTCGACGGCGGCCTTTCCCGCACCGTAGGCCGGGCCGTGCATGTAGCAGCGTCCTCCGAAGGAGGAGGTGTTGACGACGAGGCCCGCCTGGTTTCCGACCAGCAGCGGGGCGGCGTGGTAAGCGGCCACGTAGGCGGAGCGCATCCCCACGTCGAACATGCTCTGGAGTGCCAGCGGCTTCTCCCAGAACGGCCCTTCGCGGGTGAGGCCGTCCGGGATCGTGAACGCGTTGTTGACGAGGATGTCGAGCCTGCCGTGCTCGCGCTCGACCCGCTCGAACAGGTCCGCGACCTGCGCGTCGTCGGAGTGGTCGCAGATCACGGGCACGCCCGTGCCGCCGCGGGCGCCGATCTCCTCGGCCGTGGCGAGGACCGTGCCGGGGAGGTCGGCGTCGCCCTCGGAACGGGTCCGGCCCGTCACGTACACCGTCGCACCGGTCGCGCCGAGGGCGAGCGCGATGCCCTTCCCGGCCCCGCGGCTGGCGCCGGTCACCACGACGACCCGGTCCTCGGTAGGGCTCACCTGTCGCTCCCCGCGAGGAATTCGAGCATCGCCGCCGTGGTCTCGGCGGGCCTCTCCATCTGCGTCATGTGGCCGGCCTGCTTGATCATCCGGACGCCGCGGACGTCGGCGTGGTGGTCGCCGAGCCTGCCCAAGGGATCGTCGCCGTGCCAGCCTTCGAGGTCGGCGTCCTGCTCGCTGCCGATGAAGTAGAACGGGACGGGGTTCTTCCGGCCGCCGTAGGACTTGCGGTACTCCCAGGAAAGGTCCATGGCCCGGTACCAGTTGAGCCCGCCGGTGAAGCCGCTGCGGCTGTAGGCGTCGACGTAGAACTCCAGCTCCGGCTCGGTCAGCCACGTCCACGGGAGGGGCGGAGTCTCGGGGAGGGCGTCGATATAGGACGTGCCGGGAGGTTGCCGCCAGACGTCGAGGTAGTGGTAGTCGCTGGAAAGCGCGTAGAAGACCTTGCGCAGGAACTCGCGGGGCGCGGCGGCGAGGTCGCGGTCGGCGACTCCCGGCTCGACGAAGTAGTGGATGTGGTTGAAGTGCCGCTCGGCCTGGCGGGCGGCGAGCGTCAGCGGAGACTCGCGGCTCGGGGTGAAGAACGGGTTCTCCAGGCCGATGATCGCGGCGACGCGGTCCGGATGGTGGTGGGCGAGGTCGTAGGCGGCGAAGAGGCCGAAGTCCAGGCCGCTGAAGACGGCCCTCTCCTCGCCGAGGTGGTCGAGGAGGCCGGTCAGGTCGCCGACGATCCGGTCGACGTCGTACTCGCGGTGGTCCCGGGGGCCGCTGGTGTGCCCCATGCCGCGCATGTCGGGCGCGACGACGCGGAACCCCGCGCCGGCGATCGGCCCGATCTGGTGGCGCCAGCTGAACCAGATGTGCGGGAAGCCGTGCAGGAGGACGACGAGCGGCCCCTCGCCCTGCTCCACGTAGTGGACGTCCAGGCCGTTGATTCGCGCGTACCGATGACTCCAGCCCGCCATGCCGCGGTTCCTTCGGTTCGGGGAGCCGACCTTCGGACTGTGCAGGAAGACGCCTCCGCAGGCACCGGGATGTCCCGCTCAGTGGGAACCGAGCGTGATGCGGACGATCGTCCCCTTGGACGGTTCGGACAGCAGTTCGGCCCGTCCGCCGTGGGCGGCGGCGATGGCGGCGACGATGGGAAGGCCCAGGCCGGTGCCGCCCTGCGTGCCCCGGTGGAAGCGTTCGAAGGCGCGGGCGGCGTCCTCCGGGGACATGCCCGGCCCCTCGTCCGCGACCTCGATCAAGCCCGGGGCCAGGCGGACGGTCGTGCGCGTTCCGGGGGGCGTGTGGGCCCGCACGTTGGCCAGGAGGTTCGCGAAGACCTGGCGGATGCGGGCCTCGTCGACGGTGGCGGTCAGAGTGTCGGGGGCGTCCAGCACGAGGGGACGGTCGGGGGCGGCCGCGGTCGCGTCGGCCACGGCGTCCCTGGCGAGGGCGACGAGGTCGGTGGGGACGGGGTGCAGCGACGCCTCGCGGTCGAGACGGGCGAGTTCGAGGAGGTCGGTGACGAGGCTGTTCATCCGGCGGGCCTCCTCCTCGATGCGGCGCATCGCGTCGGGCAGCTCGTCCGGGCCGAGCGCGCCGTGCCGGTAGAGCTCCGCGTAGCCCTGGATGGCCGTGAGCGGCGTGCGCAGCTCGTGGGACGCGTCGGCGGCGAACTCGCGGACGCGGGCCTCCGAGCGGCTGCGCGCCCAGAACGCCTGCTCGATCCGCTCCAGCATCACGTTGATGGCGGACGCGAGGCGGGCCGTCTCCGTGCGCCGCCCGGGGCCGGGCATGCGGGCGCGCAGGTCGCCGCCCGCGGTGATGGCGTGCGCCGTGGCGGCCATCCGGTCCAGCGGCAGCAGGCCGCGGCGGATGAGCCACCGGCCGAGCACGAGCAGGACGGCGAGCAGCAGGGCGGCCGTCGCGATCTCCGACAGCACGAGGTTGCGGACGGCCGCGTGGATCTCGGCGAGGGGGGACGCCACGACGACGACGCCCTTCCCCCAGGGACGCGCCACCGCGCGCAGCCCCGGGAGGGAGAACGGTTCGAGGCCGCGCGCGCGGGCGGCCAGCTCGTCGCGGCCCAGCCGCCGCACCTCGCGGACGGCCTGCTCGGGCGCGGGCGCGTCACCGCTGAGGACGCGGACCCGCCCCGCCGGGCCGACGGCCAGCACCACGAACTGCGCGGGGGCGGCGCCCTGCTCGGGCAGGCCGGGGCGCAGGAGGCGCGCCACGGCGCGGTCGCGGGTGGCCTGGAGCTGCCCGTCCACGCGGTGCATCAGGTACCCGTTCAGGACGAGCGCGCTGACCAGGCCCATGATCGCCAGACCGGCGGAGGTGACGGCGAGCAGGCCGGTGAGGAGCCGGGCGTTGAGCGTCATGGCCGCAGCGCGTAACCCACCCCGCGCTGGGTGTGGATGAGCGGGGTGCCGAGCGGGTCCAGCTTGCGGCGCAGGTAGCTGATGTAGGTCTCCACGACCTGCGGGTTGCCGTGGTCCCAGCCCCACACGCCGTCGAGGAGCTGGGCGCGCGAGAGCACCATGCCCGCGTTGCGCATCAGGTAGGCGAGCAGCCGGAACTCGGTCGGGGACAGCTCGACGGGGACGCCGCCGCGCCGCACCGTCCAGTGCGCCTCGTCGAGTTCGAGGTCGGCGACGCGCAGCACGGGCCCGGCGGAGGGCTCCGGTGGGGCCGCCCGGCGCAGGACGGCCCGCACCCGGGCGATCAGCGCCTCGATCGAGAAGGGCTTGGTGACATAGTCGTCACCGCCGAGCGTGAGGCCGGTGACGGTGTCGGACGGCGTGTCCCGCGCGGTCAGGAAGATCACCGGGACCTGGTCGCCGTCCGCGCGCAGCCGCCGGCACACCTCGAAGCCGTCCAGGTCGGGCAGCATGACGTCCAGCAGGACGAGGTCGGGCCGCGCCTCGCGGACGGCCCCGAGCGCCTCCTCGCCCGTGCCCGCGGTGGCGGTCGCGAAGCCGTGGAAGCGCAGCGCGACCTCGATGAGGTCACGGATGTTGGCCTCGTCGTCCACGACGAGGACCCGCCGGGTCTCGCTCATCGGCTCCCGCAGCTCGCTCCCTCGCCGGCCTCGCGCCCGCACATCGGACTCACCCGCCCGAAACTACCCGGCATGGTGGGCGCCGCTGGACTAGCGGTGGTGGGGGACGCGGATCAGGCGCGCGGTCCGGGTGCCGCCGGAGCGCTCTCCCGCGACGAGCACCTGGTCGCCGCCGGCCAGGCCCTTGAGGGACGACTTCTCGCCGTTCTTGCGCACGTGGGTCCTGCCGTCGGACGTCCACGTCCAGGAGACGCCGTCCTCGCTGCGGACGGTCACCCCGGTCGCCGAGACGGCGGTGATCTTGCCGCGCTGCCAGGTGGCGAGGTGGAACCCGTCCTTGCGCTTGACGGTGGCCTCGCCGTGCACGCCTTGCACACCGCGCAGCGCGCGCGCCCGGCGCAGCGGGTGCCCCTTGCCGGGGTGGCCCTGGCCCGCGTGCGCCGTGGGGGAGGGCGAGGGGGCGGGGTCGTCGGCGAAGGCGGGGACGGAGAAGGAGAGCCCGAGCCCGAGGAGCCCGGCGGCACCGGCCCCGGCCGCGATCGTCTTCCGGTTGTTTCGCATGCCGGAAATGTAAGCGGACGCGTCTGGCAGAAGCCCACGCGGAACCCTGGGAGAATCCTGAGAGTTCCCCGAAGCCCGCCCAGCCTCCCGAACAGCGCGAGGCCCTGGCCGCGAGACGCGCAGACAGGAGCCGGCAGCCCCGTGGCCTCGATCCGGGCCGTCACCAGGCGGTTCACGCCCGTCTTCCGAGCCAGGCCGCCTACTCTCAGCGGGCCGTCGAAGGCGACGCAGGCAAGGGCGAACGGCTACGAGCCACCACCATCAGGGACGCGGCACGCCACACCGGCACACCACACGTCCAGCCTGCGCCGGGTTCCGATCAGCTGGTGCCGGGATCGGTCCAGCTCGTGCTGCCTCAGGTCCAGCTCGTCCCGAACCCGGTCCAGTTGGTGTCTGGGGCGGTCGAGTGGGTCGCGGCGCGGGTCCAGCTCGTGCCGGGACCGGTCCAGCTCGGGCTCAGGCTGGCGACGATCTTGATCTTCGGTATCATATACAGATGGTAATCAATAACTAACACAGAGTAAAGAGCAGGCGGTGGGCCGATGGCGACACACCAGTGTGACCACGCGTACCGCCTGATGGCAGGCGAAGCGGGGGACGGACGCCGCTAGCCGGAAGATGGCGAGGGCGGCCGCACGCACGCCGCCGTCCAGCGCCGGCAGCGCGAACGGCGTGCACGTCCCGATGATGATCAGTCGGATGCCGGCGCGGCCAGGGTTTCGAGGACCTGGTCGCCGTACTTGGCGAGCTTGTTCTCGCCCACGCCGTTGACGCGGCCCAGTTCCGCCAGGGAGGTGGGGAGGGCGGTGGCGATCTCGCGCAGGGTCGCGTCGTGGAAGATCACGTAGGCGGGGACGCCCTGCTCCCTGGCCGTCGCGGCGCGCCAGGCGCGGAGGCGCTCGAAGAGCGGCATCGCCTCGGCGGGGAGCTCGACCTGGGCCTTGGCCGCCTTGGCGGTCTTCGCGGCCTTCGCGACGGGGCGTTCGGCCTCGCGGCGCATCATCACCTTGCGCTCGCCGCGCAGCACGCCGGCGCTCTCGTCGGTCAGGACGAGCGTGCCGTGGTTGCTCTCCACCGCGATCAGGCCCTGGGCGAGGAGCTGGCGGACGACGCCGCGCCACTCGGTGTCGCGCAGTTCGGTGCCGATGCCGAAGACCTTCAGCGAGTCGTGGTCGAACTGGATGACCTTCGCGTTCTTCTTGCCGAGGAGGATGTCGACGATGTGGCCGGCGCCGAACTTCTGGCGCCGCTCGCGGTCGAGCCGGACCACGGTCGACAGGACCTTCTGGGCGGGGACGGTCGCGTCCCAGGTCTCGGGCGGGGTGAGGCAGGTGTCGCAGTTGCCGCAGGGCTCGCCGGACTGGCCGAAGTAGTTCAGCAGCTGGACACGGCGGCACTCGACCGTCTCGCAGAGGGCGAGCATGGAGTCGAGGTGCAGGGCCTGGCGGCGGCGGTGCGCGGCGTCGCCCTCGCCGCCGTCGATCATCTTGCGGAGGTTGACGACGTCCTGGAGGCCGTAGGCGAGCCAGGCGGTGGACGGGAGGCCGTCGCGCCCGGCGCGGCCCGTCTCCTGGTAGTAGCCCTCGACGGACTTGGGCAGGTCGAGGTGCGCGACGAAGCGGACGTCGGGCTTGTCGATGCCCATGCCGAACGCGATGGTCGCGACCATGACGAGGCCCTCCTCGCGGAGGAAGCGCGCCTGGTTCGCCGCGCGGACCCCGGCGTCGAGGCCCGCGTGGTAGGGGAGGGCCTCGATGCCGTTCTCGGTCAGGAACGCCGCGTTCTTCTCGACCGAGTTGCGGGAGAGGCAGTAGACGATGCCCGCGTCGCCCTTGTGCTCGCTCTGGAGCAGCCGCAGCAGCTGGCGCTTGGCGTCGGTCTTCGGCTCGATCCGGTACTGGATGTTGGGACGGTCGAAGCTCGCCACGAAGTGGCGGGCCTGCTCGAGCTGGAGGCGGGACGCGATCTCGCCGCGGGTGGTCTCGGTGGCGGTCGCGGTCAGCGCGATGCGGGGGATCTCGGGCCAGCGTTCGTGCAGGCCGGACAGCGTCAGGTAGTCGGGACGGAAGTCGTGCCCCCACTGCGACACGCAGTGCGCCTCGTCGATCGCGAACAGGGAGACGTCGCCCCGGTCGAGCAGATCGACGGTCGCGGCGAGCTTCAGCCGCTCGGGCGCCAGGTAGAGCAGGTCGAGCTCGCCCGCGGTGAACTGGGCCTCGACCACCCGGCGCTCGTCGAAGTCCTGGGTGGAGTTGAGGAAGCCCGCGCGGACGCCGAGGGCGCGCAGCGCGTCCACCTGGTCCTGCATGAGGGCGATGAGGGGGGAGACGACGACGCCGGTGCCCTTCCGGACGAGCGCCGGGATCTGGTAGCACAGCGACTTGCCGCCGCCCGTCGGCATCAGGACGAGGGCGTCCCCGCCGGCGACCACGTGCTCGATGATCTCCCGCTGGCCGTCCCGGAACGCGTCGTAGCCGAACACGCGCCGCAGGGTCTCGAGGGTCTCCGGGGTCTCAGGGGAAGTCACCGGGCCATACTACGAACCGCCGCGGACACCCGTCCCCCGAACCTTCACCTGTGGAGAACCGCCTCCGCGAGCTCGGGGTCAGCTCGTCCAGACCGCCCGCGACGTGCGCGGCCGGCGACCCTGACCAGGATTTATCCGGCGAAATCGACATGATCCACTTCCGGTCTGGCATGGTGGGGGCCCTCCGTTCCCCCTCCGGAGTCACTGCAGAGGAGATCTGCCCATGGTGTTCCTCGGTTTTCTCCTGGTCGCGGCCGCCATCACGGTCGGCGCCGGTGTCGTCATGGACAACACCGGCCCGGCGGACCTCGTCGTCTTCGGCCAGGCCGTCCCGGGCCTGGAGAGCGAATGGCAGGTGTTCCTGTCCGGCGCGGGCGTGGCCCTCGTCTTCCTCGCCGGCATGGCGCTCGCCTTCAAGGGCGCCGGCCGCCGCATCCGCACTCGCCGCGACCTGCGGGACCTGCGCGAGGAGCACGAGGAGTCGCTGACCACGCTGGAGATGGAGAAGCGCCGGCTGGAGCGCGAACTGGCCCGCGTCCGGCAGAGCCCGCCCCGCCGGGACACCGCGCCCCGCGAGCCCGCCGCGCAGGGCGTCCGCGTGGCCGGCCGGACCCCCGGAGCCCGCTCGCAGGCCGCCGCCTCCTCGTTCTTCGACCGCACCGAGTAGGACGGCGCCGGACGGGTCATCCCCGGTGATGAGGGGAGCGTCCGCCCGGGTGGTCTCGCAGTGGGATGACATGACCGGGTTGCGGCCAGCATGATGCTGACGTGCGAATTCTTCTCAAGGTCGGCGCCACCGCGGTCGCCCTGTGGGTCGCCACGGTCCTGATCGACGGCATCACGCTCGGCGACCAGACCACCTCCCGGCGGATCCTCACGCTGGCCGCCGTCGCCGTGATCTTCGGGCTGGTCAACGCCGTCCTCAAGCCGCTCATCAAGACCCTCGGCTGCGCCTTCTACGTCCTCACGCTCGGGCTCATCGGGCTCGTCGTGAACGCGCTGCTGCTCTGGCTGACGAGCGAGCTGGCGGAGGGGCTCGACCTGCCGTTCCACGTGGCCGGGTTCTGGCCGGCCTTCTGGGGCGCGATCGTCGTCGGCGTCGTCGGCTGGCTGCTCCACCTGCTCCTCCCCGACGGCGACGAGGACGAGGACTAGGAGCCCGCCAGGCCGGGCGCGGCCGTGGAGGCGCGCTCGAACGGGCTCAGGTCCAGCCGCCCGGCGGGCGAGCCCGCGTACTCGCGGTAGCCCGGCGGGCGCGTTCCGGCCGTCCCCACGAGGATCCAGCGGCGCGCCCGGACGGCCCCGACGAGGAACTCGCCGTCGGTCACCGCCCCCGCGTCCGCGACGATCAGCGCGTCGAACTCCTCGCCGCGGACGGTCAGCCCGGCGCCCGCCGGGGTCCCGACGACGAGGTCGGCGGTGCGGAGCAGGACCTCGCTCCCCGCCGCCCGGCCTCCCTCCAGGTAGCCGGTGAGCTCCTCGATCCGGGCCATCGCGCGGCGCTGGTGCGCGGGGACGGCCTCCGGGTCGTCGGCGGGGTCGGCGCCGCAGATCTCCAGGACGCTCTCCCGCGACCGCTCCTCGGCCGCCGCCACCGTCTCCAGCTCGGACTCCCGCGCGGCGATCTCAGCCGCGGCCTCCTCCGCGCGGCGCGCGAGCTCGGACGCGGTCCGCGCCGCGCGCTCCGTGGCGGCCTCCGCGTCCGACCGGGCCCGCGCCGCCGCCGCGAGCGCCTCCTCGCGGGACGTCCGCGCGGCGTTCGCCCGCTCCTCGATCGCCTGCGCGACCTGGTGCGCCGCGCGCGCCCGCAGGCCCGCCTCGGTGGCCCGCTCGACCGCCTCCGACGCCCGCAGGGCCTGCCCCTGGTGCTCGGCGCCGACCTTCTCCCGCTCCGTCGCGAGCCAGGCCAGCTCCGTCCCGAGCCGCTCCTGGGCCTCCTGCGCCGCCTTCAGCCGCGCTCCGCCCTCGGACACGAACGACGCCAGCCCGCGCCGCACCCGCTCCGCGTGCTCCGCCGCCTCCTTGGCCTCCCGCGCCCGCGTCGCCGCCTCGTCCGCCTCCCGCGTCCGGGCCTTGACCTCGGCCCGCAGGCCGCGCAGCTCCGACGGCGGCGACGCCACGTGCAGCCGCTGCCCGAGCGTCATCTTGCGGCGCAGCGCCGACAGCGCCGACTCCGCCGACACCAGCCGGTAGTAGGCGGCGTGCCCCTCGGCCGCGGCGTCGGCGTCGGCCGCCGTCAGCCGGTGCGCCTCCTCCGCCGCGCCGGGCAGCGCCTCCCGCGCGCGCTCCAGCTCGTCGGTGAGGGAGGCCTCCGCCTGCCGCGCCCCCTGCAACTCCTTCTGCGCCGTCTTGGCCCGCTCGTCGATCTGGACGCAGCGCGCGTAGGTGGCGTCGGCCGTCCGCGTCAGCGCGGCCGCCTCGGCGCCCGCCTCGTCCGCGGCCCTCTTCAGCCGGTCCGCCTCCGCCCGCGGGCCCGCCAGCTCGGCCTCGGCCTCCTCCTGGACGCCGGAGAGCCGCTCCGCCTCGGCGTCGGCCTCGGCCGCCGCCTGCTCCGCCTCCGCCGCCGCGGCCCGCGCCTCCTCGATCGCGCGGGCCAGGTCGGCCTTCTCCGTTTCGAGCTGCTCGGCCCGCCGCAGGTTCTCCGCCCGGACGGACTGGAGCGCCGCCGCGTCGCGCGGCCACTGCTCCAGCGACATCAGCCCGCGCTGCAGCAGCCGCGCCTCGGTCTGCCACGACAGCCGCCAGGCCTCCCCGACCGGACGCAGCGCCGCCGACCGCACCCGCGCCTCCGGCGCCGACGGCCCCTCCTCGGGCTCCACCGGCGGAGCGGCCTCCGGCACGGGCAGCGGCTCCGCCCTGGTCACGGCGGCCGCCGGCTCCGGGAGCGGGTCGGTCACGGGCCTGAACTCGACCGTCCCGTTGGATCCCGGCTCCCGCAGCGGCGGCGGTTCCCGCTCGGCGGACAGCTCCTCTTCGGGCGGCTCTACGGCGGGCGGCTCCTCGACGGGCGGGAGCGCCCGCGTCCGCACCGACCGGGCCTCCGCCGTCTCCGGCCGCGTCTCGATCAGCAGCGAGAAGACGTCGGGGTCGCCCTCCACGGCGCGCAGCAGCTCGGCGGCCTTCTCCGGGGTCGGGGCGATCAGCAGGGCCCGCCCGTCCGCCTCGGTGAGCTCCTTGACCGCGTCCCGGACGACCCGGGCCTCGTCGCCCTCGTCCACCTGGGCGAGCCGCAGCCCCTCCGCGCCTTCCAGCGTCCCTGGGGCTACGAGGAACCGGGCGAGCACGTCCCAGTCCCCCGCGACCTGACCGTCCCGCAGCGCCCGGACGGCCGCGATGTGGGGCGCCCACCCCACCGGGGGGACGTCCTCGGGCACCTCCCGCAGCCGCGCGTCGATCCTTTCGTAGAACTCGCTCAGCGGCCCGTAGACGCTCTCGACCAGCTCATGCCAGCCCTCTTCGCCCGTGTCCGTCCCCAGCGGAGGCGTCGGCTCGGCGACCTCGATCGGCACGGTGCCCAGCGCCGCCCGAGGATCGATGCCTCCCCCCTCGATGCCGGACACGTGACCGGCGGACTCCTCGTCCACGACCGCGTCCGGAGGCTCTGCGTCAGCGGGCGGCTCGGCTTCGGGCGGCTCGTGAGCGAGCGGGGGCTCGCTGCCCGTGAGGTCGCTTGCGGCCGGGACGGCGGGCACCGGATTCGCGGTGGCGGCGTCCTCTGCGGGAACCAGGTCTTCTGGGGAGAAGCGCTGCGTCGCCTCCGCGCCCAGGTCTGGAAGATCGACGGCCGTCGTGTCCGCGGCCGGCGCGGGCACGGGAGGCAGGTCGTCTTCCACCGCCTCCGGAGCGGCCGTGCCGTCTGCGGGGCCCTCAGGCCGGACGTCCCGCGAAGCCTCCGTGGCGTCGGCGGTTGTGGCCTCGGAGGGCGGGAGCGGGGCGGTCTCGGCGGGAGACGGCGTGATGGCCGGGAGGGCCTGGGTGGCCTCGGCGGGCGGTTCCTGCCCGACCGCGCCCGGCAGGGGGACGGTGACCGTCGGGAGGTCGGAGTCCGGGACGTAGGGGGGTCCGGTGTTCTCGTCGGGTCCGTTGGTTTCCGAAGGCTGCTTCACGACGCCATCCCGTCCCAGCTCGATCGTCCGGGGCCAGTATGTTCCCCTTCTGCTCCGGACTAACGTCTCACAGGCCGCGGACTCAGCGGTGTCCCGCGAGGGCCGCGTGATGATCTTCACCGGGCCGGGGTTCGGGGTCGGGGTGGACCGCCGCGCCGGCCAGGCGGGGAAGCGCGTGCAGGAGGCTGTGCTCGGCGTCCACGGCGATCTGGTGGGCGCGGACGACGGTGGCGGCGGGGTCGACGACCACGTCGCACTCGGCGCGCAGGCTGTGGCCGATCCAGCGGAGGCGGACGTCGCCCACGGCCAGGACGCCGGGCGTGGCGGAGAGCGCGGCTTCGGCCTGGTCGACCAGGGCGGGGTCCACGGCGTCCATCAGGCGGCGCCAGACCTCGCGGGCCGTCTGCCACAGGACGGTCAGGATCGCCACCGTGATGAGCAGGCCGACGACCGGGTCGGCCCATGGGGCGCCCAGGGCGACACCGGCGGCGCCCAAGAGGACGGCCAGGGACGCGAAGCCGTCCGTGCGGGCGTGGAGGCCGTCGGCGACGAGTGCGGCGGAGCCGATGCGGCGGCCTGTGCGGATGCGGTAGCGGGCCACGAGTTCGTTGCCCAGGAAGCCGACCAGCGCGGCGCCCGCCACGGCGGCCACGTGGTCCACAGGCTGTGGATGGGCCAGGCGCTGGACCGCGGCGTATCCGGCGGCGACGCAGGACGCGGCGATGGCGAGGACGATGACGACGCCCGCCAGGTCCTCGGCGCGCCCGTACCCGTAGGTGTACCGGCGGGACGGCGGGCGGCGGCCGAGCAGGAACGCGACGCCCAGCGGAACGGCCGTCAGCGCGTCGGCGGCGTTGTGGAGCGTGTC
Organism: Actinomadura coerulea; assembly: GCF_014208105.1. NCBI lineage: Bacteria > Bacillati > Actinomycetota > Actinomycetes > Streptosporangiales > Thermomonosporaceae > Actinomadura > Actinomadura coerulea. Next base: position 6,332,478 of record NZ_JACHMQ010000001.1, read on the forward strand.
GCCCAGCAGCGCCACCGAGCCGGTGAACGCGAACACGGCGGCTTGCAGCGCCGTGGTCGCGCCCAGGGCCGCCAGGGAGATCCACAGGGCGCGCATGCCCTGGGCGCTCGCCTCCATGGCCGAGTCCACCTTGTCGGCGGCCTCGTGCGAGTGCGGACGCACCAGGTGGGCGAGGCGCCCTCTCCGCGAGTGCCCGTGCCCGTGTCCGTGTCCGTGACCGTGTCCGTGACCGTGCCCATGGCCGTGACCGTGTCCGCTCATCCTCCGATGATGGACCCGGAAACCCGTTGCAGCACCTCGACACCTGCGGCGTTGTCGCAGGTACGCGGGCTGTGTCAGTGCGGGTTGGTGGCCAGAAGCTCCGCCAGGAGGTCGTCCAGGGTGACGATTCCGGCGAACTCGTCGCGGTCGTCGTTGACCACGGCGAGCTGGGCGCGGCCGCGGCGCATGCGGCTGACCGCGTCCAGGACGGTCGTCCCCGCCGTGAGGACGGGGGCGGGGTGCGCCAGCTCGCCCGCGCGGCGCTCGTCGCCCGGCTCGATGATGGCGGCCCGGACGTGGACGATCCCCGTCATCGCGCCGTTGAGGTCGCGGACCAGCAGCCGGCTGTGGCCGCTGGCCGTGGCGGTCCGGCGGATCTGCGCGGCGGTCGCGTCAGCGTCGATCGTCGTGACGGACGTGGCGGGAACGACCAGGTGCCCGACCGTGGCCTCCCGCGCGGAGATCGCCCGGTGTAGCAGCTCGTGGTCGCGGCGGCCGATGAGGCCGAGGCGGCGGGACTCGCCGACCAGGTGGCTGAGCCGCGCCGGGTCGGTGTGGCTGTCCAGCTCGTCCTTCGGCGTGACGCGGATGAGCCGCAGCAGCGCGTTGGTCACCGCGTTCAGCGCCGACAGGATCGGGCGGGACACCTTCGCGAACGCGCGGAACGGCAGGGCGAGGATCATCGCCGACCGCTCCGGGTGCGCGATCGCCCACGACTTCGGGGCCATCTCGCCGACGACCATGTGCAGGAACGTCACGACGGCGAGCGCGCAGCCGAGCGCGACGGCCTTGGAGCCGGCCTCGGGGACGCCGAGCGCGTGCAGCGGCGGTTCGAGGAAGTGCTCGAACGCGGGCTCGGTGACGATGGCGAGGCCGAGCGAGCACATCGTGATGCCGAACTGCGCGCCGGCGAGCATCAGCGACAGCTCGCGGACGCCCGCGAGGGCGGCGACGGCGGGCCGGCTGCCCTTGGCGGCGGCGCGTTCGAGCTGCGGGCGGTTGGCCGCGACGAGCGCGAACTCGGCGGCCACGAAGAAGCCGTTGCCGAGCAGCAGCGCGGCGGTGACCAGCAGCGAGGTCAGCGGGTCCACGCGACCTCCTCGTCGCCGGACGGGACGTCCGCGGGGCGGGCCGCGCGGATCAGGATCTTCTCGGCGACCCGGCGGGCCACGCTCACGACCTCCAGTTCGACGGCGCCTCCGTCGAGTCCGACGGTGAGGCGGTCGCCGGGGCTCGGCAGCCGGCGCAGCTCCGCCATGACCAGGCCGCCGAGGGTGTCGTAGGCGTCGCCCTCGGGCAGGTCGAGGCCGGTGAGGCGGCCGACCTCGTCGATGCGCATGCCGGCGTCGACCAGCCAGGACCCGTCCGGCCCGGACGTCGGGGCGTCCTCGGGGCCGTCGGTCTCGTCGGCGATCTCCCCGACGAGCTCCTCGGCGACGTCCTCGAAGGTGAGGATGCCGGCGAGCCCGCCGTACTCGTCCACGACGCAGGCGAACTCCTCGCCGGAGTCGCGCATGTGCTCGATGACGCCGTACAGCGGCTGGCTGCCGGGCACCAGCAGCGCGGGCCGGGCGACGGACCCGACCGGGGTGGACGGGTCGAGCGCGTCGTCGGCGACCTCGCGGACGCCCGCGACGCCGACCACGTCGTCGACCTCCTGCCCGTAGACGGGGTACGCGCTGTGCCCGGTCTCGCGGATCAGCGCGACCAGGTCGGCGAGGGGCGCGGTCGCCGGCAGCGCGCGGACGTGCGGGCGCGGCACCATGACCTCGTCGGCCGTGAGGTCGCCGAACGACAGGGCGCGGTCGAGCAGGCCGGACAGGTCGGCGGGCAGGTGCCCGGCGCTGTGCGACTTGCCGATGATGTCGCCGAGCTCCTCCAGCGTCGCGCCGCTGTGCAGCTCCTCGACGGGCTCGACGCCCACGGCGCGCAGCAGCCGCTCCGCCGCGCGGTCGAACAGCCGGATCAGCGGCCCCGCGATCGTCAGGTAGACGAGCGTGGAGGCGGCCAGCACGCGGGCCAGCTGCTCGGCGCGGGCCAGGGCGAGGTTCTTCGGGAACAGCTCGCCGAGGAGCATCTGGACGAGCGTCGCCAGGACGAAGCCGGTGGCGAGGGCGATCGCGCCCGTGGCCCCTTCGGGAACGCCCACCAGGCCCAGGAGCGGCTCGATCAGCTCGGCGAGCGCGGGTTTGGCGATGAAGCCGACGACCAGGGTCGTCATCGTGATGCCGAGCTGCGCGCCCGACAGCATGAACGAGACCCGGCCGATGACCTTGAGGGCCCTGCGGGCGGAGGTGTCGCCGCGTTCGGCGGCCTGCTCCAGGGTCGCGCGGTCGGCGGCGACGTAGGCGAACTCCTGGGCGACGAAGTATCCGGTGGCGGCGGTGAGGACGATCACCGCGAGAACTCCGAGTGCCGCGGTCAGCACGGGGCACCGGGTCTATGACTGGGGTCCGACACCGCGGACTCACCACTCCTCTCGTTAAATGACGTATCTGTCGTAACGTCACCAGGAACAACGAGGTTCCCCCTGCACAGGGTACGGGCACGTGAGGATCGGCGGAGAGCGGCGGTCTCGCGACGCGGACCTGACGAGACGGAAAGCACCTTGTCTCGGTTAGTGTCACGGATCACACTTGTATGAGAGCGTACGTCCGATACTGGACCGGTCCGTGCTCCCAGACCGGCTCTGCGGGCATGCTCAGGGGGGACCGGAGAAGACGATCGCGGGGCAGACGTTGGACCAGAGCGGGGCAGGGGCCGCCGCGCCCATGAGCCGTGAAGGCGTCGACCATGCCCTGCGCACGCTGCGGGACGAGCGCGACCGCATCGCCTCCAACCTCCTCGAACTGGAGCGCCACGACGGCGGCCGCCTGCTCAAGGGCGCCCGGCTCACCGGCGAGACGTGGCGGCGCTGGGAGGAGGCGCAGGCCCGGCTGGCGACGCTGTGGCGGCTGTTCGACGCCTACCAGCGGGTCCTGGACGCGGCGGGCGAGCTGCGCGAACGGTCGCCCCGGCCGGACCCGGCCACGCTGACGGAGCTGTCCGGCCTGCTCGCGGGCCAGTCGGTCGAGCCGCCCGACGGGGAGATCCCGCTGGAGCACCGGACGCTGCTCGGCCCGCAGGAGCGCCGCATCACGCTGGACGAGGCCGTCGCGATGATGTCGGACGCCTACGAGTTCGTCGCGGGCGAGATCGCCGCCGCCGACGCCGCCTGGTCGGCGCTGCTGCAGCCGCTGGAGGACGCCGAGGAGAGCTGGCGCAGGACGGCCCGGCTGGCGCACTCGCTGGACGGCACCCGGCATCCGGAGCTGGACCGGGTCGGCCGCGAGCTGACCGCGCTCGGCCGGCTCGTCCGCACCGACCCGCTGTCGCTGGTCAGGGACGGCCGCGCCGACACCGCCCGGCTGGACCGCGTCTGCGCCATACTGACCTCGCTCGGCGACGAGCTCGCCGGCGTCGCCAGGATGCGGGAGGACTACGCGGAGCTCGTGGCGCGGGTCGCGGCCCGCGTCGAGGAGGTCGAGGAGACGCAGCGGCGGGCCGGGGAGGCCCACGCGACCGCCCTCGACAAGATCCACTCCCCGAACCTGCCGGAGCCCGCGCGGGACCTCGGCTCCGCGCTGCGGGACCGGCTCGCCGCCCTCGAACGGCTGCGCGAGGCCGGGCGCTGGGTGGAGATGGCGGGGCGCTTCGCCGAACTGGAGCACGCCGCCGAGGAGGCGCTGGAACGGGCGCGCGGTGACCTGCGTCTCAGTGCGGGGCTGCTCGACCGGCGGGGCGAGTTGCGGGGGCGCCTGGAGGCGTACCGGGCGAAGGCCGCGCGACTCGGCCTCGCCGAGGACGAGCGGCTCACCGTGCTGTACGGGGAGGCGCGCGAGGTGCTGTGGACGGCGCCCTGCGACCTGCGCAGGGCGACCGCGGTACTGGCGGAGTACCAGCGAGCGATCAGGGCGTGCGAGAGCGAGACGGGGACCCGGCGATGAACCGATGCACCCAGCCCGGCTGCACGGGCGAGGTGGAGGCGGACGGATTCTGCGACGTCTGCGGCATGGCTCCCGCCGCCGCGCCGCCCCCGGCGAGCTCGGCACCGCAGCGGGCGCCCCAGCAGGCGCCCTCCGCACCCCAAGCCGCGCCGCACCCGGCACCGCAGTCCGCGCCCCAGTCGGCGCCTCAGTCGATCTCTCGTCCTGCCGCGGCGTTCAACCCGGCGCACACCGGTCCGGCGCCCATCGGCCCGTCGCCCGGCGGTCCGGCGCAGCCCGCGCGGACGGCGTCGCCCGTGCGTCCGGCCGCGCTGCCCCCGATGCCCGGCTACCCGGGCGCCTACGGGCGGCCCCCGGGCTCGGCTCCGGCCGCCCCGGGCCCGCCGCCGGTGACGACCCCGGCGACGCCCGCGCCGCCCGCGGGCATGCCGCCCGGCTCGTCCGGCCAGAGCGGGCGCGGCGGGCAGGGGGCGTCGTACGGAAGCGCGCCGACGGGCGGGTCGGGCAGCGTCGGGTCCGGGCGGACGGCCTCGCGCGGCGGCACCCGGGGGACGGGCTCCAGCGGCTCGGCCAGGCGCGGCATGCTCGGCGCGGGGCTCGTCGAGGTGCCGCCGGTGCCGGCCCGCGACCCCGCCTCGGCGATCATGGAGAACCCGGAGGTGCCGGAGAACCGGCGCTTCTGCAGCAAGTGCGACGAGAAGGTCGGGCGCAGCCGGGGCGGGCGCCCGGGACGGACCGAGGGCTTCTGCCGCAACTGCGGGCACCCGTTCTCCTTCACCCCGAAGCTGCGTCCCGGCGAGATGATCGGCGGGCAGTACGAGGTGCTCGGCTGCCTCGCGCACGGCGGGCTCGGCTGGGTGTACCTGGCGCGCGACCACAACGTCAGCGAGCGGTGGGTCGTCCTCAAGGGCCTGCTCGACACCGGCGACGCCGACTCGCTGGCCGCCGCCACCGCCGAGCGCGCGTTCCTCGCCGAGGTCGAGCACCCCAACATCGTCAAGATCTACAACTTCGTGCGGCACGGCGAGTCCGGCTACATCGTGATGGAGTACGTCGGGGGCCGCTCGCTGAAGGACATCCTCCTCAGCACCCGCCAGGCGCAGGGCGACCACGCGGCGCTGCCGCTCGGCCAGGTCATCGCCTACGGCCTGGAGGTGCTGAGCGCCCTCGGCTACCTGCACGGCGTGGGGCTGCTGTACTGCGACTTCAAGCCCGACAACGCCATCCAGTCCGAGGAGCAGCTCAAGCTGATCGACCTCGGCGGCGTCCGGCGGGCCTTCGACCCGGACAGCCCGATCTTCGGCACCCCCGGCTACCAGGCCCCCGAGATCAGCTCGCAGGGGCCCTCGGTCAGCTCCGACCTCTACACCGTCGGCCGGACGCTGGCCGTGCTGAGCTTCCCGTTCCGCGGCTACACCGGGCGGCACCTGCGCAGCCTGCCGCCGCGCGAGGAGGTGCCGCTCTTCCAGCGGCACGAGTCCTACCACCGGCTGCTGCGCCGCGCCACGCACCCCGACCCGGCCCGCCGTTTCCAGAGCGCCGCCGAGATGGCCGAGCAGCTCACCGGCGTGCTGCGGGAGGTCCTGTCGGCCGAGGACGGGCGCCCGCGCCCCGCGCCGTCGCCGCTGTTCGGGCCCGAGCAGCAGACGGCCGGGACCGAGATCGTCGGCGCCCTGGACGGGGACGCGGGCGACGGCGGCGCGCCGCCGGTCCTGGCGCCGGTGGAGCCGGCCGCCGCCGCGGCGGCGCTGCCCGTCCCGCTGGTGTACGCCTCCGACCCGGCCGCGGCGTTCCTCGCCGGGCTCACCGCCCGCGACCCCGCCGACCTGGCCGCGGCGCTGGCCTCCGCGCCGGCCGCGTCCCGCGAGGTGCGGCTCGCGCTGGTGCGCGTCCGCATCGAGCTGGGCGACCTCGACGGCGCCGCGCACCTCCTGGAGGACATCGCGGCAGAGGCCCCCGACGACTGGCGCGTCGACTGGTACCGGGGCGTGCGCGCCCTGGCCGGCGGGCGCGGCACCGAGGCCGTCGCGGTGTTCAACGACCTGTACGACCTCGCGCCGGGCGAGCAGGCGCCCAAGCTGGCGCTGGCGTTCTGCCACGAGACCCTGGGCGAGACGGCCGCCGCCGGCTACTACTACGAGACGGTCTGGCGCACCGACCCCACCCACGTCAGCGCCGCGTTCGGGCTGGCCCGCACCCGGCTCGCGGCGGGCGACCGCGCGTCCGCCGAACGCGTCCTCGACTCGGTCCCGCGCATCTCCAGCCACTACCTCGCCGCGCAGCTCGCCGCGGTCGCCACCGTCGTCCGGGGGCGCGGCCCCGCCGAGCTGACCGCGCCCGTGCTCATCGAGGCGGGACGGCGGCTGTCGTCGCTGCGCCTGGACACCGAGCGGTCGGCCGCGTTCGCCGCCGAGGTGCTGGAGGCGGCGCTGACCTGGGTGCGCGCCGACCGCGGCTCGGCACCGCCCGGCGTGCGGCAGCAGATCCTCGGCACCGACCTGGACGAGCAGGCCCTCCGCAGGAAGCTGGAGGAGGTCTACCGCGTGCTCGCCAAGCTCGCCGACGGGGCGGAGCAGCGCCACGCGATGGTCAAACGGGCCAACGCCGTCCGCCCGAGGACGCTCTTCTGACCATGAACGCGGACCAGCACACCCCCGTCGCGCTCTGCCGTACCTGCGGCGAGCCCGTCAACGAACGCGACCGCTTCTGCGAGGAGTGCGGACGCCCCGACCCCACCACACCCAAGACGCCGCCGCTCGGCACCGCCCTTCCGCACGCCTCGCGGCGCCCTGCGCCAGGCGGCGCCCTGCAGGCGCCAGATCCCGTGCCCCGGCAGGCCCGCTCTCCGGAGCGGGCGTCCGGTCCGACGCCGCCTCCAGGCGAGGGCGGCGCGGCCGGGGGGCCTTGCGTGGACTGCGGCGGCGGGGCGGTCGGGGCCGACGGGTACTGCGAGCAGTGCGGGCTGCGGCAGCCGAGCGGGCGGGAGCACGTCGAGGCCGAGGCCGGGCGGTTCGGGGCGGCGGTGAGCGACCTCGGGCTGCGGCGCAGCCGCAACGAGGACGCGTTCGCGCTGGCGGCGCTCCCCGCGGGCGTGTGCGCGGTGGTCTGCGACGGGGTCGCGACGGCGCCCGGGTCGGAGGAGGCGTCGCGGCTGGCCGCCGAGGCGGCGCTGGACGTCCTGACGGCCCGCGTCACGGCCGGCGCGGACCCGCGGGGCGCGATGCGCGACGCGGCGGCGCGGGCGGGCGAGGTCGTGGCGGGGCTGCCCGGCGATCCCGACTCCTCGCCCGCGTGCACGTTCGTGTCGGCCGTCGTGGACGCGGCGGGCATCACCGTCGGATGGGTCGGCGACAGCCGCGCCTACTGGCTGTCGCCGGCGGGCTCGTGCCGGCTCACCACGGACGACTCGTGGGCCTCGTCCATGATCGAGCAGGGCGCGATGAGCGCCGAGGACGCGTGGGCCGACCGGCGGGCGCACGTGCTGACCGCCTGGCTGGGGGCCGACGCGGGCCCGCTCGACCCGCACGTGGCGGCGTTCCGGCCGACGGGCCCGGGGCTGGTGGTGCTGTGCAGCGACGGGCTGTGGAACGACCTGCCGGAGCCGTCCGACCTCGCGGCCGTGGCCCTCACCGGCCGGGAGGGCCCGCTGGACGCGGCGCGCCGGCTGCTGCGGGCGGCGCTGGACGCGGGCGGGCACGACAACGTGACGGTGGCGGTCCTTCGCTACCCGCCGCCAGGACCGAGCAGGGAGCGGGGCAGATGAGCGACTTTCCGGAGTTCACCGTGCGGGTGGACCAGAACCCCTACCTCCCGGCCGGGGGACGGGAGATGCACGCGATCGTCTCGGTGGAGGCGCGCTCGTCCGGCGGTCCGGGCCCGGTGGCGGCGGCCGCCGGCCGCGCCCCCGCCGCGGAGATCATCATGATCGACACCTCGGGGTCGATGTCGTACCGGGGCAAGATGGCGGCGGCCAAGCGGGCGGCGCGGGCGGCGGTGAACGTGCTGCGCGACGGCGTGCACTTCGCGGTGGTCGCCGGCGCGAACCGGCCGCGGATGGTCTACCCGCAGGGGGAGCGGCTCGTCCGGGCGGACGCGGCGTCCCGGCGCGGCGCGGTGGACGCGGTGGGGCGGCTGGAGGCGGCCGGCGGGACGGCGATCGGGTCCTGGCTGCGGCTCGCCGACCGGCTGTTCACCGGGCACGACGCCGTCGCGGAGGGCGCCGTCAAGCACGCCATCCTGCTCACCGACGGCAAGAACCAGCACGAGTCCGACGAGGAGCTGGACGCGGCGCTGCGCCTGTGCGCCGGCCGCTTCCTGTGCGACGCGCGGGGCGTCGGCACCGACTGGGACGTCGCCGAGCTCCGCAAGATCACCTCGGCGCTGCTGGGCGGGTTCCTGGACGTCCCCGACCCGGCCGATCTGGAGGCCGACTTCCTGGCGATGACGCGGGCCGCGATGGGCAAGCAGGTCGCCGACGTGGCGCTGCGCGTCTGGACGCCGCAGCAGGCGCGGCTGCGGTTCATCAAGCAGATGGTCCCCGCCGTGGAGGACCTCACCGGCCGCCGGAGCGAGTCGGGCGCGCAGACCGGCGACTACCCGCTCGGCGCGTGGGGCGAGGAGAACCGCGAGTACCACCTGTGCGTGGAGGTGCAGCCCGGCGACGTGGGGCGGCAGATGCGGGCCGCGTGGGTGAAGCTCGTGGCGGGCGACCAGGTACTCGCGTCCGGCAACGTCATCGCCGAGTGGACCGACGACGAGGCCAGGTCGACGCGCATCAACGGCCGCGTCGCGCACCACACCGGCCAGTCCGAGCTCGCCGAGGCGATCCAGCAGGGGCTGGAGGCGCGGCGGGAGGGCGACGAGGACACCGCGACCGCCCGGCTCGGACGCGCCGTGGTGCTGGCGCGCGAGGTCGGCAACCAGCAGATCTCCGGCCTGCTCGACAAGGTCGTCGACGTCGTCGACCCGGCGCGCGGCACCGTGCGGCTGAAACGGGACGTGGCGAAGGCGGACGAGATGTCGCTCGACACCCGCTCCGTCCGGACCGTGCGGACCCGGCACGGCGACGAGGCAGGGGGCTGAGGCCCATGCCTGTCTGCCCGAGCGGGCACACGTCGCAGTCCACCGACTACTGCGACGTGTGCGGTGACCTCATGGACGGCGCGCGGCGCGCCGAGTTCGCCGAGCCCGAGCCCGAGCCCGCGCCGGGGCCCGCCCCGGCCGCCGAGCCCGCGGAGGAGCCGGCCTGCCCGCACTGCGGGACGCCGCGTTCCGGCCGCTTCTGCGAGGAGGACGGGTACGACTTCGAGACGGGCACCGTCTACACCGTCGAGTTCACCCCGGCGGGCACGGCGCACGCGGTGCCGCTGGTGCCGCAGCAGCGGGAGGGCAGCGCGCCGGTCGCCCCGCACCCGGCGCCGGTCCCGGCGCCCGGCCCGCACGCGCTGGTCATGGCCGACCGCGCCTACTTCGACTCGGTGGTCGCGGAGATGGGGCCGGACGGCGGGGGGCTCGCGTTCCCGCCGTACTGCCCCGAGCGCCGCGTCCCGCTGACCGGCCCCCAGGTCCGGATCGGGCGGCGCAGCGCCTCCCGCGCGCTGCTGCCCGAGATCGACCTCGGCGCGCCGCCCGAGGACCCGGGCGTCTCGCATCTGCACGCCGTCCTGCTCGCACGGCCGGACGGCGCCTGGCACCTGATCGACCCCGGTTCGACCAACGGCACCACGGTGAACGGCGGAACGGAGCCGATCCCGGTGAACGTGCCCGTTCCGGTCGGTGACGGCGACCGCATCCACGTGGGCGCCTGGACGACCATCACGCTGTCCCTTCAGGAGGGCACGTCATGACGATGAGTCCGGCACCGCCGGCGGCTCCCGCACCGCGTCCGCCCGCACCGCCCGCGCAGCCCCCGGACACGACGCCGGCCGAGGCGCGCCGGGGCGGCCGCCTGAGGACGTTCGTGCGCGGACGCTGGCTCAAGACGATCCCGGGCCGCATCCGGGCGCACGTCGTGCTCTGCGTGGCCGCGCTCGTGGCGCTGCTGGCCGTCCTCACCGTGGCCGTCGGCAACGCGCGCGACTCCGTCGAGACGATCGGGCACGACGCCGGCCCCCAGGTCGTCGCGACCGGCACCCTGTACTTCGCGCTCAGCGACATGGACGCGCAGGTCTCCAGCATCCTGCTCATCGGCCGCGAGCACGGCCTCGGCATCGGCTACGACGAGACCCTGCGGGTGTACGAGAAGCGCCGCGGGGAGGCCGACGCGGCGGCGGTGCAGGCCGCGCAGCTCGCCGGGCGCGACCCGGCGCTGCGGCGGACCGTCCAGGAGGTGCTGGACGGCCTCGGCAAGTACGAGCGGCTCGTCGGCCAGGCCATGCAGCTCGACGCGCAGTCGAACCACGCGCCCGGCGAGACGCCGGCGCAGGTCCTGGACGCCTACCGGCAGGCCACCGACCTGATGAAGCTGCAACTGCTGCCGAAGGCGTACAACATCACGCTCGACACCGGCGCGAACGTCCGCCAGTCGTACGAGACGAAGCGGTCGGCGGTGCTGACCGGGCGCACCTGGGTCGCCCTCACCGGCCTGGTCGCGCTGCTGCTCCTGGTCGCGACGCAGCTGTACCTGGTGCGGACGTTCCGCCGGGTGCTGAACCCGGCGCTGGTGCTGGCGACGCTCGGCACCGTCGTCCTCACCGCGGTCGGGGCGGGCCTGCTCACCGCCCACGCGGGGCACATCAGGACCGCCAAGGAGGACGGCTTCGACTCGATCCTGCAGCTGTCGCGGGCCCGCGCGATCAGCCACAGCGCGTTCGGGGACGAGAGCCGCTACCTCCTCGACCCGGGCCGCGCCGACACCTACGAGCAGACCTACCTCGACAAGTCGCTGTCGGTGATCTACCCCGACCTCGGCGACAGGCCGGTGAACCTGGAGAACTACTACGCGGGCCTGGAGGAGAAGGCCGGCGCGTACCGGCCCGGCCAGGCCTCGCCGTTCCTCGGCTTCTTCGGGGACGAGGCGCGGACGGTGGACAAGGGCCGCGAGGGCGACGCGCTGGTGAGGACGCTCGCCGCGTACCGGACGGTCCAGCGCAACGACGCGCGGATGCGGCAGCTCGCGTCGGGGGGGAACCGGGCGGGCGCGGTCGACCTGCGGATGGGCCGCACGTCCAACGCGATCCGCGACTTCGACGCCTACGACGCGGCGCTGAGCTCGCTGACCGCCGTGCACCAGGACGCCTTCGACAAGGCGATCCGGGACGCCGACGGCGGCCTGCGCGGCTGGAACGCGGTGCCGCCGGCGGCCGCGGTCGTCATCGCCGCACTGATCATCGCGGGGGTCCGCCCCCGGCTGGCCGAGTTCCGCTGACCGAGTCCGCCTGATCAAGGAGAGCACGCCATGCGCGCGACCCGTGCCATCGCCGCCCCGGGGGCCGTCATCGCCGCCGCGGCGCTGCTGCCGGCCTGCGGCCTCGGCGCCGAGAAGGAGCAGTCCATCGTGGACAAGGGCTCCCTCGTCATCGGCGTGAAGGAGGACCAGCCCGCCCTCGGCGTGAAGCGCCCGGACGGCACGTACGAGGGCTTCGACGTCGACGTCGCGACCTACGTCGCGGGGAGGCTGGGCGTCCCGAAGAGCCGCCTGACGTTCAGGACGACGAACTCCTCCGTGCGCGAGGACGCGCTCGCCAAGGGCGACGTCGACATGATCGTCGCGACGTACTCGATCACGGCGAAGCGCAAGACGAAGGTCACCTTCGGCGGGCCGTACTACGTCGCCCACCAGGACACCTTCGTCCGCGCCGACGCCGCCGCGATCAGGGACGTGCGCGACCTCAAGGGCAAGCGGATCTGCGAGGTGAAGGGGTCGAACTCCTGGCGCCGCGTGATCGAGGAGCGCAAGGTGGCCGCGCGGCCGGTCACCGTGGACACCTACGGCGCCTGCATGGACGCGCTCGCCGGGGGGCGGCTCGACGCGGTGTCGACCGACGACCTGATCCTGGCCGGGTTCGCCTCCGGCCGCCCCGGCCGGATGATCAACGCCCCGTTCACCGACGAGAAGTACGGCGTCGGGCTGAAGAAGGGCGACCTCAGGGGCTGCGAGGAGGTCAACCGGGCGATCACCGACATGTACCAGGACGGCACCGCCCAGCGGCTGCTGAACAAGTGGTTCGGCCAGTCGGGGCTCAAGCTGACGACCAGCGTGCCGCAGTTCGAGGGCTGTACCTGACCCGCCGGGCCGAGCGCCCGGCCTACGGGGTGGTGGAGGGGAAGGCGACGATGGCCTCCCGCAGCGTCTCGTGGATCGGGATGAACTTGTCGATCCCGGTGATGCGGAAGACCCGCTGGACGCGCGGCGGCAGCGCCACCAGCGCGAGGTGCGTGCCGCGCTCGCCGGCGCGGCGGTTCGCGGCGACGATGGCGTTCAGGCCGGTGGAGTCGCAGAACGTGACCTCGCGCATGTCGACGACCATCGGCTCGCCCGACTCGACGACCTCGAAGAGCGCCTCCTCGAAGCGCGCGCGGGACACCACGTCGATGTCGCCCTTCACGCGGACGAGCGTGCAGCGGTCGTCCCGCATCAGGCTGATGTCGAAGTCCATCGTCACCTCACGCCCCACTCCGGTGGTACCCGGCCATCTCAGGTGACTCCTCAGGATTGCGCACCCGTGCCCGCGTTCCAAGCAGTTCCCGGGAAAAGGACCAGGTCGCACGCCCGTCACCCCGGACCGTAACGGGGGCCCGGACGCCCGTCTGGTCCCCGGTCCCGACTGTACCTGACGATGCGCCCGGGGCCTCCGGGTGCCTCCCGGGAGATCCGGTAAACGGGGTAATAACTTACCGAAGAGAAACTTACTTGGCGGTAAGAAATGGCCGCGAATCCCGTCCACCCTGGGTTTGACCAGGCCTTGGACCATTCATGGCCGTCTCTGGGGCGGGAAAGGAGGATGCTGACCGGGGCCCGGATCCGTGCAGAGGTTACAGTGGCGGTGGCGAAATTCGGGAGGCTGGGTGTTCTACACGTTCATGACGCGCGTGGTGCGTCCGATCCTCTGGCTGCTTTTCCGTCCGCGGGTCGTGGGCGGCGAGAACGTGCCGAGCTACGGGCCGCTCATCGTGGCGAGCAACCACCTGTCGTTCATCGACAGCTTCATCATCCCGCTGGCGGTACCGCGCCCGGTCACCTACATCGCCAAGGCGGCCTACTTCGAGGGCGGCGGGCTCAAGAACCGCTTCGTCCGCTGGTTCCTCACCAACCTCGGCCACGTCCCGGTGCGGCGCGGCGCCCGGCGGGCCGCCATGGGCGCCCTGGAGCAGGCCGCCGAGGTGCTCGAGAACGCCGGCGCGTTCGCGATCTACCCCGAGGGCACCCGCTCCCCGGACGGCCGCCTCTACCGCGGCCGGACGGGCATCGGCTGGCTCGCCCTGGAGTCCGGCGCCCGCGTCCTGCCGGTCGCGCTGGAGGGCACCGAGAAGATCCAGCCGATCGGCGCGGGGCTCCCGCGCGTGTTCGGCCCGCGCCCCACCGTGCGGATCGGCCCGCCGATGGACTTCTCGCACTACAGGGACCTGCCGCCCGCCAAGGCCCGCCGCGCCATCACCGACGAGATCGTCGAGACGATCCAGAAGATGTCCGGCCAGGAGTACGCCGCGGAGTACAACGAGCGGGCCGAAAAGGGCTGACCCGCGTGTCGCCGGGGGCGGTGCGCCCCTTTCGCGCCGTAGTGTCGCCGGCATGGCGCACAGGCTCCTCCCGGTCACGCTGCTGCTGTCGACGGCCGTCGCGGCCACCGCGTGCGGCGGCGACGCCGAGCGCGTCGGCCAGGTGCGCGGCACCGCCCGCGCCGAGGTGGCGGGCATCGGCCACACCTCCGCCCAGCTCGCGCAGGCGCTGCTCCAGCAGCCGTCCGGCTACCGGCGCGCGGGCGAGCCCGACTGGGGCGAGTACGGCTCGCTGAAGGCCATCCAGAACGCCTCCAGGCTCCAGCGGGAGGCCGTCCTGGACAAGCCCTCCTGCGGGAAGGCCCGTCCGGGCGGCGACGTGGCCGGCGACGTTCCCGCCGCGCTCGTCTCGTTCACCGGCGCCCACGGCCTGACCGCGACCGAGACCCTCATGAGCATGCCCGCCGCCGACGCCGAGAAGCAGGTCAACGCCCGCGTCCCTCCCGGCTGCCTGAAGTTCCGCACCAGGGTGGGCTCCACCTGGGCCGCGCACAAGGTGGCCGAGGCGCCGAAGGGCGAGATCGGTGAGGGCTCGCGCACCGTCGGCGTCGCCACCGCCGGCGGCGGCGCGAGCACCCGCACCTGGTACGTGGTGTTCCGGGGCCGCCGCTACCTCGCCACGATCACGGTCTTCGGGCCCGGCGCCACCCGCGCCGACGCCGAGCGCCTGGCGGGCGAGGCGCTGGCCCAGGCCGACCGGGTCCTGTCCTGAGTCCCGCGGCTCGCCGTCGTCGCGGCGCAGCGGATAGCGTTCGCCTTACGCGGCGCGGAGAACGGCTCCGGGCGGACCGGGCCAGGGGGTTTCCTTGATCGGTAAGGAGGGCCGGGTGACCGGCCGGATCGGGCCCGGGCTGGTCGGCGAGGTCATGATCGCGATCCGCGGGGGCTCGGAGGCGTTCTACGCCCATCCCGTCGACCCGCGCGACGAGATCGGCGTCGGCTCGATCGTCGTCGTGGTCGAGTACCACCCCCCGCGGACGGTGTACGTGGCGCCCGCGCTGGCCCACTGAGCGCCCCGCGGAGTCTGGCCTGATGCGGACGTGAACATCCGGTTCGCGGGCCGAACCGGACGTGCCTCTGCCGCGTCTGATGGGAAACGCGGACGGGCCTGATACTTCGGGCCGGCCGCCCGACCCGGAGGAGGGGGCCGTATGCCCGTGCTCGCCGTGGCGATCGCCGTCGTCGTCGCCATCATCGTGCTGATCGTGCTGTTCAAGATGGTGTGGCGGGTGGCCGAGCCGAACGAGGCCCTGATCATCTCCGGGCTCGGCGCCAAGTCCAAGCCGATCGACGGCGTGGACAGCCTCGGCTTCAAGATCATCACTGGCAAGGGCACGTCCGTCCTGCCCGGCTTCCAGACGGCGCGCCGCCTGCGGCTCGACAGCCGCGCCGCGAACCTGGAGGTCAACTGCGTGACGCAGCAGGGCATCCCGGTCAAGGTCCGCGGCGTGGTCATCTACAAGGTCGGCGACGACTTCGTGTCGATCGCCAACGCCGCGCGCCGCTTCCTGGAGCAGCAGAACTCGATGGACGGCGCGATCCACGAGCTGTTCACCGGCCACCTGCGCTCCATCATCGGCAACCTCACCGTCGAGGACCTGATCCTCAACCGCGAGCGCCTCACCTCCGAGACCCGCGGCTCGGCCGCCGACGAGATGAGCAAGCTCGGCCTGGTCGTCGACTCCCTGCAGATCCAGGAGATCGACGACGAGACCGGCTACATCACCAACCTCGGCCGCCCGCACGCCGCCAGGGTCGCCGCCGCCGCCCGCATCGCCGAGGCCGAGCGCAACCAGGAGGCCACCGAGCGCGAGCAGGAGACCGAGCGGCAGAACGCGGCCGTCATCCGGGACACCGAGATGAAGAAGGCCGAGTACCAGGGCCAGGTGCAGCAGGCCGCGCAGCAGGCGCGCCAGGAGGTCATCCTCAAGGAGACCCGCAACGCCGAGCTGGAGGCCGAGCGCACCGAGAAGCGCCTGGAGAGCGAGATCCGCAAGCCCGCCGACGCCCGCGCCTACGAGCAGGTCAAGCTGGCCGAGGCCGAGCGCGAGGAGCGCATCTCCTATGCCCAGGCCGCCGCGACCGAGGTCCAGCTCAAGGCGCAGCGCGAGTCCGAGGCCATCCGGCTGATCGGTGAGGCCGAGGCGGACGCGACCCGGCGCCGGGGCCTGGCCGAGGCCGAGGCGATCAAGGCCCGCGCGGAGGCGCTGGCGGAGAACACCGACGCCGTCATCGCCCAGCAGCTCGCCGAGCAGTGGCCGCAGATCGTCGAGGCGGGCGCGGGCGTGTTCGGCAACGTCGACAACATGGTCGTGCTGAACGGCGCCCAGGGCGTCGAGGACATGCTCGCCAAGGCCCTCACGCTCGGCGGCACCGGCCTCGGCGTCGCCCGCCAGCTGCTCGCCGGGCTGAACGCCCAGGGCGCCCCCGCGGGAGCCAACGGCCACAACGGGGTCCCGGCCGCGACCGTCCCCGTAGAGATCCCCAAGGAGGACTAGCGGCGAAGTGCCCGAAGCGCGGAAGGCCCGGCCCCGCCGGGCCTTCCTGGCCTCAGCGGGCGGCCGGTCCCGCTAAGTTCGTTGCATGCCCGTGCCCCGGCTCGCCGTCTCCGTCGACCTCGTCGTGCTCACCGTCCGGGAGCAGCGCCTGTGCGCCCTGCGGTGGCGGCGCGACCGGCCGCCGTACGAGGGGGCGTGGTCGCTGCCGGGCGGCTTCATCCAGCTCGACGAGGACCTGCCGGTCGCCGCGGCCCGCCTGATGGCCGAGCGCGCGGGCCTCGCCGACGTGCGGATCCACCTGGAGCAGCTCGCCACCTACGGGTACCCGGACCGCGACCCCCGGCAGCGGGTGGTGAGCGTCGCCTACCTGGGGCTGGCGCCCGACCTGCCCGCCTCCAGCCGCGCCCAGGTGCTGTGGACGGCCGTGGACGAGCTCCTCCACCGCGACCGGGCCGCGTTCGACCACCGGCGCATCCTGGGCGACGGGATGGAGCGGGCGCGGGCGAAGCTGGAGTACACCTCGCTGGCGGCGGCGTTCTGCCCGCCCGAGTTCACGGTCGCGGAGCTGCGGCGCGTCTACGAGATCGTCTGGGGCACCACCCTGGACCCGCGGAACTTCCACCGGAAGGTGACCGGCGCCGACCGTTTCCTCATCCCGACCGACCGGACCACGACCCGCGACGGGGGACGCCCCGCGCGCCTGTACCGCCGGGGCGATGCCGAGCAGTTGAGGCCGCCCATGCTGCGGCCGCGCGGATGAGCTTTTACCTGGGCTGACGTTCCGAGCAGCGCCGGACCGTTGCTAGTTTCACCCCCTATGAACGGTGACTCGCCCGAAGTGCTCGGCCTGCTCGTCCGGGACATCGGTGAGGCGGGCGTCGCGGAGATGGCCGGTTCCCCGGGCCTCGCGGCGGCCGTCGACCAGCACGTGGCCAGCATCCGCGACGAGCTCGGCGCGCCCGGCGAACCGCCCGGCGCCGACGAGCTGATGGGCTACCTGCACGGTTTCGCGGAGGACGCGTTCAACCGGGGATGGTGGCCGCAGGACACCCAGGACTGGGAGTTCGTCCGGATCGTGGCTGTTTGCTGGATGATGAAGAACGCTGCGTAGGCTGGGGCCCATCACCCCTGTGCAATCTGGAGGACAACGGTGTCCGAGGCACCCACACCCCGCTTCCGCTCCGTCCTCGACCGCTTCGTGGCTTACAAGCCCGGCAAGGTCGTGGTGTCGCCCGAGGGGCGCTCGTTCAAGCTGTCGTCCAACGAGTCGCCGCACGGGCCGCTGCCCTCGGTCGTCGAGGCGATCGGCGAGGCGGCGCGCAACATCAACCGCTACCCGGACAACAACGCGACCGCGCTGACCGAGGCGATCGCGTCGTTCTGCGGCGTCTCCGCCGACCACGTCGCGGTGGGCTGCGGCTCCGTCGGGATGACCCAGATGCTGCTGGAGGCGGTCGCCGAGCCGGGCGCCGAGGTCGTGTACGCGTGGCGGTCGTTCGAGGCGTACCCGCTGCTGGTGTCGCTGTCGGGCGCGACGAGCGTCCAGGTGCCCCTGCGGAACGAGACCCACGACCTGCCCGCGATGGCGGACGCGATCACCGAGAACACGCGGCTGGTCTTCGTCTGCAACCCGAACAACCCCACCGGCACCGCCGTCGGCCGCTCGGAGATCGAGGCTCTCCTTGACCGCGTTCCGGCCGACTGCCTGGTCGTTCTGGACGAGGCGTACCGCGAGTACGTCCGCGACGACGACGTCCCGGACGGCCTCACCCTCTTCGGCGACCGCCCCAACCTGGCGGTCCTGCGCACGTTCTCCAAGGCCTACGGCCTGGCGGGCCTGCGCATCGGCTACCTCGTCGCGCACCCGCTCGTCGCCGGTTCCATCCGCAAGACGTTCCTGCCGTTCAGCGTGAACTCCGTCGCGCAGGCCGCCGGCATCGCGTCCCTGGACGCCACCGACGAGCTGATGGAGCGCGTCGAGGGCACGGTGAAGGAGCGCGACCGCGTCCGCGCCGCCCTCCTCGCCGACGGATGGACGGTCCCGCCCACCGAGGCCAACTTCGTGTGGCTGCGCCTCGGCGACCGCACGATGGAGTTCTCCGCCGCGTGCGACGCCGAGGGCGTGAGCGTCCGCCCCTTCGACGGCGAGGGCGCCCGCGTCTCCATCGGCTCCCCCGAGGAGAACGACGCCTTCCTGGCCGTGGCCAGGACCTTCAAGCGCTGACCCGCCTCCCCCCGCCCTCACCGCGACCCCGCGGCCACCTCACGGTTGCGATCGCGTCCGAAGGAGGAGAGCACTGCCACTAACTCGTCTTCGCCGCCGGCCCGAGCTTTTCGACGATCAGGCGGTAGAGCTGGCGGGGGCGGCCGGGCTGGGGGGTGCGGTTCGGGGGGAGCGGCCAGGCGAGGCCCTCTTCGACCAGCGTGCGCAGGAGGCGGCGGGCGGTGCGCGGCGTGACGCCGAGCATCTTGCCGGCGTTCTCCGCGTCCACGATGAGGGGCTGCTCCTGGTCGCCGAGCTTGTCGGCGAGGCGGGCCAGGATCTCCAGGCCCTTCGGCTTGACCTGCGGCTGGGTGCGCGGCGGCGTGCGCGGCGCGGGGACGAGCGCGCGGCCGTCGCGGTCCAGCGCGAAGCCCTGCGCCCGCTGGGAGCTCTGGGAGCGCGCCAACGCGGCGCGGGCGTGGTTCTCCGCCTCGTGGGCCGTGCGGCCCATGCCGATGCCGACCTCGATGGCCAGGCCGAGCTCCTCGCGGACGCGCTCGACGAACGGCGGCGTCCGGAAGCCCTCGGTGGACGCGGTGACCGAGCCGCGCGTGGCGATGACGAGGTAGCTGTGGTCGTCGACGGGCCACACCGAGGCGTTCATCCGGTGCGCCTCCTGGAGGAGCACCCGGTGCAGGGCCAGCTTCAGCTCGTCGCGCCAGTAGCGCGGGGTGACGCGGCGCGGGGTCTCGCGGAGGGTCGGGACGTCCACCAGCACGACGACGAGCTGCGACTCCTCCAGGCGGTGGTGGGCGCCGAGGAGCGCGGCGGTCTGCAGGGAGCTGCGGATCGCGGCGCCGGTCGGACGGACGCGGATGGTCGGGACGCCCGCCATCTCCATGCGCTCGGCGGTGGCGTGCACGCAGGTCATCGCGACGGTGGTGGCGCCGCGCCGCCAGAGCCGCTCGTGGAACGCGGCGAGCGTGCCGGGGCCCGCGGCCTCCTCGCGCAGGTGCACCTGCTCGGTGCCGAGGCTGATCTCGGAGTAGGCCTCCTCGACCTCGGCGCGGCCGAGCACGTCGATGCTGACCCTGGACGGGTCGAAGCGCTCGTCGAGGGACGCCCGCAGCAGCGCGCCCTGAAGGGCGGCGCCGTTCAGCGGCACGTAGGTGGCGGGCATCGTCAGGACGCCGGCCTTGCGCGCGAAGTCGTAGGGGACCGGGCTGGCGAACAGGCACACGTCCACTCCCGAGCCGAGGCGCACGACCTTGTCGGCCGCCTCCTGCTCGTCGCGGTACGCGGCGGCCACCAGCCTGCTCGGTACGGGTGTGGGGCCGTGGCCCATGAGCATGACCCGTTCGACCAGGTCGTGGGGGCCCACGACCCCGATCGTGAGGTCGGGGGTGACGGACCCCGTTCGCGCCGCCGTCATCGATGATCGCTCGCTTCCGGTCCGTCCTCTCGGCGGGGACGCCGCCCCGGCCATCTGCTCGCGCACGTTCCGCCCAATGGTTGACTCATGGCTTGACGCCCCTGCCTTCTGACCCAGCACCCGCAGTTCCCCTGCGATTCGACTTCCCGCTAACCCGCCTCCGGAAAGTGGAGGAGGGCCGTCTTGCCCGAGACTCCCGCCCGCCTCGGCGAAGCGGAGAGGATCTCCTTCTAGCTGGCAGATCGGGTCAGGGCGACGCGATGTGACACCCAGACGCGAAATCGAATCAAGAGTGCGGCGAAAAAGTAACCTACGCGACCCCCTGGTCAGTAATTTGTCACCAATCGGCCAGCCTTGATCCTGCATCTTCGGATGTCCGAAGTTGAAAAACAAGACCCGAAATCACGGTGGGGGCCCCTTCCTGACGCTCCTCCATACTGGAGGGACCCCTGCGGCGTCCGTTTGGTTTACGCGAGGACCGAAATCAGGCGACCCGATCTCACCCGCGCCCGAAAGACGAGTGATCCGTCCAGAGCGCGTGACCGGGGGTGACCGGTGATTTTTTACCGCGTTACGGTCCGGTCGATTCGGACCGTTCCACGCATGACTGCCCAGGTCAGAGAGTCGGCCTTCGGATGGTAAGAAGGCTCCGTCTGAGCCGTGCGTAACCAGGCGGTAACGCACGGCTCAAGGGATTTGCCGCGAATCGTTACTCGGCTCGTCAGGGATCAACCAGGAGTTGGTCAGACCCGAGGCCACATTCGGCCGGTCGGCGCGCGGCGGCCCGGACGCCGCGGTGCCGCGACGGCACCGCGGCGAAGCCCCGGGTGCTAGCCGACTTCGCGGACGATCTCGGCGCCGAGCTGGGAGAGCCGCTCGGCCGTGTGCGCGTGCCCGCGGTCGAGGTAGTAGGCGGAGGTGATGGTCGTCTCGCCCTCGGCGGCGAGGCCCGCCAGCACCAGGGCGCTGCCGCAGCGCAGGTCGTGCGCCTCGACCTCGGCGCCGCGCAGGCCGCGCGGGCCGTTGACCTTCGCGCGGTTGCCGTCCACCTCGATGTCGGCGCCCATCTTCGCCAGCTCGCCGGCCAGCTTGAACCGGCCGTCGAAGATCCGCTCGTAGATGTAGGACGGGCCCTCGGCCAGGCAGGACACCGCCATGATCGGCGACTGCAGGTCGGTGGCGAAGCCCGGGTACTCGTCGGTGATGACGTTGATCGGGCGCAGCGTCCGGTCGCGGCGCACCTGCAGGACGGCGCCCTGCTGGTGGAACTCGACGCCCATCTGCTCCAGCTTGTCGGCGGCGACGCCGAGGTGCTCCAGCGAGGCGCCGACGAGGCTGAGGTCGCCGCCGGTGATCGCGGCGGCCATGACGAACACGCCGGCGTCGATCCGGTCGGGCATCACGGTGTGCTCGACGGCGGTCAGCTCGTCCACGCCCTCGACCGTGATGAACCCGGTGCCGCCGCCGCTGATCCGGGCGCCCATCGCCTGGAGGAGGGCGATGTTGTCCAGCACCTCCGGCTCCAGCGCCGCGTTCTTGATCAGCGTGGTGCCGTGCGCCAGCGCCGCCGCCATGATCAGGTTCTCGGTGCCGGTGTGCGAGGGGGTGTCGCAGTAGAGCGTGCCGCCCCGCAGGTCGCCGGCCTTGATGTGGATGATGCCGTCGCCGTTGTCGGCCACGTGCTCGGTGACCGTGGCGCCCATGCGCTTGAAGCCGTTGTAGTGGAAGTCCAGGTTGCGGCTGCCGAGGTTGCAGCCGCCGACGCCCTCGATGACCGCCTCGCCGAAGCGGTGCAGCAGCGCCGGGACGAACAGGAACGAGCCGCGGAACCGGGACGCGATCTCGGCGGACAGCACGGGGCTGCTCAGCGTCGAGGCGTCGATCACCAGCGTGCGCTCGGTCTCGTGCAGCTCGGCCTTGGCGCCGACGGCCCGCGCCAGCTCCACCGCCCGCCGCACGTCCTCGATGATCGGGACGTTGCGCAGCACGGTGCGTCCCCGGGAGGCCATCAGCGAGGCGCCGATCATCGGAAGGACGGCGTTCTTCGCCCCCTGGATGAAGACCGTTCCGTGCAGCTGCCGGCCGCCGCGCATGCGGTAGCGAACCTCGTGGCCCATGCTCATGCCGCCTAACTTCCTCTCGGGTGCGGTTGCGTGTGCGATCCAGTTGGGAGCACGAGGGCCGAGCGTGCCTGACGGTGTCCCCCCGCTGCCGACGCGACCCCAGTAAACCATCGGGCCGGAGGTGTGGCGTCCGGCCCTGGCCCCGCGGGCGTCAGTCTGCTCGTTGAGACCTCCGGAACACGCCAAAGGTTCGCGTTCCCCGGGGAAATTCCCAGGGGGAGCCTAGGGGCGGCGGGCCTCCGCCGCCGGGGTTTTGAAGATCATCATGGGGTGCGGGCGGCCACGACCTCCACCGGGTCGCCCACCCTGAGCGTGCCGAGGACGCGCGGGACGCAGTTCTGGCCGAACTGGATCCCGCGGTCCCGGGTGCGGTAGGAGGCGAGCGTCCGCAGCGGCTCACGGCCGCGCTCGGCGGTCCGCTGGTCGGTGGTGGTGATGACGCAGCGGGTGCACGGCTTGACCATCTCGATGACGGCCTCGCCGACGCGCAGCAGGCGCACCTCGTCCTCGCCGTGGGGGCCGAGGCCCTCGACGACGAGGGTCGGGCGGAACCGGTTCATCGGGAGCGGCTCGTCCAGCCGCGCGTTGAGGCCGGCGAGGGACTCGGCCGAGATGACCAGCAGCGGGTAGCCGTCGGCGAACATGACCTCGCCGCCGCCGCGGGCCGTCGGGCGCAGGCCGGTGAAGCGCACGAGGCGGCACTCGGCGCCGAGCAGGTCGCCGAACCAGGCCGCGGCCTCGTCGCCCTGGTCGACGCCCCGGCACTGCGACCGCTGGACGGTGACCTCCCGCACCTCGCCCTCGTCCGCGGCCTTGTGGACGAGTCGCGAGGCGCCGGGGGCGTCCACCGTGAGGACCGTCCCGTCGTAGGACGGGCGCAGCAGCGCCATCCGGGCGTGGTCGCGCTGGGACAGGAAGCGGCCCTCGGGGGTGACCAGCATGAACTCGCGGTCGAACGGCAGACCGCGCGGGGTCAGCTCCGCACTGCGCAGCGCCGTCCCGCCGCCGCTCTTGAGCGGGTAGACGTTCAGCTCGGTCACGGTCCCCTGCACGGCCCCTCCTAGCCGAGAGCGGTCAGGCGGTCGAACATCGGGCCGAGGCGCGCCACGAAGCGCTCGGGGCGGCACACCTCGTCGAGGCGCTCCTCGTCCAGCGTGAGGCCCGCCTCCGCGGCATGCGCGCGCAGCGTCTCGCGGAACGGCGTGCCGGTCTCCCAGGTCTCCATGGCGGCCTTCTGCACGAGCGGGTACGCCTCGTCGTCGCGCGACATGCCCGCCTCGACCAGCTCCAGCAGGACGGTCGAGGTGTAGATGAGGCCGCCGGTCGACTCCAGGTTCTCCCGCATCCGCGCCTCGTCCACCACGAGGCCGGACATGAGGCGGTTCGTCAGGTTCAGCATGTAGTCGAGCGCGATGGAGGCGTCCGGTAGCGAGATCCGCTCGGTGGAGGAGTGCGAGATGTCGCGCTCGTGCCACAGCGGGATGCCCTCCAGCACCGGGACGACCTGGGCCCGCACGATCCGCGCCATCCCCGCCAGCCGCTCGGAGATGATCGGGTTCTTCTTGTGCGGCATCGCCGACGAGCCCTTCTGGCCCTTGCCGAACGGCTCCCACAGCTCCCGGACCTCGGTGCGCTGCCCGTGCCGCACCTCCAGCGCGATCGCCTCGCACACCGTCGCCATGATCGCCAGGGTCGAGACCCACTCGCTGATCCCGTCCCGCAGGACGACCTGGGTCGACACGTCCGCGGCCTTCAGGCCGAGCCTGCGCGCGACGTGCAGCTCGATCGCCGGGTCGATGTTGGAGTACGTCCCGACCGCGCCGGAGATCGCCATCACGCCCACGGCCTCGCGGGCGCGGCGCAGCCGGTCGCGGGAGCGGGCCATGGCGAACGCGAAGTCGGCGACGCGGTGGCCCCACACGTCCGGCTCGCCGTGGATGCCGTGCGTGCGTCCGACCCGCAGCGTCGCCCGGTGCGCCAGCGCGTGGTCGCGCAGCGTCGCGACGAGCGCGTCGGCCTTCTCCAGCAGGATGTCGGTGGCCTCGACCAGTTGCAGCGCGAGCGCCGTGTCGAGCAGGTCGGACGACGTCATGCCGAAGTGGACGAACCGGGCCGCCTCCCGGGGCTCGGTGTTGTCCGCCCACGCCGACAGGAAGGCGATGACGTCGTGCTGCGTCACCGCCTCGATGGCGTGCACGGCCTCCGGCGTCGGCGGCGGCGCCTTGCGCACCGGCTCCACCACCTCCGGCGGGATCGTGCCGGCCTCGGCGTGGGCCTCGACGACGAGGACCTCCACCTGGCACCACAGCTCGTACTTGTGCGCGTCACTCCAGACGCGTCCCATCTCCGGAAGGGTGTAGCGCTCAATCACCCGACGATTGTCCCAGGCCGGGAACCGCCGCGTCCGGCCGGGGCGCCGCGTGTTCCAGCACGAGCGCGGCGGCGACCACCAGGACGAGGGCGGCGATCTCGGCGGCGGCCAGCCAGAGGCCCAGCGGGGTGGCGGCGAGCGCGGCCGCGGCGGCGCCGAGCCGGATGCGGGACGGCCCGATGCGGACGGCCCGGCGGAATGCCGCGTCGCCCGCGAGGTAGAGCGCGACGCCGCCGGCCAGCGCGAGCGCGGGGCCGGTGTGCAGGCCGTCCCAGGCGTGCCCGACGGCCGTCCCCATGCCGGCGGCCGCCACGATGATCCCGATGACCAGCGGGATGTGGGCGTAGAAGTAGCCGAACATCGTCATCTGCGTGCGGGTCACGTCGCCGGCGGCGGTCAGCGACTCCACGGCGCGCTCGTCGTCCCTGGCGAAGTAGCTCCACCAGACGGCCGCCGCGAGCGCCAGCCCGAGCAGCACGGCGACGACCAGGCCCGCGTCCAGGTGCGCGTGCTCGGCGCCCGCCCCGACCGCGATCACCGACTCGCCGATGGTGATCATGACGAGCAGCCCGTGCCGCTCGACGATGTGCGCGGGCTGGATGGTGAACAGCCCGCCCGCCGGCACGATGTACGGCTGGACGATCGGGACGACGAGCGCGAGCGTCCACAGCACGTACACGGCCGGTCCGTGGTCGAGGAGCCCGGCGCCGATGATGAGCACGGCGGCGAGGAGGTTGGCCGGGAGGACGCGCAGGATGTTCGGGTTGCCCTGCGCGTACAGCGTCACGTGGGCGAGCACCAGCACCAGGTATCCGAGGCCCCACAGCACGCCGCCGCCCTTGAACGCCGTCGGGGTGGCCAGGGCGACCATGAAGAACCCGCCCATGCCGACCAGGAGCAGCAGGCGCCGTCCCGCCGTTGTGGGCGTGAGGGTGTTGGTCAGCCAGGCGTAGCCGCCGTACATCCACCACAGGACGCCGAACATCAGCACGACCTGGGCCAGGCCCAGCACGTTCAGTTCCTTGACCAGGACGTGGCTGAGCTGGGTCACCGCGAACACGAACACCAGGTCGAAGAAGAGCTCGAGCGTCGTGACGCGGTAGACCTCTTCGCCCGCGGACACGGAGGGGGAAGCCATGCCTGACCTACCTTGTATCGGTGTAATCAGGTAATCATGGCATGGAGATCGCCTTCAGGGCGATGTCCGTCCGGTGGTGGGAGCCGCGCAGACCGACCCTGGACACGGCCTCGTAGGCGGCGGCCCGGGCCGCCGCGAGGTCGGGCCCGGTGCCGACGACGTTGAGGACGCGCCCGCCGTTCGCGACCGGCCGCCCCTCGCCGCCGAGCGCGGTGCCCGCGTGCAGCACGTAGGCGCCCTCGACCGCGGCCGCCTCGTCCAGGCCGGTGATCTCGTCGCCCTTCGCCGGGGCGGCCGGGTAGCCCTCGGCGGCCACGACCACCGTGACGGCCGCGCCCGGCAGCCATTCCAGGCGCAGGTCCGGGTCGAGGCCGCCGATCGCGCAGGCCTGGAGCAGCGTCGCGACGGGGGTGGCCAGCCGGTCCAGCACGACCTGGGTCTCGGGGTCGCCGAAGCGCGCGTTGAACTCCACCACCCGCACGCCCCGGGACGTGAGCGCGAGCCCGGCGTACAGGACGCCGACGTACGGGGTCTCCCGGCGGCGCAACTCGTCCACGGTGGGCTGGACGACCGTGGCCATGACCTCGTCCACGAGTCCGGGCGGCGCCCAGGGCAGCGGGGTGTACGCGCCCATCCCGCCGGTGTTCGGCCCCTCGTCGCCGTCGTAGGCGCGCTTGAAGTCCTGGGCGGGCAGCAGCGGGACGGCGTGCTGCCCGTCGCACAGCGCGAAGAGGGAGACCTCGGGACCGTCCAGGTACTCCTCGACCACGACGCGGTCGCAGGCCTCCGCGTGCCGCAGCGCCTCCTCGCGGCTCTCGGTGACGACCACGCCCTTCCCGGCCGCGAGCCCGTCGTCCTTCACCACGTACGGCGGGCCGAAGGCGTCGAGCGCCTCCTCGGCCTGCCCGCTCGACTCGCAGACCCGCGAGTCGGCGGTGGGCACCCCCGCCGCGGCCATGACCTCCTTGGCGAACGCCTTGGACGCCTCGATCTTGGCGGCGGCCCGGTCCGGCCCGAAGCAGGGGATGCCGGCCTTGCGCAGGGCGTCGGCGACCCCGGCCACGAGCACGGCCTCCGGACCGATGACCACCAGGCCGACCCGGAGCCGCGCGGCCAGTTCCACCACCGCCGTGCGGTTCGTCGGATCGAGCTGGTGGTTGTCCGCGAACTCAGCCGTGCCCGGATTGCCCGGGGCGCAGTGGAGGGCGGTGACGGCAGGGTCGCGGTGCAGGGCGCGGGCGAGCGCATGCTCGCGGCCACCCGATCCAAGGACGAGTACTCGCACGTCGCGAGCTTACTGGTCCCCCGCCCCCCGCCGGGTGGCGTGTAACCCTTGCGCGAAGGGGCATGCGGCCCGGTGAGGCCGCCGTCACACCGGGACGTGTGAACCTGATCGATCCGGGCGGCGTCCTACATATCGGCTGGTAGGCTGCCACGGGCTTGACCGCCCGCTGTCGAGGTGCCCCGAAAGGAGGTGGTCGGGATGAGTCCTGGTGATACTTGCAGTTCGCCGGAGAACCCTCACAGTCCGAGCTGGACTGTTCCACCGTCCGCCTCCATCTGGCGTCCGGCCGTCGCTCTCGCGCGCTCCCTTCGCTGACCAGCCTGGGTTGAGCGCGCGCTGCGTGCGTGGCCGGCGGGTTTAGGAGCACCTCCATGGCCATGACACGAGTCCGCCCGAGCCGCGCGCTGTTCAAGACGCGCGGCCGCCCCAGCGGCGTGCAGGCTCCGAACCGCGATTCCGCCGTCATCGACTGGGCCGCCTACATCGACGGCCACCGCGTCTGCACCGACACCATCGCCGACGCCGTCCGCCTCGTCCGCGACGGCCGGCTCACCCCCGAAGGCGACAGCGCCGGCTTCGTCTGGGTCGGCCTCCACGAGCCGTCCGCCGGCGAGCTCTCCGACCTCGCCGAGGTCTTCGGCCTGCACCCGCTCGCCGTCGAGGACGCCATCCACGCCCACCAGCGCCCCAAGCTCGAACGCTACGACGACGTCCACTTCGTCGTCATGAAGACCGTCGGCTACGTCTCCAGCGGCCCCGGCGGCGCCGAGGTCGTCGAGACCGGCGAGATCATGCTGTTCTGCGGCCCCGACTTCGTCGTCACCGTCCGGCACGGCGCCCACGGCGCGCTCGGCCCCGTCCGCCGCGACCTGGAGAAGGACCCCGCCCGCCTCGCCCTCGGCCCCGCCGCCGTCCTGCACGCCGTCACCGACCGCGTCGTGGACGGCTACGTCGGCGTCGCCGACGCTGTCATGGAGGACATCGACGAGGTCGAGGAGGCCGTCTTCTCCCCCGAGCGCACCGACGAGTCCCGCCGCATCTACCGGCTCAAGCGCGAGGTCATCCAGCTCAAGCGCGCCGTGGGCCCGCTCGCCGGCCCGCTGCGCAACCTCACCGGCCGCCGCTTCGTCCCCGCCGAGATCAAGGAGTACCTCCGCGACGTCGAGGACCACCTCACCCGCGTCCGCGAGCAGGTCGAGTCCTACGACGAGCTCCTCAACCCCATCCTCCAGGCGCACATGACCCAGGTCACCGTCGCCGACAACAAGGACATGCGCAAGATCTCCGCCTGGGGCGCGATCTTCATGGTCCCCACCGCCATCGCCGGCGTCTACGGCATGAACTTCGACAACATGCCCGAAACCCGCTGGCAGTACGGCTACCCGATGATCCTCAGCGTCATCTCCCTGGCCTGCTTCGCCCTCTACCGAGGCTTCCGCCGCAACGGTTGGCTCTGACATTGCATTTCTCTCCTCCTTCGGGCCTTGAAGGCCCTCCATCGTCGAGAAACGCGGGCGATCGCTGGCATCGCTCCGTCTCGCCTGGCGGCTCGCTGCGCGATCAGGTTCTCGCTCCGCTCGAATCTGCCTTCGGACGCGATCGCGACCATTGAGGTCGTCGCGGGGCTCGGCGGTGGCTGGGCGTCGTGCGTCAGACGGCGGGGGTCGGTGTTCGGAGGGCTAGCAGGACGTCTGGGTAGTCGGTGACTATCGCGTCCACGCCCTGGTCCATGAAGCGGGTCATGTCCGTGGGGGTGTTGACCGTCCAGACGATGACCGGGAGGGCCAGAGCGTGGGCCTGGTCTGTCAGGGCGGGTGTGGTGATCGCGTGTTCGGGGGAGACGGCGGTGGCGCCCAGGGCGAAGGCGGCGGCCACCGGGTCGGCCGGGGAGTGGCCTGCCAGCCAGTCGGTTCCGGGGACGAGGGTCTTGCGTTCCATCAGGGCGACGCGGCCCAGGTCCGGGTAGTGGCGGCGGGCTTCGGCCAGGACGCGCCAGTCGAAGGCCAGGAGCTGGGAGCGTCCGGTGCAGCCGAAGTCCTTCAGGACCGCCGCCACGGAGGCGGTCAGGAGCTCCACTTCCTCGCCGGTCCAGGACGGGTCGGTCTTGAGCTCGACGGAGAGCCTCACTCCGGTGGGGGCCAGCAAGGCGCACGCCTCGGCGAGCGTGGGGATGCCGGTGCCGGGCAGCGGGGCTCCCTCGCAGCCGAGGCCCGCGTCGAGCGTCCGCAGCTGGGCGAGCGACAGCTCGCGGACGGGCGTGCCGAGGTAGGGGTAGGCGGGGTCGCCCGGCCAGGCGGGGCCCGTGTCGGCGAGGACGGCGGGGGAGAGCACCTGGTCGTGGCCGAGGACGACCACGCCGTCCGAGGACAGGCCCACGTCCAGCTCGATCACGTCGACGCCGAGGTCGAGGGCGTGGGCGAAGCCGGGCAGGGTGTTCTCCGGGCGGAGGCCGCGCGCCCCGCGATGTCCGTGCACCTCGACGGAAGAGATCACCGAACGCACGCTACCGCCCGCCCCCGAACGCCCGGCCACGAACACCTGACCATCAGCGCAACCCGGGCCGTCTGAATCACCAAGCCCGGCCCGCGCCGCAGCCTCGCGACGACCTCAATGGCCGCGATCGCGTCCGACCTTCAAGGCCCGAAGGAGGAGAGAAGCGCAATCAGACGAGGGGACGCAGGGACAGGGTCTGGTCGCGGCCGGGGCCTACGCCGATCGCGGAGATCTGGGCGCCGGACATCTTCTCCAGCGCCCGGACGTACGCCCGCGCGTTGGCGGGGAGGTCCTCGAACTTCTGGGCGCCCGTGATGTCCTCCTGCCAGCCGTCCAGGTACTCCAGGATGGGCTTGGCGTGGTGGAACTCGGTCTGCGTCGTGGGCAGCTCGTCCACCCGGACGCCGTCGACCTCGTAGGCGACGCACACCGGGACCCGCTCCAGGCCGGACAGGACGTCCAGCTTCGTCAGGAAGTAGTCGGTGATGCCGTTGACGCGGGTGGCGTAGCGGGCGATCACGGCGTCGAACCAGCCGCAGCGGCGGTCGCGGCCCGTGGTCACGCCGTACTCGCCGCCGGTCGTGCGCAGGTACTCGCCCTGCTCGTCCAGCAGCTCGGTCGGGAACGGCCCGGACCCGACGCGGGTCGTGTAGGCCTTGAGGATGCCGATCACGCGGGTGATCTTGGTGGGGCCGACGCCGGAGCCCGCGCACGCGCCGCCGGCCGTGGGGCTGGACGACGTGACGAACGGGTACGTCCCGTGGTCGATGTCCAGCAGCGTGCCCTGCGCGCCCTCCAGCAGGACGACCTTGCCGTCGTCCAGCGCCTTGTTGAGGACGAGCGTGGTGTCGGCGACGAACGGCTTGAGGCGCTCGCCGTAGGCCAGGTACTCCTGGACGATCGGCCCGGTCTCGATGCGGCGGCGGTTGTAGACCTTCGTCAGGACCTGGTTCTTCTCGCGCAGCGCCAGGTCGAGCTTCTGCGTGAGGATGTTCGGGTCGAACAGGTCCTGGACGCGGATGCCCATCCGGTTGATCTTGTCGGCGTAGGTGGGGCCGATGCCGCGGCCCGTGGTGCCGATCCGGGCCTTGCCGAGGTAGCGCTCGGTGACCTTGTCGAGGGCGCGGTGGTGCGGCATGATCAGGTGCGCGTTCGCCGAGATCAGCAGCCGTTCGCAGCTGATGCCGCGGTCGCGCAGGCCGTCGATCTCCTGCAGCAGCACGGCGGGGTCGATCACCACGCCGTTGCCGATCACGGGGACGACGTCGGGCGACAGGACCCCGGACGGCAGCAGGTGCAGCGCGTAGCTCTTGTCGCCGATGACCACCGTGTGGCCCGCGTTGTTGCCGCCCTGGTAGCGGACGACGTAGTCGACGTCCCCACCGAGCAGGTCTGTGGCCTTGCCCTTGCCCTCATCTCCCCACTGGGCACCGACAAGAACGATGGCAGGCATGCCACTTTCCCTTCCCACGACGAAGGCCCCGGTCGCCGCAAGCGCGAAGGGGCCTCTTGCGATCAAAGCGTACCCGCAGGCGGGCGACAAAGAAACCGGAGGCCGGCCGGCCCCTGGTCAGGGCCGTGGGATGCGCGCCCGCCGGGGTCCGGCGGGCGGCCTCGCGGACGGCCCGCCGGGCGGCGGACCGTCCGCGCGCGTCAGGAGCCGTTGAGGGCGTCCGCGGCCTCGGCGCTGGAGTCGCGGAGGAACGTCTTGCAGCGCTCGGCCTCGGACTCCTCGCCGATGGCGGCGGCGGCCCGGGCGAGGGCGTGCAGGGCGCGCAGGAAGCCGCGGTTCGGCTCGTGCTCCCACGGGATGGGGCCGTGGCCCTTCCAGCCCGCCCGGCGCAGCTGGTCCAGCCCGCGGTGGTAGCCGGTGCGGGCGAACGCGTAGGAGTCGATGACGCTGCCCTTGGCGAAGGCGCGGTCGGCCAGTTCGGCCCACGCGCCCGGGTGGTCCGGGTGGCGCGCGGCGACCTCGAACGGGTCGACGCCCTCCTCCAGGGCCGTCCGGGCTTCGACGTTGTCCGGAAGTTCGGTCGGAGCGGGGCCGCCGAGCAGGTTCTGGGTCATGCCGGTCATGGTAAGCGGGCGACCCCCTGCGGATTCAACCGGCCGGGGTCAGGCGGGCACGGGGAGCGGCAGGCGGAAGTGGGCGGAGCCGCCGTCCGTGGAGGAGCGGGCGGCCGGCCAGCCGCTCCGGACGAACATGAGCGCCTGGCGGTTGGTGAGGACGACGTCCGCGTCGAACTCGGTGATGCCGCGCCGTCCGGCGAGCTCGGACAGGCAGCCGACGAGGACGCGGCCGAGGCCCCGGCGCTGCCAGGGGTCGGCGACCAGGACGGCGAGGTCGGCGCGCCAGGCCCGTGCCGTGTCGCGGACGTACTCGGCGATGCCGAGGATCTCGTCGCCGTCCAGCGCGACGAGGGCCTCGCGGTCCCAGTGGTCGAGGCCCTCCAGGTGGCGGATGTAGTGGTCGGGCAGGCGGGGCGTGCCGGAGAAGAAGCGCGTGTAGAGGCTGGCGGCCGACAGCCGGTCCGACATGCGCCGCACGCGGTCGCGGTCGGTGACGCCGTACGGGCGGATCCGGACGTCGTCGAGCACGGCGCCAATGCGGGCGGCGCTGCCCACGTCGAGTTGCTTCACGAAACTCATTGGACCGCAGAAAGTTGCGTGAAGCAACTTCAGGTGCGGGTTCTCAGCTCATCGGACGGCGCCCGAGAAAGGCGACGAGACGGTCCCCGGCCGACGCGTGCGGGCCGGGGTCCACCGGCGCGCCGAACAGCGGCAGGCGGCCGCAGGGCGGTGACAGCGTCCTCGACACGTCCAGGAGGTCGGCGGCCAGGTCCGCGGGAATGGGACGCCTCGCGCCGGTCGCCTGCGCGACGTCCCAGCCGTGCACGGCCGCCTCCAGGGCGCCCGCGCCGGTCACCGCCGCCACGGGGAGGCACCGGTCGCCGACCGCGGCCGTCTCCGCGCCGCGGCCCGGGCGGCCGGAGGAGGCCATGGTGTGGCGGAGCACCCGGACGGCGCGGACGCGCAGCGCCGACACCGGGTCGCCGCCGAGGTCGGCCGCGACCGGGCGGATGCCGATCCGGCCCGCGGTCAGGCCCTCGTGCACCGCCGCGAGGGAGTCGCCGACGTGCAGCAGCAGCGTGTTGAGGTCCCAGGCCGAGCACGGCGTCGGGTGCGTGAGCATGGGCCGCGCGACGTGCTGGACGGCGGTCAGGAGAAAACCGATCGAGCGCTCCAGAACGTGCGCGTCCGATCGGGTGGGCGCCGATGCGCCGGTCGCCTCACGCATTCGGCTCCTCACCTCGCCGGGATGATCACCAGTACAGACCCCCGCCGCGGCGGGAAGTCATCGGTGATCGCGGCGGATTCCCCCTTCAGGGGCCGGTGGGAACGAGGCGTCGCCGTTCACGAGGGAAGACGCAGAATCCGCAGGAAGCCGGGGAGTACCCAGGGTCGCGGGCCGCGGATGACGACCTTCCGGCTCAGCACCGCGCGCGCTCTGCCGATCCGTCCGAACAGCATCAGGTTGAGCGCCGTCGGGTCGAAGAACAGCCGCACGTCGGGGCGGCCGCCGGGCTCCTCCACGGTGACGAACCCGTCGGTCATCGCCATCACCACGGGGGCGGTGTGGTCGGAGCGGAACTCGACGGCGATCCGTCCCGCGGGCGCGGGGCCGTGGCCGTCCAGCAGCCGCCCGTACCCGTACTCGGTCACCCCGACGAGGAACATCTCGAAGAAGGGGGCCGCCTCCTGCGGAGGGACGTGCCAGGGCTTGCGCATGGGCCGGGCGATGTCCCGCCCGTGGATCTGGAGTTCGTTGAGCAGGTGCGCCAGCAGCCCGCCGAGCGGGACTCGCGAGCCCCCCAGCCAGGGCAGCGCCGCCGTCGGGTCGGCGTCCCGCGTCGCGGTCAGGATCCGGTCGACATCACGGACCAGGAGGTCGGCGAGCACCCGGGGATCGCGCTCGGGGAAAAGGCGCAGCAATTCCTCGTTCGCGGAGTCGACCGTATCGACGATCGTGCTCGCGACGAGCTCCTCGGGCACGGCCAGTGGATCGTCGCAGCCGGCGGGATCGACCCTCTGGTGATAGAACCGCGCGAGAGTGGCGACGTGCGCCGCCGTATCGGTGACCGTCCAGGTGGCGGTGGCATTCGTGTCGGAACCGGGCGAGGTCAGTAACCCGGCGAACCGGTCGCCGGTCTCGCGCAGATACCTCCGGGTCGCCGCCCAGTTCTCTTCCGTGAGCCGAACCACCATGGCCCGATGGTCGCAATTTCGTTCGGGTCGGGCAAGGGCCCAGAAAGGGACGAAAATGTAGAAGGCGCCCCGGAACGCCGGCGGCCGGGGTCAGGCCGTCACGGCCCGCGCGGCGGTGAACGCCGCCCATGCGGCGCATTCCAGCAGGCGGGCGTCCGCGCCGTCGTCGCGGCGGAACTCCGCGATGACCGCCGGACCGACCCGGTGCGAGGCGAGCGCGGTCAGCAGCACGAGCCGCCCGGCGGGACGGTCCGCCGCGGGCAGCCCGGCCACGGCCCCGTCGATCCGCGCGGGTTCGGCCGTGCGGCCGTCCCACCCGGCGAGCTCGGCGGCCAGCAGGTCCCGGACCGGCGCCGGCACCACCCGCTCGCCCGCCCGGTCGATGACGGCCGACGCCCGCGCGAGCGCGTCGGCGACCACCTCGTCGCCCGCCGTCCAGGGCGGCGCGCCGGACGCCGGGGCGGCCGGCAGCAGGTCGAGCGAGCCGCCCGGGGCGTGCGCGGCGCGCGAGTTCGCGGCCATCAGGCGGCCCACCACCCGGCTCACCGCGCCGTACGCCCGCGCCGGGGCGTTCGGGGGGAACGGCGACTCGCCCAGGAAGATGTTGACCATCCGGTTGAAGTAGTGGAAGACGAAGGCGGTGCCGACGATCTCGGGCGCCTGCTCGGGCGGGAACGGGCGCTCGGGGACCTCGGGCGTGCCGAACCGCTCGCCCCACTCGGCGATCGCGCGGATGCGCGGGTCGCCGATCCGGTCGAGCCTGCCCGCGGCGATCGCCGCGGCGTCGCGCCCGCGCACGAGGCCGTGCAGCGTGGTGCTGTGCGCCGCCACGCAGTAGGGGCAGGAGTTGCCGAGCGACACCGCCGCGGCGGCGGCCTCCTTGGCCGCGCGGTCGGCCTTCCCCGTCACGACCAGGGTCTCGCGCAGCATCGTCCACACGGCGGCGAGCAGGTCGGGCACGGGGGAGTGCAGGATCACCGGCGGCGCGAGGATGCCGAAGTCCCGTTCGAGCTGGTCGTAGACCCGCGCGACCAGACCCTGCGCGGCCGCGTGCCGGACGAGCGAGACGTGCTCGATCTGCGCCTCCGCCCCGCTCCGGGCCACCCGGACCAGACCGCTGTTCACCGCGCCGCCGTCCGATCGCGGAAAACGGCGGAGCCGGCGGTGGCGAAGGCGGTCGGCCGCGACCGCCGGCGTTCGGGCATCCCTCTGTCGACCACGCTGAACCACGCCCCTGCGTCCTCGGTGCGCGCCTGCGCTCGGATGGTACCGAGGGAGCGCGGGAAGCACAGCCGCCTCAGGGGGACCCGAGATTTCTCGGCGGGCGTCTCGGACCGTCCGGAAAGTCCGGTAGTAGATGAGGGATCCGAGCCGGAGGAAGGCTCAGGCGCTCGGGCCGGGGCGGGGGGCGACGTCGGCGGGGCCGAGGTGCGCGCCGCAGGAGCCGCACGTGAACGCGGGGGTCAGCGCGCCGTCGCAGCCCCGGTGCCCGATGACCAGAGGCGGGCCCTCCGGCGCGTAGTGGCGGTCGCCCCACATCATCAGGGTCATGACCGCGGGCCACAGCTCCACGCCCTTGCGGGTCAGCCGGTACTCGTGCCGCTCCGGCCGCCGCTGGTAGGGGACGCGGCGCATGATGCCCTCGTCGCAGAGCCGGTTGAGCCGGTCGGTGAGGACGTTGCGGGCCACGCCCAGGGCCTGCTGGAAGTCGTCGAAGCGGCGCACGCCCTGGAACGCGCTGCGGATCACCAGCATCGTCCAGCGGTCGCCCACGACCTCCAGCGAGCGGGCGACCGAGCAGTTCTGCGAGTCGTAGGTGCGGGGCAGTGCCACGCTTCGGAGCCTACCCCGCGTTTCGTCATGCAACGGGCACGGCCGGGGGCCGTTCGGCCCCCGGCCCGCTCCGCTACTTCAGCTTCTGCCCGGCGGACCGGAGGTTCTCCGCGGCCTCGACGATGCGGGCGGCCATCGCGGCCTCCGCGGCCTTGCCCCACGAGCGCGGGTCGTACTGCTTCTTGTTGCCGACCTCGCCGTCGACCTTCAGCACGCCGTCGTAGTTGCGGAACATGTGCTCGGCGACCGGGCGGGTGAAGGCGTACTGGGTGTCGGTGTCGATGTTCATCTTGACGACGCCGTACGACACCGCCTCCCGGATCTCCTCCAGCGTGGAGCCCGAGCCTCCGTGGAACACCAGGTCGAACGGCTTGTCCTTGCCGTACTTGGCGCCGACCGCGTCCTGGATCTCCTTGAGCACCTCGGGACGCAGCTTGACCGAGCCCGGCTTGTAGACGCCGTGCACGTTCCCGAACGTCGCGGCCAGGATGTAGCGGCCCTTCTCGCCCACGCCGACGGCCTCGGCGGTCGCGATCGCGTCGCCCGGCGTCGTGTAGAGCTTCTCGTTGATCTCGTTGGCGACGCCGTCCTCCTCGCCGCCGACGACCCCGATCTCCATCTCCATGATGATCCGGGCCTTGGCGCACTCCTCCAGCAGCTCGGCGGCGATCTGCAGGTTCTCGTGCAGCTCGACGGCGGAGCCGTCCCACATGTGCGACTGGAACAGCGGCTCCTCGCCGCGCGCCACCCGCTCCTGCGAGATCTTCACCAGCGGCCGCATGAAGCCGTCGAGCTTGTCCTTCGGGCAGTGGTCGGTGTGCAGGGCGATGTTGACCGGGTACTTGGCCGCCACGACCCGGGCGTACTCGGCCAGCGCGGTCGCGCCCGTGACCATGTCCTTGACCGTGGAGCCGGACAGGTACTCGGCTCCGCCGGTGGACACCTGCACGATGCCGTCGCTCTCGGCCTCCGCGAACCCGCGCAGCGCGGCGTTCAGCGTCTGGCTGGACGTCACGTTGATCGCGGGGAAGGCGAAGCCGTCGCGCTTCGCACGGTCGAGCATCTCCGCGTAGACCTCGGGCGTTGCGATGGGCATTGTCAGCGTCCTTTCATACGCAGGGTGCCGCCGGGCATCCGGCCGGGCGGTAGCTCCCGGACCTCCGCGTACCCAGTGACTGCCCAGGTCACGCGGTTTCCGGGTCGGGCATGCCGTCCGCGCCCAGTATCTCGCCTAATCGGAGCGTGGGGAAAGGTACGCTCGCGGTGTGGATCTCACTGCCCTTCCCCTTGACATCACCGAGTGGCTGCACCCCACCGCATGGCTGCAGCTTTTCGGCACATTCGCGACGATCGGCGTGCTCGCCATCATCTTCGCGGAGACCGGTCTGCTGATCGGCTGCATCCTTCCGGGCGACTCGCTGCTGTTCACGGCGGGGATCCTCACGGCGGTCTCGACCGTCAACGGCCAGGACTTCCAGCCGCTCTCGCTGCCCTGGCTGCTGATCGGCGGACCGGTGGCGGCGATCGCCGGCGCCCAGCTCGGCCACTTCCTCGGCGCCCGCTACGGCCGGAAACTCTTCGACCGGCCGGACTCGCGCATCTTCAAGCAGGAGTGGGTGGAGAAGGCCGAGTACTACTTCAACCGCTTCGGCCCCGCGAAGGCGGTGGTGCTCGCCCGGTTCATCCCGATCGTCCGGACGTTCCTGAACCCGCTCGCCGGGATGCTCGGCATGGACTCGAAGAAGTTTTTCGTCTGGAACGCGATCGGCGGCATCGTCTGGACGGACGCCCTGTTCCTCCTCGGCCACTTCCTCGGGTCCGAAGTGCCCGACGTTGAGAAATACATCCTCCCGGGCGTAGCGGTCATCCTGGTTCTCTCGGTCATTCCGATCATTCGGGAGGTCCTGAAGGGCCGCAAAGCGGACCACGGTCCGAATAAGAATGGTCCGGAAGAGTCCCGTCCGTCGCTCAGCGGTGACAGTTATCGCTAACCTCCCCATGTGGGACGTCACCGGTCGGACCCTAGGGGTCTCGCGCGCATACTGATCGCGGCCTTGGCCGTGATGGCCGCCTTGGCCCTGCTCATCGTCGGGGGCATGGCCCTGGTCAACGCGATCATGAGCGAGCCCGACAAGAAGGGACCCGCGACGGGGGCCTCGCCATCCGGTGACGGCGGGCGGACCACACCGAGCAGCAACGAGACCACCACGTCGCCGACGGCGCCGCTCCCCCTGGTGATCCGCGTGACCGGCCAGCCGACGACCGTCGTGGTCCGGGTCGCCGACGCCGGCGGCAAGGTGCTCGCCAACAGCACGCTCAACACCGGCGACACCCTGCAGTTCAAGGAGACGCCCCTGCAGGTCGTCGCCCTCAACGGCGGCTCCCTGCAGGTCGCGATCTACGGCAAGGTCCAGCCGCGCGAGCCGAACGGCCAGCGCGCCCAGTGGCTCGTCAGGGCCCGCTAGCCGAGACCGAGGTCGGCGACCTCGTAGGGGTGGCGGTACTCCAGGCCCTCCTCGGCGATCCGGCCGGCCGCGCCGCGCTCCAGGATCGTCGCGACCGCCACCACCTCCGCCCCCGCCTCGCGGAGCGCCTCCACCGCCGTCAGGACGGAGCCGCCCGTGGTCGAGGTGTCCTCCACCGCGAGGACCCGGCGCCCCGCGACGTCGGGCCCCTCGATCCGGCGCTGCAGCCCGTGCGCCTTGCCCGCCTTGCGGACGACGAACGCGTCGAGCGCCCGTCCGCGCGCCGCCGCCGCGTGCAGCATCGCGGCGGCCACCGGGTCCGCGCCGAGCGTCAGCCCGCCCACGGCCTCGTAGTCGAGGTCCGCGGTCTCGTCCAGCATGACCCGTCCCACCAGCGGGGCCGCGGCCCCGTCCAGCGTCACCCGGCGCAGGTCCACGTACCAGGAAGCCCGCTTGCCCGAGGACAGCACGAAGTCGCCGTGCACCACGGCCTTGTCCTTGATCTTCTGCAGCAGCTCATCACGATCGCTCACGTGCAGAACCCTATTGACCCTGCGTACGCGCTCCGTCCCCGCCGTGTACGTTCGCGGGGTGACACCCGGAACCGTCGTCCTGCTGCACGCCCCCGGCGCCACCGCGGCCTCCTGGGGCGACCTGCCCGAGATGCTCCGCTCCTACGGCCTGGACGTCGTCGCACCGGACGTCCCGGACGACGCCGGCCCCCGCTACATCGCCCGCGTCTCGCTCACCATCACCGCGACCGACCCGGTGCCCCCGCTCGTCCTCGTGGCACACGGCGCCGCGGGCCCCCTGCTTCCCGGCATCGGCCTGGCCCAGCGCGCCGCCCACCGCCCCGTGGGCGGCTACGTGTTCGTCGACGCCGACCTTCCCCGCCCGGCCCGGCACGACCACGACGCCCCGCAGGACGACCTCCCTACGGCCCCAGATTGGCCGGAGGCGCCCTGCGGCTACCTCCGGACCCATGCGGACCGCTCCGCCTCCCCGAAGCACGACCAGGCCGTCAGAGAGGCGCGCCTGCGCGGCTGGCCCGTGACCGAACACGAGCCCCCCACCGCCGCCGCCCAGTCCCTCAGCGAACTCATGACCCGCTTGTAGTTCCCAGGGGGCGACCCCTGGGAACTAGGAGTTCTTCAGGAGGTCGTCCAGGAGGGCGTCGTAGTCGTCTTCGCTCCGGCCCAGGTCTATGCGGGCTCGGTAGCGGAGGCGCAGGAGGGCCTCAAGGCTGTCTTCGGCGAGGGCGACGTCGTCCAGGCCGGGGGTGAGGGAGTCGGCGTCCGGAGTCGGGGCCTCGTCAGGGCCGCCGCCGATGCCCGTGCCCACCGCGCGGTCGCGGAGGGCCAGGACGACGTCGGCTCCGCTGGTGGCCCACTCGTGGGCACCGGTGGCGTCGCCCTGGGCGTAGAGCACCTCGGCCACGGCGCGGTACACCTCGGGATCGCGCGGCTTGTCGGCGCGGATCTGGTCGACCAGGGTGCGGGCCTCGTCCCCGCGGCCCAGCTCGAAGAGCGCGTCGGCGAGGTAGGCGCGCGGGTCGCCGTAGGTCTCGCCGCCGTCCTCCATGGCCCTGCGGTACAGCTCGGCCGCCCTGGCGTGGTCGCCGGCGTGCTGCCACTGCTCTCCGGCGCGCAGCAGGACGTTCGCGCGTGACACTCCGCCCGACACCGACTCGGCGAGCTCGGACAGCCTGCGGGCCGCCGAGATGTGATCGCCGGTGCGCAGGGTGTCGAACTCCAGGTCGTCGAGATCGTCTTCCGTCACATGCGTCACGGTTCAACGCTACCCGGCACCGCCCGGCCGAAGCGGGCGAATCGATGATGATCGTGGAATACCGGGGCTAACGACGTCAGGTCACCTGCGTGAACGCTCCAGCGCGTCCCAGAAGCCGCGGCGCAGGGCGTGGCGGACCTCGTCGTGCAGGAGGAAGTCTATGGGCAGCGAGGAGCCCTGGAGGAGCCGGGCCTCAAGGTCGGACGGCATGCGCGGCTTGCGGGCGAGGACGGCCTCCAGCCACAGCGCCGGGGCGTCGCGGGCGACGGACTCGCCGAAGTCCTGGCCTTCCTGGTGGGCGGCCTTGACGGCGTCCGAGAGGGTCGGCGTCTGCTGCACCGGGACGGGGGAGATCTGCTGCGGGCCGGTGTAGGGGCCGTGCTGGCCGCCGGACGGCGCCGGCTGCGGCTGGAGGGTCTGCGGGGGAGGCGGCGGGGAGGGCGCCGGGATGGGGGACGAGGTGTACTGCGGGCTGGGGCTCGGCGGCGGCGCGGGCGGGGACGGGGCCTGCGTCGAGGACGGCCCTGCCGGGGCGGGATTGGGCGGGAGCGGCAGCCCTCCGGTGCCGTAGGACGATCCGGCGAGCCCGCCGCCCGTTCCGCCGGGGAGCGGCACCGGGCCGGTGCCGAGGCCGGGGCCGCCGGCCGGGGAGGATCCCCCGCCGAGCCCGCCGGTCATGGCCGGGCCGAGGTCGCGGACGGCCGGATGCGGCGCCGGGGCCGGCGCCGGGACCGGCGACGGGGCGGGGGTCGCGGGCGGGATGCTCAGCGGGGACGCGGGCGGCGGCCCGTTGCCGGCGGTGCTCTGGAGCGGGCCGAGCGAGGAGGCGTGCCCGTTCGTGCCGCCGTGCCCGTTGGACAGCGGGCTCGTCCCGAGCGAGGAGCCCCCGTCGACGCCGGTGAGCAGGTTGACGTAGGGGCGCAGGTGGCCGGAGCCGATCTCGATGAGGTCGTCGCACTCCTGGCGCAGCACCCGGGAGATCGTCCAGTTGCCGTCGACGGCGACGTGCACGACCGTGACGCGGACGCCGAGGTCCTGGGCGTCCGCGACGACCTGGGCGAGGTCCTCGTCGCCGCTGACCAGGACGGCGTCGGCGAGAGCGTCGTTGCGGGCCAGGGTCATCAGGTCGCGGTGGATCTCGGTGTCGACGCCCTCGCGGCGGCCGGGGCGGATCCGGCCGAGCCGCAGCTTGAGGCCGGGCAGGTCGGCGAGCGCGTCGTGCTCGGGGCTGCGGCGCCCCTCGACCGTCGCCTCGTACCAGTAGCAGCGCAGCAGCGGCATGCCGGTGCGCTCTCTGGCGAGGTTGCCGAGGAGCTGCAGGAGGCCGCCGAAGTCCCACGAGACGGTCTCGCGATGGCGCGTGCCGTGTACCGCCATGGCACCGTCCGCCAGCAGGTAGCCGGCGTCCACGAACAGCGCGCAGCGATCCATGCGGCACCGCCCTTCCTCAACACGGGAGCTCACAGCGTGCCCATTTCGGCGTAGCGACCCCGGGCGCTTATAGCGTAGTGAAGCCCGTCTGCCCGGTAGGCCGTTACGGCGATTCGCCACTCTTTCATGGCAGGCCGCCGGTTGGCGACTCCTCGGTAACAAGGATTCGGGAGCCGCGGCGGACGCTACCAGCCCTTCAGGCTCCGTCCGGCCCTTCCGAAGGATCTTTACGGGAAGAATCAGGTGGCGGGTTCAGTCCAGGCGAGCCCGCGACCCTCGCTTCAACCCCGGATGGCGGCCGTGACCGTGGGCCTCGCCGGAGGAGGCGGCGCGGTGCCGTATGGCGCGGTGCCGTATGGAGCGGATCTCGCCGCTCGGCGTGTCGATGCCCAGGTGGACGCGGACCTCGGCCGACAGCAGCGGTACCCGCACTTGGATGTGGACCAGCAGGCCTCCAGGGCGCTCGGTGGGACGGGACGGGGCCGGGGCGGGCGCGGAGGGCTTCTTCACGTGCGGTGGTGCCACCCGAGGCCTCGGAGCCGGGTGAGGCGGCCTGACCCGCGGTTCGGCCGCCGCCGGGCGGACGGGGTCCTGCTTCTTCGCCGGCGGCCTCGCGACCGGCGGCCTGGCCGCGGGCGGCCTCGCGGCGGGCGGCCGGACGGCGGGCGGGGCGACCGGCTCGGCGGCGGACGGCGGCGTGCGAGGCGCGGGGGCCGACTGGTCGTCGGACACGAGCACCAGGCCGAGCGCCATCGCCCCGGTGGCGGCCGCCACGGCCCCGGCGAGCACCTGCTGCTGCCCCCGGGGCAGGAGCCGCACCCACAGGAAGAGGCCGCCCTTGGACGCCAGGTAGGCGGTGCTCGCCGAGCCCAGCACGAGCGGCCCGATGTGGTCGCGCAGTGCCGTGTTCACCTGCGCCAGTTCCCCGTAGAGGCCCTTGCAGCGCTTGCAGCCGTCCAGATGGCGCCCGACCCTGCGGGAGTCGCGGCCCGGCAGCGCGTCGCGGACGTAGGCGCCGAGCTTGTCCAGGACGGGACGGCACGCGTCGCCGGGGCGGAGGCCGTCCAGGTGCATCTGGAGGTAGGCCTGCCGCAGCCCCTCGCGGGCCCGGTAGGCGAGCGCGGCGGCGCCGTTCGCGGTCAACCCGAGGATCGGGGCGACGTCGGCGGGCCTCCCGTCCTCGACCTCGGTGTGCCAGAGGACGGTCTGCCACCGCTCGGGCAGCGACAGGAACGCCCGCGCGACCATCGACCGTTCCAGCGCCTCGACCGCGGGATCGTCGAAGGGCTCCCCGACCTCGTACGCCTCGATGTCGTCGGTGTGGTGGACGCGCCGGTCAGCGCGCTGCCGGTCGTAGACCGTCCGCCGCACGGCCGTGAGCAGGTAGGGGCGGAACCCGGAGTCGGGCCCGCCGCCCCGCCTGAGCACGGAGAGGACCTTGGCGAACGCGTCCTGGACGGCGTCCTCGGCGGCGTCGCGCCCGGCCAGGTGGCCGGCGAGCCCGCGTGCGGCGGGCAGGTGCCGCTCGTAGAGCGTTCCGAAGGCGGCGTCGTCCCCCTCGCGGATCCGGGAGATGAGCGCGGCGTCGCTCGGCTCGGCCCCGCCGGGCGCCGTCACATCGTCCCCTGGCTCCATGCTTGCTCATTGTGACTGATTGACCACCTGTTGTCGCTCATTTTGGTCACAGATATCCGCGGGAGCCGCGTCATAGCCGGGACACCGCGCCGTTGGAGGGGTGTGGACGGCGTCTTGGGCGGGGTCGTCCACGCGGCGGGTGCGTTCGTTTCATCGAGGGGGTGGAACGAACGCACCCGTCCGTCAGGTGATCTCGGCGCGGCCCATGTCGGACATCGTGCCGCTGGTCCCCGGCGTCTCCCACCGCACGCCGCAGTCCCTTCCGGACAGCTCGACGGTGGCGATGGCGTTGTCGAACCAGGGGCCGTTCGTCATCCGCCACCGGATCGGCGGGGCGGGCACCTTCGCCAGCTTCGCCAGGACGCGGAACGGCCGTCCGGCGGCGCGCGAGCAGGCGATGCGGTTCGCCCACCGGAACTTGCCCTCCAGCGGGTTGCGCAGGGGCGAGCAG
The DNA here is from genome assembly GCF_014208105.1 of Actinomadura coerulea. NCBI lineage: Bacteria > Bacillati > Actinomycetota > Actinomycetes > Streptosporangiales > Thermomonosporaceae > Actinomadura > Actinomadura coerulea. Next base: position 6,375,854 of record NZ_JACHMQ010000001.1, read on the forward strand.
ACGATCTGGGTGATCTTCGACCGGGTGGCGGGCTCGGTGATCCGCGCCAGGTAGGAGTAGTGGATGTCGCCGGACAGGAACGAGATGCTCGCCGGCGCCGGGCCGCGCTCCCCCCGGCCGACGGCGACGACGCCGGCGGCGACGGCGCGGAACGACTTCTCGAACGCGGCCCAGTGCTCCAGGTCGGCGGCCTGGCGGATCTTCTCGCCGGCGGCCGCGCCCCGCCTGCCCCACGCGCCCTCGGCCATGGCCTCGTTCCACGACTCGGCGTGGTGGATGGCCATGGGCAGCAGGTAGGGGAGCGAGCTGGCGATGAGCAGGTGGTCCACGCCGCCCTGGCACTGGCCGTCCAGCCAGTCGAACTCCTCGTCGTCGAGCATGCCGCGCCGGTCGGCCGTGAGGAGGCGGGAGCACCGGCTGTCGACGACGATCAGGCGCGTGCCGGCCCAGTCGTGGGCGTAGCTCCAGCGCATGGTCTCGGGCTGCTTGTCGGCCTTCTCGGCGAACGCGTCCAGGACGGCGCCCGCGTCGCCGGTCTCGTCGGAGGCGGCCCGGACGGCCTCGAAGACGGGGTCGGACGCCCGGTCCTGAGGCGACATGTTCCCGAGGTGCTGGTAGATCCAGTACGACCCGATGCCGCCCGTGATGCGCGCCTTCCACCAGGGCTGGGCCCACATCTCCCGCCGCCAGGTGTACGAGGTGTTCCAGTCGTCGCGGATGTCGTGGTCGTCGAAGATCGTGAACGTGGGGACGGTGGACAGCAGCCACCGGACGGCCGGGTCGTCGTGCCAGGCGAGCTTGTAGAGCTGGGTGTAGTCCTCGTAGTCGGCGACCTCGTCGTCCGGCGGCGCGCCCGGGGCCCGGCGGCCGCCGATGAACTCGCGCATCTCGGGGGTCAGTTCGTCGGCGTACACCTGGTCGCCGACCATGAGCAGGACGTCCGGCCAGACGGCGTCGTCCCCGCCGGTCCGGAGCCTGTCGGCGAACGCGGTGAGGGCGTCGTGCCCGTACTCCTCCACCGTTCCGGGCGAGCGGCGGCAGGAGCCGAAGGAGATGCGCAGCTCGCCGTGCTCGCGCAGCGTCCTGATGTGGGAGGCGGGGAAGCCGGCGCCGGCCTCGGGCCAGACGGTCTCGCCGTCCGCGACCACCTCGTACGGGATCCGCGCCCCCGGGGAGAGTCCGTCGATCTCGACGACGGCGTAGTGGTGGCCGTGCGCCGTGAAGGTGCGGGCGGCGGCGTCCACGCCCTGCTTCCGGTTGACGACCCTGACCTCGCACGGACGATCGGTCTCCACCCAGATCGTCGCGGTGCGGTGACTCACGTGCCGGAGGTGGGGGCCGAGTACCAAAGCGGTCATAGAACGCCTCTCTAGCGGACGGGCGCCGATGTGTCCACAGCGCGGCGGGCCGCATGCCGTCCATGCCGCCCGCCGGGAGGGCGGCCGGGCCCGCGCCGGAGGTCAGCGGGAGCCCAGGACCTCGTGCTCCTTCTCAGGGGGCAGGCCGACCACGGGACGGTCGGGACGCTGCGGAGCGGTGCCGCCTATCGACCGGAGCCAGGCCCAGGTGTCCGCGACCGTCTCCTGGACGGGCCTGCAACGCAGCCCGGCGGAAAGGGCCTTGGCGACGTTCCCCCGGTGCAGGGTGTCGTAGGCCTCGCCGGGTGGGAGCCAGACAGGAAGGTCGGTCCACGGCTCGATGCCCGCTTCCAGGATCGCTTCCGGGGCCGTCCAGACGAGATTCGCCCGCGATCCCGTGACGTCGGCGCAGGCCTGGAGCAGCTCTTCCATCGTCGTGTGGTCGGGTGGGCTGACCAGGTCGTAGGGCCCGCCGAGTCCGTGCTCGACGGCGTCCAGAGTCCAGGTGGCGAGGTCCCGCACGTCGATGTACTGGAGGCCGGCGTCGCGCGGGCCGGGCGCCAGGACGTCGCCGCCCCGTGCCATGCGCGTCAGCCACCAGGGAAGCCGCCCGATGTTCTCGTACGGGCCCAGGATGAGGCCCGCCCGCACCAGGAGGGCGTTGTCCCCGTACACGTCGAGTGCCGCGAGTTCGCCCCCGCGCTTCGCCGCCGCGTAGTCGACATCGCCGTCGTCCGGGGAACCGTCCACCACCTCGGCTTCTTCGCCGCGCCCGGACGGTTCCGGATACCGGTAAACCGAACGGCTGGAGATGTAGGCGTACCGCGTGACACGTCCGTCGAGCAGGCGCGCTGCATTCCGGACGACGAACGGTGCGCCGGACCAGGTGTCGACGACGGCGTCCCATTCCCCGTCTTCAAGTGCCTTGAGGCCGCCCTCTGCGGTGCGGTCGCCGTGCAACGACACGACTCCCTGGGGCGGCTCATGGCGGCCCCTGTGGAAGACCGTGACGTCCCAGCCGCGGGCGAGAGCCCCTTCGGTGATGGCCCGTCCGACGAACTCCGTCCCGCCCAGCATCAGAAGCCTCATGGAAGAACTCTGCCTTCCGTACCGGCCGGATGTCGAAATCGGGTGGGTCCGAGTGTCCGGTACCCGGCCCGCCGCCTCGGAAAGGTCCGGCGCACGGACCGGCGCGGTTGCGGACGACCCCCAACCGGCGGCGCGGAGGGAACCGATTCCGGGGCCGGCGGCCCGCACCGACCCTGACCGCCCGTCATACCAGGTGGTATTTATACCCCATTCATGATTGTTGCTAGAAATCTATGGATTGGCGTTGCAAGCGGCAATGTTCTGGCTATGGTCGAGTTCCTGCAACTCTCATTCGGTGGGGAAACGGTCTTGGGCATTGACGGGTGTCTCGCGTCGATGATGACCATTCCGGGGGCGCGGCGGGTCACGCTGGTCGACTGCGCCAGCGGGCTCGCCGTGGCGGCGGCCGGCCGGGAGGACGTCCTCGACCAGCACGAGGACGCGGCCGGCGCGACCGACGTGGTGCGGGCGGTGCTGGCGTCGCCGGCGCTCAGCGCCACCGCGGCGGGCGACGACGTCGAGGAGATCATCGTTTGCGGAACGGATGGATATCACTTGCTGGCCCTTACCGGAGCGAATATCGACGGCCATCTCTTCGTCCATTTGCTGCTCGACCGGGAGAATGGCAACCTCGCGCTCGCCCGGCTCCGCATGCGCGACCTCCTCGGCGAGATCACGGGCGGATGACATGGCGGACGCGAACACGGGATGGGTCGCCGGAGCCCTGGCGGACCTGGAACGGGAGAAGGCCACCGGCCTGCTGCGGGTGGGCGGCGACGGCGCGTTCCATGTGGACCGCGGGGCCGTCACACTCGCCGAGAGCCGGCACGCGCCGGGGCCGGGCGACCTCCCCGGCGGGGCCGACCCCGAACTGGCGGGCCTGCTCGCCATGTTCGACGCCGCCTGCCTCCTCCTCGACTCGCGGGCCGAGCCGGCGTTCACCGAGGGGGCGCCGGGCGGCGGCCCCCGGCGGGTCACCGTGGCGACGCTCGTCCACGAGCAGCGCCGCCGCCGCGCCCTCCTCGACGCCGCCTGGCCCGACGCGAGCGTGGACGTCGCGCCGGTGGTGCCGGTCCGGCGGGTCAGGCGGCAGCGCGTCATCCTGACCGGCGTCCAGGCGGAGATCCTGCTCAACGCCGACGGCAGCCGCACCCCCGCGCAGCTGGCCCGCGAACTCGGGCGGACGGTCTTCGCGTCCCTGCTCGCCGTGCGGGGGCTCGCCGCGGCGTCGCTGGTGCGGACCGGCCCGCCGGACGGGCCCGGCGCCGCGCCCGTCCGCGGCGAGGTCCCCGCCGACTGGGCGCCCGCGGACCACGACCTGCTCGTCCGGCTCCACGCGGCGCTGGTGGAGCTCCGCTGACCGTGCTGGGGACCGAGTGGCTCACTTGATCGAAAGGCTGGCGAAGGTGGCGAAACGAGCGGGGGCCGGCGCGGCGGGGGCACCGGGCGCACCCGGTGTACCGGCCGCGGGCGCGGCCGCGGTGCGGGCGACCGAGCAGGCGGTGGCGGTGGAACTGAGGGCGCTGCGGGCCCGCGTCCCGCAGCTCGGCGGGAGCCTCGTGGCCTCGGTGGACGGGCTGCTCATCGCGCACGACCTGCCCGGCTCCGTCGAACCCGCCGGCATGGCGGCCGTGACGGCGACGGGGCTGTCCCTCGCGCACCGGATCGCGCAGACCGCGCACGGCGGCGCCTTCCACGAGGTCGTGATCCGCGGCGTGGACGGCTACGTGGTCATCTACGCCGCCGGCCCCACCGCGTCCCTCACCGTCCTCGCCGATCCGGACGTCAACGTGGGCCGCCTCCACCTGGAGTCGCGGCCCGCGGCCCGCGCCGTCGCGGCCTGCCTCACGGGCGCGCGCCGCCCCTGACGGCGCGCCGCCCACCACAACGAAGCGCACACGACAAGGAAAGGGAGCACCATGTCCAACCTCGATCTCGCGCTCAAGGACATGATGACGATCGACGGGGCCATCGGCGTCGCCGTCGTCGACTACAACAGCGGGATGGCCCTCGGCCAGCTCGGCAGTTCCAAGGCCCTCGACCTCCAGGTCGCGGCCGCCGGGAACACCGAGGTGGTGCGCGCCAAGCTCCGCACGATGGACCAGCTCGGCATCAAGGAGGAGATCGAGGACATCCTCATCAGCATCTCCAGCCAGTACCACGTCATCCGGCCGGTCACGGGCCGCAAGGGCAAGGGGCTGTTCCTCTACATGGCCCTCGACCGCGCCCGCGGCAACCTCGCGCTCGCCCGCCACCGCCTCCGCGAGATCGAGGAGAACCTCGAGATCTGACGCACGCGAAGGCGGCCCCGGGGGAGCCCCCGGGGCCGCCTTCGCGCGGTCACTTCGTGAACTTCGGGCTTCTCGACGGCTGGACGGTCAGGCGGTCGGCGGCCTCGTCGAGGTCGACCACCACCCCGTCGCCGTCGCGGACCTCGCCGGACAGCAGCTCGCGGGCGAGCTGGTCGCCGATCGCCGTCTGCACGAGGCGGCGCAGCGGCCGCGCGCCGTACAGCGGGTCGTAGCCGGTCAGCGCCAGCCACTCGCGCGCCGCGGGCGTCACCCGCAGCGCGAGCTGCCGGTCGGCGAGGCGGTCGGCCAGCCGGTCCACCTGGAGGTCGACGATGCGGGTCAGCTCGTCGGTCGACAGGGCGTCGAACAGGATCACGTCGTCCAGGCGGTTGAGGAACTCCGGCTTGAAGGAGTTCCGGACGGCGTTCCACACCGCCTCCCGCTTGGCCCCGTTCTCCAGCGTCGGGTCGACGAGGAACTGCGACCCGATGTTGGAGGTGAGGATCAGGATCGTGTTGCGGAAGTCGACCGTGCGGCCCTGGCCGTCGGTGAGGCGGCCGTCGTCCAGCACCTGCAGCAGGATGTCGAAGACCTCCGGGTGCGCCTTCTCCACCTCGTCCAGCAGGACCGCCGAGTACGGGCGGCGCCGGACGGCCTCGGTGAGCTGGCCGCCCTCCTCGTACCCGACGTATCCGGGCGGCGCGCCGACGAGGCGGGCGACGCTGTGCTTCTCGGAGTACTCGCTCATGTCGATGCGGGTCATCGCCCGCTCGTCGTCGAACAGGAACTCCGCGAGCGCCTTCGCCAGCTCCGTCTTGCCGACGCCCGTCGGGCCGAGGAACAGGAACGAGCCCGTCGGCCGGTCGGGGTCGGAGATGCCCGCGCGGGCGCGGCGCACCGCGTCCGACACCGTGCGGACCGCGGCCTCCTGCCCGATCAGCCGCCGGCCGAGGTCGTCCTCCATGCGCAGCAGCTTCGCCGTCTCGCCTTCGAGCAGCCGCCCCGCGGGGATGCCCGTCCAGGACGCGACCACGTCGGCGACGTCGTCCGGGCCGACCTCCTCCTTGACCATCGTGTCGCGGGTCTCGGCCGCCTCCGACGCCTCCTCCAGCTGCTTCTCCAGCGTCGGGATCTCGCCGTAGACGAGCCGCGAGGACGTCTCCAGGTCGCCGTCGCGCTCGGCCCGCGCCGCCTCGCCGCGCAGCTGGTCGATCCGCTCCTTGATCTCACCGACCCGGTTCAGCTCCGCCTTCTCCCGCTCCCAGCGGGCGTTCAGGCCGCTCAGCTGCTCCTGCCTGTCGGCGAGGTCGGCGCGGAGCCGTTCGAGGCGCTGCCGGGACGCCTCGTCGGTCTCCTTCTCCAGGTTCATCTGCTCCATCTTCAGCCGGTCGACGGCGCGCTGCAGCTCGTCGACCTCGACCGGCCGGGAGTCGATCTCCATGCGCAGCCGGGACGCGGCCTCGTCCACCAGGTCGATCGCCTTGTCCGGCAGGAACCGGGAGGTGATGTAGCGGTCCGACAGCGTCGCCGCCGCCACCATCGCCGAGTCGTTGATCTGCACCTTGTGGTGCGCCTCGTACCGGCCCTTCAGCCCGCGCAGGATCGCGATCGTGTCCTCGACGGTCGGCTCCCCGACGAACACCTGCTGGAACCGGCGCTCCAGGGCGGCGTCCTTCTCGATCCGCTCCCGGTACTCGTCCAGCGTCGTCGCGCCGATCATCCGCAGCTCGCCGCGGGCCAGCATCGGCTTCAGCATGTTGCCGGCGTCCATCGCGCCCTCGGCCGCGCCCGCCCCGACGACGGTGTGCAGCTCGTCGATGAACGTGACGACCTGCCCCTCGCTCTTCCTGATCTCGTTCAGGACGGCCTTCAGCCGCTCCTCGAACTCGCCGCGGTACTTCGCGCCCGCGACCATCGCGCCGAGGTCGAGCGAGACCAGCCGCTTGCCGCGCAGCGACTCGGGGACGTCGCCCGCGATGATCCGCTGTGCCAGACCCTCCACCACGGCGGTCTTGCCGACGCCGGGCTCGCCGATCAGCACCGGGTTGTTCTTCGTCCGGCGCGACAGTACCTGGATCACGCGGCGGATCTCCGGGTCGCGGCCGATGACCGGGTCGAGCCGGCCGTCGCGGGCCGCCGCCGTCAGGTCGACGCCGTACTTCTCCAGCGACTGGTAGGTGCCCTCGGGGTTCTCGCTCGTGACGCGGGCGTGGCCGCGCACCTTCTCGAACGCCTCCAGCAGCGCCTCGGGCGTCGCCCCGAACTCCTTCAGCAGGCCCGCCGCCGGGCCGCCGTCCGCCGCGAGCCCGACCAGCAGGTGCTCGGTCGAGACGAACTCGTCCTCCAGCTGCCGCGCGCGGGCCGCCGCCGTGTTGACCGACCGCTGGAGCTGGCCGGACAGCCGCGGCGTCGCCACCGTCGACCCCTGCGCCTTCGGCATCGCCGCGAGCTGCTCCTCCGCCCGCCGCCGGATCACCTGCCAGTCGGCGCCGACCGCCTCCAGCAGCGGCACCGCCGTCCCGTCCGGCAGCCCGATCAGGGCCACCAGCAGGTGCTGCGGGTCGACCTCGGGGTGCCCCTCGGCCGCCGCCCTGCGGACCGCGATCGACAGCGCCTCCTGGCTCTTCTGCGTCAGCTTGTAGTCCATCGCCCCACCCCGTGCTCTGCTCCTTCTGGGGGACGACCCCCCAGACCCCCGACGACCGTTTTCTCAGTCCGAATTGCGCTCGTGCCAGACCACGACGCTCGTGCGCCTGATGGGCACGAGGTCGGCGCCGGGAGTGCCGTCCGGTTCCCCGTGCCGCCGCTGCTGCGCCAGCCGCGCCGCCACCGCACGGGTCGATTCGAGTTCGTTCGCGAGGTCCTCCAGCGCCGCGTGCGCCTTGGCGAGCTCCTCGCGGAGCCGCACGTTGTCGCGCTGCAGCTCCAGGATGTGCTTGATGCCGGACAGGTTGACGCCCTCCTCCTGGGAGAGCCGCTGGATCTCCCGGAGCATCACGATGTCCCGCATCGAGTAGCGGCGCCCCCGGCCCGCCGTCCGGCCGGGGGACACCAGGCCCATCCGGTCGTAGGTGCGCAGCGTCTGCGGGTGCAGTCCGGACAGCTGCGCCGCCACGGAGATCACGTAGACCGGAGTGTCGTCGCCGAAGGGATCCATGAAGATCACTCCTGTCTGGCCTGCTGGAGGAGGTCGGCGCGCAGGTCCTCGCCCGCGCCCGCCGTCCGGAGCCGGTCCAGCGCCTCGCGCGCCTGCTCGTCGAGCTTCTGCGGGACGTGGACGTCGACGGTGACCAGCAGGTCGCCCTTCGTGCCGTCGCGCCGCGGAGCGCCCCGGCCCTTCACGCGGAACTTGCGGCCGTTCGGGGTGCCCTCGGGCAGCTTCAGCGTGACGGGCTGCCCCTGGAAGGTCGGCACCCGGATCTCGCCGCCGAGCGCCGCCTCGGGGAAGGTCACCGGGACGGTCAGCGTCAGGTTGTCGCCGCTGCGCCCGAACACCTGGTGCGGCAGCACCTTGATGTTCACGTACAGGTCGCCCGCCGGGCCGCCGTTCTCGCCCGGCGCGCCCTTGCCCTTCAGCCGGATCTTCTGCCCGTCCGCGACGCCCGCCGGGATGCGGGCCTGGATGGTCCGGGTGCCGGTCGCGCGGCCGCTGCCGTGGCAGATCGGGCACGGGTCGTCGACGACGAGGCCCCGGCCGCGGCACTCCTTGCACGGCTCCTGGAAGCCGAAGTTGCCGAGGTTGCGGGTCTCGTGACCGGTGCCCTCGCAGTTCGGGCACACCCGCGGCACGGTGCCGGCCTTGGCGCCCGTCCCGCGGCAGCCGTGGCAGGACGCCTCGCTGGTCAGCTTGATGGGCACGGTGACGCCGTTCATCGCGCGGCCGAACGACAGGGTCACCTCGGTCTCGACGTCCGCGCCGCGCCGCGCGCGCCGCGTTCCCGCCGTGCGGGTGCCGGCGCCGCCGCGGCCGCCGAACAGGCCGCCGAACAGGTCGCCGATGCGCTCCCCGGCGCCGCCCGGCTGCGTCCCGCCGCCGGTCTGGCCGAACAGGTCGCCGAGGTCGAACCCGAAGCCGCCGCCCTGCTGGCCGCGGAAGCCGCCCGGCATCGAGCGCACCGCGTCGTACTCCTTGCGGCGCTTCTCGTCGGACAGGACGTCGTAGGCCTCCGAGACCTCCTTGAAGCGGTCCTCGGCGTCGGTGTCGCCCTTGTTCGCGTCCGGGTGGTACTTGCGCGCCAACTTCCGGTAGGACTTCTTGATCTCCTCCTGGGAGGCCGTCTTCGCGACACCGAGGACCTTGTAGTAGTCCTTCTCCAGGTAGTCCTTGGTGCTCACGGCGCCCCGCCTTCTGCTATCGCCACTTGCCACATGTCTTCACGCCCCTGCGGGGCCCGCCCTCGCGGGCGGGCCCCCTGGGGATCATTCGCCCTGTTCGTCGTCCGCGTCGCCCGGCCCGCCGCCGGACTCGCCGGCTCCGGAGTCCGGAGCGGGGTCGGCCACCGCCACGCGGGCGGGCCGCAGGACCCGCTCGCCGATGCGGTAGCCGGGCTGCAGGACGTCGATGACGCTCGTCTCGGTCACCTCGGCCGAGTGCGAGTGCATCAGGGCCTCGTGCACGACCGGGTCGAAGGGCTCGCCCTTCTCCCCGTACCGCTCCAGGCCGAGCTTGCCGGTGACCGCCTCGAGGCTCTCCGCGACGGACTTGAACCCGCCGGTGAGCTCCTCGTGCGCCCGGGCGCGGCCGATGTCGTCCAGCACCGGGAGCAGCTCGGACAGCACCTGCCCGAGGGCCTGCTCGCGGACCGCGACCCGGTCGCGCTCGACGCGCTTGCGGTAGTTGTCGTACTCGGCCTTCAGCCGCTGGAGGTCGGCGAGCCGCTCCGCCAGCTGGGTCTTCAGCGAGGAGTCCTCGCCCGTGGCCTTGGCGCCGCCCCCGTCCACCGGGGCCTCCGGGGCCGGCGGGGTCTCCCCCGCCTGCGCCCGGACCTCACCGGTCTCGGGATCGATGCGCCGCTTGTCGCGGATCACCGGGCCCTCCTTCTCCTCGCCCCCGTTGGGAGAGGACGTCACGACGCATCACCCTTCGGCTTGTCCTCGTCCACGATCTCGGCGTCGACGACCTCGTCGTCCTGCTGCCCGCCGCCCTGGGCGCCGGCCGTCGGCCCGTGGTCCTCGGCACCGGCCTGGGCGCCCTCGGGGTTCTGGGCGTACATCGCGGCGCCCATCTTCTGGCTCACCTGCGCGAGCTTCTCGGCGCTGCCCTTGATCGCGTCGACGTCGGTGCCCTCCAGGGCCTTCTTGACCTCGGCGACCGCGTCGTTCACCTCGGTCTTCAGCTCCGCGGGGACCTTCTCGTCGTTCTCCCGCAGGAACTTCTCGGTCGAGTACGCGAGGGTGTCGGCCTGGTTGCGGACCTCGGCCTCCTCCTTGCGCCGGCGGTCCTCCTCGGCGAACTGCTCGGCGTCGCGCATCATCTTCTCGATGTCGTCCTTGGGCAGCGCGCTGCCGCCCGTGATGACCATCGACTGCTCGCGGCCGGTGCCCTGGTCCTTCGCGCTGACGTTCACGATGCCGTTGGCGTCGATGTCGAAGGTGACCTCGATCTGCGGGACGCCGCGCGGCGCCGGCGGCAGACCGGTGAGCTGGAAGGTGCCGAGCTTCTTGTTGTACGCGGCGATCTCGCGCTCGCCCTGGTAGACCTGGATCTCCACGGACGGCTGGTTGTCGTCGGCGGTGGTGAACGTCTCCGACCGCTTGGTCGGGATCGTGGTGTTCCGCTCGATGATCTTGGTGAAGATGCCGCCCTTGGTCTCGATGCCGAGGCTCAGCGGGGTCACGTCCAGCAGCAGGACGTCCTTGACCTCGCCCTTGAGCACGCCGGCCTGGAGGCTGGCGCCGATCGCGACGACCTCGTCGGGGTTGACGCCCTTGTTCGGCTCCTTGCCGCCGGTCAGCTCCTTGACCAGCTCGGAGACCGCGGGCATCCGGGTGGAGCCGCCGACCAGGACGACCTGGTCGATCTTGTCCACCGAGATGCCGGCGTCCTTCAGCACCTGCTGGAACGGCGCCTTGGTGCGCTCCAGCAGGTCGGAGGTCATCCGCTGGAACTCCGCGCGGGTGAGCTTCTCGTCCAGGTGCAGCGGGCCCTCCGCGGACGCGGTGATGTAGGGCAGGTTGATCTGCGTCTCGGACGAGCCGGACAGCTCGATCTTGGCCTTCTCCGCGGCCTCGCGGAGCCGCTGGAGCGCCATCTTGTCCTTGGACAGGTCGACGCCGTTGGCGTTCTTGAAGCGCTCGACCAGCCACTCGACGACCTTGTTGTCCCAGTCGTCGCCGCCCAGGTGGTTGTCGCCGCTGGTGGCCCTCACCTCGACAACGCCGTCACCGACGTCCAGCAGGGACACGTCGAACGTGCCGCCGCCGAGGTCGAAGACCAGGATGGTGGCCTCCTTCTCCTTCTCCAGGTGGTAGGCCAGCGCCGCCGAGGTCGGCTCGTTGATGATGCGCAGGACGTTCAGCCCCGCGATCTGGCCGGCCTCCTTGGTGGCCTGCCGCTGGTGGTCGGAGAAGTAGGCGGGGACGGTGATGACCGCGTCGGTGACCGTCTCGCCCAGGTAGCTCTCGGCGTCCCGCTTGAGCTTCTGCAGCACGAACGCGCTGATCTGCTGCGGGTTGAAGTCCTTGTCGTCGATCTTGGTCTTCCAGTCGGTGCCCATCTCGCGCTTGACCGACCGGATCGTCCTGTCGACGTTGGTCACCGCCTGGCGCTTGGCGACCTCGCCGACCAGGACCTCGCCGTTCTTGGCGAAGGCGACGACGGACGGCGTGGTCCGCGACCCCTCCGCGTTCGCGATGACGGTGGGCTCGCCGCCCTCCAGGATCGCGACGACCGAGTTGGTCGTCCCGAGGTCGATGCCGACCGCACGTGCCATGTTTCTCGTCCTCCGTCGTATCCGGTGTTATCGCAGCCCCGGTCGCCCCCGAGGCGCGGCCGGTTGAGTCTTCTGCCCGCTAGGTTGCCCGGCGATCCCATCCTTGTCAAATGACTTGAGTCGGCCGGACTCAACTTTGCTGACGACCTCTACAACAGGACGAGTGAGCGCCCTATTCCGGTTCCCGGCACGGGTCCGACGGCGCGGAGATCGCCTGGACGGAGGAGAACGGCCCCCGCGGCCGTCCCTCGGCAGGAGGAGCCTTCCCGGGAGCCCAGGGACCCCGGTATGACGGCGGCGCCACGTCCCGACCGTGGACCGGGCGGTCTCTCAGAGCGGGTCGGGGCGGCGGCCCGGGACGACGATGCCGTGCTCGTAGGCCAGCACGACGGCCTGGACGCGGTCGCGCAGGTGGAGCTTGGCGAACACGCTGCCGACGTGGCTCTTGACGGTGGCCTCGGTGACGACGAGCCGCGCCGCGATCTCCTGGTTCGACAGGCCCTGGGCCACGAGCAGGAGCATCTCGCGCTCGCGGGGGGTCAGCGCGGTCAGCAGGTCCGGTGACGGCCGGATCGGGTCGGTGCGGTCGGCGTAGTCCTCGATCAGACGGCGGGTGATCGACGGGGACAGCAGCGCGTCGCCCTGGTGGACGACGCGGATCGCCTCCAGGAGCCGCTCGCGGGGCGCGTCCTTCAGCAGGAACCCCGACGCCCCGGCGCGCAGCGCGCCGAACACGTACTCGTCGAGGTCGTAGGTGGTGAGGATCAGCACGCGGGGCGGACGGTCCGCGGCGGTGAGGCGGGCGGTGGCCTCGACGCCGTCCATCCGCGGCATCCGGACGTCCATCAGGACGACGTCGGGGCGCAGCTCCGCCGCCCGCACGAGGGCCTCCCGGCCGTCCGCGGCCTCGCCGACGACCTCCATGCCGTCCTGGGTCTGCAGGAACAGCCGGAAACCGATCCGGATCAGCTCCTGGTCGTCGACGATCATGATCCGGACGGTCACGCCCGCCCCCCGACCGGCAGCCGCGCCGCGACCCGGAACCCGCCGCCGGGGGCCCGGCCCGTCTCCAGCTCGCCGCCGAGCACCGCGACCCGCTCCCGCATCCCCACCAGGCCGTGCCCGCCGGGGCCCGGCTCGCCGGTCGCCGTCCCGTCGTCCTGCACGCGCACCTCCAGGTCCGCCCCGCCGTAGAACAGCCTCACCGTGACCAGTGTCGCCCCGGCGTGCTTCAGCGCGTTGGTCAACGCCTCCTCGATGATCCGGTAGGCGGACAGCTCCACCCCGCTCGGCAGGTCCAGCGGCTCCCCGGTGATCTCGAGCCGGACCGGCAGCCCCGCCGCGCGGTAGCCGGCGACCAGATCGTCCAGGTCCGCCAGTGAGGGCTGCGGTCGCGTCTCCGCCGCCTCCCGCCCCCGCAGCAGGACGAGGATCCTGCGCAACTCGGCCAGGCTCTGCTCGGCGCTGGCCTCCACCTGCTCCAGCGTCCGCGCGGCCACCCGAGGTTCGGTCTCCAGGACGTCGCGGGCGCCGCGGACCCCGATCAGCATCACCGTCACCGAGTGGGCGACGATGTCGTGCAGTTCGCGGGCGATCGCGCCGCGTTCGCGCTGCGCCGCGATCAGGTCGAGCTGCTCCCGCTCGCGTTCCAGGGTCGCGGCCCGGTCCTCCACCGCCTGGACGTAGCGGCGGCGCGTCCGCATGTAGGCGCCCAGCGCCCACGCCCCGATCGACACTGGCGGGCTGCAGACGTTGTCGACCTCCAGGAACACGGCCACTGGTGCCAGCACCGCGAGCGAGACGCGCCGGTCGCGTGTCTCGGCGAGCGACCACAGCGCGACGACGGCCGGCGCGCCTCCGGGCGAGTACCCGGCCGCGGTCACCACGGCCGCCGACGCGACCGCCACCGCTGTCACCGCCACCCCGAACCGGCGGCGGGCCAGCAGCACCGCACCGGTGAGGACGGTCACCGCGATCGGTAGGGGCACGGCCTCGGTGCCGTCGTTGAACAGCAGCCCCACCTCCACGATGACCGCCGCCGCGGCGAGCACGACGTCGAACAGCACCGGGCGGTGCGCGGCCCGCAGGCCCCGCACCACCCGGATCCTCGCCGCCGTGTTCACGCCAGGTCACGCCGTCGTTCGCACACGACAGCGACCAGTACCGCGAGCATCGTCCAGACCGCGAACACCGCCCCGGCCTGCGCGACCGTGAGGGTCGTGTTGTGGCTCCCGCCGGTCATGATGTCCACCGCGCCGAACGGCGAGAGGTTCGCCTCCCGCTCCCACGCCCCGCTCACCAGGGGCTGCACCACCAGGGCCAGGATCAGCAGGACCACCGCGCCGACGACCGGCCCGCGGATCAGCGCACCGAGCGCCGCGCCCAGCACCGTCGCCAGCACGAGCGCCGCGACGTTGCCCGCCACGACCTCGGCGACCTGGCCGGACGTCAGGTCCGGGCCCGGCCGGCCGGCCAGCAGCGGCAGCGCCACGCCGACCGCGACCGCGTTGACCAGCAGCGCGAGCCCGAGGCCGGTCAGCGCGTACGCCGCGATCCGCACCGCCAGGACGGTTCCGCGGCCGCGCCGGGCCACCAGCGCCGTGGGCGCGGCGGTCCGGTGGCGGTACTCGCCCGCCGCGCCGACCAGGCCCCACAGCAGCAGGAGGACCGGGAACCCCGCCATCGCCTCCTTCTTCTCCGCCACCTCGTCGATCGTTCCCGACGCCACGGCGACGAGCACCGCGTTCAGGGCGGCGAAGGCCGTCCCCCCGGCCGCGAACCCCCACACGGCACGGGTCGTCACCGACTTGAGCAGTTCCCCTCGAAGCAGGCCGATCATCGCTCCACGCCTCCGGTCAGTTCGAGGAACACGTCCTCCAGCGACTCGACCTCACCGATCGGCCCCTGGTGCACCAGCCTGCCCTGGTCGATGACGACCACGTCGTCGACCGTCTTCGACGCCTCCGCGAGCAGGTGACTGGACAGCAGCACCGTGCGGCCCTTCGCCGCCCTGTCCCGCAGCATCGTCCGGAGCCAGCGGATCCCCTGCGGGTCCAGCCCGTTGGCCGGCTCGTCCAGCACCAGGATCTCCGGGTCGCCCAGCAGTGCGGCGGCGAGCCCGAGCCGCTGCCGCATCCCGAGCGAGAAGCCGCCGACCCGGCGGCCCGCCGCCCGGGTCAGCTCGGCGGTCTCCAGGACCTCCTCGACGCGGCTCCGCGGCAGCCCCGCCGACAGCGCCAGCGCCCGCAGATGCGCGCGGGCCGACCGGCCGGGGTGCGCGCCGCACGGCTCGATGTGGACGCCCATCCGGCGCGCGTCCGGCACCATCGAGGCCACCGGCGCCCCCAGGACCGACACCGTGCCCGCCGACGGCCGCGCCAGCCCCACGACGGCCTTCATCGCCGTCGTCTTGCCCGCGCCGTTCGGGCCGAAGAAGCCCGTCACCGCCCCCGGCCGGACGGTGAACGTCAGATCGTCGACCACCGTGCGCCGGCCGTAGCGCTTCGACAGCCCCTCCACCCTGATCGCCGGGGTGGCCTCAGTCCGTGTTGTCATGGGGCCCAGCCTCGGCCCCCCGCGTCTCCCGGTCATCCGACCACGGTCGAGACCCGTTCTCCGACCGCGGCATGAGTCTCCTCGCCGGCCGGCTCCGACCGGGGCCCGCCGAGCCGCCCGCCGTGAAGCCGATCGGCCGCTGCGGATGATCAACATCGACCGTCCCATCGCGGGACGGCGATGGCAGAGGAGACTCGATGACGCACAGACGCCGGAGCCGGGCCCTGCTCGGCCTCCTGACGGCGGCCGGGGCGCTGGCCGCGGTCCCGCCGCCCGCCCACGCCGCGCCGAGCCCGGCGGGCGGCTTGGACACCCGCGGCTCCTGGCAGGTGACCCTGCTGACCGGGGACGTCGTCGCCGTCCGGACGGTCAAGGGCAGGCCCCCGCTCGTCTCGGTGACCCCCGCACCCGGCCGGGAGAAGCGCTCGTTCCGCAAGGAGGTCCGTCCGAACGGGCACGTCGTGGTCGTCCCGATCGACGTCGCCGGACTGGTCGGCCGGGTGGTCGACCCGGGGCTGTTCGACGTCACCGCTCTGATCGCGCAGGGCTACGACGACGCCCGCAGCGCGGACCTGCCGCTGATCGTCCAGCACGACGAGGGCGTCCGCTCCCTGCCGGCGCTCGGCGGGACGCTCGACAAGACGCGCGACCTGCCGAGCATCGGCGCCGTCGCCGTGCGGCAGCCCAAGGGCGACGCGAGCGCCCTCGGCAGGAGACTGGCCGGGATGCGCGGCCCTTCCCCGAAGGCGACGGGCGGGATCCGGCACATCTGGCTGGACGGCAAGGTCGAGGCGACCCTCGCCCCGACCGCCCCCGCGCCCGCGCTCGCGCCCGCCGCGGCGCCCGCGACAGGCCGGCTCGACCGCAACCTGCGGCAGGTCGGCGCGCCCGAGGCCTGGCGCGCCGGATACACCGGCAAGGGCGCCAAGGTCGCCGTCCTGGACACGGGCGTGGACGCCGGGCACCCCGACCTCAAGGGCCGCATCGCCGAGACGCGGAACTTCTCCGAGTCGGCCGACACCGCCGACCGGTTCGGGCACGGCACGCACGTCGCCTCGACCGTCGCCGGAACGGGCGCCGCCTCGGACGGGCGGCGCAGGGGCGTCGCCCCGGACGCGGACCTGCTGATCGGCAAGGTCCTCGACGACGAGGGCTCCGGCACCGACTCCAGCGTGATCGCCGGGATGGAGTGGGCGGCGCCGCGCGCCGACGTCGTCAACATGAGCCTCGGCGGCGCCCCCACCGACGGCACGGACCCCCTCTCGCTGGCCCTGAACGACCTGACGAAGGAGCACGGGACGCTGTTCGTCGTCGCGGCGGGCAACGACGGCCTCGTCGGGTCGGTCGGCTCGCCCGGCACGGCCGACGCCGCGCTGACCGTCGGCGCGGTCGACGCCCGCGACCGGCTCGCGGAGTTCTCCAGCCGGGGGCCGCGCGGGCACGCCGCCAAACCGGAGATCGTCGCACCGGGCGTCGACGTCGTCGCGGCCCGCGCCGAGGGCACCGCCATGGGCACCCCGACCGGGGCGGCCTACACGAAGGCGTCCGGGACGTCGATGGCCGCGCCGCACGTCGCCGGCGCCGCCGCGCTGCTCGCCGCGAAGCACCCGGACTGGGAGCCGTCCCGCCTCAAGGCCGCCCTCGTCGGGACGGCCGACCCCGCGACCGGCGGTGACGCCTACGAACGCGGCGCGGGACGCCTCGACGCGGGGGAGGCGGCGAGCAGCCCCGTCCTCGCCGCGCGGAGCATCGTCGACCTCGGCACGTCACGGTTCCCCGGGCACGGCGCGCTGTCGACGAAGCTCGGCTGGACGTCCCAGTCGTCCGGCCCTGTCCGCATGCGGTTGAGCGTGGAGGTCGTCGACCGCCGCGGGCGCGCGGCGAACGGCGCCGCGAGCGTCCCGCCGGGCGTGGACGTCCCCGCGGGCGGCACCGGTGAGGCCACGCTGACCGTGGACGCGGCCGAACTCGCCGACCGTCCCGGCCTTTACTCGGCCGTGGTGACGGCGGAGGGCGGCGGAGCCGTCCTCCGGACGCCCGTGACGTTCTACGTCGAGCCTCCGTCGCACGACCTCACGATCAAGGCCACGCCGCTGCCCGGCACGGACCCGGCGAACTTCTCCGCGTCCGCGACGGTGGTGAACCTGGCCGACATGGCGGTGTTCTCCGAGTGGGCCGACGCCACCGGAACGGTGAAGGTCCGCGTCCCCGAAGGCCGCTACGCGGTCCTCGGCAACGTGGACGACTTCGGCGACTGGCGTTCGGCCCTCGCCGGGGACCCCGAGGTGGTCGTCGGCGGGCCCACGACCGTCACGCTCGACGGCGCCGCCGCCGTACGGGTCGGGGCGCGCGTCGAGGGCACCGAGACCGAGCAGGCGATGATGTCCGCGGACATGGTCCGCGACGCCGGCCAGGGGCTGTGGTGGTACAGCGCGTACTCCTTCGACCCCGCGAACGCGCCGGTGTACGCCCAGCCGATGGACGGCGCCAAGACCGGGACGTTCCACGCGTACACCAACCACCGGCTGACCGCGCCCGGCACCGTCTACGACGTCGTCCGACCCCTCGGCAACGGAATCCCCGCCGACCTGACGCACGTGGTGACGGCCGCCGAGCTCAAGCGGATGGCCCGCGTCGACCAGCGGTTCGCCGCGTTCGACGGGGATCCGGGCATCCCGATGAGCGAGAAGCGCTACGGCATCAGCCCGGAAGGCCTGCTGACGTTCGAGGGCGGCGGTGACGTCAAGCCCGGGACGTCCCGTACCGACTACGTCTCGACCGGCCCCGGCCTGCTCTGGGGGGACGAAGGCTTGGTCAAGTTCGGTGAGGACTTCTGGGTGGACCAGGGCGCCTTCAGCGAGCTGAAGCCGGGTGAGCGGGTCTCCGCCCGCTGGGGCCGCCAGCCGCTTCGGCCCGGACCCTACTCGGGTACCGGCGTCACCCCCAGCGGCTGCGCCCGGTACCCCGCGGCCCGCACCGGCCAGAGCATGCGCATCGCGCTCGTCGACCTCCAGACCCGTCCAGACGGGTTCGACTGCGCCATGCACGAGGTGAAGGGGCACATGGCGCTGTACGCGGGGGAGGAGAAGGTCGGCGAGAAGGACGGCCCGTACGGCGAGTTCACCGTCCCGCCCGGTGAGGCGGAGTACCGGCTGGCGTACGAGAACGACGCGTCGGCGATCCTCCCGGTGTCGACCCGCACCTCGACCTCCTGGACGTTCCGCTCCCGCGAGCCGCGCGGTGACAGGAGCGTCAACCTCCCGCTTCTGCTCGTCGACTACGACCTGAACCTCGACCTGCGCAACCAGCCGTCCGGCGAGCCCGCCGTGTTCACCGTCGCGCGGATGGCGGGCTCCGGCGAGGCCGCGGTCACCGGCCTGCGGTTCT
The DNA here is from genome assembly GCF_014208105.1 of Actinomadura coerulea. Classification (NCBI taxonomy): domain Bacteria; kingdom Bacillati; phylum Actinomycetota; class Actinomycetes; order Streptosporangiales; family Thermomonosporaceae; genus Actinomadura; species Actinomadura coerulea. The sequence goes on from NZ_JACHMQ010000001.1 coordinate 6,394,466, forward strand.
GGACGTCCGTGGACGACGGCGAGACCTGGCAGCACGTCCAGGTGAGGCCGCTCGGCGGCGGGCGGTTCGGCGCGCCGCTCCCGGCGCCGGTCAAGGGCCAGACCGTGTCGCTGCGCGTCACCGCGAAGGACGCGGGCGGCAGCGGTATCGACCAGCGCGTCATCCGCGCCTACCGCGTCCGGTAGCCGGGCCGCGGGCGAGCGGGACGTGCTTCTGCCCGTCGCGCTCGCGATCGATGACCGGGTCGTCCGAAGACCGGCTGGACGGACGCCGTGCCGAAGCCGCCCGCGAAGCCGCCCTTCTGACCCGAGGTCGCGAACGCCCCCCGCCCGGTGCCCGGGCGGGGGGCGTTCGCGCGTGAAGGGTGATCGGGGGATCGGTTGAGAGCCGGGTGACCGAGCACTCCCCCCGACGACGAGGATCACTCCATGGCCCACCACCACCCGCCGGATCCCGGGTCCCGGTCCGGTGCGGCGCCGGACGCGTCCGGCTCCGACGCCTCGGACGCGGCGGCGATCGTCCGGTCGCGGCGCGAGCCCGCCGCGTTCGCGGAGATCTTCCACCGGCACTTCACCGCGATCCACGGGTACGCGGCGCGGCGCCTCGGCGTCGACGCGGCTGACGACATCGCCGCCGAGACCTTCCTCGCCGCCTTCAACAAGCGCGGCCGGTTCGACCCCGACCGCGGCACGGTCCGCCCGTGGCTGTACGGCATCGCGACGCGGCTGATCGGGCTGCACCGGCGCTCGGAGGGCCGCCGCTACCGGGCGCTGGCGCGCACGCCCGCCGAGCACGTCCAGGACGGCCACGAGGACCGGGTCACGGCCCGCGTCACGGCCGGCGGCGCGGGCGCGGACCTCGCCGACGCGCTGGCCCGGCTGCCGCGCGGCGACCGGGACGTGCTGCTGCTGGTGGCGCTGGCCGACCTGACCTACGAGGAGGTCGGGCAGGCGCTCGGCCTCAAGACGGGCACCGTCGCGTCCCGCCTGCACCGTGCCCGGCGCCGCCTGAGGGAGTCGCTCGGCGGAACCAATCCCGCGCTGATCGTTGAGGAGACGCCCGCGTGAACGAGATCGACATGAACGAGACGGCCCGGGTCCGGCGGCTGCTGGGCGAGCCGCCGCCCCCGTCGGCGGAGGCGTCGGCGCGGGCGCTGGCGAGGCTGGAGGAGGCGATGGCGCCGGGCGGGAGGCACGTCCGCCCGGCCGGGGCGGGACGGCGGCGCTTCGGCCGGCCGTTCCAGCTGGGCGTGGGGCTCGTCGCCGCCGGGACCGCGGCGGCCGTGGCCATCGTGGTCGCCGGCCAGGGCTCACCGGATTCGCCGGGCGGGCCGCCCGCGGCCGTCGACCTCGGCCGGCAGGCGGTGCTCGTGGCGGCGGACAAGGCCGCCGAGCAGCCCACGGGCAACTACTGGTCGGCCGAGAGGATCAGCGGCCAGGCCTACGTGGTGCGGGCGAGGACGGGAACGTACGCGATCTTCGGTGCGCACGACGAGACGTTCTTCTGGGCCGGTGCGCGCAAGGGCATGGGCGAGGCGTACTACGCCCGTGACCTGCCGGCCCGTCCGCAGACCCCGCAGGACGAGGCGCTGTGGCGCAAGGCCGGGTCGCCGTCGGACATCCGCGTCTGGTCCAACGACCACTACTCCACCTACAGCACCAAGGCGACGAAGTGGCGCTCGGAAGGCCCCGAGGTCGGCGTCGACCCGGAGGGCGGCGGAGAGTTCCTGGACAAGTCGGTCGAGGAGCTGCGGAACCTGCCGACCGACCCGGCCGAGCTGGCCGAGATGTTCCTGAGCGACGACGCGATGGCGGGCGGCCTGAACCCGGGCTCCAAGCGGGGGACGGCCGAGGCGCTGCGGGCGAAGCCGGGGGTGATCGCCACTCTGAAGATCATGCGGGTGTCGGGGCTCCTCGGCACCCCGCTCCCGCCGAAGGTCCGGTCGGGCCTGATGAAGGCGCTGGCCGCGCAGCCGGGCGTCCATGCGATCGGCGGCGTCACCGACCCGCTGGGCCGCCGGGGCGTCGCGCTGGCGTCCGGCGACCGCGCCGTCACGGTCACCGCGGACTACGGCACGCCGAGGGCCGAGCAGGGGACCTACCGCTACCGCCAGGCGATCGTCTTCGACGAGCGGACCGGCGCGCTGCTGTCGCGGCAGGCCGTGCTGACCGAGCCCGGCGGCCCGTACGCGCGGATGAAGCCCGGTTTCGTCATCGAGTACCAGGCGGTCCGCTCGGCGGGGTGGAGCGACGCCAAGCCGAAGCCGCCCGCGGAGCTGCCCTTCTGAACCGGTCCTCGACCGGCCCGCGCCGCAGGCCTCCCGTCCGCTACCGGGCGGGGGGCCTGCGCGCTTCGAGGCCGTCGAGGACGCAGGCGAGCCCGAACGCGAAGCGCCCCTCCAGGACGTCGCCGGTCTCCTTCATCCAGATCTCGCGGATGTGGGACGCGAGCCCGGGGCGCTCCCCGTCCAGCCGGTCCAGGTAGGGGCCGAGGTTCTCGACCCATTGCGCGGCGGACGTGCCGGGCTGGGCGCGCTGCCAGCTCGCCTCGCTCCCGGCCGCGCCGATGACGTAGTCGACCACCGCCGACCAGGCGTACTCGAGGTCGAAGCCGGTGAACCCGGCGGCGCCGAACGCGGCGAGGACCTCGTCCAGGACGCGGGTCGCGTTCGGGCCGATCATCGGGCGGCCGCCGAACAGCGTCACCGTCCACGGATGCCGGTGGATCATCGCGCGGAGGCTGCGCGCGTAGCCGGTGGCGGCGGCCCGCCAGCCGTCGCCGGACGGCACCGCCACCTCGGCCATGACACGGTCGAGGGCGAGCTCCAGCAGCTCGTCCTTGTTCGCGACGTGCCAGTACACCGATGTCGCGCCCGCGTTCAGGCGGGTGCCGAGGCGGCGCATGCTGAGGCCGTCCAGCCCCTCGGCGTCCAGCAGTTCGAGCGCGGCGTCGACGATCTGCGTCCGGCCGAGGGCGGGCCGGCCCCGCCGCGCGCGCTCCGGCCGCACCCAGACGGACGGCGCCCTGCTCTCCTCGGCCATCGGCATGCCCTCCCTCGCTCTCGTACAGGGTACCGGGACTTGAACACCGTGCGAGTTGGGTCGTACAGTGTGCGAGCTAACTCGAACGCTGTACGAGAACCCTCAGGGAGTGATCATGGAGGAGCCCCTCGCCCCGCACCCGCGGCGCTGGCACATCCTCGGCGTGCTGTGCCTCAGCCTGTTCGTCGTCGTGGTCGACAACACGATCCTCAACGTGGCGATCCCGTCCCTGCTCCGGGACCTCGACGCCACCACCTCCGACGTCCAGTGGGTGATCGACGCCTACTCGCTGGTGTTCGCCGGCCTGCTGATCACCGCGGGCAGCCTCGGCGACCGGTACGGGCGCCGCCGCGCGATGCTGGCCGGATTCGCGCTGTTCGGCGCCGGGTCCCTGCTCGCCGCCTTCGCGGAGAGCCCCGCCCAGCTCGTCGCGATGCGGGCGCTGATGGGCGTGGGAGGCGCGTTCCTCATGCCGGGGACGCTGTCGATCATGGCTCAGGTGTTCGGCCCGGACGAGCGCGCGAAGGCGTTCGCCATCTGGGGCGCGACGTCCATGGTCGGCCTCGCCGCAGGGCCGACGCTCGGCGGGCTCCTGCTGGAGCACTTCTGGTGGGGGTCGGTCTTCCTGGTGAACGTGCCCGTCGCCGCGGTCGCCGTCGCCGGGCTGCTGCTCCTCGTCCCGGAGTCGCGCGGACCGCGCCGCCGCCCGGACGTGCCCGGCGCCGTGCTGTCCACTGCGGGCATGTCGGCGCTGGTGTGGGCGGTCATCTCCGCTCCCGCGCACGGCTGGACCGGCGCCCGCGCGCTCGGCGGGCTGGCCGCCGGCGCCGCGGCGCTCGCCCTGTTCGCCGCGTGGCAGCACCGCAACCCCGAGCCGATGCTCGACCTCGGCCTGCTGCGCGACCGCGACTTCTCCGGGGCCGCCGCCATGATCGCGCTGTTCGGGTTCGCGCTGGCCGGGATGCTGTTCGCCCTGACCCAGCTGCTCCAGTTCGTGCACGGCTACGGGCCGCTCAAGGCCGGGCTCGCGCTGCTGCCGGTCGCGGTCTCCGCCGGCCTCGGCAACGGCCTCGGCGCGTCGCTGGAGTCGCGGTTCGGCGCCCGTCCCGCCCTCGTCGCCGGGTTCTCCGTCGTCGCGGCCGGGTTCCTGGCCCTCGGGCTGACCGGGCCGGACGACGGCTACGCCGCGCTCGCGGCCGGGCTCGTCGTCCTCGGCTTCGGCGCCGGGCTCGGCGCCCCGCCCGCCTACAGCACGCTCATGGCCGCCGTCCCTCCCGAGGAGGCCGGGGTCGGCTCGGCGGTGAACGACGCGGGCCAGGAGCTCGGCAGCGCGCTCGGCGTCGCCGTCCTCGGCAGCGTCGTCTCCGCCGCCTACGCCCGCGCCCTGCCCGCCGCCGCGCCCCCGGCGGCGCGCCACTCGCTCGGCGAGGCCCTGGCGACCGGCGACCCGGGCCTCGCCCGCGCCGCGCGCGACGCCTTCGCCCACGCGGTGTCGGCCGCCTCGTTCGCCGCGTGCGGCGCGATGCTGGCCGCCGCCCTGTTCGCCGCGTTCGTCGTGCGCGCCCGCCGTCCCGCGACCGCTCCCCACGCGCGGAGCCCGCGTGAAAGCGAGCCCGCGTGAAGCGAGCCCGCCCGAGAGCGAAGGCCCCGCCCATCGAGCCGACCGGCTGAGCGCTAGGCGAGCAGGTCGGACGGGGCGGTGCCCGTCTCGGTGAGCGGCAGGCCGAGCGCCACGCGCTCGGTCAGCCAGCCGCTCGGACGGTAACGCGGGTCGCCGGTCGCCTCGTGCATCTGCTCCAGGACGTCGAGGACGCGCTCGGCGCCCACGTGGTCGCCCCACTCCAGCGGTCCGCGCGGGTAGCCGAGCCCGAGCCGCACGGCGGTGTCGATGTCGGCGGGACTGGCCAGCCGCTGCTCGGCGATGCCGCAGCCCACGTTGACGACCGACGCCAGCAGCCGCGGCGCGACGGCGACGGGCGCGTCCCGCACGACGGTCACCGGCCGTCCCGTGGCGAGGAGGGCGGCGAGCGCCGCGCGGCCCGCCTCCGGGTCGAGCGCGGGCTGCACGGTGAGGGTGATCCGGCCGAAGAACCCGGAGAACCCGTCGATCCCCAGGGTCCGCTCCCCGGGGAGGCCGTTCCAGACCTTCGTCGCGACGCTCATGTCCGTCGCTGCGTCGACCAGCAGGACGGCCTCCCCGGACGGCTCGTCACCCGCCTCGACCTCCACCCCGGCCTCCGACAGCAGCATTCCCAGCGTCTCGCGGTGCTGCGGCTCCTGGAACCAGACGGGCCGGAAGTCGGTGGCCGGGGCGCCGGCCTCGGCGGGCTCCTGCTTCACCCCGTCCACGTACTTGTAGAAGCCCTCTCCGGTCTTGCGCCCCAGAAGCCCGGCCTCCAGGCGCGCCCTGCCGATCCTGGACGGGCGGAACCGCGGCTCGGTGTAGAAGCCCGTCCAGATGGACTCCATCACCGGGTGCGACACGTCCATCCCGGTCAGGTCGAGCAGTTCGCACGGCCCCATCCTCAGGCCGAGGACGTCCCGCGCGATGCGGTCGATGTCCACGGGCTCGGCGACGCCCTCGGAGAGGATCTGCAACGCCTCCGTCACCAGGCCGCGCCCAGCGTGGTTGACGAGGAACCCCGGCGCGTCAGGGGCGAGCACGGGAGTGTGACCGAGACGCCTCACCAGGTCGGCGAGCGCGTCCGGGATCCACCCGGCCGTGCGCGCCCCCGGAATCACCTCGACGAGCTTCATCAGCGGCACCGGATTGAAGAAGTGCAGCCCCGCCACCCTGGACGGGTCGTCCAGCGCGGCGGCGATCGCCGTCACCGGAAGCGAACTGGTGTTGGTCGCGAGGACCGTGTGCTCCGGGCAGACCTTCTCCAGCGACCTGAACAGCTCCCGCTTGGTGTCCATGTCCTCCCGGACGGCCTCCACGACGAGGTCGCAGTCCTGGAATGGGGTGAGCGGCTCGCCGACCGGCCGGAGCCGCCCCTTCGCCGCCCGCGCGTCGGCCGCCGTCATGCGCCCCTTCGCGGCGAGCCTGTCGAACATGGCCCCGACGTGCTCGGCCGCCTCCATCACGGCCCGCGTCCGGATGTCGGCCAGCTCCACCGTCAGCCCGCCCGCGGCGGCGAGCTGCGCGATCCCGCGCCCCATCGCCCCGGCACCGATCACCCGGATCGTCGTCGCCCGGCCCGCCCACTGCTCCACGTCGCCTCCCGCGCTCGCCCAGCCGTCTGGCCCACGTCCCGGTTCGCCACCGCCATGGGTACCCAGCATTCAACCTCCACTGGGCGGAAACCCGGACGGCGCCCTCCCGGGCGGGGGGCCGTACCCTGCGAAGTGCCCGCGACCCCATCCCGAGGAGACCACCATGCGCGACGCGGTGATCTGCGAGCCGCTGCGTACCCCCATCGGCCGGTTCGGCGGAGCGCTCAGGACCGTCACGGCGGTCGAGCTCGCCGCCACCGTCGTCCGCGCCCTGGTCGAGCGGACCGGCCTGCCCGGGGACGCGATCGACGAGGTGGTCCTCGGGCACTGCTACCCCACCTCCGACGCCCCCGCCATCGGGCGCGTCGCCGCGCTGGACGCCGGGCTCCCCGTCACGGTCGGCGGCACCCAGCTCGACCGGCGGTGCGGATCCGGGCTCCAGGCCGTCCTGAACGCCGCCATGCAGGTCCAGACCGGCGCCGGCGACGTGATCATCGCGGGTGGGGCGGAGAGCATGAGCGGCGCGCCGTTCTACACCACCGCGGCCCGCTGGGGCGTGCGCGGGCCGTCCCTCGACCTGCACGACGCGCTCGCGCGGGGCCGCGTCACCGCCGGCGGCGTCAACCATCCCGTCCCGGGCGGGATGCTGGAGACCGCCGAGAACCTGCGCCGCGAGTACGGCATCGGGCGCCGGGAGCAGGACGAGCTGGCCGTCCGGTCCCACGAGCGCGCCGTCGCCGCCCAGCGGTCGGGCGTCTTCGCGGAGGAGATCGTCCCGGTGACCGTCCGGTCGCGCAAGGGCGACACGGTCGTCGACACCGACGAGCACCCGCGCCCCGGCACCACCGTCGAGGGCCTGGCGGAACTGCGTCCCGTCCTCGGAAGGAAGGACGCCGAGGCCACCGTGACGGCGGGCAACGCCAGCGGCCAGAACGACGCCGCCGCCGCCTGCGTGGTCACCACCCCCGAACGCGCCGCCGAGCTGGGCCTGCGGCCCCTCGTCCGGCTCGTCTCCTGGGGCCGCGCCGGGGTGCCGCCCGAGACGATGGGCATCGGCCCCGTCCCCGCCACCGCCAAGGCCCTGGACGCCGCCGGCCTCACCCTCGCCGACATGGACCTCATCGAGCTGAACGAGGCGTTCGCCGCGCAGGTCCTCGCCGTCACCCGCGAATGGGGACTGAAGGACGCCGACTGGGACCGCGTCAACGTGCACGGCTCCGGCATCTCCCTCGGTCACCCCGTCGGCGCGACCGGCGCCCGCATCCTCGCCACCCTCGCCCGCGAGATGGACCGCCGCGAGGCCCGCTACGGCCTGGAGACGATGTGCATCGGCGGCGGCCAGGGCCTCGCCGCGATCTTCGAGCGCGTCTGACCGAACACCACGGGGACGGGCGGCGTCTGAGGGGGCATGAGTCCGAAGTGCGAACAGTGTGACGGCCCGCTGGTCCCGGTCCAGGCCGGCATGCCCATCGACGACACGCCGTACCGGCGGCACGAGCGCCGCGAGATCTACTACACCGGCGGCTGCATGGGCGGGCCCGCGCCCTGGTGGTGCTGGTCGTGCGAGCGCTTCGCCGACCCCGAGCCGCGGCCCTCGCCCTCGATGACCGTGGAGGGCTACCAGCTGTCCCTCCTCAACGACATGCGCGGTGTCAGCCCGTCCCTCCCGGAACTGCCGGCGCCCTACACCGACCCTCCGGAGGCCCTGGTGGAGGAGGCCGTCGAGTGGAGGAGCCCGGACATGCTGAAGATCAAGGACATGGCGGTGATCCTGGGCGAGCCGGTCAGCGGCGGCCCCTCCCGGCACCGGTTCGCCCTCCCGCTCTGGCCCGACTTCTGGCTGGAGCACGAGAGCATGGACACCGAGGTCGGCGACTACGTCGTCGGCAAGCGGTTCGTCCGCAGGTCGGGCGAGCCGATGCGGTCGGTGGACGACATGCGCCCCTGGTCGGTCCTGCGGCTGGAGGCCGAGGCGTTCTTCGGCTGGGAGCCCACGCGGCTGCCGAACGCGTACTACCACGTCGTGCCGTTCGAGATCGGCGGACGCCCGATGGAGGCGTACTTCGTCCACGACCTCCTCATGCAGGTCTCGGAACGCTCGGAGAGCCAGGGCCCGTCTCGAAATGGGCCGGGACTGTGAAACACCGTTAGCCGCGGTCCGCCGTCCAGGACGGGTCCCGGCCGGTCATGGCGATGAGGCGGTCGAGCGCGGACGCCTCCGCGCCCACCTCGACGGCGGGGCCGAACAGGCCCGGGACGCCCTGGCCGCCGCTCTGCTCGACGGCCGGGCCGACGAAGGCCAGGCACGCCTCGATCTCCTCCTCGCCGGTCTCGTAGGGCCGGCCGATGGCGCGGGAGACGTCCCAGCCGTGCACGACCAGCTCGTTCATCGCGACGAAACCGGCCTGGTCGCCGGGCAGGTCGACGCCGCCCGCCTGCGTCATGCCCTGCCACGCCTCCGGGGAGCGCCAGGCCGCGGCCAGCGCGTCGAGCCGCTCGGGGACGCTGACCCGCCAGTCCGGGGCCAGCCGGGCGGCGTCGGCGGACGGCGGCTGCGACGGGCCGTCCGGGAAGTCCTTCGCCGCGGCCCAGGTGAAGGCCAGGGCGAAGCCGCCCACGTGGTCGATGAGGGCGCCGAGCGGCATGCCGTCGTTGGGCGTCGGGCCGGCGAGCTGGGAGTCGCTCACGTCCGCGAGCAGGCCGGCCATCCGCCGGGCGGCGGGGCCGAGGTCGGGTGTCGAGGTCATCTGGGGTCCTTCCGTTTCGCGTACCGCTGGACGGGACGGAGGTGGACGCGCCCCGCCCCGTGTTATGGACTCGGGAACCGCCGGATACTCATCGCCACGCGGGTAAGAGTCGAGATCGAAGGCCTCGGCGGTCCGGACATCGGCGCGGGCTGTTCTGACCAGGGGATGTGACGCATAAGCTACTACCGAGTAGTATTCGGGCCCCGGGTGGAGAGCGGTCCGGCGCGCGCCCTACGCTGGCTGCCATCGCCCGTACCCCAGGAGGACGGAACAGTGTTCTGGATCACATTGGTCATCGGGCTCGCCGGAGCGGCGGTCGCGCTGGCGCTCGCCGGGAGGCGAGTGCTGTTCCTGTACGCGATCGCCAAGAGCGGGCAGCCTGATCCCGAGCGGACCCTGCAGGTCAGGCGTGAGCCCGCCAAGGCCGTCGAGGGCCAGGCCGTCGAGGTCCTCGGCCAGCGCAAGCTGCTGAAGTGGACCCTCGCCGGCGTCTCGCACGCCGCCGTCATGTGGGCGTTCATCCTGCTGGTCACCGTCTACCTGGAGGCGGCCGTCGCGCTGCTGTTCGGGCTGGACGCCAAGATCCCCGGCCTGCAGACCTGGCCGCCGATCGGCTTCGTCCAGGACACGATCGCCCTCGCCTGCACCGCCGGCCTGATCGTCTTCACCGCGATCCGGATCAAGAACTCGCCCAAGCGCATCGGCCGCAAGTCCCGGTTCAAGGGCTCGCACCTGTCCGGCGCCTGGATGACGCTGTTCATGATCTTCAACGTGATCTGGACGATGTTCTTCTTCCGCGGCGTGGAGTGGGCCAGCGGCAACCTCCCCTACGGCAAGGGCGCCTACTTCTCCTACCTGGTCGGCCACCTGTTCGACGGGCTGAGCGGCCACACGCTGGAGATCCTGGAGTCGGTCGGCCTGCTGCTGCACATCGCCGTCGCGCTGGTCTTCCTGGTCTTCGTCGTCCACTCCAAGCACCTGCACATCTTCCTGGCCCCGCTGAACGTCATGTTCAAGCGCCGCCCGGACGGCCTCGGCGCCGCGCAGCCGATGATGTCGGGCGGCAAGCCCCTCGACTTCGAGGAGGCCGACCCCGACGAGGACGTCTTCGGCCGCGGCAAGATCGAGGACTTCACCTGGAAGGGCTTCCTCGACATGGCGACCTGCACCGAGTGCGGTCGCTGCCAGTCGCAGTGCCCCGCCTGGAACACCGGCAAGCCGCTGTCGCCCAAGATGCTCGTCCTGGAACTGCGCGACCACGCCCTCGCCAAGGCGCCCTACTTCACCGCGTCGGAAGAGGCCCGCAACGGGTTCACCGACGAGCAGAAGCTCGCCATGGAGGTGGACAAGGCCCTCGTCGGCGACGACGGCGTCATCCACCCCGACGTCCTGTGGTCCTGCACCAACTGCGGTGCGTGCGTCGAGCAGTGCCCGGTCGACATCGAGCACATCGACCACATCCTGGACATGCGCCGCTTCCAGGTCATGATCGAGTCCTCGTTCCCCTCCGAGGCCGGCGTCATGCTGAAGAACCTGGAGAACAAGGGCAACCCGTGGGGCATGTCCGAGATGAAGCGCCTCGAATGGATCGAGGAGCTCGACTTCGAGGTCGACGTCGTCGACGACAAGGTCTCCGAGGACACCGAGTACCTGTTCTGGGTCGGCTGCGCCGGCGCCCTGGAGGACCGCGCCAAGAAGACCACCAAGGCCGTCGCCGAGCTGCTCCACATCGCGGGCGTCAAGTTCGCCGTCCTCGGCCCCATGGAGGCGTGCACGGGCGACCCGGCCCGCCGCCTCGGCATGGAGTTCGTCTTCCAGATGCTCGGCCAGCAGAACGTCGAGACGCTGAACGACGCGGGCGTCAAGAAGATCGTCGCGACCTGCCCGCACTGCTTCAACACCCTCGCCAACGAGTACCCGCAGATCGGCGGGAACTACGAGGTCGTCCACCACACCCAGCTGCTCGCGCACCTGGTCGAGGAAGGAAAGCTCACCCCGGTCACCCCGATCGAGGAGAACATCACCTACCACGACCCCTGCTTCCTCGGCCGCCACAACAAGGTCTACAAGCAGCCGCGCGACATCATGGCGACCGTCCCCGGCGTCAGGACGCAGGAGATGCACCGGCACAAGGACCGCGGCTTCTGCTGCGGCGCCGGCGGCGCCCGGATGTGGATGGAGGAGCGCATCGGCAAGCGGATCAACACCGAGCGCGTGGACGAGGCGCTGGAGACCAACCCCGACACCGTCTCCACCGCGTGCCCGTTCTGCCTGGTCATGCTGGGCGACGCCATCAACGAGAAGAAGAACGCGGGCGACGCCAAGGAGTCGCTGGAGGTCGTCGACGTCTCCCAGCTCCTGATCCGCTCGATCAAGGGCGAGGGCACCGCCCCCGAGAAGGAGGCGGTCGCCGCCGAATAGGCGCGCCGGCCCGACGGCCCCGGTCCCGCTCAGGCGGGGCCGGGGCCGTTTCGCGCCGCCGGGCGGACCGTTTCGCGCTCCGCCGCGGTTGAGGGGGCGGCTCGCAGGTAAGACCTGGGGATGGCCGTGCTCGTGTCCGTCCTCGCGTTCCTGATGACGCTCGCGGGCGGCCTCACCGCGATGCGGGTCCGCGACCACCGGCACCTCGTCCTCGGCCTCGCGGGCGGGCTCATGCTCGGCGTCGTCGCGTTCGACCTGCTCCCCGAGTCGCTGGAGCTGACCCGGCACCGCCCGTTCGGCGTCCCCGCGCCCATGATCGGCTTCGCGGCCGGGTTCGTGCTCCTGCACGTCGTCGAGCAGGCGGTGGCGATCCACCGCGCCCACGAGGAGGAGTACGCCCCGCACCGGCACGTCCGCGGCTCGGGCTCCGGCGGGCTGCTCGCCGCGTCCGCCCTCGTCCTGCACAGCCTGGTGGACGGCCTCAGCATCGGCTTCGGCTTCCAGACCGGCACCCGGACCGGCGTCTTCGTGGCGCTCGCCGTCGTCACCCACGACTTCGCGGACGGGTTCAACACCTTCACCGCCGCCTCGCTGTACCGCGACGACCGGCGCCCCGCCGTCCTGCTGCTGCTCGCCGACGCCGCCGCCCCGGTCGCCGGGGCCGCCATCGGCATGCTCGCGACCGTCCCGGACGCCGTCCTCGGCCCCTACCTCGGCGTCTTCGCCGGCGTCCTGCTGTACCTGGCCGCCGCCGAGATCCTGCCCGAGGCGCACAGCGTCCACCCGCGGGTCATGACCCTGGCCGCCACCGGGCTCGGGCTCCTCGCCGTGCTCCTCAGCGTCGGCCTCGCGAGCTGAAAGAGGACCGCCCGGAAACCCGGACGGCCCTCCTTCGGGAACGTTCCCAGCGTCAGCTCGTCAGCGACGTGGCGTAGCTCTGGTTCGTCTTCAGCCACGCGTCGACAGCCTCGTCGGGCTTGCCCTTGTACTGGTTCTCCATGAGGTCCTCAAGGGAGCCGAGCTGCTTGTCGTCCATCCTGAACTTCTTCAGCCAGCCGGTGACCTCGGGCTGGTCCTTGCCGAAGTCCTTGCGGGCGATGGTGTTGATGCCGTCCGGCTTGCCCATCGCGCCCTTCGGGTCCTGAAGGTCGCGGATGGGGTACTTCGTGTACGCCCAGTGCGGGCGCCACAGCGTGACGACGATGTCCTTCTTGGCGTCGACGGCCTTCTTCAGCTCGGTCAGCATCGCCGCCGTCGAGGACGTCGTCACCTTGTACTCGTCCTTCAGGCCGTACGCCGGGAGCATCTCCTCCTGCGACACCCGGTACAGGCCGGAGCTCTTCTCGATCCCGACGATCTTGCCGCCGTACGAGCCGCCCTTGCCCTTCAGGTCGTCGAGCGTCTTCAGCGGGGAGTAGTTCGGCACGGCGATGGTCAGCGGCGCCGAGTCGTACCAGACGCCGACCTTCTCCAGCTTGTCGCCGTACTGCTTCCAGTAGTCCTCGTGCGTGCCGGGCAGCCAGGAGTCCACGAACAGGTCGACGTCGCCCTTCGACATGCCCGCGTAGAGCGGCCCCGTGTCGAGGTTCTTGACCTCCACCTTGTAGCCCTTGTCGGTCAGGAGCCGCTTCCACAGGGCGGTGGCGGCCTCACCCTCGGCCCAGCCCGAGACCACCCCGATGGTGATCTCCTTGTCGGTCCCACCCCCGGAGTCGGAGTCGCCGCAGGCCGCGGCGCCCAGCCCGAGCGTCAGCGTCAGCGCGGCGACCGTCAGGCCCTTGAACTTGGAGCGCATGCCCATCCTCTTTCGTTGCCTTGCATGGTGAAGTGGGGGGAGCGGGAGGTCAGCCGGACGTGCCCGCGGCGGACGCCACGGCGACCTTGCCGGGCGCGGCGGCGCGGCGGCGCGTGAACAGCGTCCGCAGCATCCCCGGCCCATCGCCCAGGGCGCCGGTCAGGCGGTCCAGGTAGATCGCGAGGACCACGACGGCGATGCCGCCCTCGAAGCCCTTGGCGACGTCCACCCGGTTGATGCCCTCCAGCACCTCGCCGCCGAGGCCGCCCGCCCCCACCATGCCGGCGATGACGACCATGGAGAGCGACAGCATGATCAGCTGGTTGACCCCGGCCATGATCGACGGCATCGCGAGCGGGATCTGGATCCAGGTCAGGATCCGGCCCGGCGGCGTGCCGAACGCCTCGCCCGCCTCGACCATCTCCGGGTCCACGCCCCGGATGCCGAGCTCGGTCAGCCGCACCCCCGGCGGCATCGCGAAGATCACCGTCGCCACCACGCCGGGCACCGAGCCGATGCTGAAGAAGAAGATCGCCGGAATCAGGTACACGAACGCCGGCATCGTCTGCATGAAGTCCAGGACCGGCCGGACGATCCGGCTCACCACGTCGCTGCGCGCCGCCGCGATCCCGATCGGGATCGCCACCACGGTCGACACCACCGCCGACACCAGCACCAGGGCCAGCGAGTCCATCGCCGGCTCCCACAGCTCCATGCTGTCGACCAGCGCGAACCCGAGGACCGTGAACAGCGCGAGCCGCCAGCCGCTCAGCACCAGCGCGATCACCGCCAGCACCAGCGTCAGCCCCATCGGCGGCAGGAGCGTCAGGACGCTCGTCAGCCCGTCCACCGCCGCCTCGATCGCCGAGCCGATCCCGTCGAACAGCCACGACAGGTTGTCGGTGCACCAGCTCACCAGGCCGTCGAACCACTCGCCGACCGGAACCCGGGGCAGCTTCATCGCCGCGTCACTCATCGCCGCCGCCCTCCTTCGTCAGCGCCAGTTCCGGCTCCTCGGCCATCTCCTCCACATGGGAGTTGATCGCGCCGAGCGCCGCGAGCAGCGTCACCCGGGGGATCACGCCGAGCAGCGTCCCCTCCTCGTCCGCCACCGGCACCGGCAGGTCGCTCTCGGCGACCCGGACGAACAGGTCCGCGACCGGGGTGTCCGGCGCCACCGGCTCCGGGTCCTCGGGATCGATCAGGCCCTCCAGCGTCTGGACGCCGTCCCGCACCGCGTCCGCGATCACCGTGGCCCGCACCCGCCCGACGAGCCTGCGGTCCCGTCCCACCACGAACGCCGCCGAGGTCTGCTGCTCGCGCATCGTCCGCAGGGCCGTCCGGGGCCCGGTCGACGCCGGCACCGTGACCAGCGGCTTCTCCATCACCGAGGCCGCCGTCAGCACTCTGGTACGGTCCACATCCGCGACGAACTGGGCGACGTAGTCGTTGGCGGGGTCGGTGAGGATCTCCTCCGCCGTCCCGATCTGCACGATCCGGCCCTCCCGCATCACCGCGATGCGGTCGCCGATGCGCATGGCCTCGTTCAGGTCGTGGGTGATGAAGACGATCGTCTTGCCGAACCGGCTCTGCAGATCCAGGAGCAGGTCCTGGACCTCCCGGCGGATCAGCGGGTCCAGGGCGCTGAAGGCCTCGTCCATCAGGATGATGTCGGTACCCGAGGCGAGCGCGCGGGCAAGCCCCACCCGCTGCTTCATCCCGCCCGACAACTCGCCGGGGAGCTTGTTCTCCCAGCCTTCGAGACCCACCAGCGCCAGGAACTCCCGGGCGGTCTTCTCTCGTTCCTCCCTGGGAACACCGCGGACCTCGAGCCCGTACGCGGCATTGGCCAGAACCGTCCGATGGGGGAACAGCGCGAAGTGCTGGAACACCATGCTGACCTTGTTCTGCCGAAGCGCGCGCAGCGCCTTCGGCGACAGCTTCGCGATGTCCTGGCCGTCGATCTCGACACTCCCCGACGTGACGCCGAGCAGCCCGTTCAGCATCCGGATGAGGGTCGACTTCCCCGACCCCGACAGGCCCATGACCACGAAGATCTCGCCCTGCCGGACCTCGAACGTGGCGTCCACCACCGCCGGGGTGACCCCGAGCTCGCGGACCGCCGACAGGTCGGCGCCCGCCCCGAGCTTCCGCTGTGCCTCCGCCGTCCTACGGCCGAAGAGTTTGGTGACGCTTTCCGCGCGGAGTACTGACACGATCTCCTTCCGGGTTCCCACGTCGATGCGCGGAAACGGGTCGCCTCGTCCGTCCAGGCGCCCGGAACCTCACGTAAAGAGGATGTCAACCAGACGCCATACCTGTGCGTCGCCCGAAACTACCCGTCCAGAGAACATGTTTCATCTTTTGGTGACTTCCGTCACGTCCGCGTAACGAACCGACTACACCTTCGTGCGGTGAAAGTTCTGGTACGACCGCGACGGCGTCGGCCCCCGCTGGTCCTGGTACCGCGACCCGTACTTCGGCGACCCGTAGGGGTACTCCGCCGGCGAACTCGTCCGGAACAGGCACATCTGCCCGATCTTCATGCCCGGCCACAACTTGATCGGCAGCGTCGCCACGTTCGACAACTCCAGCGTCACGTGCCCGTTGAACCCTGGATCGATCCACCCCGCGGTCGAGTGCGTGAGCAGCCCGAGCCGTCCCAGCGAGCTCTTCCCCTCCAGCCGCGCCGCGAGGTCCTCGGGCAGCCCGAACACCTCGTACGTCGAGGCCAGCACGAACTCCCCGGGATGCAGCACGAACGCCTCATCGCCCTCCACCTCCACCAGCCGCGTCAGATCCGGCTGCTCCACAGCCGGATCGATGTGCGGGTACCGGTGGTTCTCGAACACCCGGAAGTACCGGTCCAGCCGCACGTCCACACTGGACGGCTGAACCATGACCGGCTCGAACGGGTCGATCTTCACTCGCCCAGACTCAAGCTCGGCCCTGATGTCGCGATCGGAGAGCAGCACCCCAGAAAGCTATCCCACGCCACACCCCCACCGGCGATCCGGTACAGTAACCAAGGCACGGGCACCCTCCAGGCAGCCCGATGCGGGTGTAGTTCAATGGTAGAACTTCAGCTTCCCAAGCTGACAGCGCGGGTTCGATTCCCGTCACCCGCTCCCCACAGAAGGCCCAGGCCAGGGACATGATCCCCGAACCTGGGCCTTGATCGTTTCTGGCTCAGAACGCCGCCGTGCAATGAACGTGCAATTAGGCCACCGGGACCAGTGATCCCGCCGCCCCGTCGTCATCGTCGCCGTCCCGCTTCTGGTCGGCCTGGACGAGCGCGTTGAGCCCGTCCGCGATGGCACGGTCAGCGCTGTTGGACCGGTGCTGATACCGCAGCGCCGCCCGCTCGTTGTCGTGGCCCATGCGCGCCATCAGGTTGCGCAGTGAGACGCCCGTGTCGGCCGCAAGGGTGTTGCCCGTGTGTCGAAGGTCATGGAAGTGCAGGTTCGGGACGCCGAGCGCCTCCACCACCGGCTTCCATCGGGTGATCTTGTTGAAGCCGCTCCGCCGCAGTGGGCCGCCCTTAACGCCCGTGAAGACGTTCGTCTCCGAAGGAGCAACGTGGAACATCGGGTTCTTCGACGGACAGCAAGTCGTCTGGCCTAACGCCGAAGTACTCACGGGCGTGACCATGCGGCTCCTGCACCAGGTGCACGAGGCCACATCCCTTGGCCCCGTCAATCTCTCCGACCTGCCCCGCATGGAAGCAGCGTTCGCGACCAACACAGCTATTGGCGTGCGCGCGATCACGGCAATCAACGAGGTGGAATTCCCGGACGTGCATCCGATTCTGGAAACTCTTCGCAAGGAATACGAAGAGATCCCGGCCGAAGCAGTCTGAGCACCGCCCCGCTACGGAGAGCATGACATGCGCCCCACAGTCTCACGCTGGACCGGCAAAGAAGCACGCGCCCTGCGGGACGCCAAGCGCGTCAGCCAAGTCGAGTTCGCCGCAGAACTCGGCGTGAGTGAGCGGATGATCGTCAGGTGGGAGAAGGGGAACGTGATTCCCCGCCCCATCAATCAGCAGGGGCTTGATACCGTCCTGGCCGCCTGTACCCCCGACGTGCAGGCACGCTTCGCTGAGATGGTCGGCTTGACGAGCCATGCCGCGCCCACCCAAGATCCGCTCGTGTCCTCAGAGCAGCCAGCAAGCCCCGCGCCAGAGCCGGACGTGCCCGTCGGTGACGAAGACGAGGCCAGACACCCGGTCGACGGAAAGCTGATGACGCTCGTCCCTGCCGGCGTCTACTTCGCAGGCGAGAACAGCGAGCCCGTGTACCTCCCGGCGTTCTACGTCGATGTGTTCCCCACCACAAACGCCGACTACGCCCGGTTCGTCGCTGCGACCGACCACAAGCCGCCGCAGCACTGGGAGAACGGCCAGATCCCCGAAGGACTCGACAACCACCCGGTCGTGTTCGTCACATGGCACGACGCCCAGGCGTACGCCCAGTGGTCCGCCAAAACCCTGCCCAGCGCCCAGCAGTGGGAAAAGGCGGCCCGCGGAACGCGAGGCGAGGTCTACCCCTGGGGCAACCAACGGACCCCCGCGAAGGTCAACTGCCGAGAGGGCGGGAAGCGCAGCACCACCCCCGTTGACTGCTACGCCAGCGGCGCCAGCCCGTACGGCGTCTACGACATGTGCGGCAACACGTGGGATTGGTGCTCGACCGAGTCCGAGCCCGGCCGGTACGAGATGAAGGGGAGCGCGTTCACGAGCCCCTTCCTTCGCTGTACCCCGTCGACGTTCAACGACGCATCGGCGGACATGCTCGACGATGACACCGGCTTCCGATGCGTGACCCCAGCCGAGACCATGCGAGCCTTGCTCAACGTGAAGGGCCAGTCAGCCAAAGCCTGAGGTCAGCTCTGTGCACCCGGGTGTCAGGGCTCAGGACGTGTGTGACAGATCCGGCTCGGGAGGTGGGTGACACTCCGGCTAGATGATCTTCATCCTGTTAGGTTGAGGATACTGCCGCAGGTTGAGCGTGCGGCGGCGGAGGTCGGCAGGGATTGCGGTGAGGGCTGAACCGCAGGGTCGGCTATCGTGCGCCTGATGACGGTGGTCTATGTCGTGGATGGCGCGAAGATCCAGAATCTGGAGGACTTCTGGCGGGTCATGGGCGAATCGGTGACTGGCCCGGGCGGGTACTTCGGCCGGAACCTCGACGCTTTCAGCGATTGCTTGCGTGGTGGATTTGGGACGCCCGATGACGATGACTTCGTGGTCGAGTGGCGTGATCATGAACTGTGCCGCCGATGCCTGGGGTTTGCCGAGACGGTGCGGCAGTTGGAGCTGAGACTGGCGCGGTGTCATCCGACGAACCGGCCGTCGGTCCGAGCGGAGCTCGAAGCCGCTCGTGCGGAAAATGGTCCCACGGTCTTCGATTGGCTCGTTGAGATCTTCGAGCAGGAACAACCCGGCAAGCTCCGGCTGTGCTGACGGTCATCGTGTTGCTGTGACCTTGATCGCCGGAGGCGACGGTGCGGAACCTCCGGAGCTACGGAGCTGCCTGCGCTCCTCTGGCTTGCGGGCTTTGAATCGGGCGATGGGTTTGGTGGTGGTGCGGGCGACTTCGGCGATGACCTGGCCGGTATGGGTGATGCGGAAGGTGCCGTCGGTGTCCTCGATCGTGACGGTGGTTCCGGCGTGGCCGATGCCGACCTGGATTTTTTGCCCTGCGATCATGATCTGGCCGCGGCTGCTGACCCGCCGTTGCACCCGCACGGGTTC
Source organism: Actinomadura coerulea (assembly GCF_014208105.1). Lineage (NCBI taxonomy): Bacteria > Bacillati > Actinomycetota > Actinomycetes > Streptosporangiales > Thermomonosporaceae > Actinomadura > Actinomadura coerulea. The sequence goes on from NZ_JACHMQ010000001.1 coordinate 6,413,441, forward strand.
GGCCTGCGGCTGGGGTTGGGGTCCGGCGGGGCGGGCGTCCCGGACATGGGTGAGGTCCTCAGCAGTGAGCGGGTTGGGCAGGGTGCGTAGCAGCACGGAACCGTCGAGCAGGTGCAGCAGATTGCCGTCGATGCGGACGGTGACCCGTTGTCCGGCGAACTGGTAGCCGACCGAGTGCTGCCGTCCGCCCAGGGCGACCAGCCCGCAGGCGTTGACGGTCCGGTCGACCTCGAACGCCTCACCGGTGCCGGGCCGGGCTTTGGTGGTGGCGGGCGGGATGCGGGTGCCGCCGTCGGCGAGCAGCCTGCGCAGGTGCTGTGGGGCGAGCCGGGACGGCACCCTCTTGATCCGTGTTCCGGCTGCCAGCAGTTCCACCACGGTGGTGTCGGCCCGCAGAGTGAGGGTCACACCGGCGCGGTGGGTGCCAAGCCAGAACTGCTGTCCGCAGACGGCCAGGTTCCCCGACGCCGGAACCACCCGGGTGAACTCCACCGCCAGGTCGACGGGGTCAACGCCGTTGGCCGACATGACCAGCCCGGCGGTGTCCACCGCCGCCGGCTCCGGCTCCGGCTCGGGGACCCGTTCAGGTTCCGGTACCGGCTCAGGCTCGGGGTCTGGGTCGGGCAGTTCCTGGACAGGATGCAGCGCTGGTGGCAGCCGCAGCGGGAGCTGGGCGTCGTGGCGGGGACGGAACCGGTCGGCGTGCCGGTCCATGTCCAGCGCCTGGTGCGGCCGGTCGTGGTTGTACTGGTCGACGAAGCCGTCGATCGCCTGCTGGGCCTCGGTCAGGTCGGCGAACGGCTTGTGGTCGTCGAGCAGTTCCCTGCGCAGGGTCTGGTGGAACCGTTCGACCTTGCCGGTGGTGGTGGGCGAGTTAGGGCGGGTCAGACGGTGGGTGATGGCGTTCTCCCGGCAGATCCGGTCGAACAGCACCTCCCCGCCGCGGCCGAACCGGGCGGTGAACTGCTTTCCGTTGTCGGTCAGCAGCTCATCCGGCGCCCCGAACCGGCCCAACGCATCCGCCAAGGCCAAGCACACGGCCCGGCCGGTCGGGCGGGCCACCACGGTGGCGGCCACGCAGTACCGGGAGTGGTCATCGACCCCGGTGACGACCTTGCATTCGGTGCCGTCGGCCAGCATGATCCCGCCGACGATGTCCATCTGCCACAACTGCATCGGCTCTGACCGTTGCCAGCGCTTGTAGTCCTCACGCCGACGCTTGCCTGAGGTGACCTGCACCAGGCCGTGTCGCACCAGCACCCGGTGCACCGTCGCACGGCACGGCACCGGCCCCGGACAGCCCCGCGGGGTCAGTTCCCACACCAGTCGTCGGGCGCCCCAGGACGGATGGTTGCGGCGCAGTTCGCAGATCAGCGCCTCCACCTCGGGCGGCGTCCGGGTCGGTGACGACCTCGGCCGCGACGATCGGTCCGACAACCCCGCCAGCCCCTGCTCCCGGTACCGGGAAAGCCACCGATGCACCGCCTGACGGGAGACTCCGAACCGTCCGGCGACCTCGGTGACACTCGCCCCCGCCAGCACCTGCAGCACAGCCTGATACCGCTGCTCCACCACGCTCAACTCCACCAGCACTCGGCGGAGTGTCACACAGGTCCTGAGAACGATCTGTCACCCAGGTCATGAGACCCGACACTCTGTGCACCCGGGCCGGATGAGAACTTTCTTTACGTCTTTCAAGGGCGCCCGCTCCGCGGCCGCCGCCGGCCGGTCCGGGCCGGGCATGCGGCCTCTCCGGGCCGACCCGCCCCGGACCGCCCGGCCACCATGAGTCGGCCCGTATCGAATAGCGTCCAGTCGTTCGGGGCCCTTATGTCCTGTGGACTAAGAGAACCGGCCCGCCTGTGAGGGCGGGCCGGTTTCAGTGTTTACTGCCCGGTCCATCGCGGGATCTCGATGACCACTTGCGATGATCGGTGATTACCCGTCCTCCATGCCGAAATGGAGAACGGTAGGTGCGTTACTGGAGGAACCCGGAACCCGGCTCTTCCAGTTCAGTCGTCGAGGTCCTCCTCGTCGGCTGACGCCAGGAGCGCTTCGACCACCTCCGCGTGGGAGGCATTGAAGCGCCTGCTCACCGCCATGGTGTACCTCCACCAGGGGATGCCCTTGAGGCAGACCTCCAGGGCTTCCTCGTGGGTCCTAGAACCCTCGTAGTGGCGTACGTGGGCGTATTCGTCCAGGTCTACGCCCTTGGCGTGAGCGTCCAGCACCTCCGCGTGAGTGGCGAAGCGGGAGCGCACGGGCCAGTAGTCGCCCACGTCGATGCCCTTGGCGTGAGCGTCGAGCACCTCCGCATGAGTGGCGCTGTAGGCCCGAGCGGCCTCGTAGGCCCCCACGTCGATGCCCTTGGCGTGAGCCTCCAGCACCTCCTCGTGAGAAATAGGCCAGAGCCAGTGGCTCCGCGCCTTGCCGTAGTACCCAACGTCGATGCCTGCAGCGCAGACCTCCAGCACCTCCGCGTGGGTAGCGCCGCCCTTGAGCGCCGAGGCGTAGTGGGCCACGTCGATGTCATCGGCGTGACCAGCCAGGACGTCCTCGTGTGAGGCGCCATGCTTCCGCCGTGCGATGGCGTAGCGCTCCACACTGACGCCGATGGCATGAGCCTCCAGCACTTCCGCGTGGGACGCGCTGTGGAGCCGTGCGGACTCGGCGGTCCACCCCAGGAAGGGGTACACCCACCCCAGCGCCTCGGCGTAGTACGCCAGGTGGATGCCGAGGGCATGAGCCTCCAGCGCCTGCGCGTGAGACGCGCCGACTTCCCGCGCCTTGGCGTACTGGTACAGGTAGATGCCGTTGGCCTGGGCCTCCAGCGCCTCCGCGTGGGTGGCACCGGCTTCCCGAGCTTCGGTGTAGTTCCCCAGGTAGAGGCTGCGGACGGCGTGAGCCTCCAGCACCTCCGCGTGGGTGGCACCAGCCCGCCGCGCCTTGGCGTACTCAGCCTTGGCGATGTGCCAGTACCAAGCCCTCAGGTAGTCCAGCCAGGTGATCCTGGCCGCTGAGACCTTGCCCGGCGCGTCGTCGGTGGACAGGTGCGACTGGGTGTCAGGGATCTCGGACATACGAGATTCCTCGCTTTCGGAAATTTTGGTTGTTGGTGCTTGCAGCAATGACCGTCCTCGAAACACGCGTCGTAGCAAGAGTTGCCGCCTTGGTCGCGAGACGCATGGAGTCACCCAGTAGACGATCTTGATCGCGCTACGGATCAGACGGCGACGGTTACGCCCTACGATCGCCACAGCGTGGCTGATGTGGGTTGCGTGGTTGGGGGCGATCGCCGCCGCGCGGCTTCCGGTGCTCGGGCCGTGGCCGGCCCTGCGCTCCGGGTCCGCTTGCCCTCGGATGATCGGGGTACTGTTCCCGTTCCGAGCGGCCTGGGGACGCGTAGCTCAGCAGCTACGGCGGCGTGCAATTAGCGTGCAATTAGCCACGGTGATCAGGGGGCAGTCACGGTCACTCGCGGTACGAGCGGAGGCCAGGTCAGCCGCCCTGACGGCCCGGATCGGTTTGATTCCCAAGCTGACAGCGCGGGTTCGATTCCCGTCACCCGCTCCACCAAGAAGGCCCAGGCCAGGGAGTAAGTCCCCGCCTGGGCCTTGATCGTTTAAGGGCCGTCCACAGGCCCTCTTGCCATTAGCGTGCCATGAGGTCACCGGCCCAGGGCCCGATCGAACCAGGGAAGACGTGGGCACCAGCACCTGGCCGAACGTACTTGTTCATGTGGGCGACCAGGTGGGGAACGATCACAGCCGGGACACAGACGGTGTGCGACCCTGCTCGCGCCTCGGCGAGCCCGAGGATCATCTCCCCGATGGCCGGCTTGACGCGGGCGCCCCGGTGCCTGGACGGTGCGGTTCACGGGGGTTGATGTCGCACGCGGCGCAGCGCCGTGACCTCGCTCCCTCCCAGGAGCACATGGAGCGGCCTCGCGGGTCCGGTGTGCCTTGATCTTCAAGGGTGCCCGCTCCGCGGTCGACGCGTCACGAATAGCGTCCGCTGTTCCGGCGGACACACATTCTTCTGTTCTACGCACGAAAAAACCGGCCTGCTCAGTGAGGCAGGCCGGTTTCGGTTTCACTTGCCCGTTCATCGCAGGATCTCGATGACTATCCGCGATGATCGGTGAATGCCCGCTCCCCATGTCGAAATGAGGGACGGTGGGATGTAACTGGAGAAGCCGGACGCGGCTCTTTCAGCTATTCGCCGAGGCGCTCAGACTCGGCTGACGCCAGGATCGCTTCGACTATCTCCGCATGGGAGGCGTCGGGGCGACCGTGCATCTCCGTGAGGTACGTCCACAAGGGGATGCGCTTGAGGCAGATCTCCAGGGCCTGCTCATGGGTCCTGGAACCCTCGTATTGGCGCGCGTTGGCGTAATTGAACAGGTTCACGCCCTGGGCGTGGGCGTCCAGCGCCTCCGCGTGGGTGGCGGTACGGGCTCGCGCGGTCGCGTAGTCGAACAGGTCGATGCGCTTGTCGTGAGCCTCCAGCGCTTCTGTGTGAGAAGCACCGACCCGCCTTGACATGGCGTAGTTGACCGGATCGACGCGGCGGGCAACGGCCTCCAGCGTCTCCGCGTGGGGGCCGCCGGCCTGCCGCAGCCAGGCGTATTCCCTCAAGCCGAGGTAACCGAAGGCGTTCGCCTCCAACACCTCTGCATGGGCGGCGCCGGCCTGCCGCGCCCTGGCGTATTCAATCTTGTCGATGCCTTGGCACCAAGCCTTCAGGTAATCCAGCCAGGTGATCTCGACCCCTGACACTCGGATCGGCAGGTAGTCGGTGGACAGGCCCGACAGGATGTTATGGATCTCGGACATACGAGATGCCTCGCTTTCGGAATCTTGTTTGTAGGTACTTCCAGCGCGACTCTAACAGACACTGATGTCTGTATGACATAGACGGCGATGGTTGCGCCTTACGATCGCTACCGCGTGGCTGAGGTGCGTTGCGTGGTTGGGGGCGATCGCTGCCGTGCGGTTTCCGGTGCTCGGGCCACGGCCGGCACTGCGCTCCGGGTCCGCTTGCCCTCGGATGGTCGGGTGCTGCCCCCGCTCCGATCAGGACGAGGGGGCGCAGGTCAGCGACTGTTGCGGCGGGCCATTAGCGGGCCATTAGCGGGCCATTAACCAGGGTGAAAGGGGCACTCACGGTCACTTGCGGTACGGCGCTACGCCAGGTCGGGGGCACCAGCAGGCAGGTTCGGGTCTATTCCCAAGCTGACAGCGCCCGTCGTCATCGTCCTGTGTCTGCTCGGCTTGGACGAGCGCATCGAAGCCGTCCGCGATGGCCCGATCAGCCTTGGTAGATCGGTGCCGATACCGCAGCGCCGCCCGCTCGTTGTCGTGCCCCATGCGGGCCATCAGGTTGCGCAATGAGCGCCCATGTCCGCCGCAAGGGTGTTGCCGGTGTCGAAGGTCGTGGAAGTGCAGGTTCTGCACCCCCAACGAGCTGACGACTTGGCTCCACCGAGTCAGCTTGTTGAAGCCGCTCCGCCGCAGCGGCCCGCCCTTGATTCCGGTGAAGACGAGGGCATCAGCGCCCGGCCGGACGTACTTGTTCAGGTGAGCGACCCGGTGAGGAACGATCGCAGCCGGGACAGAGACGGTGCGCGTCCCCGCTCGTGACTTGGCGGGGCCGAGGATCATCCCCCCGTTGGCCCGCTCGACGTAGGCGCCCCGTACCCGGACGGTGCGGTTCATGGGGTCGACATCGCAGCGGCGCAGCGCCGTGACCTCGCCCCATCGAAGGCTCGCGAACGCGGCGAGCAGGATCAGCGCCCGAAGCCGGTCGTCCTGGACCAGATCCGCGCGCCCCTCCTCAGCAAGCTTCCAGAGCGCCCGCTCAGCCTCCAGGCGCGTCCCGAAGGAACCCGGGAACCGGCGCATGACGCCGTTTTTGACCTGGTAGCGCAGCCGGTACTCACCCGAGTCCAGTTTCCGGATGTTGCCGACCGGTCGCACGCCGACCCGCTCAGCCAGCTCGAAGACCTGAGCAACCGTGAGGGTCGGGCGTTCGGGCGCATCCTCGGTACCGGCCCCACGGACGCGGCACGGGTTCCGAGTGAGGATCTTGTCCTCGTCGACCGCCGTCATGAGCATGCCCCGCAGAAGCCGGTACGCCTTCGCGCGCGAGGTCGCCGAGGGCGCCGCACCCGGCTCTGCGAGCCGGGCATGCGGCCTGTTCCGTCCGGTCCCGTCTCGCAGCCCGGCTCCGGCCGCCCAACTCTTAGAGTTGGCGCCATGACCTTCACTAGTGGATCGGAGGCTTACCAGGTGATCGGCAGAGATGACCCCCGACCGGGATGGATTAGTCGGCTCGTCACGGAGTTGAGCACGCTTCTGCAGGAACAGATTACGCTTGCGGAGCCTTTGGATAAGTGTTTGATGGACGACGAGGGGTTCTCGTTTTCCTGTCCTATCCGTAGTTCGCCCCCACAAGGCAACGGCTTCCAGCTGTGCTGGGAAGGAGTGCTGGGGATGGAGCCCATCAACGGGAAGCCTCACACCAGCGTTTCGCTCTTCCTGTACAGCAGGAACCGGCGACTCGGGATGATGGACCATAAGCAGGGCAGCGTTTTGGAGATCGAGTACGAGGGTTCGCTGGAACATGGCGGGCGATGGGGAACTCCCACATGGTTCCCGGACGAGTTTGGTGAGTACCTCGCGTACGCCTCATACAGCGATCGGTGAACGAGCACCAAGCACGGCTCAGGTCAGGGGACGGGTGAGGACGGATCTGGACAGTGCTGTCTTGCTTTTAAACAGGTAGTCCGCGGCTCAGTCCTACGATCGCCACAGCTTGGCTGATGTGGGCTGCGTGGCTGGCGGCGGACGCCGCCGCGCGGCTTCCGATGCTCGGGCCTTGGCCGGCGCTGCGCTCCGGGTCCGCTCGCCCTCGGATGATCGGATGCTGTCGCCGTGCCGGTCAGCCGAGGTACGCCGGTCAGCAGCTATGGTGTCGTGCCATCAGGGCGGTCAGTGAGGGGTACTCATGGTCACTTGCGCCGAAGCCTTTGCAACGGGACCGGTACCTACCGATGGAAGCGCGTGAGCTGTTCGTGAGACTCGTAGAACAGATGCTCACCGCCGATGCCGTTCTTCGGAATCGGGATGGCGGAGCCTCTGCTCAAGCCCCTGGCCCCCCTGGACGGCTGCACTGGTAAGTCCCTTAGCTGTTGGGACGCTGCCTAGACTCGGGTTCATGTTGAGACTCGGCTTCCCCGTAATCGGTGTGACCGACATTCCCCGGGCCGTATCGTTCTGGACGTCCGCGCTGGACTTGGTGCCCGTATCCGAGTGGGAGAGCCCAGGTTGGCGGACACTGGAATATGCGGATGGGTCGGGCCGGGCGCTCGCTCTGATGCTCAGCAGTTCGCCCGCCGAAGCGCACCCGCGCATCCACCTCGACCTGCTGACGGACACCACGGCCGAGCAGGAGGCCGAGGTCGAGCGTCTGATCGGTTTGGGAGCTGTCAGAGTCGACTGGGACCTGTATCCGCCGGACCCCGACTTCGTCGTCCTCGCCGACCCCGACGGCAACATCTTCTGCATCGTGGATCTGAGCCGGGCCCCGTCCGGTTCGTCCTAGAGTCCCTGTGGTCCCGGGCGGGACGAGCATCCCGGACCGGTTCGGTGCGGAGTTTTCTGGCTCGCTGCCCTTGGCACTAACGGAAAGTCTGAGCGGGGCTGGACGTGCCCGAAGCGGGGCTTCGCGGCCCCGCCCTCGCGTCCCGGAACGCTCGTTCGCGCGCATCTGCATGGCACACCATCTCGCCGTCCGCGGAGCATCCCTGCTCAGGGGAAGCGGCGTCGAGCGAGTCTTGCTGTCGTCGTTCCTAGCGGGCCGAGGGGCGCAGATCAGCAGCTATGGTGGCGGCCCTTGGCGGTTCGTCAGCTGGGATGCCAACGGTGCATCGATAGCCGAGCATTATCGAGCCTTGGGGCGCTCCTAGTGGCGGTTCACCTTTGCGAGCAGTTGAGGACGGGTGAACCAGTCGGGATCGAGTCGGTGGCCGGTCAATGATTCCAAGGTGGCCATCGCCGTCTCCCAGTCCGGGCCTGGGTCGGAACTACCGTGAAGATTGCACAAGGCGTCGAGGTGGTCGGTCAAAGCCTCCGGGTCGGTTCCCCGCCGGTCCAGCGGGCTCAGCGTGTCCAGTTCGGTGACCACCACGCCGTCGACGATGTAGTAGAGCCTGTTGAAGTTGTTGATCGTCCAGAACACCGAATGAACGGTGGCGTTCTGGCCGAGCCGCCGCAACGCCTCCTCCTCGGCGGTGGCGGTGCCGAACCCCACGATGATGACCGCGTCGCCGCGCTGCTCGACGAAAACCGTGTCATCCAGGTCGTCGTATTCGAGGTCAGAGGCGCAATCAGCCGGACGGCCCGTCGTCATGGTGTCCGGTTCGCCGTGCAACCGACGTACCACCTCTTCGACGGTCAAGCGCGCCCGGTGTGGAGAACGCACCACCGTCCAAGACATGTTCTCCTCAACGGAAAAGTACTCCGAAAGGTCGCTCAATTGCTGATCCGCGCCCGGCGCGGACCGCGCCGCCGCCGACCGGACAAGGCCCGCGCGGACAAGGGATACGACTCGGCTGAACTGCGCGCCTGGCTGCGCCGCCGCGGTGTCACGCCGCGCATCGCGCGCCGCGGCGTCGAATCCAGCGAGCGGCTCGGCCGGCACCGTTGGAAGATCGAGCGCACGATCGCCTGGATCTTCGGCTACCGCCGGCTCACCGTCCGCTACGAACGCTCGGCCAACCTGTTCGCCGCGTTCCTCACCCTCGCCGCCACGCTCACCTGCTGGAAGAAGCTTGCCACGTGACGCTCTTGCGTAGGAAGGCCTCAAGCTGTTCGGCGAAGCCCGGTGCTGCGGCGACGAAGTGACCAGCGCCCGGATGCACGCTGCGCTCGCCACCGAGCACATCCGCCAGAGCGTCGCAGATCCGCTCGAGCGCGGCCGCGTGGTCTCCGGACGCGACGAGCACTGGGACGCCGGCGTCACGGATCGCGTCGAGCTGTGGGTGCGCCTCCCTGGTCGGCCGACCACCCTGCGCCCGCCGAACGCCGGCGACCACGTTCTCGGGGAGCGGGCCGTCACCGACGGGCGCGCCCGCGAGATGGAGGAACTCGCGCAACTCGGCCGGGTCCATGTCCATCCCGTGGGTGAGGACCGCATCGGCGATGCGCTCGAGCCGCGCCACCTCGGGATCGTCAGGGACAAGGTAGTGGAGCGGCGGCTCGATCAGGGTGAGCGAGCGCACGCTGCCCGGCGCGGCGGCGGCCGCGATCAACGCCCCGAGGGCGCCGTAGGAGTGGGCGACAACGTGCGGGCGGCCGACGAGCAGCGGCGCCAAGTCCAGGGCGTCCACCTCGAAGTCCTGACACTCCTGCGGTGGTGGACTCGGCGGATAGCCACGGCGATGGACATATGCCAGCGTCCACCGATCGGCCAGCGGAGCCAAAGCGCCCCACGTCGTCCGCGGGCCAGCACCGCCATGCACAAGCAGGACCTCGGGCCCAAAGCCATCACGCACCACCACGACCTCGCCCACGCGGCGAGCATAGCGACGCACCGTGAGACACGGCGCAAGGAGCAGCACCGTCACAGCACCACGTGAGACACGCTCTTAGTGGTCTGAGCCGTAAGTTCCTCGGGGGCTTGATGGATGGTCAGTGGCCGAGGTAGCCGAGGTGGAGGCCGAATCCCCACACAGAGCCTGATCCGCTGTAGCGGATCCGGCTGAGGGGAAGCCGTTCTTCGGTGGCCGGTTCGCCTTCGATGTAGGCGAACCGGCAGGGGAAGCGCAGCCCGGCGCTGGCGGTGCGGCGGCCGGCGTGCTCGGTGCGATCGGTCTCAATCAGGGGGGCCGGGCTTGGCGAGCAGGGCAGCCGCGGAGCGGTGGATCTTGGTGAGCGCGGCCATGAGGTGCCTTCGCTCGGCGGTGGTGAGGTCGGCGAGAACCTTCTCCTCGAGCGTACGGCGTTCCGCCTCGACCGGCTCCTGCAGGGCGCGGCCTTCGTCGGTCAGCCAGAGCCGGACGAGTCGATTGTCGCGAGAAGGCGGATACGTCCTGGATCCCATCGGCCCAGGCCTCTACGCACCGATCGACACCGCTGACATCGCCGCCGCAGCCGCCGCCGTCCTCACCGAGGACGGCCACGCGGGCCAGGCATACGACCTCACCGGCGAAGAATTGTTCACCGTCGCCGGGCAGGTCGCGGTCATCAGTAAGACGATCGGCCATGATCTGCAGGCCCGTAAGGTCAGTTCGGCCGAGGAAGCCGTCAAGGCCCGCTTCCCCAACGGCGTGCCACCGGCGCTGGCCGAGGCGCTGGTGGAGGGATTTGAGTTGATGGCGGCCGACGTCCTGGCCTACACCACCGACAACGTGCGCAAGCTGACCGGACGTGCGCCGCGAACATTCGCCGACTGGTGCACACGCAACGCCGCTGTGTTCCAGGAAGCAGCGGATGCCTGACGGGCAGTAGGGCCTCTCCCTTGCGTCCTGCCGAGCAGGTTGATCGGGGACATTCGCCACGCGTCATTGACGATCTTGTCTGGAAAGCCCTCCCGTGCTCGTTGCTCGCGCCCGCCAGATCACCCTGACAGCCTCCGAACGGCGAGGGCTGAAGGTGTGCCGCTGTCACGGTGGAGCTGTCCCGAACTGGCCGACCAGGTCGTGGCCCGGGGCATCGCACCGGCGATGTCGGCCTCCACCGTGCGCCGGATGCTGACCGCCGACACGCTCAAGCCCTGGCAGTACGCCTCGGGGTGTTCGTCCGCGACCCGCAGTTCGCCATGAAGGCCGGTCGGGTCCTGGATCTGTACGCCCGGATCTTCGATGGCGTTCCGCTCGCCGACGACGAATACGTGATCTCCTCTGATGAAAAGACCTCGATCCAGGCGCGCTGCCACTGCCACCCCACCTTGGCGCCGGGCATCTCCCGCACGATGCGCGTTGAGCATGAGTACGACCGCGGTGGGGCGCTGGCCTACCTGGCGGCCTACGACGTCCACCGGGCCCAGGTGCTCGGGCTTTGCTCCGAGACCACCGGGATCGATCCGTTCATGGAACTGGTCGATGAGGTCATGGCCCGTCAGCCTTACGCCTTGGCCTGAAGCGCCCCGGGTTCAATAGAGGCTCTATGTTGTGACTGTGACCTGCGGTTCTGTGTGGTTCTGTCGGTAGTAGAGGGCCTCGTATTCGTCGGGTGGGACGTGGCCGATCTCACCGTGGAGCCGGGTGGTGTTGTACCAGTCCACGTACCCGGCGGTGGCCAGCTCGACGCCGGTCAGGTTCTTCCACGGCCCACCAGGTTTGATCAGCTCGGTCTTGTAGAGCCCGATCGCCGACTCCATCAACGCGTTGTCCAGCGCGTCGCCGACGGTGCCGATGGAGGCGTCGATCCCGGCGTCGACCAGGTGCGCGGTGAACCGGAAAGACGTGTATTGCGACCCCGCGTCGCTGTGATGGACCAGGCCGGGCCCGACGGGTCGTCCGGCCCGGTCGCGCCGCCACAGCGCCATGTCCAGCGCGTCCAGCACCAGACGGGTCCGCTTGGTGGTCGCCGCCGCCCAGCCGACGATGGCGCGGGAGAAGATGTCGACCACGAACGCGATGTAGACCACGCCGGCCCAGGTGGTCACGTGGGTGAAGTCGGCCACCCATCGGCGGTTCGGGCTGCCGGCGGTGAAGTCGCGGCGCAGCAGGTCGGTGGCCCGCTCATGCCCGTCGTCGCGGACGGTGGTGCGGACCCTGCGGCCGCGGCGGGCACCATGCAGGCCCAGCTCGCGCATCAATCGCTCGACCGTGCAGCGCGCCACGACATGGCCCTCGCGCTGAAGCTGCCGCCAGATCTTGCGTGCGCCGTACACCCGGTAGTTGTCGGTGTAGATGCGGGTGATCTCGGTCTTGAGCCATGCGTCACGCTCGGCTCGGGCCGAGGCCGGGCGTGACTTGGCGGCGTAGTAGGTGGACGGTGCGATCTTGGTGCCGTGCGCGGACAGCACCCGGCAGATCGGCTCGACCCCGAACACCCTCTTGAACGCGTCGATGAACGCGATCAGTACCTGGGTGGCCGGTCGAGCTCGGCCGCGAAGAAACCCGCCGCCGCCTTGAGGATCTCGTTCGCCCGCCGCAGCTCGGCGTTCTCCCGCTTGAGCCGCTTCAGCTCGGCTGATTCCTCGGTCGTGGTCCCCGGCCGGGCACCGGCGTCGACCTCGGCCCGACGCACCCAGCTGCGCACCGTCTCGGTCGAGGTGACTCCCAGCTTGGCCGCGACGGCCTTCATCGCCGACCACTCACTGGGGTAGTCCGGGCGGACCTCGGCCACCATGCGGACCGCGCGCCTGCGCAGCTCAGGGGGATAGGGGGACGGACGTGCCATGACTCGATCCTCTCAGGGAAACGAGCCTCCATCCGACCCGGGGCGCTTCAGCCAGCCGCGTGTTCTGGATCGTCGACAACGGCTCCTCACAACGCGGCCAGGCCGCGATCGACCGCCTGACCGCCCGCTACCCCAACGCGGTGATGGTCCACACGCCCGTGCATGCCTCGTGGACCAACCAGATAGAGATCTTCTTCTCCATCGTGCAACGCAAGGTCGTGACCCCCAACGACTTCACCGACCTGGACCAGATCCAAGACCGGCTGACTGCCTTCGAGCACCGTTGCAACCAGACCGCCCGGCCCTTCCGATGGAAGTTCACTCGTACCGATCTCGACGACCTGCTGGCGCGGATCGAGCGACACGAACTGAAAGAGCCCGGGCCACAATCCGGGCATCATCACCAACCAGTCGCAGCCTGAGAACCCCGAAGGACTCACGAACAGGACCACTTAGGGTCCGCAATGACGTCCACGGCGATCGTTTCGCTTCCTTCTGGGGGGAACCGGTGTCTGAGTGTGCGAGTGATCAGCGGCAGAGCACGAGTTGATCGAGCGATGGAAGCCGGGACCGTCCCGGCGGCACACGGAGGCACCGTGGCCGGACACTGGCCCGACTCCGACCACCCCTCCGCCCAGGCCGTGAACGGGATTCCCAAGGTCCTGTTCTCCCGCACCCTGAACTCGGCCGGCGACCGGCCCGAGACGCGGATCGCCGGCGGTGACACGGCGGACCAGATCGCCAAGCCCGGCCGGAATCCTTGAACTGATGTACGCGCCAGCCGACGGCGCCAGTGCGTGATCCCGGAACTGTGAAGGCAGCCTAGGAAGTGGATGCCGTCGGGGGCTCGACGGTGGTCGACTCGAACGGGTGCGGCCAAGGGGCTCCCAGGGCGGTCCACCACCTCAAGTAAGGCACGCCCAGCACCGACGGTTGAGCGCCCTCTTCGCTCCAGGTCTCCGCCACCTCGTCGAGGGCGGACGGCTCCACGCCGAACAGCGCGGCCGCAGCCCGTCGGCTCTCCACCGTGTCGTTGTCCGGGAGACCCTCGCCCTCCTCTTCGATCGAGGCGACGTGTACGGCCGTGCCGTCGGGGCCGAGAACCTCGTTGATCACGCCGTGTTCGTCGAAGTCGGAGGCCGTGATCGCCCGCGCACCCCACTCCGGCATGAGCTTTTCCACTGCCGAGGACAATGTCACGCTGAAGTCGGCGAAAACGAAGACCCGTGCCCCTTCGATCATCACATCGAGGGTCGACTGGTGGGCGGCCGCGAGCGCGAGCGCGAATTCCTCGGGATCCCGCCCGCCGTTCAGGTCGATAACAGCCCAGCCGCTGAACGATGACATTGTTCAACCATATCAATGCCCCGCTCCGGTAGCAGCTAGCAACCGTGGTGGTCCCGAAGCCGACATCGCCGGTTCGACCCCCTTCACCCGCTTTCCGGGTCAGGGCTCTGCGGTGACCAATCACTGACGCTCCGCGTCTTTCGTTCGCGGGCATCGTGCCCGTTACATGCCCGGTCTCGCCCTTCGCTTCTTGGGATTCTTTAGCTCCCGCTGGCTATCTTCCCGAGCGATGAGGCGCTTCAAGGCAAGAATAGAACGGCTTTCCGCTACGGTCGCTGTTCCTTGGAGGCGCTCAAAGCACGGACACGAACGGGGCAAGTACGAGGGATGCGAAAGCGCCCTCGTCTGAGCTCCGCACCCGCTTCCACCACGAGTCGGTGGTGCCGGAAAGCTGCCGGCCACACGGGTCTGTACCCCGACGTGCCTGCAATGCCAGCTGCCATCCGGGCGCTGGGTTCGATCCCCAGCATCGGCCAGCCGGTCTCCTCTGGAGGGCGGCGGCCGGCAGAGCGCGCTGACTGTAACCGAACACTTCAAGTGACCCCCGAACGCGGGTTTGATCGTTTGCAGGGGAATCAGGGCGGTCGCGCGACTGTCAGATCCATGCGCCATGCTCTGCCGCATGGACGAGAACGGCTTCTGGCTGCTCATCGAGAACTGCAGACCAGGAGTTCCTGACCCGGATCCCCAGCTACTCCCTCCCGGAGGCGACAGTGAGGCGCGGGTGAAGGATCGTCTGCGCCCGCTGTCGTTTCCGTCCAAGACGGCCGCCGCGGTCGCGATCTAGCGTGTGTCCAACAGCTCGCCCGAATATGAGGAGACAACACAATGCGTGACCTCGTCTACACCGGTTTCATGTCGCTCGACGGCGTCGTCGACTCGCCTGGCGGCGGGCCGGGGGAGGAGCACCGCAGCGGCGGCTGGGTCTTCAAGGACCTCGAGTTCGTCCCGGAAGCCTGGTCGCTGAAGGGCGAGGAGCTCGCCGACACGACGGCGCTGATGTTCGGCCGCCGCAGCTACGAGGCATTCGCGCCGGTCTGGCCCGGCTCGAAGGACCACGCCGACTACAAGGAACTGCCAAGTACGTGGTGTCGACGACGCTGTCCGATGACGACCTGGTCGACGGATGGGGGCCGACGACCATCCTGCGCTCGACCGAGGACGTCGCCGCGCTCAAGGAGGGCGAGGGTGGCGCGATCTTCATCCACGGGAGTGCGGAGCTGGCCCGGCGGCTGGCGGACGCCGGTCTGGTCGACCAGTACAACCTGCTCGTCTTCCCCGTGCTGCTCGGTGCCGGGAAGAGCCTGTTCGGCCGCGCCGACCGCGACAAGCGCATGCTGAAGCTGCGGGAGTCGGAGAGCTACTCGAACGGGATCCTGAAGCTCGTCTACGACGTCAGGCGCTGATCCAGGTCAAGGCCGATCGCGCCGCCGGCGCCCTCGCGCAGCTGCCTGGCGGTGCGTCCGACGTAGGAGCGCAGCGCCCGCGCCAGGTGTGACTCGTCGAAGTAGTCGAGCTCGGCGACGACGTCGGCGGCGGGCTCGCCGATCGCCAGCAGTTCCGCCGCCTTGCGGGCCCGCTCGATCTGCCGGACGCCGCCCCGCGTCAGCCCGGTCGCGGCGCGGAACCGGCGTTCCACCGTGCGCCCCGAGACCTCCGGGCGGTGACCCCGCAGCACCTCGGCGACGAGCGGGTCCCGAACCACGACCCCGGTCCGGACGAGACGCTCGACGAGGCTTTCGGCGTCGGCGGCCCCGGGGGTCTCCCAGCGCCCGCCGTCCAGCCGGAACGTCCGGCGTGTGGTGTCCGGGAGCTCGATGCCGCCGTTGACCAGCGCCGACGTGGGCACGGCCCGCAGGGAGGTTCCCACGGCGAACTCGATGCCCGTGAAGGTCGCGCCTTCCGGCACAGGCGCGGTGGCGGTCCGAGTCTCGGGACCGGTGATCGCCGCGTACGTCCGGCCCTCCCGCTCCCAGAACACCAGGCCCCAGCACGCCCCTGCGACCGATGTCATCGCCGTGACCTGCTCGTTCGTACAGGTCCACACGGAGTCGACCCATGGCGAGTCGGACCGGCGCGTCTCAAAGCGCAGCTTCACGGGCGCAGGATACGTTGCGTCGGCGGCCGAGGCTCTCGGACGAACTTGCAGACAGCCGCGACCCGCTCCAAGACGAAGGCCCAGGGCAGTGACAAGTCACTGACCGCCAGGCCGCTTTCGTTCCTCGGCCACTGCGCCCGCCAGGTGTCCGATCCCTTCTCCTCGCACCGGGGCCTGCTCTCTCGCCGCCTGCTGGCCACATCGACCTGGATCGCCGGCTTCCGCGACACCGGTAGGAGGCACAGAGACACGACGGGCTCGCCCTGATCACGTTCGAGGTCGGCTCCATGCTTCAGGGGATGGGCACGCCACGACCGTGCGGAAATGGAGCGAGCACGGACGGTTTCCTTCGACCTGTGGAAAAGAAGGCACAGGTGCTTCCGCAAACGAGGAGGGCATGATGTCCGAGAGTCAAGAAGAGGCCGAGGCACGAATGCAGCGTCTCGCAGAGAGCGACCGCATCTATCGCGAGGCCCTGGCCAATAACGAGAGCCCCGAAGCGGCCGCTGCCGCGGCCGAGGCGGTGCTCCCGGAGAAGTGAGTCGCGGCCCTCGCGGCCGTGAAAGCGGGCGGCCCTCCTACCCGGGGGGCCGCTCATCGACGACGCCGACCAGAGGCCCGTTCCGTCGGAGAGGCCGGGACGCCGTCTCGCAGATAGTCTCCACTTTTCGCCGGTCACCTTGGCCTGGCTGAGGGAGGTCGGGTGGTCGGGGGGCGAGCGCCGCCGCGCGGGTTCGGTTCGTGTCACACGCTTCACTTGGAAGGCCCAGGCCAGGGAGCCGACTCCCCGAACCTGGGCCCTGCTCGTTCCGGCCGTCATCGAGGACGGGTCATCGGAACATGCGGTGAATCAGGTGAGGGTGTCGGCGACGATGATTTGTCCGTCGCGGATGACCCATTTCTGGTTGGCGTGGTTCATGCAGCGCCAGAGGCGGACGTTGGTGTTGTCGGCGCGGCTGTTCGTGGCGTCCAGGCAGACGGGGTCCTGTGCCGCGCGCTGGGGGGTCGAGGCCGCGGCGGCAGTCGCCGGGACGGCGGCCGTTGCCGCGAGGGCCAGGGCCAGGGCGGCCAGTGGAAGACGCTTGATCAGGGGGCTCCCCTTCGGGTGTACTGGCGTGTCTGAGTCCCCATGAATATCACTAGTAGTGATTCTGTAACTACTTACCGTCATAGTTGGTGTTTCGTCACCCCAGGCCCTGACCTGATCGCAAGGGAGATCCGTCGCGTCGGCTTTGACCGCTTGGCGGGTGATGGCCGGGTGTTCGCAGCTCAGTTCCTGCGGTGGCCCGCCGATCTTCATCAGAGAGCCCCTCAGCGCGTGCAGCAGCATCCCGGTCCGCTGACGCGGGGTCAGGCTGCGCGGGTTCAGCCCTTGGAGACCGTCTTTCACGAGCGCGATCGCAACGAGGATGCCGCCACCGGGACCGTTGGGCGGAATCACCGTGCCGCCATACTCGATCCATGGGAAAGAGCTACGAGCGGATAGACGGCAGGCTGCGTACCTTCATCGAGTCGCAGCACATCTTCTTCACCGCGACGGCGCCGCTGGCCGGCGACGGGACCGTGAACCTTTCGCCCAAGGGGCTCGACGGCTCGTTCGCCGTGCTCGATGAACTCACCGTGGCCTACCTCGATTTCGCCGGCAGCAACGCCGAGACCATCGCCCATCTGCGCGAGAACGGCCGCATCACGCTGATGTGGTGCGCCTTCGACGGTCCGCCCAACATCGTGCGCGTGCACGGCCGCGGAGAGCCGGTCTTCCGCGACGACGCGCGTTGGAGCGAGCTGATGGGCCACTTCCCCGCCATCGAC
Source organism: Actinomadura coerulea (assembly GCF_014208105.1). Classification (NCBI taxonomy): domain Bacteria; kingdom Bacillati; phylum Actinomycetota; class Actinomycetes; order Streptosporangiales; family Thermomonosporaceae; genus Actinomadura; species Actinomadura coerulea. Next base: position 6,431,108 of record NZ_JACHMQ010000001.1, read on the forward strand.
CCGACCCTGCACGGCCTGCGGGCGATCATTGTCGTGACCGCCGAGAAGATCCGCGACACCTGCGGATACGCCGTCCCGTTCATGACCTACGAACAGGACCGTCCGCTGCACGCTTCGCGCTTCGCGCGCGAGACCGACGAGTCGCTGGACGCCTACTTCCACAAGAAGGAGCACGTCGCGACCAGCATCGACGGCCTACCAGGCCTGCCGCTGCCGCTGCCGCCGCTTCCTCCGGCCGTGTAGGGCAGAGTCGGTGAGCGACGGCATCTCGGGCGATCGCGGTGCACACCGCAGCCCGGGCGCACGCCGGCGCCGAGCCTTGTGGTCTGTCCCCGGGCTAGGGGGACCAAAAAGGTCGGCCCCCCTGGGGAGGGAGGCCGTAGAGCAGGCGCCGCCGTGCATGGCACGACGGTCAGAGGGATGTTCAGTCTCGGTTGGAAGAAGGGGGTGTTCCGGCGGGAGGGCCCGCCGGAACACCGGGGTTGCGCTGAGGGTCACTCCCACAGCGGAAGGATCGCGATCACGGCCACCACGAGGAACGCGATGAACGCGACAGACTTCATGAGGCGGGCGAAGCCAGCCATCCTCGACTTCGGGTCGGCCGGGGTGAAGACGGGGCTGACCTTGTCGAGGGCCTTGCCGGCCGCGACCCCGACCAGGAGGGCCCCACCCATGCGGAGAAGCGGGCCGTCGGACCCCACCTGGACCACGAGGACCATGAGTACCGCGATGATGGCGGCGCGGTTCGCCAGCTGCTTGCTGTTCTGCCGTGCTGCCACGAAAGCCAGCAGGCCGACAACGATGAGTGTGTAGAGCATTTCTTGCCCCTCTTGGTTGTAGTAACGCCTCGAAGGCGTCTTCTCTGACGCACGCCTCGAAGACGTGCGTTGGGGAAGACCGTCATGGTTTCACCGCCAACGGCAACTGGGACGTTCGTATCCGCAGGTGTAACCCTCGGTGGTCGCGTGCCGTCCGGCCACAGGGGGGCCTGGGGGCGCCCCCGCGCCCGGTAGCGCCGGGCAACGCCTCGATGGCCCTCGCGATCAGTCGTCGAGGGCCTTGCGCATGCTCTGTGGAGCGCCATCCCGCTGCCGGGGCTGCTGGTCGACCTGATCGAAGAGCAGAAGACCCCGACGTCGTGGCAGATCATCGGGATGTCCTGGATCAGAGTGATCGGGGCGGGAGCGCCCATGCTCCGGCCGCCGCCCGAGGCTCGTTTCGGGGTGAGAAGGGTGCAGCTCCTCCCCCGGAGGGGAGGAGCTGCTGGTGCTGCGACCGCGCGCCTTCGCAGGTTCGCTACCGGCGCGGGTCTGTCTCGACCGTCAGGCGCGGTCCGGCCGCGGCTGCCCCGGCGGGATCCTCGTGGGGAGTTCCTCCGGCGGGGTGGTGAACGTGTTGGACATGGGCCCTCCTGGGTTGTCCGATTGCTACCGCTCTGGCAGCTCACCACGGACAGTTCGCGGGAGCGCGCCATGCGCAATGTGGACGTCGGCAGCCGGAGGGGCATGCCGGCTTCGGCGGTGGCGCGGGGGCGGACTCGGGGCGCCGGTGCTCAGCCGGCGCGGGTTCCCGAGGCGACGAAGAACGGGATGGCGACGAAGAGGCGGTCGGCGCGCGCCCTGGCGGCCTGGTCCTCGAACCAGGCGCCTTCGCCTCCTATGCCGCCGAGCACCGGGAGGACGGCGGCGTCCGTCCACACGATCGTGTGGACGTCGACGGTGACGTCGGTGAACCCGTTGTCCAGCAGGAGGTTCCGGTAGCGGCGGGCGACCCGCGGGTTCGGCGTGGCGTCCGCGCGGGAGTGGACGAGCGAACGGGTGAGTTCGGGATCGTCGGAGTCGATGACGAACGTGTCCCAGTCCTGGCCGATGAGGACCGCGCGGCCGTTGGCGGCCAGGACCCGGCGGGCCTCCGCGACGGCCCGCTCGGGCTCGGCGAGGGCATGCAGGATCTTGTCGGCGCGGTAACCGGTGACGGAGCCGTCGTCCAGGGGCAGCGCGGTGGCGTCGGCGACGTGGAACTCGCCCGCGGGCCAGCGTTCGGCGGCGACCTCGATCATGGCGGGGTCCAGGTCGGCGCCGATGGCCCGTGCCCCGCGGGCGGCCAGCTCGCCGACGGCGCGGCCGCTCCCGCAGCCCACGTCGACCACGGCGGGGCCCAGCCCTTCGTAGGTGTGTTCTCGCAGTTCACGGGCCTGGGGGAGGTCGTCGAAGGCGTCGAGGACGGTGAGCAGCTTGGACATGGCCGTCATTGTGCGACTTAATGTCGACATGAAGTCAATCGGCGAGGTGGCGGGGCAGTTCGGGCTGCCGGCGCACGTCCTGCGGTACTGGGAGGCCGAGGGGCTGCTGGCGCCGGCCCGCGCGGGCGACCGCCGCCGCTACACCGACGCCGACGTGCACCGGGTGGCGGCGATCCTGGTCGCGAAGGAAGCGGGTTTCGGGCTCGCGGACATCCGGACGATGCTGGCCGCCCGGTCCACGTCGGCGCGCCACGAGGTGACGGTCCGGCACCGCGAGATGCTGCTGGTGCGGATCGCCCGTGCGCAGGCCGCGCTCGACATGATCGAGGGCGAATGCCCACATGACGACATCATGACGTGCCCGCGTTTCCAGGGACTCCTGGCTGATCGACTGCGGTCGTCTCCCGTGCCGGGCCCGGATCGTCGCAGCCCGGACCAGACCGCCGAGGGCGCCTCCGGGGCCGGCGGCGCGCACGCGCCGACATAGCCGGCCGCTCAGGGGCGGAACAGCAGAAAGCTCCTGGCGGCCAGGGTGTGCGCACACCCGGCCGTCCAGGAGCTTCCGATGATCACTTTGTGCGGGCCGTGTTCGGCCTGTGAAATCAGCCCGCGTGATCTGCGTTCGTCACCATGGCGCCGGCTCCGTCGCCTGGGTCGGCCCCGGTGCGGTGGCTTCCCAATGCCGGCGAATGGAGCGGCGGCTCACGGTGAGGTCTCGCTTCGGCCCGGCAGGCTCAGCCGCCGACCTTCCACTTGTAGGCGCCGTTCCTGTAGCCGCGGAGGATGATGTACGGCTTGTAGGTGTGGCGGTTCCCCGTGTAGTAGAACGCGCCCTGGGCGTAGGTCGTCACGTAGGCCCAGTTGCTGGGGTGGGTGGCCTTCTTCACGGCCCAGCCCTTCCACACCCACTTGTACTTGTTGTAGGTGTAGGCCTTGAGGTTGGCCCGGTAGGAGCGGACGGAGTAGCCGTTGTAGCACCAGTAGAGGCGGCTGGTCACCGCGATGATCCACTTGCCGTTGGAGGCCTTCCGGCCACGGGTGTACTGGATGGTGCGGCAGTACGTAGCCGCCTGGACCGAGGCCTTCTCCTTGGCGGTCAGTGGCTGGCCCATGCTCTGGGCCTCGGAGATGAGCTGCTTCTTGGAGATCGGCTGCTGGCTGGTGCTGGTCACCTCCTTGCCGAGCTTGTCGGCGGGCTTGGTCTCCGCCGCCTGCGCGGCCGGGCCCGCGGCGAGGACTCCGGCGGCCAGGGCGCCGGAGAGGACGGTCACTATGGCGACACGCCGCATGTATTCCTCCATGCTTGGAAATGGGGGGAGCGTGCAAGGTACCGCAGTCTGGGACTGTGGGGTGCCGTTGCACCTTTCTCGCCTTATGTGATGCCTGTGACGGCCGTTTGGTTCCAGCTCGATCCCGAACAATCGTGGCAGTTTCCGGCCACGTTCCAGGACGTCGGCAGTACCGGGTGGCCGACGCCTGCGGGCCTGGTCACGGACGGTCGTACACCGCCAAAGGGGCGGGAAGCGATCAAGCCGAAACGGTGCCGGTATGGGCGGAATCTCCGCGACGGCCGCTTCGCCCGGGCCGATGGCGGGGTCTTCCGCGATGGCCGCGGCGGGCCGGGCGAAAGGGGTCCGGAGAACGCCCCCTCCGTCTCAGGCTGTGGCCTTACGGGTCACGACCACGAGGTAACGGCATTCGCCGGTGCCGTCGTTGACGAACTCGCGTGCCTGAGGCATGCCGAGTTCGAACGTGTCACCCGCGGTGAGGACGTGTGCGGCCGCCCCCTCGACGAGGCTCAGCCTGCCGTCCAGGACCCAGACGAGCTGGGCGATGAAGGCGTAGGACGCCGCCGGCATGGGCACCCGGGCGCCTGCGGGCAGCACGATCTCGGTGACGTCGGCGGGGAAGCCGGGCCCTGAGATCTGCCGTCGCAGGTAGCCGGTTCCGGGGTCGGTCCAGTCGGGGATGTCGGCCGCGCGCCGCACCTGGCCGGGCGCGGGGCCGTCCTCCGGCGACAGCATCTCGGTCATGCTCAGTTCCAGGGCGGCGGACAGCTTGCCGAGGAGGGCGGCGGTCGGGCTGCTCTGGCCCCGCTCGACCTTGCTGATCATCGCTCGGGACACCCCTGAGGCGTCGGCGAGCCGGGCCAGCGACCAGCCGCGCCGCGCGCGCTCCGCCTTGACGCGCCGCCCGAGGACGTTCGGTTCCTCCATCAGAGTGGACACGCCGTCACCTCGGGACCGGCCTCGGCGTCGAGCCGCAACTCCATGAAGACGCTGTTGGGGTCGTGCACGTAGTCGGCGAACGGTTCGCACGGGGTGAAGCCGTGCCGCGCGTAGAGCCGCCGGGCCGGCGCGAAGAACTCCTGGCTTCCCGTCTCCAGGAGGACCCGCCGGTGACCGCGCTCGGCCGCGACGGCCAGCAGGTGCCGGAGGATGGCCGATCCGATCCCCGCCCCCCGCGCGGCCACCGCGGTGCGCATGGACTTCAGTTCGACGTCGCCATCGCCGAGGTCCTTGAGCGCGCCGCATCCGCGCAGCTCCGGCCCCTCCCAGGCCGACCAGAACGCGATCGCCGGGCCGCGCAGCCCGTCCAGGTCCAGCGCGTGGATCGATTCGGGCGGCGATGTCGCGTACATGTCGGCCAGGTGCTCTTCCAGCAGCCGGCGGACCTCCGGCCGGCCGAGGTCGTCGAGCTCGAAGCGCAGCATCATCCAGCCTCCCCGCCATCTGATCGGCCGCCATCCAGCATAGTGGACGTTTGTCCACTATAGGAATCTACCGCCAGGAGCAAGGTCCGGAACGCCACGATGTCGCCCGCGGTGCAAGCGGACGGTTTCAGGGGGGCTTTGGGGGATAGGGAGCGAACGTGTAGTCGTGTCTGGGGGAGGGCGTTATGAGCATGCCGCACAGGGCGGTCCACCGGCTGGAGAACGCGGAGGCCTTGGACAAGGTCGCCGAACCGGTCAGTTCCGCGGTCCAACGGGCCATTCAGCCGCGCATCGTCCGCAACCTGCTCAGCGGGACCAATACGGGGCACCCGCTGCACCCGGTGCTGACGGACGTGGTGATCGGCGCGTGGAGCATGGCCGGGCTGCTGGACGTCGCCGGGGGACCCGACGCCGAACCGGCCGCCGGCCTGCTGACGGCGGCGGGAGTGGTCGCGGCCGTGCCCACCGCCCTCACCGGGCTCAACGACTGGGCCGACACCCTGGGGGCGGAGCGCCGGGTGGGGCTCGTCCACGCCGGCGCCAACACGGTGGCGCTCGCGCTGTACGCGGCGTCCCTCGGCGCGCGTTCCCGCAGGGCCAAGGCCCTGCGGTTCGCCGGCATGGCGGCGATGGGTATCAGCGCTTATCTCGGCGGTCACCTGACCTTCACCAGGGGCGTCAACGTCAACCGCACCGCGTGGCAGCAGGGCCCGGAGGAGTGGACCCCGGTGCTGGCCGCGTCCGAACTGGCCGAGGGCGAGCACCGTACGGCGGACGCGGACGGCGTCCAGATCCTGCTCTACCGGACGGCCACGAAGCTGCACGCCATCGCCGCCACCTGCACCCACCTGGGCGGCCCGCTGGGCGAGGGGACGGTCGAGAACGGCTGCGTCACCTGCCCGTGGCACGGCAGCACGTTCCGCCTCGACGACGGCGGCATCGAGCGCGGCCCGGCCAGCGCACCGCAACCGTCCTACGAGGCGCGGATCCAGAACGGACGCATCGAGGTCCGCGTCCCGCCGCCGGGCGGCCAGTCCGACATGGCCGACGAGGGCGCCCACCACCGAAGGACCCGCCGCCTCCTCGCCCGGACCCCGGCCTCGTAACCGCCCCAGCGCGATGTGCGGAGAAGCGGCGCGGCGGGTCGTCCGCATCAGGGCGGACGGCCCGCCACGAACCACTCCACTGGTCGCCTGAGAAGCCGGACCGTCCTCGCGGCCGGAAGTCATGGACGAGGAGTTTCGCCTCCGGTCCGGCGGCTACTCGGCTGGGGTGCGTGGGGTGAGGAATCCGGTGAGGGCCTGCTGGTTGCGTTGGAGGTCCTCGATGCGCGCGTTCAGCGCCGCGATCTCGTTGTCGAGGAGGTCGCGGATGTCCGCGCACCAGTCGAAGTCCGGGTTCTCGCTGCGGGTGCAGGGAAGAACCTGCCGGATCACCCCGGAGGACAGGCCCGCGTCCAGCAGGACACGGATCTTCCGCACGGTCAGCACGGCGTCGTCGCCGTAGTGGCGGTAGCCGTTCGAGGCGCGCTCGGCCTGGAGCAGGCCCTGCTCCTCGTAGTACCGCAGGAGCCGCGAGCTGACCCCCGTCCGCCGGGACAACTCCCCGATCAGCATGTCACCGTCCTCGGTTGACCTTCTCACCAGTGTGAATGCCTAACGTCGCCCTGAGAGCAATCGTTCCGCACTGCTGGAGAAGCACATGACCACCTTCGTCGTCCAACGCGATGGCCGCGCGGCGACCGCCGACGAGCTCGCGCCGCTCGCCTTCGCGGGCTATGCGCACTTCACCGCCATGCAGGTGCGCGGCGGCAAGGTCCGGGGGCTCGACCTCCATCTGAAGAGGCTGCGGTCCGCCTCGATGGAGCTGTTCGGCAGGGCGCTGCCGGACGAGCGGGTGCGGTCCTTCCTGCGCGCGGCGGTGGAGGCGGGGCCCGCGGACGTCTCGCTGACGGCCACCATGTACTCGTCTCCGGGGGAGTTCACCGCGGGCGGGGAGCGGGCGGAGCCCGAGGTGCTGGTCCGGACGGGGCCGCCCGCGTCCGGTCCGGCGGGGCCGCTGAGGCTGGCGACGGCCGAGTACGACCGGTTCCTGCCCTCCGTGAAGCACGTCGGAGAGGTCGCCAAGACCCACCTCATGCGGCGGGCCGTCCGGGACGGCTTCGACGACGCCGCCTTCGTGGACCGCCGGGGGCGTCTCAGCGAGGCGACGATCTGGAACCTGGCCTTCTGGGACGGCGACGCCGTGGTGTGGCCCGAGGCCGAGATGCTGGTCGGCACCACGATGGGCATCGTCCGCCGGCAACTGGACCGCCTCGGCGTCCCCCAGCGCGTCCGGCAGGTCACCCCCGCCGACCTGCCGGACCTGGCCGGAGCAGTGGTCATGAACTCCTGGACCCCGGGAGTCGCGGTCCACCAGATCGGCGAGACCCCCGTCCCCGAAGCCCCGCGCTTCCGGGACCTGCTCCACCAGGGATATCAGGCGGAACCCCTCAACGAGTTTTGAGACGGCCACCGGCGGAGCAGTCGGCGGAGCCCTTCAGGGTCAGCGGCTCCGGTGCCCCCGAAGCGGCCGTGGACGGCATCGCGGCCGGTCGGAGGCCCGCGAGCTGACCCGGACGACGGCGGTGGTCGGGAACGGGCGGGTTTCCGGGGGCTGCCTCCCGGACCATTTCGCTGCGTGTCCGAAATGAGACCTTTGTCGTGCATCAAGCTTCAATTGCCGGGGACAAATCGGCCCGAACGAACCAACGGCAGACCTTCGAGGAGGACCCCCAATGCCTTGGCTGATGATCCTGGTGCTCCTGCTGGCACTGATCCTGTTCGGCGTCGGCTTCACGCTCAAGATCCTGTGGGTGGTGGCCGCGATCGTCCTGATCCTGTGGCTGCTCGGCTTCGTGCTCCGCAGCGCCGGCCCGTCCGGCAAGCGCGGTCGCTGGTACCGCTGGTAACACGGAGAACGGCGCCGCCCCGTCCGGGTTCCGGACGGGGCAGCGCCGTTTCCGACGACCGGTGATTCACGCGATGTGGAGGACGGGACGGGCGGCGGACACTGTGGCCCCCTGACATCGTGGAGGTCACCGTGCGTTTCTCCCTGCGGGTTCCCTGGCGGCGGGCCGCCGCCGCGGCGACGGGAGCGGGGCTGCTCGCCGCCCTGCTGAGCGCCTCGCCGCCCGCCCTGGCCGCGGCCCCCGGGCCCGTGGTCACCGTCCCGCCGCCGGGCGCCCACGGCTTCCCGTTCCTGGCGGCGGCCGAGGATCTCGGGTCGTTCGGGTACACCGAGAACGAGTACTTCATCACCGGCACCGCGACCTCGTACGCCAAGTCGGGCCTGTGGACGTCGAACGGCCGGTGGGACGTGCGGGCGTCCGGGCAGGCCCCCTACAAGACCAGGCTCCTGGTGCGGCGCCCCTCCGACCCGGCGAAGTTCAACGGGACCGTCGTGGTCGAGTGGCTCAACGTCAGCGGTCAGCTTGAGCTCTCCCCGGACTACTGGTTCGCGCGGGACGAACTGCTGCGCAAGGGGTACGCGTGGGTCGGCGTCTCCGCGCAGTCGGTCGGCGTCAACGGCGGCCTCGGGGAGATCCGCGGGCTCAAGGGGTGGGACCCGGCACGCTACGGCGGCCTCGTCCACCCCGGGGACGCCTTCTCCTACGACATCTTCTCCCAGGCCGGGCAGGCGCTGCGAAGCCCGGACGGCCCCGACCCGCTCGGCGGGCTGGCGGTGCGGACGCTGCTGGCGGACGGGGAGTCGCAGTCCGCCGGGCTCATGACCACCTACGCCAATGCCGTCCAGCCGGTGTCGCGGGTCTACGACGGCTTCATGATCCACAGCAACGGCGCGGTCGGGGCCCCCATCAGCGGCGAGCTGTCCGACACCCTGTGGATGCCGAACCCCTCCCGCATCCGGACGGACCTGACCGTTCCCACGTTCGTGGTCCTGACCGAGACCGACGTCCCGCTGGCGGCGGCCGCGCGGCAGCCGGACACCGACCGGGTCGTGCACTGGGAGCTGGCCGGCACCTCGCACGGTGACCAGTGGGCGTACGACCTGGGTCAGCCGACGCTGAAGAAGTCGGCGGGCTCGGCCGTGCCGGAGGCGGGCTGCGCCGCCGGATCGGCCCCGTTCAACGACGGGCCCGGGCACTACTCGATGAACGCGGCGCTCCGCGGACTGGACGCGTGGGCGCGGGGCGGGGCGCGGCCGGCCGGCGGGGCGCCGCTCGACACGGTCCTGCGCGACCCGCGCACCGGGCTGGCGACCGGGGGAGTCCGGCTGCCGGACGTCACGGTGCCGACCCGGACGCTGACCGGTTTGCGTGACACCTCGGGCAGCAGCGGCGTCTTCTGCGGCCTCTACGGCGCCCGCGACCCCTGGAACGGCGGCGCCGATCCCTGGGACCGGCACGACTCGGGCGACCCGTCCGATCCGTCCCTTCCGTGGACGGCGGAGCCCGTGCTCAGCGCGCTGTACCCGACGCACGCCGACTACGTGGCCAAGGTCCGGGCGGCGGCGCAGGCGTCGGTGAGCGCCGGCCACCTGCTGCCCGAGGACGCGGCGGCGATCACCGCGGCCGCGGAGGGCTCCGGCATCGGCGGCTGACGCGCGTCGCGGCGGCCCCGTCCCGGGATTCGTCCGGGGCGGGGCCGTCCGCACATCGGACGGGCCCGGTGGGGGAAGAGAGACGGTGGAGGTGGCGAATGCCCGGAAGGTACGGTTCGCAGTACGGCCCCGACATCACGTTCCTCGGGGTGCCGCGCTGCACCTGGTCGGACCCGTCCACGTACGAGGACGCCGACGTGGTCATCATCGGTGCGCCGTTCGACGGCGGCACGTCCCACCGGCCGGGGACCCGCTTCGGCCCGCAGTACATCCGGCAGTCCTGCTACCTGCCCCACGACGGCTCGCGCCCCTCCCTGGCCCTGCGGGTGGACGGGCTCCGGGGCGACCTCACGGTCCACGACGCCGGCGACGTCGAGATGTACTCCGGGGACGCCGAGCGTTCCGTCCGATCACTTCAGGAGGTGGTGTACGCGGTCGCCCGTACCGGGACGATCCCGCTCGTCCTCGGCGGCGACCACACGATCGCGTGGCCCGACGCCGCCGGCGTGGCCGAGCATCTGGGCGCCGGGCGGGTCTCGATGGTCCACTTCGACGCGCACGCCGACACGGGCGACGTGAACCTCGGCTCGCTGGTCGGGCACGGGCAGCCGATGCGGCGGCTGATCGAGTCCGGGGCGGTGCGCGGCGACCGGTTCCTGCAGCTGGGCCTGCGCGGGTACTGGCCGGGTCCCGAGACGCTGGAGTGGATGGCCGCGCAGGGCATGCGCTCCTACGAGATGTCCGAGATCGTCGCCCGCGGCCTGGACGAGTGCCTGACGGAGGCGTTCGCGACCGCCACCGACGAGTGCGACGGAGTGTTCCTGTCGGTCGACATCGACGTGTGCGACCCGGGCCACGCCCCCGGCACCGGCACACCCGAGCCCGGCGGGCTGACCGGGCGCGAGCTACTGGACGCGGTCCGGCGCGTCACCTACGAGCTGCCGGTCGCCGGGGTCGACGTCGTGGAGGTCTCCCCGCCCTACGACAACGCCGACATCACCTCGGCCCTGGCCAACCGCGTCGTGCTGGAGGCGCTGTCGGGCATCGCGCGCCGCCGCCGCGACCTGCGCGACGGGACCGAGTGGGACCCGCGCCGCCCCCTGCTCGACGGGCGCTAGCGCCGGGCGGGAGGTCAGCGGCGGGCGAGGAGCCGCTCGTCCGGCGCGGCCCTGTAGGGCAGCCTGTAGTAGGCGAAGAGCTCGGGTTCGGCTTCGGCGAACAGCTCGCCGTTGGTGTCGATCCCCGGAGCGCCCTTGACCTGTTTCTTGTCGTGCGCGACGCGGAGGTGGTCCGGGCCCAGCGTGCATCCGGCCAGCGGCACGAAGACCAGGCGCTGCCGGGTCGGCAGGCCCACCCGGACCGTGGCGAAGGACGGCTGGTCGGTGAGCGTGTCGACGTAGACGGCCTCCAGGGGCCCGATCTTGCTCCCGGACGGGTCGATCACGTCCCGGCCGCGCCATTGGCGGATGTCCTCGATCTCGAACATGTCCTGTCCAACCGTAGGTTCTCTGAGGTATCTGCCCAGCTCACAGCGGATGTACCGGGAGTCACGGGTGACCGAAGGCGCGGGTCTCCCCAGGCGCGACATACGTGGCCCGGTCGGACAGTCCACGCCGCTCCAACTCGCGCCGGAAGTCGTCCAGGGGCGACTTCATGACGGTGTAGTCGTTGTAGTGGACCGGCACCGCGTTCGCCGGGCGGATCGTCTCGACGAGGTCCGCGCCCTGGGCGCCGTCCATGGTGACCACGAGGCCGCCGGGCAGGGTGGTGCCGCCCAGGTGGAGCACGGCCAGATCGATGTCGGGGTTGCGCCGTGCGATCTGCTGGATGCCGTCGAACATCAGGGTGTCGCCGGTGATGTAGAGGCGGAACAGCACGTCGCCGTCCGCGGGGCCGAACTCCAGGAGGCTGCCCATGACCGGCGGCAGCAGCCACTGGACGGGGCCCGGGGCGTGCCGGCCCGGCATGGACGTGATGCGCAGCAGCGCGCCGTCCTTGACGAGGGTGTGCGACTCCCAGGTGCGCAGGCCGACCGCGTGGCGGAAGCGGTGCCAGCCCTGGAGGCGCCGGGCCGCGTGGGGCGTGGTGACGATGGGCAGCCCCCGGTCGAGCTTCGCGCGGGCGATCCGGTCCCAGTGGTCGCCGTGCAGGTGGGACAGGACGACGGCGTCCAGGCGCGGAAGGTCGCCGGCCTGGAGGGCGGGTTCGGTGAGGCGCCGGGAGGACAGCCCGAACCCGAGGTAGGCCCGCTGGCCGCGGTGCAGGAAGTTGGGGTCGGTGAGCAGGGTGAACGGTCCGCAGCGCAGCAGCGTCGTCGCGTTGCCGACGAACTGCATCGAAAGTTGGCGGAGCGCGAGATCAGATTCTGTTTTCATGCCTTTCCCCCTTTTGGCCGGTCATGCCCTTCGAAGGAAAGGTGAACCCCGCGGGCGCGGTCGGGGAGCCCGGGAACCCTTGCGGAAGCGACCCGGGAAGGCCGACCCTTGCTTCATAATTCGTGCATCACAAGTTGCGGCAAGGAGCGTGGGTGAGCGACACCGAGCAGGCTCCCCCCGGAGTGGATACCGCGGTCCCGACCCCGGCCCGGATGTACGACTACTACCTGGGCGGCACCGACAACTTCGAGGTGGACCGCGCGGCGGCGGAGAAGGTGCTGGCGAACATGCCGGAGGCCGGGGACGCGGCGTGGGCGAACCGCGGCTTCCTGCAGCGCTCGGTGCGGTGGCTGGCCGAGCGCGGTGTCCGGCAGTTCATCGACGTGGGCGCGGGCCTGCCGACGATGAACAACACGCACGACGCCGCCCAGGCGGTCGCTCCCGACGCGAGCGTCCTCTACGCCGACAACGACCCGATGGTGCGGGCCCACGCCGAGAAGCTGCTGGCGGGGTCCACGGGGACGGCGTTCATCACCGCCGACTTCCGCGACCCGGACGGGATCCTCGGGCACGAGGTCACCGCCGGGATGATCGACCTGACCAAGCCCGTCGCGCTGCTGGTCGTGGCGCTGGTCCACTTCATCCCGGACGCGGATGACCCGTGGGGCGTCGTCCGGCGGTACATGGACCGGCTCGCGCCCGGCAGCTACCTGGTGCTGTCCGCCGGCACCGGCGACCGGCAGGCCGACCGGGCGGTCGGCACGGTCAGGGACGTGTACGCCAGGTCCACCGCGAGCGTCCATCTGCGGACGCGTGCGGAGGTCGAGCGCTTCTTCACCGGTATGGAGATCGTCCCGCCGTGGGAGGGGGCGGCGGCGAAGGTCTGCTATATCGGTGAATGGGGCGCGGAGGACCCCGACGCGGCCGACAGTGACGGCTCGCGGTGGGCGTACTGCGCGGTCGCGAGGAGGGAAGGGTGAGGAAGCCGTCCGTCGAGGAGCTGGGCATCGACCCCGGCGCCCTGGAGTGGCGGCGCTCGCGGACCGACGAGGGCGCCATCGAGGTCGCCTTCGCCGGCGAGTGGACGCTGCTGCGCACGTCCGGGGAACTGATCTCGGTGTTCGACGAGCACGAGTGGGCCTGTTTCCTCGACGGGGTACGGAAAGGGGAGTTCGACCACGCCGTTTCCTGAACCGGCCAAATCTGTGATTCACAAATTCGGAAGGCGTATGCTGATGCCGGCCGTAGGTCGAGGGAGGTGGCGCCGGTGAGCGACGCTTACGGGGCCACCATCGCCAAGCGGGGGCTGGCACGCCGCTTGAGAGAGCTGCGCGTCGAGGCCGGATACACGGCCAACCAGGTCTGCGACCGGCTGAACTGGGGACGGGGGAAGGTCGGCCGGTTCGAGGCCAACAACTGGGTACGGCCCGAGCTCAGCGACATCCGCGACCTCGCGCGCATCTACGAGGGCAGCGATCTCGACGAGCTGGAGGAACTGGCGGGCCGCGCCCGGCAGCGGGCCTGGTGGCGTGACTACCCCGAGGTGTTCGACAACGAGTTCGCGGGCTTCGAGAGCGACGCGTCGAGCATCCGGGTGGTCATGCCACTGGTCCTGCCGGGGCTCCTGCAGACCCTGCCGTACATGCAGGCGCTGCTGTCGGTCGGGACGAGGACGCCCGAGTGGCGGGAGCGCGCGATGCGGGCGCGGCTGCGCCGGCAGCAGATCCTCGACCGCGGGGACGGGACGGCGCCGGAGCTGACCGCGGTCATCACCGAGGCGGCCCTGCTGTACGAGTGGGGGGATCCGGGCGACCGGCGCACCCAGTTCGCCCACCTTCTCGCCGTGTCCGAGCGTCCGAACGTGGAGCTGAGGCTGCTGAGCCTCGCCGACGGGATGCATCCGGGCATGTCCACGCTGGTCAACATCTTCCGGTTCCCCGGCGGTGAGCCGCCCATGGTCTTCCTCGAGAACGACGCGGACGTCCAGGAGATCGACACTCCCGACGACGTGGAGGCGTATGACGAGATCTTCGAGCAGATCCGCCAGGCGGCGCTCAGTCCCGCCGACACCGCGGAGCATCTGAGGAAAGTGATCTCAACCCTGGAGTAGCACCGACATGGACCTCTCTCAGGCACGGTGGGTCAAGGCGACCGCCAGCGCCAGCAGCAACGGGGGCTGTGTCGAGGTCGCCGATCTCGACACGGCCGCGGCGCTGCGCGACAGCAGGACACCGGAGGCCGGGGCGCACGTGGTCTCCCGGTCCGTGCTCGCCGCGTTCCTCGACGACGTGCGGGCGGGCCGTTACGACCGCTGAGGCCGGGCCGCACACGAGATCCCCCAGGGCCGCACCCCTGGGGGATCTTTCATGTGTGCGGCCCTCTCTCAGGCGCCGACCACGCTACAGCGCGCGGGGCGGCCCGTCCCGGTACCCGCCGGTACGCGCAGGGGACGCGGTGGCGAGGGCGTTATGAGCCTATTTGGGCGTATGTGTGAACGTCTCACTCGCAGATGCAACTTTCTTGCCATGATGCGGGCCGGGCGGCGGAAGATGTGCGAGGCTACATCTGTGATTCACACATAGCGACTCGCGAAGCAAAAGGCTCATGTCGCGATTGTCTGAATGGGAATGTCTCCGCAACCCCGAGGTGGGCGCCATGACGAAGGCCGCGACGATGTGCGAGATCCCCTGGAGACTGGAGGACGGCGGCTGCGCGGCACTGCCCCTGCCCGCCGACGACTCCATCGCCCACGTCGCCCGCTCCCACGTCACGGCCCTTCTTTCGGCGCTCGGGCTGTCCGTCCAGGACGTCCACGACATCAAGCTCATGGTCAGCGAGCTCGCCACGAACGTCCTGCAGCACGCCTTGCCGCAGCAGGGCTCCACGGCCGCCGAACTCTGGGTCTACCAGCGCGCCCACGGCCACGGCCGCGACGAACTGGTCGTCAAGGCGTTCGACACCCACAGGGACTGGCGCCCCTGCGGCACCGCCCCCCACCGGTCCGACCACGGCCGCGGCCTGAAGATCGTCGAGCTGTTGACGCGGGGACGGTGGGGCCACCACCCGTCGCGGTCGCGGCTGCGGACGCCCGCGGTCCGCGGCAAGGCGACCTGGTTCGCCCTGCCGCTGCCGCACCCCGTCCGCCGCCGCGACGTGTGGAGGGTCGAGGGCCCCTACGCCACCAAGGACCTCCAGACCCTGCTCGTGCAGCGGGGCCTCGGCCACTTCCAGCCCGCGGAGGACGCGGGCGAGGCCGCCCTGACCGACGGCCGCGGCCTGACCGTCTGGTGCGAGTCGGCCAGGTTCCGATGGCGCACCGGCTCCGGACAGACCGGCGGCCTCCCGGTCACCGACATCACCGAGGCCTGCGAGCGGATCGTCGAACTCTGCGAGTCCTCAGCCGCCTGACGCCTGCCCGCGCGGGTCGCCCGCCGCGAGAGGCCGCCTCCCGCTCACTCGTCCTCAACGGGCGATCCGGCCCGCCGCCCAGCGCGCGCCGGCAGCCGGCGCAGGCCGGCGAAGACCAGCAGCCCCCCGGCCGCCAGCAGCAGCACATTCATGATCCATTCGTGGGACGCGTCCCGCAGGTACACCGTCCCCGAGCGGCCGACGTCCCGGGCGCGGGCGGTTCCCCCCTCGCGCAGGCCCTTGCCGCTGCCGTACAGGGCCACGGTGGGACGTTCCACCGAGCCGTCGTCGGAGCGGAAGGCCCCGCGCAGCGTGCACGCCTCGTGGCCGGGGTGCCGGATGCAGCTCCGCTCGCGCGCGGTGAAGACGCCGGGCGTGCCCTTGCCGGCCTGCGACGCGCGCAGCACGGGCCCGGCGTTGGGTATCACCAGGTACACCAGGACCAGGCCGAACACCGCCATGAGCACGCCGAACGGCGAGACGCCCCGCGTGCGCCGGGACGGCGCGGTCCGTGACTCTTCGAGAGTCACCGGCCGTCACACCGCTTCGGGGACGGGCCGGCGCTGGAGCGGCGCGGCGCACGAGCAGCGCAGGGCCTCGCGCTCGGACTCGTTCGGCCTGCGGTGCAGGTACATCGCCACCACCATGGGGATGGTGACGAGCGTGTTGTAGAACAGGTGCAGCTCCACGCGCGGCACCAGGAGCTGGATGATGCTCGTGGGCGCGGGGCGTCCGGCGATGTTGGAGTCGGACATGGCCTGCACCAGCAGCAGAAGGTGCTCGAAGTGGTGCCAGACCTGGATGCCGAGGGAGATCGCCCACCAGGTGCGGGCCCGTCCGGTGAACCCGGGCAGCAGCAGGGCGAGCCCGATCAGCATGATCAGCGCGTAGCCGTAGTGCATCCACTCCGAGGTGACCAGCCACGGGAACGGCACGCCCAGCACTCCGCGCGCCTCGGGCACCGGCCAGCCGAGCACCCAGATCTGGATGGCCTGGACGACGTGCTCGGCCCAGTGGGCGATGACGATGAATGCGTAGACGTTCAGGGCCGCGCGGTGGTGACGCGTGTTGAGCAAATGCACCACCGACCGCAGCCCGCCGCGTTCTTCCAGTACGTTCGCCACCGGCGATCACCTTCCACGAGATGACGGGGACCTTGTTCATCTCAACACGTATCGCAGATGGGCGCTTCTTTCGAATTGCTCTTACGGGCGGCCACAGGTGGACGGTTCCGCCGGTCCCGCCGGTCCCGCCATGACTCGACTTATGCCATTCGATACTGGATACTGGCGCGGTGCGATTTACGGCGCATCCGAAAAAGGTCCCGCCAGCGGGACCTTTATGGGCGACGGTGCGAGTCGGTCCAGGTCGCGGGGACGGTACTTGGTCCTGTCCGGGCGCTCGGACGGTGAAAAACTTTCAGCGAGGCCGTGAACCGCGTGCCGTGCGAGGTCTCGTCCGTGCGGAAACGAATAGCTTGGAAGTCGCGACATCAGTTCACCGGACCCGTGCCCGATGCCCCTCTGGCTTGGTGCGACATGTGTTCGCCCCGGATATCGCTCCGAAGGTCACGTCCATCTCTCCCGTTCGGCCTCGAGGAGAAGCCTGGAAGGGCCGACCGGAGTGGCGATGTCGCTGATCGAGTCGTATTTCATGATGACTTCCTGTACGGCGAGCGGCTCCATCAGGAACCGTCCCCGCGTCGTCGCCTCGTGATAAGCGAGATCGCGCTCGTCCACCGTGAGGACGGTGATCGGTCCGTCGAGGCCCGGATGGGCTCCCGCCTGGTTCTCGACCACGCGGATGGTGACGTGCGGCAGTTCGCCGAGCGCCAGCAGGTGGGTGAGCTGGTCGCGCATGATCTCGCGCGAGCCGACCAGTTGCGCCAGGGCGGCCCAGTTCAGGAACGCGGTCACCCGGGGCGGTGCCCCCCGGTCGAAGACGGCGGACCTGCGCGCCATGCGTCGTTCCAGGTCGGCGTCCGTATCGCCGCCCGACCCGGCCGCCAGCGCCGCCTTGGCGTAGTCCGGAGTCTGGAGGAGGCCGGGGATCACCGTGGGCTCCCAGCTGCGGATCCGGGACGCGCGCCGCTCGAACTCGGCGAGGGACGAGAGCCAGTCGCCCTCGTCCGCCACGCCCGCGAAGCCGACCAGGTTCGTGAACATCCCGCCGGTGTTCCAGAGGCGGTCGACGGTCTCGGCGTGGGACGGCTTCAGGCGAAGCGTCGCGGACTCGTACCTGGAGACGGTCGAGCGGTCGCAGTCGAGGGCGTCGCCCAGGGCCTGCCCCGACATGCCGCTCGCTTCGCGGTAGCGGCGCAGATGAACCGCGATGAAATGCCGCATCGAGCGTGACGGGTCCAACGAGTCCCGGGCGTGCATGGCCCCTCCGGTTCAACGCGATCCATTCCGGAACGTAGCGAACCTATCGCGGAGAGTGCCGGACGTGGACCGCATCAGCGGAAACGTCCGAGGGGGCCCGCCGTACCCCGGGCCGCTCGGGCCCGGACGTCCGTCGCGGCCCTCGCGCCGGAGGACGGGCGATCATGGAGGTGGTCGAGGGGAAGGAGCGGCGTGGAGCGGGCTTACGTGGTGACCGGCGGCGGGCGCGGCGTCGGGCGGGCGATCGTGGAGCGGCTGGCGGCGGACGGCGGGCATGTCGTCGTCATCGAGACGGACGCGGCGGCGCTCGGCTGGGCGCGGGACCGGGCGGACGTGACGGCGGTCGTGGGGAGCGCGGCGGACGAGGAGGTCGCGGAGCGGGCCGCCGACGCGGCGCAGGAGGCGGGGACGCTCGCCGGGTGGGTCAAC
The DNA here is from genome assembly GCF_014208105.1 of Actinomadura coerulea. Lineage (NCBI taxonomy): Bacteria > Bacillati > Actinomycetota > Actinomycetes > Streptosporangiales > Thermomonosporaceae > Actinomadura > Actinomadura coerulea. The sequence goes on from NZ_JACHMQ010000001.1 coordinate 6,449,258, forward strand.
AACGCGGCGGTGTTCCGGGACGCCGCCGATCCGTCCCCGAGGGAGCTGCTCGGTCTCGTGGCGCTGAACTTCGACCCGGCGGTGGTGGGGTCCGTGACCGCCGTCCGGCGCTTCTTGGACGCGGGGACGGGCGGCGCCATCGTCAACGTCTCGTCGCATCAGGCGCAGCGCCCGGTGCGCGGCTCGCTGCCCTACGCCACGGCGAAGGCGGCGGTGGAGGGGCTGAGCCGCGCGCTGGCCGTCGACTACGGGCCCCGCGGCGTCCGGACGAACGTCGTCGCGCTCGGGTCGATCACGACCGAGCGGTACGAGGGCTTCCTCCGGCGGCAGGAGCCCGGGGAGGCCGCGCGGATCGAGGAGGAGATGCGCCTGCTCCATCCGGTCGGGCGGGTGGGGCGGCCGGACGAGGTGGCCGCCGCGGTCGCCTATCTGCTCTCGGACGAGGCGAGCTTCGTCAACGGCGCCGTGGTGCCCGTGGACGGCGGTCGGCACGCGGTCGGCCGCGATCCCGAGGAGTCCTGAGAACCCCGTGTTTACCCGGACCACCTGGGACAACGCGGTAAGTGGGACGCGCGGCCCGGGGCCGCGGTTGGCGCCCGGCCCGGACATGGCCACAACCCCCCACAGGTCGGTGAATACCGGTACATCTATGGATTCATCGATCGGAAGGAAGTCCAGGGGTGAGGAAGCTTCTCGTTGCGGGGGCCGCCGCCGTCGCGGTGGCGGGCGGGGTGCTGGTGGCGACGCCGGCGGAGGCCGCGAGCGCCGTGCAGATCTACCGGGTGTACTACGACTCGCCCGGCAGCGACAAAGGGTCGAACACGTCGCTGAACGGCGAGTGGGTGCAGCTGTTCAACACGTCCAGGACGTCCAAGAGCTTGAAGGGGGTCAAGGTCCGCGACAAGACCGGGTACACGTACACCTTCGGTTCCTTCACCTTGAAGGGCCGCAAGTCGGTCTACATCCACACCGGCAGGGGCTCCAACAGCGCGACGCACCGCTACTGGGGCCGCAAGTGGTACGTGTGGAACAACACCGGTGACACCGCGTACCTCCTCTACTCCAATGGCCGGGTGGCGGACAAGTGCTCATGGGGTCGGACGGGGTCCTCGAAGTACTGCTAGACGGTCCGCATCGCCCTGAGCGCGAGCCACCGGTCCTCCGGGCCGGTGGCTCGCCGCCGTTCGAGGGCGGTCAGCCGCCGGGGCCGTCAGCCGCCGGGGACGGCGAGGTGGCGGGGGTTCGCGACCGTCAGCTTGTCGGTCACCGAGGCTCGTACCGCGGCCACGACCTCGTCCATCCGGTCGTCGAGAGCGCTCGTCCGGATGGCCTCCGCGAGTTCGGGGTCGGTCGCGCATCCGAGGGCCTTCAGCCTGTTCTGATGGGCGATCCTGTGGGCGCCGCCGAGGAGGAGCTCCCTGCGGGCCATGCGGAGAGCGGACGCGGCCACGCGGGCATGGAAGCGGAGCCGGTCGTCGGGCTGTTCGGCCTGCGCGAGGAACGCCCCCACGGCGTCGATGAGAGCGTGCGCGCCCGGCCGGTCATGGGGTGCGTTGTCCGGTGTGGCCGCGCTCTCCAACGGATCCTCGACAGTCGTCGGCTCCGTCAGTCCCAGCGCCAGGAGCAGGTCGTGCTCCTGCTCGCAGACCTTCCGGCCGAGGACGGCGTACTCGATCGACGGGTCGGAGCCGCTGAGGAACCGCTCGGCCTGGTGGCGGCACAGGATCGTCCAGCGGAGGGTGCCGTAGACCTCCCACCAGTGGAGTTCTTCGAGCGTGGGCGGCGTGCCCCCGGCGGCGGCGTAGCCGGAGAGGAGGTCCTCACGCGTCCCGAAGCCGCCGGCCGGGTGCGGGGAGCCGAACCGCCACGCCTTCACGCAGAGCCAGCCGAGGTCTTCGGCCGGGTCGCCGAGGTGGGTGAGCTCCCAGTCCAGGACGCCGGTCACGCCGCCGGGGGAGATCATCAGGTTCCCGTTGCGGAAGTCGCCGTGGACGACCGTCCGGGCGCGGGGCGCGGGACGGTGCTCCTCCAGCCAGCGCAGCGCCAGCTCCACGGCCGGACGGGCCTCGAACGCCGCGTAGTGCTCGGTGAGCGCGGCGAGGGCGTCGTCGTCGGGCAGCCCCGGAACGGGCGACATCGTGTGCAGCCGGGCCAGGATGCCGCCCAGCTCGCGCGCCAGGCCGGGGCGGACGCCCGCGAAGCGCTCGTCGCGCAGGAGCCGCCGCGGGATCGTCTCCCCGGCGAGCCGCTCCATGACCATGTAGGGGGCGCCGTCCAGGTCGCCGCCGTGATCGGCCGGCCGGGGGACCGGGACGCCGGCCGCCGCGGCCGAGGCGAGCAGGCCGGCCTCGCGGCCCATCGCGGTGGGGTCGAGGGAGCCCGGCGGGTCGCGGCGCAGCACGAGCGGACGGCCGTCCGCGTCGAAGGCCCAGGTCTCCCGGCTGGCGCCGCCGGACAGCCGGCGCAGCCCGGTGACCTGCGCGCCGAGCCGCTCCGCCAGCGCGGCGGCGAGGTCGCGGGTCGGTTCCATGGCTCTCCTAGTCGGGCAGGCCGAGGGCGCGGACGCTGAGGGTGTCCAGGGTCTCCAGGAGGCGTTCGGCGCCCCGCGGATCGCTGCCCTGGACGATCCACAAGTACAGGGAGTGGTCGACCATCGTGGCGAGGGCGCCCGCCGCCGTCTCCGCGTCGATGTCGGACGGGACGAGCCCCTCCCGCTGCCAGCGCGCGATCACCCGCGCGGAACGTCCCACCGAGGAGGCCCGGTGCTTGCGCCGCAGCTCCTGGAACTCCTCGTTGAACGTGGCGACCTGCTCGATGATCGCCATCATCCGGGCGTTGCGCAGGTAGGCCTCGTAGTAGGCGCGGTTGGCGCGGCGGACCCGGTCGGCGGGGCCCGGCCCCGCGGACGGCACGAGCGCGTGGTCGGTCATCTCCTCGAACAGCCGGTCGGCGACCTCCAGGAACACCGCTTCCTTCGTGGGGAAGTAGGTGTAGAAGGAGCCGTAGGCGACGCCCGCGTGCCGGGTGATGTGCGTGACCCGGGTCTCCAGGAAGCCGCGCTCCTCGAACACCTCGCGGGCGGCGGCGAGCAGGCGCTCCCTGGTCCGGGCGCCGCGCTCGGTGAGCGGCCGGCCGCCGGGATCGTCGCCGCTGGGCATCGCCGTGGTTCCTCTCGCCGGGGGTTGACAGGCCGGGGAACGGTAATCGAGCATCAGGCAAGTTGATATGACTGTCAAGTCAACTTCCGCGGCGCACTCCCGCCGCAAGGAGGTTCCATGAACACCGAGTTCGAACTGGGCGGCATCAACCATCTGGCGCTGGTGTCGTCGGACATGGAACGCACGGTCGACTTCTACTCCGGCGTCCTCGGCATGCCCCTGGTCAAGACCATCGACCTGCCGGGCGGCATGGGGCAGCACTTCTTCTTCGACTGCGGCGGCGGCGACTGCGTCGCGTTCTTCTGGTTCCCCGACGCGCCGGACGGCGTCCCCGGCGTCTCCGCCCCGAAGGGGCGGCCCGAGCAGGGCGAACTGCTCAGCGCCGTCGGATCGATGAACCACGTCGCGTTCCACGTCCCGACCGACAGGTTCGACGAGTACCGGCAGCGGCTCAAGGACAAGGGCGTCACCGTCAGCCCCGTCCTCAACCACGACGACAGCCCGCTCGGCGTCGCCCGCGACGTGCACGAGGGCGTCTTCGTCCGGTCGTTCTACTTCCAGGACCCGGACGGGATCCTCCTCGAGTTCGCCTGCTGGACACGCACGTTCGACGCGTCCGACGTCTCCCACGAACCGAAGACCGCCGCCGACCGGACCGCCGGGAAGGACAGCCATGCCGCGACTGCGTGAGGTCCCCCGCGCCGAAGTCACCGACGAGCAGATCCTCTTCTTCTACGACCGCCTCTTCGCGCCCGACCGCGACCCGGCCGTCGACCACGGCACCGCGACCGGCTCGCCGGGCGACTGGTGGACGGTGTTCGCCCAGTCCCCGGACGTGTTCCGGCACGCCGTCCGCGGCTTCGCCCTGTACCGGGGCGCCGATCTCGACCCCGTCCTGCGCGAGCTCGGCCAGTGCCGGGCCGGATGGGCGCGCGGCAGCCAGTTCGTCTTCTCCCAGCACTGCAAGCAGATGCGCGCCCTCGGCATGCCCGAGGAGAAGATCGCGTCCATCCCGCACTGGCAGACGGCCGGCTGCTACTCGCCGCTCGAACGCGCCGTCCTCGCCTACACCGACTGCCTCGTCCTGGACGGCGGCCGCGTCCCCGACGGCGTCTTCGAGGTCCTGCGCGAGCACCTCCCCGAGAAGGAGATCCTCCAGCTCACCTACATCACCTGCATGTACGACATGCACGCGACGATGTCCCGGGCCCTGCGGCTGGAGTTCGACGACCGCCCCGAACCGGTCGTCGAGGTCGCGGCGCCCGAGGGGTACGGCACCCGCGACATCGCCGCCGACCTCACCGGGGAGGGCTGATGCTGTTCCCCGTGCCGGACCGCGTCCGGGACGTCCGCGACGCCGTCCACGCCTTCATGACCGAGCGCGTCGAACCGGCCGAGCCCGCCCTCAACGCGGGCGACCGCGAGAAGCTCCTGAAACTGCGCCGGGAGGCGAAGGACGAGGGCCTCTGGGCGCTCGGCCACCCCACCGAACTGGGCGGCGGCGGCATGCCGTTCCTCGACTACGTCTACATCAACGAGGTGCAGGGACGCAGCGAGTGGGGTCAGCTCGCCCTCGGCACGTTCACCCTCCAGGACTCGCTCATGCTGCACAAGTACGCGAGCCCCCGCTGGCGCGAGCGCTACCTCGCCCCCATGGTCGCCGGCGAGGTCTCGCCGAGCTTCGCGATGACCGAGCCCGACTACGCCGGTTCCGACCCCACCCAGCTTCGGACGAGGGCCGTCCTGGACGGCGACCACTGGGTCATCAGCGGCCGCAAGTGGTTCACCACCGGCGCCGGCGAGGCCGCCTACACCACCGTCATGTGCCGGACCGAGCCCGAGGACGCGTCCCCGCACCGCTCCTTCAGCATGATCATCGTGCCGACGGACACGCCGGGCTACGAGATCGTCCGGGAGACGCCCGTCCTCGGGCTGAACGGCGGCCACTACGAGGTCGCCTACAACGACGTCCGGGTCCCGGCGGACAACCTCCTCGGCCCGCGCGGCCACGGCTTCGTCATCGCGCAGGAGCGCCTCGGCCCCGGCCGCATCTTCCACTGCATGCGCTGGCTGGGCCAGGCCCAGCGCGCCTTCGAGCTGATGTGCGCTCGCCTGGGCTCCCGCGTCGCGTTCGGCGAGCCCCTCTCGGCGAAGCAGCTGATGCAGCAGCACGTCTTCGACTCCTACACCGAGATCCAGGCCGCCCGCATGCTCACGCTCCAGGCGGCCGAGCGGATCGACGCGGGCGACCAGGCCCGCGTCGAGATCGGCGCCATCAAGGTCGTCGGCGCCCGCATGCTGCACAACGTCATCGACCGCGCCATCCAGGTGCACGGCGCCGCCGGCCTCACCGACGACACCCCCCTCTCCCGCATGTACCGCCACGCCCGCGAGGCCCGCATCTACGACGGCCCCGACGAGGTCCACATCCAGAGCACCGCCAGACGCATCCTCGAACAGCTCGGCTGAGCAGACCGTTCCCCGGGGACGCCGCGCAAGCCCGGCCCCGCGGCGGCGTGCGACCGAGGCCGCCGCCGGGGCCGGCGGCTAACCGCGTTCCTTCGCGACCGCCTCCCGGACCGCGGGGGCGATCTCCGCGGCCCAGCGGCCGACCGACGCGATGTCCTGGGTGCCGCCCTCGGGCGAGAAGAGGGTGAAGCCGGACGCCCCGTGCTCGACCACGGCGCCGGTCAGCTCCTCGACCCACTGCCCGGCGGAACCGCCGATCCAGCGGCCGTCGCGGTCGCGGGTGGCCGGCAGCGGCCGGTCGGTGATGCGCCCGGGGAGGTTGAACACCGTGCGGATCTCCCCGGGGGCGCGGCCGGCGGCGGCCGCCGCCTCGTCGATGACCGGCCGCGACGTCCGGTAGCGCTCGCTGAGCCAGTCCGCCGCGTGCCCGGGGATCCACCCGTCGGCCACCCGTCCCGTGGCGGCCAGCGACTTCTTCCCGACCGAGCCGGTCCACACCGGAGGCGCCGCGACCGGCGCCGGCTCGATCCGCTCCACCCGGTAGTGCCGTCCCCGGTGGGTGACCGGCGGCCCCCCGCCCGCCAGCTTCTTCACCAGGACGATCGCCTCCTCGAAGGCGTCCACGGCGTCGGACGGCGACAGCCGCGGCACGCCCATGTCGGAGATCCGGTCCCACAGCCCGCCCGCGCCCATGCCGAGCACGACGCGGCCCTCCGAGAGCGCCGACAGCGCCGCCGCCGTCCGCGCCAGCATCGGCGCGGGCCTGGTCGGCAGGTTGGTGACGTTGGCCAGCCCGGCGAGGTGCCGCGTGCCCCCGAGGACGAACCCGATGGTGGCGTAGGCGTCCAGCCGCTTGCCGATGTAGGGGTGGTCCGACAGCGAGAAGAGGTCGAGGCCGTCGCGGTCGGCCTGGCGGGCCATGCGCAACAGCTCCGGACCGTCGTCGAAGTCGCTGTGCGCACCGAAACCGAAGACGAGATCATGCACGGACAAGGCTCCGCCTTTCATTTCAACTCAAAGTTCGTAGCACGAACCGTATTAGTTCGTACTGCGAACCGCAAGTGCCCGTGTGGAGCGCGGTGGCGCGCGTCAGTGGCCGTGGGCGCCGGAGGCTCCTCCTTCGCCCGGTCCCAGGAAGACCGGGGGGACCTCGTTCTCCAGCACGACGCGGCCGAGAAGGCCGGCGAGCGCGTCGCGTTCGGCCGGGCTGAGACCGCCCGGCAGCTGCTCGATCCGCCGGCAGGTCTCGGTGTAGAACGCGTCTGCGAGCTTGCTGCCCTGAGGGGTCAGCGACACCCGCACGGCGCGCGTGTCCTGCGGATCAGGTTCGCGCTGGACCAGGCCATTGCGCTCGGTGCGGTCCACCAGGCCGGTGAGGCTCGACTTGGCCAGCCGCAGTGTCGCCCCCAACTCGCTCATGCCGTACGGCCGCGCCATCAGCACGCACAGCAACTGGCCCTGCTGCGGGGTCAGGCCGTGCTCTCGGCCCGACTCGGCGTACACGGCGTTCACCAGGAACGAGGACCGCACCAGCGCGGCCACGAGCCCGATGGGACCGTCGTCAGACTTCACCATTCGGCCAGCGTAACACCGGGGAATCCCGCAATTCGTGTGACGAACTATGCGGCCGGACGGCGCGGTCCGTCACTCCAGGGACGCGTCGCCCGGCGACTCCGGCAGCCGCCGCAGCGGCCGGGAAGACCTCAGGGCTGGAGGAGGAAGAGCTTCCGGTCGACGCGGTCGAGCGCGCCGCCGCGGCCGAAGACCAGACCGGTGGCGAAGTCGACGAGGCGTTTGGCGTCGCCGTCCGTAAGGTCCGTCAGGTCCATGAGCACGGGCACGCCCTTGCGGAAGAAGTGCCCTACGTACAGGACCTCGTTGTAGTTCTGGGGGCGCAGCGACTTGACCACAGGCCCAGTCTGCCCGGCGCCTCCCCAGGGTCAAGTGACCCACGCCACAGGAAAGAAATCTCTTCCGAATGTCGATCCGCCCGCCCGCCGAGCGACGCGTTGGCGACGAGAGGGGATCGACATGGGTAGGCACGCGAATGTTCAGGAGTACACGGCGGACGTGCCGGAGGGGCTGCGGGACGTCCTGGAGAAGGCGCTCGCGGTGGTCGGCGAGGCGATGCCCGAGGTGGAGCCCGCGCTGTGGCACGGCCAGCCGACCTGGAGCCTCGGGAAGCAGCCCGTGTGCTTCCTCAAGGCGTACCCGAAGTACGTGACGTTCGGTATCTGGAAGGGCCGGCTCGTCGAGGACGGCTCGGGCCGCCTGGAGGCCATGTCCAGGCAGATGGCGGGCGTGAGGCTGCGCACGCCGGACGACGTCGACGCCGCCCTGTTCGCCGGCTGGGTGAAGCAGGCGCGCTCCCTGGAGGTCAAGAAGGCTTGACGTCAGGACTCCTTGACGCGCACACTCGCACCATGGTCACTCCAGATGGGATCGAGCGAGACATCACGCTGACGAGCGCGGCGGCCCGGTACGACGAGCTGTGGGTCCGGGACGCCGTCGGCGAACCACCGCTCCGGCGCGAGGAGGTCCTCGAACTCCTCGCGCTGGGAGAGGTGATCGCGCGGAAGGCGGTCTACGGCCGACAGCTCGCCGTCCGCTCGGCCCGCCGCGCGGGCGCCTCCTGGGCCCAGATCGGCGGCGCGATGGGCGTCAGCAAGCAGGCCGCCTGGGAGGCGCACGGCAAGTGGATCGACGACCAGGCCGAGCAGAACCGCCGCAGCGACTACCAGGGCCTCGACAGGGGCCAGGTCGCCGCCGCCCGCCGTCTGGCCGGCGGGGCGGACGAGTAAAGGTCCCAAGGGCCGCGCCTCCGCGGCGCCGTTCGGCCTGTAGGCGGAGGACATCGCAATAAGCGCAAAAAAGTTTCTCTCCGTTAGCTCTGGGAAATCTGAGTGCTAGAGGGAACGGAGGCGATTGGCATGGAGGTCGTTCTTGAAATGACCCTGCCGAGGAACGCGGAGAGCGCTCCGCTGGTGCGGCACACGCTCGACGCCTCCCTCCGCGGGCTCGGAGTCGGTTCCGAGGTCCGTGCCGATATCGCGCTCGCGCTCGGCGAGGCGTGCGCGAACGTCATTCAGCATGCCGCGGCCGGAAGAGAGTACGAGGTCCGGGCGCGGATGGACGGGGCGCGGTGCGTCGTGGACGTCATCGACGGGGGTGCGGGGGACGGGGCGGACGGGTCCGCGGCATGGGAGCGCGTGGACGCGCCGCCGCTGGCCGAGCATGGGCGCGGGCTCCGGTTGATGCGGGCGTTCACGGAGGGGGTTCAGATCGCCTCGCGCGCTCACCGGAACGGGTCGATCGTGCACTTCGAGAAGTCGTTGGCGACCTGACGGCATGGAACGGCCCGGCGGGCTGGTGCCCGCCGGGCCGCGGCTTTCCGGACCGCTCAGCCGGTGACTGGCAGGTCGTGCCTGACCGGCTTCGGCGCGGGGGCCTCGGCGGGGCCGTGCGCGGGGCCGGCGGCCTTGCCGCAGGTGGCGGACGCGACCCGGATGGCGCCCTTCTTGCCGGGCAGGGAGAGCTCCATGCCGGTGACGGCGAGGCGGCCGTCGGCCATGCGCTGCTGCTTGTTGAGGACCAGGGCCGTCCGGCCGAGGCCGTCCACGTCGACGGGCACGGTGGTGTTGGGCGGCGGGGTGGAGTCCAGGCGCTTCCCGGCGATCGAGGCGCCGGCGAGGCGGGCGCCGCCCTGGCCGGCGGTGCACTTGGCGGTGACCGCGTCGGCCAGCAGCTTCGCGGACGGGACGGACAGGTGCGTGACCGCCGAGCGGGCGCGGGAGGCGGAGGCGTCGACGTCCAGCGCGGACGCCTTGACCAGCTTGGTGCGGTCCTCGCGGAGCACGCTCTTGCGGACGGTGCCGGTGCTGGAGGAGACGGCGGGCACCGGCGGGACGGCGAGCGGCCCGGTCACGGTCAGCCCGTACGCCGAGCCTTCGCTCCCGGGGGCGGCGGCGAACGCCGGGGCGGGGGCGGCGGCCGCGGCGAGGCCGGCGGCCAGCAGCCCGGCCGTGGCGAACCGTTTTGCGGCATGGGTGTGACGCATGAACTCACTCCGATTCTCTTGAGAGCTGGGGGTGGTGCCGGCCTGTCAGGCCGAGACGAACACCAGGGAACCGAGCGGCACCCGGGACAGCGCCTTCAGCGCGTCGGCGGGTACGCGCACGCAGCCGTGCGTGACGGCCTTGCCGAACACCGAGGCGTCGGGCCAGCCGTGGAGTGCGACGGTGCCGGGACCGCCGCCGAAGGTGTCGAGGGTCGCCGAGTGGGTACCGAGCGGCAGGACGATGGGGCTCGGCGTCTTCTTGGCCGGGGCGAGCGTCGCCATGACGAACGTCCGGCCGGTCGGTGTCGGGGTCTTGCTGTCGCCGACCGCGACGGGCCAGCGGCCCACCGGGTGCGCGGACTTCTCCAGGACGAGACGCCTGCGGGTGAGGTCGACGTGGACGGTGTAGGGCGTGTGCGCGGTTTTCAGCGCGGTGCCGGGAATCCACCCGGTCGCCCCGTTGGGACGGCTGGGGAGAAGCACTCTGCGCCAGTCGCCGGAGGTCTCCACCACGGGCACCCATGTGGGGCCCCCGAGCTCGGTGGTGGGCAGGGTGGCGAAGCGATGGCCGGCCGGACGGTCGAACACCGGTGCCGGGCTGGTCGGGTGCACGACGAGGCCGTCGGTGGCGCCGTCGGGCGTGGTGTCCGCCGGGGCGCCGGAGAGCGTCGTGTAGGTCGTGGCCTCGGGGGCCGTGGCGGGGGCGGCGTTCCGGCCCGTGGTCCCGGCCGACGCCGTGCTGTGCCCGGAGGAGGAGCCGCCGCAGCCGCCGGCGGAAAGGAGCAGGGCAGCGGTGATCCCGCCTGCGGTGACGGCGCGCAGGGAAGGCCGAGGGGCACGGATGGTCGCCATGAGCGGGGATGTTAGTAGTGGCGGGGGCGGCCGTAGCGAGAATGGCGAAATCCGCTCCGGGCGCCGCGTTGTAAATGTAGATAATGCTCTATTTGGAAGGCGCTTTGCGGAGGGTCACGACTTTACGGGGAAAACGGATTCCATGGACGGTTCACGCGAGCATGGAGAGGGAATCGTCGTCGCCGTCCCGGCCGGAGGCCGCCTCGTGGAACTCGGTCAGCCCCCACAGCAGCGCGGCCTGCGCGGCCGCCGGCATCTCGGCCAGCACGCGGGTGAGGCTCTCGCGCCGCCGCAGCCGGAGCCGGTCGAGCAGCTCCTGCCCGTCGCCGCTCAGCCGGACGGTGACCTGGCGCCGGTCGCGGCCCGGGTCGCGCGTGAGCAGCCCGGCCGCCTCCAGCCGGTCGCACAGCCGGCTCGCCGACGACACCAGGGCGCCGAGCTCGCCCGCCAGCCGGCTGATGTTGACCGGCCCCCGCTCCAGGACGAACAGCGCGCGCAGCTGCGTGGACGGAATAGGGACATCCGGGGCATTGTGGGCGCGCGACCATACGTTCAACAGGGTGGAGGCCGCATTGTCGAGCGCAGCCGCGAGGTCCGCGGCGTCCTCACCCGACGTGGCCACCATGCCCTCCACTGTTACACACGACGTCGCCCACGGCATCCCGGGACCTGCGGGTCCGCCGGCCGCCGGAACCGTGCGGCGACGGGGCGAGGATCGAGATGCACGGTGCACGCGCGGAGAACGGGCCGTTCGAGGCGGCCAGGAAGGCGATCTGGGCGGCCCCGCCGAACGAGGTGATCTCCGTCGCGGCCGACCTGCTCGACCGGCACGCCGGCGGCACGGACACCGAGGTCCTGGTGATCGACTACCGGCAGACGTTCCTGGTCCGGACGCGCTCCGCCGGCGACGACGTCCCCGTGGACAACACGCCGCCGGGCCGGGCGTTCGCGTCGCAGCGGATGGTCCGGGAGGACGGGGGCGGCCTCGCCCACCTGCCGCTGACCGTGAAGGGGGAGCGGATCGGGATCCTGTCGGTGCGGCTCCCGGACGGCGGGCCGCCCTGGCTGGACGACTTCGCCGGCGTGCTCGCCCGCGCCCTCAAGATCGCTGATCAGGCCACCGACACGTACCGGCGCCTGCGCCGGCGGACGCGGCTGACGCTGGCCGCCGAGATGCAGTGGGACATGCTGCCCGCGCCCGCCTACGAGGCGACCGAGCTCTGCTTCGCGGGCCAGTTGGAGCCCGCCTACGCGGTGTGGGGCGACGCGTTCGACTGGGCCGCGTCCGGCGGGCGGTTCACGCTGACCGTCAGCAACGGGATGGGGTCGGGCACCGAGTCGGCGGAGCTCACCCATCTGGCGATCAGCGCGCTGCGCAACGCGCGCCGGTCCGGCGGCGACATCGTGGAGCAGGCCGAGCTCGCCGACGAGGCGGTGTTCGGACGGCACCGGGGCGAGCGGCTCGTGGACGCGCTGCTGCTGGAGTTCGACCTCGCCGACGGGCGGGTCCGGGCCATCGACGCGGGCTCGCCGAGGATCACCCGGATGCGGGGCGGCACCACGGATCGGATCGGGTTCGAGGCGCAGATGCCGCTCGGGATGTTCGGCGACACCCGCTACGTGCCCCAGGAGTTCGCCGTGGAGCCGGGCGACCGGCTGGTCATCGTCAGCGACGGCGTGCACGCCGCCCGATCGCCCGCCGGGGTCCTGTACGGGGACGCCGGGCTGCCCCAGGCGATGCGCGCCACCCGGCTGCAGGACCCGCCCGAGGCCGTCCGGACCATGGTCCGGCACTACGTCGGCTTTCACGAGGACACGGAGCCGTCCGACGACGCGGTCATCGTGTGCGTCGACTGGACGGGCCGGAACCCGGACGCGGGCCAGGCGGTCGAGGAAACCTGACCACCGCGCCGGAGCGGCCGCCGCTCCGGTCGCCGCCGCAGCCGGATGCGCCGGGCTCGGCGGGCCGATGACCGGATGCGCCGGTGGGCGCGGAAGGGATCCGCGAAGCTCTCGTCGCCCCGGTTCAGGCGCCGGGGGGTCAGTCGTCCCCGTCTCCGGTGCTCTCCGCGGTGCTTTCGTCGGCGTCGTCTTCGGAGCCGGTCGACGGCTGGGCGGGCAGCGTCCACCGGAACGTGGTCCCGGGGCCGGTCTCCGCGTCCGGCCCGGCGTGCTCGCCGGCGTCGAGCCAGATGCGCCCGCCGTGGTACTCGACGATCTTCTTGCACAGCGCCAGGCCGATGCCCGTGCCGGTGTACTCCTCGCGCGAGTGCAGCCGCTGGAAGATGAGGAAGATCCGGTCGGCGTAGCGGGGGTCGATGCCGATGCCGTTGTCGGCGCAGCCGAACTCCCACTCGTCCCCGGCGCGGCGGACGTCGATGGTGACGCGCGGCGGCACGCCCTCCCGCCGGAACTTGATCGCGTTGCCGACGAGGTTCTGGAACAGCTGGACGAGCTGGGTGCGGTCGCCGGGCACGTCGGGCAGCTCCGCCACCTCGACCTCGGCGCCGGTCTCCTCGCGCAGCGTGGAGAGGTTGTCCAGCGCCTGCCGGACGACCTCGTCCAGGTCGACGGAGTCCTCGGGCCGCGCCATCCGCCCGACGCGCGAGAAGCTCAGCAGGTCGTTGATCAGGGCCTGCATGCGCTTGGCGCCGTCCACGGCGAACGCGATGTACTGCTTCCCGCGGTCGTCGAGCTGGTCCCCGTAGCGGCGTTCGAGCATCTGGCAGAAGCTGGCGACCTTGCGCAGCGGCTCCTGGAGGTCGTGGCTCGCGACGTAGGCGAACTGCTCCAGTTCGGCGTTGGAGCGGCGCAGCTCCTCGGTCTGCTCGTCGAGCCGGCGGGACTTGTCCTCGCTGGTGCGCCACTCCTCGATGATCCGGGCGCGCATCGCGTCGATGATCGCCGCCAGTTCGTTGATCTCCGCCGGGCCGGAGACGTCGAGGCGGTGCCCGAAGTCGCCCTCGGAGACGGCCCGGACGCGTCCGGTCAGGGACGACACCGGCGTCAGCACCGTCCGGCGGAACAGCACGGCGAGCAGCAGCGCGGCGACGACGACCATGGCGAGCGCGGCGAACGTGGACCACTGGGCGGTCAGCGCGCGGGAGTTCAGCTCCGCGGCGGCCCGGTCGTGCATCTCGGTGATGCCGGCCTGCAGCGGCGTCATGTCGCCGCGCGCCTGCACGAGCAGGCGGGTCGCCAGCCGGCTCTCGCCGCGGTCGACGCCCTGGCCGCCGGGCCCGGCCGCGATCCGGTCGGCGAACCCGGCCCGCCAGGCGCGCGAGTCGGCGGTCGCCTTGGCGAGGAGCCGGTCGACGTCCCCGTGGCCGGGCACCCCGGCGAGGAGGCGGCGCATGCGGGCGGCGGACGCCGCCTCCTGGCGCACGGCGGCCCGGTACTGCTCGACGTGCTCGCGCCCGCCCTCCTCGGCGTACGCGCGGATGGCGATGTCCTGCCCGGTGACGGCCGTGGAGAGCCGGAACTGCTCCAGCGTCGCCGGGTCGACGCGCTCGATCAGGACGTCGCGGGCCTGCTCGTTGCCGTACATCGCCATGCCGGTCTGCACGAACGCGGCCAGCAGGAGGGCGCCGAGGACGGCGGAGCCGATCCGGTAGATCTGGACGAGCCGGACCCGGCCCATCCCCTGCCCCTCGGGAATCTGCGCGCCGGGCAGCACGGCGCCCGGCCCGGTGGCCCGGTGCCCGCCGGCGGGCTCGGCGGCCCGGCCCGCCTCCGCGGACGTCGCGGCGGTCACCGGTGGTCACCCCGGCTCAGCATCAGCAGGGCGAGGTCGTCGGCCAGGACGTCCCCGTTCAGCCGTTCGGCCTCCGCGATCAGCCCGTCGACGAGCACGTCGCCGCGCCTCCCCTCCTCGTGCGCGGCCCTGGCGAGCCGCAGCAGACCGGCCAAGTCGAGGTGCCCGCCGTCCTCCCCGGCGGAACCCTCGATCAGCCCGTCGGTGTAGAGCAGCAGTCCCCACTCGTCGCCGAGCTCCAGGTCGGCGGCGGGCCACCGGGCGCCCGGAAGCAGCCCGAGCGCCGGCCCCCGCGGCTCGTCCGGGAGGGGCTCCACGCCGCCCGGCGCGAAGAAGAGCGGGCACGGATGCCCGGCGCGGTGCACCCGGGCGGTGCGCCGGTCCGGCGCGATCGTCACCATGCAGACGGTCGTGAAGATCTCGTCGCTCCACCGCTCGTGCTGCAGGACGGCGTCGAGGGTGTCGAGCAGGCGCGAGCCCGTGTGCCCGGCGAGCACGAGCGTCCGCCACGCCATGCGGAGCCGGACGCCGAGGGACGCCTCGTCGGCGCCGTGCCCGCTCACGTCGCCGATCACGGCGTGCACGGCGCCGTCGGCGGTCTCCACGGTGTCGTGGAAGTCGCCGCCGAGCAGCGCGCGGTCGCGTCCGGGCCGGTAGCGGGTGTGGTGCCGCAGCTCCCGGTCGTGCAGGATCGGCACGGGCAGCAGGCCGCGCTCCAGCCGGGCGTTCTCGCGGCTGAGCGCCCGCGCCTCGACGAGCTGCCGCTCGGACTCGTCGGCGCGCTTGCGCTCGATCGCGTAGCTGATCGCCCGGGTGAGCAGCGCGCCGTCCGCGTCCTGCTTGACGAGGTAGTCCTGGGCTCCGGCGGCGACGGCCGCGACGCCGACGTGCGCGTCGGCGAGCCCGGTCAGCACCAGCACGGCGGTGGCCGGCGCGTGCTCGCGCACCTGGTGGAGGGCGTCGAGGCCCCGCGCGTCCGGGAGGGAGAGGTCGACGATGACGCACTGGATGTCGGGCCGCAGCGCGTCGAGGGCCTCGGCGAGCGTGGCCGCGACGGTGATCCGCAGGCCGGGCTGCGCCTCGGTCAGCAGCTCCTCGAACAGGAACGCGTCGCCGGGATCGTCCTCGACGAGAAGGAGGTGCGGGGAACCGGCGACACCGAGGAGCCGCTCCGCACCGCGACTGGGCATCGCGGCCATGTCTCAGCTCCTTCTGTCCGGCGTGGCCGGGTCGATGTCGGGTTGGAGGCCCTTGCCATCGAGCAAATGTTAGAGGCATCGGGCGCTCGGGGGGCACGCGGAGCGGCCGAACGGCGCTCGTCCGGCGGAACCCGCTCCCCTTTCGGTAACGATGCCGTCCCCCGCGCCACTACCCCGTGACATGACCTGAACGGACGGACGGAGGAGCACGCGGTGGCAGACGAGGCCCCCGATGAACAGCGCTTCACCGCGATCTACGACGAGTGCCGCCAGCGCGTGTGGGCCTACGCCGCCGCCCGCGCCGGCGGCCAGGTCGCGGACGAGGTGGTGAGCGAGACCTTCGCCGTGGCGTGGCGGCGGCTCGCCGACGTCCCCGACCCGGCGCTGCCGTGGCTGCTCGGCGTCGCGCGGAACGTGCTGCGCGACGGGCACCGCGCGCGGGTGCGCCGCGAGTCGTTCGCGGCCGAGCTCGGGCGGTGGGCGCCGCGCTGGACCGGCGACGTCGCCGAGGACGTGGCCGAGCGGCTCGCGGTGCTGCGCGCGATGGCGGCGCTGCCCGAGGGGGACAGGGAGATCCTGATCCTCATCGCCTGGCAGGGCCTGACGCCGCGCGAGGCCGCCCGGGTGGTCGGCTGCTCGCCCGCGGCGCTGCGGGTGCGCCTGCACCGCGCGCGCCGCCGCCTGGTCCGCGCGGCCGAGGACGAGCAGTCGGACGCCCGCACGGCATCCGCCCGCCCGGACCCGCCCCGGCCGCCCGCCCGAACCGACACCGGACCGGGGTCGGCGGGCGCGGCGGCACAGGGAGCACGGTCGCAGGTCGGAGTCATCAAGGAGGAAACGGCATGAGCGGAGCGAACCGGGGGGTGCGGGGGGTCGTCCCCCCGCCGGGAAACGGCATGAGGGATGTGATGCGGGTGTTGCGGGATTCCAGGCCTGAGGAGATGGACCCGGGTGCGCCGGTGGACGAGGGCGTGCGGCAGGCCGAGCTGGCGCGTGCCATGGCGGCGCCGCGTCCGGAGGCCGGGAGCGCCGCGCCCGTGCGGCGGCGAGTGCGGCCGGTCTGGGGGCTCGGGCTCGCCGGGGCGGTCGCGGCGGGGGCGGTCGCCGCGGCGGCGGTGCTCGTCGTTCCCGGCGGGGACGGGACGGAGCCGGGCAGGACGGCGGGCGGGGGCGGCGAGCGGGTGCTCGACGCGAGGACCGTCCTGCTCGCGGCGGCCGAGAAGGCGGACGGGCGGACCGAGACCATGCGGGCCTTCTGGCACCAGGTGACGGTGTCGTCCGCCACGTACACGGTGGGCAAGGGCGGCGGCGCCTACGCCGTCACGGTCAGGAGCAAGGCGGAGAGCTGGACGCCGAGCAGGCCGGGCGGCAAGGCGTGGGGCGCGGCGCAGGAGCTGGGGGCCAAGCCCGCGACCAAGGCGGACGAGGAGGCCTGGCGGCGCGCGGGGTCGCCCGGGACGTTCAAGATCGAGGTCCCCGTCGCCCCGACGCCCAAGGGCCGCCTGAAGGGGTTCACGGCGAAGACCACGGCGGGTCCGCGCAGTCTCAGCGGATCCGCGCTGGTCGACGGCGACAAGGTCTTCTGGCTCGGCCGCAACGTGAGCATGAAGGACCTGCGGGCGCTGCCGTCCGACCCGAAGCGGCTCAAGGCCGAGCTGCTGCGCTGGTACAAGGGCCACGACACCGAGTCGAGCCGGCCGATGTCCTCGGACCGGTGGCTCTACACCGTGGCGCGCGGACTGGTGATGGAGATGCCGGTGAAGCCGGGGGTGCGGGCGGCCGCGTTCCGGATGCTGGCCGGGCTTCCCGCGGTGCGGTCGCTCGGGAAGGTCACCGATCCGCAGGGGCGGACGGGGAACGCGATCGCGGTGGAGGAGAAGACGCCGCTGGGCGTCGTCCGGGAAGAAATGATCATTGATCTGGCATCGGGCGCCGCGCTGGCCAGCAGCAACGTCATGGTGGCGCCGGCGGCCGGGGTGAGCGTCCCGGCGGGGCGGACGATGTACTCGACCGCCCTGGTCGGCGCGGAATGGACCGATTCCAAGCCGCGCTGACGTCATTGGGGAAGGGACGGTGCCGGCGCGGTGCCGTCCCTTCCCGGCGTTAGTGGCCGGGTTGTGATCAAGCGCTTCTGGGAGTGCGGCGCGCGGTTTTCTGTGCGGCTTTGCGGCCCGCGGCGGCCGCCTTGGCGCGGTTCAGGCTTTCGCGGACCTTGGCGGCTCCGCGCGCCGCGGTCACGGTGTCCTTGGCACGCCCGGCGTAAACAGCGAGCACCTCGGCGACGGGGGGAGGCTGCCATTCCTCCTTCGCCGCGGTCGGCAGGACGGGGAGAGGCGGGGCGGCGGAGTTTCCGGACACGGGGTTTCCAGTCACGGGGACGAGCGCGAGATGGGATTGGCAGTGCGGGCACTGCACCCCCGGATGGGTGTCTCTGCTCATAACAACAATCATTACGCGTGGGTCTGACAAAACAACCCCCCGCCTTTAGCGGGCCGCCGGGCGCTTATGTGCGGCGGGCGGTCATGTGCGCGGCGCGGACGCCGCCCGTGCGGTCGTCGTGCCGCGTCCGGTCGTCGTGGCGCACCACCGACGCGCCGCAGCACAGCAGCGCGATGATGACGGCGAGCCAGGCCACCGCGCGTCCCGCGCGCAGCCCGTATCCGCAGGTGATCCAGAGAAGGTGCAGGCCGGCGCGGCGCCACGGGTCGCGCTCGCCGTGCCGCCGCATCTCCAGCGCGCTGTAGCGGAAGTCGCGGGCGAGGCGGACGCTGTCGGAGTCGGCCGTGGCACGGGCCAGTTCCTGGTAGAGCGTGCGCAGGCGGTCGTCGCGGCCGGCGCCGCCGGCGAGGTCCTCGGCGAGGACGGCCCGGTCGCGGCGGCGCCACGGGCGCAGCCGGCGCCGGCCGGGCGCGGTCGCGAACGCGCAGTCGCCGGAGATCCGCAGCGCGTCCGGCCGCCGCAGCCCGAGGAAGCCGCAGCCGCTGAGGTCGATGTCGGCGAGCAGCAGCCGGGTCGCGTCGGCGCGGCGCAGCGACAGCAGCCGGACGCCGGACGGGCCGCTACCGGCGGGCGGCTCGGTGAGCCCCTGGATCGGGTGGGCCAGCGCCCGGACGGCGGCAGGGCCCTCGAACACCGCGTCCTCCAGGTCGAGTGCGGCGTGCCGGAGCCGGAAGTCGGCCTCCCCGTGGACGATCGCGCCGCGGGCGATGACCTGCCGCGCCGCCGCGTGCACCCGCAGCCCGCCGTGCACGGTGGCGTCCGACAGCCCGATCCGGCCGCCCGCCGCCAGCGGGCCGAGCCAGGCGCCGTGCCGGAACCGCGCCCGCTCGAACCGGGCATGGCGCGCCACCTGGACGCGCTTGAACGACACGTCGCCGCGGAAGCAGGCGCCCTGCATCGCCGCGTCCCGCCCGAACCGGGCGCGGTCGAAGCAGGCCGCGCCCATGAGCACGGCGCCGCGGAAGGCGGCGTCGGCGTGCCACCGCGTCTCGCCGAAGAGGGCGTCGCCGGTGAACACCGCCTCCTCGAACGTGGCGTGCCGGTGGAAGCGGGCCTCGTGGAAGGACGCGTTGCGCCCGAAGCGCGCCCCCCGGAACGAGACGTTGCCGAAGAACCGGGCGTCGTAGAACGACGCGCCGCCGAGGAAGCGGGCGCCGTCGAACGAGCTGTCGCCCTCGACGCACAGGCCGCGCAGTCCCGCGTCCGCCGGCAGCACCGCCCCGTCGAACCGGGCCCGGCCGAGGTGGGGCCGCCCGTCGGGCCCGGTGACGGCGTCCAGCACCCCGTCCAGCAGCCACGGCGGGACGGTGACGCCGCGCAGGTCGAGGTCGGCGCCGGGGCGCAGGGAGCCCGTGAACCGCTCGAACTCGCGGGGGCGCAGGTGGGCGGGGCAGCCGCCGAGGTCGCCCGCGGCCCGGCCGGTGCAGCCGTCGACGGCGGTGCAGCGCGGCCAGAACACCATGGGCGGCGAAGCCTCGTGAGGAGTCACGGTGTTCGTTCTACCCACGCGGGGGCGCGCAGTGAAGGTCTCTTGGTGGCCAGGTCGTTGAACCCCCCGGCCACGTTCGGCGGGGGCGGCCGGACCGGAGTGATCTGGGGGAACCGCGGGAATGATCGACGTATCAGATACCTCGGTGGAACCCGCACGTTCGACTTTCGTTAACCTAAGTCAGGGAAAATTCTGGCATGACCGTCAATCCAGGACATGTCCCTCCGCAATCCGAGGCGCTGCCCGACGACCGCTTCCTCGACCGTGAGGAGAGCTGGCTGAGATTCAACCAGCGCGTCCTGGAGCTCGCCGAGGACCCGGGGCTGCCGCTGCTGGAACGCGTCCGCTTCCTGTCGATCTTCTCCAGCAACCTGGACGAGTTCTTCATGGTCCGCGTCGCCGGGCTCGCCCGCCGGATGGCGACCGGCCTGGCCGTCCAGTCCGCGAGCGGCCGCCAGCCCCGCGAGGTGCTGGCGCGCACCGGCGTGGTCGCGCACGAGCTGATGCAGCGGCACGCGTCGTGCTTCCGCAAGGAGATCCTGCCCGCGCTCGAGGACGAGGGCATCGACCTCCTGCGCTGGGACGAGCTGGCCGAGACCGAGCAGGAGCGGCTGCGGCGGCTCTTCCGCGACCGGATCTACCCGGTGCTCACCCCGCTCGTCGTCGACTCCGCGCACCCGTTCCCCTACATCTCGGGCCTGTCGCTGAACCTCGCGGTGATCGTCCGCGACCCGGAGACCGACGCCACGATGTTCGCCCGGGTGAAGGTGCCGCCGCTGCTGCCGCGCTTCATCGAGGCCTCCCCCGACCGGTTCACGCCGCTGGAGGACGTCATCGCGGCGCACCTCGGGCAGCTGTTCGTCGGGATGGAGGTCGTCGAGCACCACGCGTTCCGGGTCACCCGCAACCAGGACCTGGAGATCGACGACGACATCAGCGAGGGCCTGCTCCAGGCGCTCGAACGCGAGCTGCTGCGGCGCCGGTTCGGCCCCGTCGTCCGGCTGGAGGTCGAGGAGTCGATCTCCGAGGGGGTGCTGGACCTGCTCACCTCCGAGCTGGGGGTGGACGAGGGCCAGATCTACCGCGTGGTCGGGCCGCTGGACCTCGGCGGCCTCGCCGCCATCGCCGACCTCGACCGCCCGGAGCTGAAGTACCCCCCTTTCGTCCCGTCGAAGGAAGCGCTGCCGGAGGACGCGAGCATCTTCAGCGCCATCCGTGAGCGCGACGTCCTCGTCCACCACCCCTACGACTCGTTCACCACGACCGTCCAGCGGCTGATCGAGGACGCCGCGACCGACCCGCGCGTCCTGGCGATCAAGCAGACTCTGTACCGGACGAGCGGCGACTCGCCGATCGTGGACGCGCTGATGAGCGCCGCCGAGGCCGGCAAGCAGGTCGTGGTCGTCGTCGAGCTGAAGGCCCGGTTCGACGAGCGCGCCAACATCGCCTGGGCGCGCAAGCTGGAGACCGCCGGCTGCCATGTCGTCTACGGGTTCGTCGGGCTGAAGACGCACTGCAAGCTCGCGCTGATCGTCCGGCAGGAGTCCGAGGGCCACCTGCGCCGCTACTGCCACATCGGCACCGGCAACTACCACCCGAAGACCGCGCGCCTGTACGAGGACTTCGGGCTGCTCACCGCCGACCCCGAGGTCGGCGAGGACGTCAGCGCCCTGTTCAACCACCTCACCGGCTACTCGCGGCAGAGCTCCTACCACCGGCTGCTCGTCGCGCCGAACAGCCTGCGCTCCGGGCTCGTCCAGCGGATCGAGCACGAGATCGACAACCGCCGGGCCGGGCACCCCGCCCGCGTCCGGATCAAGTGCAACGCCCTGGTGGACGAGGTGATCATCGACGCGCTCTACCGGGCGTCGCGGGCCGGGGTCCCGGTGGACGTCTGGGTCCGCGGGATCTGCGCGCTGCGCCCCGGCGTGCCCGGCCTGTCGGACATGATCCGCGTGCGCAGCGTCCTCGGCCGGTTCCTGGAGCACTCCCGCGTGTTCGCGTTCGAGAACGGCGGCGAGCCGGAGGTGTGGCTCGGCAGCGCCGACCTGATGCACCGCAACCTGGACCGGCGCGTCGAGGCCCTCGTCACCGTCAACGACCGGGCCCAGCGCGACGACCTGCTCGCCCTGATGGACCGGGCCATGGACGACCACACCCACGCCTGGGCGCTCGACGCTGAGGGCACCTGGACGCGCAGCCTGGCCGGCGCGGGCGAGACCCTCCTGGACATCCAGACCCATCTGGTGAAGAGCCGCCGGTGGAGGACGATCGATGCCTGACGTCATCATGGCCGCCGGAGCGCTGCTGTGGCGCGACGGCCCCGAGTTCGCGCTGATCCACCGGCCCCGCCACGACGACTGGTCATTCCCCAAGGGCAAGGTCGACCCGGGCGAGCACGTGCTGCGCGCCGCCGTCCGCGAGGTCGAGGAGGAGACCGGCGTCGTCCCCCGCCTCGGGCGGCGCCTCTCGACCGTCTCCTACCAGCTCGGTGGGCGGACCAAGCGGGTCGAGTACTGGGCGGCCCGCCCGGTCGCCGTGAGCGCGTTCGCCCCCAACGAGGAGGTGGACGAGCTGGTCTGGCTGCCGGCGAAGGAGGCCGAGGCCCGGCTCAGCTACCGGCACGACGTCGACCTGCTCCACGAGTTCCTGGCGGGGCCGCTCGACACCGCGCCGCTGGTCATCCTGCGGCACGCCCGCGCGGGGGAGAAGAGGGCGTGGCGGGAGGCCGACGAGCTGCGCCCGCTGGACGAGGCCGGCCGCGCCGAGGCGTCCGACCTCGCCGGGCTGCTGCACTCCTACGGGCCCATGCGGACCGTCAGCTCGGCGACCGCGCGGTGCCTGGAGACCGTCCTGCCCTACGCGCGGCGCGTCCGCGCGCCCGTCGAGACGGAGGCGGCGTTCACGGTCGGCGAGACCAACCCGGACCGGGCCGTGGAGCGGCTGCTGTCCATGGCGGGCACGCCCGCGATGGTGTGCACGCACGGCGAGGTCGTGTCCGAGCTCATCGCCGGCCTCTGCCGGAAACTGGGCGAGAAGCTCCCGGACGACACGACCCTCGACAAGGCCGAGTTCTGGACCGCCCACCTGGCCGACGGCACGCTGACCGCCCTCGAACGCCACACCTCCCGGACGGCGCAGACCTGACGAAGCGGGCCTGACGAAGCGGGCCCGACGGGGTGCGCGTGGTCTGCCTCCGGCCCCACGCGATCCCCGCGTCGGTCCGGACCGGCCGCACCGCGGACGGGGGTGAGAGCGTCCGGCCGGTCAGAACGAGGGGCCCAGGGTCCGTGACCAGGTGGTCACCAGGAGGTCGCGGGCCTTGTCCGCCTCCGCCCGCTCCCTGCCGTACAGGACGCCGACCGCGAAGGCGTCCGCCGTCGTGCGGGCGCGGGCGACGGCCCGTTCGAGGTGCTCCATCGCGATCATGGCGTCCTGGTGGGCGCCGAGGACCTCCTGGATGCGCTTGGTGTCCTTGACCACCCGCTTGGCGGCCGCGCCCAGCACGGGAACCGCCAGCTCGGCCGCGTACCGGGCGCGCTTGGCCGCCTTGCGCGTCTCGTGGCGGGCGAGGTCGGGGTCGGCGGACGTCTTGATCGACGCGTAGTCCCCGGCCAACCGGTCCCAGGCCCGGGTGACGAGCGCGGGAAGCTCCTTGCGGGCCTTCTTGCCCGCCACGGCCGCCAGCGGCGGATCGGCGACCAGCCTGTCGAGGCCGTCGAGCAGCGCGAAGTACCGCGCGTCCCGCAGGGCCGCGTTCAGGTGCCGGTACGCGGCCCGCTCGTGCCGCTCCAGGTCGTCCAGCAGGAAGGGCGGCGCCTCCGCGAACCTCGCCCGCAGCACCTCCAGGTCGCGGACCTCGCCGAGGGCCTGCGCCACCCATCGCAGCTCGGGCCCGAGGGGCGCGGTGCGCTCCGCGTCCAGGACGGGCCGGTAGCTGCGCAGGACGCTCCTCGTCCTGCGCACGGCGACCCGCATGCGGTGGACGGCGTCGTCCTCGCCCAGCCGCGCCCCCGGGTCGAACCGCAGGATCGACTCGACCTGCTCGGCGAGGTAGGCCAGCACGACCTCCCCGGTCGTGATCGCGGGGGCCTTCCCGTTGCTGGTCGCGGCCGTGATCCGCGACCGGGCCCGGGCCCGCTGGCGGGCCGCCTCCGACGGCGCGACACCGTCCCCGAGCAGCCTCGCCAGCTTGGACGCCGACTTGGACCTCTTCGCGCCGGCCTTGCGCAGGCGCTTGCCCGCGGCCTTCAGCAGCTCCGGCGTCCCCGTGCCGAGCTCGACCTCGATCTCCCGCCACCGCTCGGGCTCGGCCTCCCGCCCGCGCCCGGTGACCAGGTCGTCGGCGACCTCCGCGAGGGCCTCGCCGTCCGCGCCGAGCAGGCGCACGACCGTCCGGCGGGTCTCCAGGGTCGCGACGGGGCGCAGCTCCGCCCCGCGGGTGTGCGCGGCGACCAGCCCGGACAGGCGCGCCGGGACGAGCAGGGGCCGCCCGAGCGGCGCCCGGAACTCGTGCTTGCCGTCCTGCCCGGCCGGCATCTTCAGGTGCCAGCCCGCGTCCGGCCCGCCCCGCCGGCGGCGCAGCGTGATCCTGTTGGCCGCCAGCCGCAGGTCCGGGGTGTCGAAATAGGTGGCGTGCAGCTCCCGGACCTCGGGCTCCCCGACCGACGCCACGCCCGCGAGCCCGTCGAGCTCCGGCAGGGCGAACCCGGCCGGGGCGTCGTACTTCTGCTCGATCTCCAGATGCCGCTCGGCCACGCGCTGCTCCTCAAGGACGGGTGACAAACCGGGTGCACACCCAGATAGCCAGCATTCCACGTCAAAGTGAACAACGACCGAAATCTCCCCGGCCCCCAGGGGACCAGGACGGCGCGGCAGGTGGTGATGATCAGTTCGTCGACCCGCGGCGGCGGGAGCCGGCGAACGCGTCGCCGAGGGCAGGATCTTCTGGCTGCACCAGTACACCGACACGGCACGGTGGCGGGACGCCCTCGTCCCGTGAACCGCCGCCGCCCGGCGAGGGCTCAGTCGAGGTGGTACTTCATCCCCATGTGGGACGGGTGGAAGCCGATCTTCTGGTAGAAGCGGATGGCGTCCGGGCGCTGGCGGTCGGTGGTGAGCTGCACGACGCGGCAGCCGCGGGCGCGGGCCCGGTCGAGGGCCCAGGTGATCATCAGCTGGCCGAGCCCGGCGCCGCGCTGCTCGGCGGCGATGCGGACGCCCTCGATCTGGGCGCGCTCGGAGCCGGTGTAGGTGAGGCCGGGGATGAAGGTGAGCTGGAGCGTGCCGGCGACCGCCCCGGCCACCTCGGCGACGACCAGGGTGTTGTTGGGGTCCCGCTCGATCGCGGCGAACGCTCTGAAGTAGGCCTCCGGTATCTCCTCACCCGGTGTTTCACGGGTGGAACCCAGGGGATCGTCGGCGAGTAGCCGGACGATCTCAGGGAGATCGTCCAACGTCGCCTCGCGGAAGGTCACTTCTTGATCACTCTGCACGCCTTCCAGGCTATCGGGACGCTAAGTTGCAGCGTTCGCCCATGTCTTGTAGTACTACGATGTGTAGTACTACGCTGAGTGGAGATCCCCGGCTCGGACGGCGGTCTCATCGCCGCGCAGGGAGAAGTCAATGCACAACACCGGGTCAATGCACAACACGGAGAACGAGGAACACTGGACCGACCACGCCATCTGCCGCGGCGCGGATCCTGACCTGTTCTTCCCGATCGGCTACTCCGCGCCCGTGCTCCAGGCACAGGAGGACGCGGCCAAGGAGATCTGTTCCCACTGCCCCGTGCGGGCCGACTGCCTCGCGTGGGCGCTGCGGGTGGGGGAGCCCGACGGCATCTGGGGCGGGACGACCCCCGAGGAGCGGCGCTACCTGCGCCGGACGGCCGACGCCCCGGCGCGGCGGCCGCTGCCGGTGATAGTGGTGCGCGGCGACGCCTCCGAGTCGGAGCACGCGTCGGCCGCTTAGCGGGCCACCTCACCGAGGCGCCGCCTACAAGAAGGCCACCGGCACCTTTCGCCCGCCCCACGCGTTGGGGGAGTCAGGGACGCGCAGACTTTACGGTGGCTGACATGAGCTTTACCCCCGACCGGCAACGTTCCGAAGGTTTGGCGAAGCACGGCGCCCGCGCACTGGCGTCGGCGGTGCTGATCCTCACGGTGACCGCCGCGATGTGGGTGCTGGAGGCGTTCGACTACACGACGAACGGCTGGCTCGACCGGTTCGGGATCCAGCCGCGCGACGTGAACGACCTGCCGGACATCTTCACCGCGCCGTTCATGCACGCCGGCTTCGGGCACCTGACGGCCAACACGGTCCCGTTCCTGATCCTCGGGTTCGCCGCGGCGGCGCGGGGCATCGCCAAGTTCCTCGCCGCGAGCCTGATCATCATCGTGGTCGGCGGGCTCGGGGTGTGGTTCCTCAGTTCCGCCAACACGCTCGGGTCCAGCATCCTGATCTTCGGGTTCTTCGGCTACCTGGTGGGACGCGGGATCTTCGAGCGGCGGCTGCTCGACATCGCCATCGCGGTCGCCGTCGTCGCCGTCTACGGGACGATGCTGCTCGGCGTCCTGCCGAGCGACCCCACGATCTCCTGGCAGGGCCACCTCTTCGGGCTGCTCGGCGGCGTCCTCGCCTCGTGGTTCCTGCGCCGCGGCAGGACGGAGGCACCTCGGAGAATGCCCGACTAAAGGCCCTTTGTAGTGAATGGACGCCAATGTGGCGACTCCATTGTTTTGTCTTGTCCATGGCTCTTCTTGATCTTCGTCGGGTATCGGTCCCCCCGAGATGGGCGACGGCGCCCACCAGGGGAACGATCAGGGGGAGAAGGATGAGCGTGCGAAGAGCGATGGCCGTGGCGGCAGCGGGGACGGCAGCGGGGGCGTTCGTCGTGATCGGGGCGGGGACGGCGGAGGCGCAGACGGACACCCAGCTCTGCGAGTACTCCGTGACGGCACGGCACGGGCTCAACGTCCACGAGATGCCCAACGTGCATTCGAAGGTCGTGGGCGTCCTGAAGTACCACCAGAAGCCGTGGGCCGACTGCAAGACCAAGGGGTTCACCGAGATTCGCGGCAACGTCCCCGTTCAGCTCCGGCACGGGTTCATCGACGTGAAGTACCTGCACAAGATTCGCGTCATTCCCACCGGCGGTGTGAAGACGGGCGCGGGCGGCACCTCGACCGGCATGGACTCCGCACTCGCCGCCGCGGGTCTGGCCACGGTCCTCGCCGGCGGCGGGATGGCGCTCGCGGCACGGCGGCGGGCGACCGGCCCCGCCTGACCGGCCGGGACGGCGACGGGGCGATGGCAGGCCGGTGGCAGGCCGGTACGGCGACGCCCCGTCGCCCGTCAGGAGTGAACGGCGGCCGCGTCGCCCCGGAACGGCGACGCGGCCGTCACCTCCGCGAAGGGTTCGGCCTGACGGTGACGTCCGAGACGACGGCGTCCCGCGGCGTCTCCAGCGCGGCGACCAGCACGCGCGCGACCGTGGCGGGGGCCGCGAAGTCGTCCTCGGCGTAGGGGTGGCCCTCCTGGGCGCGCACGCTGCGCTGCATCTCCGTGGCCGTCCGCCCCGGGTAGACGCTCGTGACGCGCAGGGACGGCTCCTCCGCGCGCAGCGAGTCGGCCAGCGCGCGCAGGCCGAACTTGCTCGCCGCGTACGCCGACCACTCGGGGTTGGCGCGCAGCCCGGCGGTGGAGTTGACGAACACGACGTGCCCCTCGGCGGCGCGCAGCGCGGGCAGCAGCAGCCGCGTCAGCTCCGCGGCCGACACCAGGTTGACCGACAGGTGCTCCAGCCACTCGTCGGCCTCGGTGGCGGCGACCGTCCCCAGGTGCACCATGCCCGCCGCGTGGACGACGCCGTCCAGCCGGGCGGGGATCCCGGCCGCCGCGAGCCGCGCCTCGATGCGGCGCGGCTCGGTCAGGTCGAGCGGGACCGTGCCGATGGACGCCGCGCGCGGCGGCGACGCGACCGCCCCCCGGTTGATGACCTGCGTGGCCGCGTGCGCGCCTCCGCGCAGCGCCGCGGCGAGCTTGTCCAGGCGCTCGGCGGAGCGGCCGGTGAGGAGCAGGTCGTGCCCGCGCTCGCGCAGCAGTTCGGCGACCGCCGTGCCGATGCCGCCCGTCGCGCCCGTGATCAGATACGTGCCCATGGCGCCCCATTCTCGTCGATCCCCTACCCCCGATGGACGCCCGGGACGGTTCTCTGGTTCGGTCCCGCCCCGGGGCGGTCCGCGCGTCAGTTCGGGCGCAGCACCCGCGTCGCGCCGGCGATCAGCGCCGTCACCAGCACCCACCCCGTCGCGACCAGCGTGTACGCCACCCAGCGGGACCAGTTCACCGCGTCGTAGGACAGCTGCTGCCCGAACGTGTCGAGCGGGATCAGCAGGTCCAGCGTGTAGATCAGCGCGTGGAAGGACGGCAGTTCGTCCGGTGGCTTGACCGCACGCGGATGCTCGATGGAGAACACCGTCGTCCCGACGGCCAGCAGGGCGGCGAACCACGCGAACGCCAGCCAGGGCCGGTAGCCGAACCCGACCGTCCAGTCGAGCACGTGGTTCCACGCCCGGGCGACCGGATGCAGTCCGCGGCGCCGCGCCCGCATCTTGGCGAGCTGCACCTTCCGGGCCAGGTCGTCGTGGCCGATGCCGTGGTACCAGCCGGCCAGCTGCTCGTACGGCTGGAGGTGGAACTCCGGGTCCCGCGACACCCAGCTGAGCCGGTGCTTGAACTCGGCGCCGCGCAGGGTCTGGTACGTCATGCCGTTCAGGTACAGCTCGTCCGGCCAGATGTCCGGGTGGTCCATGACCAGGTCGATCCTGGAGTACGACAGCGACACCCGGCCCTTGATCGGCTCCGCCGGCCACAGCAGCAGCTCGTCGACCTGCATGTGGCTGGCGTGCAGGGCCATCCGCGCGGGGTCCGAGGAGTCCAGGCGGCCACGGATGAACGACAGGACGCCGTTGACGCGGGCGCTGCGCAGGCGGACGGTGCCGAACGTGCTGAACCCGTGGCTCAGCTCGGCGGTGTCCTCGACGACGATGTTCTGCGCGTCCAGCGCGATGCGGCCCGGATTGGTGAGGGTGGTGCGCTCCATGAACAGCCCGCCGTTCATCCGCGCGCCCACGAACCGCACCCCGCCGGTGATCTCGGCGTCCCGGATGAACGCCCCGGCGTCCACGACGAGCGCGCCGCCGGAGACCGCCCACTTCTCCGGCGCCGACGCGGTCACCCGCGTCCCGTTCATCCGCAGGCCGCCGAGGATCTGCGCCCGCGGCAGCCGGACCTCCCCCTCGATCTCGGACCCGGACAGGCTGAGGAAGCCGTCCGCGCGCAGGCCGCCGCCGTCGAAGCCGGGCATCCGGCAGCCGGAGAACCGGAGCTGGCGCGTCTCGGCGTTGGCGAACACCGGCTCCTCGACGAGCCGGCAGTCCTCCAGGAGCAGCTCGGCCTCGACGCGGCCGCCGGCGACGTCCAGCCGCCCGGTGACGTAGGCGCCGCGGAGCCGGACGGCCGCGACCGCGCCGGGACGCGGCGCGCACTCGCCGAGCAGCAGCCGGGTGATGATCTCCGCGCGGACGATGCGGTCGGGCAGGGGGCCGGCCGGGCGGTCGTCGCCGAGGACGACGGCCGCGCCGGTGGGGAACGCCGTCCAGAGGCGCCGTTCCGCGTTGTTCAGTCCGGGGGGCTGGGGCACGGGACCCCTTTCTACGCGGAGATCCCCTCCGCGATCAACATCGCGGAGGGGATCCCGTGGACGGCCGGCCGGCGATCAGAAGAAGCCCCGGCGGCGCCCGGCCTCCCGCAGGAAGCCGTCGAGCTGCTGCTCCCAGTTGGTGTGCTCGACGGTCGCGTAGTCGACCGTGAACCGGCTGAACGCGTCATGGCCCTCGGTGAACACCCCGCCGCGCTTGTCGAGCTCCAGCACGACCTCCATCGACTGCGGGTACGACACGAACGTCACTTCGAGCTGCTTGATGCCGCGCGCGTAGTGCCCCGGCGGGTAGAACTCGATCTCCTGGTAGAAGGGCAGCTCCTGGTGGACGCCCCAGATGCGGCCCTTCTCGCAGTCGGCGTTGCGGAACTGGAAGCCGAGGTTGGAGAACGCCGCGAGGATGCGCTCCTGCGCGGGCAGCGGGTGGACGGCGATCGGGTCGAGGTCGCCCGGGTCGACCGCGCCCGTGACCTCCAGTTCCGTCGCGATCCCGACCGTCGTGCCGTGCAGCGGCCGCCCGTACATGTGGGTGAGCGGCGCCTCCCACGGGATCGGGAACTGGAACGGGATGCTGTGCCGCGCGCCCTCCTGCAGGCTGAACCCGCCCGCGACGGGCATCTTGGCGTACTCCAGGTTGGAGGTGTACTCGTTGTCGCCCGACTCGACCTCGACCTTGGTGCGCAGGGCGAGGTTCACCGCCTTGATGTCGGAGTTGAACTGGCCTCCGATGATGGCGATCTCGCCTGTGACGACGCCGCCGGGCGTCGTGTTGGGGTCGTGCAGAACCGTCTCGATCGAGGGGCCGCCGATGCCCATCGCCTGGCGCAGCTTCTTGAAGACCAAGGTCCGTCCTCCCGTGTTCGAGCGACTCCCCGCGCTCTCGTCCCATAGACGCTGTTACGGGAGATTACGTTCCGGGGAACTCGGCTGACCTGCGAAGGCGGTGGCCGTTCCTGGCCGTTCGCGCCGCTCCGCCGTCCCGCGGGTCAGTGGCCGCCGCCGGCGAGGTTCAGCCCCACGACCCCGAGGACGATGAACGCGAGCGCGACGACGCGGGTCGCGGAGACCTCGTCGCCCATGAAGAGCATGCCGAGCACCGCCGTCCCGACGGCCCCGATGCCGACCCACACGGCGTAGGCGGTGCCGACCTCCAGGTGCTTGAGGGCGACGGTGAGCAGGCCGAAGGACGCCGCGGCGAACACGAGGAACCCCACCGACTCCAGCGGCTGGGTGAAGCCCTTGCTGCCCTTCAGGCACAGGGCCATGGCGACCTCGAAGAGGCCGGCGACGATGACGAGGATCCAGGCCATGGTGGCACTCCCGGATGACGAGACGACTGCTGTCACGCGCCGTCTTCGCGTTCCGGGTACGGCGCACCTCGTCCGGGAGAGACCGCACGCCCGTTCCAGGCGTGGCCCTCACCTTCGCCAACGGCCCCGGGACCCGGGATGTTCCCGCGTCAGGTACGGCCCAGGGCGCGGTACTCCCAGCCCGCCGCGCGCCAGCGGGCCGCGTCGAGCGCGTGGCGCCCGTCCACCACCCGCCGGTGCCGGACGATCCCGGCCAGTGCCTCCGGCTCGACCTCCCGGAAGTCCGACCACTCGGTCAGCAGGACGACCACGTCGGCGTCCTGCGCCACGCCGAACGCGCTGTCCCCGTAGGTCAGCTCGGGGAACGCGCGGCGGGCGTTGTCGAGCGCGACCGGGTCGTAGACGCGCACGTCCCCGCCGAGGCCGTGGATGGTGCGCGCGACGTCCAGCGCGGGAGCGTCCCGGATGTCGTCGGAGTTGGGCTTGAACGCGGCGCCCCACGCGGCGACGCGCTTGCCGGCGAGGTCGCCGCCGAGCAGGTCCCGGACGAGGTCGACCGTGCGGGCCCTCCGGCGCCGGTTGATGTCGTCCACCTGGCGCAGGAACGACACGGCCTGGCCGACGCCGATCTCCTCCGCCCGGTGCGCGAACGCCCGGATGTCCTTGGGCAGGCAGCCGCCGCCGAACCCGAGGCCGGGCCGCAGGAACTTGCCGCCGATGCGGTCGTCCAGCGCCAGCGAGTCGGCGAGGTCCTTGACGTCGGCGCCGACCGCCTCGCAGACCTCGGCCATCGCGTTGATGTAGGAGATCTTCGTGGCGAGGAAGGAGTTCGCCGCCACCTTGACCAGCTCGGCGGTCGCGAGGTCCGTGCGGACCACCGGCGTGCCGAGGTCGAGGACGGGCTTGAACGCCGCCCGCAGCCGCTCGTGCGCCCAGTCGGACGCGACGCCGAACACCAGCCGGTCCGGCCGCAGCGTGTCGTCCACGGCGAAGCCCTCGCGGAGGAACTCGGGGTTCCAGGCCAGCTCGACGTCGGTCCCGGCGGGCGCCAGCTCCTGCACGAGGCCGGTGAGGCGCGCGGCCGTCCCGACGGGCACGGTCGACTTGCCGACGACCAGGCACCTGCGGCGCAGGTGCGGCGCCAGGGAGCTGACGGCGGCGTCGACGTAGGTCAGGTCGGCCGCGTCCGAACCGGCCTGCTGGGGTGTTCCCACGCACACGAAGTGGACGTCCCCGAACTCCCCGGCCTCCGCGAAGGAGGTGGTGAACCGGAGCCGGCCGGAGTCGAGTGCCTTGGTGAGCAGCTCCGGCAGCCCGGGTTCGAAGATCGGGACTTCGCCCGACGCCAGTCGTTCGACCTTGTGCCGGTCGACGTCCACGCCGAGGACCTCGTACCCCAGCACGGCCATGCAGATCGCGTGCGTGGCGCCGAGGTAGCCGGTCCCGATGACGGTCAGTCTCGGGGCGGCCTCCTCCTCCTGCCTCATTGCGCACCTCCTCGTGCACCGCGGGTGAATTCGCGCCCGCCTGATCTTGCCACCCCCGCCGCGCGGGGCGTAGGAGGGTGCGGCTCAGGGGGCCCCGGTGACGTGGGTCACGCGGAGGAGACGGGCGTGGTATCGATGTGGCCTGCCTCCCCGGAAACCGGACGATCGGGGTGGTTGTCAGCGGTTACCAGCGGGTAGCATGTCGTCGAGTTACTGACCAGTACGCAGCGGGGCCGCCGGTCGCCGCCGGAACCAGACGGAGTCTCGAATGGGGCACTACAAGAGCAACCTCCGGGACCTGGAGTTCAACCTCTTCGAGGTGTTCAGGCGCCAGGACCTCCTCGGCAGCGGCCCGTACGCCGAACTGGACGAGGACACCGTGCGCAGCATCCTCGACGAGGTGAACCGGCTGGCCGAGGGCCCGCTCGCCGCCTCCTTCGAGGACGCGGACCGCAACCCGCCGGTGTTCGACCCGGCCGCGGGCACGGTCACGATGCCGGAGGGCTTCAAGAAGTCGTTCAAGGCGTGGATGGACTCCGAGTGGTACCGACTCGACCTGTCGCCCGAGTTCGGCGGCAGCGGCGCCCCGCGCTCGCTGACCTGGGCCGTCGCCGAGCAGGTGCTGGGCGCCAACCCGGCCGTCTACATGTTCGCCTCCGGCCCGGGCTTCGCCCAGATCCTCTGGCACATCGGCACGCCCGAGCAGAAGAAGTTCGCCGAGCTGGCCCTTGAGCGCCAGTGGGGCGCCACGATGGTGCTGACCGAGCCGGACGCCGGCTCCGACGTCGGCGCCGGGCGCGCCAAGGCGGTCCAGCAGCCGGACGGCACCTGGCACATCGAGGGCGTCAAGCGCTTCATCACCTCGGCCGAGCACGACATGTCCGAGAACATCTTCCACCTGGTGCTGGCCCGCCCCGAGGGCGCCGGCCCCGGCACCAAGGGCCTGTCGATGTTCCTCGTCCCCAAGTACCTGGTGGACGTGGAGACCGGTGAGCTCGGCGAGCGCAACGGCGCCTACGTGACCAACGTCGAGAAGAAGATGGGCCTCAAGGTCTCCACGACCTGCGAGCTCACCCTCGGCGAGAAGCACCCGGCGGTCGGCTACCTGGTCGGCGACGTCCACCAGGGCATCCGGCAGATGTTCCTCGTCATCGAGTACGCGCGGATGATGGTCGGCACCAAGGCCATCGCCACCCTCTCGACCGGCTACCTCAACGCGCTGGAGTACGCGAAGGAGCGCGTCCAGGGTGCGGACATGACGCAGATGACGGACAAGACCGCTCCGCGGGTGACGATCACCCACCACCCGGACGTCCGGCGCAGCCTCATGACGCAGAAGGCCTACGCCGAGGGCATGCGCGCGCTCGTGCTGCTCACCGCGTCCTACCAGGACGCCGTGCAGCTCGCCGAGTTCGAGGGCCGCAGGGACGAGACCGCCGAGAAGGTCAACGACCTGCTGCTGCCCATCGTGAAGGGCTTCGGCTCCGAGCGGGCCTACGCGCTGCTCGGCGCCGAGTCGCTGCAGACGCTCGGCGGGTCCGGCTTCCTGCAGGAGTACCCGATCGAGCAGTACATCCGCGACTCCAAGATCGACACCCTGTACGAGGGCACCACCGCCATCCAGGGCCAGGATCTGTTCTTCCGCAAGATCCTGCGGGACAACGGCGAGGCGCTGAAGGTGCTCGTCGGGGAGATCCGGGCGTTCGCCGGCTCCGAGGCCGGCAACGGCCGCCTCAAGAACGAGCGCGCCCTGCTCGGCCGGGCCCTCGACGACGTCCAGGGGATCCTCGACCCGATGGTCGGCTGGGCGCTCGGCTCGATGGAGAACCCGAAGGAGCTCTACAAGATCGGGCTCAACTCCTCGCGCCTCCTGCTCGCCCTCGGCGACCTGATCGTCGGCTGGCTCCTGTGCCGGCAGGCCGAGGTCGCGCTGACCGCGCTCGGCGGCGGCGACGTGTCCGACTCCGACAGGGCGTTCTACACCGGCAAGGTCGCGGCCGCGCAGTTCTTCTGCCAGACCGTCCTGCCCCGCCTGGCCTCCGACCGCGCCATCACCGAGTCCACCACCCTCGACGTGATGGACCTCCCCGAAGACGCGTTCTAGCCCCGCCGCGCTGTGGCCCTGCCCCTCCGGGCAGGGCCACGGTGCTACTCGGCTACTTCAGATGCCTGGCGAAGAACTGAGCCGCGGCGTCCCCCGCGTAGTGCGGGACTCCGGTGTGCCCGCCCATGTTGGCGTTCAGCGTCTTCTCCTTGGAGCCGAAGGCGTCGAACAGGTCCAGGGCCGCCTGCCGGTCGTTGCCTTCGTCGTCCCACTGCAGCAGGACGTGCAGCGGGATGGTGACCTGGCGGGCCTCCTCGATGATGGAGCGGGGCACGAAACTCCCGGCGAACAGACCGGCGGCCGCTATGCGCGGCTCGACCACCGCCAGCCGGACGCCGATGGAGATGACCCCTCCCGAGAACCCGACCGGGCCGCCGACCTCGGGCAGCGCGAGGAGCGCGTCCAGGGTCGCCTGGCATTCCGGGACCGCCTGGTCGACCAGCGGAAGGATGAGCCGGTCCACGATGTCGTCGCCGACCGGCTCGCCGGCCTCCAGCGCCCGGCGCATGTCGGCGCGGGCTTGGTCTGCGGCGTCGGAACCCGGCCGGTCACCGCTCCACGGGAGCTCGACGGTGGTCGCGGCGAAGCCCCCCGCCACGCAGTGACGTGCCCGGCCCACCAACCGGGGGTACATCCTGCGCAGCCCGCCGGGGTGGCCCATCAGGATCAGCGGAACCGGCGCGGACGCGGACGCGGCCTCGGGCGTCCAAAGGATGCCGGGAATGTCGCCGAGGGTGAATTCGCGTTCGAGGACGCCGTCGTCGAGGCGCCGCTCGGAGGTGAAATGCATGGTCGTGCCTTTCGGGAGTGCGCTTGAACGGCGCTCCCGGACGACCTATCGCCCGACCGTGACCCCAGAGGGGAGCACCCATGTCGATACTAGGTTCACGGGTACCACCTCCTCGTTCTCTGGCACGGCCTCCGAAAAGGTATCAGCGCCCCCGCGCCCCGCCAACGGCTTTTACGGAGTCCGCCGCCCGTTCGCCGGGTCAGTGGTCGGAGCGGTTGGATGGTCGGTGACGTCCTTTCCGATCGCCGGGCCGCAGCCCCCACGCCTACCGCTGACCCCGCCACTGCGGACCTGGGCCCTGGTCATTGTGGTTGGGTAGAACGGTGTCCCGGCGGAGAGGCTTTCAGCCTTTCCGCCGGGACACCGCGAACGGCGGGGAGACTGAGCCTCTCCCCGGCGCAGATTTCATGCGGATCATGCGAAACCGCACGAACTGTGCCAACCGGCTTGGATCACCCGCAGCCGACCGGCTTCCTCAGGCGCTCGACCGTCCCGCGTAAAGTTCTCCGCTGGACGGTCTCCGCCTTGGGCTTCTTCGCGAGCAGGGCGGCCACGGCTGCGATCACGCTGATCGAGGTCATCCCGACGACCTGCCATATCGTCGGGATCTTCTGCTCCATGATCAGGTCGACCAGCAGGCCGAGCAGCGGGATGACGCTCCACAGGATCGTGTAGACGGCGTCTCCCAGAGCCCTCCTTGCCCGGCTGTGCAGGTACCTGGGTACGACGACGGTCATCAGCGCCGTGCAGAGCAGCGCCAAGAGGACCTCCCAGGACCAGCCGACCGACGCGTCCTCGCCGGCCAGCATCGCCCACACGCCGAGACCGACCACGCCCAGGCCCGTGCCCAGCGCCTGGAACTGGTCGGCCTCCGCACCGCCCCGTTCGATGAAACCCCGGGACAGCGCCATGTAGACGAGACCGGAGACAGCCGATCCGATGGACCAGATGACTCCCCACGGGCTCGCCGTGATGCGCCACGCCTCGATGGAGACGGCGAGGCCCAGCACGATGAGCAGCGGCACCAGCATCGCCGCGAACCGCTGCCCCGTCTTCCAGACCCCTGATGAGTAGGTCATGGTCGAGACGGCGAACGTGATCGCGTTGATGGTGGCGAGGGCCGTCCCCGGCGACGTCATCGCCATCACCATCATTCCCCGGCCCGCGATGTTGCAGCCGGCGAAGGCGATGACGGCCGTCACGGTCTTCCAGGTGAACAGGAGCCGCACAGGCCGCGGCTTCCCGCGGCGGAAGGGATCCGGTACCTGGAGCCTGTACGCCACCAGCAGTGCTGCCAGCACGGTGCCGTACTCGGCCATCGTGATGATCAGGATGGCCACCATGAACACGAGGGTCGCCTTCACGGCTCGCCGGGTGTACACGAGCCGCTGGGGCCACAGCGACAGCATGCGGCCGATCAGCCCCAGTAACTGGAGCCTGTACGCCACCAGCAGCATGACCATCGCGCCGATGCCGTACTCGGCCGTCGCGACGACCAGGGCCGACATCGTGATGCCTTCGAGCAGATAGTTCTTGAAGATCGATCGCCCGAACAGCTTCGAGGAACCTTCGACGAGGGTGATACCCGCGCCCAGGGCTATGTTCTCCGGCCTGGCGGCCGGCTTCTCTTCCATTGTTCTGATCCCCTCAGACAGGCGCGCAAGAGGATCAGCTGTGAGCCGGTCCCCTGGAGATCGCGCCGATGGATGCGACGAGACTCCGCAGAACCGGAAAATTTTTCTGGTTTGTGAAGTTCAGGCGATCATATGCTCGACCTGCGGCGAATGGCGGTGTTCCAGGCCAGCCGGTCGACGGGACGCCATCGCGCACCAGGGGTGCCGGCGGCCGGGGAGCGCCGGGGTTATGGCGGGGGGTGGTGCGGTTGACTACTGTTGCCCGCGTCCCTCGCCCGTCCCCCCTCCCGAGCGGATGAACGATGCGTGCGCTGCCCCTCGCCGTTTCCTCTGTCGGCCTGCTGCTCGTGGCCGGATGCGCCGATGCCGGCCGGGCCGAGAAGGTGGCTCCGCCGACGGTTCGCGCGGGCGCCGCTCTCCCCACCGTGCAGCCCGCGGGCGCGTACGCCAAGGAGGGGTGGTTCGGCGGCGCGGACGGCCTGCACGCGCGCGTGGCCATCCGGGGCGTCGAGCGGCAGGCCGCGAAGTCGGTGCTGCGCTACAGCGTGACCTCGCTGGACTCGTCGGTGAAGTCGGTCCCGTTCGAGATCGCGCTGCTCGACACGGCCGGGCGCCGGCTCTACAAGCCGACGGGGACCACCAGCGGCTCGGGTTTCGCGCCCGGCACGACCCGCGAGATGGCCGCCGACTATCCGCCGATCCCGGCGACCGTCCAGAAGGTCACCGCGATCACGCCCGGGACGGCCGGCGAGTTCACCGGCATCCCGGTCAGCGTCGCGTCCGCCGGGCCCTCGGCGACGCCGTCCCTGTCGTCCGCGCCGCCGAGCGGGTCGGTGCCGTCGTCCTCGACGCCTCCTTCGTCTCCGTCGGCCTCGTCTTCTCCGTCGGTCGGGGCCGAGCCGGAGGTCGGGGCCCAGCCGTTCATGGCGGGCGCTCCGTCACCGATCACGACCTCCCCCACGCCCACGGCGTCGGGCTCGCCCTCGACGACCGCGCCGGGTGGGAACCCCGTCGACCTCTACGACATCGTCGAGGAGGAGAACCGGACCGTCGTGTCGAACGGTTCGAGCGCCACGGTCAGCCTGCGAAGCGACACCCTGTTCGAGATCGGCTCGGCCAAGCTGAAGAGCGGGGCCAAGGCCGTCCTGGACGGGGTCTCTCAGCAGATCAAGGGGCAGGCGTCCGGCGCGCTGACGTTCGTGGCGAACGCGAGTGACACCAAGGTGTCCGGAGACCGGGCCCAGGCACTTCTGAACGAGATGAAGACCAGGCTCGGCGCCGGTTTCACCTACACGGCGAACGGGCGGCAGGACGGTGACGGCGTCGACTTCACCTACCAGCTCAAGTCGGCCCCGCAGGTCTCCACCCCCCCGGCTGCCTTCCGTGCGCAGGACGGGCAGAACGTGGTGACCCGCACGGCCCCCTTTGGCGCTGCCAAGAGGCGCCTTGAGGTCAAGCCCTTCTACAGGGACGGCGCCTACATCGTCGCCGTGTTCGACATCGTGAACGAGGGCCCCGGGACCACGCCGCCGGACGCGTCCTACCCGAACGCGAGCTATCCGGGCGGGGTGTTCGGATCGTTCTCGATCCAGGTGCCGGGCAAGAAGGACGTCTACCGCGCCGTCCGCGTCGGCCCTCCGACGCCGGGCCGCCCCACCGACTACATCGATCCCGGACGGGCCGTCTTCCGCACGGCGGTCAACGAGCCCGTCCGAGGCTTCGTCTACCTCCCGGCCCCACCCGGCAAGGTCACCTCCGTGACCTTCAACGCCGGCCCCTTCGGCAAGGTCGACAAGGCCCCCGTCTCCTAGTGGTGGGCCGCGGGGGCCGGCTCCGCGCCGCCCCCCGCGCGGACACGCGACCAACCAACCTCACGAAAAATCGAGGCTAGTAGTTGTACTTCCACTTGGCGCAGTTCTCCATGGTTCCCTGCACGCACTTGTTGGTCATCAATCCTGGATGGGTGTACTCGTTCAGCGTGCTGAAGACCAGGAAGAACAGACCGGTCGCGAAGAACAGCGTGATGACGACCGCCGCGATGCGGCCCCCGAGGTCACGAACGGCGCCGATGAGAAGGATCGTGGCGATGCCGGCGAGTGCGTAGACCAGGCCGAAGGAGTTGTTCTCGATCCACGCGATGTGCCCGAGACGCCCGGTGATGGGCTCTGACGCGGGCGCTCCCCCCACCAGATTGAACCGGACGATGGCGGCGGCGTTGCCCAGCAGGTTGAGGCCGGCGGCCAGGACCAGCAGATACACCGGAGAGAAGGTTCCGCGCGTGGTCGCCGTGAACCGGTAGAGCTCGGTCTCCCCCCGCTTGGCGCCCGCCGGCTCCTGCAGCGTGTCGCCGTGCACCCAGAGGTAGAGGGCGGCGGCGCCGAGCAGGACGCCGAACCAGAGCAGTGGTCCGCCGAACACCATGTTGATCTCGGGTTTGGCCGTGAACGGGCCGGTGGTGATGGCGTCCCAGCTCAAAGAGGTCAGGATGAGGGAGCCGACGCCGAACGTCAGCGCCCACCCCCTGGCCCACAGCCGGTCGCCGCGCCGTGCCAGGAAGAGGAACACGGCCAGCGCGATGAGGGATGCTCCCGCCGCCTCGCCCATGATCGTGTTGTGCATGATCATTGGTTCGGCGGCCTCTGGCTGTGCCATCACCGGTACATGCTTGCTCAATGAGTCCAAGGTGTCTCTTTCCAATGATCTCGGTTTTGGGCGCGCGGAACGCGGTTCCTCGCATGATGAGTCTTTGCTGGGAAGCGGGCGGCCGTGAGCAGCGGTCACCCGGCGGTTCGAAAGCGCTCCGTTTCGGCGGGTGTCCGCAGCCGCCATCCAGATCTTCGCTGCGGGGCCGCTGCCGCCAGTTTCCGCCTACCGGAGTCGCGGCTCGACCTCAGCGGTACCTGGTATCGGTCGCCGGGAGTGTCGGTCCTTTTGGGAACGGCCGGTTATGGGAGGCAGCCGTCCCGTGAGCCTTGCGGCCCGGTCATGAGACTACGGACTTCACCTTCGGCCGCCGAAATGTGAGGTGTCGCCATACTGGACGCAGCGTAACGTCCAGCGGATGGTGGAGACCGAGTGGTCAGAGCCGATGCCGGTCGCGTTCGGGAGTCTCCCCGGCGCAGCAGAGACCCAATGCGATGGCAGGGTGGGACTGGGCGCGGGGGTCGGCAGTCGTAGACAGTAAGTCGCCATGCTTCTCGATCAGGTAGGGAATGGGGATCCCCTTCTGGAGAGTCCCGCGTGTCCTTTCTTCCCGTCCATTCGAGATTAAGGTTTCGCGTAGCTGGCGAGTGTACTGGGCAGGACGATCAGGGGCAATGCTTGACACCTATGGATCTGCCCAGGAAAGGGAGAATTTTTCGCCGGCGCGACGCAGTCATCTCGATCGCGCCGGCCAGGGGCGGGGTGGGGCCGATGCCGACCGCTTGGCACCGGCCCCTCAGTCTTGCCCGCCCGTCGGCGGCGACGACCCCGGCGGCTACGACCAGGCGAGCATGCGGATCGGGTCTTCGAGCATGTCCCCGACGTCGCGCAGGACGCGGGAGCCCAGTTCGCCGTCCACGATGCGGTGGTCGAACGAGAGCGCGAGCGTGGTCACCTTGCGGATCGCGAGCTCGCCCTCGTGCACCCACGGCATGTCCCGGACCTGGCCGAACGCCAGGATCGCGGCCTCGCCCGGGGTGATGATCGGGGTCCCGGCGTCCACCCCGAACACCCCGACGTTCGTGATCGTGATCGTCCCGTCGGACAGGTCGGCGGGGGACGCCTTGCCCGCGCGGGCCTTCGCCGCCAGCTCGTTCAGAGAGCGCGCGAGGCCCGGCAGGTCGAGCTCGTGCGCGTCCTTGACCTTGGGGACGATGAGGCCGCGCTCGGTGGCCGCCGCGATCCCGAGGTTCACGTAGCGCTTGACGACGATCTCCGCGCCGTCCGGGCCGTCCGACCAGGTGGAGTTCACCATCGGGTTGCGCGCCACCGCGGTGAGCAGCGCGCGCGCCACCAGCAGCAGCGGCGACACCTTCACGTCCGCGAACTCGGGCAGCTCGCGGAGCCGCTTGACGGTCTCCATCGTCCGCGTCACGTCCACCTGGAGGAACTCGGTGACGTGCGGGGCGGTGAACGCCGAACCCGACACCGCCGCCGCGGTCGCCTTGCGGACGCCCCTGACGGGGATCCGCTCCTCGCGCGGGCCCGCCTGGGCGGGCGCGGCGGGAGCCTCGGCCCCGGCCTGCGCGGCGAGGACGTCCTCGCGCGTGATCGATCCCTGCGGACCCGACCCGGTGACGGACGTGAGGTCCACCCCGAGGTCCTTGGCCATCTTGCGGACGGGCGGCTTGGCCAGCGGCAACCCGTTGCCCGAAGGGCTCGGACGGGGCGCCGGCGGCGCCTGCGGGGCGGGCGCGGGCGCCGGGGCGACCGGAGCCGCGGACGCCGCGGGCGCGGGGGACGCCGCGCCGTTGGCGGACCTGCGAGGGCGGCGCCTGGTCGTCCCCTCCTTCACGCCGTAGCCGACGAGGACCGGCGTGCGCTTCGGCGCCTCCTTCGGCGAGACCATGCCGGGCTCGTTGACGGTCGGGACGCCCTCCTCGCGGAGCGCGGCCGCCTGCGCCGGGGGCTCGGACACCGGCGTCGCCACGCCGCCCTCGCCGCCGGGGTCCACCGCGATGATCGGGACCCCGACGTCCACGGTCTGCCCCTCGGTGACCATCAGCTCGGTCACCACGCCCTCGAACGGGCAGGGCAGCTCCACGATCGCCTTCGCCGTCTCGATCTCGACGATGGTCTGGTTCACCTCGACGGTGTCGCCGGGCTGGACGTGCCACTTGACGATCTCGGCCTCGGTCAGGCCCTCGCCCACGTCGGGCAGTTTGAACAGTCTGGGCTGGCTCACCGGCGTCACCACGCGAAGGTCCGGTCGACCGCGTCCAGGATGCGGTCGAGGTCGGGCAGGTAATGGTCCTCGATGCGGGACGGCGGGTACGGGGTGGAGAACCCGCCGACGCGCAGCACCGGCGACTCCAGCCGGTAGAAGCACTTCTCGGTGATCCGGGCGGCCAGTTCGGCGCCGTACCCGTTGAACACCGGGGCCTCGTGGACGACGACGCAGCGTCCCGTCCGGTTCACCGAGTCGGTCACCGTTCCGATGTCGAGCGGGTTCAGCGAGCGCAGGTCGATGACCTCCAGCTCGCGCCCCTCCTCGGCGGCGGCCCCCGCCGCCTCCAGGCACGTCTTCACCGCCGGCCCGTAGGCCAGCAGCGTCGCGTGCTCGCCCGGCCGCACGACCGCGGCGCGGTGCAGCGGCGTCCAGTCGGCCGGGTCCGCGTCGGTGTCCACCTCCGCCTTGTCCCAGTAGCGGCGCTTCGGCTCGAAGAACACCACCGGGTCGGGGGAGGCGATCGACTGCTGGATCATCGAGTAGGCGTCCAGCGGGTTCGAGCACGCCACCACGCGCAGGCCGGCGGTGTGCGTGAAGTACGCCTCGGGCGACTCGGAGTGGTGCTCGACCGCGCCGATGCCGCCGCCGCACGGGATCCGGACGACGACCGGCAGCTCCAGCGCGCCGAGCGAGCGCATCCGCATCTTCGCCAGCTGCGTGATGATCTGGTCGGCGGCGGGGAACACGAACCCGTCGAACTGGATCTCCACGACGGGCCGGTAGCCGCGCAGCGCCAGCCCGATCGCCGTCCCGACGATGCCGGACTCGGCGAGCGGGGTGTCGATGACCCGCTCCTCGCCGAAGTCCTTCTGCAGGCCGTCGGTGATGCGGAAGACGCCGCCGAGCTTGCCGACGTCCTCGCCCATGACGAGGACCTTCGGGTCGTTCTCCATGGCCTTGCGCAGGCCCGTGTTGAGGGCCTTGCCGAGGGTCAGGGTGCTCACTTCGCCTCCTCCTCGAACGACGCCAGGT
Organism: Actinomadura coerulea; assembly: GCF_014208105.1. NCBI lineage: Bacteria > Bacillati > Actinomycetota > Actinomycetes > Streptosporangiales > Thermomonosporaceae > Actinomadura > Actinomadura coerulea. The sequence continues at coordinate 6,491,689 of NZ_JACHMQ010000001.1, forward strand.
AGGCGGCGAACTGCTCCTGCTCCTCGGTCATCAGCGGGTGCTCTTCCCCGTACACGTGGTCGAACATCGACAGCGGCTCCGGGTCGGGCAGCGCCAGGCACGCCTCACGCAGTTCCCTGGTGATCTGCTTGGCCTCGTCCTCCACCTTCTGGAAGAACCCCGCGTCGGCCATGTCGCCGCGCACCAGGTACGCCTTGACGCGCTCGATCGGGTCCTTGAGCTTCCACGCCTCCTCCTCGGCCTTCAGCCGGTAGCGCGTGGGGTCGTCGGTCGTGGTGTGAGCACCCATCCGGTACGTGTACGCCTCGACGAGCGTGGGCCCCTGGCCCGTCCTGGCGTTCTCCAAGGCCTTCTTGGTGACGGCCAAGCAGGCGAACACGTCGTTGCCGTCCACGCGGATACCCGGGAAGCCGAAACCCTGCGCGCGCTTGTAGAGAGGGATCCTGGACTGCCGTTCGAGGGGCTCGGAGATGGCCCACTGGTTGTTCTGGCAGAAGAACACGATCGGCGCGTTGAAGACCGAGGCGAAGACGAAGGATTCGTTCACGTCGCCTTGGGACGTCGCCCCGTCCCCGAAGTAGGCGATCGTGGCGCCGGCGGACGGGGTGCCGAGCACACCGTCCCTCTGGACGCCCATCGCGTACCCGGTCGCGTGCAGCGTCTGGCTGCCGATCACGACGGTGTACAGGTGGAAGCCGTGCTCCTTCGGGTCCCACCCGCCGTGGTTGATGCCCCGGAACATGCCGAGCAGCTTCAGCGGCTCCACGTCCCGGCACCAGGCGACGCCGTGCTCCCGGTACGTCGGGAACACCATGTCGTTGGCGGACGCCGCCCGCCCGGAGCCGATCTGCGCCGCCTCCTGGCCGAGCAGGGACGCCCAGAGGCCGAGCTCGCCCTGGCGGGTGAGGGCGACGGCCTCCTGGTCGATCCGCCGCACGATCACCAGGTCGCGGTACAGCCCGCGCACGTCCTCGGCGCCGAGGTCCAGCGGGTAGTCCGGATGCTCGATCCGCTCGCCCTCGGGGGTGAGCAGCTGGACGAGTTCGGGCTCGGCGGCCTTCGGGGTGTCGGGCGCGCCGCGCACGGAGTCGATCGTCATCGATGACACTCCTCGTTCGGGGCCGTCGCGCGGGGTCGCCGCGCGGCCGGCCGATGTCGACGGCCCGTCCCCGGTAAGGGACAAAAGCCGCAATGCCATCGTGGCAGACATCACACCCTGCGATGCAAGCCCCCGCCACCGCGATGCGAGCCCCGCCACCGGAGGTCTTACCCCCGGCTTTACCCCGCGACCCGGACGTGACGCACGTTAAGTCCGCTATCCCCTATGTCCCGAAGCGCCTGTGGCTCGGCCTCCTGTGACCCGCTACTCCCGGGAGAGCGCCCGCGTGGCGCCCGCCGCGACCGTCAGGCCGAGGAGCAGGCCCGCCGCGACGATGAAGTTGGCGATCCACTGGTAGACGCCCTTGGGCGCGAACTCCATCTCCTGGCCGAGGCTGCCGATCGGCAGGAGGAGGTCGAGCGTGTAGAAGAACGCGTTGAAGTGCGGCTTGTGGCCGTCGTCCAGGACGTCCGGCCGGTGGATCGTGAAGACGATCGTCCCGAACGCGAGCAGGCCGATCAGCCAGCTCGCGGCGCGGAACGGGCGGTAGCCGTAGCCGACCAGCCCGTCCTGGAACCAGCCGACGATCTTGCGGGGGAGCCCCTGCGTCCGGCGCCGGTCCCGGGCCTTGGCGAGCAGGACGGAGCGGCCGTCGGCGTCCAGGCCGAGGGCGCGGTAGGTCTGCGCGAGCCGCTCGTAGGGCTGCGGGGCGTAGCCGTCGCTGTCGCGGCGCAGCCACGCCAGCCGCTCGCGGGCGGTGAGCGGCGGTTCGAGGGTCTCGTACTGGAGGCCGTCGAGCTGGAGGCGCTCCGGCCAGGACGCGGCGTCGTCGCGCAGCAGGTTGATGCGCGCGTAGGACAGGTCCGCGGTCCCCTTGATCGGCTCGGCGGTGCGCATCAGCAGCTCCTCGGCCTGGAGCCGCTGCAGGCCGAGGGCCGTCCCCTCGTCGTGCAACAGGCGCGCGTCGCGCAGGCTGAGCTGCCCGGTGACGCGGGCCCCGGAGAAGCTGACGGCGCCGACGGCGGTGAACCCGTCCGAGCAGTAGATGTCGGTCTCGACGGCCAGGTCGTCGGCGTTCAGGGCGGTCCGCTTGGGGGCGGCCAGGCGGGCGCCGACGAACGACAGGTAACCGCCGACGCGGGCGCCGCGCAGCCGGACCTCGCCCTCGGCGGTGAACCCGCCGTCGCAGAACACGTTCGCGGCCACGTCCAGGCGGCTGGCGTACAGGGCCGCGCCGGACGGGTTGTACAGCCGCGCGCCCCGGAAGATCAGCTGGCCGCCGACGCGGGCCCCCGGCAGCCGGACCTCGCCGTTGGCGGCGAACCCCTGGTCGCAGTAGACGTTCGCCTCGACCGAGAGGCGGTCGGCGAGCATGGCGTCCCCGCCGGGGTTGGACAGGTGGACGCCCGACATGTTGAGGATGCCGGTGATGTTCGCGCCGTCCAGCCAGAGGCCCCCGTTGATGCGGCTGCCCTCCAGCCACAGGTGGCCGTCCACCCGCGTGCCGGAGGCGATCAGGCCGGGCAGCCGGCAGCGCATCAGGTGGACGCTGTTCATGCTCGCCCAGTACAGGTGCGGCGCCTCGTCGAAGTCGCAGCCGGTCAGAGCCAGCGGAACGTGGACCTCCGCGTGCCCGAGGTTCAGCGCGCCGGTGATGCGGGCGCCGCCGAGCCGCACGGCGGCGACCTGGCCGGGCTCGGCCTCCACCGCGCCGACGAGCAGCGCGACGAGGACCTCCGCCCTGACCATGCGGTCACGTCCCCAGCGGTCGGAGCGCGTGATGTCGTCCATCGCCTGGTCGCCGGACGACAGGTCGACGGATTCGCCCTTGGGGAACGCCTCCCAGAGGCGGCGTTCCACGGGCGTGAGGTCCTCGATGTTCATCGTCTGGCTCCGGGGGTGCTGATGGCTCGTGATGGGCCATGGTGCCGTACGCTTCAGGATCGTAAGCAAAAGCGCAGATCAGTGAGGGGGCGACCGTGGCGCGTGTCGTCGTGGACGTCATGCTGAAGCCGGAGATCCTCGACCCGCAGGGGCAGGCGATCGCCCGCAAGCTGCCGCAGATGGGGTTCGACGGGGTCGTGGCCGTCCGGCAGGGCAAGCGGTTCGAGGTGGAGCTGGAGGGGGAGGCCGACGAGGCCGCCCTGGAGAAGGTGGCCAAGATCGCCGAGACGCTGCTGGCGAACCCGGTGATCGAGAACTACGAGGTTCACGTTCTGTAACCGCCCCGGCGCGCGGCCGGGACCGGCCCGCGGCCCGACCCGGCGGCAGAACACCGCTCGGTTTCCGGCCGCGACATGGCCCGTTCCAAAATGTGGGCCCCGCGACTGTGGCGATTACGGAAGATTCCTCCGGGGAACTGTTAGCTGCGTTGAGTCGTCGAGCACGCTCCGGGACCGGGGGCACGGTCGGGACGCCCGGAGCATGACACGAGGTGTCCGGGTGGATATGAGGTTCTCGCTCGCGCTGCCGCGCGACGCGATGAGCATCCCGGTGGTCCGCCGGGTGACGGGCGAGGCCCTGCGCGGCCTGGGCGTCGCCGAGGACTGCGTCGACGACCTGCTGGTCGCGATCTCCGAGGCGTGCACGAACGTCATCGAGCACGCCCGCGCGAACGGCGACTACGAGGTCACCGGCCACGTGGCCGACGGCACCTGCCTGCTCAAGATCATGGACTGGGGCCGCGGGCTGCGGTCCGCCCCGCCCGAGCCCGGGCCGCTGAGCGAGTCGGGGCGCGGGATCAAGCTCATGCGCGCGCTGGTGGATGACCTGAACATCGACTCCGTGCCCGACCGCGGCACCGTCGTTCACCTGCGAAAGCGGCTGACCTGGAGGGACGGGGCGCTGGTCCGGCGCCTCGACCGCAACCTCATTCCCAACGCCGGGTAGATTGGGACCTGCGCGCGGGGGAATGCGACGCGCATCGGGGTTGATCGGCGGAGAAGATCCCGATCGTCTCGGCCGCACCTCATTTCGGAGGAACAGAACAGATGGACGCTGCCCGGGTTGGGATCATCACCTTCCCAGGTTCCCTTGACGACAAGGACGCCGCACGCGCGGTGCGGCTGGCCGGCGCGGAGCCGGTCGCCCTCTGGCACGGCGACCGCGACCTGCGGGGGGTCGACGCCGTCGTCCTGCCCGGCGGGTTCTCCTACGGGGACTACCTGCGCGCGGGGGCTATCGCCCGGTTCGCGCCGCTGATGTCCGAGGTCGTGGCCGCCGCCGGCGACGGCCTGCCCGTCCTCGGCATCTGCAACGGCTTCCAGGTGCTGTGCGAGTCGCACCTGCTGCCCGGCGCGCTGCTCCCGAACGCGGGGCTGCACTTCGTCTGCCGCGACCAGCGGCTGCGCGTCGAGAACGCCGACACCGCCTGGACCTCCGAGTACCAGGAGGGCCAGGAGCTGGTGATCCCGGTGAAGAACCGGGACGGGCGCTACACCGCCGACCGGGAGACGCTGCTCGAACTGGCCGACTCCGGCCGCATCGTCGCCCGCTACCTCGACCTGAACCCGAACGGCTCCCAGGACGACATCGCCGGGATCTGCAACGAGGCCGGCAACGTGGTCGGGCTCATGCCCCATCCCGAGCACGCCGTCGAGTCGCTGACCGGGCCGTCCACCGACGGGCTCGGCTTCTTCACCTCGATCGTCAAGAGACTGGTCAACGCATGAGTGAGCAACGGCCCCACGCTTCCGGAAGGGCTAGGCGGGACGAGGACGAGCCCTCGATGGAGTGGCTCGGCGAGCTCAAGTCCGACGCGGACGACCCCGAGCTCCAGCCGGTCAACCCCGCCGTGACGCAGGGCTTCAAGGCCATCCTCGAAGAGGACCAGCAGCCTCCCGCCCTGCCCGGCGCGGACGACCCGGCCTCCGAACCGGCCCCGGGGCCCTTCACAGGGCCCATCCCGGTGCTGAACGTCGAAGAGCCCGCCCCGGGCCCCGCCGCGTCCCAAGGCGGGCCTGACCAGGACTTCGCGCGAGCCCTGGAAGAGGAGCGCTCCAGCGGCGACCCCACGTCCACCGTCGTGGACCCGTCGCTCACCGCGCCCGACCTGAGCGCCTTCGCCGCGCCGCCGCCCGCCCGCGGCACGGGCACCGGCCCGCAGCCCGTGGTCGGTTCCGGCACGGGCCCGCAACCGGCGGTCGGTCACGGCACCGGCCAGCAGCCGGTAGTGGGCCACGGCACCGGCCAGCAGCCGGTGGTCGGCCACGGCACCGGCCAGCAGCCCGCAGTGGGCACCGGCACGGGCCCTCAGCCCGCGGTCGGCTCGGGCACGGGCCCGCAGCCGGCGGTTCGTCCGGGCACCGGCCCGCAGCCTCTCATCGACCTGAACTCGGGCCCGCTGTCTCAAGGCCCCGGCACCGGTCCGCTGCCCCCGGTGGGTCCGGGCACCGGTCCGCTGCCCCAGGTGGGCCCCGGCACGGGCCCTCAGCCCGCCGTAGGCACCGGTACGGGCCCCCAGCCCGTCATCGGGCGCGGCACGGGCCCGCAGCCGACCGTGCGCCCGGGAACCGGCCCGCTGCCCGCCATCGGGCAGGGCACGGGTCCCCAGCCCCCGGCCGGCCTCGGCACGGGCCCGCTGCCCGCCGTCCGTCCAGGGACGGGCCCGATCCCCAGGGTCGGCCCAGGAACGGGCCCGCTCCCCAGGGTGAGCCCGGGGACGGGGCCGCTGCCCGCGGTCGGTTCCGGCACCGGACCCCAGCCCGCCGTCGGGCGCGGCACGGGTCCGCAGCCGTCCACCGGCCACGGCACGGGCCCCCAGCCCGCCGTCGGGCGGAGCACGGGTCCGCAGCCCGCCATCGGCCGCGGCACCGGGCCGCAGCCCGCGCTCGAAGCGCCCGCGCACTACGACCAGGGCACCGACACGGTCGCCGTCGCCGCCGCGTCTCCCGAGCGTCCGCAGCCGTACGCCGAGCTGGGGATGAACGACGAGGAGTACCAGCGCGTCCGCAACATCCTGGGACGCCGGCCCACCTCGGCCGAGCTGGCGATCTACTCCGTCATGTGGAGCGAGCACTGCTCCTACAAGAGCTCCAAGGTGCACCTGCGCCAGTTCGGCGACAAGGCCCCCAAGACCGACAAGCTCCTCGTCGGCATGGGGGAGAACGCCGGTGTCGTCGACATCGGCCAGGGCTGGGCGGTCACCTTCAAGGTGGAGTCGCACAACCACCCGTCCTATGTCGAGCCGTACCAGGGCGCCGCGACCGGCGTCGGCGGGATCGTCCGCGACATCATGTCGATGGGCGCGCGCCCCATCGCCGTCATGGACTCCCTGCGCTTCGGCCCGGCCGACGCCGCCGACACCCAGCGCGTCCTGCCCGGCGTCGTCGCCGGCGTGGGCGGTTACGGCAACTCCCTCGGCCTGCCCAACATCGGCGGCGAGACGGTCTTCGACGCCTGCTACGAGCAGAACCCGCTCGTGAACGCGCTGTGCGTCGGCGTGATGAAGCACGAGGACATCAAGCGCGCGGTGGCCCCCGGCCCCGGTAACCAGGTGATCCTGTTCGGCGCCCTGACCGGCCCGGACGGCATCGGCGGCGCGTCCGTCCTCGCCTCGGCCACCTTCGACGAGGAGTCGCACCAGAAGCGGCCGTCGGTGCAGGTGGGCGACCCGTTCATGGAGAAGCTGCTCATCGAGTGCTGCCTGGAGCTGTTCCGCGAGGACCTCGTGGTCGGCATCCAGGACCTCGGCGCGGCCGGGGTGTCGTGCGCCACGACGGAGCTGGCCGCGGCCGGCACCGGCGGCATGCACGTCGACCTCGACACCGTCCCGCTCCGCGACGAGACGCTCCGCCCCGAGGAGATCCTCATGAGCGAGTCGCAGGAGCGCATGATGGCGGTGGTGGAGCCCGCCAAGGTCGAGCGCTTCATGGAGATCTGCGCGCGCTGGGAGATCCCGGCCACCGTGATCGGGACGGTCACCGACACCCGCCGGCTGGTCATGACGTGGCGGGGCGAGACGATCGTCGACATCCCGCCGGTCACGGCCGCCGACGAGGGCCCCGTCTACAACCGCCCGCTGGCGCCCCCGCACGACCTCGGCGCCATGCAGTCCGACACCCCGGGGCGGCTCACCCGCCCGTCCAACGGCGACGAGCTGCGCCGGACCGTCCTCTGGCTGGCCGGGTCCCCGAACCTCGCCGGCAAGACGTGGGTGACCTCGCAGTACGACCGGTACGTCCTGGGCAACACCGTCTTGGCGATGCCCGAGAACGCCGGCGTGGTCCGCATCGACGACGAGTCGGGCCTCGGCATCGCGCTGTCCCTGGACGGCAACGGCCGCTACACCCGGCTCGACCCGTACGCGGGCGCGCAGCTCGCGCTGTCGGAGGCGTTCCGCAACGTCGCCGCGACCGGCGCGCGGCCCCTGGCCGTCACCAACTGCCTCAACTTCGGCTCCCCCGAGGACCCGGGGGTCATGTGGCAGTTCGCGCAGGCGGTCACGGGCCTGGCGGACGGCTGCCAGTACCTCGGCATCCCGGTGACGGGCGGCAACGTCAGCTTCTACAACCAGACGGGCGACACCCCGATCAACCCGACCCCGGTCATCGGCGTCCTCGGCGTCCACGACGACGTGCGCCGCCGGGTGAACATGTCGCTGACCACCGACGGCGCCACGATCGCCCTCCTCGGCGAGACCCGCGAGGAGTTCGGCGGCTCGGAATGGGCGCACGTCGTCTACGGGCACCTGGGCGGCCTGCCGCCGCTGGTCGACCTGAAGGCCGAGGCGGCGCTGGCGTCGGTGATGGTCGCGGCCGTCCGCGACGGCCTGGTCAACGCCGTGCACGACCTCTCCGACGGCGGCCTCTCGCAGACGCTGGTGGAGTCGTGCCTGCGCGGCGGCCTCGGCGCCCGCATCACCCTGCACGGTGACCCGTTCGTCGCGCTGTTCAGCGAGTCGGTGGCCCGCGCCATGGTCGTCGTCCGTCCGGGCGCCGAGTCCCGCCTCGCGGCCCTGTGCGAGTCGGCGGGTGTCCCGGTCAGCCAGATCGGCGTGGCGGGCGGCGACGCCCTGCACGTGACGGGCCGCGGCCCCGAAGGCGACCAGCAGGAGCTGTTCAGCATCGGCCTCTCCGAACTCCGCGAGGCCCACGAGCGCATGCTCCCCACCTACACCGACTGACCGAGCACCGAAGGGCGCCCCCGACCGGGGGCGCCCTTCGCATGCCACGCGCTATTCCGGGCGACGAACGACCGCTTGAGCGACGATGACACGCTGCCCGTTGAACGTCACCGACGGAGGCCCGTGCAGCTCATAGCCCAGGTCGAGCGCCTCACTGACCCGCCGGCAGAACGTCTCGTCGTCCGGCCCGGTAAGAACCCGATACCGCGGAAGCTCCCGCTTTTCAGCCATCCCCAGACCCTAGAGGACCCCCCTCCAAGAGCCCTGCGCCCACACCCCCACCGTCACCGCCGCCCCTCGGCGCCGTAGCAGACGGCGCCTCGGACCGTCCCACGCAGGATGGCGAATCCTCGTGCTCCGCGGCAGCCCGGCCTGATCTTCTGCCGGCACCTGTGCTCTGGCACGCGCGCATTGACCAACTCCGCGAAGGATTGCGCCGCGTCCTGGCCTACGGACGTCCTAGCGAACGACCTGAGCTCCTGGAACTCTGACAGCGGCGGCGGACCGGCACCGGCCGAAAGTCTGGCGGTGAGACGTTCGGGCCGAGAGCGATGCCGGCGAGGTCGAACGTCAGTGTGCGGCCTTCGCTCATCACCCGGTCGACGTCCGACTGGGAGGGGCCGGTGATGCCGTCATTCGGAGCGACGCAAGATCGCGACCTGCGGCAATGTGACCCGGTGAGGCCGGCGGATGGTCGCCGAGTTCGATGTGAACCCGGCCGCCTGCGCGCCCGCGAGGGCATGGCACTGGCTGAAGACGTCCTTTCAGGACGTGCTGTGGAAGCCCTCGATCGCGCTGCGGACGTGGCCGGAGAAGGGCCCCGCGTCCTCGGGCCAGGAGGCGACGAGCCGCTGGAGCAGCTCACGGTGCGCACGCAATCTCTTCGGCGTCGTCAGCTGACCGGCGGCACCGACCTGGATCTGGAGATCGTCGGCCTCGGTCAGCCGGACGAGCAGATCCTCCACCTCGGGGATGTCGAGGTCGCCCAGGGCGTGGATCGCGGAGCCGCGGACCCGCGCGTCCAGGCTCTCGTCGAGGGCGACGGCGCGTACGGCCGCCAGCAGCCGCGGGTTCGGCTCCTCGCCGTCGTCGAGGGCGGTGGACGCTGCGAGCAGTGCCTCCTCCCGGAGCCCGGGGGCGGGATCGCCGTCGAGCACGTCGGCGATCCGGTCGGCGTCCTCGTCCTCGCCGAGATGCCACACAATGGTGAGGAAGGCTGGCAGGCTGGCCGACCGCGGTCCTCCCATTTCCCAGCTCTCTCGTGAGCCCGTTCAAGGGTCCGCTCGGGCCGGCGTTAGGCCCGCCCGCGCTGCGGGCCGCAAGGGCTGGCTTCCGGCGTTCCGGGACGCGGCCCTGTTCAAGACCACGTCACAGGAAAGTCGCCATCCCGCCTCGGGGCGAGGTGCGGACTCCCAGCCAGGCCAACGCCTTCTTCAACGGTGCGAATAGCGCATCAGATGCTATTCGTCCCCTTACTAGAAGACCGAGATGTGGACGTGGTCGTAGTGGTTGGCGGTTACGCCGCCTCGGTTCTCCATGGCGCGCCAGCCGGGGCTGCGCAGGTCGTAGATGCGCTGGCGCCAGATGATGTATTTGATGCCCAGGGCGCTGGCGTGGGCAATGGCGTAGGCGGCGGTGCGGTCGCCCAAGGACTGGGCGCTGCCGGAGGCCATGACGCCGCCCGTGGTCACCATGAAGTCACAGGCATGGCCGGTGCCGTGGTCCTGGGGGTCGCCGGTCTGCCGGACGCAGCCGATCGTGGGGAAGGGGCCCGTCTCCAGGTCGAGGGTGTTCTTCACCTTGAGCATGCGCGGCGTGACGCCGCCCATGCCGACGCTCGGGGACTCGGGCTTGTACTTCTTGACCAGGGACTGGATCTGCGACTTGCGCCGTTTCAGGTCCTTGATCTCCTTGTTGAGCTCCGTCATCTTCTGCTGGGCCGCCTTGCGGGCCGCGAGCTGGTCGTTGACGAGCTTCTGGATCTGGGCGACCTTGCCCGCCTTGTTCTGGGCGAGGTGGCTGACCAGGGTGGCGTTGCTCAGCAGGTCGGAGGGGTCGGCGTCGGCCAGGAAGGTGACGGTCGGGTCCTCGCCGTTCGTCATGTACTGGGACGCGGCGAGCTGGGCGACGACGCCGCGGGCCTCCTGGAGGTCGCGCTGCAGGTCGTTGGACTTGTCCAGCGCCTTCTTCGCGGCGTACTCGGCGTCCTTCAGCTTGGCGAGGTCGCCGCCGTACTCCTTGTCGAGCTGCTCGATCTGGCGGTTCAGTCTCGCGAACTTGCCGCTGTCGCCCGGGTCGAGGGGCGCGGACGCCGGCGCGGCCGCGGACGGCGTGGCGGCGGCGACCAGGGGCACCGCGGCGGCGAGGGCCACGAGAGCCGCGGCGGCGTGTCGCCGGCCATGGCGGCGGTCAGCGTGCCGACGGGTGGAGGCGGGGGTCTCCACGTGTTCTCCTCTCGTCATGGCCAGAGGTCAATGGACGTCAAAGAGCCGTCTGCCTCGCCAAGGGTAGACCCCTGCGGTGAAGGGGCGCGGCGAAGGCACGAGATGCCCGGCTCCCTTGCTGGGAGCCGGGCCATCCTACGTGACGGGACTCACAGCTTGCCCTTCCACAGGAGCCTGTTGGGCTGCGAACGCAGGCCCTTGAGGGTGTGGGTGGAGTTGTCGTTCAGCACCTTCTGCACCGTCGGGAAGGTGGCCTTCGGGTGGGTGGACAGGTACAGGGCGGCGACACCGCTCACGTAGGGGGCCGCCATGGACGTCCCGCTGAGCGCCTTGCTGCGGTTGCCGGGCCAGGTGGAGTAGATGCCGTAGCCGGGGGCGTTGATGTCGACGCACTTGCCCCAGTTGGAGAACGAGGCGCGCGTGTCGCTCTTGGTGGTCGCGCCGACCGCCATGACCCAGCCCGCGCCGGCCGGGGAGACCTTGCACGCGTCGGCGTTCTCGTTGCCGGCGGAGACGGAGGTGAACACCCCGGACTTGGACAGGTTCATCACGGCTGTGTTCACCGCGGTGGACTTGGGGCCGCCGAGGGACATGTTCGCCACGGCCGGCTTGGCGGCGTGGGTGCGCAGCCAGTTGGCGGCCTCGACGATGTCCGACATCGAGCCCTCGCCCTTGCAGTCGAGGACGCGCATGGCCCGCAGCTTCACGGACTTGGCGGCGCCGTAGGTCTTGGAGCCGATGATGCCCGCGACGTGGGTGCCGTGGCCGTTGCAGTCACGCCCGTCGCCGTTGAACCTGCTCGCCGCCCAGGCGATCGAGGCGCGGCCGCCGAACTCCGTGTGCTTGACGTCCAGGCCGGTGTCGATGATGTAGGCGTTCACGCCCTTGCCGGACGACTTGTAGGTGTAGGTCTTGGACAGCTTCGCCGACCGCTGGTCGATGCGGTCGAGCCCCCAGGGCAGCGGTGCGCGCTGGGTCGTGGTCGCCTTGACGATCTGGTCCTGCTCGATCGCGGCGACGCGGTCGTCGCGGCGCAGCTTGTTCAGCTGGTCGCCGTTCAGCCGCGCGGCGAAGCCGTTGAGGACGCCGTCGAAGCGCCGGACGCCCGTCGCCTTGACCTTCTTGGCGGCGGCGTCGGTGGACGCTCCGGACTTCAGCGTGACGATGTACCGGCCGGGCACCGGGGTGCCTTCCGCCGCCGTCACCTTCACCAGCGACGACGAGTCGTCGGCGAGGACCGGGAACGCTGCGGCGGCGCCGAGGCACGCCGTGACCGAGCCGACGAGCAGCAGCCTTCGGTGGACAGCCCGCAAGACCCCTCCTTCTGCCGGGGCGCGCGGAGGCGTCCCGCTCATGATCGATGTTTCGATCGAGGGGAAACCCTAGCGGAACTGTCCTGATATGAGTCGAAAAATGGACGTATTGCCAGAGGTGGCAGAAGGAGGTCAGGCCCGGCTGAGCCGTCCCCCGTAGCCGAGGCCCGTTCCCGGCTTGGTCCAGGTGTACTGGAGCGTCCCGTCCGGCTGCCGGGTGACCTGGACGACCCCGGACGTGCACGGCTTGCCGATCTCCAGGTTCATCTTCAGCGCGCTCTCGGTGCCCCGGGCGAGCCGGAGTGTGCCGTCGCAGTTCTCCCGCGGGTACAGGGCGCGCCCCGTCGTCCCGCCGGTCTGGAACGTGATCTCCACCGGGAAGGACGCGTTGCGGCCCGTGTTGACCACCGTCCCCTTCCACGTCCCTGCGAACGAGGCCGGGATCGTGGTGACCGGGCGGTTGTCGGACGTGTTGGTGCTGTCGGGCGGCGCCTCGTCGTCGGCCTTCAACTGGGGCCACAGCACCAGGGCGATGATGGCGATGCCGACGCTGACGCCGATGGCCAGCGACAGCGCCAGGCCGAGGACGTGGTTGCCGGGGCGCCGCATCTTCGCGAGGCCCGCGAAGGGCGAGGAGCGGACCGGGGAGCGGTGCCCGCCGCCTCCCTCGCGGCCCTGCCCCAGGCCCGGGACGAGGGGGTTGGGCGCGGTCGGGTCCGGCGGGGCGGGCATGTCGACGGCGTCGAACGCGGCCGTCCGGTCGGCGGCGATGGCGTCGAACTTCGCGGTCTGCTCGACCTGCTCGCGACCGCCCGCGGGCGCGTGCTGCTCGGGCCGGTTCAGGCCGACCGCGTTGAAGGTCGCGGTCGCCTCGAACGCGGCGGGGTCCAGGTCGGCGGCGGGCGGTTCCGGATGCCGCTCGGCCTCCGGTCGCGCCCGGCGGGAGCGCGCGAGCTTCCCGAGCAGCGGCACGGACGGCGACGCGGACTCCGTGACCGGCCCCGTCGGCGGACCCGTCGGCGGACCCGGCGGTGGCCCCGGCGGTGGCCCTGGGGGCGGCCCCGGGGGCGGCCCCAGAACCGGGCCCGGGGGCGCGGCAGGGGCCGGAGGCGTGGCAGGGCCTGGCGCGAACCCGGCCGGGGGTGCGGCTCCCATGGGGCTCACCGGGGCGTCCATGGGCGGACGCGGTGGCGGCGCCACCCGGGGAAGGGTGTGGCGGACCATCACGCCCGTCGCGAGGGCGCGGCCCTCCTCGACCATCGAGGCCGGGAGGCGCTCGACGAGCTCGCTGCCCGCGCCCAGCAGCCGTTCGAGGACCGTCCTGGCCATAGGGCGCTCGGCCGGGTCCTTGGCCAGGGCGGCCGTCACCACCTCGCGCAGGGAGTCGGGCACTTCCGACAGGTCGGCCTCGTCGTAGACGATCCGCTGCATCACCTCGGACGGCGAGCCCTCGCCGAACGGCGGCCTGCCCGCGGCGGCGAACAGGACGGTCGACGCCCACGCGAACACGTCGGCGGCGGGGCCGATGCCCATGCCGCTCAGCTGCTCGGGGGACTTGTAGGCCGGGTCCTCGGTCATGTGACCGCGGAACGCCACGTTCACGGCCTCCATGGCGTGGGCGATGGCGAAATCGCACATCCGGGGGCCGTCCCGGCCGAGGAGGACGTTCCCGGGCTTCAGGTCATGGTGGACGGCGCCCGCGCGGTGGACGGCGGCCAGGGCGATCGCCATGCCGACCGCGACCCGCTCGACGACGGCGAAGCCGCGGACGCCCTCCTCGTCGACGAGCTGCTGGAGGGACGGCCCGTCCACCCACTCGCTCACCACGTAGGGGCGGTCGCCCTCCACGTCGGCGTGCAGGATCGCCGCCGTGCAGAAGCCGGAGACCTTGAGGGCCGGGCCGAACGCGTCGGCGAACCGCGACCGCGCGACCGGCTCGCCGCTCAACCGCACGTGCAGGACCTTCACGGCGACGGGGCGTCCGGAGGGATCCCTGCCGAGGAAGACGGCGCCCTGCTCGCCGACGCCGAGCCGTCCCGTGATCTCGAACGAGCCGAGCCGTCTCGGGTCGCCCGGCTGCAGGGGCAGCGCCTCGGGCATCTGACGAACCTCCGTCTCCTCCGGGGACGGCGTCCCCGGCCTCCCCGTTCCCCGCACCCCCATGCCTGGCGGGGTCCTTTCTACCGCCTGCGCGGTACCGGGACCGACCCGGTAGCGTCATGCGCGATGCCGCGAACACCGCTTTCCCCGACCGTCCTCAACGAGCAGCGCGCCGCGCTCGGGCTGGCGCCCTACACCGGCGCGGACGAGCCCGCCGCGCTGCGCCGCGCGGCTCTGGACACGGTCCTCGCCGGCGTCGAGGCGGGCGGCGCCGAACCGAGCCGTCCGGTGGTCAGGGGAGCGGTGCGATACCTGCTCGACCGGCTGGCGGAGCTGGCCCCCGGCCGTTCGGTGGAGGTCCGGGTCCCGCCGCACGCCGCCGTTCAGTGCATCGACGGCCCGCACCATACCCGGGGTACGCCACCGAATGTGGTGGAGATGGACGCCGCCACCTGGATCGCGCTCGCCACCGGCCGCCTCACCTGGGAAGACGCGGCCGCGAACGGACTGGTGCGGGCGAGCGGCCCGCGCGCCGACCTGACGCCCCACCTCCCGCTCCCCCTCGACTGACGGCCGCCCTTCGCCCGGTGGCGCCCTCCGTCCGGTGCCGCCCCCTCGTCCGGCGGCGGCTCTCGACTCGGCGGGGAGGCGCGCATAGCGTGCGCGGGTGACGCGCGCCCTACCGGAGGTGATCCCCGTGCTGATCGCGCACTGGACGTTCGACGCCGGCACCGTGGACGGCCGCCGGGCCGCCGACACCGCCGGAGCCGCTCCCGCCGCCGAGCTGGCGGAGGGCGCCCGGATCGTCCCCGGGCGGGACGGGGAGGCGCTGTCGCTCGGCGAGCACGACCGCGCCGTGATCCCAGGGGCGCCGCAGCTCGTCCTCAGCCAGGTCTTCGGGTTCGGCCTGGCCTTCTTCGTCCGGGTCGACGAGGGGCCCACCGGCGAGTGGCGCAGCGTCCTCTACAAGCCCGTCGCGGAGAACGACGCGCGCGGCCTCGGCCTGTGGCTGTACCCGGACGAGATGAGGCTGCGCGTCCAGCTGTTCACCGTCAAAGGGCCCCACTACGTCGACAGCCGCACCCGGTTGACCGCGGGCGACTGGGCCCACATCGCCTTCGTCGTGGACACCGGGGGCATGGCCCTCTACGTCGGGGGCGAGCAGGACTCCGCCGTCGCGCTGGAACACCCCGTCGTCACCCCGGCCGGGCCCATCTACCTGGGCAGGGAGCCCGCCAAGCCCGGCTTCGGCGGCCTCATCGACGATCTGCGCGTGTACGCATCGGCGCTCGGGCATGAGGCCGTCCGGTCCCTGGCGGACCAGCCGGACGGTTAGACGGAACCAGCACCTGTACCGAGCCGCTGAGGGGCGGGGATCATCCCGCAAAATCCGCCACAAGCCCGACCAGGCCGGCGATCCCGAGTACCTGCGAGGCCCGCGCCAGGGTGCTCCGCCTCGCCGGGGCGGGGGGCGAGTAGGTCCGGTACCCGGGCATGGTCATGCGTCCCTCCACGTGTCGTCCCCAGATTCCTCCGGACCACGAGATCCCCGTGGTTTCAGGGAGTAAAGGTCGGTTAAGGAGATGCCACCGATCGGAGCAGGTGAACCGGGCATCTAGACTGGCGGACGTGCCTCTCCGTGACGGACGTCTGAGCCACGACATCGATCCCTCCGACCGTGCTCCGCAGGACGCCTGCGGGGTCTTCGGCGTCTGGGTCCCCGCCGAGCAGGCGGCCCGCGCCGAAGTGAGCAAGCTCACGTACTACGGGCTGTACGCGCTGCAGCACCGCGGGCAGGAGTCGGCGGGCATCGCCGTCAGCGACGGCTCGCGCATCGTCGTCTTCAAGGACATGGGCCTCGTCGCCCAGGTCTTCGACGAGTCGGTGCTGAACACCCTGCGCGGCCACATCGCCGTCGGCCACTGCCGCTACTCCACGACCGGCTCGCCCACGTGGGAGAACGCGCAGCCCACGTTCCGGTCCACCGACGACGGCGGGCTGGCGCTCGTCCACAACGGCAACCTCATCAACACGCCGGAGCTGGCCGCGCGGCTGGACCCCGGCGAGCTGACCGCCACGACCGACACCGAGGTCCTGACCGCCCTGCTCGCCGCGCGCGGCGAGGGCGGCGCGCTGGAGGCGGCCCGGGAGATCCTTCCCGCGACCCGCGGCGCGTTCTCCCTGGTCTTCATGGACGAGGGGACCCTCTACGCCGCCCGCGACCCCGAGGGCATCCGGCCGCTCGTGCTCGGCGCCCTGGAGGACCGCGGCTGGGTCGTCGCCTCGGAGACCGCCGCCCTCGACATCGTCGGCGCCCGGTTCGTCCGGGAGATCGAGCCCGGCGAGCTGATCGCGTGCGACGGCCAGGGCGTGCGGTCCGAGCGGTTCGCCGAGGCGCGCCCGAAGGGCTGCCTGTTCGAGTACGTGTACCTGGCGCGGCCCGACACGACGATCGCCGGGCGCAGCGTCCAGGCCACCCGCGTCGAGGTCGGGCGGCGGCTGGCCCGCGAGCACCCCGTCGAGGCCGACATGGTCATCCCGACGCCGGAGTCGGGCACGCCGGCCGCGATCGGCTACGCCGAGGCGTCCGGCATCCCCTACGGCCAGGGCCTGGTGAAGAACTCCTACGTCGGCCGGACGTTCATCCAGCCGTCCCAGACGATCCGCCAGCTCGGCATCCGGCTGAAGCTGAACCCGCTGCGCGAGGCGATCGAGGGCAAGCGCCTCGTCGTGGTGGACGACTCGATCGTGCGCGGCAACACCCAGCGCGCCATCGTGTCGATGCTGCGGGACGCGGGCGCCGCCGAGGTCCACGTGCGGATCTCCAGCCCGCCCGTCTCCTGGCCGTGCTTCTACGGCATCGACTTCGCGACCCGGGCCGAGCTGATCGCCGGGAACCTGTCGGTGGAGGAGATCCGCGACTCCATCGGCGCCGACTCGCTCGGCTACATCTCCCTGGACGAGCTGATCTCCGCCTCGCACATCGCCAAGGACAACCTGTGCCGGGCCTGCTTCGACGGCCAGTACCCCATCCCGGTGGAGCAGGACGCCCGCGGCAAGCACCTGCTGGAGGCCACCCGATGACGGACCGCCCGACGACCTCCTACGAGGCCGCAGGCGTCGACATCGCGGCGGGCGAGCGCGCCGTCGAGCTGATGAAGTCCCGGGTGGCCCGCTCGCGGCGGCCCGAGGTCGTCGACGACGTCAGCGGGTTCGCGGGGCTCTTCGACGCCTCGGCGCTGCTGCGCTACAAGAGGCCCCTGCTCGCGACGTCCACGGACGGCGTCGGCACCAAGGTCGATCTGGCGCGGCGCCTCGGCGTCTACGACACGATCGGGCACGACCTGGTCGGCATGGTCATCGACGACCTCGCGGTGTGCGGGGCAGAGCCGCTGTTCATGACCGACTACATCGCCTGCGGCAAGGTCGTCCCGGAGCGCGTCGCCGACATCGTCGGCGGGATCGCGGACGCGTGCGCTCTGGCCGGCTGCGCCCTCGTGGGCGGTGAGACGGCCGAGCACCCCGGCCTGCTGGAGGCCGACGAGTTCGACGTGGCCGGCGCCGGGACGGGCGTCGTCGAGGCCGACCGGATCCTCGGGCCGGAACGCGTGAGGGCGGGCGACGTCGTGATCGCCATGGCCTCGTCCGGCATCCACTCGAACGGGTACTCGCTCGTCCGGCACATCCTGGCGACGACCGGCCTGACGCTGGAGACCCGGACGGACGAGCTCGACCGCCCCCTGGGCGAGGAGCTCCTCACGCCGACGCGCATCTACGCCAAGGACTGCCTGGCCCTGGCCGACACCGGCGGGGTCCGGGCGTTCGCGCACATCACGGGCGGCGGCCTGGCGGCGAACCTGGCCCGGTCGCTCCCTCCGGGCGTGGACGCCGTGCTGGACCGCTCGTCCTGGGAGGTCCCGGCCGTGTTCCGGTTGCTCCAGGCGCACGGCGACGTGCCGCAGTCCGAGATGGACAAGACGTTCAACCTCGGAGTCGGCATGGCCGCGATCGTCGCCCCGGACCGCGCCGACGAGGCGCTCCGCCTGCTGGCCTCCCGCGGCGTCCCGTCCTGGACCCTCGGTGAGATCACCGAAGGAACCGGCGACGCGACCCTGCGCTGACCCGCGGTCCCGGCGGCCCTGCTGCTCCATGACCAGCCCCGGCCCGGCCCCTCCGACCTCGCGGACGGGGCTGAACGGGACGCTGAGCGCCTCTCAGACCTCTCCGGTCAACAGCGGCATGCCGGACACGGGACGTGCCCTGGGGGATCGCTCAGCGTGAGCGGCGCGCCCTCGGGCGAGTCCCGGTGCATGACAAACGCCACCGCCCGGTGGTGCGGGCGGTGGCGTACTGTCTGCCGGTCAACCGGAGGTGCCGTCCTTGCGGGGCTCCGTGCCGTAGTCGTCGGCGTAGTCGGCGTACTTCTCGGCGAGCTCGTCATAGGAGTCTTCGCCGGAGTCGCTGACTCCTAGTTCATCCTTAAGGCGGTCGAGGTCCGTGTTGCCGGTGCTGTATTTGAGCTGCCGGGCAACCTTCACCTGCTTGGCCTTGGCTCGGCCGCGACCCATTGGCTCGACCCCCTCGATGGTCAGGGCTTTCGTGGGCCCATCAACGCGCGCGTGTACCACACGAACCGGTGCCTGATGAGCCATGCGTCAGTCACGGGTACAACCGTACCCGTTTTGCGCCTGGCTCGGTACATCGACGGTACGTGGCGGCGCCCCTGTTGCTGATGACAACAGTGTATCCGGTGGTCACGTCACCGTGCGAAGGCCACCCTGGGACGGTCGTACGCCGCCCCACGATGGCCCTCACAACGGTTTTGCAACGGTCTAAACAGGTCTAGGAAACCCACATCCGGCCCGAGCCCTCCAGAAGCTCCTCCGGAAGCACCGAACCCTCCGGGGAGCGCACCCTCCGAGAGCACCCAGACCCTCCCAGAGCTCAGAGAAGGATGCCGCGCAGCCTGCCGACCTCCGACATCCGGCGCTCCGCGAGGCGGTCGGCGGCCACCGCCGGCGGGACGCCCTCGTCGGAGGCCAGCGCGAAGATCTTGCGAGTGGTGTCGTAGATGCCCGCGGCGCGGGCCTTGGCGCGGTCGAAGTTGAAGCCCTCGATCTCGTCCGCGACCTGGATCACACCGCCGGAGTTCACCACGTAGTCGGGCGCGTACAGGACGCCGCGGTCGGCGAGGCGCTTCTCCACGCCCGGGTGGGCGAGCTGGTTGTTGGCGGCGCCGCAGACGACCTTGGCTGCCAGCACGGGCACGGTGTCGTCGTTGAGGGAGCCGCCCAGGGCGCACGGCGCGTACACGTCGAGCTCCGTGGTGACCATGGCGTCGGCGTCGGCGACGACCTCCACCTCGGGGTGCAGCGCCCGGACGCGGTCGACGGCGGCCTCGTCCACGTCGCAGATCACGACGTCCGCGCCGTCCTCGCGCAGGTGCTCCACGAGGCGGTGGCCGACCTTCCCGACGCCCTCCACCCCGACCCGCCTGCCGCGCAGCGTGGGCTGGCCCCACACCGTCTCGGCCGCGGCCCGCATCCCCTGGAACACGCCGAACGCCGTGAGGATCGACGAGTCGCCGGCGCCGCCGTGCGCGACCGTCCGCCCGGTGACGAAGCGGCACTCGCGCGCCACGACGTCCATGTCCTCGCTGTAGGTGCCCACGTCGCACGCCGTGTAGTAGCGGCCGTTCAGCGACTGGACGAACCGCCCGTAGGCCCGCAGCATCGCCTCGGACTTGTCCGTGGCGGGGTCGCCGATGATGACGGCCTTGCCGCCGCCGAGGTCGAGCCCGGCGAGGGCGTTCTTGTACGCCATGCCCCGGGACAGGTTCAGCACGTCCGCGAGGGCCTCCTCCTCGGAGCCGTACGGGTAGAAGCGGGTGCCTCCCAGGGACGGGCCGAGCGCGGTCGAGTAGATGGCGATGATCGCGCGCAGGCCGCTGGCCTCGTCCTGGCAGAAGACGACCTGCTCGTGTCGGGGTTCGGTGCCCTTGTGGGGCGCCCCGAAGACATTAGGCACGGTAGTGCCCTCCTCTCTGTCTCTAAGATCAGCCTAGGGCGCGCGATGGCGCCACGCCCGACCGAATCTCATGTCACGATGCGATGGTGCTTCCGTACGCGGCGTACCTACGGGTTTATGAACCGGTGACCGCCTTCCCGGAGCCCGCGCGGACCCTGTGGACGGTCTACGCCGACTCCAGGCGACGTCCCAGGCGGATCCACGCGCTCGGGGCGGAGCACCGGGAGTCCGTGCTCAGGCTGACGGGCTCGCCGCCCGAGGTCGTCCCGGAGCGCGAGAGCAGGGACGCCTACGTGCGGCGCCTGGAGGACATGATCTACGTGTGCCCGTGGGGGACGCGCCTGCGCTCCTGGCTGGCCTTCGAGCGCTTCAGGGCCGAGCACGCGGCGGGCGTGGCGGCGGCCTTCGTCCCGCCGCCCCTGTCGGAGCGGGTGCGAAGCGACTTCGAGCAGTGGAAGAACGCCGGCCGCTCCCTCCGCCCGCACATCCTGACGAGTACCTGGCACATCCCGCTGGACTGGTTCGTGCCGTTCGCGCGCGGCGAGCGGAGCCTGATGCTCGGCACCCCGGGGACCGGGTACCGGCCGGCGGACGACGCCGCCGAGGAGCTCGCGGCCCACGGCCCGGCCACGGCGGCGCCCGCGCGGACCCTGATCTACGTCACCTCGATGGGGGAGGCCCGCCGCCGGGTGGCGGCCGCGCTCCCGGTGGTGCGCGAGAACCTCGGCGAGGGCGCGGAGGACGTCTACCTCCTGTCGGCGGGACGGCTGGAGACCCTCGGCCGGTGGCTCGGCGAGTTCCATCCCGGCGCGCTCGTGGAACTCGACTACGGCGGGCTCGTCCATCTCCTGGACGACACCACGCTCCGTACTGACGAGTCGGTCGCGGAGATGACCGTGGCCCTCACCGGGATGGAGCGGGGTGAGGTCGAGCTGACCGTCGCGATGTACAAGCGTCTCCTCGCCCGCTGGCGCCCCGTACGGGCGCTGGAGGCCGCGAACTAAAACAAATTTCCCGAATCCGCGCGCGATACGACTATACGTGTCGCTAGAATCACGCAGCGTGACCCAGCCACCGCCGGACATGCACACTTCACCGCTCTCGCGGGGATGTTTGCACGCAACTACCGCCAGGAACTTGCTTGTTGCGCTGAGTGGTGGCAAGGTTACACGTTGTGATGTCATAGTGGCTCTTTCGGGCCATAGGGGACATCAGTGACCACGCGAGGATCAATCGCAGGATCGCTGTCATCGGTCCACGGAGGAGAGGCCGCAAACATGTCAGCACGTACGCCAGAGGCCGAGCCCCTGCTGACGCCGGCGGAGGTGGCGACGATGTTCCGCGTCGACCCCAAGACCGTCACGCGCTGGGCGAAGGCGGGAAAGCTCACGTCGATCCGCACGCTCGGCGGGCATCGCCGGTACCGCGAGGCGGAGGTGCGGGCGCTGCTCGCGGGAATCCCGCAGCAGCGCTCGGAGTAGCACGCCGACCGGCGGGGCTCCAGGGGAGCCCTCCGGACGCACAGCGCAAGAGGGGGGCGGCCAGGAGGCTCATGAACGGACCTCGCACCCGAGTCACGTGCGGGGACCCGCTCGGTGTCTCCTGGCCGACATGGGACCACGGTCATCCGAGAACCGTCGGTCCCGGACGCCGAAGCCGCGCTGTCCCCGGGGACGGGCACCAGTCCGCCCGCCCCCGGGGCCAGAGCGCGCTCCAAGCTCACACCACAGGTCACCGGGCTCGGGGCAACGGAGTTCTGTTCCGGGGGTTGTGTCCGGTTGTGGACGCGGCCGAGTTGGATGTCCGAAACTCCGCGCACGTCAGCGCGATAACCGCAGGTCGGAGGGTTACCGGTACGTCGCCGGGCGGCTAAGGGTTCATCTCTTCATGGGCCAGGCGGTCGAACAGGGCGCCCGTACCGGGGTCGTGCCTGCCGGAGACCTGCATGATCACCACGAGCTGGTCGACCAGCAGGCGCTCCAGGTCGGGGCGGGCCACGTCGCGGTTCTCCAGCCAGTCCAGGCCGGCGGTCTCCACGGTCGCCATCCAGCAGCGCAGCGTGATGCGCAGGATCGGCGGCGGAACGTCGACGTCCAGCGAGTGCAGGATCCGGTCCAGCAGCAGCCGGCGGATCCCGTCCACGATCTCGCCTGCCTCGCCCGAGCGGTCGGCGGGCCCGCCGCGCAGCAGCGCCGTGTAACCGGCGGCGTGGCGCTCCACGAAGTCGAAGTAGCGCTTCAGGGAGATCCGCAGCCGTTCGAGCGGCTTGCCCTCCGTGGGCGGTTCCAGCAGCACCGACAGGTGCCTCGCGGCGCTGCCCAGGGCCGCGATGTACAGCTCGTTCTTGCCGCCGAAGTAGTGGTAGACCAGCGCGCGTGAGGCCCCCGCCTTCGCCGCGACGTCGTCGATCGAGACGTCCTCGGGTGAGCGCGTGCTGAACAGCTGCAGCGCCGCCTCGATCAGTTCGTCCCGCCGTTCGTCCACGCTGAGTCGGCGACGGCCGCGCCCGCCGCTCGGCCGGGTCCGCGCCTTCGCGCCGGCCACCGCACGATCTCCCACCTGGGCAGGGTATCCGAGCCGGGCGGGGTCGGGGCGCGCTCCGAGCGCCCCGGCACCGGGTTCGCCGCCGGGCGTGACCGTTCCCTGACGCGACTGTGATCCGGAACACCACAGGCCCGAACCACCATTGTCGGATGCCCGTTACTCACTGTCGCGGCGGTATGGGGGGAAGGCGCGGCATCATGGCATCTCCTCCTGAGCGGAGGGCGGCGCGCCGAATCCCCCACCCGGGCGCCGCCGCGGCAGGTCCTGCAGGTTCCCCTGGACGGAGTGCCATGTCAGCTGATGAAGCAAGTCCCCCGCACGACATGCTGGGAGAGGGCGCGGTGCCCCGGCCGCGCGACGAGCCCTCTCCCGCACCGCGCGACGAGGGCAAGACGATGCCCGCGCCGAAACCGACGATCCGGAATGTCGCCGAACGCGCCGGTGTCTCCAAGTCGCTCGTCTCGCTGGTCATGCGAGGGTCACCGCACGTGAGCGAACGCCGGAGGCAGGCCGTCCTCCAGGCCGCCCGGGAGCTCGGCTACCGCCCGAACGCCGTGGCGCGGAGCCTGGTCGAGGGGCGCACCCGGCTGATCGGCGCCATCGTCGCCGACCTGCACAACCCGTTCTTCGCCGAGTTCCTCGACGGCCTCCAGGAGAGCCTGCACGGCGCGGGGCTGCGGATGCTGGTCGGCAGCGGCCGCTGGGACCCGATGTTCGAGGCCGAGGCGGTCGAGGCGTTCCTGGAGATGCGGGTGGACGGCCTGGTGCTGCTCAGCGTCGTGCCCGAGTCGCTCAAGGAGGCCGCCGCGAGCGTCCCCGTGGTGGTCGTCGGCGAGCGCGACGTGGTCGGCGTCGACATCGTGGTGGACGACGACGAGCTCGGCGCGAGCCTCGCCGTCGACCATCTCGTCGAGCACGGCCACCGCCGGATCGCGCACATCGAGGGCGCGCGCTCCACCACCGCGCGCTACCGCCGCGCCGGCTACGAGAAGGCGATGCGGCGGCACGACCTGGCCGGCGAGATCGTCGTCGAGCCCGGCGACTTCACCGAGGACGGCGGCTACCGGGCCGCGCTCTCCCTGCTGCGCCGCGACCCCCGGCCGACGGCGATCTTCGCTCCCAACGACCTGGTCGCCACCGGGGCGCTGTCGGCCGCCGACGAGCTCGGCATGCGGGTCCCGGCGGACCTGTCGATCGTCGGATACGACAACACCCACCTCGCGGCGATCCGGCACATCTCGCTGACCAGCGTCGACCAGCCGCGCCGCGACATGGGCCGGGTGGCGGCCGAGATGCTCACCGCGCGCATCGGCGACCCGCCCCGCGCCGCGCGGCAGAAGCTGGTCGTCCCGCACCTGGTGGTCCGCTCGACGACGGGGCCCGCTCCCGCCCAGTGACCGCCCCTGTGCGCCGCCGCCGCAGGACGTCCCCCCGCCTTCCCCTCGCTCCCGCCGGCCCTGTGCGCGCCGTGACCCGCGCGTCGTGACGCCCGCCGCCCCGCCCCGCCTCACGACGCCGCACCTCGCGATGCCCCGTCCCGCTTCGCGACGCCGCGCCCCCGCGACGCCCCGCTCGGCGACGCGGCGCACGCGCAGCCGCCCTGTGCCTCGTGCGGCCGCCCCGCAGCCGCGGCTGGTGTCGTGAGGTCCGTCGTCCTGGCGGCCCTTCGCTGCCGTGACCCACGTTCGCAGCGGCATGGCCGGCGTTGCCCGCGCTTCGTGACTATGGGCGGGTACGGGGACGGTCGATCGTTCCACGGGACGGTGTGCGCCGGGTAAGGGGCAGGCCAAACCTGCCGCATTCGCCGGGACGGGGCCCGCGGCCAGGTGGTTAATGGGACTTCACCGTCGGCGGGCAGTCCCGGGCGGCCTCGCGGAAGGCCGCCGGGCCGCGCCTGCCGCGGTCGGGAGAGGGTCCGTTCACCCAGAGGAGAACAGGTCGTGCGTGATCCGGAACTGGTGTCGTGCGCGCAGCGCGCGGCGAGCGAATTGGAACGCGCGTGGTCGGAGTGGCGGCACGCCCGCGGCCTCGCCGAGCAGGTGTCGGAGTCGGTCGCCAGCTACGTGGCCCATTCGATCGACCACCCGTGGGGCCGTCCCCGCGTGGTCCTCGGCCTGGACGCCGACGAGGCGCGCGCACTGGCGGCCCTGCTGGGCAAGGAGGACCCGCTGCGCGGCTGATTTCCCCGTCTCCGTTTGACGAACCTGCGCCGGTGTGCAGACTGTCAGGGTCGGTAACGAAGTCATCACGGAGGAAAACGGCCTGTGCGAATTCATCGAGGCGGCCCCGCGGTCGCCGGTATCGCGCTGTGCCTGGGCGCGCTGGTCGCGTGCAACGGTTCCTCCGGGGGGTCCGGCGGTGAGACGGCCGGGCCGCCGACGGCCGGGGCGGCGTCGCCCGGCGCGAGGGGCGGCAAGTCGCCCGCGTCCGCCAAGGGGGACGCGGAATCGCTGGACGGCAAGGTGATCGTGATCGATCCCGGGCACAACGGCGGCAACGCCGACCACCCGTCGGAGATCAACCGGCAGGTGAAGATCGGCAACGGCAGCAAGGCGTGTGACACGACCGGGACCGAGACCAAGGCCGGCTACGCCGAGCACGCCTTCACCTGGGACGTGTCGAAGCGGCTCGCCGCCATCCTGAGGTCCCGGGGTGCGAAGGTCTCCCTGACCCGCAAGGACGACAAGGGCGTCGGCCCCTGCGTCACCGACCGGGCCGCGCTCGGAAACCGGCTCAAGGCCGACGCCGCGCTGTCCATCCACGCCGACGGGGCGGCCGCGTCCGGCCACGGCTTCCACATCATCGAGCCGGTCTCCATAGGACGGAACGCCGAAATGGTGTCCGACTCGGCCAAGCTCGGCGAGGCGCTGAGGAACGCCTACCGCGAAGGCACCGGCATCCCGTACTCCACCTACCTCGGCAAGAAGGCCATCGACCGGCGCGACGACCTCGGCGGGCTCAACATGTCGACCGTGCCGAAGGTGTTCATCGAGTGCGGCAACATGCAGAACCAGGGCGACGCGGACAAGCTGTCCAGCGCGTCCTTCCGGCAGCGCATCGCCGAGTCCCTGGCCGAAGGCTTCCAGACCTACCTGCGCTGATCCTGCGCTGATCGCGAACGGCGATCCGGGGCGCGGGCCCGGGCCGCAGCGGGCAGGATGAGCGGATGCCTGATCTTCGTCATGTGCGCGAACTGCTGCTCGGGGCCGGTTACACCGTCGCGGGGGTGCGCGAGACGCTCGGCCCGGTCGCGGGCGGGGCGCTGGCGCGGGACGAGATCGTGCCCGCGCTGCGCGCGACGGCCGGCGGCTCGCCGGTCGAGGTGCTGACCCGGTTGTTCTGGCTCCAGGTGCCCGTCCCCGAGGACGCGGTCGCCGCGGGCGAGCTGGTGGCGGCGGGGCTCGCGGAGGCGTCGGGCGGGCAGGTGCGGCCGCTGCTGCGCGTCGAGCCGCTGGAGGCGGTGGACGGCGACGGGCACGCGGGCTACGCCGTGTCCGATCTGAAGGTGCGGCCGGGGGACGGGCGCGTCCCGGCGGACGATCACGTGGTGGGGACCGGGGGCGCGTCCGGGAATCTCGCCCGGCTGGTTGTCCACAGGCCTGTGGACAACGTGCTCGATCTGGGCACGGGCTGCGGCGTCCAGGCGGTGCACGTGGCGGGGCGGTCGCCGGGCGCGCGCATCACCGCTACGGACGTGAACCCGCGGGCGCTGGAGCTGGCCGGAATGAGCTTCGCGCTGTCCGGCGTGGAGGGGGCGGAACTGCTGCGGGGGTCGCTGCTGGAGCCGGTCGAGGGCCGCCGGTTCGACCTGATCGTGTCGAATCCGCCGTTCGTCGTCGCGCCGCCCGGCGACCGGAGGTTCACCTACCGCGAGTCGGGGATGGCGGGCGACGACTTCTGTCGCCGGCTTGTCGGGAGCGCCTCCCGGTACCTGAACGACGGCGGATATTGCCAGCTCCTGGCCAACTGGCTGCATGTCGACGGGGTTCCCTGGGAGGAGCGTGTCGGCGCGTGGGTGGACGGCTGCGACGCGTGGATCGTCCAGCGCGACGTTCAGGATCCGGCGGAGTACGCCGAGTTGTGGCTGCGCGATTCGTGCGAGGCGGGCACGCCCGAATACCGCGCCCGGTACGAGGCGTGGCTCGACGAGTTCGAGCGCCGGGACGTCACCGGGATCGGCTTCGGCTGGATCACGTTGCGGCGCGGCGAGACTCCGGCCGTCCGGATCGAGGAGCTGCGGCACGCCGTCGAGCAGCCCGTCGGCGCGTACGCGCACGAGGTGCTGGACGGTCTCGCGAAGGCCGAAGAGTTCTCCACAGCCTGTGGACGACCGCTCGCGGCGGCGCCCGGTCTCGTCCAGGAACAGATCGGCCCGCCGGGCGCCGAGGACCCGGAGCGGATCGTCCTGAGGCAGGCGGACCGGCTCCGCCGAGCCGCCGGCGTCGGGACGGTCGAGGCGGCCCTCGCGGGGGTCTGCGACGGCACCCTTCCCCTCGATCCGCTCCTGGACGCCATCGCCCAGCTCACGGGCATGGACCCCGGCGAGGTCCGCGCGCACGCCGCTGCCGTCCTGCCGGAACTGATCGCCGACGGCTTCTTCGTCTGACCCGAGGGAACGGCCCGGAGTCAGCCGCGGGCTTCGTCCAGGGTGCGGAAGGCGCTGCCGCGCAGACGGCGCGACAGGTCGCGGTTGACGCGGTGCGCCCAGAGCGGGCCGCCGTAGATCATGCCGGTGTAGCCCTGGACGAGGGTCGCGCCCGCCCGGACGCGGTCCCACACGTCGTCGGCCGTCTCGACCCCGCCGACGGAGACCAGCGCGAGCCGCCCGCCCGTGCGGGACCGCAGCCGGCGCAGGACCTCCAGGGACCGCTCCCGCAGCGGCGCGCCCGACAGCCCGCCGGTCTCCTTGGCCAGCGCGGGCGGGCTGAGCAGGGCGTCCCGGGCGATGGTGGTGTTGGTGGCGATGATGCCGTCGAGTCCGAGTTCGAGGGCGAGGTCGGCGACGGCGTCGACGTCGTCGTCCGCGAGGTCCGGCGCGATCTTCACCAGCAGCGGGACGCGGCGGGCGGACGAGCGGTCGGCGGCCTCGCGCACGGCCGTCAGCAGCGGCCGCAGGTGCTCGACGGCCTGGAGGTTCCGCAGCCCGGGGGTGTTGGGGGAGCTGACGTTGACGACGAGGTAGTCGGCGTGCGGGGCGAGCCGCTCGGTGCTCGCGACGTAGTCGGCGGCGGCCGACGCCTCCGGGACGACCTTGGTCTTGCCGATGTTGGCGCCGACGATCGTCCCCGGCGCCCGGCGGGCGAGCCGCCGCGCGGCGGCCTCGGAGCCCGCGTTGTTGAAGCCCATCCGGTTGACGACCGCCCGGTCCGGGACGAGCCGGAACAGCCGCGGGCGCGGGTTGCCGGGCTGCGGGTGCCCGGTCACCGTCCCGATCTCGACATGGCCGAAACCGAACGCGCCGAGCGCCGCGTAGGCGACGGCGTCCTTGTCGAACCCGGCGGCGAGACCCAGCGGGCTCGGGAAGTCCAGCCCGAACGCGCGGACGGCCAGCGCCGGGTCGCGCGGCGCGAACAGCCGGCGCAGCAGCGGCACCGCGCCCGGCACCGCCTGGATCGCGTGCAGCGCGCGCAGGGTCAGATGGTGGACGCTCTCCGCCGGAACGCGGGCGATGACCAGTGAGAAAAGGAGTCGATACATCACTCCCCCATCTTTGCTCCCCGCTCCTCCTTCGGGCCTGGCGGCCCTCCATCATCGAGCACTGCGATGAAATCAGCCCCGGAAGGTGCGGCGGAGGGTGAGGCGGACGTCGTGGGCTGCTTCTCGCATCGTGCGGCGCGCGGCGCGGAGGGGGTCGCCTACGGTGACCCGCCACGTTGAGCGGATGCCGTGTCCTAGCGGGCGCAGCACGCTCGCGCGTACCCATCGGGCCGGGGCGACGACCAGAACCCGCACTGGCGCGACGACCAGCGTCCGCCAGAGCCACCGGAGGATTCGGGCGGCGAGGCGCCAGGCCCCGACGGCCCCCGCGACGATCGGTGCCAGGAGGTAGCGCCACACCGCCCTTGCGGGCGCGACGATGAGGACGCGTCCGAGCCAGGCCAGGCAGCGTCCGATGAAACTCCACGACCAGGCCACCGCCGCCGCGAAGGCGCGCCGGCCGGACGCGAGGACGCCGCCGAGCGCGGCCAGCAAGGCGAGGGTGCCGCGGCCGAGCCGGGCCAGACCGGCCCACAGGGCGCGGGCCAGCCAGGCGAGGCCGAGCAGCGGCGGGCGCAGGAGGTAGCGCCACAGCAGCACGGCGGGCAGGACGACGAGCACGCCGATCAGCAGGCCGATGCCCTTGAAGAGCAGCCCGACGCCCTGCCCGAGGACGCCGAGCAGCCAGGCGAGCCCGCGGCCGAGCGCCCTGAGCGGACGCAGCAGCAGGAACGCGAGAAGTCCTCCGAGGCCGCGTCCGAGCAGGGCCAGGAACCGGCCGATCGGCGCGATGAGGACGCGGTGGATCCACCGGCCGAGCCGTCCGGCCCCGCGTCCGAACCATCGCAGGAAGCCGAGGGCCACGACGACGGCGAGCCAGCGCAGCGGCCGGACGAGGAGGAGGTCGAGCAGAGCGGCGATGCCACGTCCGATGGCGGCCAGCAGCCGTCCGGCCGGGGCGAGCAGCCACCGGTACAGGGCGCGCCAGGCGCCGAGCAGCATCCGGCCGAGGAACCGGCCGAACCGGCCCGGCACCCGCAGGAGAGCGTTCCACGCCGCCCGGACGCCGCGGGCCAGGAGCACGACCAGGTCCCAGCCGAGCCGCAGCGGGACCACGACGATCAGCGCCACCACGCGGGCCGGCACGACGAGCCACGCCGGACCCGCGCCGCGTTCGGTCTCCGGCGCCGGGGGACGTTTCTTCGTCAGGTCGACCGGGCCGCCCGCCGTGTCGTTTCCCGTGGTCACCGCTGCCTTCCTCGTCCACGGCCGCGGTCCCGCGGCACAAGCATGTGACTCGGCGCGCGGGCGACCGGTTCCAGGCGGTTGAACCCGGTCCGAGGGGTTCACCGTATTCCTCCTCGATCCAGGAGCGGCGGCTCCACCTCGATCGACGTGCGGGACCTGGAACCGGAGCCGGGGCCCAGGACGACCTGGAGGACACGACATGAAATTCCCACGTTGGGCGATCCCGGCAGCGGCCGCCCTCACGGCGTCGGGACTGGTGCTGAGCGGGTGCGGGCAGGAGAAGGCCGGGGGGAGGCAGAACGCCGCCGGCTCGCGGGCGCAGGCGCAGCCGTCGGCCGAGCCGTCCGAGTCGCCCGCGCCCGAGCCGACGGTGCTGGAGGTGGCCAGTGTCACCAAGCTCGGCAGGGTCGTCACCGACGGCACCGGCATGACGCTCTACCGCTTCGACAACGACACCTCCCGGCCGCCCGCGTCGACCTGCGCGGACGCGTGCGCCAAGGCGTGGCCGCCGGTGTGGGCGGGCCAGGGGGGCACCGAGGTCAAGGGCGTCAAGCAGTCGCTGGTCGGCAAGGTGAAGCGGCCGGACGGCAAGTGGCAGGTCACGCTCGGCGGATGGCCGCTCTACCGGTTCGCCAAGGACCGCAGCCCGGGCGACACGAAGGGCCAGGGCGTCGGCGGCACCTGGTACGCGGCGGCCCCGACCGGCAAGAAGGCGGTCCCGCTCAAGCAGGCGAACGGCAACCGCTGGAAAGGCTGGACGGTCGTCAAGGCCAAGCGGGACCCGAAACTCGGCCTGATCCTGACCGACGGCAAGGGCATGACGCTCTACCGATACGACAAGGACAAGAACAGGCCGCCGACGACCAACTGCTTCGGCTCGTGCAAGAAGGCGTGGCCGCCGGCCGTCTTCAACGGCTGGAAGCACCTCAAGCTCGAAGGCGTCTCGAAGAAGGTCGTCGACTTCATCGAGCGCAAGGACGACGGCAAATGCCAGCTCACCATCGACGGCTGGCCCATGTACTACTACGAGCAGGACAAGCAGCCCGGCGACACCAAGGGCCAGGGCGTGGGCGGGGTCTGGTGGGCCACCACACCGACCGGCAAGAAGGCGGTCGGCACGGGGTCCGGCAATGGTGACGGGGGCGGCGGAGGCTACGGGTCGGGCGGCTACTAGAGCCGCCACCACGCCATTCCGCCCCTCGGGCGAAGGCGTGGAGGGCAGCGCGGATCGGTCGGGGTCCGCGCACCCTCCGCGCCTTCTTCATAAGCGCCGAGCTTCACCACACGCCGACCAGGACCTCCCCATATCGGGACCAAGACCCTTTGCCTTCCGATTACTCTCCGGATCTCGACACTCACGCGAACCGATGGTCGAATGGAGGGCCAATCCCGCCGAGGGTGCGGCCCGGCGAAGTGCCCGCGGTCCGGTGGGACCACCGGGAGGCCCCATGGGCGAGCGAGGCGACCGAACGGAGAGCGACCAGGCGGGACGCGTCCGGCCCCGGGTGAGGACGGCCCGGCGGCACGGTCCCGCGGAGCGGGCGCGATCGGCCTGGCTCAGGGGCGCGGTGGCGGCGGCACTGCTGGCCGGGGGGCTCACCGCCTGCGGGGACGGCGGCGGGGCGCCGAAGCTCACCTGGTACGTCAACCCCGACAACGGCGGCCAGGCGGCCATCGCGAAGTCCTGCACGCAGGCCGCGGGCGGTAGGTACCGGATCGAGACGTCCCTGCTGCCGAGCGACGCGACGCAGCAGCGCGAGCAGCTGATCAGGCGGCTGGCCGCCAAGGACTCCGGGCTCGACCTCATGAGCCTGGACCCCGTCTTCGTGGCGGAGGCCGCCAACGCCGGGTTCCTGCGCCCCTTCACCAGGAGCGAGGCCGCGCCGCTGACCGACGGAGTGTTCGCTCCCGCGGTGCGGAGCTCGATGTGGGAGGGCAGGCTCTACGCGGCGCCCTTCTGGGCCAACACGCAGCTGCTCTGGTACCGCAAGTCGGTGGCGAAGAAGGCGGGCATCGACCCGAACGCCCCCGACTTCACCTGGGACGAGCTCATCGACGCGGCCGTCCGCACGAACACCGTGATCGGCGTCCAGGGCAACCGGTACGAGGGCTACATGGTGTGGATCAACGCCCTGATCGCCTCGGCGGGGGGACGCGTCATCAGCGACGCCGAGAAGGGCGACGACGCGAGCATCGACATCGACTCGCCGGCCGCGGGGCAGGCGGCGACGATCATCCGGAGGCTCGCCCGGTCCTCCGCGGCGAGCCCGACGCTGTCGACCGACATCGAGGAGCAGTCCCGGGCGACGGTCAACGGCGCGCGCGGCGGCTTCCTGCTCAACTGGGGCTACGTCTGGCGGGCGGAGAAGGGCGACGCCGACGCGGGTGCCATCGGCAAGGACATCGTCGGCGACCTCGGCTGGGCCCGCTACCCGAGGGTCGACGCACGGCAGCCGAGCAAACCGCCGTTCGGCGGCATCGAGATCGGTGTGGGCGCCTACGGCAAGCACAAGGACCTGGCCGTGGACGCGGTCCGGTGCATCACCTCGCCGGCCAACATGAAGCGCTACATGCTCGACGAGGGCAACGTCGCCGCCCGCCCGGCGATCTTCGATGATCCCGACATCCTCAAGGAGTTCCCGATGGCCCCGCTGATGCGGGACTCCATCGCCGCGGCCGCGCCCCGTCCGGCCACCCCCTACTACGCCGACCTGTCCGGCGCCGTCCAGAACCGCTGGCATCCGCCCGCGTCGGTGGACCCCGCGACGACGCCGCGCCGGTCCGCGGAGTTCGTCCGGGCGGTCCTGGGCGACCAGGCCCTGCTGTGAGGGAAGGCTCGGAAAGGAAGGTGTCCGGATGACGTCCGCAGAGACGGCGCCGAAGCTCGGCCGCGCGGGCGGCGCCCCCGTCCCCGCCCGCGCGGAGATCTCCGACCGCGGCCGCGCCGAGCGCAGGCTCGGGCTGCTGCTGTCGCTGCCCGCCGTGGTGGTGATGCTGCTGGTCACCGCGTACCCGCTGGTCAACGCCGTCTACCAGTCCCTGTTCAGCTACCGGATCACCGCGCCCGAGGACCGGCGCTTCGTCGGGCTCGGCAACTACGCGACCGCGCTGTCGGACGCCCTGTTCTGGCAGACGGTGCTCACCACCCTGATCATCACCGTGGCCACGGTGGGGGTGGAGCTGGTCATCGGGTTCGCGCTCGCGATGGTGATGCACCGGGCCGTCTTCGGGCGGCGGACGGTGCGGACCGCGATCCTGCTGCCCTACGGGATCGTCACGGTCATCTCCGCGTTCGCCTGGAAGTACGCCTTCGACGTGCAGTCGGGGTTCGTCAACTCCTGGTTCGGGCTCGGCGACTTCGCCTGGTTCTCCGACCGCTGGGCGGCCCTGTTCGTGATCATCCTGTCGGAGATCTGGAAGACGACCCCGTTCGTGTCGCTGCTGCTGCTCGCCGGGCTGGCGCAGGTGCCGGCCGACCTCGGCGAGGCCGCGACGGTGGACGGCGCGACGGCGTGGCAGCGCCTCAGGCGGGTCACGATCCCCAACATGAAGGCCGCGATCCTCGTCGCGGTGCTGTTCCGGACGCTGGACGCTTGGCGGATCTTCGACAACGTGTTCGTCATGACGTCCGGCCAGGAGAAGACCCAGGTGCTGTCGTTCCTGACCTACCAGCAGATCATCACCCGGACCGAGCTCGGCCTCGGCAACGCGGTCGGCGTGCTGCTGTTCCTGTCGGTGGTGCTGATCGCGGCCGTGTTCATCAAGGGGTTCCGGGTGGACCTGTCCCAGGTGCGAGGTGATCGCTGATGGAGTCGGCGCGTTCGAGGTCGCTGTGGATCGTCGCCTCGCTGCTGATCCTGGTGTGGACGGCGTTCCCGATCGTGTGGATCGTGATGCTGTCGTTCAAGCAGCCGAGCGAGGTCGGCAACGTCCAGGGCTTCTTCCCCAGGACCTGGACGTGGGCCAACTACGAGACGGTCTTCAAGACCGACCTGTTCACCTCGGCGCTGATCAACTCGATCGGCATCTCGCTGATCGCCACGTTCGTCGGGGTGGTGTTCGCGACGCTGGTGGCGTACGCCATCGCGCGGCTGGAGTTCCCCGGCAAGCGGCTGATCCTGTCGTTCGCGCTCGCCATCGCGATGTTCCCGGTGGTGTCGCTGGTCGGGCCGCTGTTCGACCTGTGGCGCAACATCGGCCTGTACGACACCTGGCCGGGCCTGGTCATCCCGTACATCTCGTTCGCGCTGCCGCTCGCGATCTGGACGCTGTCGGCGTTCTTCCGCGAGATCCCGTGGGAGATGGAGCAGGCCGCGCAGGTGGACGGGGCCACGTCCTGGCAGGCGTTCCGCAAGGTGATCGTCCCGCTGGCGGCGCCCGGCGTGTTCACCGCCGCGATCCTGACGTTCTTCTTCTGCTGGAACGACTTCGTCTTCGGGATCTCGCTGACCTCCACCGACCGGGCCCGGCCCGTCCCGGCGGCGCTGGCGTTCTTCACCGGCGAGTCCTACTTCGAGCAGCCCACCACCGCCATCTGCGCCGCCGCCGTCGTCGTCACGGTCCCGGTCGTGATCATCGTCCTGGCGTTCCAGCGCCGCATCGTGGCCGGGCTGACGTCCGGCGCCGTCAAAGGCTGAGAGGAAACCATGGCCGCCATCACCATGAAGAACATCGTCAAGCGGTACGGCGACGGTTTCCCGGCCGTGAACGACGTGTCCCTGGACGTGCGGGACGGCGAGTTCATGATCCTGGTCGGGCCGTCCGGCTGCGGCAAGTCCACGCTGCTGCGGATGATCGTCGGGCTGGAGGACATCACGTCCGGCGAGATGGTCATCGGCGACCGGGTCGTCAACAAGGTCGCGCCGCGGGAGCGGAACCTGTCGATGGTGTTCCAGAACTACGCGCTCTACCCGCACCTCAGCGTGTACGAGAACATCGCCTTCCCGCTCCGCCTCGCGAAGGTCGCCGACGACGAGGTGCGGCGGCGTGTGACGGAGACCGCCGAGCTGCTGGAGCTGACCGAGCACCTGGACCGCAAGCCCGCGAACCTGTCCGGCGGGCAGCGGCAGCGGGTCGCGATGGGCCGCGCGATCGTCCGGCAGGCCGACGCGTTCCTGTTCGACGAGCCGCTGTCGAACCTGGACGCCAAGCTGCGCGGGCAGATGCGCACCGAGATCTCCCGGCTCCAGCGGCGCCTCGGCGTCACCACCGTGTACGTCACGCACGACCAGACCGAGGCGATGACGCTCGGCGACCGGGTCGCGGTGCTGCGCAAGGGCGTCCTGCAGCAGGTCGGGAGCCCGCGCGAGCTGTACGAGGAGCCGGTCAACCTGTTCGTCGCCGGTTTCATCGGGTCGCCGTCGATGAACTTCCTGCCCGCGTCCGTGGACCGCTCCGGCGAAGGGGTGTTGCTGGAGACGCCGCTCGGGCGGTTCGAGCTGCGCGACGCGCGCAAGGCGGCCGCGGTCGGCGACCGGTCCGTCGTGCTCGTCGGGATCCGCCCGGAGCACTTCGAGGACGCCTCGCTCGTCGGCGAGGAGAAGCAGGCACGCGGCAGCCTCGTGCGGGTCCGGGTGGACGTGACCGAATGGCTCGGCAACGAGCAGTACGCCTACGTCCCGTACGAGGCGCCCGAGGACCTCGCCGCCCGGCTGCGGGACCTGTCGCGGGAGCTCGACGGCGACCAGTTGCGGACCCAGGCCGTCGTGGCGCTGGACGCGGCCAGCACGATCGCGCCGGGGCGCGGGGCCGAGCTGTGGATCGACACGACGCGGGCGCACCTGTTCGACCCGTCCACGGGCGAGAACCTGACCCGCGACGAGGAGCGCGTCGCGCGGCTCGACCGCCTCTCCGAGGAGTCGCGCGCCGCCCACCGGGAGGCGCAGCGCGAGCCGGCCGCCGAAGTCTGACAGATGCCGGCCGCCCTCCTGACACACATGGTTGATCTTTCTGGCACGATCGGAGGCATGTACGAGCGCTTCGCCCACGAGTACGCCGCCCATGCCGAGGACAGCTCCTACAACGCCCTCTACGACCGTCCCGCCGTGCTCGGCCTCGCGGGGGACGTGGCCGGCCTCACCGTCTTCGACGCCGCGTGCGGCCCCGGCCTCTACGCGCGGGAACTGCTCGACCGCGGCGCCCGCGTCGCCGGCTGCGACGTCAGCCCCACCTTCGTCGACATGGCCACGAAACGCACCGGAGGCCGCGCCGACCTGCGCGTCCACGACCTGTCCACGCCCGTCGACTGGATGCCGGACGCCTCCGCCGACCTGGTGGTGCTCGCGCTGGCGCTGCACTACTTCGACGACCGGGTCGCGCTGCTGAAGGAGTTCCGCCGCATCCTGGCCCCCGGCGGCGCGGTCGTCCTCTCGACGGAGCATCCGATGGCGGGATGGCTGCGCCTGGGCGGCTCCTACTTCCTCGAAGAGCCGGTGGAGGAGTCGCTGAGCCCCGACCGGGACTGGCCGATCCGGGCGTGGCGGCGCCCCCTGACGGCGATCTGCGCCGAGTTCCGCGCGGCCGGGTTCCTCATCGAGGAGCTCCTGGAGCCGCGGCCCGTCCCGGAGATGGCCGAGCGCTACCCCGAAGACCACGCGAAGCTGGAGCGGTCTCCCGCCTTCGTCGCCTTCCGCCTGGTCCCGTCCCGCTCCTGACTTCCCGGGAATTCCGCGCGAGGCGCCCGGCGGGAACCTCCCCGACCGGGCGCCTCGCCGCACGTCCGGTTCACCGCACGTCCGGCCCGGCGGGCTATGCGGGCGTCTCGGCGATCTCCCAGCGCCCCACCTCGCGGTAGTCCGAGTCGTAGATGGCGGAGCCGTCCCCGGGCCTCAACTCGTAGTGCCGGACGTTCCCGCCCCAGTACCGCAGGATCCGCCCCAGTTCGGCGACGGCGTCCGCGGCGACGGCGCCCTCACTCATGTCCACTTCAAGAACGAACTTCACGCGCCCGCCTTCCATCGATCAGCGCCCTCAAGCGGCGCCCTCAACCACCACCTTCAAGGGTGTCATTGAAACTGCCAGTGAGACTTTGACCGCCAAAGCTTGGGCCAAAGGCCGAAAACCCTCAACAGGGATGCGGCCGCGCCAGCTCCCCATGTCGACACCTGGAAGCTGCCGCGCCGCGGGCCACGGGACCGTCACCGCGGCCCTCGCCCACGGCGTCCCGCCCGTAGGCGTCAGCGGAGCTTCTTCACCAGCAGCTCGAACACCAGGTCGTCGCGCTTGGGCAGGCCGAAGCGCTCGTCGCCGTAGGGGAACGGGCTCGTCTCGCCGGTCCGGGTGTAGCCGCGCCTGACGTACCAGGCGATCAGGTCCTCGCGCTGGCTGATCACCGTCATGCGCATCTCGGCCGCGCCCCACCGCTCGCGCGCCCGCCGCTCGGCCTCGGCCAGGACCCGGCGGCCGAGCCCGCCGCCCTGCTGGGACGGGCTGACGGCGAACATGCCGAAGTAGGCGTGCCCGCCGCGGTCCTCCAGCTGGCAGCAGGCCGTGAGCGCGCCGTCGGTCTCGGCCACCAGCATCACCGAGCGCGGATCGTGCACCACGGCCGCCACGGCCTCCGGGTCCGTGCGCTGGCCGTCGAGAAGGTCGGCCTCGGTGGTCCAGCCGGCGCGGCTGGCCTCCCCGCGGTAGGCGCTCTCCACGAGCGCGACGAGGGCCGGGACGTCGTCCGCCGCGGCCGTCCGGAAGATCGGTTCCATGCTGCTCACCAGGTCGGTGCCGCCCGCGGGCGCGGGCCGCTCGTCGGGTGCGACTCTAGCCGGGACGCGGTCCCCCGCCGGTCGCCTGGTCGACGCGGCAGCCGGGGCCGAGCGGACGGGTGATC
The DNA here is from genome assembly GCF_014208105.1 of Actinomadura coerulea. Lineage (NCBI taxonomy): Bacteria > Bacillati > Actinomycetota > Actinomycetes > Streptosporangiales > Thermomonosporaceae > Actinomadura > Actinomadura coerulea. Next base: position 6,529,109 of record NZ_JACHMQ010000001.1, read on the forward strand.
GTCCAGTAGCGGTGGAAGTGGCACTTCGCCATCTTCCAGCGGCCGTCCTCGACCACGTACTCGTCGTCGTACTCGCCCGTGCTGACCGACTCGGTGCCGTCCTCCAGGTTCACCTGGCGGAACTTGAGCGTCCAGCGTCCCGACGCGCGCGTCCCGTCGTGCACGGTGATGTCCGGGTGCGTCGCGTGGTGCATGTCGAGGACGAGGTTCCTGCCGTCGACCTTCCGGAGCGCGATCGCCTCGAAGACCCTGACCATGCCCTCCGCGTCGTCGAACGCGCCCAGCCGCCCGTAGTCGATCGACGCGCCGGAGGCGATGAAGCAGGCCCGGAACTCCTCGGGGTCCTTGGCGTCGCAGGCGCGCAGGTAGCGGTGCTTGAGCGCCTTGATCTCCTCGATGGCCTCCAGCCGGGCGACGCGCGCGGCGAGGTCGGGACTCGGGGGCTGCGACCTCGGGTATCGCGACATGGTGCCCCGACCTTCGCCGACGGGGCGGCCGGCCGTCCAACCGCCGTCCCGGTGAACGGGAGAGCGGCACGTCGCGCCGTGCGCGAGGCTTCAGGATCGTCCCTAGCGGAGGGAGGATCCGTCATGAGCTTCCGCGAGCGGCACCACATGCTGGACGCGGGTGACGTAACCCTTCACGCGGTCGAGCAGGGCGACGGCCTCCCGGTGGTGATGTGCCATGGCTTCCCGGGCCTCTGGTACAGCTGGCGGCGGCAGCTCCCGGCCCTGGCCGCGGCGGGATACCGGGCCATCGCCCTCGACATGCGCGGATACGGGCGCAGCAGCCGCCCGCCTTCGCCGCGGGCCTACGACCGGCGGCACACCGTCGCCGACCTGGTCGGTGTCCTGGACGCCCTGGGCATCGACGAGGCCGTTTTCGCGGGCCACGACTTCGGAGCCGCTCTCGTCTGGGACCTGCCCCAATGGGCTCCTGGACGGGTCACGGCGCTGATACAGCTGAGCGTGCCGCGCATGCCCGTCTCGAAGCGCCCGCCCACCGAGTTCTACGCGCGGATGGCCGAACAGCACTTCGTCCATGTGCACTACTTCCAGGAGAAGGGGCCCGCGGACGAGGAATTGGGGGCTGAACCAGCCCGCTTCCTGGCGAACGTCTTCTGGGCGCTCAGCGGCGGCTACAGGTACCTCGACATCTGGCAGCACCCAAGCGAAGGCAACGGATACCTCGACGTCCTCCCCGAAGCCCCGCCCTTGCCATGGCCGTGGTTGTCGCAGGACGAATTCGCCTTCTACGCCGATGAGTTCCGCCGGACGGGCTTCACCGGCGGGCTCAACTGGTACCGGGCCTACGACCACGTCTGGAACGAGAAGCAGAGCCGTCCGGACGAGCCTGTCACGGTCCCCACACTCTTCCTCGTAGGCGAGCGCGACCCGGTCCTCCAGATGATGGGTTCCGCCGCACTGAAGCAGATGGAAACCCACGTACCGGGTCTACGGGACGTCCACATCATCGACGGCGCGGGACACTTCGTGCAGATGGAGGCGGCCAACGAGGTCAACAAGGCGATGCTCGCCTTCCTCGCCGACCTGTGACCGGGGACGGGCCGTCAGCAGGGTCCGTCGTGGACGGAGGTGGTGACCGAGTGGCTCCAGGGCTCACCGCCGCCGAGGTCCAGTTCGTTGCCGCTTCCAGTAGACGCGGACTCCCGGGGTGGTCCGGCGGGCGCCACCCCCCGAGGGCGGCGCCCGCCGGAGACTCAGCGGGCGGGAAGGATCCGGCCGGTGACCTCTCCGAAGCCGATGCGGGCGCCGGAGGGGCCGGGCGCCGAGGCGGTGATCGAGACCTCGTCGCCGTCCTCCAGGAAGGTGCGCGGCTCGCCGTTGACCGTCACGGGCTCCTTGCCGCCCCACGTGAGCTCGATGAAGGCGCCGCGCTGGTCCTTGTCCGGGCCGGAGACCGTCCCGGAGGCGAACAGGTCGCCGGTGCGGGACGAGGCGCCGTTCACCGTCATGTGCGCGAGCATCTGGGCGGGCGACCAGTACATCTCCCGGTAGGGCGGGCGGGAGACGACCTGCCCGTTCCATGAGACGGCGAGGTCGAGGTCAAGGCCCCACGGGTTCTTCTCCCGCAGGTAGGGCAGCGGCTCGGGGTGCTGCGGCGGCGTGGCGACGCGGGCGGCCTCCAGAGCGAGGAGCGGGACGACCCAGTGGGACACCGAGGTCGCGAAGCTCTTCCCCAGGAACGGGCCGAGCGGGACGTACTCCCACGCCTGGATGTCGCGCGCCGACCAGTCGTTGACCAGGACGACGCCGAACACCCGCTCGTCGAAGTCGTCCGCGCTCACCGGGTCGCCCAGCGCCGAGCCGGTGCCGACCACGAAGCCGACCTCGGCCTCGATGTCCAGGCGGCGGCTCTCCCCGAAGGTGGGCGCCGGGTCGCCCTTGCGCTGCCCGCTCGGGCGCACGATCGGCGTCCCGGACGGCACGACCGTCCCGGCGCGGCCGTGGTACCCGACCGGCAGGTGCTTCCAGTTCGGCATGAGCGGCTCGGAGTCCGGGCGGAACAGCCGGCCGAGGTTGGACGCGTGGTGCTCGGAGGCGTAGAAGTCCACGTAGTCGGCGACCTCGAACGGCATGTGCGGGGTCACCGCGCCGAGGGGGTGGACGGCCTCGTCCGGGACGTCCTCGGAGACGAGGTCGAGGACCTGCTCGCGGACCTCGACCCAGCGAGCGTGGCCCTGCGCCATGAACGGGTTCAGCGACGGCGCGGCGAAGACGTCGTCGCCGAGGCCGGCGGCGAGGTCCACGACGGAGTCGGCGACGCGGACGCCCACGCGGGGCGCGGTGCCCGGGGTCGAGAACACGCCGTAGGGGAGGTTGGCGAGCCCGAAGAGGGAGTCTCCGGGGATCGCGATGCGGGTCATCGGGACGTCTCCAGGAGTGCGGACCCGAGCAGCCCGAGGTCCGCGAGTTCGGTCAGGGGATCGGTGATGCTGCACGTCCCGAAGGACAGGAAGCGGGCGCGGGCCGCGGCCGTGCGCGCCTCGCCGAGGCCCGCCACGCGGGCGGCGACCGCGGGCGCGTCGCGGTCGGCCAGGACGGCGGCGAGCTCCGCGCGGGGGCGGCCGTCCAGGGCGGCGTCGGTGGCGAGCAGCAGGTTCAGGAAGCCGTGCTGGTGGAACCCGGTCTCGGGGTCGGTGTTCCGGACGGGATGGTGCAGGCCCGCCGTCGCCTTGAACGGCACCCCCGCGTCCACGACCGCGATGACGGCGGAGGCCAGCTCGTCCGGACCCGGGTACAGGTGGGCCTTCACCCCGCCGGTGCGGAACTTCGCCCGGTCGCCGCGCGCGGCGACCGCCTCGATGAACGCGGGCCGCCGCTCGTCGCGGGGGATCTCGACGTACACGGGCACGCCGGGGCGGCCGAGCACGCGGAAGAACTCCTCCGGGTCCATGCCGGGCGGGACGGCGACCTCCAGCCCGCGCACCTCGACGGGCAGGCCGGCGGCGACGCCCACCGCCTTCGCGGCCTCGCACGGCCCGTTCGGCGCGGTGATCGACACGTCCAGCGGCCCGCCGTCGAGCAGCGGGTACAGGGCGTCGAGCGCAGTGGCGGGCAGCACCAGCGGACCGACGAGTCCGGCGTAGGCGGCGGCGCGGTGGTCGCGGTGCGCCGGGACGGCGTCGGCGAGCGGCGCGAGCCCCGGCGGGAAGACGGCGGCGTCGTCGCACAGGCCCAGCGCGAACGGGGGGATCGCGAACGGGGCGGTCATCGCCGCCCCGCCCAGGTCCAGGCGTACGCGTCGTCCTCGCAGGCCAGGCCGCCCTCGCCCAGTTCGAGCGGGCGGAAGGTGTCGACCATGACCGCCAGTTCGTCGAAGAACTCGACGCCGATGCTGCGCTCGTACGCGCCGGGCTGCGGGCCGTGCGCGAGGCCGCCCGGGTGCACCGAGACCGAGCCCTGGCCGATGCCGGAGCCCTTGCGCGCCTCGTAGTCGCCGCCGCAGTAGAACATGATCTCGTCGGAGTCCACGTTCGAGTGGTAGTAGGGCACCGGGATCGACAGCGGGTGGTAGTCCACCTTGCGGGGCACGAAGTTGCACACGACGAAGTTGTGGCCCTCGAACACCTGGTGGACGGGCGGCGGCTGGTGGACGCGGCCGGTGATGGGCTCGAAGTCGTGCACGCTGAACGTGAACGGGTACAGGCAGCCGTCCCACCCGACGACGTCGAACGGGTGCCGCGCGTAGGTCAGCCGGGTGCCGGTGATGCCGCGCGACGTGCGGTGCTTGACGAGGACCTCGACGTCGGTGCCGTCGGCCTGGAGCGGCTCACCGGGGCCGTGGAGGTCGCGCTCGCAGTACGGGGCGTGCTCCAGGAACTGGCCGTAGCGCGAAAGGTAGCGCTTCGGCGGCGCGACGTGGCCGGTCGCCTCGATCGCGTACGCGCGCAGCGGCTGGTCGCCGGTCGGCAGCCACCGGTGCGTGGTCGAGGTCGGGATGACGACGTAGTCGCCCTGCTTCGCCTCCACCACCCCGAAGACCGTCTCGACCGTCGCGGTGCCGGACTCGATGTAGACGATCTCGTCGCCGGTCGCGTTGCGGTACAGCGGCGAGTCGGCGGCGGACACGACGTAGGACAGCCGGACGTCGCCGTTGGCGAGGATGGTCCGGCGTCCGGTGACGACGTCGGTCTCGGACCACGTCTCCTTGGGGAACAGCTCGTGCAGCTTCAGGTGGCGCGGCCGCAGCGGATGGTTGGGCGTCGTGGTCTGGTCGGGGACGTCCCACACCCGCGAGTCGACGATCGCGGACGGGATCTCCCGGTGGTACAGCAGCGACGAGTCGGAGGAGAAGCCCTCCTCGCCCATCAGTTCCTCGAAGTAGAGCCGCTCCCCGCCGTCCCCGCCACCGCTGTGGCGGTGCTGGGTGTGGCGTTTCGGCGGCACGTGGCCGACCCTGCGGTAGTGGGCCATCCTCCATCGCCTCCGATGATTAACGCATTAACTACTTTCTGCCGACCTTACGGCTGTTCTCCCTCCAAGGGGAAGGCCCCAATCACCGGCCCCGATCACCGGCCCCGTCACCAGGCCCCCATCACCCGGGTTCTGGTCAGCTCCGCTCGCGGACGTCGAAGGCCCCCCGCCCCGCGATGAGCTTGTCCAGCAGCATGACGAGCATGCGCTGCTCGGTCTCGGTGAGCACGCCCGCCCACTGCCGCTCGCGCTCGTTCTGCCCGGCGAAGATCTCCAGCATCGCGTCCTGCCCCCGCTCGGTCAGCGCGAGGATCACCGACCGCCCGTCCCGCTCGCCCGGGGTGCGCACGAGCATGCCGTCCGCGACGAGCGTCTTGCTCAGGTTGGACACGGCGGCCCTGCTCATCCCGGCCAGCGTGGCGGCCCGGCCGGGCTCCAGCGGCCCGGCGAGCCAGGTCACGAACAGCAGCCGGAACGCCGACCAGGAGTGGCCGCGCGGCCGGTGCACCGTCGACTCCAGGTCGTAGGTGACGATCGCCGACGCCCGGTTCAGCGTCAGCAGCAGCCGCGTCGCCAGCCGGTGCCGGAACCCGAACTCCTCCGACAGCCGCCGCTCCGCGAGATCGACGAACGACCAGAAGTCCAGCTCGGCCCCGCCGTCGGCGCCCGTCCCGTCGCTCATGTCCGCGTGCTCATCTGCCGGTGCTCATCAAGTGCTCATCCGCTCGCAGTCCCGCCGAACTAGTTCATGGATTGACTATTTAACCCTCGTGGGGCGCGGGTGTCAGCCGTAAGCCATCGGGCATTGCACGGCGGGGGAGGAACAGGCGGGAGACACAGCGGGAGACCGAGCGGGGACCAAGCGGGGGAGAGGCGAATGGCGACCGTCGCCGACCAGTTCATCGAGGTGCTGCGGCAGGCCGGCGTCCGGCGGATCTACGGGGTGGTGGGCGACAGCCTCAACCCGGTCGTGGACGCCGTGCGGCGGACCCGCGGGATCGACTGGGTGCACGTCCGCAACGAGGAGGCGGGCGCGTTCGCGGCGGCGGCCGAGGCGCAGACCACGGGACGGCTCGCCGTGTGCGCGGGCAGTTGCGGGCCCGGCAACACCCACCTCGTCCAGGGCCTGTACGACGCGCACCGGTCGGGCGCGCCGGTGCTGGCGCTGGCGTCGCAGATCCCGAGCGTGCAGATCGGCAGCGGCTACTTCCAGGAGACCCACCCCGAGCGGCTGTTCGTCGACTGCAGCCACTTCTGCGAGCCGATCGTCACCCCGGAGCAGATGCCGCGCATCCTGCGGACCGCGATCCAGCACGCGATCGGGCTCGGCGGCGTCTCCGTGCTGACGCTGCCCGGCGACGTCGCGGGCCATGACACGGCCGAGCCCACCGGCGAGCACGACTTCCTCGTCCGCAAGGGGGTCGTCCGTCCGCCGGCCGACCAGGTCGAGCAGCTCGCCGGCGCGCTGAACCGGGCGCGGAAGGTGATGCTGTTCTGCGGCGCCGGCGTCCGGGACGCCCACGGAGAGGTGATCGAGCTGGCGCACCGGCTGCTCTCGCCGGTCGGCCACGCGCTGCGCGGGAAGGAGTGGATCCAGTACGACAACCCGTTCGACGTCGGCATGAGCGGCCTGCTCGGCTACGGCGCCTGCTACGAGGCGATGCAGGACGCCGACCTCGTCCTCCTGCTCGGCACCGACTTCCCCTACGACCCGTTCCTGCCGGGCAGGAACACGATCCAGGTGGACGACGACCCGTCGAAGCCGGGCCGCCGGACCCCGCTCGACCTCGCCGTCCACGGGGACGTCGGGGAGACGATCCGGCTCGTCCTGGACCAGGTCGAGCAGAAGCACGACCGCGCCTACCTGGACGAGATGCTGCACCGCCACGCGCGGGCGCTGGAGAACGTGGTCTCCGCCTACACCCGCGACATCGACCGGCACATCCCGATCCACCCGGAATACGTCGCCGGTGTCCTGGACGACCTCGCCGACGACGACGCGATCTTCACCGTGGACACCGGGATGTGCAACGTCTGGGCCGCCCGCTACATCACCCCGAACGGGCGCCGCCGCGTGATGGGGTCGTTCGTCCACGGCTCCATGGCCAACGCGCTCCCGCACGCCGTCGGCGCCCAGTTCGGCGCGCCCGGACGCCAGGTGATCTCGATCTCCGGCGACGGCGGTCTCGGCATGCTGCTCGGCGAGCTGCTCACGGTGAGGCTGCACCGCGTCCCCGTGAAGATCATCCTGTTCGACAACGCGTCGCTCGGCATGGTGAAGCTGGAGATGATGGTGGACGGCCTGCCGTCCTACGAGACCGACCACGAACCCGTCGACTACGCGGCGATCGCCGAGGCGGCCGGGATCGAGTCGGCGCGGGTGGAGCGCCCGTCCGACGTCCGCACCGTGATGGAGCGCGCGCTCGCCGCGCCCGGCCCCTACCTGGTGGACGTCGTGACCGACCCGAACGCCCTGTCCATCCCGCCGCGCATCACGCCGCAGCAGGTGAAGGGGTTCGCGCTGTCGGCGGGCAAGACCGTCCTCACCGGAGGCGTCGGCCGGATGCTCGACCTGGCCCGCAGCAACCTGCGCAACATCCCCCGCCCCTGAGGGCCCGGACGGTCAGCGGAACTCGCGGGCCATCTCCGTGAGGGTCTCGGCGGCGACCTCGGCGAGGGGGCGGACGGGCTGCTCCTCGATCCAGGTCACGGACGCGACGCGCAGCGCGGTCATGAAGGCGCCGGCCATGACGCGGGCGCGCAGGCGGGGGAGGCCGTCCCGGGAGGCGATCAGGTCGGCGAGGGCGCGCTCGAACTCGGCGTAGCTGGCGAGCTGCCGCCCGAGCACGGACGGGTGCTTGCGGGCGAGGCGGGTCTGCGCGGCCCACCGGGGGTCCAGGTCGCCGGTCTCCGCGTGGAGGGCGTCCAGGGAGGCGCGCAGCGCCGTCCATGACGACTCGCCGGGCGGGCGGGACGCGAAGGTCTCCAGCACGGCGTTCATCCGCTGCTCGTCGCCGTAGAGGAGGGCGTCCTCCTTGCCGGCGAAGTAGTTGGAGAAGGTGCGGCGGGACACGCCCGCGGCGTCGGCGATGGCCTCGACGGTGACCTCGTCCAGGCCGTGCTCGACGGCGAGTCGCGTCGCGGCCTCGTGCAGGGCGCGTCGCGTCGCCTCCTTCTTGCGCTCGCGCAGCCCGCCGGTGTTCTCCATGGTCGTACCAGCCTAGCGGGCAAAAAACTGCCCAGCGCGAAAATTTGCGCATTGGGAATAAAGGGCCCCGGCCGGGAGTTGATCCCCTCGTTCCCACCTCAGGACGACCGCTCCCCAGACCCACTTCACCGGAGGCGTTCCTTGACCGAGCAGGTCCCCGCGAGATCGGCCCCGATGTCGCACCGCCAGATCCTCGAAGCGCTCAGCGGCCTGCTGCTGGTGCTGTTCGTGGCGATGCTGAGCAGCACCGTCGTGTCCACCGCGCTGCCGCAGATCATCGGCGCCCTCAAGGGCAGCCAGTCGCAGTACACCTGGGTCGTCACCGCGACCCTGCTCGTGTCGACCGCCAGTACCCCGATCTGGGGCAAGCTGGCCGACCTCTACGACAAGAAGACGCTGCTCCAGGCGGGCGTCGGCATCTTCGTCCTGGCGTCGGTGGCGTCCGGGTTCGCGCAGAGCACCCCGCAGCTCATCGCGTTCCGCGCGGTGCAGGGCCTCGGTGTCGGCGCGCTGCAGATCCTCGTCCAGATCATCATGGCGGCGATGATCAGCCCGCGGGACCGGGGCCGCTACTACGGCTACCTCGGCGGCGTGATGGCCGTCGCCACGGTCGGCGGGCCGCTGCTCGGCGGCCTCATCGTCGACTCCGCGCTCGGCTGGCGCTGGTGCTTCTTCATCGGCGTGCCGTTCGCGGTCGTGGCCTTCGGGCTCCTGCAGAAGACCCTGCGGCTCCCGCACGTCCGGCGGCCGAACGTCAGGATCGACTACCTGGGCGCGACGCTCATCGCCGCCGGGGTCAGCGTGCTGCTGATCTGGGTCACCTTCGTCGGCGAGAACTTCGCCTGGCTGTCGTGGCAGACGGCCGCGATGGCCGGGTCCGGCGTCGTGCTGCTCGCCGCGGCCGTGTGGGTCGAGTCCCGCGTGGCGGAGCCGATCGTCCCGCTGGACATCGTGGCGCGCCGCAACACCGCGCTCGCGATCACGGCCAGCCTGGCCGTCGGCATGGCGATGTTCGGCGGCGCCGTCTTCCTCGGCCAGTACTTCCAGATCGGTCGCGGCTACAGCCCGACCAAGGCGGGCCTGCTCACCTTCCCGATGATGCTCGGCGTGTTCGGCGCCTCCACCGTGGCCGGGCGCCTCGCCAGCAAGACCGGCAAGGTCAAGCCCTACATCCTCCTCGGGACGGTCGTGCTGACCGCCGGGTTCGGCCTGCTCGCCACCATCGACCACCAGACGTCGCTCGTCTTCATCGGCGCCGCGATGTTCCTGGTCGGCGCCGGGGTCGGCATGACGATGCAGAACCTCGTCCTCGTCGTGCAGAACTCGGTCCGCCTCCACGAGATCGGAGCCGCGAGCGGGACGGTCACGTTCTTCCGCTCCCTCGGCGGGACGGTCGGCGTCTCCGTGCTCGGCGCCGTCCTGGCGAACCAGGTCGCGGACCGGATCGCCGACGGGCTGCGCAGGCTCGGGGTGAACCCGGGGGCCGGCGGCGGCGACGCCGGCACGCTCGACATCCGCGCCCTGCCCGCGCCCGTGCAGGAGGTCGTCCGGGCCGCCTACGGCGACGCCACCGGCCACATCTTCCTGATCTCCGCGGCGATCGCGATCGTCGGCATCGTCGCGGCGGCGTTCCTCAAGCCGGTGACGCTGCGCGACAGCCTCGACCTCGGCGGCTCGCCGGAACCCGCGAAGGGGGACGTCCCCGCGCCCGCCGCGGAGGGCCGCGCCTTGTCAGGCTCCTGACAAGAGCCCGGCCGAAGAGCCGGGCCGAGTGACCCGCCGCGCCCTCCCCACCTGACACCTCGCACCCCAGACGCCGGGCAGGCGTTAGACGGGGGCGGGTGAGTGGCGGCCGTCGATGACGAACCACAGGCGGGTGCGGTGGGGGGTCTGGTCCAGGCCCCATTCGCCCGCCAGGGCGTCGATGACGGTGAGGCCGCGGCCGTGGTCGAGGCGGGGCGGGCCGTTCGGGTCGGCCTGGGCGGGACCGTCGTCGGACACCTCGACGCGGAGCCACCGCCCGTCGGTGGCGATCGTGACGCTGATGAGGCCGGACCCGTGCAGGATGGCGTTGGCGACGCCCTCGGCGGTCATCAGCTCGACGTCGTCGAGGAGCGTCTCGTCCGCGAAGACCTTCGCGGCGCGCTCGCGGACGGCGCGGCGGGCGCGGCGGCCGCCGTCGCCCTCCCCGGTGAAGCCGATCGGTTCGCCGAGCCGTTCCATCCCCTCGGTCACTTCATCACCACACTCGGTTCGGGAAGCGTTCCGCGATCATTCATCTGCGCAGAGTGACCGGGGAACGCCATGGACGCTTTGATCTTGGCCTTTCCGGGGCAGGTCGGCCTTAGGTGGCGGAGCTTACGGCAGGAGTCGCCGCTCCAAGCGCACATCATGAAAAACATCTCCGCAGCGTGGGGCACTACTCACCCGGACGCACAAAACCGGGAACTTCTCCGTCTTCCAGCCAGAATCACCGCACACCTTCCTCATGTCACGCTGGGGCCCCACCCCTGGGAGGAACGCCATGCACGCGGTCGTCCTCGCCTGCGCTGCGCAGGCCGTCTACATCGGCGCTTACGTTCTGTTCAAGACGGCCGCGGGGCGGATGAGCCCCCTTTCGGGCCGCCATCCGCTGCACGCCGCCGGACTCCTCGCGCGGAGCCCGCGCTGGCTCGCCGGGCTCCTGGTGCTCATGGCGGGGTTCGGGCTCTCCGCCACGGCGCTGGCCGCGCTGCCCGTCGCGGCGACGCTGCCCTCCTACGGGCTCGGTCTCGTCATGCTGCTGGCCGTCGGCATGAGCGGCTTCGGTGAGCGGCCCACCTCGCGCGAGTGGCTCGCCGTCCTCATCACGGTCGCCGCGATGGTCACCGCGGCGCTGTCGGTGCTGCCGGCGCTGGGCCACGGTGGGGCGGCGCCGCATCGCGTCGGCGCCGCGGCGGCCGCGCTGCCGCTGTGGAAGGCCGGGCTGGTGTGCGTGCCGTCGCTGGCCGTCCCGCTGTGGATGTTCTGCGTGCGCGACCGCCCGGTCGGCGGCCGCCATGCGCGCCCGCTGACGGGCATCGCCTCCGGGATCGGCGCGGGCGTCCTGCTCGGCGCGACCGAGGTCTTCGGGCAGGGCATGGCGATGATGTTCGCCGCGGGGCGGGGGGCGGACGTTCCCTCCTCGCCGCACCCGTACCTGTTCCTGCTCGCGGGCGTGTTCGGCGTCGGGCTGCTGTCGATCGGCCTCCAGCGCTGCCGCCTCACCGTCATCGTCACCGTCGTCACGGTCACCGCGAAGACGCACCTCCTGCTGTCGGCCACACTGCTGTACGGGGAGCCGTGGCCGCGCGAGGCCGGACCGTTCTGGCTCCGGGCCGCAGGGGTCGGGCTGGCCGTGCTCGCGCTGCTGGCCTTCCCCCGCCACGAGCGCCGGGCCCCGCTCGCGGCTCGCGCCCGGACGTCCCCCGGGTGGGACGAACCGCGCGAACTGCCCGCCGTCCTGCCGTCCCGCCTGTCCTCCGGGCCGCGCGCGCGGCGCGCGGCGCCGCCGTCCCGTCCGGGCGGTGCGCCGCCCGTGCCGCCGTCCCAGGCCGGCGCGCCTCCGGGCGGATGGCCGGTCGCGCGTGACCGGGAGAGCTATCTAGGCAATGTCAAGATAGAGTGGAGGTGACCCCGAGAGAGAGGACCGCGTGATGGCGGAGGATCCCGGTTTCGCACGGCAGATGTGGCACCAGCTCGAACCCCTGCACGCCCTGTTCTGGTACTCCCCGGACGTCTTCGCCGAGGCGCGGGCGCTCGGATACGACGTGGAGACGCGCTGGCCGAGCTACTTCGCCTGGCGCGCCGCGCCGCTCGGCGCCGCGGGAGGCGAGGCCGTGTCGGCCGCCTTCTACAGCTTCAGCCCCCGGATGGTGGCCGAGCACATCCCCGCCGCCTGGGCGGTCGCGCCGCCCGGCCGCGTCCTGGAGGCCCGCCTGCGCGCCGTCGACCGCATGTACCGGACGCTCCTCGGCGACGACGTCGGAAACCCGGACCTGGCCGAGGCCGCCGAGCTGGCCCGCGCAGCCGCCGAGGCGGCGAGCACCGCCGGACGCCCGATCGCCGCCGCCAACGCCGACCTGCCCTGGCCGGACGAGCCGCACCTCGTCCTGTGGCACGCCATCGGCATCCTGCGCGAGCAGCGCGGGGACGGCCACGTGGCCGCGCTCCTCACCCGCGGGCTCGACCCGGTCGAGGCGCTGGTGTCGTTCGCCGCCGTCGGGGCCGCGCCCGCGGAGACGTTCGCGAGCCGCGGCTGGACGGACGAGGAGTGGACCGCCGCCCGCGACCGCCTCGCCTCCCGCGGGCTCGTCGACGCGGACGGCGCCGCGACCGTCCGCGGGAGCGAACTGCGCGACGACGTCGAGCGGACGACCGACGACCTCGCCTACGAGCCGTGGCGGACGCTCGGCGCCCCCAAGGCCGACCGGCTGGCGCAGCTCACGATGCCGATCCTGGTGAAGGTCCTGGAGACCGGGCTGATGCCCGCGCGGAACACCCTCGGCATCGGCAGGATCCAAGCGCCGCCCCGCTGAGTCACCGGGTCGGGAGGCGCCAGGCGGTTCCTTCCAGGCGGCCCGTGTTGCCGAGGTCGATCGGGCCGTGGGCCGGAACGATCACGACGGGCCGTCCGGGGGCCGGGCGGACTTCGAGGTACGCGCCGGCCACCGCCACCGTGTCCGCCTCGGTGACCGTGTTCCGCCAGACGATCACGAACTCGGCCTTGCGGCCCGGACGGATCGTCAGCGGCTTCGGTCCGGCGTCCTCGACCTGCCTCGTGCCGCGCACGGCCGTCACGTTGAACGGCTGCCGCCGGCCGTCGAGGACGCGCAGCGCCGGGTAGCCGTCCAGCCGGTACGGTCGGCGCCCGCAGTTGAGCAGCTCGATCCGCGCCGCGCGCACGCCCATCGCGGCGTCCGGCTCGTTCATCGAGACGGCGATGCCCTCCGGCGTGCAGGAGGGCGGAGGCGGCGACGAGCGCTGCGGCGGCACGGGCGCGGTGGGCGGCGTGGGCACAGGCGCCGCGGCGGCCCCCGCGCCGTCCTCGCCGCCGGGGCCGCACGCGCTGAGGGCGAGCGTGCCGAGGACGAGCGTTCCCAGGGCGCGCATGCCGAGGGTGCGCGCGCCGAGGGCGGGGCCTGCCGCGCCGATCTGCCGGATACGGGTCCGCTTCGTGACGGTCACCCGCAGATCATCGCAAATGCCGAAGACCGCTCAGGCGGGCGGGAGCGCCGCGCCCCGCCGCCGGGCTGTGCGAGGCGGGGCGGGCGCGGGACGCCGCGACGTCCACCCGAAGGAACGGGATCAGGCGCAGAAGGCGGTGTCGGCGGCCTTGGCGAGGTCGGCCCGGAAGGTCTTGTCGTACTCCAGCTTGGACTCGTTGTAGGTGATGACGGCCTGGCTGCGTCCGTCGGCGCTGGTGTAGGTCCAGGTCCGGTAGCCGGGGAAGCCGCCGTCGTGGCCCCACGCGTACCCGCAGGAGAACTTGATGCGGGCGACGCCGAGGCCGTAGTCCTCCACGACCCCGTCGTCGTTGACCGGCCGGACGTTCCGCATCTCGCGCATCTGCTTCGGCGGCAGCAGCTTGCCGGTGAACAGGGCGCGGTGGAAGCGGGCCACGTCGTCGACCGTGCTGACGATGCCGCCGGACGTCCTCGCGCTGGACGGGCTGATGAGCGTGCTCACGTCCCCGTAGTCGTAGTAGTACCCGTGCACGTAGCGGCCGGGGAACGAGGAGTCGGTCGTCGGGTAGGAGGTGTGCCGCAGCCGCAGCGGCTCGAAGACGCGCCGCTGGAACTCGGTGCCCACCGAACGCCCGGTCGCCTTCTCGATGACCATCCCGGCCAGGATGTAGTTGGTGTTGGAGTAGTTCCAGCCCGTCCCGGGCGCGTACTGCGGCGGCTTCTCCATCGCGATCGCGATGAGCTCCTCCGGCGTCCAGGCTCGCGTGGGGTCGGACATCACTCGCGGATCGGGCGTGTAGTCGTTCAGGCCGCTGGTCTGCGCGAGCAGCTGCCGGATGGTGATCTTCGAACCGTCGTTGCCGTGGCCCGCGACGACGCCCGGCAGCCACGCCTCCACGGTGTCGTCCAGCGACAGGCGGCGCTCGGCGGCGAGTTGCAGCACGACCGTCGAGGTGAACGACTTGGTCACGCTGGCGATCCGGAACAGCAGCCGGTGGTCCATCGGGGCGCCGGTGGCCTTGTCGGACACCCCCGCGGCCACGTGCGAGACGCGCCCGCCGCGGCGGGTCATCACGATCACGCCGGGGGCGCCGTCGGCGACGAGCCGGTCCGCGGCGGTCCGCACCTTCCGGTCGAGCCCGTGCGGGCCCGCCGGTGCCGCGCTCGCCGCCGGGGCCGCGACGAGGGACGCCCCGGCGACCAGGACGGTGGCCGAGGCGAGCGAGGCGGTGATGGACAGCCGCGGCCTGGAGAGCCGCGACCTGGAGATGCGCGAGTTGGAGATGCGCGACATGGAGGTTCCTCCTGGAGGTCGTCTGCCGAACGTGATCAACACTGCCGGTCGCCGCGCCGGGCGGCACGGGGCCCAGAACCCGAGCGAGGGGTGTACCTGACGACACCTGGCGGGGTGGACCTCCGGAGGTATATTCGACAGGTACTCCAATAGCAGGAGGTGGGCCATGCCGGACGCCGAGGCCCGGTGCGCGGCCGCGCCGCCCGCACCTTCCCGCTGGACGACTACGCCTACTCGGCCCCGACACGCCTGACCGCCCCGACACGACTGATCACCCCCGACACGTCTACTCGGCCCCCACACGTCCCCCGCGTCCGAGGAGAACTCCGCATGACCCAGCACGCCATCCAGACCCGCCGGGTCGCCTTCGACCACCCGAAAGGATCCCTGCGCCGCCACTACGTGGACGGCGACCTGGTCATGAGCCACCTCGTGGCCCTGCTGTCCGCGACGTTCCCGCCGGGCGAGGACTTCTTCGTCCGCTCGGTGCGGCACTACCGCGACCGCGTCACCGACCCGGACCTCGCCGCTCAGGTGCGCGGCTTCATCGGGCAGGAGGTCGTCCACGGCCGCGAGCACGACCACCTGAACAGGACCCTGCGCGCGATGGGGTACCCGACCCACCGGATCTCCGCCGTCGTCGCGCGCGACCTCCGCCTCGCCGACCGCTTCCTGCCGCCGATCGTCCGCCTCGGCTTCACCGCCGGGCTGGAGCACTACACCGCGACCGTGGCGGAGTGCCTGCTCACCGACCCCCGCGCGCGGGAACTGCTCGGCGACACCAGCGTCCGGTCGATCCTGCTGTGGCACGCGCTGGAGGAGTCCGAGCACAAGGCCGTCGCGTTCGACGTCTTCCGGCAGGTCGGCGGCACGGAGCGCACCCGCATCCGGACCATGCGGGTCATCAGCGCGGGTTTCCTGTTCCTCATGGTCACCGGCACGTTCATCTCGCTGCTGGGCGACCCCGCCACGTACCGTCCCGGACGTCTGCGCCGCAGCCTCGCCGCGCTCCGGCACTCGCCGTTCCTCAAGCGCGAGGTGATCCGGCGGCTGCGCGCCTACAACAGGCCCGGCTTCCACCCGGACGACTTCGACAGCACCGAACTGCTGGAACGCTGGCGCGAGGAGCTGTTCGGCGCCGAGGGGACCCTCACCGCCAACCTCAAGTGACCGCCGGCGCCCGGGGCCCTGTCACCGGGGGGTGACGACCGTGCGGTCTCCGTCCGGCTCGTACGCCACGACCTGGACGACCGGAAGGCCGGCCGCGTCGCCGGTGCGCGGGCCCGGCACCACGAGCAGAGGGCCGTCGCCCCGCCGGTCCGCCGCGTCCTCGCGGGAGCCCAGATCACCGACCGACCTCAGCCGCTCGACGCCCGGCCCGGCCGCGGCGACCAGCCGCCAGCGCCGGGGCGACCGCCACCACACCGCGGCGGCCGCCGTCGCGCCCTGCGAGGTGAAGTCGCTGTTCGTCCCGCCCCGCTCCGACAGCGCCTGCCCGTCCTCGGAGATCAGGATCGAGCGGCCCTGGGCGCCCCACGGCGAGGACGCGTCCACCGTGAGCAGGGTCGCCCGGCCGCCGCCGTCGGGCAGCCCGCCGCTCCAGAGCCGCCCCAGCCGCAGGTCGCCCGCCTCGCTCAGGGACGTCGTCCCCGCGCAGGCGACGGCGTTCAGCGCCGCCCACCCGGACTGCTTCCCCTGCTCCGCCGGATCCCGGAACCACACCCGCGGCGCCGCCGCCCGCGGATCGTTCGAGACGAGCTGGGTGACCGTCCGCATCCCGGACGTCATCTGGAACACCACGTAGTTCTGGCAGCGCGGCGTGAACCAGTCCCACGGCAGCGGAGCGCTCAGCCCGTCCCGGACGGCCACCGGCCGCCATTCCGGGAACCGCCCGGTCGGCACCGCCGCCCGCACGTCCAGCAGCCACGGCGGAACGAGGTAGCGCCACGTCATGCCCACCATGATGAGCTGCCCCTCGTCGGTACCGAGCCTGCGGACCGACTCCACGCCCCGCGACATCCGCCGCTCGAAGTACTGCGCCACGCTCGTCGCGTTCCTGGGCCCGGGGGAGTCGCGCAGAACGACCAGGGACGCCCCGTCCACCGTCCCGGCGTACAGGACGGCGACGCCGCCGAGCGGCGGATCGCGGTGGTCGGCGCGCCAGGCGCGGGCGGCCCGTCGCAGCAGCTTCGCATCGCGGAGCAGCGCGCCCTGCGAGGGCCACTCGTCGATGGTCGGCGTACTGTTCGCCGTCCACGCGTTCGGATCGATCACATCGGGTGCGCCGTGGTCTTCGTCCGGCCGGACGAAGAAGGCCCCGATGACCGCCAGGAGCGCCGCGGCGACCACGCCCGCGACGGCGGCGCGCCTCGCGGGCGGGACGGTGAGCGGCGGCCGCAGCCGCACGAGGTCGGGCTCGAACGCCTCGATCTCGGCCCGCTGAGCGGCCTCGTCCATGCCCGTCCGGTCGTCCACGGCGCCGATGACCCGGTCCACGTCCCGGAAGTCGAGGGGGAGATGGACGCTCAACTCCGCGACGACCTCGGGAGCGGTGAGTCCGTCCCGGCACAGCAGGTAGGCGAGCCGTTCGTGCGGCGGTAACTCCAGCAGAGCCGCCTGGACGGCCCGCGGCGTGGCACCCGCGGGCTCGAAGAGGAGACCGTGCAACCGGTTCCGCCCGGTCGGCGGGTCCGTGAGCAGGATCGCGACGAGGCGGGCTCGCATGGCCGGATACCCGCGGCGCCGCCCTCGCATGGCCGCGGTGACGGCCCGGCGAGCGGGCGAAAGCGGGTGGTCACCGTCGTCGAGTGTCAGGTAAGCGAGCCGCAGGAGGCGGCCGTAATGCTCGCGTTCCATCCGTGGCACCGTCCCTCTCCTCCCCGCATTGTGTGCGCTCCGACCGGTGACGGCCAGAGTGCGGTCCGGGACGCGGGCATCTCGGAAGAAGGCCCGCCTCCCGGCCCGGGGGAGTCCGGCCGTGCCGGGAGTCGAGGAGCGGGCGACGGCCCATCGACGGCTGCGGTGGCTCAGCGGCCGGGACGGCTCAGCGGCCCAGCGCTCCACGCAGGGTGATGCCGTGCCGGGTACGCAGACGCCGCAACTCCCACATCGCCACGGCGGTGACGGACAGCGGGGCTCCCAGGATGAAGGCCAGCCGTACCCCGATCGGGGCGCCGCTGTAGGCGCCCTGGAACATGTCGAAGACGGCGACCTCCCAGACGAGCAGCGTCGCGAGGAGTGGGGGGACCGTGTCGTGGAGGTCGGCGGTCCGGAACACGTGCACGAGTGATTGCACGACGCCGTAGAGGCCGAAGGGGATGTACCACAACGAGAAGGCGCCGATCGCGAACAGCAGCACCAGCCGCCATGGCGAGGCCGTCCAGTCCGTGCTCTCGGTCACGTAGCCCAGTCCCGTGGCGAGTCTCGGCGCGGCGAGCGTGACGATCAGCGTGAGCAGCGCGGCGGCGGGTCTGACCGCGCGGCGCAGGAACAGGCGCCGGTTGGGCGGACGGGCCACCGCGATGAAGACGGCGACGGCGATCGGGAACGTCACCGCCAGCGTGATGAGGGTGGTGCGTATCTGGGCGAAGCGGTCGTCAAGCACGCCGTCGGCATCCGACGCCAGCCCAAAGGAGAACAGCATCCACACGACGGCGACCAGACCGATGACCGTTCGCCAGATCTGCACCTTCTTCACAGCGGGGTCGTGGACGCGATCCGGCCGGGACGGCGCGAAGACCGCGTTCCCCACGGCGAACGGATTGAAGAGACGCCCGAAGGTCATCCGGCGCGGCTGCCCATAGCCCGGCGGGGGCTGCCACGGCCTCTGCGGCTGCTGCCACGGACCTTGCGGCTGCTGCTGCCACGGGCCTTGCGGCTGTTGCCAAGGTCCTTGCGGCGGTGGTCCGGGCTGCCACGGGCCCTGCGGCGGCGGTCCGGGCTGCCACCCGGGTCCGGGGGCTTGTCCTCCTCCGTACGGATTCACCGCGCCCCGCCTCCGCTTCCGCCCATCCCGCGTCCCCTTCCGTCGCCGCGCCCAGAGGTAACGAGGAGAATACGCAAGATCTCAGCGAGTTAAAGGCGATTTGCCACCCCGTCCTCGCATGTAGGTCACCGATCCCCAGGTGGGTCACCGTCCCCAGGTGGGCCGCTGCCCTCCGGACGGGCCACTGCGCTCAGGTTTCGGACGGGTTTTCTGTTATCCGTACGCACTGGCCGGGTCTCCCATGTGTCCGACAAGTCCATGGAAACCCGGAAGGCAGGCTTACGTGAGCGAGAGGAACGACCCGGGGTCGAGACGGAGTCCCCGGACGCGCCGCGGCAGTTACGGACGGGCGTCGCGTCCGAGCGGGCGGTGGTGGGCCGCCGTCGGCGCGAGCGCGAGCGTGGTGGCACTGACGGCCGGGGTCGCCTACGGCGTCGCCGGCTCCTCCGACACCCCGGCCGACTCCCGCCCGGTCGCCGACCGGGCGGCCCCCGCGCACACCCCGTCCCCCGCCAAGACCAACGTGACAACCGGCAAGCCCAGGGGCTCGAAGACGGCCAAGCGCTCGACCGTCGCGAAGAAACCCGCGAAGCACACCACGAAGCGTCCGCGGAAGAAGCGGCCGGTCACGCCGACGCCCCGCTCCACGGCGCCCGGCGGCGGCAACGGGAGCGGCGGCGGTAACGGAGGCGGCGGCACGCTCGTCCAGCAGGTCGTCTCCCTGACCAACGCCGAGCGCGCCAAGAACGGCTGCGGTGCCCTGACGGTCGACTCCCGGCTCCAGGCCGCCGCGCAGGGCCACTCCGACGACATGGTCGCCCGCGACTTCTTCGACCACACCAACCCCAGCGGCAAGAGCCCCGGTGACCGGATCACCGCCGCCGGGTACCGCTGGTCCACCTACGGCGAGAACATCGCCTACGGCCAGCGGACGCCCGCCGCGGTCATGTCCGCCTGGATGAACAGCTCCGGGCACCGCGCCAACATCCTGAACTGCACGTTCAAGAACATCGGCGTGGGCGTGACGCTCAAGTCCGGGACACCGTACTGGACGCAGAACTTCGGAACCCGCTGAGGCGCGGAGCGTGGGCGCCGGGGCCGTCGCGGACCGCCCCGGCGCCCACGCCTCACTGAGGCGAGGCGAAGTCCTGCGTCCACCAGGGGCCGCCGGAACCGGATACCACGCCCACTCCGATCTCGGTGTAGTCGCAGTTCAGGATGTTGGCGCGGTGGTAGGTGCTGGTCATCCAGCTCGACACCGCCGAGGACGGCGTGGCGGCGCCCCGCTGGATGTTCTCCGCCCAGGCCCGCCACCGGTATCCGGCGGCGGTGATGCGGGCGCCCGGGTCCCGCCCGCCCGCGCCGTCGTGGGAGAGCTCGCGGCGGGCGGCCATGTCGGCGGAGTGCCTCTGGGCCGCCCTGGTCAGCATCGGATTCTCACGCAGGGGCCGGCAGCCGTGCCGGGCCCGCTGGATGTTGGCGAGCCGGATGACCTGGCGCCCCGGGCTGAGGGGCGCCTTGGACGTCTTGCGGGGCTTGGGCGAGCGGCGGGTCCTGGACGGGGTGGGCGACGGCCGCTCAGGTGAGGCGGACGTCGCGCTCGGGGTGGCCACGCGCGTGCTCGCGGGCGCGGCGGACGGGGGCCGCTCGTCGCCGGGCATGGCGAAGAACCAGACGGCCACGGCGGCGGCCGCCACGACCGCGGCCGTCCCGGTGATCGCCGCCGTCCGGGCGCCGTGTGACGCGTGCAGGGCGACGTCCGCGCCCGACAGCTTGGCATTCGCCAGGTCCGCCGCCGGGAGACGGGCCGGGGGCGGGACGAGGACCAGGCCCGCGAGCAGCGTCTCGGCCGGGGCGAGCCTGCGCCGGTGGGCGCGGCAGGTGTCGCAGCCGCGCGCGTGGCGGGCCATCCGCTTGCGCCACACCGGCGTGGGCCGTCCGTCCCATGAGGCCGTCAGCTCGGCGAGGCCCGGGCACGGCGGCGTCGCCGCGAGCGCGCGGACCACCAGCCGCCCCGTCTCCAGCTGCTCCTTCATCCGGTTCACGCGCACGGCCGCGTGCCGCCGCTTCACGTCCAGGGCGGCGGCGAGCTCGGTGCGGGTCAGCCGGCCCGAGACCTCTAACCACCAAAGCGAGAGCACGTCGCGGTCGGCCGCGTCCAGCCACCGGGTGGCCTCGGCGATCTCCTTGCGCTGCCCGGACAGCCCGAGCCGGACGATGGTGATCTCGACGAAGTCGCCGCCCGGATCGGCGATCTCGTACGCCGCGTCCAGACCGACGGCGGGACGTCTCCGGTTCGCCGACCACCGCCGCCGCACCTGATTCATCGCGATCGCCACGAGCCAGGACCGGAACCGCGACGGGTCGCGCAGGCCGCCGAGGCCGTTCAGCATCCGGAGCATGGTGTCCTGGACGACGTCGTCCACGTCGGCGTGGCCGTCCAGCGCCCGGCCGACGACGTTGTACACCAGGGGCAGGCAGGCCGACACCAGCCGTTCCCGCGCCGCCGCGTCCCCCGCCTGCGCCGCCGCGACCAGCCGCTCCTCGCCGCCGGCCGGCCGCCCTTCGCCGCCGTCCATCCGCATCCCTTCGCGCCACCGGGCCGAACCGCTCGGCCACGTCAGAAGAGACCCCGCCACCCTCCCGCCGATTACAAGAAAAGCAGTGACAGGTGGGCAATCAGAGAAAAAGTAGGACATGTCCGGGCGGGCCGGCGGGCGGGCGACACCACGTCTCCTGCGGCCGGTGAGGTCGGCTCACACCAGCGAGGCGTCGCGTGACCCGGGATGATCCGCTGCGACGAGCGTGATCGATATCTCGATGCCCAGGTCCCGCCGTTCTGGGGCACGGCCGCCGTCCTCGCAACGACCGGACGAACATCATCACTGTCAGTCGAGGGGGTCGGCCTTGCCGAGCAGGTAGCGCTGCTCCACCTGGTTGTCGGTCAGGGCGGCCGCCTCGCGATACAAAGCGGCGGCGGACGCGTTGTCGCCGGTCATCTGCAGAAGATGGGCGCGCACCGCGCGTTCGCGTTGCCGGGTGAGGGGGTCCCGGTCCAGGTGGTGGCGGCTGTTGAGGTCGTCCAGGAGGGCCAGGCCCCGGGACGGTCCGTACGCTCGGGCGACCGCCACCACGCGGCTGAGCCGGATCGGCGCGGTGGGGGTGAGGCGTTCGAGCCAGAGGTACAGCATCGCGATCTGCGGCCAGTCGGTCTCCTCCGGCGACGCGGCCGCCGCGTGCACGGCGGCGATGGCCGCCTGAAGCCGGTACGGGCCCGCCGCGCCGTGGTTCCAGACTCCGTCGATCAGCTCGGTGCCCTCGCGGATCAGGCCGGGGTCCCAGAGCGCGCGGTCCTGCTCGTCCAGCGGCACGAGTTCATGTCCGGCGCCGGTGCGCGCGCGGCGCCGGGAGTCGGTGAGCAGCATCAACGCCAGCAGGCCCGTCACCTCGGCATCGCCGGGTAGCGAGGCGTGCAGCATGCGGGTCAGCCGGATCGCCTCCCGCGTCAGGTCGACGCGGGCGAGCTCACGTCCCGCCGTGGCCGTGTAGCCCTCGTTGAAGATCAGGTAGAGCACCCGCGTCACGGCGGTCATCCGGGCGTCCCGGTCGGCGCCGGCCGGGGGAGTGAAGCGGACGCCGTCGCGGGCCAGCTGCTGCTTTGCGCGGCTGATCCGCGTCCCCATGGTGGCCTCGGTGGTGCCGTGGGCGTGCGCGATCTCGGCGGTCGTCAGGCCGCCGACCGCGCGCAGCGTCAGCGCGACCTGGGACGTGGTGCTCAGCGCGGGGTGGCAGCACAGCATCAGGAGCGTGAGGCTGTCGTCGACCTCCGGCGCGGGACCGGCTCGACGGTCCGGCGCCCGCATGGCCAGCTCGGTCATCCCGGCCTCTTGCTCGCGCCTGCGCCGGGCCTGGTCGGAGCGGAGCATGTCGACCATTCGCCGGTAGCCGATCCGGATCAGCCAGCTCCGCGGGTCCTGCGGCACGCCCTGGGCGGGCCAGTCCCGGCTGGCGGCCAGCAGTGCCTCCTGGACGGCGTCCTCGGCGATGTCGAAGCGGCCGAAGCGCCGCACCAGGGCGCCGAGCACCTGCGGCGCCTCCGTGCGCAGCAGATGCTCGACGTCGCCGTTCATTCCGTGAACTCCTCCCCCATGATCGGCCGGATCTCGATGGGCTCCCCGAGCACCTCGACGATCCGCGAGGCGATCTCCACGGCGCGTTCCCGGCCCGCCACGTCTATCACCGCGAAGCTGGCCAGGACCTCCTTGAGCTCGGCGAACGGCCCGTCGGTCGCGACGACGCCGTCCGGCGACCTGCGCACCGTCGTGCTGACCACCGGGTGGCCGAGCCCCTCGGTGGCGACGAACTCGCCGGTCTCGGTCAGCTCCTGCTCGAACTTCTGGTATTCGGCGAACGCGGCGAGCGCCTCCTCCGACGGAGCGTCGGCGGTGGCGGCGTCCCAGGCGGCGGCCGGGGTGTAGCTGAGCAGCAGGTACTTCAAGAGGATCCTCCCCTGGTGCGGTGGTGTGCGGGCCGGGTTCCAGCTATATAGCCAGGTCAGCCCGAGTGCATGCCGTGGCGGCCCGAGGGCATGGCCTGGCGGCGCGAGTGCAGCGCGACGACGGTCGTCCAGGTGAAGGCGACCACGCCGTTCAGGGCGATCTGCAGGCTCATGTGGTCCGGTGACATGGGCACCAGCAGGACGAGCGCGACGGCGCCGTTCAGGACGGCGGGCCGCACGGCCCGCCGCCGCACGTGCCGGACGGTCATCACGATGGCCGCGATGGCGAGGGAGGTGAAGGCGACGGCCGCCGCGACCGAGTGCGCGACCCCGTGCCAGGACATCTGGGCGACCGGCCCCTCCGGGGTGCCGACCGGGAAGCCCTTCTCCGGATCCATCGGGAGAAGCCCGGCGGCGACCAGCCCGATCCCGAAGATCGCGACGAAGACGGGCAGCGTCCGCCGGCCGGCGCCCTCGGTGACCGTGCGCTTGAGTCCGGTGGCAAGGGCGACCCCGCCCAGCCCCGCGAGGACGAACGTGACGATCTGGATCCAGCCGAGATCACCGGTGGCGAGTTGGCTGATGGGATGCCGAGTGATGTCGAAGCCTTCGCGCAGGACCATCTGGGTGACGGCCGAGGCGAAGAACAGCGGCCCGGCGAGCGCGCCGGCGACCAGGGCACGGGACGTCCGGCGGGCGGCACGGGCCGAAGGGGCGGCGGGGGCGGCGGCGGGAGTGGCGGTGGCCATGGGCTCCTCCTCATCGATGGGTTCTCGCCGCTACCTCGGGACCGCGCCCCCGATCTCGACGTCCTGGAGAAGTGACCTACGTCACGTCCCCGTCATGTCCGAAAGCGTCCGGGCGCTCCGAGGTACCAGCGAACACCCACGAAGAGGAGGACACGATGTCCGAGAAGACCCCGAACGAGACCGCCCCGGCCGAGACCGACCAGCCGAGCGCCGAGGTGCGGGCCCTCGACCGGCTGGTCGGCACGTGGAAGGTCACCGGCGGCGCCGAGGGCACCGTTCGCTACGAGTGGATGCCGGGCCGCTTCTTCCTGCTCCAGCACGTCGACCTCACCCAGTTCGGCGAGCCCGTCACCGGCATCGAAGTGATCGGTAATCTCCGCCCGTTCGGCGAGCCCGCCGGCGAGGACGTGATGTCGCGGTACTACGACTCCTTCGGCAACACCTTCGACTACGTCTACGAGATGACCGGCGACAAGCTGACCATCTGGGGCGGCGCGAAGGGCAGCCCCGCCTACTTCGAAGGCACCTTCAGCGCTGACGGGAACTCTCTCGCCGGCGAATGGGTCTACCCCGGTGGCGGCGGATACAAGTCCACCATGACCCGCATCTGACATTCCCTCGTCCTGCCACCAGGAGCGCCGGGCCCCTCACGGGCCCGGCGCTCCTGCCTTTCCGGCAGAGTCCATCAGGAGCGCCGCCTGGGCGTGGGCGCAGGGGATGCCGTGTGCGCCCCGTCAGGGCCGCACTGTCCGTTCGGCCTTGACGGGGCGGGCCGGGAAAACGTCGGCTACCTCGCCAACCGACCGTTCAACGTCGCGACATCGTGCGTTCCCTTGCCGCCCCCCGAGCGCGTACGGACGATATCCCACGAGTCCAGGACTCGAATTCCCGCAACTCAGACCCGAAAGGAGAGATCCCCATGGGGGCCTCCAACAACGAAAAGACGCCGACTTTCACTGCTTCGGCAGGTTCCGAGGGACTCTCGGTCGAGAACTTCCTCACGCTGGTGCAGATCTTCGTCCAGCAGCACGGGGCCTGCGACCTGCCCGTCGTCCAGGCACGCCGGCGGACGAGGGACCTGCTCGCGCTCGCCGCGCGTTCGCACGGCATCGACACCGGCGCCGATGAGAACCCCCGGCTTCCGGGTGGCGTCCAGCTCGACTGCAAGGTGCTGACCATGGACGGACGGCGGCTCGCGAGGATCACCGTGCACGACGGGGTGCCGAAGGAGTTCAGCCCCCGGCAGGCAGTGGTGCAGATCTGGACCGGCTCGGACGGCTGCCAGCATGGCAGCTACCGGACCGGCGAGGGCACGGCCTGCTGGGGAGAGGTCTTCCTGGAAGACTCGGGCCGGGGAGCTTCCCCTGCCTGAGCCAGTGCCGAGGCCCTGGTGGCCGAGCTTTGCCACCTGACCGGCTCACGCTCCGACTGGGGCGGGAGCCGGTTCCTCCCGGCCCCCAGCGGCCAGGAGCAACCCGTCGCGGTAGGGCGTGCCTGGCAAAGCACCGAGACGAGCAGGCCCAAGAACTCCGCACCGGACAACTCGTCGGCGCTGTCGACAAGGACGGCGACGTCCTGCCTGCCGTGTCCCGGGCCGTGCCAGTCGTGCAGGCAATCAACGAGCGCATCCCAGTTGTGGCCGAAGTAGTCGAGGAAGCCCAATTCCTGGGCGAAGGCCCGGAACAGCGAAGCCGGTTCGAGCAGTTCTCGACCGTCCAATCGGAAGACGAGCCCGCCCTGTTCTTGGAGCGCCGTCGTTTCTGCGGCCACCCACGGGTCGTCACCGGTGGTGAAGACGACCCAGGGCGGCCGGCGCTCGGTCAGGGAGGGGGCGCTCATGCCGAGGGATTCTGACACGGTCGCGGTCGCGCCGGCCTGCGAGACCGACGAGCGCTCCGCCCACCGCCATCCCGGCCCGCGCTGTCGTCCCGGTCAGGTCTCGGTCGCCCCGCCCTCTGACCCGTTCAACGACGCGGAGAGTAGGCGTTTACTAACACATCGTTATAACTTGAGACGGTGAACGCCCGGTACGAATTCGGGATCCTGGGTCCTCTCGAGGTCGCGCGCGACGGCGTGCGCGTGCCGATCGGCGCCGGTCGGCAACGCGCGCTCCTGGCGGCGCTGCTCATCGACGCGGGGCAGATCGTCTCGGTGGACGCCCTCGCGCGCCGGCTGTGGGGCGACGACCCGCCGCGGGGCGCGCGGAACGCCGTCCAGAACTACGTCCTGCGACTCCGCCGGACGCTCGGCCCGGACGTCGTGGTGACCGATCGCCGCGGTTACATGATCAAGGCGCTGCCGGACGCCGTGGACGCGCGCCGGTTCGACGCCCTCGTCCGGGAGGGGGCCGCCGCCTCGTCCGCGCGCGATCACGACCGGGCGGCGGAGCTGCTCGGTGAGGCGCTCGCGCTCTGGAGGGGCGAACCCCTGGCCGACCTGCCGGCGGAGCAGTTCCAGGACGTCGTCGCCGCGCTGTGCGAGCGGCATCTCGCCGCGCGGGAACAGTGGATCGACGCGGTCATGCACTGCGGACGTCCCGCCGACGTGCTCCCGGAGCTGCGGCGGCTGACGGAACGTCACCCGTTCCGGGAGCGCTTCTGGGCGCAGCTGATGCTGGCGCTCTACAGGTGCGGCCGGCAGGGCGAGGCGCTGGAGCGCTACCGCGAGGTAAGCCGTCTCCTGGCCGAGGAGCTGGGCATCGATCCCGGCGACGAACTCCGCACGCTGCACCAGCGGATCCTCACCTCCGCGCCGGAGCTCGCCGCGATCCGCCGAGGATCGCCGGGGGAGGGCGGCCACCTGCCCGCCGAGACGACGTCCTTCGTCGGCAGGGAGATGGAGCTGGCCGAGACG
The DNA here is from genome assembly GCF_014208105.1 of Actinomadura coerulea. Taxonomy (NCBI): domain Bacteria; kingdom Bacillati; phylum Actinomycetota; class Actinomycetes; order Streptosporangiales; family Thermomonosporaceae; genus Actinomadura; species Actinomadura coerulea. Next base: position 6,555,837 of record NZ_JACHMQ010000001.1, read on the forward strand.
CGGCGCCTGCTGCGCGCGTCGCGTCTGGTCACGCTGACCGGAGTCGGCGGAGTCGGCAAGACGAGGATGGCCCTGCGCGCCGCGGGGCAGGCGCGGCCCCACTTCCCCGACGGGGTGTGGCTGGCCGACCTCGCCGCGCTGACGGACTCGACGCTGGTGGCCCGCGCCGTCGCCGAGGCGCTGGGGCTCCGCGACCAGTCGGTGCGCTCCGCGATGGACGCCCTGGCCGACCACGTGCGCGACCGGCACCTGCTGCTCGTGCTCGACAACTGCGAACACCTGGTCGACGCGGTGGCGCGGCTCGTCCAGCGGCTGCTGTGCGCGGCGCCGGGTCTCCGGGTACTCGCCACCAGCCGTGAGCGGCTGGGCGTACCGGGCGAGCACGTCCTGCTCGTTTCCGGCCTGACGCTCCGGCCCGGCGGTGACGGGGGCGCATGCGAGGCCGTCCGGTTGCTGAGCGACCGGGCGGCGGCGTGCGCCGCTCCGCTGCGGGACGGCGGTTCGGCCGCGGAGCTCTGCCGTCGCCTGGACGGCATCCCGCTGGCCATCGAACTGGCGGCGGTCCGGCTGACCTCCCTCACCGTCGAGGAGATCCTGGAACGGCTGGAGGACCGCTTCCGGCTCCTGTCCGACCCTCGGGGGCCCGGCGCGAACCGGTACCGCAGGACGCTGCGCGGGGTCATGGACCTGAGCTACAACCTGTGCACGTCCGGCGAACGCATGCTCTGGACGCGGCTGTCGGTCTTCGCCGGCAGTTTCGACCTCAAGGCGGCCGAGGCCGTGTGCGCGGGCGACGGCATCGACCGGGCCGACGTGCTCGACCTGGTCACCGGTCTCATCCACAAGTCCGTCGTGGTGGTCGACGGAGACGGCCGCTCCGCCCGCTACCGGCTGCTGGAGACCATCCGCCAGTACGGGCTGGACCGGCTCCGAAGGGACGGGAACGCCACCGAGTACCGCGTCCGCCACAGCGACCACTACCACGCTCTCGCCGCGGGCGCCGCCGCGGACTGGTGCAGCCCGCGGGAGGCCGAATGGCTGGACCGCCTGCGCGCGGAGGTGCCCAACTTCCGCGCCGCCCTGGGGTTCTGCGTCGGCCGCCCGGACCGCGTCCGGACCGGTGCGGACATCGCCGCCGACCTCACCCGCACCCGGTCATGGTTCTTCAGCGGCACGCTGGGCGAGGCGCGCCACTGGCTCGACAGCCTCTCGGCCGGTCTCGGCCCCGGCATCCGCGAGACGACGATCATGGTGACGGCCATGAAGACCTTCATCGCGACCATCCAGGGGGACCAGAAGGCCGCCGAGACGCTCATGAACGAGTGCCGCGCCCACGAACTGGGCGCGCAGGCACCCCCCGTGGCCTACGTCGAAGGTGTCCACGCACTGCTGGCGCACGACGACCCCGCCTGCATCGAGCAGCTCGCCAGGGCACGCGAGGGGCTGCGGGCCGCGGGCCACACCGGGGACGCCCACATGGCCACCATGTTCTGGGCGATGGCGGCCGCGTTCCTCGGGGACCAGAGCATCGCGGTGTCCGCATGCGAGACCTATGTCGCCGAGGCCGTCGCCTCGGGAGCCGAGTGGGCGCACACCTGGGCCCAGTGGCTCACGGGCCTCACCGAACTCCTGCACGGCGATCCCGCGAGTGCGCTGACACCCCTCTGCGACGCCCTCCTGCGGCAACAGGCCATGGACGACCGCTGGGGCCCCGCGTGGGGCATAGAGACGCTCGCCTGGACGGCGGGCGTGCTCGGACACCACCATCACGCCGCCCACCTGCTCGGAGCCGCGCACCGCCAACGCCAGGTGACCGGCGCCGCGCTCACCGGCCTGCGCCCCTTCCACCTTCACCACACCCGTACCGAGAACCGGGTGCGCGAGCACCTGGAACCCGGGTCGTACACCGAAGCCTGGCAAAGCGGCGCGAGCGCCGGGGACGTCATAGCGCTAGCGCTCCGAGTCGCCTACGAGCTCCGCCTGCGGACGGCCGCGGACCAGCCCACGTCCGGGTGACATACCAGGGCACGCGCCACCCCGAAGTGAGCCGCGCCGGCATCGGGGATCAGGCGGTCTGGCGTTCGGCCCGCCGCCGGGCGAGCTCCTCGACCGCGCTGGGCAGCGTGGTCTCGAAGTCGATGAGCTTCGCCCAGGTCGGGGTGACGACGATCCGGACCATGCCGTCGTAGAGCGAGCGGACCTCGGCCTCCCACTCGACGCGCTGCTCGGGCGTCATCTCGTAGCTGCCGTTCATCTGGAGGTATTCGTCCGGGATGCCGTCGACGACGTCGAGTTCGGTCCGTCCCCGGAGGAGCAGGATCTTCGGCGGGTGCACCTCGGTGTCGATCGTGAGGGCCACCATCGGGTTCTCGCGCAGGTGCGCCAGCTTGGGGGCGTTCCTGCTGGTGCACATGACGATCTCCGAGCCGTTCCAGGTGAACGCGATCGGCACGTTGCGAGGCGTGCCGTCCTTCGCCACGTAGGCCAGCCGCGTCACGTCACGCGCCAGCAGCTCCTGGCTGTACGGCCGGTTGAGGATCTCGTCGATCTCGTGCTGCTCCATGGTCGTCGCTCCTGTCTCGGTGCCGGCGAGCGCCCTTCCCGGCCGCTCGTGCCCCTGGGACGGAGCCGCCCTGACGTTCTCGACACCCGCGACACCGAGATTCCGAACTCTTCCTGAAACCAGCCGGGCCGGACCTGGACGAGCTGGGTCGCGCCCAGCCCGAAGTCGTTGCCGGCGCGGTCGCGGTGCCTGCGCCGGTAGGCGGCTTCGGGCTCCGGCCAGCAGTACTGTTCGCGGATGGGATGCTGGACCGCCTATCTCGTCCGCCTGGAAGACGGCTCCCGCTGGGAGCTGGACGAGAAGTACGGCCGGTGGCACCTCACGGGGGCCGACGACCGCGCCGGGCTGGGAGGACTGGGACGTCGCCCACGCCTGGGGCGGAGACGAGGAACTGCGCCGGATGGTCTTCCCCGGGCTCCCGCCCGAACCGGCAAGGGCCGAGACCGCAGAGGTGAACCCGGCGTCACGCGACTACTGGTTCGTCGGCTGGGACCCGGACGCCCGCCAGATCACGGTCCGCCACCACGAACTGATCGCGGACGCCTTCGCCGAGGCGTCCTGCCTCGTCAGCGTCATCGCCGCCGACGCGACCCTCACGCACTGGCAGCTGTCCAACACGGCGGTCCCGCTGCTGGCGCACCACGGGGAGTCCCTTCTGGGCACCCTGGCCGCCGACGCGCCCTTTCCCTTGGCCGCCGAGGAAGCACCGCGCCTACGGCACCCTCCCCACCGACCCGCACCCCCTCCACGCACCAAAGGTCCACGTAGTCGACCGCTGGTAGGACCGTCCGGCGCCACACAGGATCGGTGATCTCGCCCAGGGTCGCCGAGCCGATCGGCCAGGGCGCGTGCATGAGTTCGCCACGCGCCTCCAGATGAGGGCAGTGCCCGAGGGGATCGGCCCGTGATGACGGGGTCTGCGCAGGGCTGACCTGCTACTCCGACACCGGTAGGCCGAATAATGTGACGAATGCACAATAACGAATGGCTGGCCGGCCGATTCGTCGAACACCGGCCGCATCTGCGCTCAGTGGCCTACCGGATGCTCGGCTCGCTGAGCGAAGCCGACGACGCCCTCCAGGACGCCTGGCTGCGCGCCAGCCGGGCCGATACCAGTGAAGTGCACAACCTCGCGGGGTGGCTCACCACGGTGGTGGCGCGGGTGTGCCTGAACATGCTGCGCTCCCGTGAGCACCGCGGGGAGGCGCCCCTGGACGTCCAGGCGGCCGATCAGGTGCTGGATTCCGCCTCGGTCGCAGATCCCGAGCAGGAAGCGGTGATGGCCGACTCGGTCGGGGTGGCGCTGCTGGTGGTGCTGGACACTCTGGCACCCGCCGAACGGCTCGCGTTCGTCCTGCACGACATGTTCGCGGTGCCGTTCGAGCAGATCGCCGCCATGCTGGACCGCTCGACGGACGCGACGCGGCAGTTGGCCAGCCGCGCGCGCCGCCGGATCCGGGGAGCACCGGCACCCGACACAGATCTGTACCGGCAGCGCCAGATCGTCGAGGCGTTCCTGGCGGCCACCCGGAGCGGGGACTTCCAAGGGCTGGTCACCCTGCTCCACCCCGATGTGGTGCTCCGTGCCGACGAGGCCGTCATCCCCACCCCCGAACCCGTCACGGTCGCCGGAGCCGAACCCGTGGCCAGGGGCGCGATGGCCGCCGTCCAGCGGGCCCGGTTCACCGGCACCGCCCTCATCGACGGGGCGGTCGGCCTGGCGATGGCCCCCGGCGGCCGCCTGCGGGTGGTGCTGGCCTTCACCATCGTCGACGGCCTCGTCACCGCCATCGACGTCATCGCCGAACCTGACCGGCTCGGCCGGCTCGACATGGGCGTCCTCGGCTGACGCCCGCCGTCGCGACCACGGGCGGCGGACCCGCTCCGCCGCCCGTGCGAACGCTCCTCGCGGCGTGACGCGCGTCACATTGCCCGGGCGTCACGTCCGCCCCACGCGCCGGGTCAGGGCAGTGACCGACCCACCCGCCGGAACCCCACGGCCCCGGCGCCACAGTAGGAGCAACGCCATGTCCACAGCCCACGTCATCGTCACGGTTCTGGCCGCCGTCTGGGTCGGCTTCTCGGCCCACTCGCTCCTCACCCGCGCCACGTGGGTCGTCGAGCCCCTGACCGAGTACGGCGTCCCCCGCTCGTGGTGGACCGTGCTCGGTGCGGCCAAGGCCGCGGGCGCGATCGGCCTGCTGATCGGCCTGGCAGTCCCCGTGGTCGGCCTCGCCGCCGCCATCGCCCTGATCCTCTACTTCCTCGGCGCCGTCGTCACCATCGTCCGCGCCCGCTCCTTCTCTCACATCCCGTACCCGCTGCTCTACCTGGTGCCCGTCGCCGCCGCCCTCGCCCTGGCATCGGCCGCCTGACAGCGAGCACCGACCCACCCTCGTTCCCGCCGGCCAGCCGGCGGGAACGAGGGTGTCGCCGTTCCGCCGGCTCCTGGGCGCGCGTTCGGCGGCGACTCGCTATTTCGGGTAGGGCACGAACACTGGGATCTGCCTGTCGGTCTTCTCCTGGTACTCGGCGTAGGACGGGTAGCCCGCGACGGCTCGCGCCCACCATTCGGCTCGCTCGGCGTTCTCGACCTCACGTGCGACGTAGGTCTTCGTGACGACCCCGTCCTGCAGCGGGAACTCGGGGGACCGCCTATCTCGTCCGCCTGGAAGACGGCTCCGCCCCTACTCTGACCCGTGTGACACCGATGCTCACTCGCCGCGCGCTCAACCGCGCCACGCTCGACCGGCAGCTGCTGCTGGCCCGTTCGACACTGCCCGTGGTGGAGGCGGTGGAGCATCTGGTGGGTCTGCAGGCGCAGACGCCGCACTCGTGGTACGTGGGCTTGGGCGTGCGGCTGGAGGACGTGCGCCCGGAGCAGATCGGGCAGCTGCTCCTCGACCGGCAACTGGTGCGCATCGCGTTGATGCGTTCGACGATCCACCTGGTGAGCGCGCGCGACTGCCTGTGGCTGCGCCCGCTGGCCCAGCCCGTCCTGGACCGCGACCTGTTCTCCAACCACACCCACGGCGAACCCGTCCAGGGCTTGGACATGGACGAGTTGGTCGCCGCCGCCCGGCCGTTGGTGAAGGAGAAGCCGCGTACGAGCAAGGAACTCGGCGCGCTGCTCGCCGAACACGGCCGGGCGGCGGGATGGGGCGACCGGCCCCCGGCGTCGCTCGCGTACGCGGCCCGCAACAGGATGGCGCTGGTGCAGGTGCCGCCCCGGGGTGTGTGGGGGCGAAGCGGGCCCATCGCGCACACGACCGCCGAGGCGTGGCTGGGCCGGTCTTTGGCGGCCGACGCGTCCCTGGAGGAGATGGTCCTGCGTTACCTGGCGGCGTTCGGCCCCGCGTCCGTGAAGGACGTGCAGAAGTGGTCAGGGCTGACGCGGTTGCGGGAGGTGGTGAACCGGCTGCGTCCCCGCCTGGCCGTCTTCACCGACGACGACGGGCGTGAACTGTTCGACGTGCCCCACGCCCCCCGGCCCGACCCCGACACCCCCGCGCCACCGCGTCTTCTGTACGACTTCGACAATCTGCTGCTGTCGCACGCCGACCGCAGCCGCGTCATCACCGACGCCTTCCGCGCGCAGAACTACGCCACGCGCCGTCCACTGCCCGGCATCGTGCTCCTGGACGGGTTCACCGCCGGTGACTGGCAGCTGGAACGTGAACGGGACACCGCGACGCTGCTCGTCCGGCCCTACGAGCAGCTCGCGTCGCGCGACAAGGATGCGCTGGCCGAGGAGGGTGAACGGCTCTTGGACTTCGCCGCCGCCGACGCCGCCACTCGCGACATCCGCTTCGAATCCTGATGGGCCGTCCGCGTTGCCGGGAGGGTCAGAGGTCCAGGTCGCCGCGCTTCGCGCGGGTGATGAGCCGGGTGAAGCTTGTGGGGGTGAGGGTGAGGTGGCCGGCGTCGGGTGCCTTGCTGTCCCTGATGCCGCGTCCCTCCGCGAGAGCGGCCACCTCCACGCATTCGTTTCCGGACGCGTTGCTCCGGCGGGCCTTCCGCCATTCGATCACTTCATGGCCTCCATAATCCGGGCGACGTGGCTTCGCGAGGCGGAGGCTGACAAGGCTTCCGAGCCTATGAGGTCAAAGCGCCTTACGAAGTCGTCAAGCATCGTGGGGTCGTGCGTCAGTCTGCCACCTGTGTTCGCTTCCATGTAGGCCGCAGACCAGTTTCCTCCACTTAGAAGGGTGAACGACCCGTCCAAACCGATATGCGCACCCACGTTGCGTGGCACAGTGCGAAGGATGACGTTTCGTCTGTGGGAGAGGGTCATCAGATGGGCGAGCTGTTGTCGCATGACCTCAGGTCCGCCGACCGGCTGTTCTAACGCCGCCTCGTTGAGCAGGATGCGCAGCTCGGGAGGCCTCTCTCGTTCGAGGACCGCTTGCCTCGCCATTCGTGCGGTGACGGCCGCCTCGACGTCCTCAATGATCTGGCCGTCTTCAAGCAGCGTTCGGGCGTAGTCCTCGGTCTGGAGCAGCCCGGGGATGATCGCGAGCGCCCAGTAGCTCACGCGAGACGCCTTCGCTTCCAGAGGGATGTACTGGGACCACCAGCCCGGGTCGTGCGTTCGCTCGGCTAAGCGTCGAAGTCGGGCGAAATGCCCGCGAGCGCGCCAAATGAGGTCCAAAGTTTCGGCGTGCTTCATGGGCATATTTTCGCGGCCCGATTCCCAGTTCGAAACATGGGCTTTCGTCACGCCGAGAAGGTTGCCCAGGGCTTCCTGTGTCATGTTCCGTTCCGTGCGCCATATGCGCAGGTCAGAGGCGAGCCAGTGCCAGTTGTTGTTATCTGGATCAAGATCGTTCGCGGAGGTCATTTGTGATCCTGAAAGTACAGATTGATTGATTGAATGCTATTCACCGTATCGGGAGGCGGCACTCTTTCGCCAGAGCCCAGTCGCGAGAGGTGGTCCCGGGGATGAGCCACATACAGGGCAAGTGGGACAAGCTTCCAACAATCACAAGAAATGAGTTCGCGATTCGGTGGCGGGCTTATCCGGAGAGCGTGTATCTGACGCGGTCGCTCGTGTCGGAGGCGTGTGAGGCGTGGGGGCTGGCGCGGCTCGACTATGTCGGGCGGACGATCATGTCGGAGCTGGCGACGAACGCCGTGGTGCACGCCGTGGAGGGGCACGAGATCCAGGCGTGGGTCACGCTCCTGGACGGCGCCGTCGAGTTCCGGGTGTGGGATCCGTCCCACGCGCCGCCGGTCGTTCCGGACGCCGACGTCGAGGCCGAGGGCGGGCGGGGCCTGATGATGGTGCGCCTCCTGGCGACCGGTGGCTGCGGATACCGGCACATCGGCAGCGGTCGCGGCAAGGTCGTCTGGGCGCGGCTGGCCCTCTAGGACCCCCGCCCGTCCGGCGAGCGGGCGCACCCGACCCCCTGGGGTGCGACCGCACTTCCCCCACCTCGCCGGACGGGCGGGCTCGACGCGGGCGGCGGACGGGGGAGCCTCGGAGGTCCTGTGTCAGCTCCAACCGCCCGTACACGCCGCGGTCAGCCGCAGGCGACCCAGCCGGAGGCGAAGTGCGCGCTGATGCCGCTGTTGTTGGACACGTCGGCCACGAGCTTCGTGCAACGGTCACGGCCGTACCGGTAGACCGGCCCGGCGTAGTACTTGTAATTGCCGTAGTCCGTGGCCCAGGTGGAGTTCTCGGTGAGCAGCTTGACCCCGGTCCGCGTGGGGTAGCCCCAGAAGTTGTTCTCCGCGAGACCGGCGTCCTTCAGTGTGTACGCGCAGTTGTAGCCGTTGCCGGAGTTGTAGCCCAGGTACACCGTGCCGAGCTTCCGGTAGGCACCGGTGACCGTCTGGTACGACACGTTGTAACTGCGCACGGTCTGGTACCCGCTGCCGCAGATGTCGGACGTCGAGTATCCCGAGGCGTGGGCCGGAGCCGTGGCCAGCAGGCTTCCCGCCACACTCAGCGTCAGTGCGGAAACGGGGACCGCCAGTCGGCGAAGGGTTGTCTTCACGTTCGTTTTCCTCTTCATGATGGGTGCACTGCCATCGGATAGCGCGTAACACCGGGCTGAGACAGCAGGATTGACGCTAATCCGGTCGAATCCGGATGATCAGCGTTCGTCAGACGAACAACCGATGAACAGATGCCGCCGCATGTCCTGGCGCTGGAGACGATCGGAGCCCCGGTCACGGGAGGACGCCGTGACCGGGGCTCCGGGGTCAGCTGTCTCGGGAGGTGCCGGCCGTCACTAGTTGCGGTAGCGGAAGACGATCCGGCCGCGCGTCAGGTCGTACGGGGAGAGCTCCACCAGGACCCGGTCCTCCAGGTTGATCTTGATGTAGTTCTGGCGCATCTTGCCGCTGATGTGCGCGAGCACGCGGTGGCCCTCCTCGAACTCCACCGTGAACATGGCGGCGCGCAGGCACTCGACGACCTTGCCTTCGAGTTCGAGGCCGTGCTTGTTCCTCGTCATCGGACCAGCTCCAGGTTGCTGCCCACCGACCGGGCCCCGATGCCCTCGATCAGTGCCGCCGCCGCCTGGTTGGACTCCTGGACTTCGGCCCAGGCCATGGCGAAGCCGGAGCGGTGGAGCGTCCCCAGTGCATGGGCCAGCAGGGCCCGCGCGATGCCTCGGCGCTGCTCGCCGGCCCGGACCGCGACCAGCCCGATGCGCGGCCGTCTGACCGTCACCACCCGGATCAGCCCCAGGTAGCGGTCCGGTGCCGCGGCCACCGCGTACTTCGACGGGTCGACGATGGTGTCGTCCTCGGGGCGGGGGAGGACCTCCGCGGGCATCGACTGCCACCATCCGACGGTCGCCTCGACCTCGTCACGGACGGCGCGGTCCACCGCCCGCAGCATGCCCTCGTCCGCCTGACCGGCGGGGACGATCGTCACGCCCGGTGGCGGCTGGACTCCTTCGAGCCCTGTGGCCCGCGGATCGGTCGGGACGGCGTACTCCCACTCGCGGCGCCGGATCCTGAAACCGGCTCGGCGCCACCTGGCCGTCAGTTCGGCGTCGGCTTCGTCGACCACCGCGTACAGCGGCGCCGGCAGTTCCGCCGACATCGCCTCGGCGAGCCGGTCGAAGGCGGCGTCGTGCCAGGCGTCGATGCTGACGAACAAGCGTCCGTCCGGCCGGTGCTCCGCATATCCGCGGCCGGCCACCAGGTCGTCGTCCAGTGCGTGCCATTGCCTGTCCGCGACGCGCGTGAGCTTCACCGCGTTCTCGCTCAGGCTGGATGTCAAAGGCTTTGCGTTCATCGGAGTCTCCTTCAGGAGTGCCTCGATCTTCAGGCGCTCCTGGCGACACCGATCGTCAGCCGCCGGGCCGTGACGGGCTGAGGGAGCACCCATGGGTGACAGAGTTCACGGGTCTCACCTCCTAGCGACGTCTTCACGGCCGAGCGCGACGGTATCAACGCGGCGCCGCCTCGCTCAATCCATTTATCGGGCTCTATTCGCGGGCGGCGACCAGGGCCGTGGGGGACGGCCTGGTGGCGGCCATCGCGGTCAGGGCGGCGGCCGCGGCGGTGATGGCCAGGGAGGCCGCGCTCAGCAGGCCGAGCAAGTTCCACGGCACGGCGAGGATGCGCACGCCGTGCATCTTCGGGAAGAAGCCCGCCAGAGCTCCCGCTGCGACCAGGGCCCCCAGAGAAAGGCCGATGAAGGTGACGGCCGCGGACTCGATGACGGCCATCCGGACGACCTGGGCGCGGGTCAGGCCGGTGGCGCGGGCGACGGCGAACTCGGTGCGGCGTTCGGCGGCGGCGATCACGACGGCGTTGACGACCGCGATGGCGGCGTACAGGCCGGACATGCCCATCAGGACGGCCATGATCCCCATCGTGCCGCGCTGCTGGTCCGCCACTCTGGCGTCGGCCCATTGGCGGAGGGTTCGCACCTCACCGAGCCCGGCGGCGCGGATCCGGGTGGCGGCGGTCTGCGGCGATGTGCCGGGGGCGACCTGAACCAGGGTCTCCGTGGGGGCGGCCGCGAGCATCTCGGCGGGAATGAGGTCGCGCGGCACCAGGAAGTTGTCGCTGCCGTTCTCCAGGACTTCCGGCAGGCGCGCGACCGTGCGCAGTTTGAGTTTGCGGGAGCCGAGCCGAGCCGTGACGGTGCCGCTGCGAACGCCTTCGGCGGCCAACTGGGGGCCGATCGCGATGGTGCGACCGTGCAGGGCGTCGAGGGAACCGGAGCGCAGGGTGAGGCGGTGGGTTCGCCGGTAGGCGGTGCCGTCGACGGCGGTGATCCCCGAGTAGCGGGTCTGCCGGTAGGAGCGGCCTTCGACGCGATGCCGGGACGTCACCGACATCTCGACCTGGCTCTGCGGGGACGCCAGGGCGACGCCGGGAACCTGCGGGATCCGGGCGGCGGCGGCCCCGTTCGAGGTGACCACCAGTTCGGCGGCGGTGATCCGTTCGAGGTCCGCGCCGGTGGCCCGGGCCAGCGAGTTCAGCGCGCCGGTCAGGCCGGCCAGCAGGCCGACGAGGACGATGACGGGGGCGGCCGTCGAAGCGCTGCGCCGCACCGCGTCGCGCAGGTTCGCCTGCGCCAGCTCGCCGAGCACGCCGGCGCGCAGCACCGTCCCGAGCACCCGGCCGACCAGCGGGACGGCGAGCGGGCTCAGCGCGCTGAGGGCGACCGACCCGAAGACCGAAACGGCCATCGCGATCAGCAGGGCGCCGAGCAGGTCGGCGCCGTGCCCGGCCGTGACCAGCGCGATCGTCAGAGCCAGCGAGGAGGCCCCCGACAGCCAGCGGCCGACGGTCATCACCCGGGTCGCGCGCGGGGCGGCGCGCAGGGCGTCCAGAGGACGGACCCGCGCCGCCCGGTAGGAGGCCGACAGCACTCCGAAGACCGCGACGCCGATGCCCACGCTCGGCGACAGCAGCAGGATTCCGGGAGACCAGTGCGCCGAGAAGCCGCCGGGGAGAAGCCCGATCCCGATGAGCAGCCGGGCCTGGAGCCAGGTGCCCGGCACGCCCAGCAGGATCCCGAGGACGCTTCCCGCCAGCCCCAGCAGGAACGCCTCGCCGAGCAGCAGCCTGATCAGTTGGGGACGGCTTCCGCCGAGCATGCGCAGCAGGGCCAGATCCTTACGCCGCTGCTCCACGGCGAAGGCGAACGTCGAGCCCACGATGAACACCGCCAGGAACATCGCCAGCGGTGTGGCCATGCCCAGCAGGGTGGCGGCCCCGACGTAACCCTCCCGGATCTGCTCCGCCGTCCGGCCGGAGGCGCCCGGTGGGATCTTCGGCTCGCCCGTGGAGAGCAGCACGAGCACCGACGACTGCACCAGCGCCACGCCCAGGGAGACGGTGAGCAGCGCCCCGGCGAACAGCGGCCAGCGGTCCCGGACGGTGCTGGCGGAGATGCGCAGCACGCCTCAGCCCTCCAACCGCGTGAGCCGCTCGGCGACCTGGACGGCGGACGGACGCACCAGGCGGTCCGCGACCCGGCCGTCGGACAGGAACACCACCGCGTCGGCGCTCGCCGCCGCGACCGGGTCGTGGGTGACCATCACGACGGTCTGCCCGGCGGTGTCGACCATGCGGCGCAGCAGACGCAGGACGGTGCGGGCCGATCCGGTGTCCAGGGCGCCGGTGGGTTCGTCGGCGAAGAGCACCGATGGCCGCGTCACCATCGCGCGGGCGATCGCCACCCGCTGCTGCTGCCCGCCCGACAGTTCGCGCGGACGGTGCCGCGCGCGGTCGTCCAGGCCGACATCCGCGAGGGCGGCCCGGACGTCGCGGCGCGACGGCCGGGCGCCGGCGAGCTTCAACGGCAGCGCGACGTTCTGCTCGGCGGTGAGCGAGGCGATCAGGTTGAAGTTCTGGAAGACGAACCCCACGGCGCGGCGCCGCAGGCCGGTCAGCGTCGCGTCGGTGGCGTGGGTGACGTCCTGCCCGGCGAGCAGGACGCGTCCGGACGTCACCCGGTCCAGGCCCGCGGCGCAGTGCAGCAAGGTCGACTTCCCCGAGCCCGAGGGGCCCATCACGGCGGTCCAGGAACCGGCGGGGAAGGTCACGCTGACGTCGGTCAGCGCCTGCACGCGTGCTTCTCCCGTTCCGTAATGCCTGCTCACCTGGTACAGCTGCACCGGCGCGACCGGAGCGGATGCGGGCGCGGGGGCAAGGCCCGTCACCGCAGGGTCCGCAGGTCGATGCCGCGCGCCAGGGCCTGGTAGCCCGCGTCGTTGGGGTGCAGGCCGTCCTGGTAGACGTACGAGAGGCGGGGACGGTCGGCGTCGGCGGGGTCGGCCATGATGCGGTCGGCGTCCAGGACGGCGTCGTAGGTGCCGCTGGTCCGGATCCAGTGGTTGACGGCGTCGCGGTTCTTCTCGACCTCGGGCGACCACACCGGGAACAGGGCGCCCTTCATCGGGAGGATGGTCGTCCCGACGACCTTGAGGCCGCGGGCGCGGGCGGCGCGGACCAGTTGCCGCTGGGCGTCGATGACCTGCGCGGCGGTCGCCGGTCCGCCCGGCCGCAGGCACGGGTCGCCGGGGGTGTCCCGGATGTCGTTGGCGCCCAGATGGACGATCACCGCCCGCACGCCGGGACGGTCCAGGACGTCCCGGGCGAACCGGGCGGTGGCCTTGTCCCCGGCGCACGCCGAGTCGTAGCGCAGCCGGTTGCCGCCGATGCCCGCGTTGACGACGCCGAGCGGGCTGCGGGCGGCGGCCAGCCGCTCGGCCAGGGCGTCCGGCAGCCGCGCGTCGGCGCCGGGCCCGGCTCCGACGCCGTCGATGAGCGAGTCCCCGAAGGCGACCACCGTGCCGGTGCCGGTTCCGCCGGTGACGTCGATGCCCGTCAGGTAGTACAGCGCGTCGGTCGAAGCGGTGTAGGCGCCGGCGCCCACGTCGGACAGGTGGTCGCCGGGGGCGCGGTAGGCGGGCTGGGTGGTGAAGCGGTGGAAGGTCGCGGGCCCCGTCGCACCGGTGAACCGCAGCGTCACCGCCAGCTTCTCCAGCGGCGCGGTGGTCAGCGGCGCCGGATCGCTGACGATGTCGGCGCCCGGCGCGACGGTGGCGGACCGCGTCCCGCCGAAGGTCAGCGCGGCCGTGGTGCCCGGCCACGCCTGGGCGCCGCCCGCCGAGCGGGCGACGGCCGCCGCGGCGACCCGCAGCGGCCGGGTCCCGTACCGGTTGGACAGCCGGATCCGCACCTTCGTACCGCCCGCGCTGAGGCGGACGACCTGGCGCAGCGAGTGGTCGCCGAAGCCTTCCACCGACCAGTTCGGCCCCTCGTCCTCGCCCCCGGCGATCGGGCGCTGCATCGCCGCGCCCCAGCTCTGCGACCAGCCCGGGGTCTTGAGGGACGCGGACCGGTGGGAAACAGGCTGCGCCGCGGCCGGGGCGGGACGGGGCCAGGCGTATCCGAGGCCGCCGATCAGCGCTGCCGCGGTGAGGCCGGCCAGGGGCGCGGTAACCCGTTTGGGGAGCTTTCTTCTCATGCTTCGATCCCACAGCCGGGGACCCGTCGGCCGCATCACGGTGATCCACCAACTTGGAGGTATGCCTAGCACTACCTCGGTGTTCTTACGGGTCGGGCACGTCGCGGGGTCGGCTAGCGTACGCCTGTGCCGAACGACCCGCCGCCCACCCTCCTGGCCGCGATGGGAAGCCGCGGGTACCTGCTGACGGCCTGGCCATGGCGCGCCGCCGGTTACCTCCTGTCGACCATGGCCGTCGTGGTCGCGGCGGGACTGCCGCTGGTGCTGCTCGGAATGCCGTTGCTCCTGGCCGCCGCGTCGGACGCCGCGCTCGGCGAGCGGGCGCTTCCGGCGGTCCTCGGGCTGCTGCTGGTCGCCGGGCTCGGGCCGGCGGTGACCATCCCGCTGACCGGGCTGGAACGGCGCCGGCTCCGCCTGGTGGACGTCCGTCCGGCGGGTCCGGGGCATCGGCGGCCGCCTGAGCGGGGCGTCCTGCCGTGGTTCCGCACCCGTTACACCGAGCCGGTCACCTGGCGCGCGCTCGGCTACTTCCTGCTGCTGTCCGCCGCCGTGCCCGTCCTGTACGCGGCGATGCTGTCCGCGCTGGCCTTCGAGTTCGGCGCCGTGGCCGCCCCGCTGATCCTGCTCGGCGGCGACGGGCCGATGGTGCTCGGCCCGTTGAGGCTCGCGACTCCGGCGGAGGCGCTGCCCTACGCGGTCGCGGGGCTGGTGCTGCTGCCCGCCGTCCCGTACCTGCTGGCCCTGGTCGCCGCCGCGCAGGGCGCGCTCGCCAGGACGTGTCTGCGCAACGGCCCGGACGGACGGCTCCAGGCCGAACTGGTCGAGGTCGCGCGGTCCCGCGCCCGGCTGGTCGACGCGTTCGAGGCCGAGCGCCGCCGCATCGAGCGCGACCTGCACGACGGCGCCCAGCAGCGGCTGGTCTCGCTCACCCTGAAGCTCGGGATCGCCCGCGTCGACCTGCCGCCCGGATCCCCGGCCGCCGACAGTGTCGCGGACGCCCACGCGGAGGCGAAGCTGCTCATGACGGAGCTGCGGGAACTCGTCCACGGGATCCACCCCCGCGTCCTCACCGACCGGGGCCTGGCGGCGGCGCTGGGGGAGCTGGCCGACCGGTCCCCGCTCGCCGTCACCGTCGAGGCCGACCTGCCCGGACGGCTTCCGCGCCAGGTCGAGAGCACGGCCTACTTCGCCGCCGCCGAGGCGCTCACCAACGCGGCCAAGCACAGCGGCGCCGACCGTGCCGCGGTGGTCGCGCGCCTCTCCGGCGGCGTCCTCACCGTGGAGGTCGCCGACGAGGGCGCGGGCGGCGCCGACCCGTCCCGCGGCACCGGGCTGACCGGTCTCGCCGACCGGGTGGCGGTGATCGACGGCAGACTGCTCGTGTCGAGCCCCGCCGGGGGCCCGACCCTCGTCCGTGTGGAGCTCCCTTGCGAACCGAACCGACCGCCGTCCGGGTAGTCCTCGCCGAGGACGGCGTCCTGCTGCGGGAGGGCCTGGCCGGGCTGCTGGCCAGGTTCGGCTTCGACGTGGCCGCCGCCGTCGACGACGCCGAGGCCCTGCTCGCGGCCGTCGCCGAGCACCGCCCCGACCTGGTCATCACCGACATCCGGATGCCGCCGGACTTCTCCGACGAGGGCCTGCGAGCCGCCGTGAGGCTGCGCCGGGCCGACCCGGGCCTCGCGGTGGTGGCGCTCAGCCAGTACGTCGAGCTGAGCTACGCCGCCGACCTGCTGGACTCCGGCGACGGCCGTCGTGTCGGCTACCTGCTCAAGGACCGGGTGGTGGACGTCGCCGACTTCGTCGCCGCGCTGCGCCAGGTGCTCGACGGCGGCACGGTGGTGGACCCGAAGGTCATCCGGCAGCTCATCGGCCGCCGCCGGGACCCGCTCGCGGCGCTGTCCCCGCGCGAGCACGAGGTGCTCGCGCTCATCGCCGAAGGGCACTCCAACGCCGCCATCGCCCGGCGGCTGGTCGTCACCGACGCGACCGTGGGCAAGCACGTCCGAAGCATCCTGGCCAAACTCGACCTTCCCCAGACCGACGACACGCACCGCAGGGTCCTCGCCGTCCTGACCTACCTGCGGGGCCGTCCTCCCGCCCCGGATCCCGGGTGAGTCCGGAAGGCCCCGCGCGTCTCGAAGGCCTGAGCCGCGGAGGCGAAATCCACGTGGACACGCCGCCGGAGCGGCCTATGATCACGGAAAGCCGCCCGGTTTCGCCCCCCATGGGACGTCACCGGCTGGCTCACCGCTCCCGGGCCGCCGCCGACCGGGCTCAAGGTCCTCGGACTGCCGGCAGTGCCCCCGAGCCGGCGGCGTAGTCCGAGGCGGCCGGTCGGCGGTCGCGGCCGCGGTCGGTCAGGCGCTGTGGGCGGGGGCTCCCGGCGGCAGGTCCGGCGCTCCGGCGGCGGGAGAGATCTGGTCCCCCGGCGCGGGCGTGTCCGCTGGAGCGGTCTGCTGCTCGGGGCGCGGGGTGTTCATCAGGACGGCGACGATCAGCGCGCCGACCACGAGGATTCCGGCCGACCAGGCGCCGGCCGCGGCGAAGCCCTCCACCAGCGCCTGCTTGGCGATGGCCGGGCTCGGGCCTTGCGAGGCGTGCGCGGCGAGGTGGTCCGCGGTGGCCGCGGTGGCGATGGTGTTGAGGAGCGCGATGCCGATCGAACCGCCGATCTGCTGCGCGGTGTTGACGGTGGCCGAGGCGATGCCGGAGTCGCCCTGGCCGACGCCGTGGGTGGCGTAGTCGAGGGCCACCGGCATGATCATGCCCGCCCCGAAGCCGAGGAGGAGCTGCGCGACCAGGACGCCCGCGGCGTAGTGCGTGCCGGGCTCCAGGGTGAGCATCCACAGCATGCCGGCGGAGCTGACGAGCATCCCGGGGACGATCAGCGCGCGCGGCGCGAGCCTGGGCAGCAGCCGGGTGGTGAGACCGCCGGCCGACAGCAGCACCGCCGTGGCCATCGGAAGGAAGGCCGCACCCGTCCTGATCGGCGAGTATCCCTTGACGACCTGCATGTAGTACGTCAGGAAGAGGAACGCCCCGAACATCCCGATGACGGCCAGGCCCACGGCCAGGTAGGCGCCGCCGCGGGTGCGGTCGGCGATCACGCGCAGCGGCAGCAGCGGCTGCGCGACGCGGCTCTCGACGAGGGCGAACGCGGCGAGCAGCACCGCGCCGGCGGCGAGCAGGCCGATGACCTTCGCCGAGCCCCAGCCGTCCGCCCCGGCCCGGCCGGTGGCGTACACGATCGCGACGAGACCGCCGGTGACCGGCAGCACCCCGAGGAAGTCGAACCGGGCGGGGCCCGCGTGCCGGGACTCGGTGAGCATCGCGAACCCGCCGACCGCCGCGATCACGGCGATCGGGATGTTGATGTACAGGCACCAGCGCCAGTCCAGGTAGTCGGTCAGCGCCCCGCCGGCCAGCAGCCCGATCGCGCCGCCCGCGGCGGAGATCGCGCCCCAGATCCCGAACGCCTTGGCGCGGTCCTTCGGCCCGGTGAAGGTCACGGCCAGCAGCGACAGCGCGGACGGCCCGAGCAGCGCCCCGAACGCGCCCTGGAGGGCGCGGGCGGTCAGCAGCATCTCGAAGTCGGCCGCCGCGCCGCCGAGCGCCGACGCGCCGGCGAAGCCGAGCAGGGCGATCAGGAAGGCCCGCCTGCGGCCGGTGTAGTCGGCGATCCGGCCGCCGAGCAGCAGCAGGCTGCCGAACGCCAGCGTGTACGCGGTGATGATCCACTGCCGGTCGCCGTCGGAGATGTGCAGGTCCGTCTGGAGCGACGGCAGCGCGATGTTCACGACCGTCCCGTCCAGAACGATCATTAGCTGGGCCAGGCCGATGAACGGCAGCGCCGCCCAGCGGCGCGAGCCGGCGGGCGGCGGGGGCGCCTTCGTGGTCGCCATGACTTCGTCCTCACTCGTGGTGCGGCGTGCCGCGCGAGGAGTTCGCGCGGCTTCCTGACGAACACGAGACACCGGCGCCCACGCCCCTCTAACAGGCCGCGAGTGAGACCTACGCCACTCGTCGACTTGCGGCGTGTTGCCCTTATCGGCGCCCGCAGAAGGGCAACACGCCGCAAGTCAACGGGGCTGGGGGTCCTGGGTGGCGGCGGTCGGGGGGGTTTCCGGTTTGGTGTAGAGGACGTCGCGGGCCTGCTCCATCGCGCGGGTCAGGCTTTCGCCGATGAAGTCGAGGAAGCGGGCGGCGTTCTCCAGGCGGGTGGCGGCCGGGGTGCCGCGGCCGAGGATGGCGACGCCCCGCTTCGCGGTCTCGCTGAAGCGGTCGTTGTCCCGGACGCTGCGGATCATCGACTGGTACCAGAGGTCGTTGTCGACGACGTAGCGCTCGCGGCGGCCATCGCTCTCCCGGCGGATGAGCTCCAGGTCCGCCAAGAACGTGACCGCCTTGGAGATGGACGCCGGGCTGACCTGGAGGTGCTCGGCGAGTTCGGAGGCGGTGAGGCTGGTGTCGGCGGTGTAGAGGCAGCCCAGCACCCGGGCCGTCATCTTGGGCAGGCCCGACGTCATGATGACGGTGGTGAGCGCCTCCTGGAACTCCTGGACGGCCTCGGCGTCGCGTCCGTAGGGCTGCGGCGCCGCCTGCGTCCCCCGGGGCGCGGTCTGGGTGCGCCGCCGGGTGCGGCGCTGGGTGGCGTGTTGGGCGAGGTCGGCGCGGTAGCCGGTGGGGCCGCCGTTGCGCATCACCTCGCGCGTGACCGTGGACGTCGGTCGGTCGAGACGGCGGGCGATCTCCGCGTAGGCGAGGCCGTCGGCCAGCCCGACCGCGATCTGCTGGCGCTCCTGCTGGGTGAGCCTGCCTCCCGGCATCACGACCCCTTTCGTGCCCCCGCGGGGCCCCGGCGTTGCTCGATGTTGCCTGACGCCTCCACCATAGCGTTCATCTTCACTCGATTGCAACGAATCGCGAGTGTTGCGTTGCGTTAGTTGTCGGCTCGTTGCAATGATTTCAATGCTCTGAGCTGCGTAAACGCCAGTCAGATGCAATGAACATGTTGTGTGAATCTGGAAAGCAACGTAGCTTTTGCGTTGTTGGAAACGAGCAGCCGCAAGGCGAACCGCTAGGAGAGCACGATGCAGAAGTTCGACACCCCCGCCCCGATCTCCGCCGTCCTGGACGTCCCCGCGGGCCGCGTCCAGCTCATCGCCGCCGACCGGGCCGACACCGCCGTCGAGATCCGGCCCGCCGACCCCTCCAAGGGACGCGACGTGAAGGCCGCGGAGCAGACCGCGGTCGAGTACGCCGACGGCGTCCTGCGGATCGCGGTCCCCGTGAAGAACCAGTACCTCGGCTCCTCCGGATCCATCGAGGTGACGGTCCAGATGCCCACCGGCTCCCGGGTCGAGGGGAAGGCGGCCGCCACCGAGTTCCGGGCCGTCGGACGGTTCGGCGACGTCGCCTTCGAGGGCGCCTACCGCTCGATCAAGCTGGACGAGGCCGCGAGCCTCCGGCTCACCGCCACCGACGGCGACGTCGAGGTCGGACGGCTGGGCGGCCCGGCGGAGATCAGCACCCAGCGGGGCGACATCCGGATCGCCGAGGCCGTGCGCGGCGAGGTCGTCCTGCGCACCATGTCCGGCGACATCTCGGTCGGCGCCGCCCCCGGCGTCTCGGCCTCCCTGGACGCCGGCACGACCCAGGGCCGCGTCAGCAACGCCCTCAAGAACGACGGCACCGTCGAACTCGACGTCCGCGCCACCACCATGCAGGGCGACATCACCGCCCGCAGCCTCTGACTCGCGGCCCCCCAGCGACCCCCCAAGGAGCAGCATCATGACCGACCTGGCCATCGCGGCGACCGGACTGCGCAAGTCCTACCGCGACAAGAAGGGCGAGAAGGTCGTCCTGGACGGCATCGACCTGGCCGTCCCCGAAGGGACGATCTTCTCCCTGCTCGGCCCGAACGGCGCGGGCAAGACCACCACCGTCCAGATCCTGTCCACGCTGATCCGCGCCGACGCCGGCGAGGTCCGCGTCGCGGGGTTCGACCTCGGCCGCCAGGCCGACGACGTGCGCGGCGCGATCGGGGTGACCGGGCAGTACTCGGCGGTCGACAAGCTGCTGACCGGCGAGGAGAACCTCCTCCTCATGGCCGACCTCAGGCACCTGCCGAAGCGCGAGGGCAAGCGCAAGGCCGGGGAGCTCCTGGAGAAGTTCGACCTGGTCGACGCGGCGGGCAAGCCGGCCTCGACCTACTCCGGCGGGATGCGGCGCCGGCTCGACCTGGCGATGACCCTGGTCGGCGACCCGCGCCTGATCTTCCTGGACGAGCCCACCACCGGACTCGACCCCCGCAGCCGCCGCGCCATGTGGGGCATCGTCCGCGACCTCGTCCGGAGCGGCGTCACCATCTTCCTCACCACCCAGTACCTGGAGGAGGCGGACGAACTCGCCGACCGCATCGCCCTCCTGGACCAGGGGCGGCTGATCGCCGAGGGGACGTCCGAGGAGCTGAAGCGGCGCATCCCCGGCGGCCACATCCTGTTGAAGTTCGGCGAGGCGAGCCGGCTCGACGCCGCCGCGCTGGCCCTCGGCGTCGGCACCCCGGACCCCGAGGCGCTCACCCTCCAGGTGCCGAGCGACGGCAGCGTCCGGATGCTCCGGGACGTGCTCGCCGTCCTGGACGAGCACTCGGTCGAGATCGACGAGATGTCGGTGCACACGCCCGACCTCGACGACGTCTTCCTCACCCTCACCGGCCGCCAGGCCGACAGCACGACCGACAGCACGACCGACAGCACGACCGACAGCACGACCGACAGCACGGCAGGCAACAAGGAGGCCCTCCGATGAGCTCGCTCACCCTCGCCGCGCGCGACTCCTCCACCATGGTCCGGCGGCAGCTCAAGCGCATCGTCCGCTACCCGTCCATGACGATCCAGCTGATCATCACGCCGGTGATCATCCTGCTGCTGTTCGTCTACGTCCTCGGCGGCACCCTCGGGGACGGGCTCGGCGGCGGCCGCGACGCCTACGTCAACTACGTCATCCCGGGCATCCTGCTCATGACGGCCGCGACCGCCGCGACCGGAACCGCCGTCATGGTCGCCACCGACATGACCGAGGGCATCGTCGCCCGCTTCCGCACCATGCGGATCTCCCGGGCCTCCGTCCTCACCGGCCACGTCGTCGCCAGCGTCGTCCAGCAGCTCTTCGGCATGGCCGTCCTCGTCGGCATCGCCCTGGCGATCGGCTTCCGCCCGAACGCCTCCGCCGTCGAATGGCTGGCGGTCGCCGGGATGCTGACCCTGTTCGCGGTGGCCATCACCTGGCTGTCGGTCGCCCTCGGCCTGAAGGCCCAGACGCCCGAGGCGGCCAGCAACGCCCCGATGCCCCTGATCCTGCTGCCCTTCCTCGGCAGCGGCTTCGTCCCCACCGACTCCATGCCCACCGCCCTGCGCTGGTTCGCCGAGTACCAGCCCTTCACCCCGATCATGGAGACCGTCCGAGGCCTCCTGCTCGGCACCCCGATCGGCAACAGCGGCGCCATCGCCACCGCCTGGTGCGCCGGCCTCGCCGTCCTCTCCTACCTGTGGGCCAAGCGCACCTACAACAAGGCCTGACCGTGAACCGGCCGACCAGGGCCGTCAGACCAACGGGTCTGACGGCCCTGACCGCTTTGGGGTCCCTGGGCGCGTTCCACCTGGAGGGTCGGGGCCCATGGCAGCCACGCTGTCGGGCGCGCGGAGGTGCCGAGCGAGGCACGGCGCCGCCCGGCTGGACGACCTCCGGCGGTCAGAACCCGATGGTCTCGCGGAGCAGCAGGACGGTGCCGCGTCCAGGCTGGTATTCCGCGTTGAGGATGAGAAGGCGGTTGACGGCGCTGGGCGTTCCGTAGGTCTTCAGGGCGCGGGCGTTCTCCAGCGGCAGGCAGTGGTCTTCGACGCGGCGCAGCGCGGTCTCCAGGTCGGGGACGACCTTCTGCGCCCCGGCGATCCAGATCGCGCGGGCGGCGCCGCCGGAGTAGCCGGGCAGCTGGCTTCCGCTGCCCGAGGCGATCACGAGGGAACCGGTCTCGGTGACCGCGTGGACGCTGCCCACGACGACGTCGGGGCTGGCGCACAGCCGCCGGATCTCGTCCATCCGGGTGGCGCGGTCCATGGCCAGGACGCGCGGCTTGACGGCCTCGTACCGTTCGCTGCCGTTGATGTCCTCCCCGATGCCGGACAGGCGGAGGGTCTCGCTGGCCCCGGTGAACACGCTGGCCCCCTCAGGGATCAGTTCCCTGACACGGGTACGCGCGGCGGCGGCGTCATCGAGGATCTCGACGGTGAAACCGTGCGCGGTCAGCGCGGCGGCCGCCCGCTCCAGACGCTGCTCGGACGCCGCGTCGGTGAAGGGGGTCTCCGGAATCGAGGTGGTCATGATGTCGCTCAGCTCCTTGTTCGCCGGATGATGTGGGGGTCCGAGCAGTTCGACAACGCAGCCCGCGGAAATGTGAGGCCGGCGCGTCGCCTCACAATCCGGTGCGCCGTCCTGTCGAACAGGTGAGGACCGGATACGACCAAGGGAGCCGACGGCGCGATGACCACCCGATCCGAGCCGACCACCCGATCCGAGCCGGAACAGGACCGGCCCGGCCCGGAACTGGACGCGATCATGAGCGAGCGGCGCCGCCTGACCGCTCTCGCGTACCGGTTGCTGGGCTCGCTGGCCGAGGCCGAGGACGCCGTCCAGGAGACCTACACCCGCTGGTACGCCATGTCCCGGCAGCAGCAGGACGCCATCGAGGTGCCCGGGGCGTGGCTGACGACCGTCGCCGGCCGCATCTGCCTCAACCTGCTCCGCTCGGCACGGGCCCGGCGGGAGACCTACGTCGGCGACTGGATCCCCGAGCCGCTGCCCGAGCGCACGGAATGGATCGGCGGCCGGCCGGACGGCGCGACCGCCGACCCGGCCGAACGGGTCACCCTGGACGAGTCGCTCAGCCTGGCCTTCCTGGTCGTGCTCGAATCGATGACCCCCGCCGAGCGCGTCGCCTTCATCCTGCACGACGTCTTCCGCCACCCCTTCGCCGAAGTAGCCGAGATCGTCGGCCGCTCCCCGGCGGCGTGCCGCCAACTGGCCTCCTCGGCCCGCCGCCGCGTCCGCGCCTCGCGGCCCTCCGCGACTCCGGCGGCCCAGCACGCCGGCGTCGTCAGAGCCTTCAAGCGGGCATGGGAGGCGAAGGACATCGACGCCCTCATCCGCCTGGTCGACCCCGACGCCGTGGCGGTCGCCGACGGTGGCGGCCTCGCCGTCACCTTCCCGCGCCCCATCGAAGGCGGCGAGCAGATCGCGCGCGCCTGGATCGAACTCGCGCGGCGCACGCCCGACGACATGACGTTCGTGGAGCGTACGGTCAACGGTCAGCCCGGCCTGGTGGCCCGGCAGGGCGGCGCCGTCGTGACGGTGTTCGCGTTCCAGGTCGCGGGCGACCGGATCCAGCGCATCTGGGTGGTGCGCAACCCCGAGAAACTCCGCCACTGGACGACGGACTGACGCCCGCCCCCCGCCGCCGGGTCCAGCCGTAGCCGCAGCCGGACGGCAGGACGTTCGCGTGCTTTCGGCGTGCGGAAAACGGGCGCTTCTCGTACTCGCGCTGCGTCCCGCCGCCGGGGCGGTCCGGCAGGTCACCCAGGGGCGGGCCGCCTTCGAGCGGGAGGTCGCGAAGGCGCGGACGATCACCAGGGCCCGGATGCCGGCCGCCGTCGAGATCACCGTCACCGCCGTCCGCCGCGACGGCCACTGGAAGATCACCGTCCTCGACACCTTCACCGCCGGCTGAGAGCCGACAGCCCAGCCCGGGGCGGTTCACCGAAAAGATCGTTTTGCTTGACAAGCGGGTCGGGAACGGAGACGGTACGTCGTGCGGTCGACAGTCGACCGTGGCAAGTTTCGCGCAAACCAGGAGATGAAGACATATGCCCAAGAAGCCGGCCGACCAGGTCGCCGTGGACATGGGGAAGATCGCCGGTGCGGCGATCACCACGACGGCGCGGGTCGTCATCAGGGTGTTCACCCCCAAGAAGAAGAAGTAACCCGGCCAGGGCCGCCTCCGCACGATGAGGCAGGCCCAGGGCGGTGAATCTGTCCGGCTCCCACCCGCAGGGTGGGAGCCGGTTCATTTTTCGCTCCGGAGGCCGATGCTGCCGCTGAGCTGGGGATTTGTCGGATGACTCCAGGAAAAGGGCGCGGAACAGGCTGATTCGGCGACCACCCGGATGGTCAACGGCGACCGCGGGCGGGCGGTCGTTCGCCGATCCGGGCTTTGTCACTCCGATCACAAACACGGGTCCCGAATCACTGCGCCGCCTGCATGGCGCGCGACGCAGTGAAGAGGCCACACTCGGCCCCTTCGTTCTCCGACGAAGGCGGTATTAGCGGTGTCCAGCAAAAGCGCGGCGTCCGGAAAAAGCACGGTGTCCGGTGAGGGCTTCGACTTCGACGTGATCGTGGTGGGTTCGGGGTTCGGCGGCAGCGTGTCGGCCCTGCGGCTGGCGGAGAAGGGCTACCGGGTCGCGGTGGTCGAGGCCGGGCGCCGCTTCGACGAGGGCACGCTGCCGAAGACGTCCTGGCGGCTGCGCAAGTACGTGTGGGCGCCGCGCCTCGGGATGCGCGGGATCCAGCGCGTCCACCTGGTGGGCGGAAAGGCCGGTGTCCTCGTGCTGGCCGGGGCGGGCGTCGGCGGCGGCTCCCTCGTCTACGCCAACACCCTCTACGTCCCGCCGGAGCCGTTCTTCAGGGACCGCCAGTGGGGCCACATCACCGACTGGCAGGACGAGCTCGCGCCGTTCTACGACCAGGCCCGCCGCATGCTCGGCGTCACCGTGAACCCGCTCGTCACGCCCGCCGACGAGGCGATGAAGCGCGTCGCCGACCGGATGGGCGTCGGCGACACCTACCATCCGACGCCGGTCGGCGTGTTCTTCGGCGAGAAGCCGGGCCAGGAGGCCGACGACCCCTACTTCGGCGGCGCGGGCCCCCGCCGCACCACCTGCACCGGCTGCGGCTCCTGCATGATCGGCTGCAAGGTCGGCGCGAAGAACACGCTGACCAAGAACTACCTGTACCTGGCGGAGAAGGCGGGCGTGCAGGTCATCCCCGACACCACGGTCACGGCCCTGGCGCCCCGGGAGCCCGGCGGGTACGAGGTGACCGCCGAGCGCACCGGCCCGCTCCGCAGGCGCCGCCGGACGCTGACCGCCGAGCACGTCGTCCTCGCCGCCGGGACGTACGGGACGCAGCGCCTCCTCCACCGCATGCGCGCCGCCGGCCGCCTCCCGCACCTGTCGCCGCGACTCGGCGAGCTCACCCGCACCAACTCCGAGGCGCTCCTCGGCGTCGAGCGCATGACCGTCTGGCACCGCGCGAAGGACGTGGACCACAGCACGGGCCTCGCCATCACCTCGTCGTTCCACCCCGACGACAAGACGCACATCGAACCCACCCGCTACGGCGCGGGCAACAACGCCATGGGCGTCATCCGGACCCTGCTGGTCGACGGCGGCGGCGCGCCCCGCTGGCTGAGGTTCCTCGGCCAGGCCGCCCGGCACCCGACCGTCATCCTGCGCGGCCTGTCCCTCAGGGACTGGGCCAAGCGGACCGTCATCGCCCTGGTCATGCAGACCGCCGACAACTCCATCACGATCGGCGAGAAGCGCGGCCGCCTCGGCCGCCGCGGGCTCGTCGCCCGCCAGGGCGACGGGGAGCCCAACCCCACCTGGATCCCCGTCGCGCACAAGGCCGTCCGGATGCTCGCCGAGGAACTCGACGCCACCCCCGGCGGGACGTGGTTCGACCTGTTCAACATCCCGACGACCGCGCACTTCATCGGCGGCTGCGTCATCGGCGAGACGCCCGAGACCGGCGTCGTCGACCCCTACCACCGCGTCCACGGCCACCCGGGCCTGCACATCGTGGACGGCTCGGCGGTCACCGCGAACCTCGGCGTCAACCCGTCCCTCACCATCACGGCCCAGGCCGAGCGCGCCATGGCGTTCTGGCCGAACCGAGGCCAGAAGGACCCCCGTCCCGAGCCCGGACGCCCCTACGAGCGCATCGGCCGCGTCCAGCCTGAGGCCCCCGCCGTCCCGCCCACGGCCCCCGCCGCGCTCAGGTGACGATCTCGCCATAGTCAGATGATCGATGGATTCCTGATCCTCGCCGCGCTCGCGGACGGTCCGCAGCACGGCTACGGGATCAGGGCAGCCGGCCGTCCAGGCGAAGCCTGACGGCTCGGGCCCGGGGCTACTCCTCGGCTCCGGCCTCTTCGGGCTCGGCCGGCGGTTCCTCCACGGCGCGGCGGGTCGCCTGGTGGACGCGGACGGCCAGGATCGCGCGGGCGAACCGTCCGGCCAGTTCACCGTCCATCAGCTCGGGGACCTGGTCGACGCCGACCAGGCCGCCGGGCTGGACGGTGACCGCGCCCGCGTCGCCGACCCGCACGCCGCGGCCGTCGTCGAGATCCTCCACGGCCGGGAGGTCCAGCGCGGCGCGCAGGGTGTCCTGCAGCGCCCGCACGGTCGCGGCGTCGCGGTCGATGCGGATCTCGGCGGCGTCCGCGCGCTCCTCGGCCCGGTCGGCCCGCGCCCGCTCGCCGTCGATCCGGGCGTCGGCCGCGTCGGCGAGCTGCTCGGCGCGCTCGGCGCGCTCGGCCAGGTCGGCGGCCCGCGCCGTCGCGGCGTCGCGTTCCACGCTCAGCCCCGCGACCTCGCCCTGCACGACGCTCAGCTCCGCGCGCAGCCGCCGCTCGGTGTCGGCCCCCGCCTCCAGCTTGGCGCGCGCCTCCGCCAGCTCGGCCCGCACGTCCGACAGCTCGGCCCGCGCGTCCACGAGGTCGCTCTTGGTCGCGGCCAGCGCGAGCTGGTCGTTGCTCAGCCGCGCGGCCAGGTCGTCGCGTTCGCGCTCGGCCTCGGTGCGCGCCTGGTGCTCGGTGCTCCACGCCGCCTCGGCGCGCTTGCGGATCCCCTCGGCGTGCGCGGCCTCGTTGGCGGACGTGGCCCGGGCCTGCTGGTGGGCGCCGGCCTCCTTCCACGCGTTGGCCTCGCTCTCCTGCGCCGCCGTGATGCTCGCCTTGGCGGCGGCGAGCCCCGCGGCCAGCTCCTCCTGAGCCGCCACGGCGTCCAGGCGGGCGGCCTCGGCGCGGGCCTCGGCCTCGGCCGCGCGGGCGTCCGCCTCGGCGGCCTCGCGCCGCGCGTCCCGCGCCTCGGCGAACGCCTTCTCCGCGCTGCCCAGCACGTCGCGGACCTCGCCGTCCAGCCGCACGCCCAGCACGCCCGCGCTCTCGACGAGCTGCGCGACCAGCCCGGCCAGCCGCTCCACGTCCCGCCCGAACGCGCCCACCGGCGCGGGGACGGTGCTCGTGGCGCGCTCCACCGGCTCGTCCGCGGCCACCGGCGCGCCGCCGGGCAACCGGATCGGGGCGGTCAGCGCGACGTCGTCCAGGACCTCTTGATCTTCGGCCACGCGAGCATCCTAGTGAACCACCCTGTTTCGCACCTCCCCCGCGAACAGCTACATATCGGTCAGATGGGGAGGCCCCGCTCGTGAACGGCCGCGACCGCCGACGCGCGCCCCCGGACGCCGAGCTCGCGGCGGATGCGCGGCAGGTGCGGGTGTGAGCGCGCGGAGTGCTGGCCGGGAGGTCGGCGTCAACCGCTCGGCAGGGGGCGTTATGCGGGGTGGGGGGACATGCGGTGGGCGGTGGTGATGGCGTCCACCAGGCCGGGGAAGACCTCGTCGACCTCGTCGCGCCTGAGGGCGTTCATCCGCGAGGTGCCGACGTAGTACTGCCGGATGAGCCCGGCCTCGCGCAGGATCCGGAAGTGGTGCGTGGCCGTGGAGTTGCTCACGGTCAGGTCGAAGCCGCCGCAGCGGATGTCCTCGCCGGACTCGCGGAGCTTCGTGACGATGCTCCGCCGCACCGGATCGACCAGGGCCTCAAGGACCTGCTGCAGCGGGATGGTCCGGACGTCGGGGTGCGTCGGGACGCGGTCGGCCTCCATGCCCCACATAGTACGGCACTCATCAAAGTTTGACATCCATCGTACTTAGGGGCTTCAGTAGACCCACCTGCTACGAGGAAGGGGCCACGCGATGGCCATGACGGTGGTGTTCCACGAGCTCGGCGGTCCCGAGGTGATGAGCCTTGAGGAAGTGGAGGTCGGCGAGCCCGGTCCGGGCGAGCTGAGGATCCGGGTCGAGGCGATCGGCCTCAACCGGGCCGAGGTGCTGTTCCGGAGCGGCCATTACATCGAGCCCGTGGCGGCCTTCCCGGCCAGGCTGGGCACCGAGGCCGCGGGCGTGGTGGAGGCGGTCGGCGCGGGCGTCACCGGGTTCCGGCCAGGGCAGCCGGTCAGCACGGTCCCCGGGTTCTCGCAGAACGAGTACGGCGTCTACGCCGAGCAGGCGATCGTGCCCGCGTCGGCCGTGCTGCCCCGTCCTGAAGGCCTCGGTGCGGTCGAGGGCGCGGCGGTCTGGATGCCGTACCTGACGGCCTACGGCGCGCTGGTCGAGGTCGGCGGCATGCGGCCCGGCGACACGGTCGTGCTGAACGCGGCGTCCAGCAGCGTGGGGCTGGCCGCCATCCATGTGGCCGACCGCGTCGGGGCGACCCCGATCGCCCTGACCCGCACCGCCGCCAAGAAGGAGGCGCTGCTCAAGGAGGGCGCGGCCGAAGTGATCGTCACCGAGTCGGACGACGTGGCCGGACGGGTGCTCGCGGCGACCGGCGGCCGGGGCGCCGAGTTCGTCTTCGACGCCGTGGCGGGGCCCGGCGTGACGGACCTGGCCCGGCTCGTCGCCCCCGGCGGGTCCCTCCTGGTGTACGGGGCGCTGAGCGGCGAGCCGACGCCCTATCCGGGCATCGAGCTCGGCCTGCCGGCGCTGAACATGCGCACCTACACGATGCTGGAGACGGCCAGGGACCCCGAGCGCCTCCGCCGCGCCGCCGCCTTCGTGACCTCCGGCCTGCGCTCGGGCGCGTTCCGCCCCGTCATCGACCGCACGTTCCCCTTGTCCGAGATGGCCGACGCCCACCGCCACCTGGAGTCGAACACCCAGGTCGGGAAGATCGTGGTCACCGTCCCCCGCTGACGCCACGCGGCCTCTCGGGGCGCGGCCTCCGCCGAGGCGGGACGGTCAGTCGTCCGAAAGGGTGCCCGCGCCGTCCTGGCCGCGGCGGCGTTGCCGGGCGGACCAGGCGCCGGCGTCCTCGCTGTAGCGGACCAGGAGCCGCGCGAACTGGACGCGCTCGGCCGGCTTCCAGGCGGCCGTGATGTCCTCGAAGGTCTCGCGCTGCTCGGAGGCGAAGCGGCGGCGCTCGGCCTCTCCGGCGTCCGTGAGCTCCAGGACGGTGCGGCGGCTGTCCGCCTGGGACGCGGCCCGCCGCAGCAGCCCGTCGGTGATGCAGGCGGCGACGGTGCGGCTGGCGACGGGCTGGGTGACGCCCATCTCGGCGGCGAGTCCGCCGACCGTCATCTCGCCGGGCGCGTTCGCGACCACGTTGAGGACGAGGTTGCGCGTGAGGTCCGCGCGCCCGCCCGTCGTGCGCCGCCGCAGTCGCGACAGCGCGGGCCCGATCTGGTCGAGAAGGGCGCTGTCGTCGGTTTCAGGATCCCGGGGGGCGTTGTCCATGCCGCCATCCTACGGACTTGCAGCCGAGATGCATATGCATGACATGATGCATTTGCATAGCAGGTGCTATATATTGGCACCCTACGGATCGAGGTAAGCCATGGCCGTGACCGCTATCACCGGTACCCGGGTCTTCGACGGCGAGAAGACCCTGGGCGTGACCACCGTGCTCGTCGAGGACGGGCGGATCGCCCGCGTCGGCGGCGACGTCCCAGCGGACGCGGAGATCGTCGACGGTGGTGGGGCGACGCTCCTGCCGGGCCTGATCGACGCCCACGTCCACACGTCCCGGGAGTCGCTCGCCCTGGCGCTGCGGTTCGGCGTGACGACCGAGCTGGAGATGCAGGGCCTCCACACGCGCGACAACCGCGGGGACATCAGCGAGAACGACGCCCTCGCCGATGTGCGTTCCTCCGGGTTCGGCATCACGCCGCCGGGCGGACACCCCAGCGAGCTGTTCCCGGAGGGTTTCCGCCCCGGGCCGCCCCCGGGCGTGAAGCCGGCCGGGCCGGCGCCGCTCATTCCGTACTCCACCACGCCCGAGGAAGCCGTCGCGTTCATCCCGCAGCTGGTCGAACGCGGCTCCGACTACATCAAGTTCATGGTCGACGACGGCAGCGTCGAAGGGCATCCCGGCCTTCCGATGCTCGACCAGGCCACCCTGAACGCCGGCGTGGCCGAGGCCAAGAGGCACGGGATGCTCACCGTCGCCCACACCCTGACCCTGGACGCCACCCGCATGGCCGTCGAGGCGGGCATCGACGGCCTGGCCCACCTGTTCATGGACCGGCCCCACACCGCCGAGATCATCGACCTGATCAGGGACGCGGGGGTGTTCGTCGTCCCCTGCCTCGTCCTGGACGCCTCCATGATGGGGATCACCGCCGGCGACCTCGCCGACGATCCCCGCGTCGCCTCCCGCCTGGACGCCGCCTGGGACACGACGCTGCGCTCCAGCTACGGCCACTACCCCCAGGGCGAGATCGAAGACGTCCTGGCCACCGCCAAGGCCCTCGGTGACGCGGGCGTGGACCTGCTGGCGGGCACCGACGCCGCCATGCCCCTGCCGTTCCTGGGCGGGATCGCCCACGGTGCGAGCGTCCACCACGAACTGCAGTACCTGGTCCGCGCCGGCCTCAGCCCCGTGCAGGCCCTGCGCGCGGCGACCTCCGCGCCCGCCCGCCGCTTCGGCCTCGACGACCGCGGACGCATCGCCGAGGGCCTGCGCGCCGACCTGCTCCTCGTCGACGGCGACCCCACCACCACCATCTCCGACACCCTCAACACCCGCGCCGTCTGGCGCCGAGGCACCCGCCTCGCGCCCTGAGCCCCCGCCGAGCACGCGGCCCTTGGCCTGAACCGGCGCTGCCGGTCCCGGCCCAGGATCGCCGGGTGCAAGTCCGATCCCTCGCCTACCGCACGGAGCATATAAAGACACGGACGTCTATATGATATGCGGGTCGTCTTGCCGAGCTGAGGAGAGCCGATGCGCGAGGGTCTGGAGCTGGCCGGGCGGTACCGGCTGGAGGCGCCTCTCGGCAAGGGCGGCATGGGGGAGGTGTGGCGGGGCGTCGACCTTCGCCTGCGCCGCCCGGTGGCGGTGAAGATCCTCCCGTTGAGCGGGGACGTCGACGGGGCCGGGGTCGCGCGGTTCCGGCGGGAGGCGGAGATCGCCGCGACCCTGAACCACCCCGGCATCACCACGGTGTTCGACGTCGACGA
Source organism: Actinomadura coerulea (assembly GCF_014208105.1). Taxonomy (NCBI): domain Bacteria; kingdom Bacillati; phylum Actinomycetota; class Actinomycetes; order Streptosporangiales; family Thermomonosporaceae; genus Actinomadura; species Actinomadura coerulea. The sequence goes on from NZ_JACHMQ010000001.1 coordinate 6,587,204, forward strand.
GCACACCGACGGGGGCCTGCGCCTGCTGTTCCTGGTGATGGAGCTGATGCGGGGGCGCGACCTGGCCTCGGTCCTGCGCGGGAGTCCGGGCGGACCGCCCGTCGCGCAGGTGACGGACTGGGCGGTGCAGATCCTCGACGCCCTGGCCGCGGCCCACCGGCACGGTGTCGTCCATCGGGACATCAAGCCGGCCAACCTCTTCCTGACCGACGCCGGGCAGGTGAAGGTCTGCGACTTCGGGATCGCCCGCCTCGCCGACGCCACCAGGATCACCGCCACCGGGTCGTCCGCGGGGACGCCGGTCTACATGGCGCCCGAGCAGATCGAGGGCCACGCCGTCGACGAGCGCACCGACCTGTACGCCTTCGGCTGCGTGCTCTACCAGCTGCTCACCGGGACCACCTGGGTGGACACCGACTCGAGCGCCGGCGCCATCCTCTACCAGCACCTCAACAAGACGCCGGTCCCTCCGCGATCCGTGCGGTCCGACATAGACGACCGCCTGAGCGCCCTGGTCCTGAACCTGCTGGCCAAACAGCCCGACGCACGCCCGAGGGACGCGGCCACCGTCGCCGATCGCCTGCGCGGCCTCGACACCCGCCCGCCGTTTCGCGGCGAGCCGATGGGGTCGCAGCATGTCCCTCCCGAACAGCGCAGCGGACACCCCTGGACTCCACAGCCCCACATGACGGGCCGCCCCACGGTGGCGGTCCAGGCCGCCGGCGCCGGCGGCGCGATAACCGCGATCACCGCGATGGCGCTGGCCCTGCTGTGCGTTCCCGGACTTCTGATCATGCTCCTCCGCTCCGCCCTCGACCTGAGCCTCCCCGATTCGCCGGGCGCGGTGCTGTCCTATGTGGATCTGGCGGCGGGCTTTGCGGAGCCGGTCGTGCTCGCCTGCGGCGCGTGGCTGCTGTCCCAGCACCGGGCGGCAGGACGCTGGACGATCGCGATAACCGCCGGCCTGGTGGCGCAGCGCATGTGCGCCAGGGGAGATGAATACGGTTGGGGTCCCCTGGTGGTCGTCTTCATCCTGGCGACCGCTGCCCTGATCATGGCCGCACTCCCGTCCACAGGACGCTGGTGCGGAGAACGACCTGACCACGCCGCACGGCAAGAGCGTTGACTTGCGGCGTGTCGCCCTTATCAGCGCCCTCATAAGGGCAACACGCCGCAAGTCAACGTAGGCACCGCAGAACTAGGAGAGTCATGGTCAGCCTGGCGCGCATTGCTGAGGATCCCGACGCCTGGCGGAGCCGTCTGGAGTCGTCCGACGGTGTGCCTCTCGTCTTCCGTCCCCTGGTCCGAACCGACGCCGAGAGGTTGGCCGGTTTCCTCGCCGGGCTGTCCTCCGAGTCCCGCCGGTTCAGCACGTTCGACGGCCACGACCTGGCGGCCGCGCAGGAGCTATGTGCGGCGATCGCGCGCTACGACAAGCTTCGCCTGGTGCTGGAGGAAGAAGCGTCGGCCAGGATCGTGGGATTGCTGGAGTTCAGCCTCTCCCTGCCGGAAGGCGATGTCGAGCGCTACCGCAAGGCGGGAATCCGCTTGGACGAGGAGACCGACTGCCGGTTCGGTGCCACGCTGGCCGACGACTACCAGGGCAAGGGGCTGGCGACACTGGTCTTCCCCCTCATCTGCGACGTCGCCCGGCGGCTCGGCAAACACAGGATCATCCTGTGGGGCGGCGTCCTGGCCGACAACCCCCGCGCCATCCGCTACTACGAGAAGAACGGCTTCCAGCAGGTCGGCCCCTTCACCGGGGCGGACGGCCGCACGTCTCTCGACATGATCCTCGACCTCGGCTCCTCTTCCGTCTTCACCGCACCCGGTGGTGAAGCGTGAGACGGCTCGGACGATAGGACAAGGGGCAGTTCTTCCCCGGGTTCCCCGAGGAGGTGGGAACCGGATGGGGGCGGCTCGGCAACAACGGGTGTGACGACCCGAAGCCGAGAGGCCGTGTATGAGCACTGCGAGTGAAGAGGACGCCGATGACGCCTCCGTCATCAGGCGGTCCCGGCAGGAGCCCGAGGCGTTCGCCCTGGTGTTCCGCCGGTACGCCCCGGACATCAAGCGGTACGTGATCCGGCGGCTGGGCGCCGACGCCGCCGAGGACGTGGTGGCCGAGACGTTCCTGGCGGCGTTCCGGCAGCGCGACCGGTACGACCTGTCCCGTCCGAACGCGCGGCCCTGGTTGTACGGGATCGCCACCAATCTGATGGGCCGGCATGTGCGGACGGAGGTGCGGCAGCTGCGCGTCCTGGAGCGGATGGGCACCGACCCGGTGATGGAGCCGTTCACCGAACGCAGTGACGAGCGGATCAGCGCGGGGGCGTCCGGCAGGGCGCTGGCGAGTGCGCTGGCGGCGCTGCCGAGGGGGCACCGCGACGCGCTGCTGCTGGTCGCCTGGGGTGATCTCAGCTACGCCGAGGCCGCGCAGGCCCTGGACGTGCGCGTCGGGACGGTGCGGTCCCGCATCAACCGGGCCAGGCAGAAGCTCCGCAGGCACCTCGGTGCGACCGATCCCGTGATCTACGTCAGTGAGGAGCCCGTCCATGAATGAGATGACCGAGCTCGAGCGGTTCCGCTCGGACGTTCCCGAACTCGACCTGACCGACGTGCGGGCCGAGGAGCACCGGCTGCTGAGCGTCATGCGGGACGCGGCACCGGACGCCGGGCGCCCCACAGGGCAGCGCGTTCCCGGCCGTCCCCGCCGGGCGATGCGGCTGCGGATCGGTCTGGCGGCGGGGCTGGGCGTCGCCGCCGCAGCGGCCGGAGCCATCGCGGTCAACGCGGGCGGGGAGCCCGCCTCCCCGCCGGTGGTTCACACGATGCCGGTGGCGTCGGTGCAGGTCCTCAAGCGGGCCGCCGACAACGCGGCCAAGTCCCCGGAGCTGCACCCCCGTCCCGGCCAGTTCCTGGTCTTCGACTCGCGGACCATGGACACCGTCGAGAGCAACTCCGGCGGTCGCCACGAACGCTACCTGGACCGGCAGGAACGGAAGATCTGGCTGCCCGTGGACGGCGACGCCACACACGGCGTCCTGCAGTCCAGGACGCTGGAGCCCAAGCCGTACCCGGGGTGGCCCATCCCGGCCGTGGCCCGCCAGAACGTGGGACGCAGCTCGATGTCCAAGGCCGCCGACTTCGACGACCGTGCCGAGCACCTGCGGAGCGACTACGCCTACCTGAGCCGTCTGCCGACCGATCCGGCCAAGATGTACGAGCACCTGTACACCGGCCTGGGCACCGGCCCCGGAGCCGACGCCACGGCGTGGCAGAACGTCGGCGGAATGCTCACCGAGGCCTACATGCCCCGCGCGCAGCGGGCCGCGCTGTTCCGGGCGGCGGCGGCCATCCACGGCGTCACCACCGTCGGCCGCGCGGTGGACGCGGCAGGCAGGACCGGCGTCGCCGTCACGCTGGACCCGGCCGGTAGCGGTGTCCGCGAGGAGTACATCTTCGACGAGAAGACCTACGAGTTCCTCGGCCGCCGCAGCGTCGTCACCAACGCCGGGCAGGCCGAAGCTCCGGTCGGGAGCGTCCTGACCAACTCGGCACAGCTGAAGGTCTCCATCGCAGAGCGGCCCCCGGCCGTGGAGTGATCCCACGGCGCGGCGCCTTGGCAGGAGGAGCGGGGAGCCCGCTCCTCCTTGGCCGTATATCGAAACGGCAGGTCGGCGGCCGGTCAGGACGCCGTGGCGAGCGAGACGAGCGCCACCGCCGTGGCGGCGGCGCACACGACGCCGGCGACCGCGAACGCAATGCGGTAGGGATGCTGCTCGACCCACGACACAAGGCCCGGATACGTCTCGGCGAATTTCTTGGCGCTGACGGGTCCGTCGGGCCCGCCGCACGGCACGCCGAGCGCGTCCACCAACCGGGTGAGATCGTCGCGTTCGTAGAGGCCGCCCTGCACCCTGAAGAACAGGGCGCGTTGCGCGTCGAGCAAGAACAGGCTCTCGCCCGCCCCTCCGCGGGGCGCGATGATGCTCGCGCGCACCGCCTCCGCGACGTGCGAGCGTGGCCGGCGCTTCCGGCCGAACAGCCCCTGGACGACGATCTCGTGAGCCGTCAGGGTGATCCGGGAGCTGAGCAGGGCCCCGGCCGCCAGGGGGATCAGCCCGGTGAACAGACCGCCCACGATCAGGGCGAACACGGCCGGGGCGTCGCCGATGAGGATCGCGGCGACGATGACCGCGCCGGCCACCGCCAGGACTACCAGAACGACCAGCCCAGCCCGGAAGTCCGGGCGGACCACGAGCTCATCCTGGACACCGCTCACCCCGATCCCGCCCTTCTCCGGCCTGCTCAAGAGCTTGCCGCATCACCGGCGGTACTCCGACCGCGCGGAACGCCACGGCAGGCGGCTCGGGGAACCGCCTGCCGTGGCACGGCGGCGGGGGTCAGACGGGGAGGCGGGCAGGTTCGGGCTCCGCCTCGCCGGTCAGGGGCGGCCGGCGAGGCAGGGCGCGGACGACGAGCAGGCCGGCGGCCATTCCCGCCGCGGTCAGCAGGACCACCAGGAAATCGCCGTGCGCCGTGGCCTCGCGAAGCGCCTGCCCGGTCCTGCCGCCGGTGCCGATCTCTGCGAGGGCGGTGAAGACCGCCAGTCCGATGGCGTTGCCGAGGTTGAGCGCGGTGGAGGCGATGCCGTTGGCCACGCCCTGCTCGTGCGGGGCCGAGCCGGCCGCGGCCGCGATCCACATGGCCGTCCAGACGATGCCCTGCCCGACGCCCGAGACCACCAGGCCGGGCGCCAGCAGCCCGTAGCCGGCGTCCGCGTCGAACCCGAAGGCCAGTCCCGCCGTCCCGGCGGCGCCGATCGCGAACCCGATCAGCAGGGTCGTCCGGGTGCCGATCCGGGTCGCGAGCCGCTCGCCGAGCTGGGTTCCGGTCGCGATGGCGAGCGAGGGGACGAGGAACGCCAGCCCGGTCTGCAGCGCGCTGTAGCCGTGCACGCTCTGCATCAGCACAGTGAGGAAGTAGGGCAGGACGCCGAACGTGGCCATGTAGACGAAGGTGACGGTCGTCCCGACGCTCAAACTGCGGTTACCGAACAGCCGGAACGGCATCAGGGGGTCGGCGCTGCGGGTCTCGATCACCGTGAACAGCGCCAGCAGCGCGGCGGCCAGCACGAGCGCACCCGTCACGAGCGGGCTCGCCCAGCCCAGCTCGGGTCCCTCGACGAGGGCGAACACCAGCAGCGTGGTGCCGCCGGTGACGGTCAGCGACCCGGGCAGGTCGAACCGGCGCCGCCGTCCGCGCGCCGGATCGCGCGGGATCACCGCGAGCGCGGCCAGCGCCGCGAAACCGGCCAGCGGGACGTTGACGTAAAAGACCGCGGGCCAGCCGAGGCTCTCGGTGAGGACGCCGCCGAGCAGCGCGCCGATGGTCAGCCCGGACGCCCCCGCGCCGCCCCACACGGCCAGCGCCCGGTTGCGCCGCGCCCCCTCCGGGAACAGGGTGTTGATCAGCGACAGCGTGGACGGCAGCAGCAGCGCGCCGCCGACGCCCTGCACGGCCCGCGCGACGATGATCACCTCGGGGCTCGCCGCCAGCCCGCCCGCCAGGGACGACACGGCGTAGACCGCCAGCGCCAGGACGAAGACCCGGCGGCGGCCGAGCAGGTCGGCGGCCCGGCCGCCGAGCAGCAGGAAGCCTCCGGCGAAGACGACGTAGGCGCTCACCACCAGTTGCTGCGTCTGCCCGGGGAAACCGAGGTCGGCGCCTATCTCCGGCAGCGCGACGAACACGATGTTCAGGTCCAGCGAGTAGATGAGCTGCGCGAGTGCCAGCAGGGCCAGGATCCAGCCCAACCGCCGTCCGGCGGCGGGACCAGGTGTTTCGGACATGCGAGAGCGCCCTTCGCTGATGAGGAATGGACGGTGGAGGCTCCACCGAGGTACGACTGTACGTATATTGACGTACCAACGTACGGTCGGCAAGTGACGGTTCGACTGTCGAGGTACTGTGGAACCATGAGGTACCGGCATCCCGAGCGTCACCAGATCCGTGTCGACGGTGTCCTGACGGCGCTCGGCCATCCGGTGCGGCTCGCCGCCGTCCGGGTGCTGGACGAGGGCGGCGAGCACAACTGCGGAAGCGTCCTGGTCACCCTGGGCATCCCGGCGAAGTCGACCATGACCCACCATTGGCGGGTGCTCCGCGAGAGCGGCGTCATCTTCCAGGAGCCGTCCGGTCGCGAGAACCTGCTCCGGCTGCGCCGCCCCGACCTGGACGCTCGCTACCCGGGCCTTCTGGATGCCATCCTCGCCGGCGCCGCCACCGACGCAGCCGCTGACGTCGCCATCGAGTGACGAGACCCGCCAGACAGCCGACCATCACCCATGCAGCAACGAACGATCTGAGCACCCGGCATGCCGACGCCGGCCCGGGCGGACGCTGCGAGCCTGGCCTCGGTTTCCTCGCCGGCCGTCCACCGAGAGCCGCAGGTTCAGCACGTTCGACGGCTACGAGAAGAACGGCTTCCGGCGGGTCGGCTCCTTCGTCGGGCCCGACGGTCAAAGATCCCTGGACATGATCCTGTGAAAGAGTGAGTCATGCCCTTGAGCGCTCACGAACTCAGGACTTCGGTCGCCGTGTCCGACATCCGAAGGGCGGTCGAGTTCTACGAAGGCAAGCTGGGCCTGCCGGTGCTGCGTTCGGGCCCGAGCGCGCACATCGCCGGTGGCAGCCGCGTCTACGGCTCCGGCGGCGGGCCGGCGCTGAACGTGTACCAGTCGGTCGCCGGGGGGAAGTCCTCGGCGACGCTGGCGACATGGTACGTCGACGACATCGACCGCATCGTGGACGAGCTCACCTCGTCCGGCGTCGAGCTCGTCCGCTACGACCAGTACGAGCACGACGCCAAGGGGATCACCCCGCGGGCCGGCGGCGGGCGCATCGCCTGGTTCCAGGACCCGGACGGCAACACCTTCGCCATCGAAGCCGACACCTGATCCGCCTCGAAGCGGTCGAACGTCTCCACGTCGAGGCCGTCGACTCCTCAGGCGTCCTGGCGGCCATCGGGTCAACGCGGCAGAGTGTCCTGCTTGGCGCGGGTGAGGAGGTCGGCGAAGGCGCGGGGGGTGAGGGCGAGGTGGCCTGCGTCGGGCGCTTTGCTGTCTCTGATGCCGATGGCGCGGGGGAGCGCGGCCAGCTCGACGCAGTTACCGTGATCTTCCGACCGAGTGGATTTGCGCCAGTGAATGTTCATGAGAGCGAGTCCAGCGTCTTGGCGATGAAGGCACGGGATGCCTCGATGGATAGTGAGGACATGCCGATCTCGTCATACCGTATCGCTTGTTCCTGGATATCGATGGGATCAAGAGAGATGTGCCCCGTGGAGCCGACGGTGGCGAAGCCGAGGTCGCCGGTGGGAGTCTGCATCACGGTGAATCCGCCTCCGACACCGCCGTAGCCGATCAGCTTGTCCGAGGTCACTCGCAGGTAGACGTTCGGCCACTCGGAGACTTCGAGAAGGTGGCCGAGTTGGTCGCGCATGACGTCCACGTCGCCGAAGGAGCGCAACACAGCAGCGGCGTCGAGGATGGCCATGAGCTTGCAGGGGTACTGACGGGTGAGGATTTCCTGACGGGCCAGGCGCTCTGTCACCGCGTCGTCGACGTCCGTCCTGCGGCTGGACGTGAAGATGGCGCGGGCGTAGGCCTCGCGTTGGAGGAGCCCGGGGATCAGAGAGGGCTCGTAGGTCTTGATGAGGTTCGCTCGGCGCTCGTATTCCTTAAATGTTTCCCACCAGTCGAGGTCGCGGGCGTTCTTGGCGTGTTTGACCAGATTCTCGAAGAGGCCTTGAAGGCCCCATTCATGATCTAAGACCCTGGCGCGCCCTGTGGGGAGTTGGACGTCCCCCGATTCATAGCGTGCGACAGTCGACCGATCGCAGTCGAGTATGACGGCCAGGGCGGCTCCGGAGATCCGTCGCATCTGGCGCTGTCTGCGCAGCTCAACGGCGATGAGATGCCAGAGCGAGAAGTCGGGGCGCAGGGAGTCGGCGCGGCTCATTCGCTTTCCTCCGTCGTTGCATCTGCTTCACGAACCTTTCGAAATTAGCCCGGCGCGGTCACGCTTGTCTCTGGAATGCAAAGAAGGGAGGTGGCGGAAATGGCGTTAGAAGCCGTGGATGCGGGCGAGGTGGACATTTCTTGCCTTGCTGATCCGACCGTGCCGGGGATGGTGCGGACGGTGGTCGGGTTGCGGCTCTCGGAATGGGGGCTGGAGAGGGTGGCGGAGAGTGTTCTGCTGATCGTGGCGGAGCTCGTCACCAATGCGGTGCGGGTCGCGGCGGAGAGGGAGGTTCGGGTCAGGTGCGTGCGGGAGGTGCGGAGCGTTCTGGTGGCGGTGTGGGATCCGTCTGAGGAGAGGCCTGTGACTCGGCCGGTGATGGGGCCGGGGGATTTCGGGGCGGACGCTCGGGCGCTGGAAGACGGGTACGACGACGGGACGGGCGGGTGGGGGTTGCCGCTTGTGCAGGCGCTGGCGTCCGAGTGCGGGGTGACCGAGGTCGTCCCCGGCAAGTGGGTGTGGGCGAGGGTCTCGTGCTGAGGCGGAGGAGGAAACGGCAGAGGGCCGTCCGGTATCTGGATCTGCTGGCGCTTGCGGTCGGGGCGCTCGGGTGGCGGTGCGTGAAGCTGTACGGGCGCGAGTTCCCCACGCCGCTGCTCTGGGTGTACGCGAGTGGGGTCGCGGAAGACGTGGGCGTGGTCGTGAGGGCGCGGGCCGTTGGCGGTGCGTGGGTCTACCAGGATGTCCAGCGCGGGCAGGTCCTCTTCCCTTGCGGGGACGCCAAGGCTGCGGCGGAGCGGGTCGATTCCGTTCTGAAGGGGCGGCTGTTTCCTGCTAATTGGTGAGGCGGTGGCGCAGGCGGCGGATGTTGCGCTGGATCAGGGTTTCCTGGAGGGCCACCGTTGCCAGGGCCAGGGCCGCTTCGGCGCCGGCCTGGGCTATCTCCTCATGGGTCGGCGGGGCCGTCGTCTCGGCGGACGGGTCGTAGCGCAGGTCTTCGAGATCGCCGACTATGCGCGCGGGGGTGTCCCGGAGGGCGGCCAGATCCTCCTCGTTCCACTGCGCCAGGCGGTCCCGCCATTCGGGTGGGGCGGCGACCTTGCTGCCTCGTTGGGAGCGGGCCTGGAAGCGGGCCGTGACGGCCTGGCGGATCCAGCCGGCGTGCCGACCGCTCCAAGATGCCTGGCGGATGGCCGCGTTCATGGACGACAGGACCAGCGTCTCCGGGGCCGTCAGGCCGGTGTGGGCTCGGTCGGTGGGCATGGTGGGCGGTTCGGCGAGGGCGAGAAGGTCGATCGCCTCGGCGAAGCGCTGCCACAGGAGGTGCGGGGGCTTGCCCGGAGTGGTGACGATGCTGACGCGGGTGGCTCCCGCGTCCGACCAGCGTCGGGCCAGGCCGCCCAGATCGAACGCCCGCCACAGGTGGGCCGATCGGTCCGTCTCGACGTGGTCCCGGCCCTTCCGCCGCTCATTGGCGAGACCGGTCAGGTAGGTCTCCAAGCTCACCGTGCGGCCGTTGCGGATGTGCTGTTGCCAGAGGGAGGGCAGAGCCCGGCCCAGGCTGCGGGCCGTGACCACGACCTCGATGTCGTCGGCGCCCAGTGCGTCGAAAAGGCGGTGGATCGCGGGTGTTCGGATGACCGACAGGGCCTCGGCCGATAGGAGGACCGTGCCGGGCGTCCGCTTCACCTCGTCCAGCAGGACCTGCCAGGAGGTCGCCTCCTCGGAGGCACGGTCGTGCGACACCCAGGGGAACTCCGCGCCCAGCAGGCCGTAGCTCGCCCATTCGTGGTTCGCGACCGTCCGCTTCCCCCGGGCCCAGTCGGGGCTGACGGGGTAGCGGACGCCCGCCTTGACGAGTGCGTCGGCGTTCGCTTGCAGCACCTGTTGCAGGAACGTCGTGCCCGACTTCTGCACGCCGATGTGAAGGATGATCCTCGCCGCCACCCGGGCACTCCCTTCGCGACCTGTCGGTCACGAAGGGTAGCGGCCTGGACGGCTCAGGCGTGGGACGTGGTGACGGGCTTGCCGAGGGCGCTGCCGCTGGTCCACTTGGAGAAGGAGAGCTGCCAGTAGCCCCAGCCGTTGGTCCACTGGAGGCTGCGCTTGGTGCCGGTGATGTTGACGATGTCGCCGCGGTAGGACCAGTGGAAGAACCACTGCGCGTCGCCCGAAGGCGAGCGGACGCAGCCGTGGCTGCAGTTGCGCCGGCCGAGGCAGGTCGGGTCGTCCATGTTCTGGTGGATGTACTCGCCGCTGTTGGAGATGCGGGTCGCCCACGGGACCTTCTCGTCGTACCAGCCGGGGTCGCCCTTCTTCTTGCCGGGCGGGCGCATGCGCTCCAGGCGGACGTGGTCCATGGTGAGGTGGACGCCGCTGGTGGTGAGGAGGTGGTCGACGCCGTCGCCCTGGACGTCGCCGCCGCTGCCGAGGCTGACGCCCCAGGTGCGGACGGTGCGGCCGTTCTTCTTCACGACGGCGCGGTGCGTCGTGGCGCTGATGTTGACGACGTGGGAGTCACCGATCTTGAAGGTGCGGACCGTGTCGCGGTCGCCGAAGACGTTGTCGCCGATCTTCAGGCCCGCGAAGTGGACCTTGACGGTGACGGTCTGGTGCGGCTTCCACGGGTGCTTCGGGCGGAAGACGACCGAGGGCAGGCCGTTGAAGGACTCGCCCGCGCTCAGCCAGCGCCAGGCGCCCTCGGTGGGGGTGGTGGAGGAGATCTCGATGGCGCGCTCGATGGCGGGCTTGGCCTTCTCCGGGACGGCCTTGTTGAACTGGACGAAGACCGGCATGCCGGTGCCGACCGTCTCGTTCTGGCTGGGCACGACGTTGTTGACGCGGGTGGCGGCGGTCGTGCGGGTCGTGCGGAACGCGCTCGTCGCGGTGGTCGACTTGCCCTTCTCGGACGTCGCCGTGGCCGACACCTGGTAGCTGCCGCCGGGCTGGAGCGTCCACGTCGAGCGCCACTTGGTCTTGTCGGCGGAGAGGCTGCCGGGGACGTCGGCGCCCTTCAGCTTCACCTTGACGTCGCCCAACTTGCCGCCGGCGGCGGTCACGGTGACGCCCTGGTCGGGGCGCGCCTTTCCGCTGCCGTCCGCCGGAGTGATCGTCACCTGGGGGGCGCCGTCGTCGCCCTTCGTGGTCGTCCCGCCGCCGCCGTCGCCGCTGCTTCCACCGCACGCGGTCGCCAGGCCCAGGACGAGCGCCATCACCAACGCCTTACCTCGCACCGTTCTCCCTCAACAGCCCGCCGGTTCCCGCGCGATGCGGGACCGGCAACAAGATCGGTTACGGAACGGCCTTTATTCCGTCCCGCCGGGGGCGGGACGGCCGGTCTCGGCGTCCGACTCACCTATAGACGTCCATGGTCTCGCAGAGGTTCGCATGCGGTGGCCACTTCGCATGATCTTTCTGGGGCCACGGCCCGGCGCGCGGCCCGCGGGGACCGTCCCGTCGATCTTCTATTCAAGACTGCGGCGGCCCCGGTTAAAGGCGGCGATTCGCGCTCTGACCAGGTGCGATGCTGATCACTGGCCGCCAGCGACGGCCCCCGCAAGGTGCTTGTCTGTGAAGGGGACGCGCGATGAGAGCCCAGGGGCTGAGTTTCTCCGTCGACTCCGGCGCGGCCCCTCCGGAACTCCTTTCGGCGGGCGGCCGGCCGGCCGCTCCGCGAGGGGCGCGGATGCTGGCCGGGCTGTGCCCGGTGGGCCTCGCCGTGCTGGACGGCTGGACGATGGCCACCGCCGCGGCACTCACCGGAGGGGGCGTGCTGCCGGACATCGCCGGGTTGGCGGTCGTCGCGCTCAACGGCGCCGGCGGGCTGTACCGGGCGCGCCGCGCGCCGTCCCTGCTCACCGACGCGCCGCCGCTCCTTCTCCGCACGCTGCTCGTCTGCGGGATCGTGGCGCTGCTGCGGGCGGACGCGTCGGCCTGGCTGTGGACGGCGGCCCTGTGCGGGACGGTGCAGCTCGGCTCGCGCGCGTGCGTGAACGCGATGGCCCGGACGTACCGGACCCGCCGCTCCCGGGGCCGGTCCGCGCTGGTCGTCGGGACGGGCGGGACCTCCGCCCATGTGCTCGACGTGCTGCGCGCGCGCGGCGACCTCGGGCTCGTGGTGGCGGGGCAGGTGTCCGCGGGGGACCCGGAGGGGACCCCGGGCGCGGCGCCCGTCCTCGGGGAGACCGCCGACCTGCCGTCGCTCGTCGAGGCGCACGGGATCGAGACGCTGGTCGTGGTCGCCGAGGACGTGCGGCCCGACCGGCTGGACGCGGTGCTGCGGACGTCGTTCGCGCTGCCCTGCGAGACGCTGCTCGTCCAGTCGCCCTCGGACGTCGTGCCGGTGGTGCCGGGACGGCGCGAGTACCTCGCCGGGCTGCCGTGCGCGCGGGTCGAGTGGGGGCTGCGCGCCCCGGCGGCCCGCCGCGCCAAGCGGGTGCTCGACGTCGTCGTCGCGTCCCTGGTCCTGGTGTTCGCGCTGCCGCTGCTCGCGGCGTGCGCGGTCGCCGTCCGGGCCGAGGGCGGCCCCGGCGTGCTGTTCCGGCAGCGGCGGATCGGGCTCGGCGGCGGCGAGTTCGTCCTGCTGAAGTTCCGGACGCTGAAGCCCGCGGACGAGCGGGAGGCCGACACCCGCTGGACCGTCAAGGACGACGAGCGGATGGGGCGGGTCGGCCGCTTCCTGCGCGCCACGTCGCTGGACGAGCTCCCGCAGCTGTGGAACGTCATCCGCGGCGACATGAGCCTCGTCGGCCCGCGCCCGGAGCGGCCGCACTTCGTGGAGCAGTTCTCCCGGACCTGCCCCGGCTACGCGGCGCGGCACCGCGTCCCGGCCGGGATGACGGGGTGGGCGCAGATCCACGGATTCCGGGGCGACACCTCCATCGAGCTGCGGGCGAGGCTCGACAACCACTACATCGACCACTGGTCGTTCACCGTTGACCTGAAGATCCTGCTGCTGACGGCGCGGGCGATGCTGTTCCGGGACCCCGCGTGACGGCGCACACCTTCGCCGCTCCCCTCCTGGCGAGGCCGCTGCCGAGGCGCCCGAGCCTGCTGGTCGCGGCGACCGTGGCGTGCGCCGGGATCCCGCCCGGCGCGCACGCGGTCGGGTCCGGCCTTCAGGTCACGGCCGCGGACGTCGCCAGCGCCGTGCTCGTGCTGTTCGCGGCCGGGATGCTGGCCGCGGGCCGGGCGCGGCTGCCGCGCCGGGCCCTGCCGGCGTTCGGGCCGCTGGTCGCGGCGCTCGGGATCAGCACCGTGCACTCGGCCGACATCGGCACGAGCCTCGCCGGGTTCGTCCGCGACCTCCAGGTCTTCGTGCTGGTGCCGCTCGCCGTGGTCGTGCTCGTCCGGGACCGGCGCGACCTCGCCACCGTCTGCTGGGCGGTGCTCGGCCTCGGCCTCGCGGAGGCGGTGTACGGGATCTGGCAGGCGGTCACCGGGAACGGCGCGTCGATGGGCGGCCAGAACATCCGCGCGGTCGGGACGTTCGGCGCGCTCGACGTGATGGCCATGTCGGTCGTCGTCGGGTTCGCGTTCCTCGTGCTGACCGCGTTCGCGCTGACGGCGCCCGGGCACGGCGCGGCGGCCGTCCCGTCCGCGCTCGCCGGGATCGCCGTCATGGGCGCCGCTCTGGCGCTCGCGCTCAGCCGCGGGACGTGGATCGCGCTCGGCGCCGCCGCCGTCCTCACCCTGGTGCTGTTCGACCGGTGGACGGCCGTCAAGGTGCTGACCTGCTGCGGCGCGCTGATGCTGGTGCTGCTCGGCGTCGCGGGCGGCGGGTCGCAGGCCGTCGTCGAGCGCGCGAAGTCGACGGTGGGTTCGGTCAGCGACCCGGACCAGTCCGTGGACGACCGCTACAACCTGTGGGCGGCCGCCGTCCGGATCTGGGAGGACCACCCGGTCACCGGCGTCGGGGTGAAGAACTTCCCGGCCTACCGGGACACGTACGCCACGATCGAGCTGTCGTCCGGCAGCGAGACCGCCGACCCCGTCAACGGCTACGTGCGGCAGCCGCTCCTGTCGCCGCACAACGAGTACCTGCTGTTCCTGTCCGAGCAGGGGGTGGTGGGCCTCGCCGGGTTCGCCGCGCTGCTCGCCGCGATCGCCGCCGGGCTGGGGAGGCGCCGCGACACCCGCGACCCGTTCTGGCTGGCGAGCGTCGCGCTCCTGGCCTTCCTTCTGATCAACTTCCTGTACGCGGACCTGGGCGGGCCGACGTGCGCGCTCGTCGGCGTCGTCCTCGGCCTCACGGCGGCGCGCGCGTTCGGCGCGGCCGGCGCTTCCCCGGTCATGGCGTCCCCCGCGGGGCGGGCGCGGTGACCGAGCGCAGCGGGCGTCTTCCCGGCAGTTCCGTGGGACGGGCCGCGATGGTGTCGGGGGTGCTCATCGCGGCGGGCACGGGGCTCGGGTTCCTGCGCGACCTCGTGATGGCGGACCTGTTCGGCGCCAGCGGCAGCACCGACGCGTTCCTCGTCGCCTGGACGATCCCCGAGACCGTCTCGCCGCTGCTGATCGAGGACGCCATGGCGCTGCTCATGGTCCCCGTCGTCACGCGGCTCCTCGCACGCGGGGACGGCCTGCGTTCCCTCGTCGGCGCGGCCCTGCCCCGCATGGTGCTATGCCTGTCGGTCGTCACCGGCGCGCTCGCGGTCGCGGCGCCCGCCGTGGTGGACGTCCTCGCGCCCGGCCTCGCCGAGCAGGGCCCGGCCGTCCAGTGCGTCCGGCTGACCGCGGTGACCGTCGTGACGTTCGGCGTCGCGGGCTTCATGAGCGCGACGCTCCGCGCCCACCACAGGTTCGGGCCGCCCGCCGCCATCTACCTCGCCTACAACGTCGGCATCCTCGCGCTCATCGCGGGCCTGTCCGGCGCCGTCGGCATCACCAGCGCGGCGGTCGGGGTGGCCTGCGGCAGCTTCCTGATGGTCGCGGTGCAGCTCCCGGCGTTCCTCCGGTGCCTGCGGGAGGCGCCCGGGGAACAGGGCGCGGAGCCGTCCGGGAACGTGGACGTGCGGCTCGGTCTGGCGGCCATCGCCCCCATCGTCGTCTACACGGTGACGCGGCAGTCGCAGGTGTTCGTGGAGCGGTTCCTCGGGGCCGGGCTGGCCGCCGGGTCGATCTCGCACCTGAACTACGCGCAGAAGGTCGCGCAGGTCCCGATGGTGCTGTCGCTGCTGATCGTGACGGTGACGTTCCCGCGGCTCGCCCGCGCGTCGGCGGACGGGGACACCGCGCAGGTCGCCCGCCGCATCCGGCAGGACCTCGCCGTCGCGAGCGCGATGGTGCTGGCCGCGACCGCGTTCCTGGTGGCGTGCGCGCCGGGCATCATCCGGGTGCTGTTCGAGCACGGCGAGTTCACGTCCGCCGACACCGCGAGCACCGCGGCCATCCTGCGCGTGTACGCGCTCGGCCTGTGGGGGCAGATGGCGGTCGGTCTCGCCGCCCGCGCGTTCTTCGCGCGCAGGAGGCCGACCTGGCGCCCGGCGGCCGTGCTCGCCGCGGGCCTGGCCGTCACGGCGGCGATCGGCGGCGCGTTCGCCGCGTCCGCCGGGACGCTCGCGCTGGCCGCCGCGAACGCCGCCGGGATCACCCTCGCCGCCGTCCTGATGCTGGCCGGGCTGCGGCGCGGCGTCGCGCCCGTCCCGCTGCGCCGGATCGCCGCGGACGTGTCGCGGCTCGTGCTCGCCGCCGCGGGGGCCTGCGCGGCGGGGGCGCTCGCCGCCGGGGCCGTGGACGCGCCGGTGATCGTCCGGCTGGCGGCGGGCGGGCTCGCGGTCGCCGCCGCCTTCGCCGTGCTCGCCGCCCTGGCGGGACCCGGCCTCGTCGCTCCATGGATCGCTTCACGGCCGCTCGGTGGGCGCCACCGGCGCGGCCGCACCGAATCGGGGGACACCAGTGAGCAAGCCGACAGAACCGAGTCATCTGACCGAACCGGCCCTCCTGCCGGGGCGGACGGCCGAGGGCGTCCGGCACGCGCCGCCGGTGCTGATGTACCACTCGGTCGACCACTTCGATGAGGACCCGCACCTGGTGACGGTGTCGCCGGCGCGGTTCGGGCGGCAGATGGCGTGGATGCGGGCGCGCGGCCTGCGCGGCGTCGGCATGCGCGAGCTGCTGGACGCGCACGCCGCCGGACGGTCCCGCGGCCTGGTCGGGCTCACCTTCGACGACGGGTACGCCGACTTCGCGACGCGGGCCGTCCCGGCGCTGGTGCGGTACGGGTTCGGCGCGACGGTGTTCGTCGTGTCCGGGCGGATCGGCACCTACAACGCGTGGGACGACGGCCCGCGCAAGCCGCTCATGACGGCCGAGCAGATCCGCGCCGTCGCGGACGTGGGGATGGAGGTCGCCTCGCACGGCCGCCATCACGTCTCGCTCCCCGAGACGGACGACACCGAGCTGCGCGAGGAGCTGGAGGAGAGCCGCGCCGTGCTGGAGGACCTCGTCGAAGGCCCCGTCACCGGCTTCGCCTACCCGTACGGGCACGCCACCGCCCGCGAGGTCGAGGCCGTGCGCGCCGCCGGATACGACTACGCGTGCGACATCCGTCCCGGCGAGCCGGGACGGCACGCCCTGCCGCGCACCTACGTCGGCGACCGGGACGGCCCGCTGCGGCTGCGCGTCAAGCTCGTCCGCCACGAGCTGCGCAGGAGGAGCCGCGTGTGACCCGGGTCCTGCACGTCATCACCGGGCTGGAGCACGGCGGCGCCGAACGCCAGCTCGCGCTGCTGCTGCGCCACCTGCCGGTGTCCTGCGAGGTCGCGACCCTCACCCGGGCGGGCGCCCTCGGCGCGGAGATCCGGCGCTCGGGCGTGCCCGTCCACGAGATCGGGATGCGCGGCAACCGGGACCTCGGGGCGCTGCCCCGGCTGGTCCGGCTGATCCGCCGGGGACGGTACGACGTCGTCCACACGCACCTCTACCGGGCGTGCGTGTACGGCCGGATCGCCGCGCGCATGGCCGGGGCGCCCCGCGTCATCGCCACCGAGCACTCGCTCGGCGAAGGGCACATCGAGGGACGGGCCACGACGCGCGGCGTCCGGGCCCTGTACCGGGCGACCGAGCGGCTCGGGTCCGCGACCGTCGCGGTGTCGCCCGCCGTCGCCGCCCGGCTCCGCGCCTGGGGCGTGCGCCCCGGCCGCATCGTCGTGATCCCGAACGGCGTCGACGCCGCCGCGTTCGCGTTCGACCCGGCCCGCCGGGCCGCGACGCGCCGCCGCCTCGGGATCGGCCCGGACGAGCCCGTCGTCGGCGGCGTCGGGCGGCTCGTCCCGACCAAGCGGTTCGACCTGCTGGTCGAGGCGGTCGCGCGGCTGGACGGCGTCCGGCTGCTGCTCGCCGGCGCGGGCCCGGCGCGGGAGGCGCTCGCCCGGCAGGCGCACGAGCGCGGTGCCGCCGGTCGCGTGGTCTTCGCCGGGGCGACGTCGGACGTCGCCGGCGTCCTCGCCGCCATGGACGTGCTCGCGGCGCCGTCCGTCCAGGAGACGTTCGGGCTCGGCGTGCTGGAGGGGCTGGCCGCCGGGCTGCCCGTCCGCTACACCGCCTGCCCCGCCCTCGACTGCCTCCCGCCGGGCGACGCCCCGGACGCGCGCCGCCTGCCCTCCGACGCCGGGGTCTGGAGCGCCGAACTCGGGCGCGTCCTGGGCGGACCCCGCGACCGGACGCGGGTGCCGCCGGCCGTCGCCCGCTACGCCGTCGCCGAGCGGGCCGCCGAGCTCGCCCGGCTCTACCGCCCCGAACCGTTCGCCGGCGGGGCCGAACCGATACGAGAAAGGGCTCATGATGCAGCGACGTGACGCCAGGAGGAGGCAGCCGAGACCGCCGAGAACGGTGCGGCGGGCCGGCAGGTTCGGCCCGCCCGCCCGGCGCCTGCGCGAGTGGACCACCGCGAAGGCGCGGCGCTTCGGCCTGCCCATCACGTTCGTGCTCGCCGGGTTCCTCGGCGGGCTCGGCTACGCCGTGTTCGCGCCCACCACCTACACCGCGACGGCGTTCGTCCTGGTCGTGGACGCCGGGAAGGGCCAGTCCGGCCCGGCGGCGGTCAGTTTCGCGCAGGCGTTCGGACGGCTCGCGCCGCTCCCGGAGACCCTCGCCTACTCCTCGCTGCCGCTGCCGGACGGGGAGAGCGGCTCCAGCCGCGCGCACATCCAGGCGTCCACCTCGCCGGACACCCCGCTGATCAAGCTCGCCGGGAGCGGCCGGACGGCCCGCGACGCCGCCGCGTACGCCAACGCCGCCGCCGACGCGCTCGTCCGCTACGGGACGTCCCACCGCTCCGACACCGGCGTCCGCGTCGCGCTGATGACGCTCGCCGAACCGCCCGCCGCGCCGTCGTCGCCGAACCTGCCGCTCGGCGTCGCCGTCGGCACCGCGTCGGGGGTCCTGCTCGCCGGGCTCGCGGCCGCCGTCCTCAGCGGACGGAGCGGGCGGGCCGGCCGCCGGGAGCGGGGCCGCGTCCCGTCGGCGGCGGGAACGGCCGCCGTTCCCGGTCAGGTCCCCACCGGACGCGTGGAGGTGGGCTCGTGACCGTGACCGCGCCGTCCCTGCCGACCGCCCCGCCGGGCGCCTCGACCGAGTGGTCGGCCGAGGTGCACCGGGACGATCAGGCCCTCATCGCCCTGGCGGGCGACCTGCGCGACCTCTACGAGCGCAGCCCCGCCGCGACGCCCTTCCAGTCCTACGAGTGGATCAAGTCGTGGTGGGGCTGGTACGGGACGCGCGGCCGGCTCCGCCTCGCCACCGTCCGGTGCCGCGGCCGGCTCGTCGCGGCGGCGCCGCTGGCGGCGGGCGCGCGGCACGGGTTCCCGGTGCTCGTCCCGATCGCCGCCGACCAGAGCGACTTCACCGACGTCCTCATCGACCCGGCCTACGCGGACGGCGCCGTCCGGCACCTCGCGCGGGCCCTGCTGAACGAGCGCGGATGGTGCGCGCTCGACCTGCGGGAGGTCCGTCCGGGCTCGGCGGCGCACCTGGTGGCGGCCCAGTGGCCTCGCCGGGCGTGGCGGACGCCGTCCTCGGTGTGCCTCGAACTGCCCGCCGGCGACGGGAGCGCCGGATCCGGCGGCATCGACGCCGTCCTCGACCGGCTCCCGCGCCGCACCGCCGGGAAGACGCGCGCCAAGCTCCGCAAGATCGACGTGCGCGGCATCACGGCGGAGAGCGTCCCGGCGGACCGGGTGCCGGACGCCGTGCACGCGCTGCTCGACCTGCACGTCCGGCAGTGGCGGGGCCGCCCGATCAACCCCGAGCACACCCGCGGGCGGTTCCGCCGCCACCTCGCCGAGGCGGCGGCCGGGATGGTCCGCGAGGGGCGCGCCGCCGTCCTGCAGTACCGGTGGGACGGCCGGCTGGTCGCCAGCGACCTCGTCCTGATCGGGCACCGCCACGTCGGCGCCTACCTGTACGGGGCGCTTCCGGACCTGCGGTCCCGCGTGGACGTCTCGCTGATGATGCTGCGCGAGGACCTCGCCCTCGCCCGGGACCGGCACCGCCAGGGCGTCAGCCTGCTGCGCGGCGACGAGCCGTACAAGCTGAAGTGGCGGCCGACGCCCGTCCGGAACGAGCGGATCATCCTCGGGCGGACCGCCTCGGCCGCCGCCTACGCCGGGCTCGCCCGGACCCGCGCGTACCTGTCGGAGCGGCGTCGCGGGGGGCCGGGGGCGCACCTGCACGGCCCGTCCGGGAGCGCGTCCCCGCTGCTCCATGACTGACCCGCGGGACGACACCCCGCTGCGGGTCCTGCACGTCAGCCAGCCGAACGCGGGCGGGGTCGCCGTCTACGTCGG
The DNA here is from genome assembly GCF_014208105.1 of Actinomadura coerulea. NCBI lineage: Bacteria > Bacillati > Actinomycetota > Actinomycetes > Streptosporangiales > Thermomonosporaceae > Actinomadura > Actinomadura coerulea. Next base: position 6,607,012 of record NZ_JACHMQ010000001.1, read on the forward strand.
GCAGGCGGCGGGCGACCAGCGCCGGCGCGGCTGGGAGGTGGCGGTCGCCTGCCCGCCGGGCGGCGACCTGCCCGAGCGGTGCATGGCGGCGGGCGTGCCGTGGCTGAACTGGGACGCCGGGCGCGCCCCCGGCCCCCGCACGCTGCTGGAGGCGCTCAGCCTCCGCCGCCTGGTGAAGGGCTTCGCCCCGGACGTCGTCCACCTGCACTCCTCGAAGGCGGGCCTGGCCGGACGGCTGCTGCGCCGCCCGCTCGGCACGCCCACGATCTTCCAGCCGCACGGCTGGTCGTGGCTCGCCGCCACCGGGCGGCTGGACACCCTCAGCCGCCTGTGGGAACGCGCCGGCGCCCGGTGGAGCGACGCCCTGGTCTGCGTCGGGACCGGCGAGCTGCGCGAGGGCATGCGCGCGGGCGTGCGGGGGCCGTACCGGCTCGTCCGCAACGGCGTCGACCGGCGCCGGTTCACGCCCGCCGACGCCGCCGCGCGCCTCGCCGCCCGCACCCGGCTCGGCCTGGAGGCCGCCGTGCCGCTCGCGGTGTGCATCGGGCGGCTGACCCGGCAGAAGGGGCAGGACGTGCTGGTCGCGGCCTGGCCGGGCGTCACGGCGCGCTGCCCGTCCGCCCAGCTCGCCATCGTCGGGGACGGCGAGGACCTGGACCGGCTGCGCGGCGAACGCGTGGCCGGGGTCCGGTTCGTCCCGGCCGTGGAGGACCCCCGCGACTGGCTCTCGGCGTCCAACCTCATCGTGCTGCCGTCCCGGTGGGAGGGGCTGCCGCTGACCGCGCTGGAGGCGCTCGCCACCGGACGCCCCCTCGTGGGGACGGACATCCCGGGCATCACCGAGGTCGTCCGCCCGGGGCTCGGCGCCCTGGTGCCCGTCGAGGACCCCGCCGCGCTCGCCGAGGAGATGGCCGGGCGGCTGCTGTTCCCCGGGACCGCCGAGCGGGAGGGGCGCGCGGCGGTCGCCGCGTCCGCCGCCTACGACATCGGCCGGACGGTGGCGCTCCTCGCGGCCGTCACCCGCGACGTCGCCGGGTTCGGGGAGACCCCCGCGGAGGCCCTGGTGGACGCGCGGACGGTGGCGGGCGGACCCGTCCACGGCGGCGTCACCGGCTCGGGCGGCCTGGGGGGCCTGGACGGCTTGGAAGGCGGCGTGACCGACGGCTTGGCGGAGACCGCCGGGGGCGAGGGCGGCGTTGGCGCCGTGGGCGGGGCCGGCGCGGAGGGCGCCGGGACGGCCGTCGCCGATGCCGGGGCATCCGGGACGGCCGGTGCGGAGGGGGCCGGTGCGGAGGGGGCCGGTGCGGAGGCGGCGGGTGTCGGGGTGAACGGGCCCGTGCTCGGCGGCGGCGGAGCGGTCACGCCGCCGAACAGCTCCCGGTAGGCGGCGGAGGAGCGCGGGTTGCCGCCGCCGCACGACCAGACCCCGTGCGGGCAGTAGTCCGTGATCGACTGGTAGACGACGTCGTGCGACATGATCCAGTCGTGCATCCCCCGCACGTAGGCGGGATTGTCGGAATTGCGAAACAGGCCCCATTCGGGAAAGGAGAGGGGCTTGCTGTGGGCGGTGGCGAACGCCGCCTGCTCGCGCAGACCGTACGGTTCCTCGACGAAATCCTGGAACGACTTTCCCTCGGGTTGGTCGTAACTGTCGGAACCGAGGATGTCGACGACGTCGTCACCCGGATAGCACTCCGTCCACGGAATCGCGTCCCGCCCCCGCGTCGGCGCGAAATCGAAACGGAAACGCGCGCCCCGCACCGCGCGCATGGTGCCGACGATCCTGCGCCAATAGGCCTTCCACGCGGACGGATCCGGGGCGCAGCGCCCGGCGTAGACCTCGCCGTTCATCTCCCAGCCGAGGACGATGACCGCGTCGCCGACGCCCAGGGAGACGAGCCGCCCGGCGAGCGTCCGGTAGTGGTGGTCGAACGTGCCGCGCGCGCCGCCGCGCAGCAGCGAGGTCAGCACCGGCGCCGGGATCCCCGCCTCGTTCGGCGCCATCATCGGGACGTTGAGAACGAGCATGCGCCGCTGGTCGGCGGCCTTCCAGTGCGCCCACGCGGCCAGCATCCCCCGTGGCCCCTCGACCGCCTCCCAGTCGTCGCCCGGCAGGTAGGTGCGCCCCACCGTCACGGTCGAGCCGAGCCAGCGCTCGAAGCGGGCCACCCGGGCCACGCCCTCCGGGCCCGAACCCAGAAACGCCCCCAACGGCACATGTGCCGTCCATCGGTGAATTGCCCGGGGCTGCTGCCATGTCACGAGTGCCGACGCCATGAGGGCGAGCAACACCACGGATGCGGCCAGAATGGGAGGGAGCGGACACCAGAACGGCGACCTTTTTCGCCGGGGTTCGAACGGCCGTCCTGCCGAATGGATATCCGCAGCTCGCATGCGTATCGTATGCCCTCGGAGGCCCACCGCGAAAAAGTCGGCGGGGTGGAGAATGTGAAAATTTACCGTCGGGAAGGGATGCCGTGCGCCGCGATACGAGGGAATGGGCCTGAACGAATGTTCTTCGACAGCCGGCCGCGGGCGGCCCAGCCCCGCAACGCGCGCCTCGACCCGGGCCTTCCCGTCCTGCTGCTGCGCACCGACCGCAACCTGTTCCACCACGGCACGCTGGCGGTGATCCGCAGCCTCGGCCGCGCCGGGGTCCCGGTGCACGCGATCCTCGAAGGGCGCGACAACCCCTCGTCCCGCTCCCGCTACCTGTACCGGGCGCACCCCTGGGGGCCGCCCGCCGAACGCCCGGACGAGCTGCTGGCCCACCTGCGGGCCATCGGCGAGCGGATCGGGCGCCCCGCGCTCCTCATCCCGATGGACGACGCGGGAGCGATCTTCGTCGCCGAGCACGCGGACGGCCTGGACCCCCACTACCTCTTCCCCCACCAGGACCCCGGCGTCCCCCGCGGCGTCGCCGACAAGGCCCGGCTGCAGGAGGCGTGCCGGCGGCACGGAGTCCCGTGTCCGCCGAGCCTGACGCCGGAGTCGGCCGCCGACGTCGAGGAGGCCGCCGCCGCGCTCGGGCTGCCGCTGATCGCCAAGTGGGCGCGGCCGTGGCGGATGCGCCCCGGCATGCGCAGCACCACGCTGGTGCCCACGCTCGGCGAGCTCCAGCGCCTGTTCGCCGCCACGCACGACCGCCACCCGGACGGCGGCGCCGGCCCGCTGATCCTGCAGAAGCGCATCCCGCCCGCGGGCGGCGACTGGTTCTTCCAGGGCTACTTCGACGAGGACGGCGACTGCCTGTTCGGCGGGACCGGCCGCAAGCACCTCGCGCACCCGCCGCAGGCCGGGCACACGGTCGCGGGGGAGTGGGTCGCCAGCCCCGAGCTCGAACGCCTCGCGGTCCGGATCGTCCGGCTGCTCGGCTGCCGCGGCCTCGTCGACCTCGACTTCCGGTTCGACGCGGCCGGCGGCGTCCACCACCTGCTGGACTTCAACCCCCGCATCGGGGCCCAGTTCCGGCTGTTCACCGACCGGGACGGCCTCGACCTCGCGCGCGTCCTGCACCTGCACCAGTCGGGCCGGCCCGTCCCGGGCGCGCGGCCCGCCCCCGGCCGCAGCCTGCTCGTGGAGAACCACTACCTCGCGCGGTCGGCCCGGCGCCCGCGCCACGGAACGCCGGCGCCCCCCGGAACACCGCGGCTTCCGCGGCCGCGCCCGCTGCGGGAGACCCTCCGCCCGCTGCGGGAGGCCGACGAGTTCGCCTGGTACGCGGGCGACGACCTGCCGCCCTTCCTCGCCATGGGGCGGCGCGGCGCGCTCCGCGCGGTCGAACGGCTCCGCACCAGGTAACACCACACACACGGGGGGAATCGAACATGAGCGACTCGGCCAGCGACGTCGTCATCGCCGGCGCCGGGCCCTACGGCCTGTCGACCGCGGCCTACCTGCAGAACCTCGGGCTGGACGTCCGGGTCATCGGCGAGCCGATGCGGTTCTGGGACGCGAACATGCCGCTCGGCATGTACCTCAAATCCGAGCCGTTCGCCTCAAGCCTCGGGGCGCCCCAAGCGGGCCTGCGGTTCACCGACCGCCACCCGGGCTGGCGGGTCGGGCAGCCGATCCCGCTGGAGACGTTCGTGGAGTACGGGCGCTGGTTCGCCGCCGAGGCCGTCCCCGGCACCGAGGACGCGCAGGTCGTGAAGGTCGAGCGGGGCATCGCGGGCGGCTACCTCGTCACGCTGTCGTCGGGCGAGGCGATCGCGGCCCGCGCGGTCGTCGTCGCGGTCGGCGTCGGGCCGTTCGCGCACATCCCGGAGCAGCTGACGGGCATGCCGTCCTGGCTCGTCTCGCACAGCAGCGCCCACAGCGACCTCGGCCTGTTCGCCGGCAAGGAGGTCGCGGTCGTCGGCGCCGGGCAGTCCGCGCTGGAGACGGCGGTGCTGCTGGCCGACGCGGGGGCGCGGCCGCACCTGATCGCGCGGCGGCGCGTCCTGGACTGGAACACCGTCCCGGAGGAGCGCCGGTCCCCGCGCGCCCTGCTGCGCGAGGGGCCGAGATCCGGGCTCGGCACCGGCTACCGGACGTGGCTGTGGGCGGAGCGGCCCGGGCTCGTCCGGTACCTGCCGGAGCGGACCCGCCGGCGCATCGTCCGCGAGACGCTCCCGCCGGCGGGCGCCTGGTGGCTGCGCGACCGGCTGGACGAGCGGATCCGCGTCTCGACGGGCCGCCTGCTCGCCAAGGCCGTCGAGCAGGACGACGGCGTCTCCCTCACCACCACCGACCACGAGGGGCGCCGCCTCGTCACGGAGGTCGAGCACGTCATCGCCGCCACCGGGTACGTCCCCGACATCGAGCGGCTCACCCTGCTCGCTCCCGAGCTGCGCGACCGCGTCACGACCCGGCTCGGCGCGCCGGTGCTCAGCCGCGACTTCGAGGCGTCCTCGCCCGGCCTCTACTTCGCCGGCCTCGCCGCGGCCCCCACCTTCGGGCCGGTCATGCGGTTCGTGCACGGCGCCGACTTCGCCGCGCGGCGGATCGCGCACCACATCGTCCGGCGGACGCCGCGCGTGCGGGTGCCGGCGAGCAGGCCGTCCGCCTTCCTGGAGCCGGGAGCCTCCTCCCAGAGGTGAAGGATCCTCCTCCGAGCCGGCGGTGCGCCCCAGGGCGCCCGCCGGTTCGCCGTTCCGCGGGACCGGCCGCTCGTCACACCCAGGGCGGCCGCGCGCGGCGCCGCGCGCGCTCGGCCATGGCGACGGCCACGGACCACTGCAGGCGCGAGTACAGCGTCCACGCGCCGCACCGGCGGCGCGCGGGTGCCGCGTCCTGAGCGGCGGAAACGGCGGAGAGCATGATCAGGTCGGCGTCGGCGCGGGTGACGAACCGGCGGGTCTCGCGCCGGGGGCGCTGGGAGCGCGCGGGCAGCAGACGCGCCATCGCGGACGAGGGATCGATCATCGCAGGCTCCTCGCTGGACGGCCAGCAGTGACCGCCCGTTCACTGAATGTAGCGCACCGATACCGTCCGCCATGCTTCCCCCGGACGCCAGGCGTGGGGGCGGCGCCTCCCGGTCCCGCAAGGGCACCGAGACCCCGAAGAAAGCACGTGCGTCCCGGCAAAAAGAAAGAGCCTGGCAAAAAGGGCGATGGGTCCCGGGAAACCGGCCGAGATAAAAGCCAGGTTATTGCCACGGTAAATGATGGGGAGACACGGCGGGAGACCGGGCAATGGCCCCTTGATCTGTTCCGTCGCGGTGCTACGTTCATGCCGTCCAGAACGACCGGGCCCGGAAAACGGCCTGGCCACGGCCATGGCGAACGAGAGGAAGCGGCTGTGCGCACCGAACCGATCCACCGCGGGGCCGAGTGCCCGCAGGGTCGGCCGCCGCACGCCCTCCCCTCGCTCCTGGTGCGCCTGGTCGCCGTCGCGGGCTTCGCGTTCGCGGGATGGCTCGCGCTCTCCGCGCTGACCCACTCCGCCTTCGCCGCCGAGCGGGCCACGCGCCCCGCCGCCGCCCCGGACGACCACGGGCTGCTCGACCAGACCCCGCGCGTCGCCAACCTGGACGGCACGGCCGCCATCCGCCACCTCACCACCGCCCCCGACCACCGGCCCCACAACGGCCACCCCGGTCAGGGCAAGACCGGTCAGTCCCACCACAACGGCAGTCACGCCGGACAGACCCGCCACGACGCCGGTCACGCCGGTCACGCCGGTCAGGCTGGTGGCGCTGGTCAGGGTGGGCAGGGGCGCGACGGTGGGCTGGAGGGTCACGATCGGCATGCCGGGGCTTCGGCCGGCGGCGTGCCGGGATCTCTCTCCGAGGCCGTTTCGGGCTCCGTTCCCGGCGCGGGCTCTGGTCCCGGGCTCGGCTCGGGTCCTCTCTCCGGCGCTGTTGCCGGTGGGGTGCGGGAGATCGGGGAGAACCCCGTCACGTACCTGCGGGCGCGGCAGCAGGATGTGCTCGACGGCAAGGACGAGGCCGTCCGTCAGTTGCGGGACGTGGCCGACGAGGCCGGGGTGCCGCCCGTGCGGGTGTCCGACCTCCTTCAGACGCGTCCCGTCATCGGGGACCTCGTCCACCGGGTGACGGACCAGCAGCCGATGCCGCAGGACGATGCGGCGCCCGGTGCCCAGCCGGGGCCGAAGGAGCGGCGCGGCGTCGGCCAGGAGCGGGTCGAAGCGGCGCCCGCCGCCGAGGCGCACGCCAGGTCCGCCCCCGTCCCGGTCGCGGTGAGCGCGGGCGGACCGGCGCACAGGAGCGCCGAGCCCTGCACGGGCTGCCGCGGCGACCACCGCGCTCCGTCTCCCGATCCCGCGCTGCCGTCCGGTCAGGACGCTCCGCGCGGCGGCGGCTCGGCGGGCGGGCACCCGTTCGCCCCGGTCGCCGACCTCCTCAACCGCCAGTACCCGGCGGCGCCGTCCGCGGCGGACCCGGGCACCTTCCGCCGTACGGCGCTGCGCGACCTGGCCGCGCCCGGCGGCCCCTCCGTCGTCCCCGACTAGAAGACCCCCGCCCGGCCGCTGACGGCCGGCTCCCGGCGGCCGCGTGCGCGACGCACGCCGCCCGCCCTCACCTCGATCTTTCCCGGAAACGCAACGGCCGCGCCTGGCCGCTGCCGGTCCTGCGCCCACCCGGATGGTGCCGCGCAGCGATCACACCGATCACCACCGATTCGCAACGAACCGACAGGAGCAACACATCATGCGCATCTGGTCCAGGAACACCGGCCGCGCCGCTCTGGTGGCCGCGAGCGCCCTCGCCGTCGGAGCCGCCTTCGTCACCGCGGTCCCCGCCAGCGCCGACGAGTCGTTCGGCGGCGGCCACGGCGGCGGCCACGGCGTCGACATGACCAGCGCCGGCAACTTCGGGCTGCTGAACGGCACCCAGGTGTTCGCGCCGATCAGCATCCCCGTCAACGTCTGCGGCAACGCCATCGCGGTCGCCGGGCTCTCGCGGGCCCAGTGCAAGGGCGGCGCGTCCGTCAAGAGCAACCACCGGGAGGCCGGCTCGGGCTACCGGACGGCCGGCGACTGGGGCGGCGGCGGCTGGGGCGGCGAGCACGGCGGCCGCGGCGTCGACATGACGAGCGCCGGCAACTTCGGGCTGCTGAACGGCACCCAGGTGTTCGCGCCGATCAGCATCCCGATCGACGTCTGCGGCAACGCCGTCGGCATCCTCGGCGCGGCGCAGGCCGCCTGCAAGGGCGGCGCGTCCGTCAAGCGGCACGGCGACCCCAAGGTGAAGATGACGAGCAAGGGCAACTTCGGCGCCGCGAACGGCACCCAGGCCTACATCCCGATCAAGGCCCCGATCAACGCGTGCGGCAACGCCGTCTCGCTGCTCGGCCTCGCGGAGGCGAGCTGCAAGGGCGGGGCGACCGTCGAGGAGGGGCACGGCCACAAGGAGATGCCGCCCACCCTGCGGACGCCCAAGAAGAAGCCGTACAAGCCGTCCAAGCACCGTCCGGCCGCCAAGCACAAGAAGCTGCCCTCGACGATGCGCTCGGAAGGCTCCCGCATCGCCAACACCGCGCCGAAGGCCGCCCCGAACTACCGCCGCGCGGACGCCCTGCCCGCCGTCAAAGGGTTCGTGGACGGGCTCAGGAGCGCCGTGAAGGTGCCCGGTGTGGACGTCAAGCCCGGCCAGATCGGCCCGAAGGTGCCCGCGGGCAAGGACGCGCCCGTCACCCTCGGCTCTCCGGTCCTGCGCTGAGCACGTGTCGGCCTGGATGACGATCCGCGGCCGATGAACAGCGGAGAAGGGGCGGCAGACGTGCCGCCCCTTCCCCATGTCAGCAGAGTCCCGAGCTAGGGAGAGGGAGCCATGCTCGACCGAAAGTCCCTGTTCGCGGCGGCTCTCGCCGTGTGCTGCGCGGTGCCCGTCCTCGGCGCCGCGACCGGGGCGCGGGCCGCGCGGGCGGCCGCGGCTCCGGCCGCGGCTCCGGCGGCGGTCACCGCGGCCCGGCCGCGGACCGGCGTGATGATCGCGCAGATCCGGATCAAGCGGATGGGCCTGAAGATGGGCGTCCGGCAGGGCGTCAGCGAGGGGGTGCTGCGGCGCGGCGTCGGGCACTACCCGGGGACGGCGCTCCCCGGGCAGGAGGGCAACACCGTCCTGCTCGGCCACCGGACGACCTGGCGCGCCCCGTTCTACCAGCTCGACAGGCTGCGGCGCGGCGACCGGATCGTCCTGCGGGTGGGCCGCAGGTCCTACGTGTACCGGGTGCGGACCAGGCGCGTCGTCGACCCGCGGGACCGGCGGGCGCTGGAGCCGGTGCCGTTCAAGCGGGCCAGCGCGCCCCACGGCAGGTACCTCACGCTCGTCACCTGCACGCCCAGGGGCTCGGACCGGCACCGCCTCGTCGTCGTCGGCCGGATCGAATCCCGACGCTGACTCCTCGTCCTCCGCGGCGGGACGCTGGGACGGCGCGTGCGGCTCGCGCCGCTCAGCGCCCGCCGTAGAGGGCGATCAGCCCGTCGTAGTCCCCCTTGCCGAGCGTCGCGGGCCCGTTGTCGCAGGACGCGAGGGACGGCGTCATCGTGAGCATGCGGTGCTCGGCGCCCTCGACGTGGGAGAGGCCGAAGACGTGGCCCGCCTCGTGCGCCGCGACCGCCTCGGCGGAGTAGCTCCCGGACGGGCACGTCCCGCCGGTCCACCACCGCTTGCCGTGCGCCTGGACGGCCATGTCCGTCTCGACCGTCGTCGGGCCGGAGAACCACGTGCAGGTCGCCGCGAGGACGGGGGTCTCGGCGCTCGGCATGGCCAGCCAGCCGAACGTGTTGACCCGGTCCCGGGTCCCGCAGGCGGCGGCGCGCGTCACGTTCGGGGGGCGGCCGCCCTGGCCCGCGTAGCGCTCGGTCACGTCCGGCGGAGGCGTGAAGCGCCCCGCGCCCGTGCAGTCGGTGCGTGCCCCGGGTACGGCGGCGATGCCTCTGGCGATGGGGTCCCTCGGCAGCCCGGCCGTCCCGGCGTAGTAGCTCCACCGGACGGCGGAGCCCTTGGGCCACTTGCTGGGCTGGGGACGGTACGCGCCGTCCTGGCACGCCTGCGCCGGCGCCCGGAACTGGCGCGGCCTGCCCTGCGGCACCCGGTCGCCGTGCGTGCCGATCGTGATCTCACCCGCCCGGGAGTTCACCCCGATGTGCAGTTCGGCGGCCCCGTCGGTGCGCAGCGCGTACGCGATCAGGGAGGTGCCGTCGGACGGGACGGTCGCCGTGAGGCCGTTCGCGCCGCGCACCGTCCGGCCGCGCAGGTCGCAGTCGGCGATCTTGATCTTCTGCGGCATCGCGCGGGCGGTGAGCGTCCCGCCGGGCTTGCACCAGCCGGGCGGGCGCCGGACCGCGGCGGCCCCGGCCCCCGTGAACGCGGTGCACGCCAGGGCGGCCGACACCGCCGCCGTGATCGCCAGTGGGACCGCCAGCGGGGCCGGCCCCGTCCGTGACCGCCGGGCCGCCCGAGAAAAGTCGCGCATATCGGTTCTCCGATGTGTGGGAACGTCCCTCGCAGTCTTTGCGGGCGGCCGGGCGGCGACAACCGCGCCCGTATAAAATGATCACCATCTTGACAAAGGCGCCATTCGCGAATGAGTTGCTTGTGGGTTTATGTCGGGAAAAGTGCGGTGGGGCGCGTGAGGTGGTTATAGTAAATATGGAGTAAACCGTTTTCCATCATGCCGCAAACGCGTTTATAGCGACCATGTTCGGAAAAGCAGCAGGTAACGCGGCAACTCGGGATCAACTGAACACCGCTACCGAGTGGCGGGCTCCACCTCCCCCCGGCCCCCCGCCGTCCGGGAGCGTTCACGGAAAGCGGAGGTGCTCAACGTGCAGACGCAGACACAGGTGCGGGAGCTCATGGGGATGAGCGTGACCGACACCCACGGCACGAAGGTCGGCACGGTCAAGCAGGTCTACCTCAACGACGACTCCGGGTCGCCGGAGTGGGTGACCGTGCACACCGGCTGGTTCGGGATGCGCGAGAGCTTCGTCCCTCTGTCGGGGGCCCGCAAGGCCCAGGACGCCCTGCAGGTCCCGTACGACAAGGAGACCATCAAGGGCGCCCCGAACGTCGACGCCGACGAGCACCTGTCGCATGCGCAGATCGTTGACCTGTACAGGCACTACGGAGTGCGTCCCCCGGGCGGCCGCCGCACGGGCGGGGAGACGGGAACGGGCACGTCCGAGACGACCGGGAGCGCGGGGACGGCGGGAGACACGGGCACCTCCGAGCCGAGCGAGACCGCCGGCACCCGGGGCGCCGCCGGCACCGCGGGCACGACCGGAACCACCGGGACCACCCCGACCACCGAGTCCGCCGAGACGGCCGGGACCGCGGGCACGACGGGCGCCGCGGGGATGGCCGTCCACCCCGAGCGCGGCAAGCGCGGCGCGGCGGGCGAGCGGGCCGCCGGGCGGACGATGCCGCCCCAGTCGGCGCGCGAGGGCGCCGAGACGCCGATGACCGAGATCACCCGGTCGGAGGAGCAGATGCGCATCGGCACCGAGCGGCACGAGGCCGGCCGCGTCCGGGTGCGCAAGTGGATCGAGACCGAGACGGTCGAGCAGACGATCCCGGTCTCGCACGAGGAGATCCGGATCGACCGCGAGCCCATCGCCGGCGGCCGCCCGGACCCGAAGGTGACGATCTCCGAGGCCGACCAGGAGATCATCCTCTACGAGGAGCGCCCGGTCATCTCCAAGGAGACCGTGCCGGTCGAGCGCGTCCGGCTCCGCACCGAGCAGGTGCAGGACGAGCAGACCGTCCGCGGCGAGCTCCGCAAGGAGCGCATCGAGGTCACGCGCGACGACGGCGCCCGCGGTCCCCACCGTGAGGAGCCGGGGAAGGGCGGCCGGCCCTCCGCGTGACCTGACACCGACCACCCCGGATGGCGGAGCGTCCCGCCGGTCGATACTCACCCGCCGGCCGGCGGGGCACCCTGCTTCGGCGCGTTCGCGGACGGCGGGCCTCCGTGCGGAGGCCCGCCGTCCCCGTGTGGCCGGGTGTGGCCGGGTGTGGTCGCCGGGGCCGGAGCCGCGGCACGTTCCACCGGGGTGCGCGCGTCCCGAAAGCACAGCGGCCGGACGGCCGCGGCACGCGTGTTCCCGTCAAGCCCTCTTCCATGTTTTCGACAAGGCGGCGGCCGGGCCGGTGAAGATCCATTGACAGCCGCCCGGCGGCGGGGGAGGTTCCAGGTGACGTCGCCTGCGCAGGGGTCGCGGCCGTCCGGGCGAGCCGTGGCCCCGGCGTCGGGCCGTGCGCGGTCCGCCGGGCCGCGCGGCGTCCTTCGGAGCGACCCAGGAGGGACGAGTTGCCACACTCCCGCAGACGAGCCATCGCCACCCGGATCGGGCGATCACTGGTCGCGCTCGCGACCGTCGCCGCCCTGCCGTCGGCCCTCGCGGCGCCGGCCGCCGTGGCCGACGCCCCCCGCCGGGCCCCGTACCTGGACCCGCGGCTGCCCGTGGCGGACCGGGTGAAGGACCTGCTCGGCCGCATGACCCTCGAAGAGAAGATCGGCCAGATGGCGCAGGCCGAGCGCGGCGCCGTCGACGGCGACCGCGACCAGATCACGAAGCTGGCCCTCGGGTCCGTGCTGTCCGGCGGGGGATCGACGCCCGCCGACAACACCCCCGCGGGCTGGGCCGACATGGTCGACGCCTACCAGTCCAAGGCCCTGGCGACCCGCCTGAAGATCCCGCTCCTGTACGGGGTCGACTCGGTGCACGGCCACAACAACCTCGTCGGCGCCACCGTCTTCCCGCACAACATCGCGATGGGCGCGACCCGCGACCCAGGCCTCGTCCGCCGCGAGGAGCAGATCACGGCCATCGAGACGAAGGCGACCGGGCCCCAGTGGGTGTTCGCCCCCTGCGTCTGCGTCACCCGTGACCTGCGGTGGGGGCGCGCCTACGAGAGCTTCGGCGAGGACCCGCGCCTCGTGATCCAGATGGAGACCGGCCTGGAGGGCTTCGAGGGACGGCGCAAGGGTGATCTCGCCACGAACCGGCACGTCCTGGCGACGGCCAAGCACTTCGCGGGTGACGGCGACACGGTGTTCGGCTCGTCCACCAGCGGCACGTACACGATCGACCAGGGCGTCACCGTCACCGACCGCGAGCACTTCGCGGCGGTCGACCTCGCCCCCTACGTCGTGGCGGTCAAGAAGTACGGCGTCGGCAGCATCATGCCGTCGTTCTCCAGCGTGGACTGGAAGGAGGACGGCGTCGGCGACCCGGTGAAGATGAGCGCGCACAGGGAGCTGCTGACCGACGTCCTGAAGAAGAAGATCGGGTTCGACGGCTTCCTCATCAGCGACTGGGAGGCCATCCACCAGATCCCGGGCGACTACGCCACGCAGGTCCGCACGTCGGTGAACGCCGGCATGGACATGTTCATGGAGCCCTACAGCACGCCGCAGTTCGTCCAGACGCTGCTGGCGGAGGTGCGGGCGGGACGCGTGCCGATGCCGCGGATCGACGACGCGGTGAGCCGCATCCTCAAGGCCAAGTTCGAGCTCGGCCTGTTCGAGCACCCGTACACCGACCGCGCCAACGCCAAGACGATCGGGTCGCCCGAGCACCGCGCGGTCGCCCGCGAGGCCGTCGCCAAGTCGCAGGTGCTGCTGAAGAACTCCGGGAACGCGCTGCCGCTGCGCGGGAACCAGCGCGTCTACGTGGCCGGGGCCAACGCCGACGACATCGGCAACCAGGCCGGCGGCTGGACGGTCACCTGGCAGGGCTCGTCGGGCGCCATCATCCCGGGCACGACGATCCTGGACGGCATCAAGCAGAACTCGTCCCGGGTCACCTACAGCCAGGACGCGTCGGCGCCGACCGCCGGCAACGACGTCGGCATCGTCGTGGTCGGCGAGAAGCCCTACGCCGAGGGGGTCGGCGACGTCGGCAACGGCCACACGCTGAACCTCTCCGACGCGGACAAGGCCGCCGTCGACAAGGTCTGCTCCGCGATCAGGACCTGTGTCGTCCTGGACGTCGCGGGGCGCCCGCAGATCGTCACCGACCAGCTGGCGAAGACGGACGCGTTCGTCATGTCCTGGCTGCCCGGCAGCGAGGGCGCGGGCGTCGCGGACGTCCTGTTCGGCAGGCGCCCGTTCACCGGCAGGCTCCCGGTGACGTGGCCGCGCGGCGAGGCCCAGGAGCCGATCAACGTCGGCGACCGGGACTACCGGCCCCTGTTCCCCTACGGCTACGGCCTCAGGACCCGCGTCCGCCACTGACCGGGGTCCGGCGGCGGGGCCGGCCGCCCTCGGGCGGCCGGTCCCGCCGGCCATGACTCCGCAGCTCATCGGCCCGCCCGCCCCGGGTCCGGTTTATCCCGCTTCCGATGGGTGAGGCTGCCTCCAGCGCCCGATGGCGGAGCGCTCTGCTGATCGGCACAAGGGGAGACCGGGTGGAACGGGAGCCGCGGACGGCGTTCGTCCTCGGGGGCGGAGGCGTGCTCGGCGCGCACGAGGTCGGCATGCTCCGGGCGCTGCGGGAGACCGGCGTCCGTCCCGACCTCGTCGTCGGGACCTCGATCGGCGCGCTCAACGGCGCGCTCGTCGCGGCCGGGCCGGACGCGGCGGTCGAGCGGCTCACCAGCCTGTGGTCGGACGAGTCCGTCCGCGACGTGTTCGGCTCGCCCGTGCTCGCCCGGCTGTGGAGGCTCGCCCGGTCCGGCACGCACCTGCACTCCAACGAGCCGCTGCGCCGCATGCTGGACGAGCTGCTCCCCGTCCCGTCGTTCGAGGAGCTGGAGGTCCCCTTCCAGTGCGTCGCCGCCGGGATCGAGACGGCGATGGCGCACTGGTTCACCGAGGGCCCGCTGATCCCGGCGGTGCTCGCGTCGTCGGCCGCGCCGGGGCTGCTGCCCCCCGTCCGGGTGGGGGAGCGGCACTACTACGACGGCGGCCTCGTTCACAGCATCCCGGTCAGCCGGGCCGTCATGCTCGGCGCCACCGACATCTACGTCCTGCACGTCGGCCGGATCGAGCGCGACCTCGCGCCGCCGCGCCGGCCCTGGGAGGTCGGCCTGGTCGCGTTCGAGATCGCGCGCCGGCACCGGTTCTTCGAGGAGATGGCGAACCTCCCGGACGGCCTGACCGTCCACGTCCTGCCCGCCGGGGCCAGGTCGCAGAAGGCGGGAGTCGACCTCACCCAGGTCCGCTACAGGAACGCGTCCGGAATCCAGGCTCACATCGAACGCGCCTATCAGGCATCTTTGAGGTACCTGAAAGAGCGAGCGTGAGATGCTGCCACCCCGTTTCGTGCGCCGCCTGGTGTGCACGCCCCTGCTGTTCGTCCTGACCCTTCTGGTCGTGGTGCTCTTCCCGGTGGCCTTCGCGGTGACGTCCCTGGCCGGGCGCGAGCGCAAGCGGGCCCAGCGCCTGCTCTGGTTCAGTCTCACGTGGGGGACGCGGGAGACGGCGGCCGTCCTGGAGTGCGGGTGGCTGTGGCTCCGGCGCCGCACCAACGACGACCGGCACTACGACATCATCCGCCGCTACGTCGGCGCCCTCTACGCGTCCGCCCAGCGCCGGCTCGGCCTGCGCGTCGAGGTGGACGGAACCTGGGACGCCGCCTTGGACGGCTCGGCCGCCGGCCGGCCCCTGATCGTTCTCAGCCGCCACGCCGGGCCGGGCGACGCGCTCCTGATCGTCCACCACCTGCTGACCGAGTACCGGCGCCGTCCCCTGGTGGTCATGAAGGCGCTGCTCCAGCTCGACCCCTGCATCGACATCGCCGCCAACCGGGTCCCGAACGTGTTCGTCACCCCGGGCGGCGCGGCGGACGCCGTCGGCCGGCTCGCCGAGGGGCTCGGCCCCGGCGAGGCGCTGCTGATCTTCCCCGAGGGCGGCAACTTCTCCCCGGAGCGGCGCCGCCGCGCGATCCGCCGGCTGGCCCGGATGCGCCGGGCGGAGGAGGCGGTCCGCGCCGCCGCGATGCGCAACGTGATGCCGCCGCGGCCCGGCGGCGTGCTGGCCGCGCTCGACTCCGCCCCGTCCGCCGACGTGGTGTTCGTCGCGCACTGCGGGCTCGACCGCATGGCCACCGCCGGGGACGTGTGGCGGCGCGTGCCGCTGACCGGCCCCGTCCGGGCCCGCTGGTGGCGTGTGCCCGCCGAGGACGTGCCCGGCGACCGCGACGCCCGCGTCAGCTGGCTCTACGAGAACTGGGAGCGCGCGGACGCGTGGATCAGCGCCCAGCGGGCGCCCGCGCCGAAGTGACATCATGGACGCATGGGCGATGAGGGGTCCGTGCGGGTCGATCTGTGGATCTGGTCCGTGCGGCTGCTGAAGACCCGCTCGATGGCGTCGACCGCGTGCCGGGCGGGCCATGTCCGCGTGAACGACGAGCGCGCCAAACCGTCCACCTCGGTCAAGCCGGGGGACGTCGTCAGACTCCGCCACGACGGGCGGGAGCGGATCGTCGTCGTGCAGAAGGTCATCCGCAAGCGGGTCTCCGCGCCCGTCGCGCAGGAATGCCTGATCGACAAGAGCCCGCCCCCGCCGCCGCGCGAGGCGCTCATCCCGATCGGCCGCCGCGAGCGCGGCGCGGGCCGTCCCACCAAGCGCGACCGCCGTGAGCTCGAACGCGTCCTCGACCGCTACCGCGTCCTGAACGGGCCCCCGAAGGACGACTAGGAGCCGGTGGGGTAGCGCCGTTCGGACTCCAGCGCCGACGCCACGTCCCGCGGGTAGGCGCCCCGTGCCCTGAGCAGCAGCAGGCCGTTGGCCAGCAGCGGTATCAGCGCCAGCAGGAACACCCGGTCCAGGCCGACGCCCGCCGCCCGGCCCGCTCCGAGCACCCCCGACAGCCAGCCGAACAGCACCGGCGCGGCCGCCTCCGCGGACATGCGCACGATCGTCCGGATCGCCTCCGCGCGCCCCCACAGCCGGAAGTGGACGACGTCCAGCCGCACCGCGTCCAGCGGCGGGTTCGCCGCGGCCAGCACGGCGGCGGCGAGTGTGAACAGCGGCAGCGCGACCAGCGCCCGGTCGGTGAGCAGCGCGGGCAGGAACAGCAGCGCCGAGGCGGCGAACGCCACGCCCGGCACAGCGACCCGCGCGGTCACGCTCCCGCCGCGCAGGAGCCGGTCGGCCAGCCGCCCGCCGACCAGCACCCCGGCGAGCGCGGCCGCCCCGATGACCGGCAGGAACGCCGACAGCCCGCCCCGCCCGACCGCGTACCGCTCCATCACGAAGACCAGCGCGAACGTGCGCATCCCGGCGAAGAAGAAGTAGCCGATCGCGGACGCCAGAATGATGATCACGTTCGTGCGGATGGCCAGCACGTACCGGGCGGCCTGCGCCAGCGTCATCCGCTCGGGGTCCTCCGCCAGGACGTTGCGCGGGTCCGGGCGCACGCCCGCCTCGTCCACCTGCCGCCGCGCGAGTTCCTCCCCGCCCCGCCCGCCGGAGCCCCCCTGCGCGCCGCGCGCCGGCTCGGGCAGCATCCGCCACAGCAGCACGGCCAGCACGAATCCCAGTGCCGCGACGAACCAGAACGAGACCCGCCAGCTCGCGAACGCGGCGATGTTGCCGCCCGCCAGCAGCCCGAACCCGACCCCGACCAGCTCTCCGGCGAGGATCCGGCCGTACGTCGCGGCCCGCTCCTCGGGCGGGAACAGGTCCCCGATCAGGGACGCCACCGTGGGCCCCGCCGTCGCCGTCACCGCGCCCAGCGCCACCCGTGACGCCAGCAGCCACCCGTACGACTCCGCCAGCCCGCCGAGCACCATCGCGGCGCTCCACAGCACCACGCTGCCCGCCAGCAGCGGCACCCGCCGCACCCGGTCGGTGAGCTGCCCCACCGGCACCGTCGCGACCGCGCCGACCGCCGCCGGCGCGGCCGTCAGCACCCCGACCTGCGTGTTCCCGATGTGCAGGGAGGTGCGCAGCTCGTTGACGATCGCCCCGATGACCCCGGTGTCCGCCGCGTTCAGCGCGAGGACGCAGGCCATCAGCACCACCACGCGCGCCTGGCGCCGGCCGCCCAGCCGGTCCGCCAGCGCGGTGGTCATTCGCCTCCACGGCCGCGGGGCCGAAGCCGGTGCCATTGCGCTCTACTGCCCCCGCGCGGCCGGGGTATGTTCGGCCGCGCCCGCCCGATGACCTGGGGCTCCGCCGTCGTCCGCGACCGCGGAGCCCCGGGGCCCGGCCGTCCGCGACCGGGCCGGGCGTCAGTCCCCGCGCGCGCCGGCGGGCGGGGCGATGAGCGCGTACATCAGCAGGACGCACAGCGCGATGGTCAGCACCGACCAGATCGGGAACGCGGCCAGGAACGCCAGGTGCCCGATGGCGGCGAGGAAGGCGAACGCGACGCCGACCACCCGGGCCCACATCTTCCCGGTCAGGATCCCGACACCGACGACGATCTGCAGGGCGCCGAGGACGAGCCAGTACCAGCCCCATGCGGTGAAGTTGAAGACCAGGATCTGGTTGGAGTTCACGACGTAGTAGTTGTCCTTGAAAAGGGCCACCACCCCGTCGATGACGTTGAACGCGCCGACCACCATGGAGAGCACACCCGCGAAGGTGAGCCATCCGGAGAGCTGGTAGCTCTGGCGCGCTGAGACCGACCGGCCCCCGTGGGTCATCCTGGTCGTCATGAGACCTCCCGTCGAGCTGCGTGTTCATGTCGAGAAGTCCCCTTTGGTGCATATTAGGCAAACCATGCCGCCCAGTTATTTGACGTCCCTTTGAGGCAAATGTGGCGGCGGTGTGCCCCCCGCCGTCCGCTCTCCCCCCGGGCCGCCGCGGCTCGACCTTCCCGTGTTGTGCAAGAGATCTTGCGCAATATTCCTTGCATATGTGACGATGGCCGCGTGACCGAGCCCAACGACGTGCCCAAGGTGACCGACTCGCGGGTGCTGGCGGCGATGTCGCACCCCCTCCGGCGGCGCCTCCTGGACGTCCTCAAGGTCCACGGCCCGTCCACCGCGAGCGGCCTCGCCGACCGGACCGGCCAGGCCGTGGCCAACATCAGCCACCACCTGAAGGTGCTCGCCGCCGCCGGCCTGACCGTGGAGGCGCCGGAGCTCGCCAGGGACCGCCGCGAACGCTGGTGGCGGCTCGCCGCACCGGAACTCCGCTGGGTCACCGGCGACTTCGACGACGACCCCGCCCGCCAGGCCGTGGCCGGCGCGGCCGTCTCGCTCGCCCTCGACCGGCAGATCGGCCTCGTCCGCGCCTGGCACGCCGTCCGGGAGCAGCGGGAGGCGTGGAACGGGGCGGCCTTCTCCGTCGACAAGTGGCTGCACCTGACGCCCGCCGAACTGGGCGAGCTGGAGCGGGAGATCCTCGCGCTGCTCGAACGGTGGGAGCGGCGGGACGTCCCGGACGACGGGAAGGCCCGCGAGCCCGTCTTCCTCTTCGCCCACGGCGTTCCGGCCGAACCGTGACCGCCGCCCCGACGCGGCCGTGACCGTCACCGCCCCGGCGCGCGGCGGCCTGCGGGGGCACCGCGACTTCCGCCTGCTCTGGATCGGCCAGGCCACCGGCAAGCTGGGAAGCAGCGTCACCGGCGTGGCCCTCCCGCTGGTCGCGGTCGCGACCCTCGACGCGGGCACCTTCCAGGTGGCGCTGCTCTCCGCCGCGGCCTGGGCGCCCTGGCTGCTCCTGGGCCTCCCGGCGGGCGCCTGGATCGACCGCATGCCGCGCCGCCCCGTGATGCTCGCCTGCGACCTGCTGGCCCTGCTGCTCTTCCTCAGCGTCCCGGCCGCCGCCTGGCTCGGCCGGCTGACCGTCGCCCACCTCGCGGCCGTCGCGCTCGGCGCCGGCTGCGCGAGCGTGTTCTTCCAGACGGCCTACCAGGTCTACCTGCCGTCCCTGCTCGACCGCGGCGAACTGGCCGAGGGCAACGCGAGGGTGCAGGCGACCGAGGCCGCCGCCCAGGTCGGCGGCCCCGGGCTGGCGGGAGTGGTCATCCATCTCGCGGGGGCGGTGAACGCCGTGCTTCTCGACGCGGCCGGCTACCTCGTCTCGGCGGTCTGCCTGCTGGCGATCCGGGCCCGCGAGGCCCGTCCCGTCCGCGACCGGCGCGGGACGCTGCGGCAGGAGATCGCCGAGGGCCTCCGCTTCGTGGCCCGCGACCCCTACCTGCGGGTGCTCACCCTGTTCTCGGCCGCCAGCAACATCTGCCTGTTCGGGTACCAGTCGATCCTGGTGGTCTTCCTCGTCCGCGAGGTCGGCGTCAGCCCGGGCACGGTCGGCGCCCTCGCCGCCGCGACCAGCCTGGGCGCCGTCGTCGGCGCGGCCGGGGCGTCCGTCCCGTCCCGCCGCCTCGGCTCGGCCCGCACCCTGCTCGCCGCCGAGATGGGCGCCGCCCCGTTCGGCCTCCTGATCCCCCTCGCCGGACCGGGAGCGGGGCTCCTTCCGGCCTTCGCGGGCGGGTTCGTCATCGCCGCGGGTGTCGCCGCGGGCAACGTCCTCAAAGGGACCTTCCGGCAGACCTACAGTCCCCGTCCCCTGCTGGGCCGCATCACCGTGAGCATGCAGCTGGTCAGCTACGGCACCATCCCGCTCGGCGCCCTGCTGGGCGGCGCGCTGGGCACGGCCCTGGGCGTCCGTCCCGCCATGTGGGTCACCACGGGCGCGCTGGCCCTCACCGGCCTGACCCTCCTGGCAGGCCCCTTCCGCCGCGACCGGGACCTCCCGTCGCGTCCCGGCTGAGCGTGGGGTTTCAGTCCCGTGGGCCGGGCTTGCGCGCCAGCACCAGCCGCCCCCGCGGACTGCCGTCCTCACGCCTGCCCAAGGCCGCCAGGGGAACGGTCGTCACACTGAACCCGGCCGCTGCCAGGTCGCTCCGGAGCGCGTGCAGCGGACAGGTCCGGTAGTACATGACGAACGGAGGACGCCACACCGCGTTCCGGACCCGCATGACCAGATCGAAGCCGAGCAGCGCCCAGTAGAGGCGGGACGCGATGGGCGGCGGCGCCCCGACGGGAAAGGCGAAGAGCCCGCCCGGCCGCAGCGCCCGGTACACCCCGGCGAAGATCGCGGGCCGCTCGCGGGGCAGCAGGTGCCCGAGCGCCCCGAAGGTGACCGCCAGGTCGAAGGCCGCGCCGAAGGGCAGGGCCCGGACATCGGCCCGGACCCACTCGGCCTCCGGATGGGCCTGCCGCGCGCGGGCGAGCATCCCCGCGCTGAAGTCGACACCCGTGACACGGTCTTCGCACAACCGTCCGAGCACCCGCATGCCCGCCCCCGTGCCGCAGCACACGTCCAGCCCCTGACCGAACGGCCCGTACGGCAGCAGCGCCTCGGCGGTCGCGTCGAGGACCCTGTCGGGCGTCCGGAAGGGCGTCTCGTCGAACTTCGGAGCCAGCAGGTCATACCCGCGCTCGACCGACGACAGCGCCTGAACCGCCAACTCCCGCAAGGAAGGACCCCGAGCAGAGAACACGCCCCAACCCTACTTCCGCCCCTGCCCGCAGCCGGTTCACGCGCCACGGGCGCGCAGCGTCGCCGCGCCCTCCCCGGTGGAGCCGGCGACCTACGAATCGCGGCTGATGAAGGGCCAGCCGATCGTCGTCGCCCAGTCCCACTCTCTGTACTCCGAGGGGGACAGGACGTCTCTCATCCATGTTCGTGGAGGTCGAGGCGGTCCTGAGCGGCCCTCCGCAGTTCGACGAGCGACCCTGCCTGACGTTCCCGGTGGCGAGCGTCACGGGGAACAGCATGCGGCAGATCGAGCGAAAGGCGCTCCACAAGGCGCGTCAGTTCTTCGGTCCTGGCGCCGAGTACCGTGCGGTTCAAGGAGGGTGTGCAGAGCACGCCGTCCTACATCGAGACCAAGGAACGCTTCTACGCCCGCACTGTGGTCGTGGAGGTGCTCCTGAGCGGAGCCGCGCAGGTCGACAAGCCCGCCGGTGACCGCGTGCTGACCCTCTTCGACACGATCCGAGGGAGCAGCAGGCGGGAACTGGAGGGCAGTGCGCTTCGCGAGGCGAAGCGGCGTCTCCGGGGGCGGGTCGCCCCCGACGCCCCGCTCCGCGTCAGGCTCAGGGACGGGTTCTTCGGGGCCGCGTCCGAAAGGCGCTACGCCGCGGCCCCGTACTATGCCGCGATCGTGGACGTCTACATCTCCAGGGATGCCGCGTAAGCGGCGTCCTGCACGCGGGTGGTCCTTTCCGGATCCTTCGGGAAGGGCCACGCTTCGTCAGGGCAGGGGGCGGGTGGCCTGCACGAACGAGACCCGGCCGAAGCTCCGGTCGGCGTGCGCGACCTCCCGGGCGTCGTCGAACCCGGCCTCGGCGAGCAGCGCGACGACGCCGTCGCCGTGGTCACGGGACACGACCGGGCCGCGCGCTCCTCGGGAACGTTTCGGCCCGGGCAGGTGCCGGAGTGCATGGACGAGGCCGCGGCCGTGGCCGTGCGCGTGGTGGCCGGCGTCCTCGGCATTGGGCGAGGGCCCGCCGAAGTCGGCGACGGTGACCGTTCCTCCTGGACGAAGGGCGCGCAGCGCGGCGCGCGCGAACGCGTCCCGGCCGTCGTCGTCGAGGTGGTGCAGGGCCAACGCCGAGACCACATGGTCGAGCGAGGCGTCCTCGGCGGGAAGGCGGTCGGCGTACCCCTGAACGAGCGTGAGGTCGGCGCCGCGGCGCCGCGCCTTGCGCGCGGCCCTGCGAAGGGCGTCCGCGTCGGGGTCGAGGCCGGTCACCCGCGCGGCGGGCTGGGCCGCGAGCACGGCGAACGACAGGTTGCCGGTTCCGCAGCCGACGTCGACCACCGCCTGGCCCGGCCCGACGCCGGCGAGCCGGGCGGCGCGCTCGTGCAGTGCGCGGACGCCGACCACCTTGGAGAAGACGTCATAGAACGGGAGGAGCCAGGTCTTGCCCGCGCCGGGCAGGAACGGGCGGCCCCGCTCCTCCCGGGTCCGCTGATCGACGATGCGTACGTCCATGGTTGCCCCTTCGCGCGTCCGGTGGCGGATCTGCCGTCACCTCCAAGTCTTGGACATTCCGCGGCTCCCCAGCAGGACATACCTTTGGCGTCATGGGACTTTCTTCGGTCGGCGCCATGCTGGGCCCCCCGTCGAGGCTGCGCACGACACGGTTCGACGGGACACCCGTCTACCGCTACCAGCAGCGCCCCGGGCTGCCTCCCGTCACGGTGACCCGCTTCGACGCCGAGACCGCCCACGCCGACCTGCCGCCGGACCACCGGCACGCCCACGACTTCCTCGTCCTCGTCTACGTGGAGGAAGGCGCGGGCTCGGTCGCCATCGGAGGCGTCGAGCGGCCGCTGCGCACCGGCGAGGTCCACGCCGTGTCGCCGGGGCAGGTCATCGGCGTCGCGGAGGTCGCCGAACTCGCCCACAGCCGCGCGTGGTCGGTGGCGTTCACACCGGACGCCGTCCCCGCCCTGGCCTCGGTCTCCCCGTTGACCTGGACGCACCACCCCCTGCTGGCCCTGTTCGCCCCCGGCGCGGGGCACGCTCGGGTCGCCGAATCCCACCGGCCGGGATGGTCGGCGCTCCTGGCGGACCTGGCCGAGGAACTCGCCGACCCGAGCCGTCTCGGGGCGCGCGAGGCCGTCTCCGCCACGCTCACCAGGCTCCTGGTCGCGGCCGCGCGGCTGGCGCCCGCCGCCCCGGGCGGCCCGGACCCCCTCGTCGAGCAGGTCTTCGCCGAGATCGAGGCGACGTTCCGCGAACCGGTCTCCGCCGCGGACGTCGCCCGCGCGCTCGGCTACACCCCCGGACACCTCACGACCGTGCTCCGCAGGCGCACCGGCCGCCCCCTCCTCGAATGGATCACCGAACGGCGCATGATCGAGGTCCGGCGGATGCTGCGCGAGACCGACCTGCCGCTCGACGCCGTGGCGGCCCGGACCGGGCTGCGCGACGCCGCCTACCTCGTCCGCCGCTTCCGCAACCGCTACGGCGTCACCCCGCAGCGATGGCGCCGCGCCGAGCGGGCCTGGCCGTGACGACGCGGTACGACGGACCTGCCCGGACCGCGGACGCGGGACTCTCGTCCCCTGCTCAGGTAGGGTGCCCAGCGACCCGAGGGGGCGATCATGAGCGTGGCCGGGGAGCGGTGGACCGGACCGGCCGGCAACCGGTCGGCGAAGGTGAGCATGTTCTTCGCCGGCTTCGGTATCGCGGCACTGGCGAACTTCGCCACGGGCATCGCCTGGATCAACCCGCCCGTGTTCGTCGCACTCGCGATGCTGTGCGCACTGGCCGCGATCATCGCCGGGCACGTCGGCCGGTTCCGGGGCCGCCGCCTCGACGGGGACGGGCGCGGAATGGCGCTGCTGGGGATCGTCCTGGGCTGGCTGCTGCTCCTCGTCTGCGTGCTGGCGGTCGTCGCGGTGCTGGGGCTCATCACCGGTCTGGCCGTACTTCACGATGCCGCCGAGGGCGCGTAACCGACCCCGGCGTTGTTCACCCTGAGGGGCAGTCGAGCAGGCCGCGGGAGCGCCACCTGGGTTGTCGGGGGGTTGGCCGCCGGGGCCGGACGCCGTTCAGCCGTCGTAGGGGCGTTCGAGGGTGTGGGAGGACGGTCTGTCGACGATGGTGTCGGCGTAGCCGTCGGCCTTGGAACCGACCTCGAGTTCGATGAATTCGTGGCCCCCGCCAGCGTAGATGAGCGAAACCGGAAACCTGATGAAGGTGCCTTCGGTGTTCCAACTCGTCGACCGAGCGCCCCCCACGTCGAAGGCCACAAGGCGCGGTCCGCTTGACAGAAACTCTTCGCAGTCGGAGTCCCGGGAACTGTCGTCCTGCATAGCGCAGGCCTTTATCCAGTCGCGGTCTCGCACGAGGTCCAGATAGCTGACCAGGGCCGCGCGAGCTCGTGCCTCGTCTCGCTCCTTCGCGTCCCGGCCTTTGGAGACGAAGGACCACACTCCGATAAGGCAGCAGGTTACGAGGACGGCGAGCCAAGCCGACCGGCGCGGACGTGCCATGGACGGTGATGCTACGTGACGAGTGCTGCTTTCGTCCCTGGCCGTTGCTGCCGAAAAGGGGTTTCGGACTGGTCATCGGGAAAGGCGGGCGGTGCGCCTTTCCCGCGATGCTCGGCCGCGTCGTGCTCCTCGCTCCCCCGCCGAGCGCAGGCGGCAGAGCGGGCCGGCCGCCTGAGCCGCCCGGCTCCGCGGCCCGGCTCCGTGAGCCGGGCAGGCGATCACGGAACGCAGCCGACGGCAGCGACGCGTCACGAGGGCCTTAAACCATCTCCGCTTCTACGGCTGCCAGTGGTAAACGACAATGAAAACGGTTAGCAGGTCGGAACGATCTTCCATATCGCTTGGGTCACGCTCCTGTGAGCAACTGGAAGATCGGATCAGAATCCGGACGGTTCCGGTTACATTTACGGCCATATCGGGCCCCTCGGCAAGGAGTACCCCCATGCGCAAGAAGACGCGCCGTCTGGCCACCACCGTGGCCGCCTCTGCCCTGCTCGCCGGTGGCCTCGGCTACCTGGCCACCCCGGCCATGGCCTACACAGAGAAGTGCACCAGCTACCAGGACACCACGATCGGTACTCCCGGAACCAACGTCAGCGTCCACATCAAGCTGTGCATCGTCGCCAGCGGCGGCTACCACCAGGCGGTCGCCTACGGAACCTTCAGTGGTGGAGGCGGCACGACCGACAAGTTCGACAACTTCGACCTCAAGGTCCGGGTGGAGCGGTACGACTCCGTCTACGACACCCACACCTGCGACTTCACCAACCTGATCAACAACAACAGCTCCAGCGCCTTCTCCTGCGGCTGGGCCGTCTCCGGCTCCAGCCTCAACTACGGATGGAGCGCCGACGGCGCGGTGAACTACGACATCAACCTCGACGGGCTGGGCGGCAAGACCTGGAACCTGACGGGTACCCCGACCATCTACTGAGCCCGGGCGCGGACACGCCAGGTCATCACGGAAGAGGCGTCCCTCCATTCGGATGGACGCCTCACCCGCATACCCGGGGTCCGGGCCCGCCCCAGTTCACGAACGGGTCAGCCACGCCCCCGACTATCCGGGCCTCCCGATCGCGCCAGGACCGCCGCCGCAGCGCACGGCGACTCGGCCGGGATTCGCGGGCACTACCGCAGCTGGTCGCGGCGGCGCGTCAGGTAGGCGATCTCGGCGCTGTTGCCCGCCAGCTCGATCGCCTCGTCGTAGGCCGCGCGCGACTCCCGGCTTCGGCCCAGCCGGCGCAGCAGGTCGGCGCGGGCGGCGTGATAGGCGTGGTAGCCGGCCAGCGTGTCCCCGAGGCGGTCGACGGCAGCCAGCGCCACCTGCGGGCCGTCCAGCTCGGCGACCGCGATGGCCCGGTTGAGGGCGACGATCGGCGAAGGATCGAGGCGGATCAGCTGGTCGTAGAGGGCGAGGACCTGCGACCAGTCGGTGTCGCGGACGTCGCCGGCGGAGGTGTGCACCGCGTTGATCGCGGCGAGGATCTGGTAGCGGCCCGGAGCCGCCCCCGCGGCGGCTGCGGCGAGACGCTCGCGCACCAGCCGGTGGCCCTCGGCGATCAGCGCCGCGTCCCAGGCCCCGCGGTCCTGCTCGGCGAGGGAGACCAGTTCGCCGCCGGCCGAGACCCGGGCGGCGCGGCGGGCCTCGGTGAGCAGCATCAGCGCCAGCAGCCCGGCCGCCTCACCGTCGTCCGGCAGGAGGACGCGGATCAGGCGGGTGAGCCGGATCGCCTCGGCGGTCAGGTCGTGGCGCAGGGGATCGGTGCCGGGGCCGGTCGCCAGGTAGCCCTCGTTGAACACCAGGTACAGGACGGCGAGCACCCCGGTGACGCGAGCCGGAAGATCCTCGGCGGACGGCACCCGGTAGGGGATCCGAGCCGCCTTGATCTTGGCCTTGGCGCGGGTGATCCGCTGCTCCAGGGTGGTCTCGGCCACCAGGAAGGCGCGGGCGATCTCGGGCACGGTCAGACCGCCGACCATGCGCAGCGTCAGCGCCACGCGGGCCCGCACCGCCAGCGCCGGATGGCAGCAGGTGAAGATCAGCCGGAGCCGGTCGTCCTCGATGGCGCCGACAGGCTCGGGCGGATCGTCGTCGTAGATCATCTGAGCCTCCCTGTGCTTGTCGTCGCGCTTGTCCTCGCGCCGGATCCGGTCGATGGCCTTGCGCACGGCGGTGGTGGTCAACCAGGCGCCGGGGTTGGGAGGCACACCGTCGGTCGGCCACCGCTGCACGGCGGTCGCGAACGCCTCGGCGGCCGCCTCCTCGGCGATGTCGAGGTCACCGAAGCGCCTGGTCAGGGCGGCTACCACCCGGGCCCACTCCTCGCGGTGGACCCGGGTCACCGCCTCCTCCACGTCGTTCACTGGAACGGCCGCACCTCGATCTTGCGGTCGCAGACCCTCGACGCCTCGGCGGCGAGCCTGAGCGCGACGTCCAGATCGGGGGCCTCCCACACCCAGATCCCGGCGAGGTACTCCTTCGACTCCACGAAGGGCCCGTCGCTGAACACCGCCTCCTCGCCCCGGTTGTCGATGACCGTGGCCGTGCCGGTGTCCGCGAGCCCGCCCGCGAAGACCCAGTACCCCTCGTCGATCAGCCGCTCGTTGAACGCGCTGATCGCCGGCTGCCTGTCGGTGCTGCCGGGATCGCTCTTGTCGTCGATCACGGAGACCAGGTACCGCATCAAGATCATCTCCTTCTTGGTGTCGGGGCGACGTGGTTCGGGGCCGGGACTTCAGGCCGCCGACGCGTGGTGCGGGCGCCCGGCCGGCCGGTAGACCTGGATCGTCACGCCCTTGGAGTCGACGCGCGACTCGACCAGGTCGAGCGCGAGATCCGGACCCGCGTCCGGGAACAACCGCGCGCCCTGGCCGATCACCACCGGAACGGTCATCAGAGTCATCTCGTCGACCAGGCCGTTCTCCAGCAGCCACCGGGTCAGCATGCCACTGCCGTGCACCTGCAGCTCACCCCCCGGCTTCGCCTTCAGTTCCCGGACGGCGGCCGCGACGTCTCCGGACAGGACGGTCGTGTCCGACCACGCCGGATCGGTCAGCGAGGCCGACGCCACATACTTGGGCCGCGTGTTCAACGCCCGCATGACGGGCTCCCAGTCAGGAACGTCCTGGACCGTCCAGGACCCCCACGAACCAGCGAACAGCTCGTAGGTCCGCCGGCCGAACAGGAACGCCTCGGCCCGCTGGTAGGTCTGGTTGATGAACGCGTGGGTCTCGGCGTCGCCCATCCCCAGCGCCCAACCACCGCGCTCGAACCCGTTCCTGCGGTCCTCGTCCGACGCGCCCCCGTTCCCCTGCACCACTCCATCGACGGTGACCTGGGTGATGGTCGTCAGCTTCATGATCGCGATCCCCTTGCCTCGGTGCCGCCCCCTCGTGGGCGGCCTCACCCCTGCCACGAACGCCACCACCCCGATCCGACACCGCCCCCCAGAATTTTCGAGAAGACTTCCGGGACGCCGAGCCGCGTCCCCTCTCGCGACCCGCGAGGGCGGGAGGACGGGAGTTGTTCACTTGCCCCGGAGCCCTCGCTCACCACTTGTCGGACCAGTAGATGGCGTCCATGGCCACGCGGATGGGCGGCGCGCCGTTCCGGATGTGCCTCCAGCCGGCGTCGTTGAGGCTGTAGTTCAGCCGGTAGTGACCGGAGGCCCTGGTGCGCAGGTCGCTGTGGCCCAGACCGGCGATCCCGGCGTAGCGCACCCGGTGCTGCGCTCCGATGTACTGCGGCGCGGCGCTGGTGGAGTTGACCGCCCGGTCCCTGTCCGTGGCGATCAGCGTCCAGTCGGTGCCGCCGTCGGCCTGGGGCAGCCGCGTGCCTATCCAGTTCATGAACGAGTTCATCCCGCCCATCTCCCGGCACTGCCTGTCGGACGCGCAGAACGTCGACACGATGGCGCCCTGGTGCGGCGTGCCGAGCGTGACCACGTCCTGGATCAGCAGCTTGGGCGGCCAGCCCGGTTCGTGGCGCTCGTAGCCGGCGATCGCGGCGCGGGCGACCAGGCCGCCCATGGAGTGCGCGACGATGTCGACGCTCTGGCCCTTGGACGAGTAGTTCTTGTAGATGTTCTGGGCCAGTTGCCTGCCGAGCTCCTTGATGGGGGTGTCGGTCGACCCCTTGGCGATCCGCACACAGTTCTTCGGTTCGTCGGTCGAGTAGTAGCCGACCCGGTGGAACTTGCCCGTCCAGCCCCAGCCGCGCATCGCCTTCACCGCGCCCGTCCACTTGTCGGCGCAGTTGGTGTCGCTGAGGTTCTCCCTGTACCCCCTGATGAGGTAGACGGGCGTGTTCGCCGAGTCCCCGCTGACGCGGGTGGAGCCGGCCGCGATCTGCGCGGCGGTGAGGCTTTGGGCCGCCTGGCCGGTCCTGGCGTCTCCGGCGCTCAGCTTGGTCTCCCGGGCGGACGTCGCGTCGCATGCCGCCAGGCCCAGGCCGGTCGCCATCACGAGGCCCGCGGCGGCGAAAGCGGCCTTTCTCCGGATGGTGATCGTCATGATTGGCCTCCCCTTCGGTAACTTGCGGAGAAGCTACTCAAGGCGAATCAAGGCGGACAGGGCGGAACGGCCTCAATGCCTCGACGGAATTCTGGGGCCCTAGGGCCCTGGCGGGCTGGAGGAATCTCGGAAACAATCCCAGGCCTGGGAGCCGGACAACCGCCCTTCCGTGCAGGTCGCGGCCGCGCAGGACCCTCTGAGCACCTTCCTGCCGGTACCGCCTGAGCGAGGGCGCCGATAAGGGAATCGGTGAACCGGACGCGGAGCCTGGACGTCAGAACCGCATGGAGGATAGATGACCAGTGAAACACCGGAGGGAAAGTCATCCGGGTGTTCGCTGCTGCTGATCACCGCATTCCTGGTGGCCGTTGTCTCGATCTACGGACTATTGGCCGCGGACGAGATGCGGGTCTTCATGAAAGGGGAGTCGACGACCGCGCGCGTCGAGGAGTGTACGGGCGGAAGGAAGCCGAACTGCACCGGTACGTGGGTTCTGTCCGACGGCACGACCGTCTCCGGGACCGTTGTCGGGCCGGG
Organism: Actinomadura coerulea; assembly: GCF_014208105.1. Classification (NCBI taxonomy): domain Bacteria; kingdom Bacillati; phylum Actinomycetota; class Actinomycetes; order Streptosporangiales; family Thermomonosporaceae; genus Actinomadura; species Actinomadura coerulea. Next base: position 6,636,429 of record NZ_JACHMQ010000001.1, read on the forward strand.
CCGGGACGCCGTCGGCAGATCGATCGAGGTCCGGGCCTTGGACGGGACCGCCACGACCTCCGGCGCCGGCGATGTGTGGTTCAAGGTCATCGCCATTTCCACCACCATGATCCTCTTGGTCGGGTTGTTCGTCCTCGCCTGGCGCCGCAGACGCTGACCCTCACCACGTACAGATAGAGATCATTCGGTGCGAGGGCGCGGTGAACTCCTCGCGCCGCCCTCGGAGGACGTCCGCCTCATCGGCCATCCGCGCCGGCGGCGGGGCGCCCTCGGTCCTTCAACCGCCGGATGTGCCGCTCATGCTGACCGGCCCGGCGCCGCTGGGCGCGGTCGATGAGCAGCGTCCGCGGATCAGCCGCCAGCTCGTACAACTCGATCTCGACCGGGTCGGCGTCGTACTCGATGAGACGGGCCAAAGCGTCCCTGTCCTGCTCCGCGGTCCAGCGGCGGCGAACCTGCGCCCGCCATACCCGCCCACTCGCCTCCGCCTCGTCCATGCGTAGACGGTAACTCGGCGCCTCAGGCCGCGGCGAGACCGGCTCGATGCGGCTGCACGACATGCGCCACACCTGCGTCCCGCTGCTCCTCGACCTCGGCGTCCCGCCGCACATCGTGCGAGAGATCGTCGGGCACAGCGACATCGAGGTGACCATGACCATCTACGCGCACGCGGCCCTCGACGAAACGCGGCCCACCGCAAGCTCGGGGGTGCCCTCGGCTGACTCCTCTGCCCACGACGGCCCCGGACCTGAGTCCGGGGCCGTTTATGCGTTTGAGGGTTGGGCTGGGGCCGATCTAGGGTCGGCGGATGCGGTACCTGCCGATGTCCCTTGCGCTGGGGGCTCTGCGTCGCGGGCGGGGGATAGAGCAACTCCTCGGCGGCTTTGAGGAAGGCGGGCGTCGGGGAGTGCGGTACGCCGTGATCAACCCAACTGGCAGCGGCGTCTTCTACGTAAGCTGCTCGGCCGTTGAGGACACGGTGGAGTTGGACCGGCACGGCGGCCTTCTCTATCCGAGCGATGATGCCTTTTACCCGGAGGACGCGAACAGAGAGGGCGCCCGGACGATGGGCACTGCCCCGACACCGGGGGAGGCGCTGGAGCTGGCCGAGCGGGAGTTGGGCGCTGATCCGCGCTGGTGGGTCAACCTGGGGATGCTTGGTTACGAGTACAGGGACTTCGTTGAGAGAGGTCGGCCGCTCGGCCCGTGGCAGCCGTCATGAGGGACTGTTGTCGTCAGCGTTGTCGTCAAAAACGCCCCGGGTCGTGTGGCTTCGGGGCGTTTTCGCTGGTTACGAGGTGCGGGCAGGGGCGGGGTCGAACCGCCGACCTTCCGCTTTTCCGCTATAGCAACACCCCTACCGCGCGAGCACCGACCGAGGCTGACCGGCTGCCGGGATGCGCTCATGGCTGGTGGTGGTGCCTACTGTTGCTGTCAGTTTTCGCGCGTCAGGCGACCTTGATTGAGTGGGGGCCGACGCTGACGGTGATGTCCACGTGGCCGCCGAGTGCTGTGGCGTAGGCGCGGAGCGTTTCCAACTCCATGGCTTCGATGTCGCCGTTCTCGATCTGGGAGACCCGGGATTGTGAGACGCCCAGGATCTGGGCGACCTCGGCCTGCGTCTTGCCGACCGCCTTGCGGAGCTCCTTGAGGTGGTGGCCGGCGACGTAGGCGTCCAGTTCGGCACGCGCACGTGCCTGGCGCTCAGGCTCGCCCAGTTCCGGGTTGCGGCGGTGTGCTTCGGCTTTGATGTCCTGCCAGCGGCGTCCGGTGCTCATCGTCCGGCCTCCTTGTCCTTCGCGGCCCGGTACTCGGCGTAGCGGGCTTCGGCCAGTTGGATGGCATCGTCGTACCAGCGGGACCACTGTCCGGCCTTCTCTCCAGCCACAAGGAAGATCGCGCGATCTGGTCATCTGGCTCCGATCGGACGGCGAGCCAGTGGAGCACGTCGGCCGGACACCGCCATGCGGCATGTTGCCTGATCCACCCACCGGTGGTAGCTTGGCGATAGTTGCAGTTGTGGTTCCCATGAGCTTATGTGCGCCTGCTGGTACTCACCTCAGGCGCATTTTTTGTTTCCCCGGTAGTCCGTCCGGATGGGGTCATTACGGCGACGCGTGGCTCGCAGAGTGTGGGCTCCGTAATAGCCTTTCGGAAGGGACGAACATGACCACCGGCACCGTGAAGTGGTTCAACGCGGAAAAGGGCTTCGGCTTCATCGAGCAGGACGGCGGCGGCAGCGACGTCTTCGCGCACTACTCCAACATCGCGGCTCAGGGCTTTCGTGAGCTCCAGGAGGGCCAGAAGGTCCAGTTCGACATCACGCAGGGCCAGAAGGGCCTGCAAGCGGAGAACATCGTTCCCGCCTGAAAACCGAACAGTGCGGTGCCGGACCCGAACCTGAGCCCGGCGACCCGCCTGCCGGCAGGAAACGATCTTCCTGTCGATGCCCACGTCTGATCTTTCAGGGGTGTAGCCCTTCTATGGCGTTCCGCCATGCGGCTCCCCCAAGTACTTGGCGGCGGGTTCTCGGCTGTACACCGCTCAGCCAGAGCCCGTCCTTCAGCCGCCTTCCGCGCGGTATCGCGCAACGCCCTTTTCGGCTTCGGCGTCGCTTCGCGGTTCATTTGGTTCGTTCTTGCGATCGCTCCGGCCACGGGCTGTGGAGTCTTCCTCGAAACGTGCCCACTTCAAGGAAGGCCTTGCACATGACCCATGGCACCCGTCCGTCTCAACGTCGCTTCTCTCACTCGCCTACCAGGGCCTCGCGCCAACCGGCCGCCCGGCGGCAGAACGACTTCGCGCTTCCCGTCAGTTCCACGCCGCCGCTGCCTCCGGCCGCGTCGTTCGCCGAGTTGGAAATGCCGGCGGCCCTGCTGTCCACATTGACTCGACAGGGGATGGCGGAGCCGTTCGCCATCCAGGCCTCGACCCTTCCGGACGCGTTGAACGGCCGCGATGTCCTCGGCCGTGGACGTACCGGCTCGGGAAAGACCCTCGCCTTCGGCCTGGCGATGCTCGCCCGAAGCGCCGGTCGGCGCGCCGAGCCGCGTAAGCCGCTGGCCCTGGTGCTCGTTCCGACTCGCGAACTGGCCGTGCAGGTCACCGACGCCCTCATGCCCTACGCCCAGTCGCTCAAGCTTCGGTCGGCCACCGTTGTCGGCGGCGTATCGATCTCCCGGCAGGCCGCCGCCCTCCATCGCGGCGCGGAGATCCTGGTCGCCACCCCGGGACGGCTCACGGACCTGATCAACCGGGGCGCCTGCAGCCTGGAGCACGTACGCACCACCGTCTTGGACGAGGCGGACCAAATGGCCGACATGGGTTTCCTGCCGCAGGTCACCGCGTTGCTCGACCAGGTCGCCCCAGGTGGTCAGCGGATGCTGTTCTCCGCGACGCTGGATCGCAATGTCGACCGTCTGGTCCGGCGCTTCCTCACCGACCCGGTCGTCCACTCGGTCGATCCGTCGGCGGGAGCGGTGACCACCATGGAGCACCACTTGCTGCATGTCACGGAGGCGGACAAGCAGGATGCCACCACGCACATCGCCGCCCGCGACGGCCGCGTCATCATGTTCGTCGACATGAAGCATGCCGCCGACCGGCTGACCCGCAACCTCCTGAGCAGCGGCGTACGCGCTGCGGCACTGCACGGAGGCAAGTCCCAGCCGCAGCGCAACCGTACTCTGGAGCAGTTCCGCAACGGAGACGTCTCCGTCCTGGTCGCCACGAACGTGGCCGCGCGCGGCATCCACGTCGATGGACTGGATCTGGTCGTTAACGTCGACCCGCCCAACGACCATAAGGACTACCTGCACCGAGGCGGCCGCACTGCACGCGCGGGCGAGTCCGGCACCGTGGTCACCCTGGTGCTGCCCAGGCAGCGCCGTGAGATGGACCGGATGATGGTGACGGCCGGCATCACGCCGCACTCCGCGCGGGTGCGGTCCGGCGATCCCGAACTCAACCGCATCACCGGTGCCCGACCGCCCTCCGGCATCCCCATCACCATGTCCGCTCCGGCCTCCGAAGGACGGCGAGACAGCGGGGCCGGGCGTAACCGCCGTCCCGCACGAAACCGCCGCTCCCAGCGATTCGCGACAACCGAGCGCGCCGGCAGATAGGCAACCGGTCGACGCTCGCGGCACTTCACCGTGGCGCGTCGCGCCAAGGCGACGGCGAGGAGTCGGGGGTGGAGGGCAACGGGCCGGCCACCTCGCGGCTCAGCCGGTCGCCCATCCTTTCTTGGGCGACCTGCTGCACCCCTGGGCTGGGTCGTGTCACCACGAGCCTGAGGCCAACTTAGGAAACAGGTGAGGCTGGCCGTCAGAGTCGCTTGGCTGCGTTCGCGACAGCTGCCCCGCTGCGATCGGGCCCGCTGCAGCGTGACCGCCATCCGCAGAGTTCCGCATTCTGCTCCATGAGGCTGTCAGAAGGCGCTACAGCCGAGCAGCTTCCCATCTGGCCCGTTGCGTCGCGCTGACCGTGAGGCGCAAGGCGGACGGTCGTTCGCTGGCGCGTTGCTGTCACAAAAGTAGGCCCCGAGACTGACGTCTAGGGGCCTATTTTGCAGTTCAGAGAGGTGGGCAGGGGCGGGGTCGAACCGCCGACCTTCCGCTTTTCAGGCGGACGCTCGTACCGACTGAGCTACCTGCCCAGGACGCGCGTCGGCGCGTCTGGCGGTCCTGACGGGATTTGAACCCGCGGCCTCCACCTTGACAGGGTGGCGAGCACTCCTAACTGCTCCACAGGACCTTGCGTCTCCGAGCCTATCGGCCCTGGAGGGGTGTCTTGGCCGGTGTTCCCGGCGCTTGGCGACGTCCGAGAGCATACGCGATGCCCGAGGGGGGCGCCAACTCGATTACCCCGGGCGGGTGAGGGGACGATCCGGGCGGGGAGAAACCGGGCGGACAAGAGTGTTTCGTGTTTGTGCTTGGGGCTCCTACTCTGTCCGGGTTGCGCAACGGTGCGTGACCGGAGGGTGGCGCTGTTCCCCCCCTGGCGGGGGCGGCTGTAGAGAGGAGGCCGCGTGGTCGCGAAGCTCCCAGACCAGAGCGCGGAGGACTACCAACGCGGGCTTGGGACCCGCCAGATCCAGATGCTGGCCATCGGCGGGACGATCGGCACCGGGCTGTTCCTGGGTGCCGGGGAGAACATCGCCAAGGCCGGGCCCAGCCTGATCCTGACGTACGCCGTGGCGGGGCTGGCGCTGTTCTTCGTCATGCGGGCGCTCGGCGAGCTGCTGACGTACCGGCGGGCCGAGGGCGGGTTCGCCGGGTACGCCCGGGAGTTCCTCGGGCCGTTCTGGGGTTACGCCACGACCTGGACGTACTGGATCATCTGGGTGACGACCGGGATGGCGGAGCTGACCGCGGCCGGCAAGTACATCCAGAAGTGGTGGCCGGGCGTCGAGCAGTGGCAGACGGCGCTGGTGGCGCTGGTGGTGCTGTTCACGGTGAACCTGATCTCGGTGAAGCTCTTCGGGGAGCTGGAGTTCTGGTTCGCGATGATCAAGGTCGCGGCGATCGTGATGATGATCCTGGTCGGGCTCGGGGTGCTGGTCTTCGGGTTCAGCGACGCGGGGGACACCGCGCGGGTCGGGAACCTGTGGGACCACGGGGGCGTGTTCCCCGAGGGGGCCGGGGCCACGATCATGACGCTGCAGATGGTGATGTTCGCCTACCTGGGCGTCGAGCTGGTGGGCGTGACGGCGAGCGAGGCCAAGGACCCGGAGAAGAACATCCCGCGGGCGATCAACGCGCTGCCGGTGCGGTTCGCGTTGTTCTACCTGGGGTCGCTGCTGGTGATCCTCGCGGTGGTGCCGTGGACGGCGTTCAAGGGCGGGGCGAGCCCGTTCGTGCTGGCGTTCGACCGGATCGGCATCCCGGGCGGGGCGGACATCGTCAACTTCGTGGTGCTCACGGCGGCGCTGTCGTCGTGCAACGCGGGCGGGCTGTACTCGACGTCCCGGATGCTGCGGACGGCCGGCGTCAACGGGGACGGGCCGAAGGTGCTCGGACGGCTCAACGGGCGCGGCGTGCCCGTGCTGACCGTCGTGATCTCCGCGCTGGTGATGGGCATCGGCGTGGTCGTCAACGCGGTGGTGCCGGAGAAGGCGTTCGAGTACATCACGTCGGTGTCGACGGGTGGGGCGCTGCTGGTGTGGACGGTCATCCTGCTCGCGCACATGGCCTACCGGCGGCGGTCGGCGGCCGGGGAACTGCCCAAGGCGCCGTACCGGATGCCGTGGGCGCCGTACACGAGCTGGGCGGTGCTGGCGTTCTTCGCTTTCGTCACCGTGACGATCGCGTGGGAGGCCGACACGCGAATCGCGCTGTACGTGATGGCCGCCTGGGGGGCGCTGGTCGTGGTCGGCTGGCCGTTCGTCCGGCGCAACTCGCAGGAGGCGCGGGTCCCCGTTCCGCTCGCGGAGGAGAGCACGAGCGCCTGATGGGGGCATCCCACGGCGGGGCGGCGCCCGCCGTGGGATGATCCCCCATGGCGGTTCCTTCCTCCGGAGGCGCGCGTGACCAGCATGCTTGAGATCCGGGTGCGGTGGGTCCTGCTGGTCGTGGTGGGCGTCGCGAACGTCATCGGCTCGCTGGTGGTGCTGCTGTTCGCGACCTTCGTGGTGCCCGATCCGCCCCTGGACGACCGCGACCACGTGCATCTGGTCAACGCGGTGGCGTTCTTCAGCTATCCGGTCGTCGCGGCGCCGGCGGCGCTTCTGTGCGGTCTGTGGCTGTGGCGGCCGGTGGTCACGTTCGTCCGGGACGGGGGAGAACCCGACCGGCGGCAGCGCAGGGCCGTGCTGCTCGGGCCGCTGCGGCTGACGCTGCTCGTCGGGGCGCTGTGGGCGGTCGGGGCGCTCGGCTGGGCGGCGCTCGACCTGATGCTGTTCACCGGGCGGCTGGCGGTGAAGACGGGGCTGACCTGCCTGCTCGGCGCGGGCACGACCTGCACGATCGTCTACCTGCTGTCGGAGCGGCTGCTGCGGCCGGCGGCGGCGCTGGTGCTGGGCGCGGAGCGCCCGAAGAGGCTCCGGCTGCCCGGGGTGACGACGCGGGTGATGCTCGCCTGGGCACTCGGGACGGCGATCCCGGTGTTCGGGCTGATCTGCGTCGCGATCGCCGCGCTGGCCTCGCCGGACATCAACGTCACCCAGCTCGCGATCACGATCCTCGGACTCGGCGGCGCCGCGCTGCTGGCGGGGGTCTGCGTGATCTACATGGCGACGCGGGCGATCGCCGATCCGATCAAGGCGGTGCGCAGCGGGATGGCGCAGGTCGAGCGGGGGGACCTCGGCGCCGAGGTGGACGTGTACGACGCGAGCGAGGTCGGGCAGCTGCAGGCCGGTTTCAACCACATGGTCGCGGGGCTGCGGGAGATCGAGTGGCTGCGCGACCTGTTCGGGCGGCATGTCGGCGAGGAGGTCGCCGGCCTGGCGCTGGAGCGCGGCGTCGTCACGCTCGGCGGCGAGACGCGGGAGGTGGCGGTGCTGTTCGTGGACCTGACCGGGTCCACGCGGCTGGCCGACACGCGCGGCCCGGACGAGGTGGTGGGGCTGCTCAACCGGTTCTTCGGCGTCGTGGTGTCGGCGGTGGCCAAGCACGGCGGCTGGATCAACAAGTTCGAGGGGGACGCGGCGCTGGCGATCTTCGGGGCGCCGACGCAGGTGGAGGACTCGGCCGGCGGGGCGCTCGGCGCGGCCCGCGAGCTGGCGGTGCGGCTGCGCGCCGAGGTGCCCATGCTGGACGCGGGGATCGGCGTGTCCGCGGGGCCGGTCGTGGCCGGGTACATCGGCGCGGAGGAGCGGTTCGAGTACACGGTGATCGGCGATCCGGTGAACGAGGCGGCCCGGCTCAGCGACCTCGCCAAGGACGAGGAGGGGCGGGTGCTCGCGTCGGCGACCGTGCTGGAGCTGGCGCACCTCGCCGAGTCCGACGAGTGGGACCTCGGGCGGTCGGTGACGCTGCGCGGGCGGAGCCGTCCGACACGGCTGGGCACGCCCCGCCGCCCTGCGCGTCCCGTGGTGCCCGCGCCGCGGCCCGAGCCGGAGGCGGGGCGGACGAGGCTCCCGCGCCCGCTCAGGCGCAGCAGGAGGCTGCTGTTCGGCGCGCTGGTGGTGGCGAAGGCGGCCAAGGGCGCGCGGGGCGGGGAGCCGGGGAGCGCGGAGGAGCCCGGAGGGCATTCCGGCGGTCCGGCCGTGTCTGACTCGTCCTGACGGGACCCGATGCGTATCGTCACCTTCGGTACACGGTCTGCTACCGATCCGTAACTCGGGTGTCACCGGACGGTCCGAGGGTTGGGGCGGACAGCCCCGGCTCCCGAGAGGTGACTGATGCACCGGCGGAATCGTCTCGCGCTCATCGCCGTCCTGGCCACCGCGGCCGTCGCCGTCCCGGTGGCGCCCGCCGGCGCCCGTCCGGGCCCCGACCCGGCCCTGTCCGTGCTGCCGGGCGCCCCGGAACCGCGCCCGCGCACCGCGCCGGCGCGGGCTCCGGATCCGGACGCCGGCGTCCTGGACGTCGCGCACCGCGGCGCGTCCGCGTACGCGCCGGAGAACACGCTCGCGGCGTTCCGGCACGCCGAGGCCGGGAAGGCCGACATGTTCGAGCTGGACGTCCAGGAGACGAAGGACCACCAGCTCGTGATCCTGCACGACACGACCCTCGCGCGGACGACGGACGCGGAGGAGGTCTACCCCGGCCGCGGGCCCTGGAAGGTCGCCGACTTCACCCTCGCCGAGATCGGGAGGCTGGACGCCGGCGGCTGGTTCTCGAAGCGGTACGCGGGCGAGCGCGTCCCGACGCTCGGCCGGGTGCTGGCCGCGATGCGCGGACGGGGCCTCGGCCTGCTGCTGGAGATCAAGAACCCGGAGCTGTACCCGGGCATCGAGCGGCGCATCGCGGCGGAGCTGAGGCGGTCCCCGTCGTGGCTCCGGTACGACCCGCGGGAGCGGCGCCTCGTCGTCCAGTCGTTCGACTGGGCCTCGGTGCGGCGGTTCCACGCCGTCCTGCCGAGGGTGCCGACCGGCCTGCTCGGTACCCCGAAGGCCGCGGATCTGCCGAAGCTCGCGAAGTACGCAGACCAGGTCAATCCGCCCTTCGGCGGCCTGACCGAGGACTACGTCGACGAGGTCCACGACGCCGGGATGGACGTGCTCACCTGGACGGTCGACGACCCCGGCGACATGGAGCGGGCGATCGACCTCGACGTGGACGGGATCATCACCAACAGGCCCGACGTCCTGCACCGCGTGCTGGACGACTCCGCCGAGCGGGCGGCCTGATTCAGGCGGGCCACCGGCGCGCGCGGGCGATCAGCGCCCGCGCCGCCGGGCCGCGCGGCCCCTCGGCGCGCCAGGCCAGGGCGATCCGCCCGGTCAGCCGCGGCCGGACGACCGGGAGCGCGCGCAGGCCGTCCGGGCGGTCGCGGGCGGCGGACTCGGGCAGAACGGCGACGCCGAGGCCGTGCGCGGCGATCTCCGCGAGCACGGGCGGCTCGCCCGCCTCGAACGCCACGTGCGGGCGCAGGCCCGCGTCCGCGAAGGCCGCGTCGAGGACGGACCGCAGCCCGGTGCCCTTCGGCAGGCAGATCAGGCTCTCCCCGGCGAGGGCCCGCAGGGTGATCGTGGACCTGCGCGCCAGCGGGTGGGCGCGGGCGACGGCGGCCACGAGCTCCTGCTCGATGACGACCCGCGTCGCGAGGCCCTCGGGCGGGTCGGCGCCGAGGCTGAGGTACGCCAGGTCGATCCGTCCGGTGCGGAGCCCTTCGGTCAGCGCGGCGGAGTCCTCCTGGACGACGGTGATCTCCACGTCGGGGTGGTCGCGGTGGAAGCCGGCCAGCATCCCCGGCAGGTCGAGCGACCGGATCCAGTCGATCGTGCCGATCGTGACGTGCCCGCGGAGGAGGCCCGTCAGCTCGTCCACCGCCCGCCCGGCGCCCTCGACCGCCGCGAGCGCGGCCCGCGCGTAGGGCAGGACGGCGGCGCCGACCTCGGTCAGCCGGACGGTCCGGCCGGAACGGTCGAACAGCGGCTGGCCGAGCTCCCGCTCCAGCTGCCGGATCTGGGCGCTCACGCCGGGCTGGGCCACGTGCAGCCTCGCCGCGGCCCGGGTGAAGCCGGCCTCCTCCGCAACCGCCACGAAGTACTCAAGTTGCCGCAGCTCCATAACCGGACATGATAATCGCGGCGCTTCCCATCGCCCTGGCTTCTGAGTGACCGGTCGGTCCGGCAACCATTTCTTTTGCCGGTCTTGGCCGCATCGCTGCTGTTCAGAGGACTGATCCGGGCGTGTGCGGTGATTACCTCACCTGCGGGAGGTCGGGTGTACGGACGGCGCACATGGCCCATACGGGTGCGGATGACCGTTATTGCCGGAACGGTCACCGCCGTGATCTGTGCCATCGTGACGACGCTGATCCTCGTGGAGGCGCGCGGCTCGGAGACCGACTCCTCCCGCGGCGAGGCGACCGCGGCGGCGCTCCGGTTGTCGTACGCGTTGCGGCGCGAGCCCGTGCCGCGGCGGATCGACGGGACGCCGGGCGTGATGCTCCAGGTCATGGACGAGGACCGGCGGGTGATCGCGGGGACGCCGGGCCGGGCGCCGGCCCTCCGGCCGCTCGCCCGCTTCGTCCCGTCGCAGACGCGCGTCTACTCCTCCCGGAAGGTCTGCTCGCCGGTGCGGCGCGACCGGTGCCTGTGGGTGATCGGCTTCCGCGTCTTCAAACCCGGCGGCGACTGGCTGATCTACGCCGCCGTCCCGATCGTCCCCTGGTACGTGAGCCCCGGACTGATCATGTTCCTGGCCAGCGTCTCGCTGCTGGTGATCCTGCTGGGCTGCCTGCGCGCGTGGGCGACGGTGGACCAGACCCTCGCCCCGGTGGACGCGATCCGCACCGAGCTGGCGGAGATCACCGCGTACCGGTCGGGCCGCCGGGTGACGGTGCCGGAGAGCCGGGACGAGATCAGGAGGCTCGCGGAGGCCGCGAACGCGACCCTGGACCGGCTGGACAGCGCCCTCGAACGGCAGCGCAGCTTCACCTCCGACGCCTCCCACGACCTGCGCAGCCCGATCGCGGCCGCGCGCGCCCAGATCGAGGAGGCGCTGCTGTACCCCGACGACGTCGACTGGCCCCGGACGGCGCGGAGCGTCCTGCAGAGCCTGGAGCGGCTCCAGGCGATCGTGACGGACCTGTTGCAGCTCGCCCGGCTGGACGCCGCCGCCTGGCAGGAGGTCGAGACGATCGACCTCGGCGCGCTGGTCACCATCGAGGTGGCGAGGTCGGAACGGACGAAGCGGATCGTCCCGCATCTCCAGGAGGGCGTGACGGTGCGCGGGGACCGGCTCAGGCTCGTCCGCCTGCTGACGAACCTGCTGGACAACGCCGAGCGGCACGCCGAGTCGCGCGTCGACATCACGGTGGCGCGGGAGGGCGACACGGCCGTGCTCGAGGTCGTCGACGACGGTGCGGGCGTCGCCGAGAAGGACCGGGACCTGGTGTTCCAGCGCTTCGCCCGCCTGGAGGACAGCAAGGCCCGCGATCCGGGGGGCACCGGGCTCGGCCTGCCGATCGCCCGGGAGATCGCGCGGCTGCACGGCGGCAGCCTCACCATCGAGGACAGCGAGCGCGGCGCCCGGTTCGTCCTGCGGATACCGCGCAACCACGGCGGCGGGCCGGGAGGCTAGCGGGCCGCGGGGACGTCAGAAGCGGAGAAACCCGCGGCGGCGGTGCGCGCGGGCGCATGGCGGGCCGGGGCGGCCCGCGCGGGGGACGGGCCGGCGGACGGCGGTCAGCCCGCCGGATGGGCGGCCAGGCCGCGCAGGTGGATCCAGCCTTCGAGGTGCGACTCCTTCACCCGGCAGGTGATCCGCTCGTACTCGGCGGCGGCCACGTGGCCGGGACTCGGGACGATCACCGAGTCGTAGACGAACCGGGACGCGATGACGCCGAGGTCGGCGCCGGTCGCGGCGAGCCGGTCCTTGAGCGGGCCGGCGTCGAGGAGCCGGGCCGTCGTGATGATGGACGAGCCGGACACGCCAGGCGGGTCGGGCATCACGGGCCCGACGTTCACCGCGACCCTGAGCTGGATGCGGACGGCCCCGGCCGCCCGGTGGTTGTGGCGGCGCAGCCGCAGGCCGAGCGAGACCAGCATGGGGTCGGTCACGGTGGCCGTCGGGACCTGCGGCGGGATGACGATGAGCGCGCCGTCGCCGCGGTCCTCGACGTGGCAGGCGTCCCAGGGGATGCCCGACTCCTCGAACGCCTCGCGGAGGGCCCGGTACATGGCGCGGCGCACGCCGATCCGGTCGGCGTCGTTGCGGGCGGGCGAGCTGAACCCGGCCACGTCGGTGTACACGATGGTGCAGTTCTGGCCGGCCCAGGACGGGGTGTCGCCGCCCGGCAGCACCATGGGCTGCGTCGGGCTTTCCCAGGACGTCTCGACGACGGCCTCCAGGGCCTGCCGGAGGGAGCGGGCGGGCGCCCGGGAGTTGCCGGGCGGCAGGGAGCCGGCGGGCACGGTGCGGCACGGGACGGTCGGGGCCGCGTCGGACGCGGCGCTCGCGCCGTTGATCGCGGCGGCGGGCTCCACGACGCGGGTCGTGCCGCCGGCCCGCGGGTCGGGCACGGCGCAGGGGGCGGCCACCACGAACGGCCCGGCCATCGCGTACGGGTAGTTCGGGGTGACCGGCAGCTGCGCCACGGCGTACGGCTGCGGCGCCCCGTACTGCGCGGCGGGCCCGTACGGGTGCGCCGCGCCGCCGGGGGTCTGGGCGCGCCGCGGCGGCCGGCCCGGCCCCTGCTCGGTCATCCGGTCGTACATCTCGCGTTCGAGGACGGCGACCACGTGCGGGTGGTCGCTCAGGTAGGCGACGAACTCCTGCGTGGTCAGGCACAGGACGTGGAGCACGTCCATGGCGACGACGGTCGCCGAGCGCCGGCGCAGCAGCAGGGCGGCGCGCTCGCCGATGATGTCACCGGGCCCGCGGAAGGCGACGAAGCGCTCGCGTCCGTCGCGCTCCACGGAGATCCGCACCGAGCCCGACTTGATCACGAAGGTGTGGTCGGCGTCCTGGCCCTCGGTCCACAGCACGGCGCCGACGGGGTGGACGACCTCCCGCGCCCGCGCGAGGAAGGCGGCGCGCTCGGCGGTGGTGAGCCCGTTCCAGAAGCCGGGCCGCCGGGCGCCGTCGGCCCGCAGCCGGACGGACCGCTGCCGCGGGACGACCTCGTTGGGGACGATCTTGTCCGGGTCGTGGTGGCGGGCGTGCTCGTTCATCGGCCCACCCGCCCGGCGCCCGGCCGCGCGGGCGTCGGCGGGCCCGCCGGACTCGTGGGGTGGACGGCGGAGGTGGGGGACGGTACGTGCTGTCTGGACATGTCAGGGACCCCATGCCTCGAATCGCGACTCCGGAGTCCGCGGGCCGCCGGGTAGGTCCGGTATGGCCTGCGGGTGACCGGAGTCACATCACCTATGGTCCGCACCGCGTGGTCGCGGTTAGACTAGATGAGTCCGCAGAGACGTTTTGGCAGGTCAGCGCGGATCTTTCTGCGTCTTCGCAGAGGATGGGCGCGGATCGGCCGGGCTGTCTCGTGCGGCCCCGGGAGTCGCTCTCCGCTCTCCCTCCGATCGTCGTGGCTGCCAGACCTCTGATCGGCGGGAAGCGGCGGGCGACTCTGTTGCCTTCGCGGTATCGCCTCTTCTGTCTTCCCCGCCCGGTGCCGCCGCTTCTGGCGTCGCCGGACTCTCGTCTCCCCTTGCGGCCTCCCCGTGTGGCGCGTGCGGCCCTTCCCTCCACCGCCTGCGGCCGGCCCGTGTCCGCCTGCGGTTCGCCCCGGCCGTGGCGCGCCGTCCCCGACCCGGGCCTTCACCCTGTGTTCAACTTCATCTCTGCTCGGATGTGGCAACGCGTCTTGTTGCATCACGTCGTCTGCTAATCTGCTATGTAGCACATTACAACAGAGTCCGACGGTATGCAGCACTCTGGAAGCTACCGACGCGAGTTTTGGGCGATATGGCGGGGTCTGGTGGGCGGAGCGAAGATCAGATGTCCGGGACATGTAGCGTCGTGTCGGGGAGTGGGATGCCAGGTCCCCGTCTGCCATGTAGCATCCAGTTGGGTGGCATGCACTACTCAGAGTGAGCGAACCAATGGTCAGTGACCAGGGCCCCATAGTCCAGAGTGCGCTCCTGCGCACCGAGCTCGTCCGCCTGCGCAAAGAGAAGAAGCTGACGCAGGAGCAGGTGGCACGGCAGCTTGAGTGGTCCCCGTCCAAGCTCATCCGGGTGGAGGGCGGCAAGAACGCCATCACCCGTACCGATCTGCAGGCATTGCTCACGGTGTACGACGTCACCTCGGAGGGGCGCCAGGAGCGCCTCCAGGCGCTCGCCCGCGGCGCGCGGGAACCCGCCTGGTGGAACGCCTACCGCGGCGATCTGGACCCGACCTTCCTCTCCTATGTCGGATACTCCGCCGGCGCGGCGTTCATCCGGCAGTACCACGGGACGGTCGTCCCGGGGCTCATCCAGACGCCCGAGTACGCCGAGGTCCTGGCCACCGGCAAGGTCTCCGAGCAGGCGCGGGTGCTCGCGGCGAAGCTGCGCATCCAGCGCCAGCAGGAGTTCGCCAAGCGGCAGAACCCGCCGCGCCAGCACTACATCATCGACGAGGCCGTCATCCGCCGGCATGTCGGAATCAAGACCGACCCGGCGATCATGCCCGCCCAGCTGAACCACATCGCGGACGTGTGCGAGCGGGACGGTCTGGTGACCGTCAGGATCATCCCGTTCAGCACGGGGGCGCACCTCGGGCTGGAAGGGCCGTTCAGCCTCCTGGAGTTCGACGGCGACCTCGACGACGTCCTGTACCTGGAGGGGCGGTCGGGCGCCAGCGTGATGGTCACCGGCGAGGACCTCCGGATCGCCGAGTACCGCGACACCTTCGAGCTGCTGCTGGAGCAGGCGCTGTCGGCGGACGAGTCGGTCGCGTTGATGCGGCAGGCCGCCGAGGAACTCATGGGCTGACCCCGTTCGCAACCGACCCGGCCGGGAGGTGACCGCCGCATCCGGTACCCACAAGGCGAGTGGCCGTCATAGCACGCAGGGTGATCTTGTGTTCCCTTGTAGGCGGGATAACTAGAACCGTTTACACTCGTGATCGGGAAATTTTCCACAAGGTCGTGGTTTGTCATGCCCTACTTGGTCGCCCGCCCCGCGCTTGTTTCCTCGTCCGAACGGTCGGTGAGGCCGCACGCGTCGGCAACGGATGGAGGTTGGATGGTGTACCGGTCGACCCCGAGGGTGGTGCTGAACTGGCGTAAGAGCAGCGTGAGCGGTGACGAGAACGCCTGCGTCGAGGTGGCGGCCTCCGGGCCGTCGGTTCTGGTCCGCGACTCGCGCAACCCCTCCGCCGGCTTCCTCGCCCTCGCTCCCGCGCAGTGGCAGGCCCTCCTGAACACGATTCAGAACGGGGACCTGGACGGTCGCTGAGTCATTGGACTCAATTTTCCCGCCAACCTCAGGAATTGTCGAATACCACGACGTTGTGACGTACTGATTGGCGAATCTTGATGAAAACGCGGGCGAACGGGCGGTTCCGGTCCGCCCCTGAGCGAACCCTGAACCGACCCTGAATCGCCCCTGATCGACCTGTTCCGGTGCGGGGACCGCCCCTAGCTTGATCGTCAGCGGTCCCGGCCACGGCCGGGCCGGGGACCGCCGCCCGCCTCCGAGGACGCGGGCCCTGACGTCCCCACCGGAAGGACCTCCATGCTGCGCGGAAACAGGCTCGCCGTCTTGGGCGCGGTCGCGGCAGGGGCCGTGGCGCTGGCCGGCGTCGCGCCACCCGCCACCGCCTCGCCCGCACCGTCCGCCGCACCGTCCGCGCCGCGCTCGCCGTCCGCCGTCGACTGGCGGGCGTGCGGCGACGACGGCAAGGCCGAGTGCGCGACCCTGCGGCTGCCGATCGACTGGTCCCGGCCGGACGGCCCCGCGTTCGGCCTCGCCATCGCGCGCCGGAAGGCCCTGGACCCGGACGCGCGCGTCGGCACCCTCGTGTTCGGACCCGGCGGTCCCGGAGACTCCGGCGTCCAGCGCGTCACCAGGGTCGAGAACGGGATCGACCGCTTCAGCGACGAACTGCGCCGGCGCTTCGACATCGTCAGCTTCGACCCGCGCGGCATCGGCGCCAGCCATCCGGTGACGTGCTCGGCCGACCTGCTCAGGGCCGCCCCCTCGCCGATGATCGAGAGTGCGGAGCGGTTCCGCGCGACCCTCGACCACAACGCGCGCCTGCGGGCCGACTGCCGCGCCCGCACCGGCCCGCTCTACGACCACGCCGACACGCTCAGCACCGTCCGGGACGTGGACGCGATCCGCGCCGCCCTGGGCGAGTCGAAGCTGACCTTCCACGGCAGTTCCTACGGCACGCTGCTGGGCGAGATGTACGCCGAGACGTTCCCGGAACGCGTCCGGGCGATGGTGCTGGAGAGCGTGGACGACCACAGCATCCCCGACGCCCGGCGATTCCTGACGTCGTAACTCGCCGCCGCCCAGGACTCCTTCGACCAGTTCGTCGCCTGGTGCGGGCGCACCCAGGAGTGCGCCCTGCACGGCAAGGACGTCAGGGCCGTCTGGCGCGGCCTCCGCGCCCGCGCCGCCCGCGGGAACCTGCCCGATCCCTCGTCACCGGGCGCTGCGCTGCCGGAGTTCAGCCTCGTTCTGATGGCCTACAAGAGCTTCTACGGTCCCGACTGGGCGGGGCTGGCGTCGAAGCTGGCCGCGCTGGACGCGACCCCGCCTCTCGGGTCCGGCTCGCGTCCGGTGGCCGCCCCGGCCGCGGGTGAGACCGCCACCGACCCCTTCACCGCGCAGTTCTGCTCCGACTGGAGCCTGCCCGTCCGCGACTACGGCGAGTACGCGAAGCTCATGCGGCGCACGGAGCGGGTCGCCCCCGACATGACGTTCGCTCGTCCCGTCATGGCGATCTCCGCCTGCCTCGGCTGGCCGCAGCCCGTCCGCAACCCGCAGCACCGACTGCGCGTCCGCGGGAGCGCGCCGATCCTGCTGGCCAACGCCGTCCACGACCCCGCCACGCCCTACGCCTGGGCCCGGAACGTCGCACGGCAACTCGGCCCCGCAGGCCGCCTGCTCACGTACGCGGGCGCGGGCCACGGCAGCTACGACCGCGGTCCCTGCATGCAGAACACGATCGACGCGTACCTGACCACCCTCACCCTGCCTCCACCCGGCACCACCTGCCCGGCCGTCTGACCGGCCGCCGTCCGGGGCGGGGCGGCGCGGATCAAGTTCCTCGGGGCTCTCGCGGAGCGTGTCGCCTACGGAGGGCGATCGGCCTGAGGGCGCGCGTCACCCCGTGATCTCGGCGAGCGAGGTCACGGGGTGATGTCTTCGGGGAGGAGGGTGGCGAGTTGTTCGGTGGTGAGTTGGGTGCCGGTGCCGGCGAGTTGTTCGGTGCGGCGGGCGTGGGCGGTGATGGCGGAGCGGACGAGTTTGTCGACTTCGCGTCCGTTGCCCTCGCGGAACCGGTCGCGGTGGCCGGTGAGATACGCGGTCAGCGCCTGGCGGGTGGGTTCGGGGACGCGGTAGTCGGCCGCCCGGGCCTTGGCCACGAAGATCGACACCAGCCCTTCGACGGGGTAGGGCCGGAAGGTCAGGGTGCGGGCGAACCGGGACGCCAGGCCGGGGTTGGTGGCCAGGAACCCCTCCATCTCACCGGTGTAGCCGGCGGCGATCACGATGACCTCGTCGCGGTGGTCCTCCATCAGCTTCACCAGCGTGTCGATGGCCTCCTGCCCGAAATCGTGCCCCGATCCGCCCGGACGCGACAGCGTGTAGGCCTCGTCGATGAACAGCACCCCGCCCCGCGCCTGCTGGAACACCTCGGTGGTCTTCAACGCGGTCTGCCCCACGTACTGACCGACCAGGTCCACCCGCGCCGCCTCCACCACCTGCCCCTGGGCCAACACCCCCAGCGCCGTCAGCAACTCCCCGTAAAGGCGCGCGATGGTGGTCTTGCCCGTGCCGGGCGGGCCCGCGAAGATCAGATGCCCGGTGAACGGCTCGGCCTCCAACCCCGCCGCCCGCCGCCGCCGCGCCGACGCCAGCAGGTCCAGCAGATCCTTGATCTCGCGTTTGACCTCCTCCAGCCCGGTCATCGCCGCCAGACGGTCCAGCACGTCGGTGACCTGGCCGGGATCGCGGGCCTCCCCGAACCGCGCCGCCAGCCCCGCCTCCACATCCAGATCCTGCGCGACCAGCAGGCTCAACTCCTCACCCGAGGGCAACTCGGGAAGATCGGCCAGCCGCTGCGCCTGCCGCTCCACCGCACCCTCGAACACCTGCCGCGCCGCCCGCCCGTTCCCGAACGTCGCATCACGCCGCTGCCCCGCGAAATGCGCCAGCACCGCCGCACGCGCGTCATCGGCCAACCGGTACCCGTCCTTGACCGCGTGCGACTCCACGATCCGCACCAACTCACCCGGACTGTAGTTCTCGAACTCCACCGTCCGCGAGAACCGCGACTTCAACCCCGGATTCGCAGCCAGGAAATCACGCATCTCCGCCGAATACCCCGCCGCGATCACCACCACCTCATCCCGGTGGTCCTCCATCAACTTCACCAGCGTGTCAATGGCCTCCTGCCCGAAATCAGTCCCCGTCGCCTTCCGCGACAACGTGTAAGCCTCATCAATGAACAACACCCCGCCAAGGGCGCGCTGGAACACCTCCGAAGTCCGCAGCGCCGTCCCGCCCACGTTCTCCGACACCAGATCAGCGCGACTGACCTCCACCACCTGGCCTTTTTCGACCACGCCGAGGGCGGCGAGGATCCCCCCGTAAAGCCGCGCCACCGTCGTCTTCCCCGTCCCCGGCGGACCCGCGAACACCATGTGCCGCCCGATCGCCGGACCCGGCGGCAACCCCGCACGCCGCCGCTGCTCAGCCACCTTCTGCAGATTCGCCACCTTACGAATCTCCCGCTTCACCCCCGCCAGACCCACCATCGCCTCCAACCGGCCCAGGAGCACGTCGGCCGACTCCCTGTCGGCGCCTCCCGCGACCGGCGGTGCCGCCTTGACGTCCTGCGCGGCCCCGGACTCCTCGTCCGGCTGCGGCTCCGCCGTCGTCGGCTCGATGACCTTCACGGTCGCCGTGGCGTCCGCCTCGGGGTCGAGCCTGTCCGGCTTCTGGTTGCGCTCGCTGACCAGCCCGCTCACGTCCAGGTGCGCGCCCCGGTCGGCGACCACGCCGACGCCGCGGGTGTCCACCACCGTGCAGTCGCGGAGGGTGAGCCGGCCGCCCGAGTCGACGCTCACGCCGGCGAGCCCGCTGCCGCTGATCGTCATCCCGTCCAGCAGGGCGTGCGCGCCGGAGCCGAGCCCCGCGCCGATCTTCCCGGCGCCGGTGATCCGGCCCCGGACGACCGTGACGTCCGAGTGCGCGACGAAGGACAGGCCGTTGCTCCCCGGACCGTTGATCTCGCAGTCCTCCAGCAGCATGACGCCCGTCTCGACGACCACGGCGGTCCGCCGCGGCGACTCCATCCTGATCCGCCGCGCGGTCAGCGAGCCGCCGGTCGCCACCCACAGGCCGTCCAGATGCGGGTCCTCGATCAGGCAGTCCTCCGCGACCGCCTTGCCCTTCTCCAGGACGATCAGGGACGACCCGCCCGAGCCGTGGAACGCGCAGTTGCGGACCGCCGCGTCCGCGTGGTCGTCCACCCGGATCCCGGCGCCCTCAGGCCCGCTGATCGTGCACTGCTCGATCAGCGGGCGCGACCCCTCGGTCACCCAGATGCCGTGCCCGCCCGCGTCGCTGATCCGGCACGCCCGCAGGGTCACCGTGCTGCCGCTGCGGATCGCCACCGCGTTGCCCTCGGTCCCGCTGACGCTGGTGCTCTCCATGAGCCCGGACGCGGCGGCGTACACGACCGCGCCGTTCTGGACCTGGCAGTCCCTCAGGGCCATCTGCGCGCCGCTGGCCGCGCGCACGGCCACGTCGGAGCGGGTCACGAACTCGCACTGCTCCGCGAGGACGCTGCCCTCCGCCGCGTCCAGCGCGAGGCCCTCGTCGCTCCAGTTGCGGATGATCAGCCCCTGGAGGGTCACCCTTCCGGTGACCTCGACCGTCGCTTCGGTGGCGCCGTCCAGCGTGACCGAACCCGGGCCTGCCACGGCCGTCATGACGAAGTCGTCCGGACTGAGGAACCCGGTGTTGGGATACGCCCCCGGCTCGATCAGGATGTGCCGCCCGGCGGCGGCGTACGGCAGCGGTGCCTGCAAGGCCTCCAGTACCGTCCGGTACGCCCGGGGGGAGGAGTGTGACACGACCAGACGCTGCAACGGGCCTCCTCACGAATCACCGTTCATGGTGCCATGAGGTGATCCGTACTCGCCCCGCTCAGCGGACCCCGCGCGGTCTGAACTGGACGCTGATCCGGGGCCCGGTCACGCGCGCGCTCTTCGGGATCGCGTGCTCCCACGTCCGCTGGCAGCTCCCGCCCATGACGATGAGGTCGCCGTGGCCGAGGTCGCGGCGGATCGCCGGCCCGCCGCCGCGCGGACGGAGCAGCAGGCTCCTCGGGGTGCCGACCGACAGGATCGCCACCATCGTGTCGTGCGTGGCGCCGCGCCCGATCGTGTCGCCGTGCCACGCCACGCTGTCGCGCCCGTCCCGGTAGAGGCAGAGGCCGGCCGTGCGGAACGGCTCGCCGAGCTCCTCACCGTAGTGCTCGTCGAGCGCGGCCTTCGCCTCGTCCAGGACGGGATCGGGCAGTTCCGCGTTCTCGTCGTAGAACGCCAGGAGGCGCGGGACGTCCACCACCCGGTCGTACATGCGCCGCCGCTCGGCCCGCCACGGGACGGACGTGAGCAACCGCTCGAACAGCGCGTCCGCGTTGGGGATCCAGCCGGGCAGGACGTCCACCCAGGCGCCGTGCTCCAGCGGCGTCCGCCGCACCGCGTCCAGAGACCGCGGACCGCTCTCGTCCGTGCCGTCCAGCAACGACCCTTGGAACATCCCCCCACTGTACCGATTCCTGTCAAACACATGTTCGATCAGCGGCGGAAGATGACCGTCAGGACGCGGAGGGAGAGCACCGAGCAGATGACCAGGCCGCAGTAGCCGAAGAACTGGAAGAGGGTCACGTCCCGGGTCATCGCGGGGCCGTCCCGCAGGCCCAGCAGCATCACCGCCATCACCCCGGCGGTCGACGCGAGGATGGTGAGCAGGACCTGCTGGAGGAGGCCGGTGACCGTGCGGCGGTCGGACTCGTCGGCGAACAGGCGGACGTTCAGCCCCAGGCGGCCCGCCTCCGCCGCCGCGGTGATGCGGTCCAGGCGGCGGGGGAGGCGGCGCAGCATCGGCAGCAGGTTGAGCAGCTCGTCGTTCGCGGCCTCGCGCAGGGAGGCGGGCTGGAGCCGTTCCCGCAGGTAGGACTCGCCGAACGTGTGGGCCTCGGTGACGATCGCGAACCCGGGCGCGAGCTCGCTCAGGCCGCCCTCCAGCGTCGCGAGCGCCCGGAAGACCGCCGCGATCTCGGCGGGGACCGCGAGTTCGAACCGTGCGACCAGCCGGAACAAGTCGGTGAACATGGCCATGTCCGGGTTGGTCCCCGGCCCGAGGTGGCGGGTCATGAAGGCGCCGAGCGCGCGGGCGAGGGCCTGCTCGTCCAGCTCGTCCGGGCGGGCGACGACCTCCAGGAACGCGTCCGTGACCGCGACCGCGTCGCCGCGGTTCAGGGCGATGAGCATGCGCTGGAGGCAGCCGCGCAGCTCGGTGTCGAGCCGTCCCACCGAGCCGAAGTCGATCAGGCCGAGGCGGCCGTCGTCGAGCAGCAGGATGTTGCCGGGGTGCGGGTCGGCGTGGAAGACGCCGTCCACGACGATCTGGCGCAGCACCGTGTCGAGGAGGGTGCGCGCGAGGGCGGTCCGGTCCAGCCCGGCGGAGTCCACTCGCGGGCCGGCCTTGCCGAGCGCGACGCCGTCCAGGCGCTGCATGACGAGGACGCGGCTCGTGCAGAGGCCGTCGTGGGGGCGGGGGACGACGACGTCGCCGTTGCGGGCGGTGGCCGCGACCGAGGCCATGTTGCGGGCCTCGACGCGGAAGTCGAGTTCCTCGCGCAGCGCGGTCGCGAAGCCGTCGGCGAGGTCGACGACGCCGAACGACCTGGCCCATCCGGCGCGCTCGTGCAGCGTCCGGGCGAGGCGGCCGACGATGTCGAGGTCGCGTTCGACCACCGCGCCGACGCCCGGCCGCTGGATCTTGACGACGACCTCCTCGCCGGACCGGAGCGTGGCCCGGTGCACCTGCGCGATGGACGCGGCGGCGAGCGGGGTCCGGTCGAACGCGGCGAAGACGTCGCGCGTGTCGCCGAGCTCCTCGTGGAGGACGCGTTCGATCTGCGGCCACGGGACGGGGGTGGCGCAGTCCTGCAGCCGCCCCAGTTCCTGGACGAACTCCGGCGGCAGGACGTCCCGCCGCGTCGACAGGACCTGGCCGAGCTTGACGAACACGACGCCGCCCTGTTCGAGGGCGTGCGCGAACGAGCGCGCGGTGCGGGCGCTCGGGCGGGCGCGTCCGCGCAGGTAGGGGCCGAGGCCGTGGCGCAGGAAGATGAACGAGATGCGCCGGTAGCGGCGGGTGCGCGCGATCCGCGACCGCACGCCGCCGTACCAGTGGAGCGGCGAGGGCACCGTCCCGGTCGGGACGAACGCCTCCCACAGCACCAGGATCGTCATCGAGACGAGCAGGGCGCACGCGAAGCCGAGGCAGGCGAGCCACGTCAGCGCCGCGGGCTCCCGGTCCGCGCGCAGGTCGCCGATCAGCGCGCTGATGATCGGGCTCGCGACCGCCTGCCCGACCGCGCCCGCCACGAGCGTCCGGACCAGGGGGAACCGGGCGTCGAGCAGGCTCCGCGCCCCGTACGCCATGACCCAGGTGTTGATCGCCGTTCCGATGAGGAACGCGATGATCGTCGCTGAACTTGCCATTCCTGCCGCCCGCGGAATCGTCCTTGTGTGTCCCGGGGGACGCTAACGAGCGCGGGCGGCGGCGTTCCTCCCGCCGGAGGGGGAGCCGCTCGCCCGGACGGGGGATCAGAGCTCGCCGAGCAGGTCCCTGAGGAAGGCCGTGGTGCGGGCGGGGCGGGCCGCGCGGATGCCCAGCAGGTCCATGATCTTCTGGTAGCGGACGGCCTCCTGCCCCTCGGGGTAGCGGGCGCCGGTCAGCTGCTCCAGGTAGACCACGTCGTCCAGGTCGTGCTCGGCGAACCGCACGATGGTGATCGGGCCGCCGAGCGCCAGGTGCCCGCCCGCCGCGAACGGCAGGACCTGCAGCCTCACGTTGGCCATGCCCTCCGACACCGCGATCAGGTGCTCGATCTGGCCGCGCATGGTCCCCGGCCCCCCGATCGGCCTCCGCAGCGCCGCCTCGTCGATCACCGCCCAGAGCGTGGTCGCGCCGGTCGCGCGGTGCAGGATCTCCTGCCGCCGCATCCGGAGGGAGAGGCGCCGTTCGAGGCCGTCATAGGCCGCGTCATGGTGCTCCAGGCCGATGACGGCGCGCGCGTAGTCGCGCGTTTGCAGAAGGCCGGGGACGTACTGCACCTCGTAGGCGCGGATCGTCGCCGCCGACTGCTCCAGGCCGAGATACTGCTCGAACCAGCTCGGCACGATATCGCCGTAGCCCTGCCACCAGCCGGGCTTCCTGGCCTCCCGGACGAGCTGGACGAAGCCGTTCCGCTCGTCCTCGTCCTCGACGCCGTAGAGGGTGAGCAGGTCGAGGACGTCGCGAATCTTGAAGCCGTGCCGTCCGAGCTCCAGCCGGCTCATCTTGGACGCCGAGCCGCGGATCACCTCGCCCGCCTCCGCCCGGCTGAGGCCGCTCTCCTCGCGCATCCGCCGTAACCGGGCCCCGAGCTGCATGCGCAACGCGGTGGGACTCGCCAGCCGATTGTCAAGCACCAGATCTCCAGCGTTCCGGTCCGGCAACACTCTCGGAGGGTCTCACAGGCGATCGTGAACGCGCAGGCGACCGCTCGCCAGAGATATGTATCCGGCGCAGCCGCTTTGCAGATTCCGCCATTGTGCGGAACGCGCGGGCGGGAGCGGTCCAGAAAGGGTCACCGCCGCGGGACGAGCAGGTCCAGATCGGCGCGGGTGACCCGGGCCTCCCCCGCGATCCGGTCACGATCCGTGCCCGCGCCCTCCACGACCTCCAGCGCGCGGGTCAGCATCGTCGGCTGCTCCAGCGGACGGGCCGGGCCCGGCTCCTGGCGCCGCCAGCCGCGCGAGCTCAGCGCGCTCATCGCGTCGCGGTACACCGGCTCCGTCATGATCCCGAGCGTGCGGGCCCGGTAGAGCAGCGCCGCCATGCTGACGCCCCAGGACGCCTTCAGCCGCCCCAGCCGCTCCCAGTCGGGGCGCGCGGGCAGCTCACCGGCGATGTCGGCCTCCGGCATGAGGAACTCCGCCGCGAACCGGTGCGCCTGGTCCTCGACGATCTTCTCGCCGGGCTCGGCGTCGGCGTGCATGACCAGGTGCCCCAGCTCGTGGGCCGCGTCGAACCGGTTGCGCCAGTAGTCGCCCTTGGCCGGGTTGAAGAACACCATCGGCCTCGGGTGGACGCCGACGCTGAACGCGTCCACGCGCTCGGCCGCCCGCGGCAGCACCAGGACGATCACTCCGTGGGACTCCAGCAGCCGGACCACGTGCGGCACCGGCCCGGCCCGCTCGACCAGCGCCTTCCTGGTCAGCCTGGCCGCCTCGGCGGGCCCGGGGCCGGCGATCTCCTCCGGCGAGACGGGGTACTCGGGGAGGTCGACCTCGGGAAGGTCGACGAGTCTTTCGAGGACGGCGACGACGTCGGTGGCGATCCGCCCGTAGGCGAGCGCCTGGTCACGCTCGATCTGCGTCGTCGACCGGAGCGACCGGAAATGGGCGCCGTCCATGGAGACCGGGCTGCGGCCGCTCTGGAAGAACTCGACGGGCACGCCCAGCGCGATCGCCAGCCGCCGCACCGTCGGCTCCTCGGGCCTCTGCACGCCCGCCTCGTACCGACCGATCGCCTTCGGCGTCGTCCCCACGGCCTGCGCGAGCTGGTTCTTGCGCAGGCCCCTGAGCCGCCGGGCGAGCGTCAGCCGCTCGCAGTCGAACAGCACCCCGCGCCACCTTCTGCTAGGCCGTCTTCGTCTCCCCGCGGAGCCGCATCGGGACGTCCTCTTCCCGGTCGTCCCACAGCGGCATCGTCCGCTCGACGAGCTTACGACGTGGATCGAGCCCGATGGTGTCGTCCACGGGCCTGACCCAGTGCCAGGCGGTGCCTCCGTCGGCGTTCCACCGGGGGCGGCCCAGGAAGAGCTCCATCTCCAGCGGCGCCTCGGTGGCGCTGTGCGCGAGCACCAGCGTCACGACCCCGGGCGTGTCGTGCGCCTCGATGCCCAGCGGGAGGGCGAGCTGCGGGTCCTCGACGTAGGACTGGCGCGCCACGGCCTGCTTGGTGGGGCTGTCGCGGTCCCACCGGATGCCCCTGACGTTCCCGAACTCGTGCCGCTTGAGCAGGACGCGGTACGGCCCGTACCGCCAGCCGGGGGAGCCGTTCAGGTCGTCGCGGACGACCCGCGGCCCGGCCTCGAAGACCCGGTCGATCTGCGACGCGAGCGCGTCGAAGGCGCCGACCCCGTACGTCCGCTCCGTGAACCCCGCCGCCCGGCTCAGCCCGCCGAAGACCGCCAGCGTCGCCTCGCGGTGGGCCTCCCGCAGGGCGTGCAGGAAGCCCGCTGCCAAGAGCTCGTCCCAAGCGTCCCTGTCCTCAGCCACGTCCCGACCATAGCCAGGGGGGCCGACATTACGAGCAGCCCTCGAACTCGGGGACCTCGCGGACGAGCGTGAGCCCGCTCTTGCCGAACCACTTGTCCAGCAGGCGGCCCGCCGTCCCGTCCTGGTACATCGTCGTGATGGCCCGGTTCACCGCCTCGCAGGCGTCCGCGTCGTCCCTGCGCATCCCGACCCCGTACCGCTCGTCGGTGAAGGGCGTGTTGACGATCCTCAGGTCCGGGGCGGCGAATCCGGCGAGCACGAGGTCGCCGGTGGAGATGGCGTCCACGGCCCCGGACCGCAGCTTCGCCACGCAGTCGCTGTAGGACGAGGCCGGGACGAGCCTCGCGGGGATGCTCAGCCCGACCACCACCCGCTCGGTCGAGACCGACCCGCTGGCCTGGCACATCTTCCGCCCGGCCAGATCGCGCACGCTCTGGACGCGGGTCTCGCCTCGCCGCACCATGACGTCCTGGTGGGCGACGTAGTAGGGCCCGCCGAAGCCGACGAGCCCGGCCCGGTCCGGTGTGATCGAGTAGGACGCGAGCACCAGGTCGACGGCGTGCCGGTTCAGCAGCAGCTCCCGGTCGTCGGACCTGACCTCGCGGAACGTCACGCGGGACGCCCCGAGGCTGCGGGCGATGTAGCCGCCCACGTCGACCTCGAACCCCTGGAACACCCCGTTCTTCCTCAGCCCGAGCCCGGGCTGGTCCGCCTTGACCCCGACCACGATGACGTCCCGGCTGTGGATCGATGCTCTGGCGGTCGCGCATCCCACGAGCGCGAGCGCGAGGCCCAAAAGTACGAGAATGGCGCGCACGGGCCATGACTAGCAAGGGAAAACGGCCGCCGGATGAACGCGAGGCGACCGCGCAAGGGACAGGTACTCGTGCACGGAGCGGACGGCCGTCGCGCCCTCGCCGACCGCCGAGGCGACCCGCTTGATCGAGTCCTTGCGCACGTCTCCCGCGGCGAAGACGCCGGGCATGCTCGTCTCCAGCGGCATCGGGTCGCGGTCGAGGGGCCAGCGGGGCGGAACCCGGTCGTAGAGCTCGCGGCCGGTGAGCAGGTAGCCGTGCTCGTCGCCGGCGATGCCGTCCGGGAGCCACCGCGTGTGCGGCTCGCCGCCGATCATGATGAAGAGCGCGGCGGCCGGGACGCGTTCGGTGGCGCCCGCCGCCCGGCCGGCGAGCGTCAGGGACCGCAGGCGCCCGCCGCCGCCGCATCCGACCACCTCGGTCCGCAGCCGGACGGCGATGTTCGGCGTCGACTCGATGGCGCGCACCAGATAGGTCGATGCCGACCTCGCCAGGCTGTCGCCCCGGACGACCAGCGTGACCGCGCGCGCGTGCTTGGCCAGGTGCAGCGCGCCCTGGCACGCCGAGTTCCCGGCGCCGACGATGAAGACGTCCTGGCCCCGCATCGCGCGGCTCTCGCCCACGGCCATGCCGTAGAACACGCCGGAGCCGACGAGGGACTCCAGCCCGGGGACGCCGAGCCGCCGCCAGTCGACGCCCGTCGAGATCAGCACCGCGCGGGCGCTGACCTCGGAGCCGTCCGCCATCCGGACCACCCGCCGGTCGCCGCGGGCCTCCAGGCCGACCACCTGCTGGGCGAAGACGATGTGCGCGCCCATCAGCCACGCCTGCTCGCAGGTCCGCTCCATCAGGTAGCCGCCGGCGATGCCGTGGGGGAACCCCGGATAGTTCCTGATCATCGGGCTCGTCCCGGCCTGCCCGCCCGAGAACGCCCGTTCCAGCAGCACGGTGTCGAGCCCCTCGGACGCCGCGTACACGGCCGCGGTGAGCCCGGCCGACCCGGCGCCGACGATGGCGAGGTCGCAGTCCTCCAGATCGTTCTCGACGCTGACGCCGATCGCGCACGCGAGGTCGGGGACCTGCGGGTCCACGTAGGCCCGGCCGTCGTAGCGGATCACCACCGGCAGCCGCGACGCGTCGACTCCCGCCTCGCGCAGCAGCCGCCGCCCGGTCTCCTCGCCGGGCGGATGAACCACGAACGGCAGGTTGAAGCGCGCCATCACATCGCGCAGCCGCAGCACTCGCGGGTCGTCCATCTCGGCGACGACGCGGAACAGTTCGAACACCGGTTCCTGCTCCTCCGTCCACGAGGACAGGAACTCGCTCACCGCCCGGTGCATCGTCTCGTCGTTCGTCCACGGCCGGACGAGGTGGTAGTCGGCGTACCCGAGCGCGATCGCCTGGACGGCCGGACTGGTCGAGGTGTAGTCGCGGTCCACCATCAGCACGCGCTTGGCATTGGGATAGAGCTCATGCGCCGGAGGAAGGACGTCGGCGCAGGCGTCGTCCACCATCAGCAGTGCGACGGGTTCCTTGGCCCGCGCCATTTCCCTCAGCGCGTCGCACGCTTCCTCAGGCGATTCGGCGCTTTTCACGGTGAACGCCTCGCCCAGCCTTCGCGTGAGGTCGGCGAGCAGTACATGCCGCGAACCCGCGTCGTGGTCGACCACGAGTATGACCGGTGCCATCACCTCTACCAGCGTAATCACCGCGGGTCGGCCGGAACGGCGCCCGGGGCCGCCGGGCGCGGGGCGGCCCGCGGGAAGCCGGGGCCCTCTCCACTGCCGCCGGTGCCCGCTTCCCTTGCCGGGCGGCGGGATCCGGGCGTGACGGAGGCGCGCGTGTACCGATCAACCGATGCGGACCTTTTGCCGGATCTTTGGCCCGGCCAGGGCGGCGCCCTTCCACCGACCCGGACCGTGAGTAGAACGTGTTCTTGTATTTTGCCGGCGGAGCTAGGAGGCTGGGGCGCATGGATCTGGTTGCGCTGGAAGAGATTCGGCGGCTCAAGTACCGGTACCTGCGGTGCGTCGACCTGAAGCTGTGGGACGAGTTCGCCGAGGTGTTCACCGAGGACGCGGTGGCGGAGTACGACACCCCGGTGCTCGGCGAGACGCTCAGGCTGGAGGGGCGGGACGCGATCGTCGGGTACATGCGGTCCAACCTCGGGCCGGACAAGATCAGCGCCCACACGGCCGGCTGCCCGGAGATCGACTTCGACGGGGACCGGGCGACCGGGGTCTGGTCGCTGGACGACACGATCATCCTGCCGGGGGACCGGCTGCTCATCCGGGGCGCCGCCTTCTACCACGACGTCTACCGGCGCACCGGGGACGGATGGCGGGTCGAGAAGACCGGGCACCGGCGGACCTACGAGTACATGGTGTCGCTGGACGACGCGCCGAGCCTGAAGTTCACCACCTCCCATTGAGCGGGACCCGGGCGTTGCCGCCCGCGTAGAACGCGTTCTACTCTCCGTCCCGCCAGAGCACGGCCTCGCGCCCGCGACCCGAGGAGAGCCCGGTGGCCACCGATCCAGCCGAAGGCAGCACCGACCGTCCGGGCGACGCGACGCGCTCGTTCGCCGACGCGGTCGTGGAGGCGGAGCGGATCATCCGCGCCGCGCCGCACGTCAAGACCGACCAGGACCTGGCCGAGGGCCTCGACTACCTGGCCGGCAGCATCAAGGCGTCACTGCACATGGTGGGCGCCTACCAGCGGGACTATCCGTTCTTCGCGTCGTCCACCGGGCCGTACACCAAGCTCGGGCTCGACAATCCCGACACGCTGTACTTCCACGCCTACATCAGGGACGACGCCGAATACGTCGTGACCGGGCGCCGGGGCACGACCGCCGACCTCAGTTTCCAGGTCATGAACGGCGACTACTCGCCCGCGAAGTCGCCCGACAGCCTCACCGCGTTCGACGACCGCGAACTGGACATCGCCGAGGACGGGACGTTCCGGCTGCGGTTCGGCCCCCCGAAGGAGGACGCCGGGCCCGGCTATGTCGCGCTCGCCCCCGGCTCCGCGATGCTCATCGTGCGGGAGGTCTTCAGCGACTGGGAGAACGAGAGGCCGGGCGAGATCCGCATCCACCGGGCGGACACGCTCGGGACCTCTCCGCTGCCGGTCCCGTCCGACCGGATGGCCCGGCGGTACGAGATCGCGGGCAAGATGCTGGTGTCGCGGATCCGCACCTTCCTGGCCTTCCCCGAATGGCACTACCTGCGGCTGCCGGTCAACACCCTGACCGAGCCGCGGCCCACGCCCGGCGGGCTGGCGACGCAGTTCTCGTCCGTCGGCCACTACGACCTGGACGACGACGAGGCGATGGTCATCACCGCCCCGGCCGCCGACCGCGAGGTGGCGCCCTACCAGGGCTTCCAGCTCGGCAGCATGTGGTACGTCTCGCTCGACTACATCAACCACCAGACGAGCCTCACCGCCGACCAGGCCCGCGTGGACGAGGACGGCATGATCCGGTACGTCGTCGGCGAGCGGGATCCGGGGCTCGCCAACTGGATCGAGCGGACCGGGCACCGCCGCGGCTACCTGCAGTTCCGCTGGCAGCGGCTCGCCCGCGACCTCACACCGGAGGACGGGCCGCGCGTCGAGGTCGTCCCGTTCGAGGACCTCCCGCGCGTCCTGCCCTTCTACGAGAGCCAGCGCGTCGGGAAGCGGGAATGGGCGGAGCGGATCGCCGCCCGCCAGACCGCCGTCGCGAAGAGGATGCTCGGCTGATGGGCGCGGGACTGCTGGAAGGCAAGGTCGTCGTCGTCTCCGGCGTGGGCCCGGGGCTCGGCCGGGGGCTCGCGCTCCAGTGCGCGAAGGCCGGGGCCGACGTCGTGCTCGCCGCGCGCGACGAGGAGCGGCTCGCCGAGGTCGCCAAGGAGGTCGAGGAGCTCGGGCGGCGGACCGCGACCGTCCCGACCGACATCCGGGACGCGGCGGCGTGCGAGCGGCTGGCCGCGGCCGCGCGGGAGGCGTTCGGCCGCGTGGACGGCCTGGTCAACAACGCCTTCGCGACCCCGCCGCTGACCGACCTGACGAAGGTCGACCTCGACGCGGTCCGGGCGGGCTTCGAGACCAACGTCCTCGCCGCGCTCCGCCTGACCCGGCTGTTCGTCCCGGCGCTGGAGGAGTCGCGCGGCTCCGTCGTCATGATCAACTCGGCGGTGCTGCGGCACTCCCGGCGGACGTTCGGCGCCTACAAGATGGCCAAGGCGGCGCTGCTGGCGATGGCGCAGAACCTGGCCACCGAGCTCGGGCCGCGCGGGATCCGCGTCAACACGATCGCGCCCGGCTACATCTGGGCGCCCAACCTCAAGTGGTACTTCCACCACCTCGCGGAGAAGCGCGGCGTGACGGCGCAGCAGGTCTACGACGAGAACGCCGCGACGACGGACCTGCGGAAGCTGCCCGAGCCCGACGAGGTCGCCGACGCCGCCGTGTTCATGCTGTCGCCGCTGGCCCGCGCCGTCACCGGGCAGTGCCTGGACGTCAACTCCGGCGAGTGGCACCACTAGGAAGGGCGGACCGATGACGAACGGTCGCGACAGCGTGGGGACCGTCGAGGACCTGCACGCCTCGGCCAGCAAGATCACCGGCTCGGACGACTTCGGCGGCGAGGAGTACCTCGACGGCCTGAAGGTGCTGCTGGAGTCGCTGGCCGGGGAGGCCGGCCTCACCCCGCTCGGCAACAGGGCGCAGCGCGCGATGCTGCGCGGCGCCCTGGTCGCCCGGCAGTTCTCCGAGACGGCCTGGCGGCGGCACCCCGAGCACGCCGCCGCCGCCGTCGAGCGGCCGATCTTCGTGACCGGCCTGCCCCGCACCGGGACCACGGCCCTGCACCGGCTGCTCACCGCCGACCCCGCGCACCAGGGGCTCGACCTGTGGCTGGCCGAGGTGCCGCGGCCGCGCCCGCCGCGCGAGACCTGGGCCGGCGACCCGGTCTTCCAGGCGATCGACGCCGGATACCGGCGGCACCACGTGGAGAACCCCGAGTTCATGGGCGTCCACTACATCTCGGCGGACTCGGTCGAGGAGTGCTGGCAGCTGCTCCGCCAGAGCATGATGTCGATCTCCTTCGAGTGCCTGGCGCACCTGCCGGGCTACTCGTCCTGGCTCGCCGGGCGGGACTGGACGGACGCCTACCGCAGGCACCGGCGCAACCTCCAGCTCATCGGCCTGAACGATCCCGGACGGCGCTGGGTCCTGAAGAACCCCAGCCACCTGTTCGCGCTGGACGCGCTGCTGGAGGTCTACCCCGACGCGCTGATCGTCCAGACGCACCGCACGCCGCGCACCGCGATGGCGTCGATGTGCAGCCTCGCCGCGCACGCCACCGCGGGATGGTCGGACGTGTTCACCGGCGCCGTGATCGGCCGCGACCAGCTCGACCTGTGGAGCCGGGGCCTCGACCTGTTCCGCGCCGAACGCGGGCGGCACGATCCCGCGCGGTTCGCGGACGTCCACTACGACGACTTCGTCCGCGACCCGATCGGCACGGTCGAGTCCGTCTACGCGCGGTTCGGGCTGCCGTTCACCGGCGACGCCCGCGCCGCCATGACGAGGCTGCACGGCGAGAGCTCCACCGGCGCCGCGAAACCCGCCCACCGGTACTCGCTCGCGGACTTCGGCCTCACCCCGGAGCAGGTCGACGAGCGCTTCGCCGACTACGCCGCCGGACTCCGGTGACCGTCCGGCCCGCCTGACGGCGCGGCGTCCCCGCGAATCAGCGGCTCAGCGGCTCGGCTCGGGCGCGCGGCGCGGAACCGGCGGCGCCGGGGACGTCCGGGCCGTCCGGTCGGGTCCGGGCAGGAACAGCCCGGCGACCGCACCGGCCAGCGACAGCGCGCCCGTGAGGACGAGGGCGGGCCCGAAGCCGCCGGAGAAGGTCTCCGCGGTCCCGTAGCCGCCCCGGGCCGTGAAGACCGCGGCGGCGACCGCCACGCCCAGCACCGCGGCGAGCTGCCGCAGGGCGTTGAAGACGCCGGACGCCTTGCCGATCTCCCGCGCCGCGACGGAGTTGATGACCGCGGTCTGCGCGGCGGGCATCGCCATGCTGACCCCGGCCCCCGCGACGACCATCGGCGCGACCAGCTCCGGATAGGAGGTCGAGGGCCCGGCGACGAGGCCGATCCACACCATCCCGACGCCTTGGAGGGCCAGCCCGGCGGCGGTGAGGGGACGGGCCCCGACCCGGTTCACCAGCGCCCCCGCCGCGGGCGCGATCACGGTCACGGTCGCCGTCCACGGAACGAGCTGGAGCCCGGCGGTCATCGGCCCGGCCCCAAGGACGGTCTGGAGGAACTGGGCCATGAAGAACAGCGAGCCGTACAGCGCCGCGTACATCAGGAGCCCGGCGGCGTTCCCCGCGGCGAAGCCGCGCGAGCGCAGCAGCCGCATCGGCACCATCGGCTCCCGCACCCGCAGCTCCCACGCGACGAAGGCCGCGAAGAGCAGGGCCCCGGCCGCGAGCGCGCCGTCCACCTCGAAGGCGTCCCAGCCCGAGCCGTCCGCGCGGACCAGGCCCCAGACCAGCCCGAGCGCGCCGCCCGTCACCAGCAGGACGCCGCCGAGGTCGAAGGAGGCCCCGCCGCCGCGGCTCTCCGGGACGTACCGGAGCACCAGCGGGATGACCGCCAGCCCGATCGGCACGTTGAGCCAGAAGATCCACTGCCAGGCCAGCCCCTCGGTGACGATCCCGCCCACCACCGGCCCGGCCACCACCGCCAGGCCGGTGACCCCGGCGAAGACGCCGAGGGCCCGGGCGCGCCGCTCGGGCGGGAACCCGTTGCTCAGCAGCGCCATCGCCAACGGCATCACCAGCGCGGACCCGCACCCCTGGACGGCGCGGGCGGCGATCAGCCAGCCGATGCCGGGCGCCGCCGCGCAGGCCGCCGAGGCCAATGTGAACAGGCCGAGCCCGCCCACGAACATCCGCCTGCGCCCGAAGCGGTCGCCGAGCGCGGCGCCGGTCATCAGCAGGACGGCGAAGCCGAGGCCGTAGGCGTTCACGGTCCATTCGAGCTGTTCCATCGTGGCGGACAGGTCCAGCCGGATCCTGGCCAGCGCGGTCGTCACCACCGTCGCGTCCAGCGCCACCATCAGCGACGCCGTCGCGGTCAGGCCGAGCAGCCTGCCGCTTGTCCTCTGCGCCATGCGCGTTCCCTCCAGACGACCGGGCGAGCCGGGGCAGCCGGGTAGCCGGCGAGGCTCGCCATCGCCTGTACAAACCGGCCGCGCGGGCGGTATTCAGCGGGCGGAAGCCGACGAATCCGGCCCCGGCCTCCGGTCAGTACAGGGGGAGGTGCGTCCTGTGAAGACCGATGAGAGAGATGCCGGGCCCGAGGAGTTCGGACGGTTGACGGACCCGTACCGGCGGGAGCTGCTGGCGTACTGCTACCGGATGCTGGGTTCCGTCCACGACGCCGAGGACCTGGTCCAGGAGGTGTACCTGCGCGCGTGGCGGTCGTACGCGGCCTTCGACGGACGGGCGTCGCTGCGCACGTGGCTGTACCGGATCGCCACGAACGCCTGCCTGAACGCGCTGGAGCACAGCAGCCGGCGGGTGCTGCCCTCCGGCCTCGCCTCGCCGTCCGGCGACGTGCCGCCGATCGGGTCGCGCGCCCCGGAGGTGCCCTGGTTGGAGCCGCTGCCCGACCGGCTCGCCGGAGGCGGCGCGCCACCGGACCCGGCCGCGGTCGTCGCCGAGCGGGCGGGCCTGCGGCTGGCGTTGATCGCCGCCTTGCAGTACCTGCCCGCCAGGCAGCGGGCCGTGCTGATCCTGCGGGACGTGCTGGGCTGGTCGGCCGCGGAGGTCGCCGGGATGCTCGGGATGACCGGCGCGGGGGTCAACAGCACACTGCTGCGCGCCCGGTCCCGCCTGGAGCGGCTGGTCCCCGCCAGTGAGGAGATCACCGAGCCGGACGAGCCGGGGCGCCGCGAGTTGCTCGACCGGTTCGCCAGGGCCTTCGAGACGGTCGACATCCCCGGGCTCCTCCGGCTGCTCACCGAGCAGGCGGCCTGGGAGATGCCGCCCGTCCCGTACTGGTTCAGCGGACGGGAGGCCATCGGCCGGCTGCTCGCCGCCCGGCTGCCCTCCGGCCGCGACCCGAACCTGCTCGTGCCCGTCCGCGCGAACGGCCAGCCCGCCTTCGGCGCGTACCTGCGCGGCGAGGACGGGATCCTGCACGCGCATTCCCTGATGGTGATCACTTGCACCCGTTCCGGAATCGCCCGCGTTTCGAGTTTTATGGAGATATCCATTTTCGATGACTTCGGCCTTCCCCGGGTCCACTCGTGATCGCGTCCGCCGCGTCCCGCTTTTACGGGGCGCGGCGGACGGGTAGGTCACCGGGCGAACCGCAGGTGCTCTTTGGGGGACGAGCCCGATGACGAAAGCACTGCCGCCCGACAGCCGGAATCGCGCGAGCCTGGCGTACCGGCTGCGCTACGCCGCCCAGAATCCGGAAAAGATCGGTACATATCTGTCACGCATGGCGCGCGACCTGAAATTCCGGGTCGCCAGCCGCGACCACGTCGCCTACTACCGGGCCGTCATGAAGGCGGACGCGGCCAGGAGCCCGGAGGCCGCCGTCGGCAGCCCCACCCGCGAACGCTGGCTCGCCCTCGGCCAGATGCAGTTCGACTACCTGCTCAGGCACGGCCTCAAGCCGGACGACCGGCTCCTGGAGATCGGCTGCGGCAACCTGCGCGCCGGCTGGCGGTTCATCGACTACCTCGACGCCGGAAACTACTACGGCATCGACATCTCTCCCGACATCCTGCTCGCCGCGCAGCACACCCTCGTCCGCAACGACCTCCGCGAGAAACTGCCGCACCTGACGCTGGTCGGCGACCTGAAACTGCGGTTCCTGCCGTCGGAGCACTTCACGGTCGTCCATGCGCACAGCGTCTTCAGCCACTCGCCGCTGGAGGTCATCGACGAATGCCTCGCGAACGTGGGGCGCGTCCTGGCCCCCGGGGGCTTCTTCGACTTCACCTTCGACCGCACGGAGGGAAACGAGCACCACGTCCTGCGCGAGGACTTCTACTACCGCACCGAGACCCTGACCTCCCTGGCCGAGCGCCACGGCTTCACCGCCCGCTTCATGGACGACTGGGAGGAGCTCCCGCACGGCCAATCCAAGATCCGCGTCACGCGGTGAGGCGGCCCGGGAGTCGCGGTGCCGTGACGCGTCCTACACCCCGCCACCTGCATCATCCGCGCGCGGATGGGAAAGCAGAAGCGGTGTGGGTTCCCCCCAGGCCTCCGTCGCCGAGCAACGCCCCCGGAGGCTCCGCACGGCCGATCTGAGGATCATGATTCTCTTCACCAACGCCAAGGCCGGCACGCACGACGCCCAGACCTTGGACCGGGCGGCCGCGCTGCTCAGGGACGCCGGGCGGGACGTCACCGTCTGCCCGTGCGTGGCGCCGGGCGACCTCGACGAGGCGCTGGACGGGGACCGCAAGGCGGTCGTCGTGGCCGCGGGCGGAGACGGTTCCATCAACCGCCTGGTCAGTACCCTGCACCGGCGCGGCGAGCTCGACCGGACGGTCGGGCTGGTGCCGATGGGCACCGGGAACGACCTCGCCCGCAACCTCGGCATCCCGCTCGACCCCGACGAGGCCGTCCGCCTCCTGCTGGACGGCGGGCACCGCGATCTGGACATGCTCGTCGACGAGGACGGCCGCGTCACGCTCAACGCCGTGCACGTGGGCATCGGCGCCTCGGCCGCCGAGAGCGCGACGCGGTTCAAGAGCACCCTCAAGGTCGCCGCGTTCCCGCTGGGCGCCGTCATCGCCGGCCTGCGCCACTCCGGGTGGCGGCTGCGGGCCGAGGCGGACGGCGAGGTCGTCGCCGAGGGCAAGTTCCTGATGGCCTCGCTCAGCAACGCGCCCGGCATCGCCGGCGGCTCCGCCCAGCTCGCCGTGGACGCGCATCCGGGGGACGGGAAGATGGAGCTGGTCGTCTCCGCCGCCACCGGCCCCATCGCGCGGATCGCCTACGCCCTGCGCCTGCGCGACGGCAGCCACCGCCACCGCGACGACGTCCTGCACACCACCGCCCGCGAGGTCACGATCAGCGGCCAGGAGTTCCGGAGCAACAGCGACGGGGAGGTGTCCGGTCCCTACACGACCCGCACCTGGACTCTGCGCCCCGGTGCCTGGCGACTGATCGCGCCGCCCCGGCCCGCGTGAGGGCGGGCCGCCGGAACGTCATGCGGTGGTCTCCTGGGGCGTCCGGACGGGGACGAGGGGGTGCGTCTCATGGGTGCCGGGCCGCACGATCGCGTACGAGCTCTCCGGTACCTCGGTCCACGCGCCCTCCAGGTGGTGGATCGGCTCGGACACGACGAACCGCGCGTCCGTCCCGAGCCGCTGGAGGACGTCCAGCCCGGGGTAGAGCCTGCGCAGCTGGACGATGTCGGTGGAGCAGAAGAGGGACCTCGTGCGTCCCTGGCTGGAGTAGCGGAACACCCAGATCGACTCGCCCTCGCTGGTGGCCACCGTCATCTGCAGCGGATCGGGCACTCCGTGGCGCCGTCCGAGATCCTCGACGAGGCCGATGGCGCGAGCGACGGCACCCGGCGGATCCTCCGTCAGGCCGAAGGTGAGGGCCAGGTAGAACAGGGCCTCGGAGTCGGTCGTGCCCTCGATCTCGGGGTAGAGCGACGGATCGACCGCGAGCATGACGTCCCGCTTCAGCCTGGGGTAGTCAGCGATGGCCCCGTTGTGCATCCACAGCCACCGCCCGTGCCGGAACGGGTGGCAGTTGCTGCGCTGCACGGCGGCGCCGGTCGAGGCCCTGACGTGCGCGAACAGCAGCCGGGTCCGGATCTCCCGGCTGATCTCGCGCAGGTTCGGGTCGTTCCAGGCGGGCAGGACGCTCTTGTACACGCCCGGGACCTGCCGGTCCCCGAACCAGCCGATGCCGAAGCCGTCGCCGTTCGTGGTCTCCACCCCCAGACGGGCGTGCAGGCTCTGGTTGATCAGTGAATGGGCCGGCCGGAAGAGCAGGGCCTCCGCCAGGGCCGGGTCCCCGGAGTAGGCCATCCACCTGCACATCGCCACCACCTCGCATCGACTCGCCGCCCGGGGCGGCCGGGGGCCCGTCCCGAGATTCGGCCGGGACCGAAGTCCCTTTACCTCCTCCCTACCCGCTGAGGCCCGCGAGCACCAGCGCGGACGGCGCCGCGTGACCCGTCCCCGGCCGGACGCGCGGCACCGCGGGCACGTGACGCCGTTGTGCCCGCGGTGCGACGCGGTCGGTGGAGAAGCGGCCGGTCAGAAGACGAAGCAGTCCGCGTACCGGGTCTCCCGGCTGAGCGCGGCGGGCACGAGGCCGCCCGCGTTGCGGGTGACCTGGGCCGCCTCGGTCGAGTGCGGGGTGGTGCTCTGGCAGGACGTCGGCGAGCTGTGGCCGGACATCAGGTAGTCGCAGCGGCCGTTGCGGTTGTCGGGCAGGCCGAGGGCGTGCCCGAGCTCGTGCGCGGCGATCCGCGGCGGGTAGAAGCCGTCGTTGACCGCCTCACGTCCCATGTAGATGGTGGCGCGGCCGAAGCCGTTCATGTAGGTGCGGGGCCAGCCGTTGTCGGCGTACACCTTGACGGTCGCCTGCGCGCCGGTCGCGGGCCTGAGCTGGATCGCCGGCACGGCCGCGTTCCACGCCGCGGCGCCCTGGTCGACGGCCGTCCTGAACTCCTGGGCGGCACTGGCGTCGTAGTAGATCGTGCGGACCGCGACCGGGGCCGCGGCCGACGCCGGCCCGGCGGCCAGCGCGGGCACCAGGAAGGACAGCCCGAGCGTGACGGCCAGCGCCGCCATGATCTTGCGGAGGGACATGGGAGCTCCTACGGGGGTGGGGGCGGGGGTCAGCGGCCGATCTGCTGGTTGATCCACGACAGGTACGGCGCGATGCCGGTGTAGAGCGTGGTGGTGGCGCACTCGCCCATGTTGTCGCCGGGGCCGTGGGTCTCGCCGACGAGCGTCCAGTCGCCGCGGGTGCCGACGACCGCCGGGCCGCCGGAGTCGCCGTGGCAGGCCGAGTGGGTCCGGTCGCCCGAGACGCACACGTCGTTCGCGGTGCCGCCGCCGGCCGCGCACCGGCTGCTGGGCAGGATCGTCAGGTCGATCTCCTGGAGGACGGTCGCGGTCCTGCAGCTCGGCCAGCTCATGCAGCCGAAGCCGAGCAGCCGCACGGGGGTCCCCGCGGCGGGGTTGGACTGCGCCATCTTCACCGGGGCCGAACGGGCGGGGGTGGACAGGTGCATCAGGGTGAGGTCGGTGCCCGACCGGGTGGTGCGCCGGTCGATCTGGCGAACCTCGCCGCCGGAGTTCTTGTAGGTCGAGCCGATCCGGGCCTGCGACGCCGAGCCGCAGTGGTTCGCCGTGACGATCCACTGGGCCGCGACCAGGCTGCCGCCGCAGCCGTTGTTCAGCGACACCATCCAGGAGTAGGTCTCGGTGGCGCTGTGGCCGCCGATGATCGGCACGCCGCCCTCACCGGCGGGCTCGGCGGCGTTCGCGGACGTCACACCGCACATCGCGAGCGCGAAGGCGCACGCGACCAGCGTCGCCCGCAGCAGTTGGCGCATGACGGTTCTCCAATCGGGGGGTTCATGCCGCCGGGGCCGTTCCGCTCCGCGCACACGGAGCACCGCCCCGCATTTCTCGACGGGCTTGCGGGGAAACGCGTTCGCGAGAAGGGTGACGGCGGGCGGCATGAGCCGGGCGTCATTTTCCTGCGCTTGTGACGGCGCATTCGTCTTCTCGCGGGGACCACAGCTACGGGAGAGTAGCCGAGGGAAACGGACCTCCTCTAGAACGTGAAAAGCACTAGATGTTCAATGTGTATTTCGAGAGGT
Source organism: Actinomadura coerulea (assembly GCF_014208105.1). Lineage (NCBI taxonomy): Bacteria > Bacillati > Actinomycetota > Actinomycetes > Streptosporangiales > Thermomonosporaceae > Actinomadura > Actinomadura coerulea. Next base: position 6,675,967 of record NZ_JACHMQ010000001.1, read on the forward strand.
ATAGAAACCCGCTGGTTCCAGCGTGTCCAACCGGGGTCGGCCCTGGCGTGTCCGCTCGCCGCCGCGGGGCGTCCCGGTCGGGCCGGCGCGGTCAAGCGCACGTCCCGCGACGGTCGCGGCGAGTAAAAGAACTATTCGGTACTTTGCCATTCAAAGCGGGCTGATTCCTTTACCTTTTTGCCGCCTCCCTCCTTCTCCTTGACCCGTGTTTTACTTTTCGCATGGGTAACTATTCACGACTCGGAATATCGACTGCCGTGTGGTCGCCGGAAACCGCCGTCCCGCACGGCGAAAGGAGAGAACGGTGAACTACGGAGAAGAGCTGCGACGCGAGATCATGTCGGAAGGGACCACCCCGCTGATCGGGGTTTTCGACATGTTCTCCGCCTCCGTCGCCGCGCAGCACTACAACGGGCTCTTCGTGTCCGGCTTCGGCTTCGCGGCGTCGCACTACGGCCTTCCCGACATCGGATTCATCGCCTGGCCCGACATCGTCGCCTTCGTGCAGCGGCTGCGGCTCGCCTTTCCCGGGCGGCACCTGCTCGTGGACATCGACGACGGCTACGTGGACCCCGAGGTCGCCTGCCACGTGATCGGGCAACTGGAGCTCATCGGCGCGTCCGGCGTGATCCTTGAGGACCAGCAGCGGCCGCGGCGCTGCGGGCACGTGGACGGCAAGCGGATCCTGCCGCTGCAGGAGTACCTCGACAAGCTCGACATGGTGCTGCGGACCCGGCGCGACCTCGTGGTGGTCGCCCGCACCGACGCCGGCGAGGAGGACGAGGTGCTGGCCCGCGCCGAGGCGCTGGCGCGCACCGACGCGGACGTCGTCCTGGTCGACGGCGTCCGGAGCGTCGAGCAGATCCGCCGGGTCCGGACGGTGATCGGCGACAAGCCGCTGCTGTTCAACCAGATCGCGGGCGGGAGGTCGCCGCGCGTCTCACTGCCGGAGCTGGCCGAGCTCGGGGTGAAGGTCGCGATCTACAGCACCCCGTGCCTGTTCGCCGCCCAGAGGGCCATGGAGGAGGCGATCGTCCGGCTCAAGCGCGACGACGGCCGCCTGCCCGAGCACACCGAGGGGAGTGTCGGGGTCCGGGAGTCCCTGGCCCTGCTGGAGCGCAACATCAGCCGCAACCACTCCAGGCCGGAACCGGCGGTCCTCCTCGCGTGACCCTCCGTCCGGCGGCACCGGTCCGGGGCGGGCGGTGCCGGGCCGCGGCCGCGTCCGCGGCGGGGTCACAGCAGGAAGACGAGCATGGCGGCGACCGCCACGTCGAGCACGCCGCAGGCCTCGGCGTAGGAGCGGGAGACGACCTTGTCGAGCTTCAGGTGGACGGCGTCCCACACCCCGTGGAGCAGCCAGCCGGCCGCCACCAGGTAGCGGCCGAGGTCGGGGTCCACCGCCAGGCTCGCGAGCGCGATCGCGCCGAACCCGACCATCCCCGCCGCCTGTGCTCCGAAGACGGCCCGCCCGTCCGGCGCCCCGGCGACGGCTTCCCAGACGAGCAGGACCAGCGCGGTGGCCGCGATCACGGCGGACAGCGGCACCGCGTCCTGCAGGCCGATCACGACCATGGCCACGACCATGGACCCGACGACGGGCCAGGACGCCCCGCGCCGGCCGATCCGGGCGAGGATCAGGTACTCCAGGGCCAGCACGAGCACCAGCTCGCCGAACCCGGACACCGCCTCGTCCAGGTCACCGAGGCCGCCGCCCCAGACGACCGCCGCGGCGGCGAGGGCCGCCGCCGTGGGCCAGCGCCGCATCAGCGCGTGGCTCCAGCCGTGGCGTGTGACTTCCTGTGCTTGCACGGTGATCCTCCTCGGATGGGCGACGCCTCCACCCTCGGGCGGCGCGAACGTCCGGGGTAGTGGCGGACCACCATGTGCGCGGATGACATCTGTCATGCAGATATCGGACAAATGACACCCCTCCCGGGAGGTGTTCCGCTGGAACAATGGCGGCGTGCGCACAGGGGCCGACGAGACGGGGCTGGCGGGGTTCCGCCGCTACACGTGGTGGGCGGTGCCGGGCACCAACGTGGCGGTACTGATCCTCTTCACCGGCGAATGGATCCTGGACGGCGACGTGCCGGTCCAGCCGCGCGTCCTCGGCGCGGCCGCGCTGGCGGTCGAGGCCGCGGCGGTGGTGGCCCTGCTGAACGCGCGGCTGTCGGCCGGTGCGCGGCCGCGCCCGCCCGCGGGCCGGCCGGCCGCCGGCGCGCTGGCCGCGCTCGTGCTCGCCGTCTGCTCCCTGGCCGTGCGCGACTACGGGGTGTGGCCGATCGCGCCCGCGCTCATGACGGCGGTCGCCGCGACCTACCTGGACCGCGGGCGCCGGCGCCTCCTGGTCGCCGCCGCGGTCGTCGCCGCGGCGCTGCCCGGCGGCGCCGTCAGCCTCCTGAGCGGGGACGGAGAGCTGCTGTACGCCGCGCTGTTCCCGCCCGGCGTCACCCTGTTCGTCGTCTGGGCCGTCCTCGGCCCCCTGTGGGCCTGGGACATCGCGGGACGGCTGGACGAGGCGCGCCGCCTGTCGGCCGAACTCGCCGTCAAGGACGAGCGCCTGCGGTTCGCCGCCGACCTGCACGACATCCAGGGCCACCACCTCCAGGTCATCGCCCTGAAGAGCGAACTGGCCGCCCGGCTCGCCGAGACCGACCCGCCGCGCGCCGCCGCCGAGATGCGGGATGTGCGGGGGCTGGCCGCCGACGCGCTCCGCGACACCCGCGCCGTGGTCCTCGGCTACCGCCGCACCAGCCTGGACGACGAGATCGCCAACGCCGCCCGGATCCTCGCCTCCGCGGGCATCGACGCCCGCACCACCGCGGAGCCCGCCGCCATCGGCGACACCGCCCGCCACCTCCTGGGCCTGGTGATGAGGGAGGCGACCACCAACCTTCTGCGCCACAGCCGGGCGCGCCACGCGTCCGTCGACTACCGCGTCACCGGCGGCGTCGCCCGCCTCCGGGTGGGCAACGACGGCGCGTCCGGTCCCGGCGCCGCACCCGGCACCGGCCTGAGCGCCCTCGCCGGCCGGCTGAGGACCGCGGGCGGCGACCTGACCTGGACCCGCGACGCCGACCGGTTCGAGCTCACGGCGTCACTGCCCGCCGGAGACGGCGAGGGCCGATGATCCGGCTCCTGATCGCCGACGACGAGGACCTCCTGCGCAGCGCCCTGGCCTCCCTTCTCGCGCTCGAAGACGACCTCACCGTGGTCGCCGAGGCGTCCACCTCCACCGACGCGGTCCGGCTGGCCCGCGAGCACCGGCCGGACGTCGCGGTCCTGGACCTGGAGATGCCGCCGGCCGACGGCCTGAGCGCCGCCGAGGAGATCGGGGCCGAGCTGCCGACCCGGGTCGTCCTGGTCACGCGGCATGCCCGTCCCGCCGTCCTGCGCCGCGCGCTCGCCGCCGGAGTCCGCGGCTTCGTCCCGAAGACGACCTCCGCGTCCAGGCTCGCCGAGATCATCCGCGACGTCGCCGCGGGCCACCGCTACGTCGACGCCGACATCGCCGCGGCCGCCCTCACCGAGGACGAGTGCCCCCTCACCGACCGCGAGTTGGAGGTGCTGCGCGCCGCCCGCACCGGAGCCTCGGTCAACGAGATCGCCGCCCAGGTCCACCTGGCGCCCGGCACCGTCCGCAACTACCTCTCCACCGCCATGACCAAGCTCCAGGCCCCCACCCGCCACGCCGCCGCCCACCGGGCCTGGCAGCAAGGCTGGATCTGACCCCGCCCCTACATCCGTGGGCGGGCGGGGAGAGACCTGCTGGTGAACCGCGATCCGGACCGTCGACGCCCGGACGGAGCACGACTGCCGGTTCTGGGAGGCGACGGCCCGGTAGCGGCCGGTGCGGGAGGCCGCCGGCGTTGGCCGCGCGCTGCGATGATGGGCGGGCCGCCGGCGGCGGGACCCGACCCGGCCGGGGGTCCGGGCCCGCGCCCCGCCGCCCCGAGGGAGCCGCCATGACGATCAAGGTGCTCGTCGCCGACGACCAGGACCTGGTCCGGGCCGGATTCTGCATGATCATCGACGCCCGGGAGGACCTGGAGGTCGTCGGCGAGGCGGGCGACGGCGACCAGGCCGTCCGGGAGGCCGCCCGGCTGCGCCCCGACGTCGTCCTGATGGACGTGCGGATGCCCGGCACCGACGGCATCGAGGCCACCCGGCGGATCACCGCCGCCGCCGACCCGCCCAAGGTCGTCATCCTGACCACGTTCGACCTGGACGAGCCGCTGTACGCCGCGCTGCGGGCGGGGGCGAGCGGCTTCCTGCTCAAGGACGTCCGCCCGCCGGAACTGGCCGACGCCGTCCGGGTGGTCGCGCGGGGCGAGGCGCTGCTGGCCCCGACCGTGACGCGCCGGCTCCTCGACCGGTTCGTGGCCGTCCGGCCGGCCGAACCCGCCCGGCCCGGACGGCTGGCCGAGCTGACGGACCGCGAGGTGGAGGTGCTCACGCTGGTCGCCCGGGCCGCCTCCAACGCCGAGATCGCCGGGTACCTGTCCCTCGCCGAGGCGACCGTGAAGACCCACGTCTCGTCCGTCCTGCGCAAGCTCGGTGCCCGCGACCGCGTGCACGCCGTCGTGATGGCCTACGACCTCGGTATCGTCCGGCCCCGCCCGTCACCCTGAAGTCGCATCCGCAAGACCCCCCGCGCGGTCGAGGCCCGCGGATCCGCCGCGCCCTAGCCTGATCACAGGAAGTGAACGAGCCATCACGGCAAGGACGGTGAACCGGTGTTCAGGTCACGACGGGTGAACGAGGACGAGGAGTGGGAGGGCGTCGTCGACGGCAAGTCCCGCAACATGCCGGACGGGTCGAACCTCTACCACTACCTCAAGGTCGCCTTCACCGACGGCAAGAGCAGGAAGATCCGCGTCGACGGCTCCCTCTGGAACGCGGTGAGCGAGGGCGACGGGATCGTCAAGCGGGCCGGCTCCGCCCCCTCCAAGAAGTAGGGAACCGCGGCCGCTGACGGACCGCCCCGGGCGGCGCCGTTCTCACAGCAGGGACGCGGAGTGGTCGGGGACGTAGGTCTGCATGTCGCGCGGCGGCCGCTCGTAGCCCTTGGGGGGCGGCCGCTCGGGGAGCGGCAGCCGCGGCGGCTCCACCGTCCGGTACGGGATCGTGGACAGCAGGTGGGCGATCATGTTGATCCGCGCGCGCCGCTTGTCGTCGCTGTCCACGACGTACCAGGGCGCCTCGGGGATGTCGGTGTGCACGAACATCTCGTCCTTGGCGCGGGAGTAGTCCTCCCAGCGGGTGATGGACTCCAGGTCCATCGGCGACAGCTTCCACCGGCGCGTCGGGTGGCCAGGCGGCTGCGGAAACGGCGCTCCTGCTCGGCGTCGCTCACGGAGAACCAGTACTTGCGCAGGAGGAGCCCGTCCTCGACCAGCAGCCGCTCGAAGATCGGGCACTGGTGGAGGAAGCGCGTGTACTCCTGCTTGGAGCAGAAGCCCATGACGTGTTCGACGCCCGCCCGGTTGTACCAGGAGCGGTCGAACAGGACGATCTCCCCGGCGGCGGGCAGGTGCTCGACGTAGCGCTGGAAGTACCACTGGGTGCGCTCGCGGTCGGTCGGGACGGGCAGCGCGGCGATCCGGGCGACGCGGGGATTGAGGTACTCGGTGACCCGTTTGATCGTGCTGCCCTTGCCGGCCGCGTCCCGCCCCTCGAACACCACCACGACGCGGGCGCCCTCGCTGCGCACCCACTCCTGCAGTTTCACCAGCTCCGCCTGGAGGCGGGCGAGCTCCGGCTCGTACACCCGCCGAGGCAGCCGCTCGACCTTGCTCATAAGAGATCCTTACCCAGCGGGACCGCTTTGAGGGGGGCGGGTTCGTCCCGGCTACGGCGCCGCTGGCTCCAGGTAGGGGGCGAGTAGTTCGTGGGCGAGCCGGCGGGCCGCGCGTTCGGCGAGGCCGTCCTCGATCATCCGAGTCAGGGCGTAGACGATCGACTGGACGAGTTCGGCGGTCCGGTCGGGGTCGGAGGCGCCGTGGTCGGCCAGGGCCGCGCGGAGCGGCGTCTGGAGTTCGTCGTGCAGCAGCCGGCTGGAGTTGGCCAGCGTGTCGGTGCGGCCGGTGGCCGCGAGGGCGCGGGCCAGCGCGTGGTCTCCGCGGGCGACGAGGCGGAGGTTGGCGTAGACGTAGGCGAGGATCCGGTCGCCGGGCGTCCGGACCTTCGCCATCTGCGCCTCGACGTAGGCGGACCAGCGCGGGAAGGTGTCGACGATGAGGGCGTCGAGCAGGTCGTCGCGGGACCGGAAGTAGGCGTAGACGCTGGAGCGGGCGAGCCCGGCCCGGCGGGCGACGTCCGCCAGGCCGGGGGCGCGCTCGGCGTCCTCGGACAGCAGGGTGCGGGCGGCGTCGAGCAGGGCCGCCCGCTGCGCGGCGCGGTGCTCCGCCACGGTCGGCGCCTGGATCTTCGGCACGCGGCCCCCTCCTCCTCGCCGGACGGCCCGGCCGGGGCCTCAGGCGAGCGCGGCCAGGCGTCCGTCGATCATCTCGTACACCGTGTCACAGTGGTCGAGAACGTCGTGGTCGTGGGTCACCATGATGGCCGCCACGCCGTGCTGCCGCGCCTCGCGGGCGAGCAGGCGGACGATCTCGTGGCTGCGCGCCCGGTCCAGGGCGGCGGTCGGCTCGTCCACGAGCAGCACGCTCGGCCCGGTCACCAGCGCCCGGGCGATGCCGACCCGCTGCCGCTCCCCGCCGGACAGCTGGTGGGGCCGCCGGCCGGCCTTGTCCGCCATTCCCACGTCCTCCAGCAGGGCGAGCGCGTCGCGGCCGGAGCGCGCGCGGCGCGGACGGAACCGCAGCGGCAGCCGGAGCTGGTCGACGGCGGTGAGCGCCGGGACCAGGTTGCCCGTCTGGAAGACGAACCCGACGTGCTCGCGGCGCAGTCTCGCTCTGGCCCTCGCGCCGGCGGCCGTGATGTCGAGCCCCGCCAGCGTGACCGTGCCCCGGTCCGCGCGGGCGAGCCCGCCCGCGACCGCGAGGAGGCTCGACTTGCCGGCCCCGGACGGGCCGACGATGGCGGCCAGCTCTCCGGGGCGCACCGCGAGATCGACGTCGTCGAGGGCCTGGACGGTCTCGGAGCCGTCGCCGTGCCTGAGGCCGACGCCCTCCATGACGAGTCCGGTGCGGCCGGCCGCTCCGGTCTCCCGCGGCCCGGGGGCCGACGTGGTCTGCTCTGTCATCGGTTGCCTCCGAGGGCGGTGGCCGGGTCGGTGGACGCGATCCGGGCGACGGCGGCGCCGGCCCCCGCGAGCCCGAGGAGGACGAGCCCCGCGGCGGCGCCCGTGACGCTCGGGGCGCTGAGGGCGAACGGCATCCCGCCGCCGGTGATGAGCGAGCCGAGGCCGACGCCGATTCCGGCGCCGATCCCGACGGCGGCGACCAGCAGGAGGAACGCCTGGGTGAGCGCGTCGCGCAGCAGCCAGCCTCTCGACGCGCCCATGGCGCGCAGCACGGCGACCTCGTGCTTGCGCTGGATCGCCCAGACGGCGAAGAACGCCCCGACGACCAGGGCGGAGATGGCGTACAGGAACACCTGGATGAGCTGGAGCGTGGCCGTCTCGGCCGAGTAGCCGGGCGAGGCGCCGTAGGAGTCCTCCAGCGTGAGGCTCTCGGTTCCGGCGGCGGCGTCCCCCGCGGCGAGGTCGACCGGCGCGCCGGCCTTCGCGCGCACCGCCACGGCGGTGATCTCCCGCGTGGCGTGCGCGGGCACCGGGTCGCCCGGGGCCGCGCCCGCCTTGATCAGCTGCCAGGTCCGCAGCGGCACGTACGCCACGTCGACATGCCCGAAGGTGTCCTGCCGGGGGGTGGCCCCGACGACGCGCAGCCTCGTCCCGAGCCGGGCGACGGTGATCGTGTCGCCGACGCGCAGGCCGGCGTCCAGGGCCGTGGCGCTGACGACGACGCCGTCCGCGTCCTTCAGCCGCGAGCCCTCGCCGACCTCGGGCGACAGGAAGGAGTCCGGCGCCACCCCGAACAGCGCGAGGTCGACGTCCACGCCCCGGCCGCTCTTGGTGTTGGCGAGCGTGTTCCCGTAGGGGGCGGCCTGCGCCACGCCCGGACGGCTCCGCCAGGCGTCCACGGCGGACATGTCCACCACGCTCCGGGAGAAGGCGGAGTCGTGCTGGACGTCGCGCTCGAACGCGAAGGAGGTGACGGGCAGGTTCTGCAACCCGGACACCCCGTCCCTGACCAGTCCCACCGACAGCCCGGACAGCATGACCATGAGGACCGCGATCAAGCCCACGACGGCGCCCATCAGCCCGAACCGGACCTTGGCGAAGCGGAGCTCGCGAAGCGCGAGGAACATCAGCCCCACACCCGCGCATTTATCGACATCATGTCGACAAGATAGCAACACGGTGTCGCCAACCCGGGCCAGGGGCCCACTAACGGCGGAACCTTCCGCGGCCGGTGGGCGGGCGGGGAGCGGCCGGGTCCGGCGCGGGGGCGGTGGGGCCGGGGACCGTGCCGGGCAGCATCAGGGCCGCCACCAGCAGTGGGGCGAGGGCGGACACCGCGCCGCCGAGCGTCATCGCCGAGCGCGGCCCGAGCAGCTCCGACAGCCGTCCGATGAGGGGCGCGCCGAGCGGGTTGGTGCCGAGGAAGACCAGCGTGTACAGCGCCATCACCCGGCCGCGCATGGCCGGGTCGACGTCGAGCTGCATGGTGGAGTTGGCGGTGGTGGTGAACGTCAGCACCGCGGCGCCGGTGGGGACCAGCAGCACCAGGAACAGCCAGTACCACGGCATCAGCGACACCGCCATCTCCAGCACCCCGAACAGCGCCGCCGCGCCGAGCATCAGCCGGCGGGTCGGGCGCGCCCGGCGGGCCGCCACCAGCGCTCCGGCCAGGGAGCCCGCGGCCAGCATGGTGGAGGCCAGCCCGAAGGAGGACGCCCCGGTGTGGAAGACCTCCTTGGCGATCAGCGGGATGGTCACCGCGAAGTTCATCCCGAACGTGGCCACGAGCCCCAGCAGCAGCAGGACCGTGACCAGCTCCCGGCGGGCCCGCACGTAGGCCAGGCCCTCCCGCAGCTGGCCCTTGCCCCGGGGCACCGGGTCGGCCGAGCGCAGCTCGCCGGTCCGCATCGACGCCAGGGCGGCCAGCACGGCGGCGTAGGACGCCGCGTTCACCAGGAAGACCGGTCCGGTGCCGATCACCGCGATCAGCAGCCCCGCCACGGCGGGGCCGAGCACCCGGGCGATGTTGAAGCAGGCGCCGCCCAGCGCGATGGCGTTGGGCAGGTCGGTCCTGCCGACGATCTCCACCACGAAGGTCTGCCGGGCCGGGTTCTCCACGACCGTGGCGACTCCCAGCCCGAACGCCAGCAGGTACACGTGCCACAGCCGGGCGCCTCCGGTGACCGCCAGCAGGCCGAGGACCAGCGCGAGCAGGCCCATCGCCACCTGGGCGAGCACCAGGACCCGGCGCTTGGAGTAGCGGTCGGCGATCACCCCGCCCCACAGCCCGAACAGCAGCATCGGCAGGAACTGCAGGCCGGTGGTGATGCCCAGCGCCGTCCCGTCGTTGTGGCTCAGTTCCAGGATCAGCCAGTCCTGGGCCACCCGCTGCATCCAGGTGCCGGTGTTGGACACCAGCGCTCCGGCCGTGAACAGGCGGAAGTTGCGGTTGCGCAGCGAGCGGAACATCGGCGCCGCCGGCACCCGCGCCCACCGCGACCGGCCTCCGTCCGGGCCTCCGCCTTCGGTTTCGCCGTACTCGTCAGCAGGGTTCATCGCCTCTAGGTTCACTCATGACACGAAGCGCCGCCGGAGACCGCGCCGCGACGCGCGGTGCTCCCGTCGGGCACGGCTTTGGAACGTTTTATTCAGGCGCTAGGATCACGGCGGGCGAAGAAGAACGGCGGGAGGCGGAAGCCCCCCGCCGTTCGACTGGTGCGGTCACGGTGTTAGGGCACCGTCTCCGCTACTGCATCCCCGACGGCTTGCGCCGTCAGGCGATGTCAGGCTCCTCCTGGGCCCGCGCCTTCTTGGCGCGGGCCTTCCTGATCTGCTCCTTCGTCTTCTGCTCGACGAAGATGAGGCCGACCGCCAGTGCTCCCAGGCAGACCAGGAGATACCCGGCGATCGTGTCCTGCGTGAACTTCGGGGGCTTCTGGCCTGCGACCAGAGTCCCCCAGAACAGGCCCAGCAGCGGCTTGGCCGGCTGGAGCTGAGCGTGTGCGGAGATGCTCAAGCCCCGCTTCCAGGCGGCGCTCGAGCACAGCGCGCTGATCGTGGCCAGCGTGCCGACGCTCAGGGCGCCGACCGTGGACCACACGCTGTGCTGGCCGACCTGCGTCGGGCCGCCGGCCCACAGGAAGAGCAGGAACAGCGCCGGAACCGAGACCAGCCCCTTCAGGGCACTGGCCGTCAGCACGGCCTCCTTCCGGGTGCCGGCCTTCGCCTCGGCCTCCTTGACGGCGATGGCCGCCAGCTCGGCCTCCTCGGCGGTGCCGGCCGCCAGTTCGGCCTTCCTGGCGGCGCTGACCGCCAGTTCGGCCTCCTTGGCGAACTCCTCCTCCAGGCGGCCCAGACCGGTGAAGATCCGCGCCATGGCCCAGTACATCATCCCGTTGAGGACGACGCTCAGGATCCCGATGGGCGAGAGTTGCCAGGCCGCCATGCCGTACAGGAGCGTGGCGCCGGTGCCCGAGACGAGCACCCACCCGACTATCTGCCAGTTCTTGCGTCCCGACACCAGGGCCGCGATCATCGGCCCCACCATCAGGGCCAGCACCGCGACCATCGCGTAGGGCATGTGGTGCAGCGCTTCCTGCCCGCTCCAGATGCTGACCGGTGAGGTGCATCCGAAGATGAGCGCCGAGCGCTTGACCCGCCTGTCGACCTGCCGCCACTTGGGACGGACGACCAGCCAGAGGGCCGTGCACGCCGCGACGTCGGTCAGGAAGGCGGTCACGAAGGCGGGCATGCCCGTCGCTCCCGACTTCAGGAGCAGGACGTTGTTGCCGGTGCCGACGACCATCGCCGCCACGGCGACCGTCCACGCGATGGCCGGGCGCCGCCTCTTGGCGGGTCCGGTCACCTCGTTGGTCAGCCACTCGCGGGCGAGCTTCACCCGCCGCGGCACGAAGCCGCAGATGGTGAGGATGAACGCGAGCGCGCGAGCGCGTTCGCGGCTTTCGAGGTTCCTCAAAGGGACCCCCTCCTTTGTGAGTGGTGCTCACGAGGAGGTCCGGGGTCTTCAATCCCGGTCCTCCTCGCTGCACCCGATTGACGGGCGCAACTCGAAGACCGGGATCGGTCCTATTTTGTCGAGTTACGTAAGGCCGAACGTAACACAAGGGCCGGACGGTGTCGGCTGGTATTCTGGTCGGCGTGCAAGCCCCTCGATTCACGCGGCGGACTCTTCACCCGTCGGCAGGGGCGCATGGGAGGCGGCGACCCGGCCCTGTGGTTGAGAAACCCTTTGTGAGGCAGGGCCGGGCCGTCGTTTTCCCAGTTCAGCCGATCGGTAGGAAAATATCCTTCGAGTGATGCGGCATTGGGTGCGTCCGTGAAAGGTGCCGATCCGCAACCCGGCTCCCGTGACCGGATTCGGTCGCGGGCTCTCCCGGGGGGCGGAGGAATCACAGGAATGATGCGGGCATGGCGTACCATGCCCGCATCGGGAAAAGGAACGTCAGGGGTTCACGACGGCCAGTGACGAATGGCTGGCGAACCAGGCGATCGTGTCGGTCAATCCGGCTCTCAAGCTCACGCGCGGCTCCCAGTCGAGCGCCCGGCGGGCCAGGCCGATGTCGGGGCGCCGCCTCGTGGGATCCTCCTCGCGGGCGCCGAGATGATGGATCGGCGACCGCGAGTCGCACAGCTCCCGGATGAGCTCGGCGATGGCGACGACCGGCAGCTCGTCGGGATTCCCGATGTTCATCGGCCCCGCGTGCCCGGCCAGGGCCGCTTTGACCAGGGCTTTCGCGGTGTCGTCCACATGGCACAGCGAACGCGTCTGCCGCCCGGTGCCGTGCACGGTGATGGGCCGTCCGGCCAGCGCCTGGCGGATGAAGGTGGGCACGAGCCGGCCGTCCTCCGCCCGCATGCGGCTGCCGTAGGTGTTGAAGATGCGCAGCACCGTGGTGTCGACGTCGTACACGGTCCGGTACGCCTCGCAGGCCGCCTCGCCGAACCGTTTCCCCTCGTCATATGAGGAGCGCGGCCCCATGGGGTTCACATTGCCGTGGTACGACTCCGTCTGCGGGTGCACGGATGGGTCGCCGTAGACCTCGCTGCTCGACGCGTACACATATCGGGCGCCTTTCTCCCGGGCGAAGTCCAGGGTGTTGAGCGTGCCGAGGGATCCGACACGGAGGGTCTCCACCGGACGTGCCAGATAGTCGACCGGACTGGGCAGCGAGGCGAGGTGCACCACGGCCCCGACCGCGCCGGCCAGGTCGAGAGGTTCGTTGATGTCGTGTTCGATGAGTGCGAACCCGGGCCGGTCCGCCAGATGTGCCACGTTATGGGGTCCACTGGTGGCGAAGTTGTCCACGCAGTACACCCGGCACTCCATGTCCAACAGCAGTTCACACAGATGTGACCCGATGAAGCCGCTTCCCCCGATTACTGCGACGGACGATAATGAGTTCACCTATGCCACCCTCTACTGAGTGCCGGATCCACGTTCTGCACGGATGAAGTCGATGATCACGTCGATGTCCGGGTCATAGCCGCCCGCCGTGGCGACGCGGAGCGAGGGAGCCGCGAGCGACGGCTCCTCCCATCCGCTCGCGGCGCCGCCGGTTCCTCCTCGCCGGGCCAGCGCCGCCCGCCGCGTACCGGGACCGTCGGGCTGCTCGCGGAGCCGCGCGGCCACGCGCCGGCGGGCCAGCCCGGGATCGATCACGCAGTGCACGAGCCTGACGTCCGCCCCGGCCTTGAGCGAGTCCAGCCCGAGGCGCCACCTCCGATGCTGGAAGGCCGCCTCGGCCACGACCGACACCTTCGAGGAGAGCAGCAGGTCCACCGTCTGGAAGAAGGCGTCGAAGGCCATGCGCGCGACGGACTCCTTGCCGGCGACGCCGAGGTCGTGCCCGAAGGTGTGGAAGATGCCCTCGTTGATGGCGTCGCGCGACACGAGGGGGCACGGCAGCGTCCGCGCGAGCAGGCCCGCCAGGGTCGTCTTGCCCGAGCCGGGAGGCCCGCTCACGACGACGAGGGTCGGACGGTACGCGCCGGCGGGCGCCGTACCGGACGTCCCGGCCGGTGCCTTGGAGGCGCCTGCCGGGGCCTCGTCCGCGCCTTCGCCCTGGTCGCCGTGCTCCACTTCGTCGAACCCTCCCCTCGATCCTCAGCCGAGCGCGTCCGGCGGCGGGCCGGCCTCGTCCGCCCAGGCGACGGGCAGCCGGTCCCGCGGCACGGTGAGCCGCGGCGGCCCTCCCATGGGCGCGAAGCCCACGCCCAGCCACGTTCCCGCCGTGATCACGGCGTCGCCCGTGCCGCCCGCTGCCGACGCCGCGGCGGTCCCGTCGTGCAGGAACCGCAGGTCGGCGCCGACGCCGGCGGCGTCGCGGATCGCGCGCAGCAGCGCGGGAGCACCCGCCGCGAGGCATCCGTAGATCCCCTGCCCGTCGTCGGCGGGCAGCCCGTCCCGCACGAACGAGGCGACGCTGACGATGACGCGGATCCGCTTGGCCGTCGGGTCCGCGACGTCCCGCACCGCCTCGGCCAGCGCGGCGCCGACGGCGGACTCGACGGTGCCGGGCAGGCGGGGTGCGGGCCCGGCACGGAGGTGGCGGAGGCGCCGCAGGGTGCGGCCGTGGCGTTCCGCGACGGCGGTCCTGATGCTGGTGTGGCCCAGGTCGGCCACCACCGCGGCCTCAGTGCCGGAGCTCGCGGGCAGGTGCCGGGCCGCGCCGATGAGCGGGGCGAGCTCCGGCCGGGGCGGCAGGGCCACGGGGCACGGGTGCGGAGCGAGACCGGCGGTCGCCCTCGCTCCCTCCAGGACGAGCGGGCCGCACGCGCCCGCCAGCAGGCCGCCGGCGAGCCATACGCGCTCGACGGTCGTCCACCGGGCGAGGAAGTCCCGGCGGTACGGCGTGCTCCCCTGGCGTGCGGCGGTGGCCGGGTCGCGCAGCGTCGCGATCAGCGCTCCGAGACGCGTCCCGAAGGCGTGCAGCACGGCGGCGGCCGAGCGCGCCGAATCCGCGTCGGACGACGCCGCGGCGCGGGCGAGGTCGTCCGCCAGGCGGTCCCTCCGCAGGCCGGTCAGCCCGAGGCCGGCGGCCAGGGCGTGCAGGGCGTCGCGGGAGCACGCGTCCTCCGCGAGCCGCCCTTCGACGCCGATCGACCCGGCGGGGCCGAGGACGACGTGGTTCAGGGACGCTTCGCCGGTGAGGTCCCGGAGGCGGTCGGACGTCTCGGTCACGGTGTTCTCCGGTGGTCGTCCGCGAGCGCCGTGCGCCGGGTCGTCGCGCGCTTCGCGGCCGGGGCTATCGTCGCGGCGTGACGTCCTCGCCCCCGCCTCCCGCCCACCCGGCCGCGCGGCCGCGACTGATCGCGACCGACCTCGACGGCACGCTGCTGGGGGACGGGGGCGCCGTCAGCGCGCGCAACGCCGCCGCACTGCGCCGGGCGGCGGACGCCGGCGCCGGAGTGGTGCTGGTGACCGGACGGTCGCAGCACCGGCTCGGAAAGGTCTACTCCCAGCTCGGTGCCCGGTACCTGGCGATATGCGCCAACGGCGGGGTGGTGTACGACCCTGCGGGGGAGCGGGTGCTCGCCTGCCGGCCGATGCCTCCCGCGCACGTCCGGCGGGTGTGCGCGCTGCTCCGCGAGCGGGTGCCCGAGGTGGTCTTCGCCGCGCACGTGGAGTGCGGCGGCCGGGTCCTGCACGAGCCCGGCTGGCCCCGGAACCGGAAGGCCGCGGACGCCCCGCCGCCGACCGTGCTGCCGGACGTGACCGGCGGGCCGGTGGTGAAGCTCCAGGCGCGCGCCCCCGGGCGCGAGCCGGAATCGTTCGTGGCGCTGGTGGCCGCGACCGTCGGCGATCTGGTCGAGGTGACCCGGCAGGGGTACCTCGGGCTGGTCGAGATGAGCCGGCGGGGGGTGACGAAGGGCAGCGCCCTCGCCGCCGTCGCCGGCGAGCTGGCGATCCCGGCGGCCGACGTCCTGGTGTTCGGCGACATGCCCAACGACGTTCCGATGATGCTGTGGGCCGGACGGTCGGTCGCCGTGGCCAACGCGCACGCGGAGGTGCGGGCCGCGGCCACGGACGTGACGCTCGCCAACGTCGAGGACGGCGTCGGCGTGTACCTGGAACGCCTGCTGGACGGGCGCGCCTGACCCGGGCGGACCCGCCGGAGGCCGTTCCCGGCGGTCGCGGCCGCCGCGGCCCGGCCCGGGGCGGCCGCGTCGTGACCGCCTACTGCTCAAGGCCGAACGCCGCGGAGACTCGCCGTGCAAGGTCGTCCTCGGTGACCGCGGGGTCCACCCTGAGCCCGTTCAGGCCCAGGTCCCGGGTCTGCTCGGTGAGCCGCTCGGTGAACATGGCGTCGCGCTGGAGCAGGTTCCGCAGCGCGTGCCCCGGGTCGCCGGTCTTGGCGACGAACCCCCACGCGGGGCCGCCGCGGCCGTCGAACACCGCCTCGCGGAACCCGGGGGTGGGCAGCAGCCACACGGCGCGGCTCATCTCGGTGAGCAGGGGCCGGACGAGGCCGGGCAGCAGCCGGAAGCCCTCGGCCAGCACCGGGCGGTCGGCGGGAAGGGCGAGGAGGTCCTCGACGATCAGGCCGAACCCCTCGCCCCGGTACCAGTGGAAGGTGTCGAGCATCTCGCGCGGGCTCCTGGACACCCACCGCTGGTCCATGTCCATGGCCGCGAACTCGCGCAGGTAGGGGGCCTCCTCCGCGGGCAACCGCCGGGCGTGGTCGGGCATGACCGCGTCGGTGTCGTACAACCGCATCCCGTACCGGTCGGCGATGCGCCGCGCGATGGTGGACTTCCCGGCCCCGCTGCCGCCGCCGATCCAGTAGACGTGCCGCAACCGCTCCCGCGCGACGTCGGGGTGGGTCCCTTCGTTCAGGGCAGAGTGCATTCGTCGGCTCCTCGCGAGTGCCTATCGGCTTGAGGTCTCGCCGCCGCCGCGGCGGTCGGCGGTCTGGTACAGGTCAGCGTACTGACGGGCTATCCCGCTCCAGGCGTACTCGCTGACGCGCCCGTCGGCGGCCGGACCCAGCTCGCCGCGCAGGGCCGCGAGCATGTGCTTCTGGAAGCCGGCGACGTCGTAGGGGGACACCGAGGGGACGTCGGGGAAGTCGTTCAGGATCTCCGGGACCTGGTCGGTGACGACCAGAGGGCAGCGGCAGGCGATGGCCTCGAGGGCGACCATGCAGAACGTCTCCAGCAGGTTCGACGGCACGACGGTGACGTCGGCGGCCTGGTAGTACGCGGGCAGCTGCTGGTGGGGGACGAAGGACAGGAACGACACCGACGCTTCGACGCCGAGCCGCGCGGCGGCGCGTTGCAGGTCCTGCCGGAAGGGGCCGTCGCCGACGACGAGCAGCCTGCTGTTCCCGACCTTCGCGCTGATGCCGGCGAACGCCGACAGCACGGTCTCGACGTTCTTGTCGGCGGCGAGGCGGCCCACGTAGAGCACGATCTTGGCGTCGGAGGGCAGCCCCAGCGTGCCGCGGGCCCGGGCGCGGTCGCCCGGGGCGAAGTGCTCCAGGTCGATCCCGGGCGGGATGACGGCCGACGGCGGCAGGCCCGCGTCCGTCAGCGCCTGGGCCTGCGCCTGGCCGATGGCCACGATCCTGGCTCCGGCGCGGATCCGGCTGATGCGCTCGGCCAGCAGTTCGTCCGCGCGCGCGTCGGTTCCGGTGGGAAGCCACCGGCCGACCCGTCCCCAGTGGGTGACGACGATCGGCCCGTCGACCCGGTCGAGCAGCGCTTCGGCGTCCTCGAGACCCTGGACGTGGATCACGTCCGCGCCGGCGAACTCCGGCAGCGCCGTGACCGCGGCCAGCCACCGGCGCCGCCGCAGGCGCCGGCCGAGCGCGCGCACCCCGCCCGGCGCGGACGCGATGGCGGTGTCGAGCCAGGTCGGCCAGCGCAGGTAGCGCGGATCGAGGTCGTCGAGGCCCGCGAAGTAGGCCATCCGCGGCCCGCCGACGAACAGGCTCACCTCGGTTCCGAGCGGGGGCAGCGCACGGGCGATCTGGATCATGCCGATCTGCCCCCCGGGCACGCCGGCCCGCCCGGGCACACCGGTCTGGCTCCTCATGATCATCAAGGTCTTCACGAACTCACCCGCTCCCCCGTCCCGGCCGCCGCCGGGGCACGTCCGGCCGGCTCCCCGGCGAGGACGCCGGCGGGCACCGCCGACATCCGGTAGATGGAGACCCGCCCGCGCTCGGCCCCGTACACCTCGACGGGCAGGGACATCTCCCAGCCGACCCGTCCGCCGTCCGTCAGTTCGAAGGCGGCGCCGGCCGTGGAGTTCGTGACCAGGACGCCGCCGTCCGGCAGCGGCTCGGCGCCGCCCGCGAGCGGGCAGAAGAACGACTCCGGCGGGGAGGCCGTCCAGCTCCACCCGATCTCGCCGGTGGCCGGATCCACCGCGACCAGGCGCGAGCGCCGCCTCTCCACGCCGTTGTCGAAGACCAGGATCCGGCCGTCCGGGAGCAGGGTGGGCTGGTGCGGCCTCGACAGCTCGCCGGGCCCCCACCACCACGCCACCCGGTCGCCCGCGCGGCCGATCACCGCGATGGCGTCGAGTTCCCGCATGCAGACCAGCAGGTCGCCCTGCGCCCAGAGGCCCGCCGGGTGGGCCGGCAGAACTTCGAGGGTGTTGGCGTGCAGCACGTCGCACGGTGACCCGGGAAGGGCGCGCAGGAGCCGCAGTGCGCGGCGCCGCTCTCCCGTATGGGTTCCCGTCCGCAGGATCTCCCGGGTCTCGGCGGCCGCCGCGTCCGGGACGCCGTCGCCGGGGACGGGCCATCCGCGCCGCCGGAACGCGGCGGCGCGCCGCCGTACCTCCGTGTCGATCAACCGGCGCAGGCCGGGGTCCGTCCGCAGGACGTCGTACAGCGACGCCTCACTCTCGACGACGCCGTCGGCGGAGACCGTCGTGACCAGGTTGTCGAGCACCACGTGGGCGGCCGGGCCGTCGCCCACACGGCGGGGCGCCTCGCCGAGGACCAGGACGGTGCCGTCGGCGTCGATCGCGAGATCGTGGTGCGCGGCCACGTCGCACGCCCATTCCAGCCGCGAGTCGCGGGTGAGCTTGAGCAGCGCGCGCAGCGGCACGACCGCGAAGAGGCCGCCCGACCCGTCCATCTCGACGTGGTTCCAGCCGCGCAGGTAGCTCGGCGGGTCGTCCTCCGGGCGGGGCTGGCCGTGGGTGTGGCTCCAGGTGTGCAGGATCGTCCCGTCGCGGTCGATGACGTACGCCATCGGCGTGGGATAGCTCGACGCGGGGGAGAACAGCAGGCCGCGCGGCTCGCCGGACCGCGGGCTCACGCGATCGCCTCCGGCCCCACCGGCGCGGCCGCGGTGAAGAACCGGGCGATGTGGGAGTGGTCGGGCGGCAGCCCCCGGGTGATCCGCTCGTGCAGGTAGCCGAGGATCTCGTCGAACAGCAGGTTCGGCATGCGCCGGCGGCGCGCGATGAGATCGTCCCGGTGCCGCTCCAGCGCGACCAGCCAGGCGCGGTACCCCTCCACGACCGGGTCCGCCACCGGCCACTTGGCGTTGATGTAGTCGCGGGCCACGGCGAACTTCGACGGCGAGATCAGCTGCGCTCCGGACACCACCCCGCTGGTGTCGGGGATCTGGTGGTAGACGGAGGTGATCTCGTCCACGAAGGCGACGCGGTAGTTCAGCTGGGCGGTCAGCGCGATCCACAGGTCCCAGTCCTCGCAGACGTCCAGCCGCGGATCGAACCGGACGTCGGTGCGCCGGAAGTTGCGCACGATCACCGAACCGGTGTGCAGGTAGTTCGCCACCATCAGGAAGCGGAGATCGTAGGGGTAGGCCTTGAGCCGGTGGTCGCCGAGGTTTTTCGGCAGGGCGTCCAGCCGCCGCTCGGACACGACGGCGCCCAGGTAGACGAAGTCCGCCTCCCCCCGCCGCAGCGGCTCGCACCCGACGGCCAGGTGCGGGGGCAGGAAGACGTCATCGTCGTCGAGGAACGCGATGTACTCGCCCTGGGCGGCGTCGATGGCGACGTTGCGCGGCACCGACGCCCCGCCCGAGCAGCGGTCGAGCTCGATCAGCGTGACGCGCAGCCGCGGCTTCCAGGCGTCCACGAGGCCGCCGACGGACCGGCCGCCGTCGTTGACCACGATCGCCTCGACCGCGTCCCCGTCGTCGGAGAGCCTCCGGGCGGCCGTCCTGACGCTGTTCAGCGCCGCGTCCAGCGCCGCGGCACGGTTCAGGGTGGGGATGATGACGCTGACCAGCGGCCGGGAGCGGGGGGTGCGCAGGTCAGCCGGCATGTCCGCCTCCCGAGGCCGTCCGCGTGTACCAGCGGTCGCCGACGACCATGTCGTCGATGCCGCGTTCCTCGCAGTAGGCGGCGAGGTCCGACATCCGGTTGATGAACCCCCGCCGCAGGTGGTTGAGCGAGGTGTTGCACAGCACGCCCAGCCCGGTGCGGTCGGCGAACGCGCTCAGCAGGCCGTGCAGCGGCGGATTGCCCGCCGCGGTGACGCTCTGGGCGCGGGCCGAGCCGTCGACGTGGGTCACCGCCGCCAGCCGCGGCGACCGGACGCGCCGGAAGTACAGCATGTACGGGTCGGGGAAGTCCTCGACGAAGGCCTCCGCGAGATCCTCCTCGCGGCAGCACGGCGCGATCGGCCGGTACGGCTCCCGCCGCTTGATCTCGTTGAGCCGGTCCCGGGTCGCCGGCGAGTAGGGCTCGGCCAGCAGCGACCGGTTGCCCAGCGCGCGGGGACCGACCTCCCAGCGTCCCTGCACCCAGGCGACGATCCGGCCGGACGCGAGCGCCGCCGCCAGGGCGCGGTCGTCGCGGGGCCGGTCGTGCCACCGGCCCGGATCGGGGCGCGTGTCGACGACGAAGTCGAGCCCGGCGTACACCGACCAGTCGATCGGCGTGGTGCGGCCGTGGTGGGCCAGCGCGTCGATCGCGGTCCCGATCGCCGACCCGGAGTCGCTGGTGCACGGCGGAACGAACACCGAGCTGAAGTGCCCGAGGTCGCGCCACGCCGCGTTCCAGTCGCAGTTGAGCCCGCAGCCGCCCGAGATCCGCAGCGGCGTGCCGGCCGGCAGCTCGCGGACCGCGGCCTCGGCGAACATGTCGAAGATCCGCTTGGTGAGCAGGGCCGCGGCCGTCTTCGCGGCCTTCGACTGGACGCCGGCGTTGTAGAGCACGGTGTCGGCGAAGTCGGCCTTCGGCGCGGGGTTGACGACCGGCGCGGCCAGGATGCGGTCGACGGCGGACTCGATGTCGGCGTCGGCGTCCTTCGCGTCGGCGTACGCCGCCAGCGCCATCAGCTTGCCGCTGCCGTCCGTGCGGGGCGTCTGCCCGTGGTCGGGGAACGTCGGATCGGCCAGCGAGAACAGGAACGCGTAGCGGTCGCCCGGGTGGGGCAGCACCGGGACGGTGCGCACGACCCGCCAGTCCCGGTCGACCAGGTGGAACGAGCCGATCACGCCTTCCCAGACCAGGACGGTGCTCAGCTCCTCGTCCCCCGGCGGCGCCATCCCGACGGCGGTCATCAGGTGCGAGCGCTCATGCGACGACGTGAAGTACTCGACCTCGGAGCCGAAGAACCGGATCCTGCTGCTCCGCACGGCCGAGACCCCCGAGTAGCCGGCGCCGATCGCGCCGCCCGTGCGCGGCTTGGCCCAGCCGCCGAGCGCCACCACGTCCGGCATGCGGTCCAGCCGCTGGGCGGCCTCCAGCAGCGTCGTCGGAGTCAGCGGCGCGTACCGGGGGAACGTGTCCTTCTCCGACTCCAGGCACCACAGCAGCCGGCCGTCCTCGACCACCGCGATGGATCCGTCATGGCCTGGTTTGATCGCCATGATCAGCATTACGGGAGGACCTCCTGCGGGGATTCGCCGAGCTCGCGGGCGACCGCGGCGACCAGGTTGGTGACGATCTCTGTCATCAGCCGCGCGCCGATGGCGGGGCTCGCCGCCGCCGCCCGGTAGACGACGCCGGTCTTGGTCCGCAGATCCTGCGGCACGGGGAGGACGAAGTAGCGCGCCCGGCGCGGGATCTCGTCGTCGGCGAGCAGCTCCTCCCGGACCAGGTGCGGCGCGGCGTGCATCACCAGGCTCGTCTCCACCATCGCCGCGTGGTGGTCGTCGTGGCGGGCGACGCCGGTCTCGGCGGCGATCGCGTTGCGGCTCTCCTCGGTCACCACGTCCCACCAGGTGACGGCCATGATCCGGGCTTGCGGCGCGGTGTCGGCGAACAGCTCGGCCGCCTCCCTGAGCGCGCCCAGGTTGACCTTGTGCGAGTCGAGCAGCACGAACCTGCGGGCGCCGTGCCGGTAGGAGGCGCGCAGGACGTCCAGCACCAGGTTGGTGAACGTCGCGGCCCGCACGTTGGTGACGCCCGGGAACCGGCCTCCGCTGGCCGCGGGGTCGGTGGCCAGGCCGTAGGTCAGGGGCGGCAGGACCAGGACGTCCAGCCGCTCCTCCAGCTGCCGGGCGAGGTGGTCGGAGATGATCGTGTCGGCGGAGAGCGGCAGGTGGGGGCCGTGGCCGTCGATCGAGCCGATCGGCAGGACGACGATCCGCCGCCCGATCTCGTCGTCGTACTCCTGCCACGTCATGTCCGCGATGCGCATCAGTGTGTCTCCTCTGTGGAGGGCCCGGCCGGCGCCGCGTGCGTGAGCGCGCCCGGCACGCCGCCGCGGCGGGCCCGGCCGGCGGCCGCGGACGCGTCGCGCTCGACCCAGCCGAGGCTGGGGGGCGGCGGTCCGGCGGTGGGGCGGCGCCGCCGCAGGTGCAGGAAGTCCTCCTTGTTGCCGCAGCCGAACCCGGCTCCGCAGGCGGTCCAGGGCTCGCCGGCCGGCCGGAGCTCGAAGCCCTCGTCCAGGACGTTGCCGATCCGGTCCTTGTCCAGGGCCTGATAGCGCGAGCACCGGTACACGTCGCCGCGGATGCCGATGTAGAAGTAGTCGTGGCCCGCGCTGCACATCTGCCCGCGCAGGTCCCGCATCGCGGCCATGTTGAGGTCGAGCAGCTCGGGATGCGCGCCGAGGCGGATCGCGCGGTCGATCCCGTTCTCCGCCTGCTCGCGCAGCACCGGCACCATGGCGCCGAGTTCGGTGTGCACGCCGTGCGGTGTGAGCGGGTCGTAGCCGAGATCGAGGTTGAACCGCAGGCCCGCGTCCTCGGCGGCCCGCCCGAGGTCGACGACCTGCTGCTCGTTGTCGGGGAACAGCAGGCCGTTGACGACGACGAAGCATCCGTAGCGCTCCTGCGCGAAGCGGGCGTTCGCGATGAACCGCGCCAGCGGGATCTCCGTCGGGTGGTACGTCACCCACAGTGAGATCTTGCGGATGTCCCCTTCGCGGTCGAGCTGCTCAAGGCGGCGCTTCAGCAGTGACCCATTGGTCAGCAGTTCGACGAAGTCGATGTTCGGACGCGTGCTCAGCCCGGCCGCCTTCGACAGGAACGGCCGGGACGCGAACGGCTCTCCCAATGTCGCCAGCCGCACCCCGACCCGGAAGGGACGGTCGGCGATCCAGTCCACGACCTTCTCGAAGCGGGATCGGTCCTCGTCGGACCAGTCGGCGATATTGCTCTTGGCGTAATCGTTGACGGAAACGCAGTACGCGCAGCGGAAATTGCAGAGCCGCTGTCCGGAGACGTACCAGATGCGAATCCGGCCGGGAGGGGTTTCGTCAACCACGGCCCACCCCCCGGTGGCAGCCTTTCAACGGGAAGCTGGCGAGCGGGCGGAACTGCCGGCGGGGAAAGTCGGGCAGCTGGTCATGGCACGTCCGGCAGAGGTAGTCGTCGGGCGCCTCGGCGACACCGAAAACCCTGCGGCGCAGCTGGACCGCCGCCTCACCCGTCATGAGGTCGTGCACGGAACCGGAGCGGATATTGCCGAACTTCTCGCGCTGGTAGTAGTCGTTGCAGCAGATGAACATGTCGCCGGCGACCGAGAAGTGCGCGTGGTTCACCGGCCAGCCGCAGCCCCGCAGCCTGCCCTCGACGCGGACGTCCTGGTGGTAGTCCTCCGCCAGCGATCCCGCCCGGTCCGACAGCAGCGTCGAGCGGACCGCGACGCCGCGCGGCTCGAACCGCTCCCGCAGCTCGCCGAGCCGGCGCCGCGCGTCGGCCCCGCCGCCGTTGACCACCATCTCCATCGGCAGCCCGGCGTCGAGCGCGGCCTCGACGCCGGCCAGCGTCCGCGCGAGGCCCCTGGTGCCCGTCAGGTCGTGGAACGAGTCCTCGTCGAGCGCCGGCAGGTTCACCACCAGCTGGAACAGCGTGTCCCCCTGCCGGAGCAGGGCGATCTTCTCCTCGGTCAGCCTGCTGGCGTTGGTGAAGAGCCGCAGCTTCAGCCCGTGCGTGCGCAGGACCGCCAGGCGCTCGGCGAAGAAGCGGTCCAGTGTCGGCTCGTTGTAGAAGTGGAACGTGACGTACCGGATGGTGTCGTACGGAGCGATCTTCTCGATGATCTCCTCGAACAGCGGCATCGGCATCGTCGCCGGCGGCTTGCGGTCGAGCGAGACGGGGCAGAACTCGCAGCCCCAGTTGCAGTGCGCCGTGACCTCGATCTGGGCGGTGGTCAGCAGGTACTCGGCGCACAGGTCCTCGGGGCGTTGCAGCCAGCCGCGGCCGGCCAGGTCGTCGACGACCTCGGGGCCGTGCGCCGCCGCGAGCACCGGGCGGCCGACCGGCGCCGCCGCGGCGTCGTGCAGGGCGCCGAGCGCGGCGGCGTCCCCGTGCCAGACGACGGAACGGTCCAGCCCGATCGCCCCGAACGCGGCCCACTCCGGCGCGGTCACGTCCGGATATGCCGGCGTCAGTTCGTCGATCGCGTACACCACCGGGCTTTTGTCGCCCGGGCGGACGAATGTCAGATAGGGCGAGGTCTGCAGCAGATCCGATGTCTGCCGTACGCCCGAGCCGGAGGCGGGGGTCGATTGCTCAATTCGAGGTGGTAATCCGTCCGTTCGCAGGTCAGACCCATTCACTCGGGCGCCTCCCAGTTGCCGATGGCTGCAGGTGGTCACGCACAAGCGTCAGACGGCGGGCGGGGTCGGAAAAGAACCGCCGCCCGCGGGGGAGCATCTGGGCGATCTTGACCCAACTTCCAGTGGATTTCAACCCCTTGTCCGCCGAGCGACTACGGGTTGACGGCGAACGGGGAGGTCGCGCGTATGGAGCGGCGCGGTCCCGCTTTTCGGACAGTCGATTACCCGGCCGCCTAAGCGCCAATTCACCGACGGCGCATCAATGCTGATCCTTCAACTATTCCGCCGGGAGGCGGCCGAGGCGAAAGGCCGTGGTGGCGGAGCGAAAGGGGGCGGGGCCGGCTCCCGGAGCCGGGACGGCCGGACCCGCCCGGCGGGTCATCCCTTGACGGTCAGTAGCGGCCGCAGCTCGACCACCGGGTCCGCGACGCCGGCCCGTTCGAGGCTGGACACGACGGGGCCGATGTCCTTGTACACCCACGGCGCCTCCTGCTTGAGGTCGCGCCGCCAGGCGGCCATGACGTCCGCGCGGCGGGTCACGGCCGGGTCGCGGTGGTCGAGGGGCGTGACGACACGGAACCCGGCGAGGAACTCGTCGAGTTCGGCGTCGCCGGCCCGCGACGCCGCTCCGCGCGGAACGCGGCGCCCGGCGCCGTGGCACGCGCTGGCCAGCGTCCGCGGGTCGCCGTGCCCCCGCAGCACGTAGCTGGCCGCCCCCATCGACCCGGGCACGATGACCGGTTCGCCCCACATCGCGTAAGGCCCGCCCGCCATCTCCGCGTACCCGCCCGCGGGAGTCGCGCCCTTGCGGTGCACGACCGTCCCGTCGTCGTGCCGCCACAGCAGGTTGTGCGGGGCGTCGTAGACCAGCTCGCCGGTGAGGTCGCCGCACTCCGCGGCAAGGCCCTGGCGCAGCATGAGCGAGAGGAAGTACCGGTTGCCGACCGCGAAGTTGGCGGCGTTGCCGAACGCGTCGAGATAGCGCCGCAGCGCGGCCTCGTTCCGCTCATCGAGAAGGATCGGAAGGATCTTGTTGTCCGGCAGCGGGACGGACGCGGGCCACGCCCTCCTCGCCTGCTCCAGGCCGTCGGCGTTCGCCTGGTGCCCCAGCGACAGCGAGCCGCTGTGCACCATCAGCACGACCTGCCCGAGCTCGAACCCCCAGGCGTAGGCGGCCTGCCGGTCGTGGACCGACGCGACGTACTGCAGCTCGGCGAAGTGGTTGCCGCCGCCGACGCCGCCGATGATGCTGTCGTAGCTGGTGCCGCCCGCACTGTCGATCCAGTCGCGGAACGGCTCGGCGGTCGTGACCGGGTACCGCTCGCCGTGGACGCGGCCTGGCCGCCCGTCCTCGGGCCGGTGCTGCGACCAGATTCCGCTCGCGGGGTCCCCCGGTACCGCGAGCAGGCCGGGCAGCCCGTCCCGCAGGAGGGCCTCCCGCTGGATCCCCGACAGCGCGATCCGGCGGCCGCCCTCGAAGAACAGGTGCCGCAGCCGTCCTTCCAGCGCGTCCAGCCGGGGACGGACCCGGTCGACGTCGAGCGAGGTCGTCTCCAGCCGCATGCCGCAGTTGATGTCGTTGCCGACCGCCTGCGGGATCAGCGCGCCGCTGGTCCGCAGGACGGTGCCGATCGGGATCCCGGCACCCTTGTGGAGATCCGGAGTGAGGGCGACGCGGTCGACGCCCGCCTCCCCGTGCCCGGTCGCGTCGGCGAGCCGCGCCAGGGTGTCGGCGGTTTCGAGCACGGTGAGGATCTCCTCGACCGCGCTGGTCTCTATCGGCACGTCGGCGCCGGCGCAGATGTCGACGGGGATGCCCCACCGGTTGGGGAGATGGAGCCAGCGGTCGTCGGTGCGGACGAGGCGGGAATCCTGCTGGAGCGCAGTCATGGGCTTTCCTTGGTGGCTGCTGGATTTCGGGCATGGGTCACAGACGTGGTCGTCCGCAGGGGGACGCACGGGACATCGCCCGCCGGGCGATGGACTCCCCGAGGTTCAGCAGCCGCGAGGTGGAACGAACCCTAGCCGCGGCCTTACGGCCCGGCCAACAGGTTTGATCCGGGGCCGTACCGGCGGCGCGCGAACGGCGGGGAGGCAGAGCCTCCCCGCCGCCGGGTCACTCAGAGTCGGCCTTCCGACCCTGGATCACCGCCGCCCCGCAGGAGGCGACGAGGATCAGGCCGATCGCCGCCAGCCCCAGAGGGCCGGGGGCGGTCTGCGCCACGGCCAGCCCCAGGAAGGTCCCGAGGAGGGTCCGCAGCGGAGAGAGCATCACGGTCGTCGACGCGAGAAGGCCCCGGTCGAAGGCCCTGACCATGACGACGCCATTGAGAAGCGAGAGCAGCATTCCGCTGCACGCGCAAATCAATAGATACAGCCAATAGCCATCAGTCACGCCGGTCCAGTCGCTCTCGAACGTCCACGCACCCAGTCCGAGGAAGACGAAGGCGGGGATGCCGGAAATAGTGGTGATCTTCCCGCGGACATCCTTGCCGAACACTTCCATTTTCCTGCTGTAGTAGGCGTGCGTGGCCGCGGTGATGAACAGCGTCCCCAGTCCCAGGCCCCAATCCGGAACGAGCCGGCCCAGGACGTGGAGCTGCGGTATGGCATCGGTGAACGCGCTCCCGCCGGCGTCCGGAGACTTGCCGGCGGTGTCGGCCGCGAGGACCCAGATGCCGAGGCCCGCCAGGATCGGCCACATGGCGGTCGAGTACCTCCCGTTCCTGGCGTCCCGCACGATCCTGGGACCGACCAGGAAGATGGCGCTGACCAGGAACGAGAGCGGCTGCAGGAGCTGCAGTTGAACCCACCGCAGGCCGTACTGGAAGGCCGCGTTGTTCACCCCCATGCCGATGCCCAGGAGGAGGGCCGGCATCCATACGGCCCAGCGGCTTCGCAGCGACGGTCTGAAGTACAGCCACATGACCGGCATTCCGAAGAACACCGAGACGCAGGCCGCCGTCATGGGCCCCACGTTCGCGGTCGCGCCCGTGAGGGACAGGACGAAGCCGTTGGCGACGCCCGCCGCGTTCGCAATCATGACCATCGCGAGAACCCATTTGTCCGCAGCGCGCAGATCGCCTGACAGCGTCCCCAGATACCTGCGGACGCCTGCGAGGAACTCTCGCGGGCGCCACTTTCTTCCTTTCATCGGAACCCCTTTGTTTGTTGGGGCGCACAAAGGGATTCCGGTGGCATCGCCCCGGCCCTCTCTGCGCCCGCTTTCACGGACGACCGAAGAGCCAGGACGGCTTTTCAGTTATAGGTTGCGCCGCAATGTTACCAGAACGGCGGTAGGGAATATGGGCACCCTAATCATCGAGGAGCCGTGAGAGCCGATGTCCGGCGGGCAATGGCGTCGGCCCTGAAGGGCGGTTCGCCTTCGCGCGGTGCGGAATCTTCGGACCGCCGCAGCCGCGGAGCGGCTTCCCGGCGTTGCGGCCGTGAGCGCAGCGTGGGCCGCGGTGAAGGAGCTCCGCCGGGCCGCCCGGCTGCCGGCTCGCGGGTGATCACGCGTGTCCGGTCGTGCGCGGAAGGTATCGATCCGGATTTCGGGAGTTCGTATGCGCGGCGGCTGTCGATTCGGCCGCCGGCCGTTCGGCGGAAAGCTGTGAAGCACCGGAAACGCGGTGCTCGACTTACGTGCAGGGAGCCCGCGATGACCGCCGGACCGGCCAGCGACCACTCGGAGACCGCCGCCGCCCAGGTTCCGTTCCGCGCGTTGCCGCGGACGGGCCTGCGCTCCCCTCCGGGTCAGGCCAGGGACGAGCTGAGGGCTTTGAGGCCTTCGACCACCTCGGAGGCGGTCGGAGCGTGCTCCGGATCGGTCATCCACTGCGCCATCAACCCGGTGATCAGCGCCAGCTGGACCGAGCCGATGGTGCGGGCCGCCCGCTCGGTCACGGCCTCCTCGGATGTTCCGGTGGCCATGGCGGCCATCCCGCGGCGCCCTTCGCGCTGGCTGGCCGCGATCTGCGCGCGCAGCTCGGGCACGCGCTGGGACTGCACGAAGGCCTCGAAGCTGGCGAGTGCGGTGCGGTCGTGATCGTTCAGGGAGTCGATGATCCGCTGCCAGAATCCCGTGTGGCCGTCCTGATCCGCGGGCTCGCCGTCGGCCAGGACCTGCCCGAAGGTCGCGGACCAGTTCTCGATGGCCCGGACGAGCGCCAGGTTGAGCAGCTTCTCGGTCGACCCGTAGTGGTAGCCCACCGCGGCCATGCTGACGCCCGCGACGCCCGCGATGTCACGCAGCGTCGTCTTGGCGTAGCCCTTCTCCTGGATGCATCGAACCGCCGCTTCCAAGAGGTCCTCCCGGTTTCCCATCCGCGCAGCATAGCACCTGCCTGAGGCGTTCGACTTAGGCGGATGCCTTGCGCATCTGCCCAAAACATGTCTATGGTCCGAGGAACACCCCCCCGAAACGAGGACGAAGATGCCCACTGACGCGCTACGGCTGAACGCCGTTCGCAAGATCTACGGAACCGGGCCTGCCGCCGTGACCGCCCTTGACGGGCTGTCCCTGACGCTGCCCGCCGGTACCTTCACCGCTGTCATGGGCCCGTCCGGCTCGGGCAAGAGCACCCTGCTGCAGTGCGCGGCCGGGCTGGACGTCCCGACCGCAGGCAGCGTCGTCGTCGGCGGTGTGGAGATGTCCGGGCGCAGGGAGGCCGAACTCACCCGCCTGCGCCGCGAGCAGATCGGTTTCGTGTTCCAGCACTTCAACCTGCTACCCACACTGACCGCGCTGCAGAACGTGACCCTTCCGCTGCGCCTGGCCGGCAAGCGGGCCGACCTGGCCGCCGCCGCGGCGGTGCTGGCCCAGGTTGGGCTGGACGGTCGACAGGGGCATCGTCCAGCCCAGCTTTCGGGCGGCCAGCAGCAGCGGGTCGCGATCGCCCGGGCACTGGTCACCGGTCCCAGCGTCATCTTCGCCGACGAGCCGACGGGCGCGCTGGACACCCGCAGCGCCCGCGAGGTGCTGCGGCTGCTGGCCGGCACCGTGTCGGAGCAGGGGCGGACGGTGGTGATGGTCACCCATGACCCGGTCGCCGCCTCCTACGCCGGATCGGTGCTCTTCCTGGCCGACGGCAGGATCGTCGGACACCTGACCGGCCCGACCCCCGACGCGGTGGCCGAACGCATGACCCACCTGGGCGAACTCGCCGAGCGGCAGCGCGCCGCCCAGGCCGGCCCGATCTCGGAAGCGGTCTGACCCATGCTCACACTCGCCCTGAACACCCTTCGGCGCCGTACCGGCGGTTTCGCCGCCAGCTTCCTGGCGATGTTCTGCGGCGCCATGATCCTCATGGCCTTCGGCTCCCTGCTGGACACCGCCGGCACCAAGGGCGTGGATCCCGACAGCGAGAGCGCCCTCAATGTCCTGGGCCTTGTGGTGGGCGGCTGGGGGCTGCTGCTGGTGACGTTCGCGGTCACCTCCACCCTCACCCTGTCGGTACGGCAACGCGCCGCGGAGATGGCACTGCTGAAGAACATCGGCGCGACGCCGGGCCAGATCACCCTGATGATCACTGGGGAGGCTCTGATCCTGGCCGTGGCGGCGGTGTCCCTGGCGATCGTCCCCGCCGCGTACACCGGCGGGTGGCTGCTGGACCGGCTGACCGCCAATGGTCAGGTCGCCACGAGCATCACCCATCATTTCGGCGGGTTCGCCCTCCACCTCGGCTACGGGGTCACGCTCGTCGCGGCCGCCGCCGCCGCGCTCACCGCCGCCCGGCGCACGGCCCGGATGAGCGCCAGCGCGTCCCTCCTGGACGCCGCCGGCGGCGACGCGCGGATGAGCCGCAAACGGGTGGCCGCCGCCGCGGTGTTCCTGTTCCTCGGCACCGACCTGGGCGTCATCACCGCGACCGCGATGCGCGGCAAGGACGACTTCGAGCCGATGGCCACGGCCGGCCCGGCCGCCATCTGGTTCTCCATCGGCCTGGCGCTGCTGGCCCCCGCGCTGCTGCGCCGCGTCACGGCCTGGCTGGAGGGCCCACTGCGGCGCCGCGGCGCCGCGGGCCAGCTGGCCGCGCTCAACCTCGCCCAGCGCACCGGCCCCATGTCCACGGCGGTCATGCCGATCATCCTGTTCACCGGCATCGCCACCGGCACCCTCTACATGCAGGCCACCGACAACGCCGTCAACGCCGCCAGAGGCATCAACGAGACCGCCGCCTACCGCAACGCCGAGACCACCAACATGATCGTCATCGGCATGATCCTGCTCTTCGCCGCCATCATGGTGGTCAACTCCCTGGTCGCGACCACCGTGAGCCGGCGCCGCGAATTCGGCCGGCAACGGCTCATCGGCGCCACACCCCGCCAGGTGCTGCACATGGTCGCCGGCGAGGGAGCGGTTCTGGCCGCCACCGGCGTCCTGTTCGGCACACTGTCCTCCCTCGTCACGATCATCCCGTTCAGCATCACCCGCTCCGGCTCACCCATCCCCGATGGCGGCATCCTGCTCTACCTCGCCGTCGCCGCGATCGCCGCCGCACTCACCCTGGCCACCAGCCTCGCCGCAGCCCACCGCACGCTGCGGACACCGGCCATCGACGCGGCGGCCACCTGACCCGCCGCACTCGCGCCGCCGGAGGCCGTGGAACACATCGGCCACCTGTTCGGCGGACTCCGCGGCCGGTAGTGATCCGAGTCTCGGTGGTTTGTACGCGCCGGCGGTCGATTCGGCCGCCGGCCGTTCGGCAGAACGCGTGAAGGCACCGGGTAAGCGGTGCTCGACCCAAGTCCAGGGAGCCTGCGATGACCGCCGGACCGGCCAGCCCCCACTCCGACACCGCCGCCGCCCGGGTGCCGTTCCGCGCACTGCTATGGACGAGCCTGATCGCCTCGGGCTTCGCCGCGGCGGCGACCGAGGCGTTCAGCGCCGTCGTCCGGGCCGCGGGCGTCCACCTCGCGGTCGGCGACCCGGGCGGGAGCGCCTCCAGCGTCGTGCCGGTCAACGCCGGCGCCTGCGCGATCTCCATCGCGATGGTCATGGTCGTCGGCACCGGCATCGCCGCGCTGATCAATCGGCGCTCGTCCCGCCCGGCCCGCACCTACGTCATCGTGGCGAGCGTGCTCGCGCTCGTGTCCCTCGTCGCCCCGCTGACCGCGGCGGCCACCTCCACGGGGACCAAGCTGACTCTCGTCGCCGCTCACCTCATCGCGGCCGCGATCATCGTGCCCCTGGTCGGCCGCCGGCTCGCCGGCACCCGGCAGGACGGATCGCGGTAAGAATGTGTGGCCCCGGTGTCGAGAACGTGCGGCTTCGAACGGCACACCGTGCGCCGAGCCCACGACAATGATCATCACGACAAGGGAGACCCGACCATGCGTTACATGGTGATGCACTACGAGACCGAGGCCATGGAGAACGGCGTCACGCCCACGCCGGAACAGCAGGCCGCGATCGGTGAGTACATGCGGGAGTCGGCGATGGCCGGCGTCCTGCTCGGCGGCGAAGGGGTCCATCCGAGCTCGGCCGGCGCTCGGCTCGAGATCGCTGACGGGGACGTGCGGATCATCGACGGCCCGTTCGCCGAGGCCAAGGAACTGATCGCCGGCTTCGCGATCCTCGAGGTCGACTCGCTGGCGGAAGCGATCGAGCACGCCCGCAAGTTCGCGCTGATGACCGGTGTGGAACGGGTCGACGTACGCCGCGTCGTCGAGTTCTCCGACCTGCAGTAGAACGCCGCCCCGGACTCGGCCGCCGCCGTCATGGAAGCAGGAGACCTCGACGCCACGCTGGCGACGCTGTGGCGCGTCGAGTCCCCCCGCGTCGTCGCCCGCCTCGTCAGGCTCGTCGGTGACCTCGACACCGCCGAGGAGCTCGCGCAGGACGCCTTCGTCGCCGCCATCGAGAAGTGGCGGCACGAGGGCGTCCCCGGCAACCCGGCGGGCTGGCTGAACACGACCGCCCGGTTCCTCGCCGTCGACCGGATCCGGCGACGCGACACCAAGCGGCACAAGTACCGCCTCGTCGCGGCGACGACACCTCGGAGCACCGAGCTCGACATCGGTCAGATCGTCGACGGCGACCTGGCCGACGACCTCCTCGGGCTGATCTTCATGTCCTGCCATCCGATCCTGTCGCCGGACGCGCGGTCCGCGCTCACCCTCAAACTGGTCTGCGGCCTCACCACCGGCGAGGTCGCCCGAGCCTTCCTCGCCCCCGAGGCGACGATCGCCCAGCGCGTCGTCCGGGCCAAACGTACTCTCGCGGCGGCCGACATCCGCTTCGAGCTTCCCGGGCCGGCCGAGCGTCCGGCCCGCCTCGCCGCCGTCCGGGAGGTCGTCTACCTGGTGTTCAACGAGGGATACTCGGCCACCAGCGGCGACAGCTGGGTCCGCCCCGAACTGTGCTCCGAGGCACTGCGGCTCGGCCGGATGCTGGCCAGCCTGACACCGGACGACACCGAGACCCTCGGCCTTCTCGCGCTGATCGAACTCCAGGCGTCACGGCTGACCGCCCGCGTCGGCCCGCAGGGCGACCCGGTGCTCCTGATGGACCAGGACCGGACCCGGTGGGATCGGCTGCTGATCCAGCGCGGGCTCGCGCTCATCGAGCAGATCCACCGTTTGCGCGGCACCGTGGGGCCCTATGCGCTCCAGGCCGCGATCGCGGCGTGCCACGCCCGGGCCGCGACCGCCGCGGACACCGACTGGCCTCGCATCGCGGCCCTCTACGACGGGCTCGTGCAGATCACCTCGTCGCCCGTGGTCGAACTCAACCGCGCCGTCGCGATCGGCCGGGCGTTCGGGCCGCAGGCCGGACTCGACGTCGTCCGCCCGCTCCTGGACCATCCGGCGATGCGCGGCTACCACCTCCTCCCGGCCGTCGCGGGCGACCTGTCCTGCGGCGCCGGGAACCACGAGGAGGCGCGGCAGTACTTCCTCAGCTCCGCGGCCCTGACGGCGAACACGCAACAGCGCAGGACCATGCAGCGCCGGGCGGCGGACTGCGCGACCCACCACGCCGGAAGCACCTGATCCGAGTGTGGTCGTGTCGCTCTTTCGGTGGTGGCGTGAGGTGAGGGTCATCCGAGGAGGACCCCACCTAACCGTGTGTACCCCCTACCGGATTCGAACCGGCGCTACCGCCTTGAAAGGGCGGCGTCCTAGGCCGCTAGACGAAGGGGGCCCGGGGTGGCGGAGATGGGCGCCACTCGACTCGCCAAGTCTAGAGGACGTGGCGGGGCGGCGCGCAAACGGTTACCTCGGGGAGGGGGTTCGGGACGGGCTGGCGGTCGGGGACGGGGTGCGGGACGGCCAGTCGGACGGGAACTCCGAGGGGAACGGGGACGTCGGGGACGCCGGCGGGGACGCGGCCGGGGGCCGGGGCTGGACGGCGCGGTCCGGGGCGGGTTCGAGGTGGCGTTCGATCTGGGCGGAGGTGAGGCCGAGGCCGCCGAGGCGGAGGTCGTCCCAGCCCTGGAGGCGGTGGCTGGCGCGGCTGAAGTAGAGCACGGACAGCTCGATGGGGGTGGGCTCCTCGTGTTCGAGGCCGCGCAGGCCGGCGCCGCCGGTGGAGCCCTGGACGAAGAGGCGGGTGCCGGTGGGCAGGAGCTTGGTCGAGCGGGCGTGGGTGTGGCCCGCGAGGACCATGGGGGCGACGCCGGAGAAGCCCTCGCCCTCGGTGGGGTCGTGGGTGACGACGAGGTCGGGGAGCTTGCCCGCCCTGCGGAGCTCGTCGGCGTGCCTGAGGCCCTCGGCGCGGAGCTGGTCGGCGCCGACGTAGTCGTCGCGGGTGCTCTTGTCGGGGGTGAAGCGGGGGTCGCCGAGGCCGTAGACGCGCAGCCCCGCGACCTCGCGGGTCGAGCCGTCCAGGACGATGGCGTTCTTCTCCCGCTCGACGGCCTTCTGGGTCTCCTTGGAGTCGTGGTTGCCGCGGACGTAGACGTAGGGGACCTTCAGGTCGGAGATCTCGTCGGCGAACTTGTCCTCGGGCTTGCTGCCGTGGTCCATCAGGTCGCCGCTGTCGACGATGAGGTCGACCTTGAACTGGGTGCTGACGGACTTGATCACGTTCCAGGCGGCGGGGTTCAGGTGGATGTCGGAGACGTGCAGGACCCGGATGGTGGAGGGGTCGGGCTCGTAGGTGGGGAGGGTGGAGGTGGTGGCGTACAGCTCGGAGATGTTGCCGACGAGGCGGGCGAGCTGGGCGCGGTAGGCGGAGAAGCGCTCGACGATGCTGCGGGCGTCGCCGACGACCTGGGGGGCGTTGGCGAGCAGGCCGGTGTAGCGGGGTTCGGCGATGGACTGGGGGTTGAACGTCCCCCAGGTGATGAGGGTGACGGCGGCGAGGCCGGCGGCGGCGGAGCCCAGGCCGAGCAGGGCGCGCCGCCAGGAGCGGAAGAGGGCCAGGGACGCGACGAAGCTCGTGGCCAGGCCGATGAGGACGGCGCGCAGGAGGAGCTCGGCGAGGCCGTGCCGGAGCTGGCCGGTGATCTGGTCGGTCAGGCGGTCGAGTTCGGTGTCGTCCTCGATCAGCTTCTTGGCCTGGTCGGGGCGCAGGTCGGTGAGGCGGGCCTCCAGGGAGACCGGCCCCCCGTGGGTGTCGAGCCGGAGGGAGCCGAGCGGCGGCAGCTTCAGGGTCGTCCCGCCGTGCAGGGACGGCTGGAGGGTGAGCTGGACGTCCGCGGGGCCGACGGGGGTGACGTAGCTGCCGCCGGCGAGGAGGCCGAGGTAGCCCCCGGCGAGGCCGACGACGACGACGAGGGAGAACCGCGTCCAGCGGCTGGTGAGGACGGGCCGGGCGCGGCGGGTGACGGGCGAGCAGGCGGCGCGGGCGCGCGCGGCCTGCGCGCGCACGGCGGCGAGGGCCTGGGTCGACGCGGCGCGGACCTTGGGCACGTGTTCCCCTTCTGTCGAGCAGAATGACGAGTGTGATGGAGTTGTCGCGAGAGGCCTTCGAGGACCTCGTGGCGGAGGCTCTCGACAGTGTCCCGCCCGAGCTCACCGCCCACATGCGCAATGTGGTCATCGTCGTGGAGGACGATGCGCCTGAGCGCGGCCTTCTCGGCCTGTACCAGGGCATCCCCCTCACCGAGCGGGGCGACTGGTACGGGGCCGTCCTGCCCGATCACATTTCGATCTACCGCCACGAGATACTCCGGATTTGCGACACCGCGGAGGATGTTGTGGAAGAAGTCCGGATAACAGTCGTACACGAGATCGCGCACCACTTCGGGATCGACGACGAGCGGCTGCACGAACTCGGATATTGATCAGGGAAATGCGCACTGTAGGTCACGCGACTGCCACGCAGCGTGAGTTAATAGGGGAGGGCGCCCGGCACCGGGCGGGCTGAACTGGAGCGTGCGTGGCGGGAAGGCAGACCGGCCGGCATCGTCGTCCGCCGGGTGAGCAGGCGACCTACCGCGAGGTTTTCGCGGTGGGCGAGTTCCGCGCTCTCTGGCTCGCGCAGGCCCTGTCCTTCGTCGGCGACCAGCTCGCGCAGGTCGCGCTGGCCGTGCTCGTGTACGACCACACCAGGTCGACGCTGCTCACGGCGCTGATGTACGCGCTGACCTACCTTCCGCCGATCGTGGGCGGCCCGGTGCTGTCAGGCCTGGCCGACCTGTTCCCCCGCCGGACGGTGATGGTCGTCTGCGACGTCGTACGGGCCGGGCTCGTGGCGGTGATGGCGCTCGTGCCGATGCCTGTCGCGGGCCTCGCGGGGCTGGTGTTCCTGACGGTGCTCCTGGGGACGCCGTTCTCCGCCGCCCGCGCCGCGGTCATGCCGGACGTGCTGGAAGGCGACCGATATGTGGCGGGCTCGGCGATCGCGAGCGTCACCCAGCAGATCACGCAGGTCCTGGGCTTCCTGCTGGGCGGCGCGGCCGTCGCCGTCGTCGGGACGTACGAGGCGCTCGGGCTGGACGCGCTGACGTTCGCCGCGTCCGCCGTCGTGCTGATCGGCGGGCTGCGGCGGCGGCCCGCGCAGCGGCGCAGGGAGCCCCAGTCGCTCGGGCTGTGGCGCGGGACGCGCGACGGCGTGCGGCTGGTGTTCGGCGATCCGGTGCTGCGGTCGCTGGTGCTGTTCGCGTGGCTGTGCGCCTTCTACGTGATCCCCGAGGGCCTGGCCGTCCCGTACGCGGCGACGTTCGGGGGCGGCGCGGTGACGGCCGGGCTGCTGCTGGCGGCGATGCCGGCGGGGATGGTGGTGGGCTCGCTGCTGTTCAGCCGGTTCGTCCGTCCGGCGAGCCGCCTCCACGTCATGGGGTGGATGTCGATGCTGGCGTGCCTGCCGCTGATCGGCGCGGGCGCGCATCCGCCGCTGTGGTGCGTCGTCGCGCTGTGGGCGCTGTCGGGCGTCGGCGGCGCCTACCAGCTCGCCGCCAACACCGCTTTCGTGGGGGCGGTGCCCGCGTCGGGACGGGGGCAGGCGTTCGGCCTCGCCCAGTCCGGCATCCTCGCCGGGCAGGGCGTCGGCATCCTCGTCGGCGGCGCCGCGGCCCAGGTGCTCGGGCCGGAGACGGTGGTGGCGCTCGCCGGCGTCCTCGGCCTGTCGGCCGCCGCGATGCTCACCCTGGGCTGGAACCAGGTCCGCGGCGGCGTCATCGCCGGGGCGCGCGAGCACGTCGAGCCCGTCGTCGTCACCCCCTCCGCCGGGGGCGGCGACGAGCTGTCCGGCATCCCGGCGTCCTAGGCGTGGGTGCGGTTCTTGTTCACCGCGTCCTTCGTCTTCTGCACCGCGTCCTGGACGGTCGGCGAGTCACTGGCCTTCTTGAACAGGTCCTCGGCGACCGACTTCGGCGCGCCCTCCTCGGGGATGAGCAGCCACGCGATCGCGTAGAGCACGACGCCGGCACCGCCGAAGATCGTGAAGATGGCCAGGCCGAGCCGGAGCAGGTTGGGGTCGACGCCGAGGAACCGTCCGGCGCCGGAGCACACCCCGGCGATCATGCGTCCCTCGCGTGTGCGGCGGAGCTGCTTGCTCGGGGTGGTGCCCGTGGTCTTGTCCATGTCCATGCCTCGATCATGCCCAGCGAAAGGTAACTCTGACATCCGGATTCGCCCTGATTCATCCCTGATCGCACCCCTGCCCGGTCAGGGTCGGGCCTCCGACGTACCCTCGTCGCGGACGGCCCCGGACGGAGGAGACCCCGCATGGACGTGCTGCGCGTAGACGACCGGCTCACCGGCGAGGAGCGGATGGTCCGCGACACCGTGCGCGCCTTCGTGGCGGAGAAGGTGGCGCCGCACCTGGCGGACTGGTTCGAGGACGGGACGTTCCCCGCGCGCGAGCTGGCGCCCGAGCTGGGCAAGATGGGCCTTCTCGGCATGCACCTGGAGGGCTACGGCTGCGCCGGGACGAGCGCCGTCGCCTACGGCGTGGCGTGCCGGGAGCTGGAGGCGGCCGACTCGGGGCTGCGAAGCTTCGTGTCCGTCCAGGGGTCCCTGGCGATGGCGGCGATCCACAAGTACGGGTCGGAGGACCAGAAGGACGAGTGGCTGCCGAGGATGGCCGCGGGCGAGGCGATCGGCTGCTTCGGGCTGACCGAGCCCGACCGCGGCTCCGACCCCGGCGACATGCTCACCCGCGCCACCCGGGACGGCGCCGACTGGGTCCTGGACGGCGCCAAGATGTGGATCACGAACGGTTCGATCGCCGACGTAGCGGTGGTGTGGGCGCGCACCGGCGACGGGATCCGCGGCTTCCTCGTCCCCAAGGGCACCCCGGGGTTCACGACGAGCGACATCCACCGGAAGCTCTCGCTGCGGGCCTCGGTCACCTCCGAGCTGATGCTGGACGGCGTGCGCCTGCCGGAGTCGGCGATGCTGCCCGGGGTGAAGGGCCTGAAGGGCCCGCTCGGCTGCCTGGCAGAGGCCCGCTACGGGATCCTGTGGGGCGCGGTCGGGGCCGGGCGCTCCTGCTACGAGGCGGCCGTCGACTACGCCAAGACCCGCGAGCAGTTCGGCAAGCCGATCGGATCGTTCCAGCTCACGCAGGAGAAGCTCGCCTGGATGGAGGTCGCGCTCGGCCAGGCAGGCCTCGTGGCGCTGCACATCGGGCGGCTGAAGGACGAGGGGAACGTGACGCCGCAGCAGGTCTCGTTCGGCAAGCTCGCGAACGTCCGCGCCGCGCTGGACGTCGCCCGCGAGGCCCGGACCGTCCTCGGCGCCAACGGGATCACGCTCGAATACCCGGTCATCCGGCACATGAACAACCTGGAGAGCGTCCTCACCTACGAGGGCACCCAGGAGGTTCACCTGCTGACCCTGGGGAAGGCCGTCACCGGGCTGGACGCCTTCCGTTAAGCATCGCTCGACCCCTCCGCGTAGGGTTAATCACTGGACGTCCTGTATGCGACCTGGGCAGACTCGCCCGGTCAAGCGATCTACACGAGGGAGCGGCATGAGAGTCGGCATCGTCGGGGCCACCGGACAGGTCGGGGCCAAGATGCTCGAGATCCTGGCCGAACGAGGATTTCCGGTCGACGAGCTGCGGCTCTTCGCCTCGGCGCGCTCCGCGGGCCGCAGGCTCCCGTGGAACGGCACCGAGGTCACCGTCGAGGACGCGGCGGCCGCCGACTACACCGGACTCGACATCGTGCTGTTCTCCGCGGGCAAGGCCACGTCCAAGGAGCTGGCGCCGAAGGTCGCCGCCGCCGGGGCCGTCGTGATCGACAACTCCTCGGGCTGGCGGATGGACCCGGACGTCCCGCTGGTCGTCGCGGAGGTCAACCCGCACGCCGCGACGCGGCGCCCCAAGGGCATCATCGCCAACCCGAACTGCACCACGATGGCCGCGATGCCGGTGCTGCGCCCCCTGCACGCCGAGGCCGGGCTGACCGCCCTCGTCGTCTCGACCTACCAGGCCGTCTCCGGCAGCGGCCTCTCCGGCGTCGCCGAGCTGCACGACCAGGCGGCCAAGACCGTCCAGACCGCCGACCGGCTGACCCACTCCGGGACGGCCGTGGAGTTCCCCGAGCCGTCGGTCTACGTGCGCCCGATCGCGTTCAACGTGCTCCCGATGGCGGGCTCGATCGTCGACGACGGCCTCGCCGAGACCGACGAGGAGCAGAAGCTCCGCAACGAGAGCCGCAAGATCCTTGAGCTTCCGGACCTGAAGGTGTCGGGCACCTGCGTGCGCGTCCCCGTCTTCACCGGCCACTCCCTCCAGGTCAACGCCCGCTTCGAGCGCCCGCTCAGCCCCGAGCGCGCGAGCGAGCTGCTGGCGGGCGCGCCCGGCGTCGTCCTCTCGGACGTCCCGACGCCGCTCCAGGCCGCCGGCCAGGACCCCACCTACGTGGGCCGCATCCGACGCGACGAGACCGTCGAGAACGGCCTCGCCCTGTTCTGCTCCGGCGACAACCTCCGCAAGGGCGCGGCCCTCAACACCGTCCAGATCGCCGAACTGGTCGCCGCCGAGAACTAACGGCGCCCCCGCACCTCCAGGGTTTCGAGAAGGGCGGCGGTGCTCCGCGCGATCTCCTCCACGGCCCGGTCGAACGCCTCCGCGTTATGCGAGGCGGGCGCCCGGAACCCGGAGATCTTCCGCACATACTGGAGCGCCGCCGCCCGCACGTCCTCATCGGTGACGTCGTCGGAGTACGGCGGACGAAGCGTTTTAATACTGCGGCACATGCCTCTAGCATTGCACTCCTCCTTCGGGCCTGGCGGCCCTCCATCGTCGTGCAATGCGGGCGATCGCTGGCATCGCCCCGTCTCGCCTTGGCGGCTCGCTGCGCGATCAGGTTCTCGCTTCGCTCGAACCTGCCTTCGGACGCGATCGCAACCATTGAGGTTGTCGCGTGGTTGGTGTGACGGCTGGGGCCACTGGTGATGGTGATGCGGCTTCGAGTGTCGACAAAAACCGCCTCCCCCGGCAGGGCCGGGGGAGGCGGTTCGGGCGGGGGGCGGGCCCCGTCTTCCTTGGGTCGGGTTGTTCACGAGTGGATCCCGGCGGGTGGGGTGGTGTCAACGAATCCATCCGCCACTGGATTTTCAACCGTGTGAACGGGGCCGTGGAAAACTCTGAAACCGGCCCCCGGCCAGCGGCTACTTGGTGATCTTGATGTTGTCGAGGGCGGCCTCGATGAGGCTGCCGGTTCCGGTGTCGGCGGCTTCGGCGACGATGCGGACGGTCTGGCCGGCGTAGGCGGAGACGTCCGCGGTCTGCGTCTGCCAGGAGCCGGCGCGGTTGGAGGCCGCGCCCGCCCGGTCGAGGACGGTCGTGGAGCCGTTCGGCCCGACGACCCGGACCCGCAGGTAGTCGTCGACGGAGCTGTTGTTCAGGTGGGCGAGGTTCCAGGAGAACGACAGGGTCTTCGAGCCGGCCGGCAGCGCGATCGCGGGCGACTGGACGCTGCTGACGCCGCCGTCGAGGTCGTAGGTCCCGGCGTCGGTTCCGGCGGCCGCGCCCGTCACGAGGGCGCCGCTGCCGCCCCCGGCGGCGAGCTGCAGGTTGGTGCCGGAGTAGCTGGTCGGCTGCGGGGTGCCGCGCTCCCAGCGGCCCGCGGTGGCGGTGTCGGTGCCATTCGGGTTCACGGTCCAGCCGGTGCCCGATTCGAGGTCGTCGGTGAAGACGGTGTCGCCGGGCGGTTCCGTGGTGCCGCCGTCGCCGCCGAGCGTCCAGACGGCGTGGGCGATGGCGTCGGCGTTGCGGTCGAGCGCGGTGTCGTCGATGTTGGACGTGGTGTCGCAGGACGAGTGGTAGCAGCGGTCGAACGCGACGCCGGCCTGGCCGCCCCACAGCTGCGCCTGCTGGGTCGTCTTGCGGCCCTCGGCGCCGGTGAACAGGCCACCGGCGGCGATCCCGTACCGGATGAACGGCCCGTAGTCGGAGCGGCCGTCGAACGCGGTGTCCTGGACGGGCACGTTGATCGACTGGAAGTGGGCGCGCAGCGTCTGCTCGATCTCGGCGGATCCGGCGGGGCCGCCGCTGCCGCTGGAGCCGTCGCCGTCGTAGGCGAAGTAGCCGGGGTTCGGGGAGCCGACCATGTCGAAGTTCAGATAGCTCTTGATCTTCGACCGCTCGGTGGAGGCGAGGTTGTTGACGTAGTTGGTCGAGCCGACGAGGCCGAGCTCCTCGGCGCCCCACCAGCCGAACCGCAGGTGCCGCTTGGGCGCGTACTTCTCGCGGGCGATGGTGAGGGCGATCTCCAGGTTCGCGGCGGAGCCGGAGCCGTTGTCGTTGATGCCGGGCCCGGCCGTGACGCTGTCGAGGTGCGCGCCGGTCATCAGGACGTTGTTCGTGTCGCCGCCCGGCCAGTCGGCGATGAGGTTGTAGCCGGTGGAGCCGTTGTAGGTGAACGACTGGACGCTGGTCTGGTAGCCGGCGGCGTCCAGCTTGCCCTTCACGTAGTCGATCGAGGCGCGGAAGCCGGGGCGGCCGTGGGCGCGGTTGCCGCCGTTGGCGGTGGCGATGCTCTGCAGCTGGGACAGGTGCGCCTTGACGTTGGCGAGCGAGATGTCGGGGGCGGCCAGCGCGGCGGGGGCGGCCGACGCGCCGGACGGGGCGAGCAGGGCCGACGCCGCCAGCGCCGCCGCGCCCAAGGTCGCGATCATGCGCGATCTCATGCGTTCCTCCAGGTAGGGGCGCGGCCCGTGACGGGGGAGCGGGCCCCGTCACGGGCCGCGGGCGGGGGGCGGTCAGGCCTTGGTGATGGAGACGTTGTCGATGCCGGCCTCGACGAGGCTGCCGGTGCCGTTGTCCGCCGCCTCGACGAGGATGCGGACGGACTGGCCGGCGTAGGCGGACAGGTCGTACGTGGCCGTCTGCCACGCCCCGACCTTGTTGGCCGCGGCGCCGCTCTGGTTCAGCACGGTGCTCGACCCGTTCGCGCCGACGACGCGGACGCGCAGGTAGTCGTCGGTCGAGCTGTTGTTGAGGTAGGCGAGGTTCCAGGAGAACTTCAGCGACAGCGTGCCGCTCGGCAGGCTGATCGCCGGGGACTGGACGCTGCTGACGCCGCCGTCGAGGTCGTAGGTC
Source organism: Actinomadura coerulea (assembly GCF_014208105.1). Lineage (NCBI taxonomy): Bacteria > Bacillati > Actinomycetota > Actinomycetes > Streptosporangiales > Thermomonosporaceae > Actinomadura > Actinomadura coerulea. The sequence continues at coordinate 6,718,082 of NZ_JACHMQ010000001.1, forward strand.
CCGGCGTCGGTTCCGGCGGCCGCGCCCGTCACGAGGGCGCCGCTGCCGCCCGCGGCGGCGAGCTGCAGGTTGGTGCCGGAGTAGCTGGTCGGCTGCGGGGTGCCGCGCTCCCAGCGGCCCGCGGTGGCGGTGTCACTGCCGTTCGGGTTGGTCGTCCAGCCCGTCCCCGACTCGAAGTCGTCGGAGTAGACGGAGCCGGGCTGGCCCTGCCCGACGGTCAGCGTGTAGGTGGCCGTGCGGTCGACGGACGCGCCGTCGGCGAGGACGGTCAGCCTGTAGGTGCCGTCGGCGGTCCCGGCCGGGACGGTGACGGTCATCGTGGACGACTGGCCCGAGGTGATCGTGGACGGGGAGAACGTCGCGGTCGGGCCGGACGGGCTGCTCGTCGCCGACAGCGAGATCTGCTGGGCGCTGCCGCCCGTGGTCTGGGTGCCGACCGCGGAGGTCGCGGTCCCGCCCGCCTGGGCGCTGCCCGAGCCGGGGCTCAGCGTGATCGAGAAGTCGTTCTGCTGGGTGCCGCAGGACGCCTCGCCGCTCTGCGCGGGGACGTTGACCGCGCTCCACGCCGCCTTCACCGCGTTGCACTCGGTGGCCGAGCCGGGGAACAGCTGCAGCGCCGCGTTGACCGTCTCGACGCGGGCTCGGGCGTGGCTCCAGCTCGTCACCTTGCGGTTCAGGCCGCCCATGAAGATCTGGCCGGCCTTCTGGATGCCGATGCCGGTGACGGTGGAGCTGTTGCAGGTCGGGCTGGTGGGGTTGCCGTTGCTCGGGTTCGAGCCCTCGGCCAGCAGGTAGAACCAGTGGTTCTGCGGGCCGGCCGCCGCGTGCACCTCGGTGCTCGGGATCGAGGACGAGTAGCAGTTCGGGTCGCCCAGCGCGGACGGGTTGTACATGTTGCGGATCGGGCCCTGGCCGACCAGGTCGACCTCCTCGCCGACCAGGTAGTCCGGCGGGTCGTAGGTGGAGGGCTCGTTCATGTAGTGCTCGGTCAGCGTGCCGAAGATGTCGCCTGCCGACTCGTTCATGCCCCCCTTCTCGTTGCCGTTGCCGCCGCTGTCGCCGCCGGGCGTGGTGGTGAAGACGGCGTGGCCGTTCTCGTGGCCGACGACGTCGACGGAGGTGGCCTGCTTGGTGCCGGCCTGGTTGTGGCCGAAGTTGGTGTAGCTGCCGTTCCAGTAGGCGTTGACGTCGCTCAGGCCGACGCGGAGCGGGAAGCCGCCGCCGCTGCCGTTGATGCCGTTGCGGCCGAGCCAGGAGCCCAGCATGTCCCATTCCTTCTGGACCGCGTAGAGGGCGTCGACGCAGGCGGTCTCCAGGTCTGTGCCGCTTCCGCTGCCCCAGGCGCTGTCGGTGCCGGTGTAGGCGGAGCCGTTCTGGCCGCCGCACCGGATGCCGGAGCGCTGCGGGTCGGTCATGGACGTGGCGGCGGTGCTGAGGTCCACGGTGCCGTGGTAGTAGCTGCGGTCGTCGGCCGCGTCCCGGACCTCGTCATAGGTCTTGACGACCTTGCCGGTCCTGGCGTCGACGAAAACGTGCAGCTTCGTCGGGGCCTTCTTCTGGGTGCCGCTCACGACGGTCTCGTAGACGAGGCGTCCGGAGCCTTCGGCGAGCACCGTCAGGCGGGGCGTGGACGCGGTCTCGACCTTGGACACGCGGGCGCGCGAGGTCTCGGCGGCCTGCGCCGCGCCGATCGACGCCTTGGTCGAGACGTCGAGGGTGCGGGTCTGGTCGACGGAGGTGCTCAGCACGCCGCCGCTCGCGTTGGTGGTGACGACGAAGTCGCCGCCGTAGACGGGCAGGCCGTCGTAGGTGCGCTCGTAGGCCACGTACTGGAGGCCGCGCAGGCCCGAGGTGACCCCGCGCCGGACGATCTTGTCCTTGGGGGCCTTCTTGAACGCGGCGGGCTTCGCCGCGACCAGGCGGTCGGCCGAGGCGGCGGCGACGGTGCGGGGGTCCGGCTTGGCCGGAGCCGCGGGGGTGCGGGGTGTCGCACCTGAGGCGGGCGAGGACATCGCCACGGCGAGGCCGACGGACAACGCCGCCGCCCCGATCGCGGTCTGGTGTCTCACGGGGGTGCTCCTTCCACGTGCCGGGCGGGCGGAGGGGGTGGGCACGCGGAGGCCCTGGTAAGAGCGATCCGTGAACCGCCGCCCGCCCGGCGGGGGGGTTGGATGGGGGACTCATCCGGATGAGCTGACCCGAAGTGCACCCTGGTTCGAGAAAGGTGTCAATAAATCCATTTGGTTCTGGATTTTCAATTCTGACGGGCGTCTCTCTGAAACCAATGGAATTCCGTGGCGGAGCAGCGCGAACGGGCCGGGCCGAAGGATCGGCCCGGCCCGTCCGGCAGGGAACCGCGGGGGCGGCGCGCGCGTTGAGACGCCCGGCCCGCCCCGGGCGGGATCAGGGGGCGATGCGGCGGCAGAGCCAGGACAGCGCCAGCGGGTAGCGGTAGTCGATGGCGCCGTGGCCGGCGTCGAACAGCTCGAAGTGGATCACGTCCTCGGCGACGCCGGCGTCGAGCAGCGCCCGGTGGAACGCCTGCGCGCCGATGTCGAGGTACCACTCGTCGCGCGTGCCGCCGTCGATCCAGATCGCCCGCTGCGAGCGCATCGCCTCGGCGTGCCCCGGCACCATCCGCACCGGGTCCCAGGCGAGCCAGCGGTCCCACACCTCGGGCCGGAGCACACCGGTGACCGGGTCGAACGGCAGGTCGGGCGTGCCGTCCTCGCGCGCGGAGTAGCACACCGCCATGCCGAGGATGTTGAGCAGTTCCATGTCCTCGGGCTTGGTGAACGAGGTGCGGCTCCCGAAGTCGTCCCACCAGCGCATGATGTCGCCGTCGTACTTGCGCAGGTGCCGGACGCACTTGGGGAACTCGGTCAGGTAGCAGTACTCGAACAGGGCGTCGCCCGCGTGCGTCGCGAGCGCGCCGAACAGGTCGGGACGCAGCATCGGCGTGATCATCGCGCCGTAGCCGCCGCTGGACTTGCCGCTGATCGCCCGGTGCTCGGGCGCGTCGAGCGTCCGGTAGTGGCCGTCCACCCACGGGACGATCTCGTCGCAGATGTAGGAGTGGTAGCGGCCCGTGCCGGGGGAGTCGACGAACTGGCTGCCGCCGTGCGCCGTCCAGGCGTCCACGAACACCACGATCGCGGGCGGCGCCTCCCCGGAGGCGAACACCGCGTCGGCCGTCTCGGGGAAGGACCGCCGGTACGGCGTCCGGTTGCGCCAGATCCCGACGTGCCCGGTGAACCCGGTGATCACGTAGACGCTGGGGTAGCGGCGTTCCGGTTCGTCGTCGTAGCCGGGCGGTAGGTACACCAGTACCGGCCGCTCGTGCGGGTCGTCGAGCGGGTTGCCGCGCAGCAGCTCGCTGCTGACGACGCGGTCTTCGAGGCGGCCGGCGAGATCGGCGGACCACGGCTGCATTGCGTACTCCCTCGTCGCAAGCGAATGATCAGCTCGACGCTAGCCCATGGCCGGGACGGCGGGAGGGGGCCGCCCTCGGCGGATGTCACAAAGCGGCCGCGTCCTCCGTTCCTCCTGGGAAGGAAGGGAGACATACATGACCGACAACGCCGCGAGCCTGCGGGATCTGCACCGTCCCGGTGATCCGCTGCTGCTGCCCAACGTCTGGGACGCGGGGAGCGCGAAGATCGTTCAGGAGGCCGGGTTCCCGGCCCTCGCCACCGCGAGCGCCGCCGTGTCCGCCATGCTCGGCTACCCCGACCACGAGGGGGCGCCCGCGGAGGAGATGTTCGCCGCCGCGGGGCGCGTGATCCGCGCGGCGACCGTCCCCGTCACCGTGGACGCCGAGGCGGGGTACGGGCTTCAGCCGGGCGAGCTGGTCGAGCGGCTGCTCGCCATCGGCGCCGCGGGCTGCAACCTGGAGGACACCTACGCCGGGGAACTGGCCGAACCGCGGGTCCAGGCGGAGTACATCGCGGCCGTCCGGGAGGCGGCCGGGGACGCCCTGGTGATCAACGCCCGCGCCGACGTGTTCGTCGCCAGGGCCCCGGACCCGGTCGAGGCCGCGATCGCGCGGGGCCGGCTGTACCTGGAGGCCGGCGCCGACTGCGTGTACCCGATCGCGGCGCCGCCGGACGCGATCCCGGCCCTGGTCAAGGGGATCCCGGGCCCGGTCAACGCGAACAACTTCCCGGGCACGTCGCTCGCGGAGCTGGCGGAGCTGGGCGTCGCGCGCGTCTCCTACGGCCCGATGCCGTACCTGCGCGCGCTGGACTCCCTGAAGGAGTTCGCGGGCCGCGTCCTGGCGAAGGAGAACCCCTACACCTGACCGGGCCGCCCGCACGGGGCCGGGGCCGCCCGGTCCCGGCCTCCGGGCGGGCCGCGTGTGAGGGCGCTCTCGCCGCGGACGCCTTGCAAGTGCTTACTTACACTGGCACAGTGAGACGGAAATCGACTCGTTGTATCAAGTACGGGCGCAGGCGCGAGCCCGTACGGAGGTGGGGCCCGCATGACCGCGACCGCTGAGGAGACGCCGCCGAAGGTCGTCCTGGACTCGATCAGCGGGGTGGCGCTGGCCGCCGCCGCGTCCAACGTCGTCATGCAGCTCTCCCGGCTGCCGATCGGGCGCGGCGTCGCGGAGAGCACGGTCGACAGCGGCCGCGTCGACAAGCACCCGGTCAAGCGGGCCCGCACCACGCTCAGCTACATCGCCGTCGCCATGCTCGGCACCGAGGCCGAGCGCGAGGCCATGCGCCGCGAGGTGAACCGCGCGCACCGGCACGTCCGCGCGAAGGAGCCCGTCGCCTACAACGCGTTCGACCGCGAGCTCCAGCTGTGGGTCGCCGCGTGCCTCTACACGGGCATCGAGATGATCTACACGATGCTGTACGGGACTCCGTCGCGGGACCAGGCCGCCGACCTGTACCGGCACGGCGCCCGGTTCGGCACCACCCTCCAGGTCACCCCGGACATGTGGCCACCCGACCGGGACGCCTTCGAGGAGTACTGGCGGGCGGGCCTGGCGAAGATCGAGATGGACGACGTCACCCGCGGCTACCTGCGCGACCTCGCCGAGATGCGCTTCCTGCCCGCGCCCGTCCACCGGACGTTCGGCCGGTTCCACCGCTTCCTGACGATGGGCTTCCTGCCCCAGCCGTTCCGCGACGAGCTCGGTTTCCCGTGGACGCCCCGCGACCAGGCGCGCTTCGACCGCTTCGTCCGCGTGCTGGCGGTGGGCAACCGGGCGCTGCCGCGCCCGGCCCGCGAGTTCCCCTTCAACCTCTACCTGCGCGACGTCCGCCGCCGCCTGAGGACCGGGCGCCCGATCGTGTGACCGCGTCCCTCAGCGGGGCGGGTCCTGGCCGGCGTCCTTCGCGTCCCCGGCGGCGCTTCCCGGCTCGGACGGCTTGATCTGGAGTTCGAACTCGCCCCGGTGGCGGATGACCCCGGCGATGACGGCGTCCTCCAGGACCTCGGCGCCCTTGTGCTGGCGGCGCATCATCGGGTCGGAGCGCACGTCCTTCGCCAGCGCGACGCACAGCAGGATCAGCACGATCGCGAACGGCAGCGCGCCGATGAACGTGATGTTCTGGATGCCGTTCAGCGCCTTGTCCCCGCCGATCACCAGCATGACCGCGGCGACCCCGCCGGTCATCGCGCCCCAGAAGATCACGACCCAGCGGGACGGGGAGGTCGAGCCGCGCTGCGACAGCGTGCCCATGACGATCGACGCGGCGTCCGCGCCGGACACGAAGAAGATCGCCACCAGGACCATGACGACGACCGCGGTCACCGCCACCCACGGCAGGTTTCCGAGGACGTTGAAGGTGATCTGCTCCTCGGTGCCGTTCCCGAACGGGTTCAGGCCCTTGCGCTGCTGGTCGATGGCCGTCCCGCCGAAGATCGCGAACCAGGCGACGCTGACCGCGCTCGGCACGAGGATCACGCCGCCGACGAACTGCCGGATGGTGCGGCCGCGGCTGATCCGGGCCAGGAACATCCCGACGAACGGCGCCCAGGAGATCCACCACGCCCAGTAGAAGATCGTCCAGTTGGACAGGAACGTCCTCATCGGCTCCCCGCCCGTCGCGCCGGACCGGGACGCCATCTGCCCGAAGTCCTGGATGTAGACGCCGAGCGAGGTGGGCAGCAGCTCCAGGATGAACACGGTCGGCCCGACCACGAACACGAAGACCGCGAGGACGACGGCCAGCACCATGTTGATGTTGGACAGCCACTGGATGCCGCGCGCGACGCCCGACACGGCCGACACCACGAAGCAGACCGTCAGCACCACGATGATCAGCACGAGGACGGTGGTTCCGAGCGAGGAGATCCAGCCCGCCTCCTGCATCCCGGTCCGGATCTGCAGCGCGCCGATGCCGAGCGAGGCGGCCGAGCCGAACAGGGTGGCGAACAGCGCGAGGATGTCGATGACCTTGCCCGCCGGGCCAGCGGCGCGGCGCCGGCCGAGCAGCGGGACGAACGCCGAGCTGATCAGCTGGGTGCGCCCCCGGCGGTAGTGGCTGTACCCGATCGCGAGGCCGAGCACGGCGTAGATCGACCAGGGGTGCAGCGTCCAGTGGAACATCGTGGTCGCCATGGCCGTCTCGATCGCGGCCTCGCTCCGCGGCGGGTCGGTGCCGGGCGGCGGCTCGACGAAGTGCGTGAGCGGCTCGGCCACGCCGAAGAACATCAGCCCGATGCCCATGCCCGCGCTGAACATCATCGCGATCCACGAAACGGTGCGGAACTCCGGCTCGTCCCCCTCCCGGCCGAGGGGGATGCGGCCGTACCGGCTGAACGCCAGCCACAGCGAGAAGATCACGAAGCCGGTGGCGGCGAGCACGAACAGCCAGCCGAGGTTCGTCAGCAGCCAGTCCAGCATCGCCTCCGCGACCGAGCTGAGACCGCCGGTGTCGGCCCCGCCCCAGATCACGAACGAGGCCGACAGCACGGCCGCGACGCCGTAGACGATCCAGTCGGTGTGCGGGCGCCCGCGCTTGACCAGGCTCACGGGCTCGGTCCCGGGGTACTCGTCCCGCTCACCGGGCTCTGGACCGATCCTCTCCATAGCCCGGTGTCCTGCCCGGAGGTTCACCCTTCAGTTGCGCGGCGAAGCGATTCGTCTGCAAAATCTTTCGCGGGCAGGGACGATTCAGTAGCGGCGTCCTCGCAGGACGAGGTACGCGGCCAGCACCGCGGCGCCCGACGCCGCCTGTGCCGCCAGGAGCCCCGCGGAAATCCCGCCGGTGAGCGCCGTCAACGCGGGCGCGCAGCCGAGCGCCGCGACGTCCACCCCGGTCAGCACCCACAGGATGGGCCCTGTCGGCACCCCGCCGACCGGTGTGTCCAGTACGGGCAGCCCGTGATCGACGGGCCGCCGCCGCGCCATCCGCAGCGTGCCGGCCGCCAGCGCAGGCGCGCACGCGGCGCCCAGCAGACACCACGGCCCGGCGGGCACCGCCCCGGTCGCGCCCAGCACCGTCAGCGCCGCCACCAGCCATCCGCCGCCCAGCAGCGCCGGCGGCGCCGCCCGCGCGGCGAGCAGCGCTCGCGGACGCACGCCCAGCAGCCGCGCCAGCGCCGGGTCCTCCCCGTCGCGGCGGGCTCCGGTCGTCACCGTGGCCGCGGCCGCCAGCGCCCCCACGCCCAGCACGACGGCGGCGACAGCGGGAACCCCGTCGCCCGCCGCGTCCGTCGTGGCGCGGGCGGCCAGCGCCGGAAGAAGCGAGGAGGACGCCAGAAGGGCGACGCGGACAGGGCGGCGAGCCAGGCACCGCCACTCCTGCCAGGCGACGGCCAGCGGCTCCCGCACGTGCGCGGGTACGCGGCCCCCGGCCAGGCCGCTCGGCCAGGGACGCGAACGCAGGGAACGGCCACGCCAGTGGGCGGCCTCGACGATCGAGGTCAGAGCACCGGGGTCCATCATGATCGCCGCCGCGGCCGCGTGACCGGCACGGGTGGAGGCGTCCAGTACGACACGGGCCGGGATGCGGCCGAGCGCCGTCCACGCGCGGACGGCAAGCCCTGCGGCCGCCGTCACCGCGGCCACCGCCGCCGGTACGGCCGAGGGCGGCGCCGCCGCGACGGACGCCGCCAGGTGGAGGCCCGGACCGAAACTCATGACGGCCGCGATGCCCGCCGAGATCACGATGACGGTGATCCCGCCGGTCAGCCACGCGTCCCACCGCTCGGACGCCTGGGCCAGCACGGCCGCCGACATCCCGCCCGCCATCGTCGCGACGCCCAGCGCCAGCGCGGCGAGCAGGCGCGGGACGGCCTGGTCCCCCGCGCCGAGAACGGTCAGCAGGCCCACCCCCACCACCGCGCCGGCCACGACCGACACCCCCGCCAGGATCAGCGCCGTACGGCCCAGCACGGCACGGCGCGGCAGCGGCGACAGCACCAGCCACGCCGCGTCCGCCGCGGGCAGCGCCACGGGTCCGATCGCTCTGACCGCCGAGAGCGCCCCCGCCGACAGCAGCGCGAGCAGGGCCACGCCCGCGCACACCCGCGAGGGGTCCACCTCGGGCGGAACGGCCGCCAGCGCGGTGCCCACCGCAGGAGCAGCGATCACCACCGCCAGAGCCAGTCCGAGAAGGCCCGCGTAGCGATCCGACCACGTACGCCGGCGGCGCCCCCGCCCCTGCATGTACGCCTGGACCTCCGCCATACTCGCGACGCCGGTCATGCCGCCGCCAGGGTGACCAGCCGGGCGCCGGCGGCCTCGGCCAGGCGCAGGTCGTGGGTCACCATCACCACCGTGCTCTCCTCGTCCGCGTACCCGGCGAGGATCCCGGCCAGCCGACCCCGGAAAGAGGTGTCCAGACCGCGTTCGGGCTCGTCCAGCAGGAGCACGCGGCTCGGGCGCAGCAGCGCCATCGCCAGCGACAACCGCTGCCGCTGCCCGGTCGACAGCGACAGCGGCGCCAGGTCGGCCCGGGCGGTCAGATCGAACAGCTCCAGTGCCGCTCCGGCGTCCATCCGCGGCCGGGGCGAGCCGCCCGAGTCGTACACCGTCCGCATCAGTTCCAGGTGCTCACGGACGCTCAGCCCCGGATACCACGCAGGCTCGTCGCCGACCAGGGCGACGTCGCGCCAGAACCCCGGCTCGTCGACCGGCGGGCGACCCAACACCCCGACCCGCCCGTCCGCCGCCTGCAACCCCGCCAGGCAACGCAGCAACGTTGTCTTCCCCACCCCGTTCGCGCCGACGATCGCGACGACCTCGCCCACCCCGGCCGTCAGGTCCACGCCGGCCAGAATCGGAGCGCCGCCCAGTTCCACCGCCACACCGCGGGCCTCGATGATCACCTCAGCCATCGTCCGACCGTAACGTCCCAGCGGGGTACCTCGCCTGTGGGGGCTTGTGTCCGAAACCCGGCGAGCGGGACGGTGTGGCCCGCGTCACATGGACGATCAGACGTCCCAGTAACTAACCGCATGAACGTCTTTGTGGCCTTTAGGTCAGTATTGCCGTGTTTAGCGTTTCGTGTTCCTCTATTTAAGGCAATGTCTGATTGCGGAACGCCGCCGCCCGTTTCCGCGCCGCCGCCCGCCCGTCCGCCGTCGAGCCGCCCACCGACCCGCCCAGCCACCGAGCCGCCAGCTACTGAGCCGCCAGCCACTGAGCCGCCAGCCATCGAGCCGCCCCACGCCACGCAGCGACAGCGGAGGTCCGGATGCGCAAGGAGACGCTGGAGAGCTTCGTCCTCGGGGACGTCCTCCGGTCACAGGCGCAGGTTCACCGAAGACAGACGTTCCTCAGATTCCGCGACGGGGAGATCAGCTACGGGGAGGTCGACGCCGCCGCCGACCGGCTGGCCCGCGCGTTCTCCGCCGCCGGCGTCGCGCGCGGCGACCACGTCGGCGTGATGCTCCCCAACTGCGCCGACTTCGTCCACGTCATCTTCGCGCTGGCGCGGCTGGGCGCGGTCGCCGTGCCGATCAACATCGCCTACCGGGGCGAGCTGCTGCGGCACGTCCTGGACAGCTCCGACTCCGGCTGGCTGATCGTCGACGGCCCCTACGCCGAGCGGCTCGTCGAGATCGCCGGCCGCCTGCCCAGGCTGGAGCGGGTCGTCGTGCGGAACGCGGCGGAGGCCGGGGTGCTGCTCGACCGGCTCGGCAAGCCCGCGCGGGAGATGTCCGCCCTCCCGGCCGGCGGCTCCGGGCCGGTGCAGGTGAAGGTCGGCTTCGGCGACATGCAGGCGATCATGTACACGTCCGGCACGACCGGGCCGTCCAAGGGCGCGATGGTCCCGCACGCGCTCGCGCTGACCTGCGCCTACGACTCGCTGGACTTCCTGGACCGCTGGGGCAAGACCGTCTACTGCCCGCTGCCGCTGTTCCACGCCGCCGCCCTCTGGGACGGCATGCTCTCGGCGCTGCTCGGCGGCGGCTCCATCGCGATCGTCGAGCGGTTCAGCGCGTCGAGGTTCTGGGACGACGTGCGCCGCTTCGACGCGCAGGTGTGCATGAGCGTGTTCTCGATGATCCCGATCCTGCTGAACCGCCCGCCGACGTCCCGCGACCGCGACCACCGGCTGGAGACGTTCTACATGGGCAAGTCCAGCCTGGACGAGCCGCTGCGGGAGCGGTTCGGCGTCCGGTCCGTGGAGACCTACACCAGCACCGAGGCGGGCATCGCGACCGGCAGCCCGTACGGGGAGTGGCGGCTCGGCTCGTGCGGGCAGGCGCACGAGGAGCGGTTCCAGGTGGCCGTCGTGGACGAGTGCGACCGCGAGGTCGGGCCGGGGGAGCCGGGCGAGCTGGTCCTGCGGCCGAAGCAGCCGTTCGTCCTCACCACCGGCTACTACGGCGATTGGGAGGCCACGACCCGCTGCTTCCGCAACATGTGGTTCCACACGGGCGACCGGGTGTGGCGCGACGACGACGGGTATTTCTACTTCCTCGACCGGATGAAGGACGCCATCCGCAGGCGGGGGGAGAACATCTCGGCCTTCGACCTGGAGACCGAGATCAACCGGCATCCGGCCGTGCTGGAGTGCGCCGCGATCGGCGTGCCCTCGGAACTGGAGGACGAGGACATCAAGGTTTCGGTCGTGGTGCAACCGGACACCGGGCTCGACCCGGAGGAACTGGTGGCCTACTGCGAGGAGCGGCTGCCGCGCTCGATGGTGCCGCGCTACGTCGAGTTCATCGACGCGCTGCCGCGCACCCCGACGGACAAGGTCGCCAAGTACAAGCTGCGCGCGCAGGGCGACGGCGGGATCACCCCGACCACCTGGGACCGGGAGGCGAGCAACCCGTGAACTGGGACGACACACCGGAGCAGGCCGCCTTCCGCGAGGAGGTCCGGGCCTTCGTCAGGGAGCGGTTCCCCGCGTCGTACCGTCCGGCGCGGGCCGAGGAGCAGAGCCTCGAACCCGAGGACGTCGCCGGCTACAACTGGCCGGTCGACCGGGTCGCGGACGACCCCGGGCGCCGCGAGGGCGCGCGGGCGTGGGCGGCGGCGCTGGCCGAGCGCGGCTGGATCGCGCCGCACTGGCCGCGGGAGTACGGCGGCGCAGGGCTGCCGGCGCTGGAGGAGTTCGTCCTGCACGAGGAGATGATGCGGGCCCGGGTGCCGACCGTGAACGGCATCGGCGCGTTCCTGCTCGGCCCGACCCTGCTGGTCCACGGCACCGACGAGCAGAAGGCCGTCCACCTGCCGCCGATCGCGTCGGGCGAGGCGACGTGGGCGCAGGGCTTCTCCGAGCCGGGGTCCGGCTCCGACCTGGCCTCGCTGCGCACCCGCGCCGTCCGCGACGGGGACGAGTACGTCGTGGACGGCCAGAAGGTGTGGACGTCCCTCGGCCAGTACGCCGACTGGCTGTTCGTGCTCGTCCGCACCGACCCGTCCGCCGACCGTCCCCACCGCGGCATCACGTTCCTGCTGGTCGAGGCGGACGCGCCCGGGGTCACGATCCGTCCCATCACCGACATCCGCGGGGCGGCGCCGTTCTGCGAGATCTTCTTCGAGGGCGTCCGGGTGCCGGTGGCGAACCGGGTCGGCGAGGAGAACCGCGGCTGGTACGTGGCGATGTCCGCGCTCGGCTTCGAGCGGGCCGGGATCGGCGCCACCATCAAGTACCAGCACGCCCTCGCCGATCTGGTGGGCTGCCTGCGGTCCCCGGAGGGGGAGCGGCACGCCCGGCGCGGCCCCGCCCTCCGGCAGGAGATCGCGCGCCGGCGGACCGAGATCGCCGTCCTGTACAACCTGGCCCGCTACACCGTGTCGCGGCAGGCGGCGGGCGACGAGCCCGGCTTCGAGGCGTCCGTCAACCAGCTGTTCGGGGCCGAGCTGCACCAGCGGCTCGCGCGGACGGGCGCGCTGGCGTTCGGGCGGTCCGCCGCGCTGTGGGAGCGCGAGGGGGCGCCGCTCGACGCGCTGTACACCCACATGCGCCGGGACGCGGTCGCCTCCACCTTCCTCGGCGGCACCACCGAGATCCAGCGCAACGTCATCGCCACCCGGGGCCTGAACCTGCCCCGCGGCTGACCACACACGGGAGGAGCGCACGCCCATGCTCGACGAGAACGCCTACGAGACGATCGACCTGCGGATCGAGGAGCGGGTCGCCTGGCTGACGCTGAACCGGCCGGACAAGCTGAACGCGCTGACGCCCACCACGATGACGGAGCTGCGCGACATCTTCACGCGCGTGGACGACGACGAGGACGTCTGCGTCGTGGTGCTGCGCGGCGCGGGCGAGCGCGCGTTCTGCGCCGGCATGGACCTGTCCTGGTCGGAGAAGCTGACCCCGCGCGAGCGGATCGAGCAGGGCCGGCTCGGCGAGAAGACGTTCGCGATGATGGAGCGGCTGTCCGTCCCGGTGATCGCCGCGGTGCACGGCTACGCGGTCGGCGGCGGCCTGGAGCTGGCGCTCGCGGCCGACTTCATCATCGCCTCCGACGACGCCAAGATGGGCCTCGTCGAGATCACCCTGTCGGCGCGCCCCCCGTACCGCCCGAAGATGACCGAGGACGGCGACCCCGACCAGCCCGAGTTCGGCGGGTCGGCGCCCGGCTGGGGCGGCGTGAAGCGGCTGCCGGAGCGGATCGGCAAGGCCCGCGCGAAGGAGCTGCTGTTCACCGGCGCCCGCATCGGCGCCGAACGGGCGCTGCGGCTCGGCCTGGTCAACGACGTCTACCCGGCCGCGGAGTTCGACAGGCGGATCGGCGAGCTGGCCGAGCGGATCGCGGCGATGAACCGCTACAACCTGCGGCTCGTCAAGGAACTCGTCACCTACGGCTACGACTGGATCGAGCCCCACCCGAGCTAGGAGGACCCGTGCAGATCTACCGCATCGATCACGTCGCGCAGGTGACCCCCGACCTCGACCGGCAGGTCGCCCTGCTGGAGGGGCTGTTCGGGTTCCGGCGCGTCCGGAGCTGGGACAACCCGGCCGAGGGCGTGCGCGGCGCCCGCCTGGAGATCCCGGGGAGCCGCGGACAGGCCTGGGAGGTCGTCGCGCCGGCCGGTGACAACTCGTCCCTGCGAACCTGGCTGGACGAGCACAAGGGCCGTCCCGGCCTGCACCACGTAGGCGCGGAGGTCCCCGACCTGGAGGCCGTCCGCGCGGAACTCGAGGTGCGCGGCATCAAGCCGACCGACTGGGCGTGGGGACGCTGGCTGGAGGCGTCGCTGAGCCCGCCCGAGCACGGCACCGGCGTGCTGTGGCGGCTCCGCGGGCCGGGCACCCTGGACATGTGCGGCGACGGCGCCGCCTCGGCCGCCGAGCCGTCCGAGCCGGACGGCCCGTCGCTCGGCGTCGTGGCGCTCGACCACATCTGCCAGGCGTTCCACGACCGCGACGTCCTCGCCCGCTGGTACCGCGACCTCGCCGGGTTCGTGCAGGTCTGGCGGACGGCGGACGAGGAGCACCCCGACATGGCCGACCTCGTCCTGAACATCCCCGGCTCGACGATCTGCTGGGAAGTGATCATGCCGCGCGGCGAGGACTCGTTCATCGACCGCTTCCTGGAGCGCGGCGGCCCGGGCGCCCACCACGTCACCTTCGAGGTCGCCGACTGGGACGCGGCCCTGGCGGCCTGCGAGCACCACGACGTCCCCACCTTCGACGACGAGGAGGGTGTCACCGACGGCGCCGCCTGGAAGCACACGTTCGTCCACCCGAAGCACACCGGCGGCATCCTCGTCCAGCTGTTCTGGGAGGAGCGGCCGGGCGTGTGGGTCCGCTCGGACAAGGTGCCGCCGCCATGGACCTGAGCCTCACCGAGGACCAGGAGCTGATCGCCGCCACGGCCCGCGAACTCCTGGAGTCCAAGGCCCCGGCGGCGGGCGCGCGGGCCCTCGGCGGCGACCCCGCCGGCTTCTCCGCGCCGCTGTGGAAGGAGATGGTCGAGCTCGGCTGGACGGGCCTGGCCTTCCCCGAGGAGCACGGCGGCGTCGGCGGCGACTTCCTGGACGTCTGCCTGCTGTTCGAGCAACTGGGGTACGCGCAGGTCCCGAGCCCGCTGCTGGCCTCGGTCGCCTGCTGCGGCATGCCCGTCGCGCGGTTCGGGACGTCCGCGCAGAAGGAGCGCTGGCTGAACGCCATCTCGGACGGCCAGATCGTGACCGCCGCACCGCTCCCCTGGGACCGCCCAGGCGAAGGCCCGGTCGCGTCGCGCTCCGACTCCGGCTACGTCCTGGACGGCACGGCGACGTTCGTCCCGTTCGCCGCGTCCGCCGAGCACATCCTGCTGGTGGCGCGCCTGGACGGCGAGCCGCACGCCTTCTGGGTGGACGCCGCGGACGTCGCCCTGAAACCGCTGGGAACGATCGGCCACGACCGCCCCTGCCACGCCGAGCTGGACGCCCTCTGGGTCCCGGGCGAAGCCGCCCTGGGCCCCGACGCCGCCGCCGCGATCTCGCTCTTCGGCGCTGCCGCCACCTGCGCGGAAATGGTGGGCGCGGCCCAACGCGTCCTCGACATGACGGTCCAGTACGCCACGGAACGCGAGCAGTTCGGCCACCCGGTCGGCTCGTTCCAGGCCGTCCAGCACCACTGCGCGAACATGGCCATAGACGTCCTGGGCTCCCGCTTCACCGCCTATGAGGCCATCTGGCTCTTGTCGGTGGACCGAGAAGCCGCACAACAGGTGACGATGGCCAAGGCCTGGGTGAGCGAGGCATACGAACGCGTATGCGCCCTAGGCCACCAGGTGCACGGCGCCATCGGCTTCACCCAGGAACACGACCTGCACCTGTTCTCCGAACACGCACTGGCCACATCTCTAGCCTTCGGCGACGCCCACTTCCACCTAGACGAACTGGCCACGTCCCTCGACCTGGCCTGACGCGCCGGCGCCCCGGCCGGACCCCGGCCGGGCGTCAGCCCAAGGGGACCTCGGCGAGGTGCTCCCACCGGTACAGGTGGCCGTCCCTCACCTGGGCGACCAGGTGCGCGGCGCCGACACGGAACGGAACCGGATCGGGACGCCGGTCAAGGGCATCGGCGATGGGCGCGGCGGGCCCGTCGGCGTTGCTGTAGGCGACGGAGACATGCGGCGTCCAGCCGGGCTCGCCGTCGAGCGGGTGCACCCCGGCGGTCTCGGCCGCGGCCTGGCGCACCGCCTCCCGGACCGGGTCGAGCCCGCGCTCCGGACGGATGCCGAGCGCCACCCCTTCACCGTGAACCCAGAGCCGCCCGACCTCCACCTCGATCGGCGCGAGCGCGCCCAGACGGCGCCGGGCCCCCGCGACAAGCGCCTCGACCTGCTCGCGTGGAATCTCGTCCTCGAACCCGACGATCTGCGTGGTCATATGCAGCCACTCGGCGGGGACGAGGTCCAGCCCGCCCACCCCCGCGAGCATGTCCTGGTAGCGACGGACCAGACCGCTCACCTCCTGCTGCCCGTCGAGCAGGATGTGCCACAGCAGCATCCGCCGCCCGGGCCGCATCCCCGGCAACCACCACCAGTGGTCCGTCATCCGCTCAGGCATCGAGTCCACAGCCCCTCCCAACGCTCAGCGCCAGCATGCCGGACGCGCCGCGCAGGCAGGCGACTGCCCGGTCGTTGAGAGCGGGACGCCGGTTCCCCGTCCGGGGGAGCCGCTTCACCATCGCAGGCGTCGGGTGTGGCTGGATACACCCGTCGACTACGGCACGGGCAGCGGCACCGACCACTTCGCCACCCTCCACCGCCCCCTGCCCGACACGCTGCGCTGGTTCCACACCCGCACATGAGCTGAGCGGCCATGGCGAAAGAAAGTCCCGGCCGCAGAGCGGCCAGGACCCACTTCTACGAGCTCCCGAAATTCATCGACAAAGTTTGTCAGGCGAGCGGAGTGGACGAGAAGGCGGGAAAGACCCTGGTTCGGCGTAGTTTGGCCGGATGAGTGTGGTCGTTGCCGTTGTCGCGGCTTTGGTGCTCACCTGGGTGCCGGCGTTGTTGTGGGGGCGGCGGCATCGGCGGCGGGGGGATCTCGGGGGGCCGGAGCGGCGGGCGACGTTCGAGACCCTGCACACCGCTTCGCGGGCGGCGCCGGCGTTCCGGGGCGGGCTGACCGAGCAGGGGGCGCAGAAGGCGGCCCGGCATCTGCGGGCGCTGCTCGGGTGCGAGGCGCTCGCCATCACCGACGGGGAGCGGCTGCTGGCCTGGGACGGGGAGCACGACCACCACGCCGTGGACGGCCCCGGGCACGCGGAGGCCACGCGGGGGAACGGGCGCACCCAGGTGCACGACGTCGAGTGCGACCGGCTCGACTGCCCGATCCGCAGGGTCGTGGTGGTGCCGCTCGCCACCGATGACCGGGTGGTCGGGACGCTGGCCGCGTACGGGGAGGACGTTCCGGCGGGGCTGATCCGCGCCGCCGAGGAGGTCGCGCAGTGGGTGGACGCCCAGCTCGAACTCGCGGAGCTGGACCATTCGCGGACGCTGCTGATGGAGGCGGAGATGCGGGCGCTGCGGGCGCAGATCTCGCCGCACTTCGTCTACAACTCGCTGACGACGATCGCCTCGTTCGTCCGGTCCGACCCGGAGCGGGCGCGGGAGCTGCTGCTGGAGTTCGCCGGGTTCACGCGCTACTCGTTCCGGCGGCACGGCGACTTCACGACGCTGGCGGAGGAGCTGCGGTCGATCGACCGGTACCTGCTGCTCCAGCGGGCCCGGTTCGGGGAGGAACTGCGGGTGACGTTGCGGATCGCGCCCGAGGTGCTGCCGGTGGCGGTGCCGTTCCTCTGCCTGCAGCCGCTCGTGGAGAACGCCGTCCGGCACGGGCTCCAGGACCGGTCCGAGCCCGGGCTGATCACGATCATCGCGGAGGACGCGGGGGCCGACTGCGTGATCAGCGTGGAGGATGACGGGGTCGGCATGGATCCCGAGGACGTCCGCCGCCTGCTGTCGGGGGAGCGGCCCGAGCCGTCCGCCGACGACGCGGCGGGGATCGGGCTCGCCAACGTCGACGCGCGGCTGCGGCAGGTGTACGGGGACGAGTACGGCCTCGCGGTGGAGACCGGTCCGGGCGCCGGGACGAAGGTCACGGTGCGGGTGCCGAAGTACCGGCCCGGTGTCACGGCCTCTTGACGCCCGGTCGGTCCTTGACTGGAATGTGGCGGACGGCGTGGGAAGGGACGGTGCGGTGACCCTGCGTGTCCTGGCGGTGGACGACGAGGCGCCCGCGCTCGACGACCTCGTCCACCTGCTGCGCGCCGACCCGCGCATCGGCGAGATCGACACCGCCCGGGACGGGGCCGCCGCGCTCCGCAAGCTCGACCGGGCCCTCGCCGAGGGGCGTCCCGTCGCCGCCGTCTTCCTCGACATCCGGATGCCCGGCCTGGACGGCACCGTGCTCGGCCGCGTCCTCGCCCAGTTCGCCCGCGCCCCGCAGATCGTCTACGTGACGGCGTACGAGGAGCACGCCGTGGACGCGTTCGAGATCAAGGCGACCGACTACATCCTCAAG
The DNA here is from genome assembly GCF_014208105.1 of Actinomadura coerulea. NCBI lineage: Bacteria > Bacillati > Actinomycetota > Actinomycetes > Streptosporangiales > Thermomonosporaceae > Actinomadura > Actinomadura coerulea. The sequence goes on from NZ_JACHMQ010000001.1 coordinate 6,735,972, forward strand.
CCGGTGCGGCCGGAGCGGCTGGCCGTGGCGATCCGGCGGGTCACCGAGGCCGCCGGGGAGGACGAGGCCGCGCCGGAGCCGTCCGAGCCGGAGGCCATGCCGGTCGAGCTGGGCGGGGTGACGCGGTTCGTCACGCCCGGGGAGGTGCTGTACGTGGAGGCGCAGGGCGACTACGCGCGGCTCCACACGTCGGGCGGCAGCCATCTGGTGCGGATCCCGCTCGCCGCGCTGAGCGAGCGGTGGAGCGGCGCCGGGTTCGTCCGGGTGCACCGCAGCCATCTCGTGGCGCTGGCGGCCATCACGGAACTGCGGCTCGACTCGGGGCGCTGCACCGTGGTCGTGGGCGGCGCCGAGCTGCCCGTCGCGCGGCGGCACGTGCGCGAGCTGCGCGACCTGCTCGTCCGCCGGGCGAGGCGGTCGTTCTGAGCGCCCCGGACGCGCGGGACGCCGCGCCCGGGCGGACACTGGTCACCGGGCCGCGGACCCGGGCCGTCCGGCGGCCCCGGTACCCGGTGACGCGGGAGATCGACGAGCAGACGGGGCTCGGCGAGGCGTACATGCGGTCGCTGGTGCGCGCCCAGTGGCGGCTCGCGGCACGGCTGTGCCTGGTCCTCGCCGTGGTGGTGCTCGGCCTGCCGCTGCTGTTCGCGCTCGTCCCCGCGGTGCGCGAGCAGGAGGTGCTGGGGCTGCCGCTGCCGTGGGTGCTGCTCGGCGGGCTGATCTACCCGTGGTTCGTCGCCTGCGGCTGGTGGTACGTCCGGCAGGCCGAGCGCAACGAGGACGACTTCGCCGACCTCGTCGACCGGGCCGACCGGCTGTGAGCGCCGCGTACGGCCTGGCGGGCGTGCTGCTGGTCGTCGTCGCGACCATGCTCGTCGGCGTGCTCGGGGTGCGGATCTCGCGCACCACGTCCGACTTCTACGTCGCGTCCCGGACGGTGACGCCGCTGCGCAACGCGTCCGCGATCGGCGGGGAGTACCTGTCGGCCGCCTCGTTCCTCGGCATCGCCGGGCTGATCCTCGCCTACGGCGCCGACATGCTGTGGCTGCCCGTCGGCTGGACGGGCGGGTACCTGGTGCTGCTCGTCCTGGTGTCGGCGCCGCTGCGCCGCTCCGGCGCCTACACGCTGCCGGACTTCGCCGAGGCGCGCCTGGAGTCCATGGCGGTGCGCCGCGTCGCGAGCGTGCTCGTCGTGCTGATCAGCTGGCTCTACCTGCTTCCGCAGTTCCAGAGCGCCGGGCTGGTGCTGCGCACGGTCACGGGCGCGCCGGTGTGGACGGGCGGGGTGCTCATCGCGGTCGTCGTGGCGGCGAACGTGCTGGTCGGCGGCATGCGCAGCGTCACGATGGTGCAGGCGTTCCAGTACTGGCTGAAGCTGACCGCGCTGGCCGTGCCGCTGGTGTTCCTGCTGATGGCGTGGCGGTTCGACGGCGCGCCCGGCCTGTCGTCGGACGTTCCGCCGCGGTTCGGCGACCGGACGACCGTCGCGGTCGGCATGGCGGTCACCGTGGAGGTCGCGGCGCCCGTCCAGGTGACCGTGGACGGACGGGTGGACGGCCGCGCCTACTCCGGCTTCCCGCTCGCGCTGGGGCCCGGGACGCACCGCTTCGACAAGGACACGTCCGTGACCTTCCCGGCGGGCGCCGACGTCCCGCACGTCAGCGGGCGCCCCGCCACCACCGGAAGGGAGTGGGCGCTGCCGCTGGACGGGCGCGACCACTCCCTCTACGCCACCTACTCGCTGATCCTCGCCACGTTCCTCGGGACGATGGGGCTCCCGCACGTCCTCGTCCGCTTCTACACCAACCCGGACGGGCGCACCGCCCGCCGCACCACCGTCGTGGTGCTGACGCTCCTCGGCGCGTTCTACCTGCTGCCCGCCCTGTACGGGGTGCTCGGACGCCTCTACACGCCCGAGCTGCTGATGACCGGGCGGGCCGACGCCGTCGTCCTCACCCTGCCCGGACGGCTCGTCGGCGGGCTCGGCGGCGACCTGCTGGGCGCGCTGGTGACGGGCGGAGCGGTGGCGGCGTTCCTCTCGACGTCGTCCGGCATCACCGTGTCGGTCGCCGGGGTGCTGGCGCAGGACATCCTGCGCGGCGGCGTCCGCTCGTTCCGCGCCGGGACGCTGCTCGCGCTCGCCGTCCCGCTGGGGCTGGCGATCGCGGCCCGGTCCCTCGCCGTTGCGGACGTCGTCGGGCTGGCGTTCGCCGTCGCCGCGTCCACGTTCTGCCCGCTGCTCGTCCTCGGCGTCTGGTGGCGGCGGCTCACCGTGCCGGGCGCGCTCGCCGGGCTCGTCCTCGGCGGCGCGCTCGCCGGCACCGCGGTGGTGGTGACGATCGCCGCCGGACCGCCGCCCGGGCTGCTCGGCGCGCTGCTCGCCCAGCCCGCCGCCTGGACGGTCCCGATCGCGTTCACCGTCATGGTCCTGGTGTCGCTGTGCACGCCCGGACGGGTCCCGCGCGGCGTCGCGCGGATGATGGTGCGGCTGCACACCCCGGAGTCCCTCGACGTCGACCGGGGCACGTGGCGGCCCAAGCGGGTGTGACCGTTCGTCGCGCAGGAGCGACCGTTCGGCGACGGGGGCGGCCTTTGGCCGACGGTGAACGGCGGCTGGTCGCAGCCTTGTCCCCGACCCCTCGTCCGCCCCCCAGCAGGATCTTTACGGTTGCGCGTGACCGGCGTCACAAGCGAGGAGGGGTGGGCGTGTCCGTCGACAAGAGAGCCCCCGGCACCGTCTATGAACGGTTCCAGGGCAGCACGGAGTTCCAGGAACTCCGGCGAAGATTCCGCCGATTCGTGTTCCCGATGACCGCGGCGTTCCTCACCTGGTACCTGCTGTACGTCGTCCTCTCGGGGTGGGCGCGCGACTTCATGGGCACCGAGCTGTTCGGGGCCGTCAACGTCGCCCTGGTGTTCGGGCTGCTGCAGTTCGTCTCCACCTTCCTCATCGCCTACCTGTACGCGCGGCACGCCGAGCGCCGTCTCGACCCCGTCGCCGACGGGATCCGCGCCCGCATCGAGGCGGAGTCCTCCCCGGCCGCGGAGGAGGCCAAGTGAGCAACGAGACCCTGTCGATCACCCTGTTCCTGGTCTTCGTGGCGGCCACCCTGGCGATCACCGTGTGGGCGAGCCGCAACACCCGCAACGCCACCGACTTCTACGCCGGCGGGCGGTCGTTCTCCGGCCTGCAGAACGGCATGGCGATCGGCGGCGACTACATGTCCGCCGCGTCGTTCCTCGGCATCGCCGGGCTGATCGCCCTGTACGGCTACGACGGGTTCCTGTACTCGATCGGGTTCCTCGTCGCGTGGCTCGTGGCGCTGCTGCTCGTCGCCGAGCTGCTGCGCAACTCCGGCCGCTTCACGATGGCGGACGTGCTGGCGTTCCGGATGAGCCCCCGCCCGGTCCGCACCGCCGCCGGCGTCTCCACCATCGTCGTGTCGATCTTCTACCTGCTGGCGCAGATGGTCGGCGCGGGCGCCCTGGTGTCGCTGCTGTTCGGCTTCACCAGCGACTTCGCCAAGGGCGCGACGATCGCGCTCGTCGGCGTGCTGATGATCGTGTACGTGGTGTTCGGCGGAATGAAGGGCACCACCTGGGTCCAGATCGTCAAGGCCGTGCTGCTGATGACGGGCGCCACCCTCATCACGCTGCTGGTGCTGGGCAAGTTCGGGTTCAACCTGTCCAGCCTGCTGACGGACGCCGCCGACCAGAGCGGCAAGGGCGGCGAGTTCCTGGAGCCGGGGCTGCGCTACGCGACCGAGAAGCAGGGACTGGAAGGCAAGCTCGACCTGATCAGCCTCGGCCTCGCGCTCGTCCTCGGCACCGCCGGGCTGCCGCACATCCTGATCCGCTTCTACACCGTCCCGACCGCCCGTGACGCCCGCAAGTCGGTGCTGTGGGGCATCGGCATCATCGGCGTGTTCTACCTGCTCACGCTGGTCCTCGGCTTCGGCGCCGCCGCGCTCGTCGGGTCCAAGGAGATCGCCAAGGCCAACCCGGCCGGCAACACCGCCGCCCCGCAGCTCGCCCAGCGCATCGGCGAGATCGTCTTCGGGGACGCGGGCGGGACGATCCTGCTCGCGGTCATCGCGGCGGTCGCGTTCGCGACGATCCTCGCGGTCGTGGCGGGCCTCACGCTCGCCTCGTCCTCGTCGTTCTCCCACGACCTGTACGCCCACGTGTTCAAGAAGGGCAAGGCCTCGGAGCGGGACGAGGTGCGCGTCGCGCGCATCTCCGCCTTCGTGATCGGCGCCGTGGCGATCGTCCTCGGCATCTACGCCCAGCGCCTCAACGTGGCGTTCCTGGTCGCCCTCGCCTTCGCGGTCGCGGCGTCGGGGAACCTGCCCGCGATCCTGTACAGCCTGTTCTGGAAGCGGTTCAACACCACCGGCGCCGTCTCCGCCATCTACGGCGGCCTCGGCTCGGCCATCTTCCTGGTGGCGTTCTCGCCGGTCGTGTCGGGCTCGGAGAAGGCCCTGTTCACCGACTCCGACTTCAGCTGGTTCCCGCTGGAGAACCCCGGCATCATCTCCATCCCGTTCGGCTTCCTGTGCGGCTGGATCGGGACGCTGCTCAGCAAGGAGTTCAACGCGGAGAAGTACGCCGAGATCGAGGTCCGCTCCCTCACGGGCGCGGGCGCCGAGCCGGCGGGCGAGCACTGACCGACCACTGAGAGCCGCCGCGCGGGAGGGCCTCGCCCGGACCCGCGCGGCTCGCGGCCCCGTCCCCCTCTGCCCCCGCGGGGACGGGGCCGCACCATGCCCGGCGTCAGGCCGGTGCCGTCTCGCGGGCCTTCCACGCCCGCCCGATGGTCCGCATCAGCGTCGGGTACACGAGGGTGTACCGGAACGGCAGGATCGCGGCCATGTAGGCCTTGCCGAGCAGGCCGTTCGGCTTCACCAGGACGGCCATGTGGGCGCGGTGGCCGCCGGAGCCGTCCGGGACCCAGGCGATGTGCATCACGCCGTGCACCGTCCGGTTGGCCATCTCGGCGGCCCACTCGTCCCCGGTCAGGTAGAGCGGCCGGAACGGCAGCGAACGGGGTGCGGGGCCCGCCGGGCCGCCGCGCAGGTCGTCCGGCAGCCGCTCGCGCAGCGACGGCACCCGCCCGTCGAGCCCTGAGTCCTCCTTGTCCCAGCCGAGCAGCCGCCCGAGCCGCCAGCGGATGGCGAAGAGCACCCCGGCGACGCCGGGCAGGTGGTTCTCGCTGGAGGTCATCTGCTCCAGCAGCTTCGGGAAGTCGTCCGGCCCGCCGGTGACGGGCAGCGCCCACACGTCCTCGAGCCGGAAGTCGGGCGTGATCTCGTGGATCCGCCAGGGACGGTCGGTGTGCGCGCTCGCGGGGAGCTTCATCGCCAAGCCACCTCCAAGGTCGGCGGGCGCGCCGTCGCGCCCGCCTCCACTCAAATATACGGCACCGTATGAATCCGCCCCGGGCGGGGGGCCGTGAGATCCGGATATCCGGAGGGGAGGCGATAATGGGCTATGCCCGCCGTCCTCCGCACGCCACGCAGCAGCTGGATCGAGCAGGGCCTCAAGGCCCTCGCAGTCGGGGGGCCCGACGCGGTCCGGGTCGAGGCCCTCGCTCAGGCGCTCGGCGTCACCAAGGGCGGCTTCTACGGCCACTTCCCCGACCGCAAGGCGCTGCTGGCGGCCATGCTCGACCACTGGGAGCGGCAGTCCGTCGCCGACATGCGCGCCCAGGTCGAACGCGAGGGCGGCGACGCCCGCGCGAAGATCCGGCGGGCGGGCATGCTCACCCGGGCGGGCGACCACCTGCACATCGACCTCGCCATGCGCGACTGGGCCCGCCGCGACCCGGCCGTCGCCGAGCGCGTCCGCCGCGTGGACAACCAGCGCATGGACTACCTGCGCGAGCTGTTCGGCACCTTCTGCTCGGACCCCGACGAGGTCGAGGCCCGCAGCATGCTTGCCTTCTGCCTCCTGGTCGGCAGCCACTTCCTGGCCGCCGACCACGGCCCGAGAACCCGGAGCGAGGTAGTGGAACGCGCCGGCAGCCTCCTGCTGGGCGACACCTGACGTGCGCTGACTTGCGGCGTGTCGCCCTTATCGGCCCTCGCAGAAGGGCAACACGCCGCAAGTCAACGTGGGGGTGCCCAGTTCGGGTCGCGGCCCAGGAGGGCGGCCAGGTTGTCGATCGCCGGGCGGGACGGCTCCTCGGCCCGCGGGGGGCGGTAGGCGCCCCCGGGTCCGTTGAGGGGGCTGCCGGGCGCGGTGTTGGCGCGGGCGAGAGGCAGCGCCGCCTCGGCGATCCAGGACGGGACGGCGGGCGTGGTGCGGAGCGCGCGCGCCAGGTCCCAGCGGTGGACCAGCATGTCGACCGCGTGGATGCCGAGCACCCACTCGGTCGGCACCGGGCCCAGCCGGGGCATGGTGACGGTCTCGCCCGCCCGTTCGAGGACGGCGAGGCAGCGGGCGGCGACCAGGGCGAAGTCGCCGCGCGGGTCGGCGGAGGGTTCGAGGGGCGGCAGCGCGGTCCGCGCGATGGCCTCGTGCCGCTCGTTCATGTGGTGGAGGAGGTCCGTGACCGTCCATCCCTCGCAGGGGGTCGGGTCCGCCATCGCGGCGTCGGGGATCAGGGCCACGTCGTGGCCGATCAGGGCCACCGCGGTGGCGTCGAGGCTGAGCAGGCGGGTCATGTCGCGTCCCATCGTTGGCGAACGGTCGTTCGTCAAAACCATAGCGTACGTACGTTCGCTATTCTGGCTCCATGTCTCCTCGACACTCGGCGGCCGAAGCGGCCCGGACCCGTGAGCGGATCGTGGGCGCGGCGGTGTCCGAGGCCTCGCGGGTGGGGCTGGAAGGACTGACGGTCGGCTCGCTGGCGCAGCGGCTCGGCATGAGCAAGGCGGGCCTGGTCGGGCCGTTCGGGTCGCGCGAGCGGCTGCTCATGGCCGCGCTGGACCAGGCCTGCGAGGTCTTCCGCGCGGCGGTGACCGGGCCCCTGGACGGCCTGCCGCCCGGGCCGGAGCGTCTGGAACGGCTCATCGACGGGTGGGTCGGCTACCTGGCCGACTGCCCGTTCCCCGGGGGCTGCTTCGTCACGGCCGCCACGTCCGAGCTCGACGGGCGGCCGGGGCCGCTGCGCGACCGGCTGCGCGAGATCGTCGCGTCCCACCGCCGGGCGCTGGCGGCGGAGGTCGCCGCCGCCCAGGAGGCGCTGCCCGGTCCGCACCGCCCCGCGGAGGAGGTCGCCACGGCGCTGACGGGCCTGTCGATGGCGGCCAACCAGGAGATCCAGCTGCTCGGCGACCCCTCGGCCGCGGGCCGGGCGCGGGCCGCCATGCGCCACGCGGCCGGGCTGCCCGCCTGATCCCCGGGCCTCCGTAAATCGGTGGAACGGGGGCGCGGGCTGCCGGGAAGGTGGGGGTGTGGGGTACGGAGAGGTCGGGCGGCCGCGGGTGCCGGTCGTCGAGCTGGCCGACCGGCGGGCGCTGGAGCGGTGGCGGCCCGCCGGCGCGGAGGTTGTCGACGCGGCGCGGCGGCTGAAGGAGCGGGCGCTGCTCGAACTGGGGATGACGCACAGCGCCGTCGCGTCGTGGCTGTTCAGCAAGTGCCACCACCAGGTGCCCACGACGGCCGTGGACACGGCGGCCGTGGTCGCCTCCGGGGACGGGTCCTGCCTGCTCCTCTACAACCCCGAGTTCTTCGTGGCGATCGGGGGCGAGGGGGTGCGGTTCGTCCTGTTCCACGAGGCCCGGCACCTCGTCCAGCGGCACCTGTTCGCGGACGCCGACCTGCGGAGCGACCCGGTGTTCACGCTGGCGTGCGAGGTCACGATCAATCATGTCGCGATGGTGCGCCTCGGAGCCGGGCTCCCCGAGATCGGTGGCGCGCCCGTGGGGATCTCGCCGCGCGGCGTGTACGCGTCCTATGCCGAGGATCTGCGGGAGCAGGGCGCCGAGCCGCTCGAGTTCGAGCGGTGGGTCGAGACCGACATGAGCGTCTACCGGGAGCTCGGGCGGATGCGGAACCCGCCGGGCGCCGGGCAGGCGGCCTGCATCCACGTGCTCGTCGACGCGCTCGACCAGGAGACGGTCGCGCGGGTCGGGGACGACGTGCTGCGGAGCGTGCTCATCGCGGCGCGGCGGGGTGACCGGGTGGCGCGCGACGAACTGCTCGACCTGCTGCGGCGCACCGAGGGGGCCTCGGAGGGCGTCGACAGGATCTGGGGCGACCTCGGGGCGCACGCGCTCCGGGGCGCCACGTCGGCCACGCGGCGGGTGGAGTGGTGGCAGCGGTGGCTCGTGGACGTCCTCGCCTCGAAGCTTGAGGAGGGGGAGCGGCTCGTGTACCCGAAGAAGCGCGGCGCCGTGCTGGCGGCGCTCGGCCACGAGCCGATGCTGGCGCGGCGCGGGCCGCAGCGGGTGAAGTCGCTGGTCATCGCGCTGGACACGTCCGGGTCGATGCCGGACGGCCTCGTGGAGTGGCTGGGCGAGCTGGTCGGCCGGATCGACGGGGCCGAGGCCGAGTGGGTCGCCTTCGACGCCTCCGTGAAGCCGTTCCGGCCCGGGGAGCCGCTCCGCGGCGGGGGCGGGACGGACTTCGACGCCGTCCGGCGGCACGCGGAGGGACGGGACGAGCCCGCCGACGCCGTCATCGTGGTGACCGACGGGTACGCCGACCCGATCGCCCCGGCCGACCCGGGGAAGTGGATCTGGCTGATCACCTCCGGGGGAGACGAGTGGCCGGAGCGGCGGGGAATGGCCTGCCACCGGGTCCGCCCAGGGTGATCTTTCGGCTACGGTGACGGCTCATGGCCCCCCACCCCAGGACCCGCGCCAGGAACATCGCCCGCTGCACGGCCGGCCTGCTGCGGTTCGCGGCGCCCGGCGAGATGGACGCGCTGCTCGGCCATCTCCCGAAGAGCCGCGTCGAGGTCGCGGTGCACAGCTTCGGCAGGCCGAACCGGGTCGTCCTGGAGGCGCTGCTGCGCCGCGGCCGGCCCAGTGACCTGGACCTGCTCGTCCAGCACGCCGTGCTCGCGGGCGACCCGCCGGAGCTGCTGGGGCGGCTGCTCGACCTGGACGACCCCGAGGTCAACGCGACCCTGCTGACCGCCGAGAGCGCCCTCGGGCGCATCCCGCGGAACCTGCGCCGCCAGCTCGCCCACCAGACGTCCCGGCGGGACGGCGTGACGCCGCTGCCGCTGCCCTCCGAGGTGCGGGAGGCCCTGCTGTCCACGCGGGGGCAGGAGCCCCTCGACCACGCGCTGCTGTGCGCGGCCGACCCGGACCTGGCCGGGGACGCTCTGCTCTACCTCGGCGCGGGCGCCGATCCGCACGGCGCCGTCCTGGCCTGCCTGACGCTGCTGGACGCCGACCGGCGGGACGAGATCCGGCGGCTCGTCGAGGACGGGCGGCTGCCCGCGTTCCGCTGGGGACCGGAAGAGTCCGAGCCCAGCGTGCTGGCGTACGCGCAGGCGGCGCTGGCGAGCGCGGAGGGGGAGCGGCGGCTGCGGGAGCTCTCGCAGCGGGTGCGCAGGCCCGAGTTCCTCCGCTCGGTCGCCGAGATCGCCGACGTGGACGGCTGCGAGCCGTGGCGCGGCAGGCCGCTCGTCCGGACGGTCGTGAACCGCCGCCACCCGTGCGTCCCGCGCGTGGGCTGGGACGCGGTGCTGGCCGACGAGCCGCGGCGCCGGGCGGCGGAGGGGCCGTTCCCCCTTCGCGCGGCCCGGTTCGTGGCGAGGCGCACCGACGCCCCGCTCGACCTGGTCCGGATCGTCGTCGCCGACCATCCCGACCTGGCCGTCCTGCTGCCCGACCCCGCGCCCGAGGTGCTCGCCGACCTCGCCGCGGCGGGGGCGGGCCCGGACGTGATCGTCAAGGTCGCCGGGAACGGCTTCGCCGCCGGGACGCTGACCGCCGAGTTCGTGACCGCGACCGTCCCGGAGAAGGCGCTGCGGGCGGTCGCCGAGACGCTGTGGCTCCCGGGGCTGCGCGGCACGGCGCAGGTCAGGGCGCGGCTCGGGCTGGACGGTGACGTCCCCCTGACGCCGCCGTTCGTCGACGAGACCGGCCACGGGCGTACGCGCCGCCTCCGCGAACCCGGAGTGCGCCGCCACTGGGACCCCGTGCTCGCCTACGGCGAGCGGGCGGGACGGCTGTTCGCGGCGGACCGGGAGGTCACCGCCGACGCCGTCCTCGCGGCGGCGGACGTCGACGCCCTGCTCGCGGCGGTGGAGGTCGAGCCGCTCCTCGGCGAGGTCGAGGGCATGCCCGACCCGCGGGTGCTGCGCCGCCTCGCCGAGCACGTCGACCGGCATCTCGGCGGGCGCCCCGAAGCGTGGATGGTGGCGCTCAAGCTGCTGGAGGACGGGTTCGTCGGCACGCTCCCCGAGCTGCTCGCGACCGCCGGAGCCGTCTCCGGCTGAGCGCTCACCAGTTGACGACCTGGTAGTCCTTCAGCAGGCAGCCGCTCGGCGGGTCGCCGTCGCGCTCGCCGCGCACGATCGGGTGGTAGATCCGGGCCGCGGCGTCGACGACGTCCAGCGGCGGGCGGAACCCGGCGGCGGTCCGGCGCGCCCGCGCGGGCTCCGGCTGCTGGTCGGTGAACCAGCCAGGGTCGACGCTGGTCACGTGCACGCCGTGCTCGGCCAGCTCGGACGCGGTCGTGCGCGTCAGCATGTTCAGCGCCGCCTTCGCCATGTTCGTGTGCGGGTGCTCGGCGCCCTTGTACACGCGGTCGAACTGCCCCTCGACGGCCGAGACGTTCACCACGTACCGCCGCGGATGCCGCGAGAGCTCCAGCAGGGGACGCAGCCGTCCCAGCAGGACGAACGGCGCCGTCACGTTGATGAGCTGCACCTCCAGCAGCTCGACGGGATCGACCTCGTGCACCAGCCGCGTCCAGGAGTTGACCGGGGACGGGTCGCGCAGCAGGCCCGCGATGTCGACCGCTCCGGTCGCCAGGGGTACGGGCAGCGGGCCGGGCGCCGCGAGCCCCCGCCGGTGGTGGAGACCGCCCGCCCGCAGTTCCCCGCCCGGCGCCCCCTCGCCCGCCAGCAACTCGGCGTACGACTCCGGCGGATGCCGCAGCGTCTGCGCCGCCAGGTTCACCAGGATGTCGAGCGGCTCGCCGGCCTCGACGAGCGCGTCGCACCACCGCACGAGGGACGGGACGTCCCGCAGGTCCATGCCGGCGACCGTGAGGCGGTCGTGCCAGTCGTCCCGGTCGGCGACCTCGGCGAAGCGGCGGCGCGCGTCGGCGGGGAACCGGGTCAGGGCGGTCACGGCGGCGCCGTCCCGCAGCAGCTTCAGCACGAGCTCGAACCCGGCCTTGACCCGCCCGCCCGTGACGATCGCGCGGCGCCCCGCCAGGTCGGCCCGCGCGTGCCGGTGCCGCCGGTGCTCCCGCGCGCACGGCGGGCAGAGGCGGTGGTAGAACGCGTCGGCCTCCCGGAAGTGCGCCTTGCAGACGTAGCAGGCGCGCAGCCCGCCCGTCACCGTCCCGGACGGGACGGCCTCGCGCGGCGGCTCGGCGGGCGCGCCCTCGACGCGTCCGGCCGCGCCGGTGGCGGTCGCGGCCAGCATCCGCGCGTCGGCCGCCGCGCGCCGCAGCCGGGCCTCCGCCCGCTCGCGCTCCCGCGTCCGCCGCACGAACGCGCCCGCCGCCGCCCGCACCCGCGCCACGTCGGGGTCGCCGTCCGGAGCGTCCGCCAGTTCCGCCAGGACGCGCAGGCAGGTCCGCACATCGTCGTCGCGCATGCGCGCCATTAAATCGGCTGAACCGGACGGTCCGGACCGCTGTACTTGATCGCATGAGCATGCCGGACGGGCCGCGGCTGGCCCGCTTCATCGACACGATGATCGACCTCGGGATCACCGGGCAGGTCTTCGGCGAGCACGGCATCGGCAAGACCTCCACGTTCTTCCACCACGTCCGCCGCCGCGGGGACACCGCGCTCGTCTACGTCCCGGCCGCGAACCTCACCCCCGACGACCTGCTCGTCAACGCGCCCGTCCGGCAGGACGGGGAGCTGGTGCTGCGGCAGCTCATCATGAGGCAGCTCAAACCGGGCCGGCCGTTCGTGCTGCTCATCGACGACTCGCTCCAGGCGGGCGCGACGATCCAGTCGCAGCTCATGCAGATCGCCTGCAACTGGACGCTCGGCGAGCACGACCTGCGCGCGCTCGGCTGCGTGGGGGTGTTCCTGACCGACAACGAGACGCTCACCGAGACCGCCGCGCTCCGCACGGACCCGGCCGTCCTGGACCGGATGGCGACGCTGCGGGTCACGGCCGCCGACACCGCGTGGCGGGCCGCGCTGTCGCGCAGGTTCCGCGGCGTCGACCTCACCGGCGTGTTCCGGGTGTGGGCGTCGCTGCCCGCCGAGCTGCGCCGGCTGCTGTCGCCGCGCACGCTGGAGCACGTCCTCGACTGCGCGCTCGCCGGGCTGCCGCTCGCCTGGGGCCTGCCCCTGGTGGACGGACGCCGCCTGCCCCTGGCCGCCTCGGGCGGGAAGCGGGCGAACGACCAGGCCCCCGAGATCCTCGGCCGCATCGCCTCCGAGCTGCGGCGCGCCGGGGCCGACGTCCCGGACCCGGCGCACGTGCCGGACGCCGTCCGCCGGGTCGTCCGCACGGCGATCGAGCGGCGCTGGGCCGTGCTCGTGCAGGGACCTCCCGGCTGCGGCAAGACGGAGGTGGTGAAGGAGGTGGTCCGGGACGAACTCGGCGCGGACCCGCTCTACTTCTCGCTGCCCGTCACCAACGTGGAGGACTTGTGCGCGCCCGTCCCGACCCTGGACGGAACCCTCGACAACCTTTTGTCGGGCCCGTTCCTGGAGCCCGGTGACAAGGCCATCGTCTGGGACGAGTACAACCGCCCCAAGGACAAGGCCACCTTCGCCCGCCTCATGGAGGTCACGCAGGAGTGGTCCCTGGCCGGGCGACGCATCAAGGGTCTCCGCGCCCAGATCGCCTTGCAGAATCCTCCGTACCCCTCGAAGGCGGCATGATCACCACCGCCGACGCGGAGACCGCCCGGACGCTGCGGCTGCTGCGCAACCAGGGCATGGAGCAGCGCTACGCCAACGAGATCGTCGGCGCCAACGTGCGGCTCACCGACGTCGCCGCGGCCATCGGCCGCGTGCAGCTCGGGCGGCTGCCCGGCTGGACCGAGCGCCGCATCGCCAACGCCCGGTTCCTGGACGCCAAGATCACCGGGGCCGCGGTGCCGCCGGTCGCGCCCGGCGTGCGGCACGTCTACCACCAGTACACCGTTCGCGTCGCCGGCGACCGGGACGCCTTCCAGCGGCGCCTCGACGAGCGGAAGGTCGGCAGCGCCGTCTACTACCCGACGCCCGTCCACCGGCTCAGGCCGTTCCTGAAGGACGGCGCCCCGGACCCGCGCTGGGACCTGCCCGAGACCGAGCGCGCGGCGGCCGAGGTGCTGTCGCTGCCGGTGCACCCGTCCCTCGCCGACGACGAGCTGGCGCGCGTGGCGGACGCGGTCAACGCCGCCGGGGCCGCGTCGTGAGCGCGCCGCTGCGCGCGGGCCTGGTCGGGCTGGGCGTGATGGGACGCAACCACGCCCGGGTCCTGTCCGGGCTGGACGGCGTCGACCTCGTCGGCATCGTCGACCCGGCCGGGCGGCCCGACGGCGCCCCGCACGGGGTGCCGATGATGGCCTCCCTCCAGGACCTGCTGGACGCCGGCGTCGACTACGCGGTGGTCGCCTGCCCGACGGCGCTGCACGAGGAGATCGGGCTCGCGCTCGCCGAGGGCGGCGTCGGCGCGCTGATCGAGAAGCCGCTCGCCGAGTCGGTGGAGGCCGCCGAACGGCTCGTGACGGCGTTCGAGTCGCGCGGTCTCGTGGCCGGGGTCGGCCACATCGAGCGCTACAACCCGGCGCTGCAGAGCATGCGGACCCGGCTGGAGGCGGGCGAGCTGGGCGAGGTGTTCCAGGTCGTCACGCGCCGCCAGGGCCCGTTCCCGCACCGGATCGCCGACGTCGGCGTCGTCAAGGACCTCGCGACCCACGACATCGACCTGACCGGGTGGGTGACCGGCCAGGACTACGTGTCGGTCTCCGCGCACACCGTGGCGCGCAGCGGCCGCCCCCACGAGGACATGGTCGCCGCCGTCGGCCGCCTGGCCGACGGCGCCATGGCCAACCACCTGGTGAACTGGCTGAGCCCGTTCAAGGAGCGCACCACCGTCGTCACCGGCGAGCGCGGATGCTTCATCGCCGACACGCTCACCGCCGACCTCACCTTCTACGCCAACGGGGAGGTGAGCACCGAGTGGGAGGCGCTGCGCGCGTTCCGCGGCGTCTCCGAGGGCGACATGATCCGGTATGCGATCCCCAAGCGCGAGCCGCTGCTGGTCGAGCACGAGCGCTTCCGCGACGCGGTCCTCGCCGGCCCCGGCGGGGCGGCCCAGGGCGACGTCGTCACCCTGCGGCAGGGCCTGCGGACGGTCCAGGTGTCGGCCGCCGTCCTGAAGTCCGCCCGCCTCGGCGAGACGGTGACGCTCCTCCCCGAGGAGGCCCTCGGTGCCGTCTGACGGAAGTGCCGGGGTGCCCGACGTCACCGTCGTGGTCGCGGTCTACAACACGATGCCGTACCTGACCGACTGCCTGAACTCGCTGGTGGGGCAGAGCATCGGCCCGGACCGCATGGAGGTCGTCGCGGTCGACGACGGCTCCACCGACGGCAGCGGCGCCGAGCTCGACCGGTTCGCCGCGCAGTACCCCGGCGTCATCAGGGTGCTGCGCCAGCCGAACTCCGGCGGCCCGGCGTCTCCCAGCAACCGCGCGCTGGACCACGCGACCGGCCGCTACGTCTACTTCGTCGGCGCCGACGACTACCTGGGCACCGAGGCGCTGGAGCGCATGGTCGCGGCGGCCGACGAGTGGGGCTCGGACGTCCTGGTCGGGAAGATGGAGGGCGTCAACGGGCGGGCCGTCCGGCGGCCCGAGCTGTTCGCCGAGAACCGCCCCGAGATCGACCTGTACGACTCGGTGCTGCCGTGGGTGCTGTCGAACTGCAAGCTGTTCAGCCGCGAGCTGGTGGAGCGGCACAAGCTGCGGTTCCACGAGCACATGCGGATCGGCAGCGACCAGCCGTTCACCCTCGAGGCCTGCGTGCGCGCCCGGCGGATCTCCGTCCTCGCCGACTACACCTGCTACTACGCGGTGCTGCGCGACGACGGCGGCAACATCACGCAGGGCGCCGTCCAGGTCCACACCCGGCTCGAATGCGCGGAGAGCCTGTTCGGCGTCGTCGCCGACCTGATCGAACCCGGCCCGAAGCGGGACGCGATCCTCAGGCGGCACACCCGCTGGGAGCTGACGATGCCGACGCGGGAGGGGTTCCTCGAACTCGACCGCGCGACGCAGGAGGACGTCTGCGCCCGCGTCGGTGGCCTCGTCGAGCGCTACGTGACCGACGAGGTCCTCTACACGCTGCCGATCGTCCGCCGCGCCCGGCTCCGGCTGGCGCAGCTCGGCGAGGTCGACCTGCTGTGCGAGGCGATCCGGGACGGGGTCGCCGAGCGGCCCTACCCGATCGCGCTCAAGAACGGCCGGACCTACCTCGCCTACCAGGGCTTCGAGGACCCGCGCCTCGGACTGCCGGACGACCTGTTCGAGATCACCAAGGGGATGCGCAAGCGGCTGTCCCGGGAGGTGCGGACGGTCGCCGCGCGGTGCGGACGGGACACGGTGGACATCACCGTCCGGACCCCGCTCACCGGCCCCGAGGCCGGCGACCCCGCGACCGTGCGGCTCGCGCTCGCCCCCCGCGGCGGCGGGGAGACCCTCGGCCTCGACGAGTACACCACCCGCGAGGCGCGCGAGGACGGCCTGCACGTCACCGCCCGGATCCCGGCGGCGCTCATCGCGGCGTCCGGCCGGAACCGGCACGCCCTCCGGCTGGTCGTGCGGGCGGCGGGCGAGACGCACGACGTCCCCGTGCCGCCGGGGGCGTCCGTCGTGCCCGGCCCGCGCGGCGAGCTGTTCTGGCACCGGGCCAGGCCCTACCGGCTGGGGGTCTCCGGCGACGACCGGCACGGCACGATGATCGAGACACGTCCGGTACGTCCGGCCCAGGCCGTCGCCCAGCGGGTCCGGCGCGTGACGTCCCTTGGAGGTAAGTAGCACATGCGGATCTGCGTGGTCGCGCTCGGCAAGATCGGTCTCCCGCTCGCGGTGCAGTTCGCCCGCAAGGGCCACCAGGTGATCGGCGCCGACGTGGACGAACGTGTCGTGGCCGAGGTCAACGCCGGGCGCGAGCCGTTCCCCGGCGAGGCGGAGCTTGACGTCCACCTCGCCGAGGCGGTGCGGGCGGGGCTGCTCACCGCGACGACCGACACGGCGGCGGCGGTCGCCGAGTCCGAGGCGGTCGTCGTGGTGGTGCCCCTGTTCGTCGACGCGGAGGGCGTCCCGGACTTCGGCTGGATGGACGCCGCGACCCGCTCCATCGCGCAGGGCCTGCGCCCCGGCACGCTCGTCAGCTACGAGACGACGCTGCCCGTCGGCACCACCCGGGACCGCTGGGCCCCGATGCTGGCGGAGGGCTCGGGCCTCACCGCGGGCGACGGCTTCCACCTGGTGTTCAGCCCGGAGCGCGTGCTGACCGGCCGGATCTTCGCCGACCTGCGCCGCTACCCCAAGCTCGTCGGCGGCATCGACGAGGCGTCCGCCCGGCACGGCGTCGAGTTCTACGAGCGGGTCCTCGACTTCGACGAGCGGCCCGACCTCGACCGCCCGAACGGCGTCTGGGACCTCGGTTCCGCGGAGGCGGCGGAGCTCGCCAAGCTCGCCGAGACCACCTACCGCGACGTCAACATCGGCCTCGCCAACCAGTTCGCCCGCTACGCCGACGCGGCGGGCGTGGACGTCATGAAGGTCATCGAGGCCTGCAACACCCAGCCGTACAGCCACATCCACAAGCCGGGCATCGCCGTCGGCGGCCACTGCATCCCGGTGTATCCGCGGATGTACCTGTGGAACGACCCGGACGCGACCGTCGTCCGCGCCGCCCGCGAGGCCAACACGGGCATGCCCGAGTACGCCGTCGGCCTCCTCGCCGACGCCTACGGCGACCTGACCGGCGCGGGCGTCCTCGTGCTGGGCGCGGCGTACCGGGGCGGCGTCAAAGAGACGGCGTTCTCCGGCGTCTTCCCCACGGTCGAGGCGCTGCGGCGGCGCGGCGCCGTCCCGTACGTGTCCGACCCGATGTACACCGCCGAGGAACTGGAGGCCCTGGGCCTGCCGCCCCACCGCGGCGAGTCGGTCACGGCCGCGATCGTGCAGGCCGACCACTCCGCCTACCGCGAACTCGGCGCGGACGACCTGCCGGGCGTCAAGGCCCTGGTCGACGGCCGCCGCGTCACCGACGCCGCCCGCTGGCCCGGCGTCGCCCACGTCGTGATCGGCGCCCCCGCCGCCGAGCAGAAGGCGCCGGCCGGGCGGCCGGCGCCCGCCGAGAGGTGAAAATGAGAGAAGCCGGCAACCGCGACGTCGCGGTCGTCACCCCCTGGTACCCGATTCCGCAGACGCCCTTCGCCGGGGCGTTCGTCCAGGCGATGGTGGAGGCGACGGCGCCGGGGTGCGGCGAGGTCACCGTCTACCAGACCGACGCGTGGTCGGCGAAGATGAAACCGGAGGCCGCGGCCGCCGCGGCCGAGGCGCACCGGGCCCTCATGCCGCGGGCGCTGCACCGCGCGACGACCGTCGCGGGCACCGGGCTGCTGCGCGTCCCGGTGCTGATCCCGGCCGGATGCAGCTACGCCGAGCTCGCCCGGCACCACGCGGCATGGCTGCGTGAGGCACTGGGCGGCGAGCCGTTCCCGGAGCCGGTGGTGCACGCCCACGTGGGGTTGCGGGGCGGCTGGCCGGCGCTGGAGAACGCGCGTCCGGACGCGAGGGTGTTCGTGACCGAGCACGCCTCCTACCTCGACAAGGTCCTCGAACAGCCGGACTCGCGCGACATGTACGAGCAGGTCCTGGACCGCTGCACGCGCTTCTTCGCGGTGACGGAGGCCCTGCGCGAGCAGTTGCTGGCGGTTTTCCCGGCGTACTCCGGCAAGATCGACGTGATCTCCAACCCGATCTCGTTCGGCACGGCCCGTCCCCGGCCGGTCACCGAGCTGCGCCGCTGGCTGTACGTGGGCAGCCTCATCGAGCGCAAGGGCGTCGGCTGGCTGCTGGAGGCGTTCGCCAAGTGCCATGCGGAGGACCCCGCGCTGACGCTCACGATGGTCGGGGCGGGAGCCCTGGGCGACCAGCTCGCGCAGCGCGCCGCGGAGCTGGAGGTCCAGGACGCCGTGTCGTTCGTCCCCCCGGTCCCCCCGGACGAGGCCCACAGGCTCATGCGCGAGCATGATCTTCTCGTCCACGCGGCCCGCTGGGAGACGTTCGGGGTGTCGGTCATCGAGGCCGTGGCCGCCGGGATGCCGGTGCTCGTCACGCGCTGCGGTGGGCCCGAGCGGACCCTGGCGGGCGTGGAGAGCGCCGCGGGAGAGATGATCGAGGTCCGGGAGGACGCGGAATCGATCGTCGGCGGGTACCGCCGGCTGCGGGACCGGTTCCCGCACGACCTCGACCTGGCCGAGGCCGGGCGGGTGCTGGAGTCGCGGTTCGGGTACCGCGCCGTGGCCGATGAGCATCACCGGCACTGGTTCCCGGAACCGGGTCCGAACGGGGGAGGAGAATCGTGAACGTCCTTTTTCTCGCCCTGGGAGCCTCGCGCAAGGGCGCCGTCTCCGCGGAGGCCGAGCGCGTCATCGCGGGCGGCGGGACCGCGACCGTGCTGATCGGCAAGCCGTCGGCGTGGCGCAAGCACCCGCTCCCGGAGGGCGCCGAGGTCGTCGAGCTGGCCGAGGTCGAGCGCGGCTACCGGCCCGGCTGGGTGCGGTTCTGGCTGTACCGGGCACCGCGGCTGGTGCTGCGGATCTGCCTGCCCGGGCCGCTGCGCCGATGGCGCGACCGGCTCGACAACGCCTACCGGCGCCGCGTCGCGAAGCCCCTGAACCGCCGGCTGGCCCGCCGCTACCGGCGCGACCCCGTCCAGGTCCGCCGCCGGGCCGTCGAGCGGGACGTGATCTCCGGCCGGTCCGTCGGCCTCGTCGTCGTCGGCGACGCCCAGTCACTCGTGACGGCCTCCGAGCTCGCGGACGTCCTGACGGGCACGGGGGCGCCCCTCGCCTACACCATCGACCACCACCTACCCACGGCCGGTCACGCCAGAGGATGAAGCCATGTCCCCCCACCGCCGCCCGCGCCTGCTCTACCTCGCCTTCTACTTCCCCCCTTCCCGGGCGAGCGGGGTCTACCGGGCACGAGCCACCGCCAACCGCCTCGTCCAGCAGGGCTTCGACGTCACGGTCTTCACGGCGCCGCTGCCCTTCCTGTACGACACCATCGGGTCGGTCGACGAGAAGCTCGGCGAGACCGTCGACCCGAGCATCACGGTGGTGCGGCCCAAGCTGAACCAGTACTCCTGGCAGACGGAACTCCAGGACTACAGCGGCTTCCGGGGCAGGTTCCCCCACCTGGCCCAGTCGATGTACGAGTGGGGGCAGGAGCACCGCTTCCCGGAACGGTACGGTTCGTGGGCCCGCGCCTGCGTCCGCAAGGCTCTGCGCATGCACGCGCGCCGCCGGTTCGACGTGGTGCTGGCGACCGGCAACCCGTTCGCGTCGTTCGGTGCGGCCTGGCGCCTTCACCAGCTGGCTCGGATCCCCTACATCCTCGACTACCGGGACTCCTGGACGCTCGACCTGTTCAGCGAGGAGCCCGCGTTCGCGGACGGCGACCCGGCCTGGAAGTGGGAGAGCCGGGTGTTGGGATCCGCGTCCGGCATCGTGTTCGTCAACGAGGCGCTGCGGACCTGGCACGCGGAGCGCTACCCCGGCCAGGCCGACCGGATGTTCGTGGTCCCCAACGGCTGGGACGCCGACACGTTCCCGGCCGTCGCCGAGCCGCCGCCGTCGGCCGCCGCGCCCGCCGGGGGCCTCGCGCCCCGCTTCGCCTACGTCGGAACACTGACCGGCAAGCAGCCGATCGAGCAGATGGTCGAGGGGTTCCGCCGTGCCCGCGAGCATCCCGACATGGCGAACGCGGAACTGGACCTCCACGGATACCTCGGGTTCTTCAAGGGGTCGGACGGCGGGCTCCGCAAGCGGCTCGCCGCCGGAGCCGGCGACGCGGAGCCGGACGCTCCGGGGGAGCAGGACCCCGCGCCCTCGGTGCGGTACCGCGGCCCGGTGTCCAAGACGGAGATCGCCGAGGTCTACCGGACGTCCGACGTGCTGGTCTTCCTGGCGGGCGGCGCGCGCTACGTGACCTCCGGGAAGATCTTCGAGTACATGGCGGCGGGACGGCCCATCGTGTCGGTCCACGCCCCCGGCTCCGCGGCCGAGGAGATCCTCCGGGACTACCCGCTGTGGTTCAACCCGGGCGGTCTCGACCCGGAGGACATCGCCGCGTCGATGGTCGCGGCGGCCAAGGCCGCGGCCGGGCTCGACGGGCGGCAGGTCACGGAGGCGCGCGGGTACGCCGACCGGTTCGAGCGGAACGTCGCGCTGGAGCCGCTCGTCCAGCGGCTGGCAGGGCTGGCGGGCCGTAAGCGGGCCGTGGCCGGATGACGGCGCCGGAAGAGACGGTGCCGGAAACGACGGTGCCGGAAACGACGGTGCGGGAGGGTGACGACGTGAACGGTGAACGACCCCCGCGGGTCCTGCTCGTGGCCATGGACCCCGATCGCAAGCGCAAGAACGTCATCCGGCTGGCCGCCCACTTCCTGGACGAGGGCGCGCACGTGGACGTTCTGACCGCCGAGCGGCGCGGCTGGACGAGCGGGCCCGGCTGCACCGGCTCGACCAGGCGGAGGCCAGGCATCCCCTGCCGTGGCTGGAGCGCGCCATCGTCGTCCGGGCGCCGCGGCTCGTGGTGCGTCCGCTGGCACGGCTCGGTCGTCCCGGCGCGGTGCTGGAACGGGTGCGGGGCCGGCTGAGCAGTGCCGTCCACCGGCGGCTGTTCCTGCCGTTCTACCGGCACGTCCGGCCGCTGCTGCTGGCCCGGCTCGCCCGCCGGAAAGTCCTGCGTGACATCGACATGACCCAGGTGGTGCGGGTCGTCGTCGCCGACAGGGACGGGGTTCCGCTCGCCTGGAGGCTGGCGCGGCGGCATCCCGGCGTCACCGTGACGACCCGGATGGACAAGTCGCTGGAAGCCCGGGGCTGACCCCGTCGCGGGCCGGCGCGGCCGACCCGCGACGACCCTTGACGACCCGCGACGACCGTTTCCGTTCGCCCGGCGTTCACCGCGCCCTCACCGGCTGTCGAGGCCAGACCTCACATACTTGCAGGTGAGTCGCGTCTTACCGCCGAACGACCGTGCCGCTCATCCGCCACTCGGCGCCGGATGGCACGGCTGGACCGAACGGAGGATGCCGTATGCGCACCGTGGGGGAGAGCGATCCCGGGGAATCGCGTGGCCGTGTCGTCATGCTCGTCGACAACGGCGTCGACAAGGACTCCCGGGTGCAGAAGGCCGCGACGTCCATCGCCGCCGCGGGGTGGGAGGTGCACCTCCTCGGCTGCGTCCGGGGCCGGAGGAGGCAGACCTGGCGGCTGGGCGGCGCCCGCGTCCTGCTCGTCCCGCGGCAGGAGATCCTCAGCAGGCCGCGCGCCCGGGTCTGGCGGTCCACGCTCCGCCGTCCGCTGGCCTATCCGCACACGGAGGTCGCGGCGTACCGGCGGCGGCTGGTCCAGTCCCGGCGGGCCGACATCGCCGCGACCCGCCTCGCACCCGGCTTCGACGGGCCGGTGTGGAAGGCATGGCTGTGGGCCCGGCGGATCTCGGCGAAGACCCAGCAGAGCTGGGTCGCGCTGCGCGCCCACCAGACGGACTCCCTCACCAGGGCCCGCACGGACGCGAACTCGCCGGTCGAGCGCCTCACCCTCGCGTTCTGGCGGAAGCTCCTGGGCGATCGGGCCTGGCGCGTTCTGGACCGCGGCCTGTGGGACTGGGACACCGCCTACAGGGCGACCGTCGACGAGCTCGAACCGGACATCATCCACGCCAACGACTTCCGCATGCTCGGGGTCGGCGCGCGCGCCGTGCGGCGTGCGCGGGCCAGAGGCCGCGAGGTGAAGCTCGTGTGGGACGCGCACGAGTTCCTTCCCGGCATCCGCCCCTGGCATGACGGGGCGCGCTGGCATCCCGCCGTGTGCGCCTACGAACGCGAGTACGCCGGCGCGGCCGACGCGGTGGTGACCGTCTCGGCGGCCCTCGCCGACATGCTCGTCGAGCACCACGGGCTCCGGCACAAGCCGGCCGTCGTGCTCAACGCGCCGCTCATCGGGGAGGACCCGGCCGCCTCCGGCTTCATTCCTGACCTGCGGGAGCTGTGCGGCGTGGACGCCGGCACCCCGATCGCCGTCTACAGCGGCGGCGCCTCCGAGCCGCGCGGCCTCACCATCATGATCGAGACCCTGCCGCGGCTGGCGGGGCTGCACGTCGCCCTGGTCGTTCCGGTGCCGGGAGGCAGCGAGGCGAAGCGGCTGCTCCAGCGCGCCGACGAGCTCGGTGTCCGGGACCGGGTGCACATCCTGCCGTACGTTCCGTTCGACCAGGTCGTCCCGTTCCTGGCGGCGGCGGACTTCGGCGCCATCCCGATCCACCACTGGCCGAACCACGAGATCGCGCTGATCACGAAGTTCTTCGAGTACTCGCACGCGCGGCTCCCGATCGTCGTCAGCGACGTCAAGGCGATGAGCGAGATGGTGCGGGGCACCGGGCAGGGCGAGGTGTTCCGGGCCGAGGACGAGGACGACTACGTCCGGGCCGCCGAGGCCGTGCTGAGCGACCCGGAGCGGTACCGCGCCGTGTACGACGCACGCCCGGACCTGCTCCGCGCGTGGACCTGGGAGGCGCAGGCCGAGATCCTGGACGGCGTCTACACGGAACTGCTGCCGACCGCCGCGCGGCCCTCCCCGAGGGCGGCCTAGGCGATGAACGGCGCCGGCGAAAGGGATGTGGCCGTCCTCACGCCCTGGTACCCCGCCCCGCACCACAAGTTCCAGGGGGCGTTCGTCCAGGCGATGGTGGAGGCGACCGCGCCGGGCTGCGGCGCGGTCACCGTCTACCACACCGACGGCTGGCCGCTCAGGGGCGGGCCGGAGGCCGGGGCGGCGGCTGAGGAGGCGCACCGGCGTCTGCTGCCGGACGCGCTGGAGTACGTCCCGGCGCCCGGAGCGGCCCGGTTGCTGCGCGTCCCGGTCCTCATGCGGGGACGCACCTTCGGGGCGCAGGCCCGGGAACACGCGGAGGGGCTTCGCCTGGCGTTGGACGGCGAGCCGATCCCGGCGAGGGTGGTGCACGCCCACGTCGGCCTCCGGGGTGGCTGGACGGCGCTGGAGAACGCCCGTCCGGACGCGAGGGTGTTCGTGACCGAGCACGCCTCCTACCTCGACCAGGTCCTCGAACAGCCGGACTCGCACGCGCTGTACGAGCGGGTCCTCGACCGGTGCACGCGCTTCTTCGCGGTGACGGAGGCCCTGCGCGAGCAGCTGGTGGCGGCGTTCCCGGCGTACTCCGGCAAGATCGACGTGATCCCGAACCCGATCTCGTTCGGCGTGACCCGTGCCCGGCCGGTCACCGAGCTGCGCCGCTGGCTGTACGTGGGCAGCCTCATCGAGCGCAAGGGCGTCGGCCCCTTGCTGGAGGCGTTCGCCAAGTGCCGGGCGGAGGACCCCGCGCTCACCCTGACCATGGTCGGGAAGGGGGCTCTGGGCGACCGGCTCGCGCAGCGCGCCGCGGAGCTGGAGGTCCAGGACGCCGTGTCGTTCCTGCCCCCGGTCCCCCTGGACGAGTGCACCCGGCTCATGCGCGAGCACGACCTCCTCGTCCACCCGGCCCGCTGGGAGACGTTCGGCGTCTCGGTCGTCGAGGCGGTGGCGGCGGGGATGCCGGTGCTGGTCACCCGCTGCGGTGGCCCCGAGCGGACGCTGGCGGGCGTGGAGGGCGCGGCCGGGGAGATGGTCGAGGTCGGCGAGGGCGCGGAGCCGATCATCGACGGTTACCGCCGGCTGCGCGACCGGTTTCCGCACGACCTCGACCTGGCCGAGGCCGGGCGGGTGCTGGAGGCCCGGTTCGGATACGGCGCGGTGGCGGAGGCGCATCACCGGCACTGGTTCCCGGACACGGGCGCGAAGGGAGGAGGGGAATCGTGAACGTCCTTTTCCTCGCTCTGGGCGGATCACGCCGGCATGTGATCGTCGCAGAGGCCGAACACGTCCTCGCGGCGGGGGGAGCCGCGACCGTGCTGGTCGGCGACCCGGCCAGGTGGCGGAACGACCCGCTGCCCGAAGACGCCGAGATGGTCGAATGGCGCAGGCTCGTGCGCGGCCATCGGCCCGCGGTGATGCGGCTGCTGGTGGACCGCGTCCCCCTGTTCCTGATGCGCGTGTGCCTGCGCGGCCCGGTGGAGGGGGTCGGAGCGCGCATGCAGTCGTTCCACCGGCGCCGCGTCGCCCGGCCGATCCACCACCGGCTCCTCGGCTTCTACCAGCGTGATCCCGTCCGGGTCCGGGAGCGCGTCGCCCACCGCGACCTCCTGGTCAGAAGATCGATCGACCTGGTCGTCGTCGGAGACGCGGAGTCGGCGGTCACCGCCTCCGAGCTGCGCGACCTCGTCGTCGGCTCGGGAGCCCGGCTCGCCTACACCGCCGCCCATGCGGGGCCCGTCTCCACCGCCGCCGGCGCAGGGACTGTCGTCGGCCGGCCCGAAAGGTGAGAACCATGACGAAACGCCGTCCGCGTCTTCTGTACCTCGCCTTCTACTTCCCGCCTTCGCGGGCCAGCGGCGTCTACCGTCCCCGGGCGACGGCGAACCTCCTCGTCGAGCGGGGATGGGACGTCACGGTCTTCGCCGCGCCGATGTCCTTCCTGCGCGACGCCATCGGCTCGCTCGACGAGAAGCTGCTCGACTCGGTCGATCCGCGGATCACCGTGGTGCGGCCGGGTCTGCACCAGTTCGCATGGCAGCGGGACCTGCACGACTTCGGCAGGTTCCGCGGGACGTTCCCGCATCTCGCCCGCCGGAGCTACGACTGGGGGCAGAAGCACGTGTTCCCGGAGCACTACGCGTCCTGGGGACTCGCGAGCGTGCGCCGCGCGCTGCGCATGCACGCCCGCCGCGGGTTCGACGTCGTCCTGGCGACCGGGAACCCGTTCACCTCGTTCGGGGCGGCGTGGCTGTTCAACCGGCTGACCCGGACGCCCTACATCCTGGACAACCGCGACGCCTGGACCCTCGATCTGTTCAACGAGAGGCCCGCGTTCGACGAGGGGCACCCGGCCCTGGCGTGGGAGCGCCGGGTGCTGGGGCGGGCGTCCAACGTGGTCTTCGTCAACGAGGCGATCCGGTCCTGGCACGCCGAGCGCTACCCGCACGCGGCGGACCGGATGATGGTCGTGCCGAACGGCTGGGACTCCGACACCCTCGCCGACACGGTCGGACCGCCCACGAAGATCCTCGACGGAGGGAAGGAGCGCCGCCCGCGCTTCTCCTACGTCGGCACGCTGACCGGCAACCAGCCCATCGAGGCGATGCTGGAGGGCTTCGACCGTGCCCGCGAGCATCCCGACCTGGCGAACGCGGGGCTGGACCTGCACGGTTACCTCGGGTTCTTCAAGGGGGCCGACGGCAGCCTCCACCAGAGGCTCGCGACCGGCCTCGAAGGGGAGGGCGACGGCGGGCAGAGCCTGCCGCCCGGCGTGCGGTACCGCGGGCCGGTGTCCAAGACAGAGCTGCACGACGTCTACCGGAACACCGACGTCCTGGTGTTCCTGGCGGGAGGCGCGCGCTACGTGACCTCCGGGAAGATCTTCGAGTACATGGCGGCGGGACGTCCCGTCGTGTCCGTCCACGCCCCGGGTTCTGCGGCGGAGGAGGTCCTCCGGGACTACCCGCTGTGGTTCAACCCCGGCGGGCTGGAACCGAGGGCCGTCGCGGGGTCGATGGTCGCGGCCGCGAAGGCCGCCGCCGGGCTCGACCAGCGGCAGCTCGACGAGGCGCGCTCCTACGCGGGCCGGTTCGAGCGCGGTGTGTCGCTGGAGCCGCTGGTGCGGCGGCTGACCGAGCTGGCGGACCGCGGGCACGCCGCCGGATGACCACGCTGGGAGGCGACGACATGAACGCTGGACGGGCCCCCCGGGTGCTCATCCTGGCCATGGACCCCAGAAGCCACAGACGCGGCCACAAGAGGGTGATGGGCCTGGCCGCGTCCTTCCTGGACGAGCAGGGAGCGCGGGTCGACGTGGTCACCGCCGAGCCGAGGGGCTGGGAGACTCTGGACGAGAGGGCTCGGCTGCACCGGCTGGACGGGCCCGAGGCCGGGCATCCGCTGCTCAGGCTGGAGCATGCGCTCGTGAGCAGGGCGCCCCGCAGGATCGTGCGGCCCCTGAAGCGGCTCGGCCGTCCGGGCGCCGTTGCGGAACGCGTGCAGAGCCGCGTCTCCAGTGCCGTCCACCGGCGGCTCTTCCTGCCCTTCTACCGGCACGTCCGGCCGCTCCTGCTGGCCCGCCTCGCGCGCCGCGGCGCCCTGCGCGCCGTCGACATGGCGGAGGTCGGCCGGGTCATCGTGATGGACGACGTGTCGGTCCCGTGCGCCTGGCGGCTGGCCCGCCGGCATCCGGACCTCACCGTGACGACGCAGCAGGTGAGGACGCTCGATCCGGCGGGCTGACCGGGAGGCTCAGCCGCGCGCACGCTCCGCGAGGACGGCCGCGACGGTCTCGGCCGCGCGGCCGTCGCCGTACGGGGTGCCGCGCGGCGCGTCCGGGGCGGGCCGTGTGGCGGTCGCCGCCCACTGGGAGGCGCCGAGCTCACCGGGGTCGGGGACCAGCGCGTTCCACCCGCCGGCCAGCGTCTCCGGCCATTCGGTCTCGGTGCGCAGGGTCGTGCACGGACGTTCGAGGAGGAAGGCCTCCTTCTGGAGGCCTCCGGAGTCGGTGATCACACCCTGCGAGCCGAGCACGGCCGCGACCATGCCGGCGTAGGGGAGCGGGCGGCCGACCCGGACGGCGCCCCGCTCCAGTTTGATCCCGTGCGCCTCGGCGCGGGCGACGAGCCGGGGGTGGGCGAGGAGCGCCACCGGGACCGGAAGGTCGGCGAGGGAGTCGGTGAGCAGGCCGAGGCGCGCGGCGTCGTCGGTGTTCTCCGCCCGGTGCAGGGTGGCGACCATGTAGGGCTGATCGGGATCGATCCCCTCCGGGAGGCCGGGGGCGCCGGCGGTGCCCGCCAGGACCGAGTCCCGCATCCGGAGGCACACGTCCACCATCACGTCGCCCGTGCGGACGCTGCGCTCCGCGAGTCCCTCGGCGGCGAGGTGGCGCATCGCCTCCTCGGTGGGGGCGAGCAGCAGGTCGGCGGCATGGTCGGTGAGGACGCGGTTGTGCTCCTCCGGCATCCGGCGGTTGAAGGACCGGAGCCCCGCCTCCAGGTGCGCGACGGGAAGGTGCAGCTTGACGGCCGACACCGCCCCGGCCAGCGTCGAGTTCGTGTCCCCGTAGACGAGGACCCAGTCGGGACGCTCCCTCTCCAGGATCGGGTCCAGCGCCGACATGACGGCCCCGGTCTGGACGCCGTGGCTGCCGGACCCCACGCCGAGGTGCACGTCCGGGTCGGGGATGCCGAGACCGGAGAAGAACACGTCCGACAGGTCGGCGTCGTAGTGCTGCCCCGTGTGGACGATGACGTGCCGGTGGTCTTGCGAGGCCAGGGCGGCGGCGATGGGAGCGAGCTTCACCAGCTGCGGCCGCGCGCCGACGATGCTGAGGACCTTGACGTTCATTGTTCCCTCTCGATGAGGACCGTCACCTGCGAACCGTCCCCGGCGGGCACTTCGGCGTAGTGCTCGCCGGTCCGCGGACACTCCCATACTCCCTGCTCGTCCGGCCGCTCGGTCAACCGGGCCCCCGCGCGGCCGACCCAGCCGATGCGGCGGGCGGGGACGCCCGCGACCAGCGCGAAGTCGGGGACGTCGCGGGTGACCACCGCGCCCGCGGCGACCATCGCCCAGCGGCCCACGCGGACCGGCGCGACGCACACGCTGCGGGCCCCGAGCGAGGCGCCCTCGGCGACGTGGACGCCGACGGCCTCCCAGTCGTCGCCGCGCTTCAGCTTGCCGTCCGGCGCCACCGAGCGGGGTTCGCGGTCGTTGGTGAGCACCACGGCGGGGCCGACGAACACGCCGTCCTCCAGCACGGCGGGCTCGTAGACGAGCGCGTGGTTCTGCAGCTTGACGTTGTCGCCGATCCGCACGCCCGCGCCGACGTAGGCGCCGCGGCCCACGATGCAGCCCTCGCCGAGCCGGGCGTTCTCGCGCACCTGGGCGAGGTCCCAGACGGTGGTGCCGTCGCCGAGCTCGGCGCTCGGGTCTACCTGCGCACTCGGCAGGATGCGGTGGCTCATTCGGTACCTTTCCGTCGCGAAGCTATCGAGCCCAGCGCTCTGCCCGCCCGCGCGCGCAGAGGGTCTGTGATGTGCACGGCCAGCGGGCGTTCGTCGAGCCTGACGTACGCGCGGCGGGGCGGCACCAGCGAGGCGGTCAGCGGCCCGAGGCGCCCGGTGCCCTCCGGCAGCCGCACGGCGACCGGATCGCCCACGCCGTCGATCTGGAATGAGGCGCGCCAGACGCCGGGGTGCGCGCGGGCGACCGGCAGGTCGGCGCACCGGTGCGACGGCCGTCCGGGATGGTGCCGCAGGGCGGTGCGGATCTCTCCGCCGCCCTTGCCGGAGCGCCGCAGGACGACGGTCATCGCCGGAGACTCGCCTGCCCCCAGGACGGGAGGTGGATCCGCCTCCACGCGCAGCCGGCGCCCCCGCGCCTGACCGATCTGGACGTCCTCGAAGTCGGTGGGCTTGAGCGCGCCGCCCACCTCGATCGTCAGCCTCTTCCGCTCGTGCGGCGCCAGCGGCCGGACGAGGCGCCACCGTCCGTCCGCCGGGGCGACCGCCGCGCGCGGGACGGCGAACCCGCGCGGCTTCACGACGGGGGAGGTCAGGGTGAGGCCGCCGACCGCCGCCTCCAGGGCCATGGTCCACCGTCCATCAGGCCATGAGCCGGGGACCGGGAGGAACGATGCCGTGTAGGTGGTGGCGAGGCCCTTGTCGGTGCGGACGGAGGAGGAGACCTGGCACTCGATCCGGTGACGGGTTCCGGTGCCGTCCTCCAGTACCAGGTGCAGGGCGGAAGCCGCCTCGTCCACGTGGTGCGGCAGGAACTCGCCGGTGAGCCGCAGGGCGTCGTCCGTCCAGGAGAGTCCGGTGAGGTCGTGCCGCACCCGCACGGGCTCACGGGTCTCGTAGCACGCGTCGGGGATGGCCGCCGACGCGTCACGGAAGAACGGGTACTTGAGGTAGACGCGCCCGTCCTCGATGTGGAGGCCGGGGTGCCTTCCGGTCTGGTGGAACCGCAGGACCTCCGCGAGCTCCTCGTCGAGATGGTTTTTCAGGCAGTGCGCGAACACGCGCCGCCGGGGGTCGTAGAGCTCCAGCAGGCCCGGGGTGAGCCATGTCTCCAGCAGCTCGCGGCAACCCTTGAGGATGATCTCGCGGCCCTCGCCCGACGCGGGCAGGTACCGCTGTTCGAGCAGGCCGAAGACCTCCAGGAGCAGGTACCGGTAGTGCAGCCGGTCGCGCAGCTCGCCCGGCTCGGCGTACTCGGCGACCAGGGCCATCGCGCGGTTGGCGATCGCGTGCACCTCGGCCGGCGGGGCCCCGCCGACCTGGGTGGCGCTCGACCCGTCCGTCCGCGCCGCCCAGTAGTAGCAGTCGTAGTCGGCGAGGACGGACACGCCGCTCGCCGCCAGGTAGGCGCCGGCGGTGAAGAGCTGGTCCTCGTGGGAGAGCATGCCCTCGGTGAAGCGCAGCCTCTCGCGTTCGACCAGGGAGCGGCGGAAGAGCTGGAGCGCGGCCATCGACATCCGGGGGAACAGGTCGCAGTCCGGGTCGAGGACGTGGGTGCGCTCGATGGAGCGGTCGAACACCTTGGGCGCCCTGCGGCCGCCCGTCCCGACCTGCTTGCCGAGGACGATGTCGGTGCCGTTGCGCTCGGCCATCGCCGTCATGCGCTCCAGCGCCTCCGGGCCCAGCCGGTCGTCGGCGTCCAGGAAGAACACGAACGTCCCGGTCGCCAGCTCCAGGCCGCGGTTGCGCGGCGCGCCCGCGCCTCCGGAGTTCGGCTGGTGGACGACCGTCAGCCGGTCGTGGGCGCGGGCGAGCTCGTCGAGCAGCTCGCCGCCGCCGTCGGTCGAGCCGTCGTCGACGGCGATGACCTCGACCTGCTCGGCGGGCAGGGACTGGGCGAAGACCGACTCCAGTGCCCCGCCCACCGCGTCCCGGCACTGGTACACCGGGACGATCACGCTGACCAGGGGTTGCGTCATGGCCCCTCTACGCTCGCGAAGTGACTGTGAGGGCCACTTTAGGCGTGCTCGGTGGCCGCCGAGACGGCTCGGCCGGAGTCGCGGTACATCGTCGACCTGGGGCCGGCCTGCGCGAGCGCGTCGACGGCGGCGGCGAACCGCGTCATGGCGTCCGGGTGCTCGGGGCCCAGCAGGTAGTCGCGGAGCGTGCGCCGCTCCGCGGCCAGCGGGTCCTGGCCGGGCGTCGCCGCGACGGCGAGGATGTCGGCCAGCTCGCCGCAGCCGGGGCTCAGCAGGTAGGCGGCCGACGCGGACGGGAACTCGGTCTTGAAGAGGTTCTCGTCCATCCCGTCGGGGTTGGTGACGACGTAGGGCTTCAGGCTCGGGATGTAGTCGGAGATCACGCTGGAGATGTCGGTGATCAGCATGTCCGACCGGTTGAAGCACTCGTAGAGGGAGGCGTCCGCGCCGGTGACCACCTGGTGGCCGCCCGCGCCGCCCCGGTTCGCCTGCTCGATCATCTTGATGAGCCGGGCGTGCACGGCGGCGGCCTCCGGCAGCCGCCGGCCGGTGTAGGGGTGCGGCCGGTAGATGACGCGCAGCCGCGGCCCCTGCTCCAGCAGCGTCCGGACGATCCGCTCGCCCATGCCGAGCAGGGAGCTGTAGCCGTGCTCGTTGTCCCAGCCCTCCCAGGTGGGCGCGTACAGGACGGTGGGGACGGGTCCGCCGGACGGCTCGGTGGTGATCTCACCGAGCTGCGGGCGGCCCACCTCGACGATGGCCTCGTCGCGCACCCCGGCGTCGGAGTTGTGGTACCGGTCGCGGCCCCCCGGGCCGGCCACCCACACCTCGTCGAAGACCTTGCTGACCGGGTTGGAGCTCGGGCCCTTGTCGCTGTCGCCGTGTCCGACGAACACGTGCTTGATGTGCTCCTCGCGGAGCAGGTGGAGGTTCTTGCCGGTGTTGCCGGGGTAGAGCGCGACCTTCACGGTGCCGAGGTCGAAGTTCATCATGTCCTCGGCCCGCGTGATGCACACGACGGCGAGCGAGGTGGGCGCGAGCGCGCGGACGACCTCGGGGGAGCGCACGAGGACCATCGCCTTGCGGTCCAGCCGCTCCAGCGTCTCCAGCCACATGTTGGCCTGGTAGACGGTCGTGGGCGGGCCGGTGAAGTACAGGACGACCTCGGGCTTGTACCGGTTCACGCGGCGCTGCACGTCGCGGCCCGTCCGGTCGGCGTTGAGGAGGGCGCGCATCCGGCGCAGCCGCGGGAGCTGCGCGGCCGCGACGGCGACGGCGGCGGCGGCGGTGCCGAGCAGCCCGGCGACCACCAGGACCGGGACGCCGAGCAGGAGCCCGACGGTCCCGAACAGCAGCGCCGGGAGGTCGGCGTGGCTCTCCAGGAGGAGGGTGAGCCGGGCCTGCCAGGGGGCGGCGGGGGCGGGGAGCGTCGGCTCGCCCTCCCCGAGGTTGCGGGTGGCGAAGGGCAGCCGGTTGACGCGGCGCGAGGCGACCGCGCCGGCGAGGGTCGCGGCCCGGAGCCAGTCGACCAGCAGCAGGCCGATGGCCGCCAGGACGACGGTCGGCCTCCCGGCGTCGCCCGACTGGACCAGCAGCAGCACCAGGGCCGCCTGCCGGACCAGGACCCGCGCGCCCGGGCTCATCTGGCCCCAGCGCAGCGGCCTGGCCGCGTCCGGCAGCGTCCGGCCGACGCCGAACTCGGCCGCGTAGCAGAGCACGGCGGCGCCGAGGAACGCCCAGGGCGACCCGGCCGCGGCCGCCCCGACCAGCAGCCCGAGCGTGATGGGCAGCCACAGCACCGATGAGTACCGCGTGAGAGCCGAGTACCGGGAGACGAGACGCCGCACGGCACACCTCCGTCTTGTCAGCGCCTGGGGGGTGGCGCAGTTGGGGAGAAGGGAAGGGGGGAACGCGCCCGCCGGGCCGAGCGGGCGCGTGCGGGGGTGGGACGGTCAGCCGGAGCGGCCGCCGCTGAGGGGGTCTTCACGGCGCACGTCGATGACCTGCCCGGTGAGGCCGGAGAGCAGGACGTTCAGGGAGGTGCGGGCCACCTGGTCGGCGCTCAGCAGGGTGTGCGGGGGCTCCTGGCCGAACGCCGCGGTCCGCATGGGGGTGCTGGTCCGCTCGGGGTTGATGCAGTTGATCCGCACCTTGTCGCCGGACCACTCGTCCGCCAGCGCCTGGGTGAGGTTCACCGTGGCCGCCTTGGCGGAGGAGTACAGGCTGTAGTCGGCGCGCCCGCGGGTGTAGGAGCTGGACGTGTAGAGCAGCAGCTGCCCGCCGGTCTTCGCCAGGTAGGGGTACGACGCCCGCGCGATGTGGATCGGCGCGAGGTAGTTGACGCGCAGCGCCTCCTCGATCGCGTCCGGGTCGATCGCGTCGAGCCGGCCGATCCGCAGGATGCCCGCCGTGTTGACGACGAAGTCGACGCGGCCGGTCGCCGAGTAGGCCTGCGCGAGCGCGCCGGCGACGTCCTCGGGCCGCTCGACGTGGGTGCGGGTGGCGCCGCGGCTGTAGCCGAAGACGCGGGCGCCGAACCGCTGGGCCAGCTCCGCGATGGCGAGGCCGATGCCCTGGCTGGCGCCGAACACGACCATCGTCTTGCCGCCGAGCGCCTCGGCGTACTCGTCCTCGGTCAGGTCGGGGGCGTCGGAGGAGGCGAGCTGGAACAGCTTGTCCGCGACGAACATGTCGACGGGCTCGGTGACCTTCATGTTGTGCTCGTCGCCGGGGACGACGTAGATCGGGGTGCCGGGCAGGTAGCGCAGCACCACCGTGCAGTCGTCGGTCGCCTCGAAGTTCTCGTCCCGCCACGCCTTCTCGTAGGCGTCGCGGATGGTGGCGAGGCGGAAGCCCTGCGGGGTCTGCCCGCGGCGCAGGTTCGCCCGGCGCGGGACGTCCACGATGACGTCCTCGTCGACCTGGATGATCGTGTCGGCGGACGGGATGGCGACGTCCACCGCACGGTGCTCGCGCAGCGCGGCCACGCAGTCGCGGATGATGCGCTGCGACAGCAGCGGGCGCACCGCGTCGTGGAACAGCACGCTCGTCGTCTCGGCCGGGTGGTCGGCGAGCGCGTCGAGGGCGAGTTGCGTGGTGGCGTTCCGGGACGTCCCGCCGGGGAGCACGGCCTTGACCTTGGTGCAGCCGGCCTTGCGCACGCAGTCCGCGGCGTCCTGGAGGAAGCCGGGGTTCATCAGGACGATGATCTCGTCGACGTCGGGGGCCTCCTCGAACACGCCCAGCGTGTGTTCGAGGATCGTCTTCCCGGCGATCTTGAGGAGCTGCTTGGGAGTGCTGAGACCCATCCGCTGTCCGCTGCCACCCGCCAGGATGACGGCGACGACGCGATGCTCACCCTGCGGCGCCTTGACCAATGCGACCGTCCTTCTCCTTCATGGCAGCCGGAACGGCGGCCGACAACCGAACGTGGTGCAGTCACCCGTGGGATCTGGGGGTGCGGGCGGCGCGGCTTTCGCAGGGCTGGTGATCCGCACAGGGGGGAACTGCCGCCTTACTCTACCCGGTCTGTAGAACTTTGAGGCGAATTCATCGACCTTCCAGCTTCCGGTAACCCTTGCGTGACGGGGGTTGCGGCGGCCCGGACCGTGATCGTTGCGGCCGCCGCGCCCCCCCGCGCCGTGGCCCGTCTCACTTGCCGAAGAGGGGCCTCATGTCGGGTTCGACGGCCCAGCGGGTCACCCGGCGCACCGGGGAGGTGCTCAGCACCGTGACGATGACGAAACCGGCCAGCAGGGCCGACAGCACGCCGGGGATCGTGTCGAACCAGGCGAGCTTGTGCCAGCCCTCGAACGTGAACAGCCGCATCACGAAGCCGTGCAGCAGGTAGCCGTAGATGGTGGCGGAGCCGAGATCGCTGTACCAGGTGCGGCGGGACGGGGTGACCGCGAGGAAGGCCAGGATCAGCACCGTCCCGGTGAGCAGCAGCCCGGCGCGCATCACGGTGCCGGTGAGCTCGTCCACGCCGAGGTCGCCGTTGGAGGTGTCCCAGTTCAGCCACCGCGCGTTCATGCGGTCCTGGGTGAGGTACGCGCCCGCGAGCGCGGCCGCCAGGAGCGCGGCGCCCGTGATCCGCGCCCACGGCCGCCGGACGATCTGGATCACCTCCGGCGACAGCGTCAGCCCGAGGACGTAGAACGGCGCCAGCCCGAGGATCCGGTACAGGTCGAGCGTGTTCCCGATGTCGGCCATGTACGTGAGGAGGGCGACGAGCACGGCCGTGGCGAGCGGGAACCTGAGCCGCCGCCACACCGGGGTGAGCAGCCGCCAGACGAACAGCGCCAGCAGGAACCAGGTCAGGTAGTAGGGGTCCAGCGCGTCGAACTGGAGCTTCCGCCCGTCGACGCCCCAGGCGAACAGGCTGTAGGCGCACTGGAAGATCAGGTACGGCGCGATGGTCGAGCCGACCAGCCGCACGGCCTTGTCGTCGGTGAGCGTGAACCGCTTGGACAGGTATCCGCTGATCATGAGGAACAGCGGCATGTGGAACAGGTAGATGAAGTTCCAGAGCGCCGCGGCCAGCGGGACGTCCCGCAGGCCGGACAGCGCGTGCCCGCCCGCGACGAGCAGGATCGCCAGGTACTTGGCGTTGTCCAGGTGCGGGTCGCGTCCTCGGGGAGCCGCGCCGCCCGGTGTCCGCGGTTTGTCCAGCGGGCGCTCCGCGGGGGCGGGGGATGCGGGGGACGCGGCCGCCGGGGCGGAGCCGGGGACCGCCGCCTCGGCGGAGTCTGGAACCGGCACGACGGACGCCTCGGGTGTCTGTGTCATGAAAGATCTCTGATCCTGGGAGGGGCTCGTGGAGCATACCTAACGAAACGCGCCAGAACCCCCGGAGTCACAGCGCGCTGCCGGGGCGTCACGGGAGGGCGCCGCGGGGCCGGACCCGCGGAAATCGGCGGCGGGCCGCGCGCAAGATCCGCTGAGGCGGGTAGACCGGCCGGTACCCGGCGCGGCCGTTACCGGATGCCGCGGGCGGGGCAGGGACCGGGAACGGGCCCGGTGGAACTCGGGGACGGGGAGGCGCATGGGATACGGGAGGTCCACCCGGCAGGGGTTTGTCATCATCGTCGGCGGCGCCGTGCTGCTGGCCGGTGTCGCCCTGCTCGTGCTGCCCGGACCCGGGCTGCTGCTCGTGCTGGCGGGCCTGCTCATCCTCTCCCGCGAGTTCCCGGCCGTGAACCGCTACGTCGAGCCCGTCCGGGAGCGGGCGATCCAGGCCGCCGAGGAGAGCGTGACGTCCTGGTGGCGCCTCACGGGCTCCGTCCTCACCGGTCTCGCGCTGTTCGGCGCGGGCGTGGCCTGGGGGCTCGTGGAGGAGCTGCCGCTCAGCGGATGGAGCACCGGCTCGGGGCTCATCCTGTCCGGCTTCATCCTCTTCGGGCTGCTGTTCTGGAGCTGGCGGCGGGTCAGGGCCCGCCGCGCCGAGAGCTTCCCCGAGTGACGCGCCGGGCGGACGGACCGTCTTGGCCGGGCCCGGCCAAGACGAATGTTCCGCCGGGTTGATCCGCCGGACGGGTCTCGCCGTGCAATGGGCATGGGCATCCTTCTTCGTGTACTCGTGGCCGCCGGACTCGCGGCCGACGCCGTCGTGCACTGGCGCTTCGCGCCCGACATGGCCCCCGGGCCCAACACCCCGAGCGACGTCATCCCGGGAGACGACCTGTTCTACGGCCAGGCGATCGCGGCGGCGGTCGCGGCCCTGCTCGTGCTCGCCTGGGCCCGGAGGTGGACGTACGCGATCGCGTTCGTCGTCGCGGCGAGCGCGGCCGGTGCCGTGCTGCTGTACTACTTCGTCGACTTCGGGCAGCTCGGCCCGATCCCCCGGATGTACGACCCGCAGTGGTACGCCGACAAGACGATCAGCTTCGCCGGGGAGGCCGTCGCGGCGCTCGCCGCGCTCGCCGGATTCCTCACCGTGAGGAGGAACGAGCACGCGGACTCCTACTCCGCCGCCGTGCGGTGACGCGCACGGACGCGGCGTCCGTACGATGAGGGCGCAGTGTCCGCAGGCCAGGCAGAAAGCGAGGCGCCCGTGCCCCCGCGTGACCGTACGCCGCCCCGCGCCGCCGGCGACCGGGGCGGTCCGAAGAGCGGCTACCACGTGGAGGCGCTGGCGAAGGGCCTGCGCCTCCTCGGGCTGTTCTCCGAGCAGCGCCCGGCCATGAAGCTGACCGACATGGCCGCGGCGGCGGGCCTGCCCCTTCCGACCGCCTTCCGGATGGCGGCCACCCTGACCGCCGAGGGGTTCCTGGAGCAGCTTCCGGACGGCGCCTACCGGCCCGCGCCGAAGGTTCTCACGCTCGGCTTCTCGGCCCTGCGCAGCCTGGACCTCGTCCAGCTCGCGGACGGGCCGCTGCGCAGGCTCGCCGACGCCACCGGGCAGACGGCCAACCTCGGCGTGCTGTCGGGGGACCACGTGCTGTACCTGGTGAGGCTGCGCAACAACGACCTGGTGACGGCGAACATCCAGGTCGGGTCGCGGCTTCCGGCCGTCCGCAGCTCGATGGGCAAGATGCTGCTGTCCCAGCTCGACGACGCGGAGCTGGAGCGCGTGCTGACCGAGGAGTCCTTCGCGGGGGCGGCGGGCCCCAACGCCGCGG
Organism: Actinomadura coerulea; assembly: GCF_014208105.1. Classification (NCBI taxonomy): domain Bacteria; kingdom Bacillati; phylum Actinomycetota; class Actinomycetes; order Streptosporangiales; family Thermomonosporaceae; genus Actinomadura; species Actinomadura coerulea. Next base: position 6,773,024 of record NZ_JACHMQ010000001.1, read on the forward strand.
CCTCACTGGACGCGCTGCGGCCCGCGCTGGCGGAGATCCGGAGCCGCGGCTGGGCCCTCCAGGACGAGGAGCTCGCCTACGGGCTCCGGTCGGTCGCGGCGCCCGTCCGGGACGCGTCCGGCGCGGCGGTGGCCGCCGTCAACGTGGCCGTGCCCGCGACGGAGGTGCCGACGGCGCGCCTCCTGGAGGAGATCCGGCCCCGGGTCCAGGAGGCGTGCGCGGAGATCTCCCGCCTGCTCGGCGGGCGCTGACCCGGCTCAGCCGGCGGCGGGCGGGCCCCCGCTCCCCGGTCCGGCGACGAAGCTTCGGCCGGATGGGCGCGCGGAGCCGCGTGCGGCGAGGACAGGAACAGTATCGGGCCGACGATCTCCGCGGCCGTGCCCAGCCGTCCCGCCGCCTGCGCGGCGCCGGACGCGGTGGACAGGTTGGTGCGCAGCACCCGGTCCCGTCCGGGCCCGGGGCCCGGACGGGGTCGCAGACCCGTTGGAAACGTCGTCCTGCCCGCCATTTCTTTCAGTTTGTGAAAGTAGCTTTCATTATGCGCCACGCGTATCGGAGCCCGCCGGACCCGGAGTCAAGGGAACCTGTCCGGAACCTCCTGCTTTGCCAAGTCCCTTGACCCCTCAAATGAACGCTCGTTTAATTCCGGTATGGGGCGTGTCGCGGGCGTCACCCGGGCGGAGACGCGGGAACGGCTGCTGAGCGCCGCGGCCGACGAGTTCGCCCGGCGCGGCTACGACGGGACGCGCGTCGCCGACATCGCGCGGGCCGCCGGCGTCAGCAACGGCGCCCTGTACGCGCACTTCGGGTCGAAGGCCGAGCTGCTGGTGGCCGCGCTGCGCGCGCACGGGCGGCGGCTGCTGGCCGACCTGTTCGACGCCGACCCCGAGCGACCGGTCGTCGAGCTGCTGCTCGCCATCGGGCGGTGGCTGCCGAAGCGCCGCGACGCCCGCGCCCACCTCGTCGTGGAGGCCCTCGTCGCGGCCCGCCGGGACGAGGAGGTCGCCCGTCCCATGCGCGACTACGTCGGCGAGCGCGCCGACTGGCTCGCCGGTCTCATGCGCGTCGCCCAGGCGGGCGAGGAGATGGACCCGGCGCTGTCACCGGACGCGCTCGCCCATTTCTGCCTGGTGCTCGGGATGGGGAGCGCGCTCATCCCACCGGACCTGCACGCCGTCGGCGACGAGGAGTGGGCCGCGCTGCTCGCGCGGATCGTGGGCGCGCTCGCTCCGCCCGGCTCCGCCGCCGTCCCACACGGGAGGAACACGATGAAGGTGCGGATCGATCCGAAGCGCTGCCAGGGGCACGGCCGGTGCTACGACCTGGCCCCCGGCCTGTTCGGCGAGGACGACGAGGGCTACGGCACGGTCCTCGGGGACGGCTCCGTCCCCCAGGGCGGGGAGCACGAGGCCCGCCTCGCGGTCGCGAACTGCCCCGAGCGGGCGATCGACGTCCTCGGGGAGGAGTGAGATGACCGCCGACGACCGCTTCGGCAGGGACTTCCGGGACGAGCGGGGGAACCGGCCGCTCGGCACGCGCAACGAGGCCGTCACGGGCCCGGTCTCCGACTGGGCGACCGACTTCTCCCACCTGGAACCGGAATGGGCCGCCGACCCCTACCCGATCCAGGACGACCTGCGGCGGCGCTGCCCGGTCGCGCGGACCGAGCGGTTCGGCGGCGGCTGGCTGCCGACCCGCTACGAGGACGTCGCGGCGATCGCCTACGACACCGAGCGCTTCACCTCACGCTCGGTCGTCATGAGCAACTTCCGCCCGCCGCGCGAGGCGGCGCCGGTCGGCGTCACGCCGCCGATCTCCTCCGACCCGCCGTTCCACCACGACGCGCGCAGGCTGCTGCTCCCCGCGTTCAAGAAGTCCGCGGTGGCGCGGCTGGAGCCCGCGACCCGGGCGTACTGCCACGAGCTCATCGACTCCTTCGAGGGCCGCGACGTCGTGGACGCCGCCCAGGAGTACGCGCAGCACATCCCGATCCGGGTCATCGCCGACATGCTCGGCTTCCCGCCCGAGGACGGGCCCCGGTTCCGCGAGTTCGTCGAGAACACCCTCGAAGGGGTCAACCTCCCCCCGGACGAGCGCATCGCGCGCATGGACAAGCTGTTCGACTACCTGCTGGAGCAGATCCGCGACCATGTGGCGAACCCGCGGGACGACCTCACCACCTACCTCATAGAGGCCGAGCTGTACGGCCGCAAGCTGGAGCCGTCCCACGTCTCGGGCACGATGGCGCTGCTGCTCATCGCGGGCATCGACACCACCTGGAGCGCGATCGGCGCGTCGCTGTGGCACCTGGCGGGGACGCCCGCGGACCGCGAGCGCCTCGTCGCCGACCCGTCGCTCGTGCCGACCGCGATGGAGGAGTTCCTGCGCGCCTTCGCGCCCGTCACGATGGCGAGGCTGGTGCGGGAGGACATGGACTGGCGCGGCGCCGAGATGAAGGCCGACGACTGGATCCTGCTGTCGTTCCCCGCCGCCAACCGGGACCCGGCCCAGTTCGACCGGGCGGACGAGGTCGTCATCGACCGCGAGGTCAACCGGCACGCCGCCTTCGGCCTCGGCATCCACCGCTGCGTCGGCTCGCACCTGGCCCGCATGGAGCTGCGCACGGCCCTCGAAGTCTGGCTGGAGCGCGTCCCGTCCTTCGCCCTGGCCGACCCGGCGGCGGTCACCTGGGCCGCCGGGCAGGTCCGCGGCCCCCGCACCCTCCCCGTCCGCATCACGTGAGGCGTCCGGCCGGGGGAGCAGGCGCAAGGCGTTCGCCCGGTCGACGGCGCGGGGGAGGTGTGTGTCGTCTGCGGGGGCCGTGGCGCTGAGTAAGAGAGAGGTCACGCGGTATAGAGCCCGCAGCGCCGTACAGGAGAGTGAACATGATCGTTTTGTCGGGCCGGTCGTCATGAGCGGTGCGGACGAGGTCGTCGTCCACGAGACGCTGCCGTCCCGCGTCCTGATCGGGCCGGGGGCGAGCGATCTCGTCGCGGACGAGGTCGCGCGGACCGGGGCGGCGAGGGTGCTGCTGGTCGCGGCGCCGTCCGCCGCCGGGCCCGCCGACCGGATCGCCGGGGCGCTCGGGGCCCGGCTCGCGGCGCGCTTCGACCGTCCCGCCCCGCACACCCCGGTCGCCGTGACGGCGCGCGCCATGGAGGCGGCGGTGGGCGCGGACTGCGTGGTCGCGGTCGGCGGCGGCTCCGCGATCGGCCTGGCCAAGGCGGTGGCGGCGCGGACGGGGATGCCGCAGGTCGCGGTGCCGACCACGTACGCGGGCTCGGAGATGACGCCCGTGCTGGGAGAGACCGAGGACGGTGTGAAGACCACGCGCCGCTCCCCGTCGCTGGCGCCCGGGACGGTCGTCTACGACCCCCGCCTCACCCTCGGCATGCCGTCCGGGCTGACCCGGACCAGCGCGATGAACGCGCTCGCCCACGCCGTCGAGGCGCTGTGGGCGCCGGACGCCACGATGGTCACGGACGCGCTGGCGACCGAGGCCGCAGGCGGCATCCTGGACGCGCTGCCCGAAGTGCTGGCCGACCCGGCGGGGCCGGCGGGGCGCGCGCGCCTCCAGTCGGCCGCGTGGCTCGCCGGGATCTGCCTGGCGCGGACCCGGATGGGGCTGCACCACCAGCTCGCGCACGTCCTCGGCGGCGCGTTCGGCCTTCCGCACGCCGAACTGCACACGATGCTGCTGGCGCACGTCATGGCGTTCAACCTGCCGTCGGCGCCCGCCGCCTCGGCACGGCTGGCCAGGGTGGCCGGGCCCGACCCGGTCGCGGTCGTCGCCGCCTTGGCCCGGGAGCACCGGGGCCCGACCCGCCTGTCCGCCCTGGGCGTCCCCCGCGAACGGCTCCCCGAGATGGCCCGGCGGGTGGCCGCCGACCCCTATCCCAACCCCCGGCCGCCGGACGCCGACGCGGTCGCGGAACTGCTCGACGCGATGTGGTGAGCGGCCGGTAGCGAACCCGTGGAGCGGTCTGCCCGAGTACTTCTCCGGGGAGCTCTCCCTGGTCTGCGCGGGAGACTGATGGGGTCGTGTCGTTTCGCTGCGATGGTCCGGCCGGTGCTTTACGCTCACACCCCATGCGTGGACCACTGGTGCGAATCACGTCCGTCCTGGTCGCCGGGGCGTCCCTGCTCGCCGCTCCCACCATGCACCCCGCGGCGCTTGCCACCGCCAAGGCAGGCACCGCCGCCAAGGGAGATCTGGGCAAGGATCTCGACGCCATCCTCGCCGACAGCCGTCTCAAGGGCGCCACCGTCGGCGCCGTGGTGCGGGACGCGCGCACGGGCGCCGTCCGTTACTCGCGCGGTGCGACGGCGCAGGTGATGCCCGCCTCGAACATGAAGCTCTACACGTCGGGCGCGGCGCTGTCGCTGCTGGGGCCCGGGTACCGGTTCCGCACCGGCGTGTACGCCCGGACGGTGTCCGGATCGGCCGTCAAGGGCGACCTCTACCTCAAGGGCACCGGTGACCCGACGACGCGGGCCGCCGACTACGACCGGCTCGCCGCCCAGGTGGCGGCGCGGGGCGTCCGGCGCGTCGAGGGCGGCCTCGTCGCGGACGACACCTGGTTCGACGCCGTCCGCACGCCCTCCCACTGGGACCCCACCGACCTTCAGTACTACTACGCCGCGCAGACGTCCGCGCTGACCGTCGCGCCCGACGACGAGTTCGACGCCGGCTCGGTCGAGGTGTCGGTGAGGCCGGGCGCCGCCGAGGGCGCACCGGTCGAGGCCGGGCTCGCCCCGGCCACGCACACCGTCAAGATCGAGAACAAGGCGGTCACGGGCGCTCCCGGGTCCCCGTCCACACTGTCGGTCGACCGGGCCAACGGCAGCGGCGCCATCGTGGTGAGCGGCTCCTACCCGGCGGGCGCCGCGGCCTACACCACCCTGCGCACGGTCGAGAACCCCAGCCTGTACGCGGCGGACGTCTTCCGGAGCGCGCTCCGGGCGCACGGCGTCGAGGTCGAGGGCGCCACCGAGCGCGGCAGGACGCCGAGGGGCGCCGCCGCGCTCGCCGCCCGCTCCTCGATGCCGCTGTCGCAGCTGATGGTGCCGTTCCTCAAGCTCAGCAACAACATGGTCGCCGAGACCCTGGTCAAGGCGATCGGCCGGAAGAAGGCGGGGGAGGGGAGCTGGACGGCGGGCCTGCCGGTGATCGAGAGGTACGCCCGCGGCCAGGGCGTCCCCACCGCGCGGCTGGCGATGGCCGACGGATCCGGACTGTCGCGCGAGAACCGCACGACCGCGCAGGACGTCAGCACCATCCTGAAGAAGGCGCAGAGCGCGCCGTGGTTCGGCACCTGGTACCGGGCGCTGCCGGTCGCCGGCGACCCCGACCGCCTCGACGGCGGAACCCTGCGGTCGCGGATGCGGAACACCCCGGCCGCGGGCAACGTGCACGCCAAGACCGGAACGCTGACGGGCGCCTCCGCGCTGTCGGGCTACGTCACCGACCCGTCCGGGAGGCGGCTCGTCTTCTCGGTCGTGCTGAACGGCTACCAGGGCGGGGCGCCCAAGGACATCGAGGACAAGGTAGCGATCCGGCTGGCCGGGGGAGACCCCGCCGCGGTCCGGACGTTCCGCACCTCCGGGAACGCCCCGCAGCTGGAGTGCTCCTGGATCGTCCGCTGCTGAACGGCGGCGGGCGCGCGGTGGAACGCGCCCCGCCGCCGCCGGTCAGCCCTGGTGCCCGGGGACGTAGAGGCGGACGTCGTCGACGTACGCCTCGCCCTCGTAGTAGTTGAGGTGCGGGTCGCCGATGATGAAGGAGTCGGGGTAGGCCGAGCCCTTGGGCCAGCTGTGCTCGGTCGTGTACGTCCCGGCGGGGCCCTTGTGGACGAGCCTGCGGTCGAACCGGCCGTCGTACTCGCCGGGCGTCTGGTTGTAGTGCCAGATCGGGCGCCCGTTCTCCACGAAGTCGTGGTGGACGCGCAGCGTCGTCTGCCCGGTGTGCAGGAACGGGCCGCTCATCTCCAGCGTGTACCCGGTGCGGTCGCGCTCGATGGCGAACCGGTAGGCGGCCTTCGGCATCAGCTCCGGCCGCAGCTCGGCGCTGGTCAGGTGCCCCTCGAACCGGCCGCCCGGCCCGTACCGCCGGTCCATGGACGCCTCGCCGCACGCGGTCTTGGCGTAGTACTCGTTGCTGATGTTGTTGTTGGCGGTCTCGCGGAACAGGTCGCCGCGCGGGAACAGCGCGTTGACGCCGTTGAAGGTGCCGTCGAACGTCCGGTACATCTCGCGGGTCTTCGGGTTGCAGGTCGCGGCGTTCTTCCAGCGGGCGTCGTCGCTGTAGTAGCCGTCCATGATGGCCTTGCGCCGGAAGTGGATGCCGGGGTTGCCGTGCGGCGCCGGGTTCGCGTGGTCGAGGATCGTCAGGTAGTAGAACCCGTTCTCCCGCGTCACGTCGGGGTACTGGCACCGGGACTTCCCGGGCAGCGCGCCCTGGAACGTCCACGGGTACCGGGTCTTGCAGGGCTCCCTGGTGTACCCGTTGTGCCTGCCGTCGTAGTCGAACGTGCCGCCCCGCTCGCCGCCGAACCGGATTCCCCGCAGCGTCATCTCGACCCGGTAGTACCGGGGCAGCGGGCGGGTCGGCCGGATCAGGACGCCCGCGTCCCAGCTCGGCTCGGAGATCCGCGCGACGCGGTGCCCGCCGGGCAGCGTCACCGCCGACAGCCCCGGCCGGGAGTCGGGACGCCCGTCGCGGTCCTTGTCGACGGCGGCGACCTCCGCCGTCAGCCACCCCCGCCGCCCGAAGGCGACCCGCTTGCGGAACACGTCGAGGGTCTTCATCTGCCGCTCGAACAGCGGCCCGCTGATCTTCTTCCAGGCCGCCCCGTCGTCGTCGAACGCGTCGACCGCCCACGGGCTGCGCGGCCCCTGCGGGTCCCGCCGCCACGGCGCCCCGTCGACGCGCAGCGGCCGGTCGAACTCCTCCTGCGCGACCAGCCTCCACCGGCCGCCGCCTCCCGGGTCTCCGGCTCCGGCGGTCCCGGCGGACCAGCCCGCGGACACGACCGCGGCTGCGGCCGTCCCGGCGGCCACGCCCGCCACTCTCCAGTTCGTCCTCAAGACGCACACCCCTCCCGCGGAGCGCGCGGCCGCGCTCCGCCCCCGAACGTCGCAACGCATCGGAATTATATGAACACGGAGAGTGGGTGACGTGGAAGGCCGGGCCCGGCGTCGTCAGCGCTGGGAGAGGTAGCTCTCGGCGGTGTCACGCAGACGCGCGTGGACGCCGGTCGACTCCGCCTTCCTCTACCGGTCCCACTCGGCCCGGGACCGCCGCCGGGTGTCGGTGCACGTCTCCGACCTGGGCCGCGCCAAGCTGGAGCGGCTGGAGGCGCTGGCCCGCGCGCACGAGCAGGCCCTCGCCGAGCGGCACGTCGACACGGTCCAGAACCTGTCCGCCCTCCTGGCCGACCTCTGGAAGGGCATCCGCTGACCCGTTCCCGGCGACGGGTGCCCGGTACGTCCGCGGGTGTGCGTTCTGTCAGCGGGCGGTCGTAGGGTCGGCGCATGTCGCGGCGGCGTTTCGATCAGGCCATGCAGCTCATGCGGACCAGGGAGCCGCGGGTCCGGGAGGACGCGTTCGACTTCCTGCGCGAGCACGCCGACGCCTACACCGGCGAGCTGATCGCGGAGTTCGCGGCGGAGCGGGACGACCCCGGCCTGCGCTGCTGGCTGCTCGAACTGATCGCCGAGGCCCGGTCGCCGGAGGCCCTGGAGGTGTTCCGCGGCGAACTGGAGAGCTCCGACGAGTCGCTGCGGTTCTGGGCGGTCCGCGGTCTGGAGATGCTCGACACCCGGGAGGCCGAGGAGGTCCTCGACCAGGCGCAGGGCGCGGGCTGGATCTCCTAGCGCCGCGGCCGCGCCGCGGGCGGCGCGGGGGCCGTGCCCCCGCGCCGCCCGGCGGTCACTTCGTCCGCGACCGGATGCTCTCGATGATCCGCGGGCGCATCTCGGCGGCGCGGATGACGGCGTCGACCGAGCCGACCTCGACCGCGCGGCGGATGTCGTGCACGCGGTCGAACTCCGCGGCCACCTCGCCGAGCTTCTCCGTGCGGACCGTCGCGCGCAGCTCGTCCAGCTCCGCGGTCAGCGCGGCACGGCCGGGCCCCGAGGACGCCGCGACGCGGCCCTCCAGGTCCCGCACCCGCGGGTCGGCGGCCGTCCGGGCGTTGACGTCGGCGGCGAACACCACCGCGGCGGCCGGGGCGCCGCCGAGCACCGACGCGAACGAGCCCTCCAGCGCCAGCACGGTCATGTTCGGGTTCAGCGCCTTGGAGAACACCACGAACGCGCCGCCGTGGTACCGGGAGATCACGCAGAACACGATCGGGCCGCGGAAGTTGACGATCGCCCGGCCGATCTCGGCCCCGTACTCCAGCTGGAGCTGGCGCATCGACTCCGGCGAGCCGTCGAAGCCCGACAGGTTCGCCAGCACCACCAGCGGCCGGTTGCCGCTGGCCGCGTTGATCGCCCGCGCGGCCTTCTTGGACGACTTCGGGAACAGCGTGCCGGCGGTGTAGGCGTCCGGGCCGTCGGTGGGCGGGAAGCCGCGCCGCGGCACCGACTGCGACTCGATGCCGAGCAGGCACACCGGCATGCCGCCGAGGTGCACGTCCTGCACCACCGCGGTCTCGGCGTCGGCCATGCCCGCCCAGCGCTCCAGCACCGGGTGGTCCTGGTCGGACAGCGCCCGCATCACGGTCCGGATGTCGAACGGCTTCTTGCGGTCCGGGTTCGCCTCGGGAGAGAAGATCTCGCCGACCGTGGTGAACTCGCTGCCCTCCAGGACGTGCGGGAAGGCCGAGACGTCCCGGTCGACGGGGTCGGTCGTGCCGGCGCTGCGCGGCCCCGGCTCACCGGGCGCGACGTAGGTGTGGTCGTAGTGCGACATCAGGACGTCCCGCGCGGCGACGAGGTTCGGCGCCCAGTACTGCGCCTGCCCGTTCGGGCCCATCACCCGGTCGTAGCCGCCGATGCCGAAGTTGTCCTCGGCCGAGACGCCGCCGGAGAAGTCGAGCGCCTGCTTGCCGGTGAGCACCATCGCCGAGTCCGGCGTCATGATCAGCACGCCCTTGGTGTGCATGAGCATCGTCGCCTCGGCGTTCCAGTACGGCTGGGCGCCGACGTTGATGCCCGCGACGACGACGTTGATCTCGCCGCCGTCCTGGGTGAACTCGACGATCCGCTTGAGCGCCGCGGCCACCCAGTCCATGTTCTCCGTGCCCGACTCCATGGAGATCCGGGCGCCCGAGGACAGCGCGTACCACTCCAGCGGCACCCGCATCCGCTCGGCGAGGTCCAGCGCGGCGATCACGCGGCGGCACTCGGCCTCCGACAGCGCGCCGAGCGACTTGGTCGGGTCGCCGAGGAGCACGACCCGGGTGACGCCCTGCGGGTGCCGCCGGGTCCGCTTGGTGACGACGCCCGCGACGATCGCCGCGGTGTTGCGCCCCTTCGGCCGGTCCACCGGGACCAGGACGTTCGCGTCGTCGAGGTCGTGCTCGACGAAGTCGCCGAGCAGGCCGGTCAGCTCGTACGGGTACACGGTGTTGCGGCTGCTCGCCCGCAGCACCTTCTGCCGGTAGCCGTCGAGCGGCTCGACCGGCGCGTCCGACGGCGCGCCGACGGTCAGCCGGGTGCCGCCCGCGGCGTCGAAGGAGACCCGCACGGCGATCTTGACCGGCTCGCCCGTCCGCGGGTCGCGCTGCCGCGCGATGAGCAGGACCTCCTCCAGCCCGGCGCCCGCCGCCGCCGGCAGCATGCGGCCCGCCAGCCGCTGCAGCTCGGCGCGGGTGAGGTCGCTCGTCGGCCAGACGTAGATCACGATGCGGTTGGTGGGGAACCGCTTCTTGGACGGCCGCCGCGCCTGCGCCCTGCGGATCGAGTCCAGGCAGGTGGCGAGGGTGTACTCGGCCGTCGGCAGCGAGCGCAGCCTCCCGTCGCCGTCGCGCAGCGCGGTCAGGTCCCGCACCTGCGCGAACGCGACGAGCCGGTCGTCGGACGGGTTGTCGCGCGCCACGCACTGGAAGAGGTAGACCTCCTCGTCCGAGGACGGCAGCCGGGTGAGGTCGAACTTGTGCAGCCGCTCCATCTGCATCCGCCGCGCGATGAACGGGTGCAGGCCGCGGATCAGCCGATCCTCGGCCATGCCTCCTGTGGGGGGACGACTCCCCACACCCCCCGGATCGCTCCGCTCATCCGTCCCGCCGCCCTCCGCCGGGCGGAACGTGAAGTGGTGGTGCATCACCGCGCCGCTGCTGCCCGCGACCGTCGCGGTGATCCTGCGGACCCGCGGCGGCAGCGGGTGCGCGTTGACGACCTCCTGCAGCGCGGCGGCCATCGCGTCGAAGTCCTCGGGCTGCCGCTCCCAGGACAGGTAGATGTCGGCGTCGACGTCGTCGCCGCCGTCCGCCAGCTCCGCGAGCCCGCGCAGCGCGGCGCCGAGCGCGTCGAAGCGCACCGCCGAGGAGACCAGGCGCGAGCCCGCGTGCTCGGCGACCACGAACGAGCAGCCGCCCGCCTCCCGGGTGTGCAGGCCGGTGAGGCCCTTGTTCCCGTAGTACCGCCGGGTGAGCACCTCCAGCATCACCGCGTTGCCGCCGTTGCCGCGCGCGAGCCGCTGGCCGAGCAGCCGCACCAGCGGCTCGGTGCTGCGCACCATCTCGGCGATGAGCTCCTCGCGCTCCGGCGCGTCCGGGTGCGCGTCCAGGTGCCGCAGGTTGCGGCGGACGCGGGCGTAGACGGCGGCGCGGTTGCGGCGCAGCAGCGGCTGGGCGAACCAGGCGAACACCACGCCGCACGCCAGGTCGTAGACCACCGGGTACCGGACCTGCGTCGCGGCCACCAGCCGCTCCAGCGCGAGGCCGGCGGACTCGCGCAGCGCCTCCTCCGGCGGCGGCTCGCCCAGCCACTCGCGCAGCAGCGTCGCGACGACCGAGGCGTCGGCGGACGCCCGCTGCTGCGCCAGGAAGATCCGGAACACCGCCGCCTCGAGCTCGGGGGTGCGCTCCAGGTCGGTGACGCCGTAGTGGCCGAGCGCCTTGGCGAGCTTGGCCTGGAACGCCTGCGGCAGCCCGGCCCGCTCGACGTCGAGGCTCTGCAGGTAGGTGTGGAAGTACTCGCGGGGGCTGTGCACGTGGCCGCCGTCGGTGCCGTCGCCGCCCGCCGGCCGGTTGCGGCCCAGCTCGGCGAGGTCGGCGAACACGTCGATGAGCCCGAGCTCCTCGGCCACCGGCCGGTGCCCCTCCGCGGCGGCGGCGCGGCGCGCGGCGAGGTAGCCGTCCAGGGCCCGGCGCTCGTCGTGCGGGTCGACGTCGAAGCCGAGCAGCAGGCTGCGCAGGTCCTCCTGGCCGCGCGCGGCGCGCTCGCGCGCCGGGACGGCCTCGGGCGCGGCGGGCAGGTCCAGCTCGACGGCCCCGGACGCCGCGACGTCCGCGACCTCGGCCTCGTCGGCGAGCGGCTCCAGCCGCAGCAGCGGCGCCCCCGTCTCCACCTGGCTGCCGACGGAGACGACGCACTCCTTCAGCCGCGCCTTGAACGGCGCCCGCAGCACCGTCTCCATCTTCATGCTCTCCAGGACCAGCACCGGCGCGCCCGCCTCGACCTCGGCGCCGACCTCCAGGGGCGTGGCGACGACCAGCGCGGGCGCGGGCGAGCGGACGACGCCGCCCTCGTCGCGGCTGACCCGGTGCGCCACGCCGTCCACCTCGACGAAGTGGACCGGGCCGTGGGTGCCGGTGAGCAGGCGGTACCGGGAGCCGTTGACGGTGATCTGGCCGAGGTGCCGGTCGAAGCGCTCCAGCTCGACGTCGGCGGTGCGGACCTCGCCGCCCGCCTCGACGGCGACGCGGAACCGGTCCGCGCCGACCCGGGCCACCCGCACCCGGTAGCCGGCGCCGCGCAACTTGAGGTCCAGCGGCCGGCCGCTCTCGTGCCGCGCCTGCGGGCGCCCGCCGGACGCCGTCGACAGCAGCCGCCGCCGCTCGGCGCCCTCCGCCTCCTCGTAGGCCTCGATGGCGGCGGCCGCGAGCGCGACGGCGGAGTGCCGGTGGGTGACGAGGCCGCCGTCGGCGCGGACGCGGTCGATCCAGCCGGTGTCGGCGCTCGCGTCGATCACCTCGGGCCGGTCGAGCAGGTCGAGCACGAAGCTCTTGTTCGTCGCGCCGCCCTCGATGATCACCGTGGTCTGGGTCATCGCGCGGCGCAGCCGGCCGAGCGCCTCGTCGCGGTCGCGGCCGTAGGCGATGATCTTGGCGATCATCGAGTCGAAGTCGGCGGGGATCGTGTCGCCCTCGCTGACGCCGGTGTCCACCCGGATGCCCGGCCCGGCGGGCAGGTCCAGGCGGGCGATGCGGCCCGGCGAGGGCGCGAAGTCGCGGTCGGGGTCCTCGGCGTTCAGCCGCGCCTCGACCGCGTGCCCGCGCTCCGCCGGCGGCGCGCCTTCGAGCCGTCCGCCGGAGGCCACGTGCAGCTGCGCCTTGACCAGGTCGAACCCGGTGGTGGACTCGGTGATCGGGTGCTCGACCTGGAGGCGGGTGTTGACCTCCAGGAACGCGAACATGCGGTCGCCGGGGTGGTAGAGGAACTCGACGGTCGCCGCGCCGCGGTACCCGACCGCGACGGCGAGCCGCTCGGCCGACGCCTTCAGCTCGGCGGTCTGCTCGGCGCCGAGCACCGGCGACGCCGACTCCTCGATGACCTTCTGGTTGCGGCGCTGCACCGAGCAGTCGCGCACGCCGAGCGCCCACGCGCTCTCGCCGTCGGCGATCACCTGGACCTCGACGTGCCGGGCGCCGGTGACCAGGCGCTCCAGGAACACGACGCCGCTGCCGAACGCCCGCGCCGCCTCCTGGCTGGTGCGCTCGTAGGCGTCGGCCAGCTCGGCCTCGCTGGTGATCACTCGAATGCCGCGCCCGCCGCCGCCCGCGGTCGCCTTGAGCATCAGCGGGTAGCCGATCCGCGCCGCCGCCGCGATCGCCTCGTCCAGGGTCTCGACCGCGCCGCGGCTCCACGGCGCGACCGGCACGCCGACCTCCTCGGCGATCAGCTTCGCGCCGATCTTGTCGCCGAGCCGGCGCATGGCCTCCGCGCTCGGCCCGACGAAGGCCACCCCGATCCGGTCGCACAGCTCCGCGAACGCCGGGTCCTCGGCGACGAAGCCCCAGCCGACCCACGCGGCGTCGGCGCCGGTCTCCACCAGCGCGCGCTCCAGGACCTCCAGGTCCAGGTACGGCCGGGCGGACGCGGGACCGAGGTCGTAGGCCAGGTCCGCCTCGCGGACGAAGGTGGCCGTCCGGTCGACATCGGTGTACAGGGCGACGGTCTCGATCCGCGTCCCGCTCTCCGCGGCGATGTCCCGTACGGCGTGGATGAGCCGCATGGCGGCCTCACCCCGGTTCACGATGGCGACACGACTGAACACCCGACCGAGCCCTCCTGTTGGACGATGCGCGCTGCCCGACGGTGCGCGCTGCCTGACGATGTGCGGCGCCGGGACACGGTGCACCCGGACACACTCACCTTTCCGCCCGAAGGGCGAAGGCGCCATGCCGCCGACAACGCACGCTGCGCCGCCGTAGTTGTAGGAAACCTGCAAAACCGGTCGCCCACGCCGCACGCGCGAAAGGATCAGGATACGGAAACCGGCTCCGGTTCCCGGTGAGGCTCGGAGCGGGCCGGACGGCTGCCGAAGCCGGACAGGGTCGCCTCCAGCAGCGGAAGCGCCCGGCCCGCCCTCTTCGCGCGGATGACCACGTCCCAGGCCGGCTCGAACTTCTTCCATCCCCCGGCGTAGGCGACGTGCCGGGTCTTGCCGCGCAGCGTCGGCTTGGTGGCGGCGCCGCGCAGGATCGAACCCCAGCGGTAGAAGTCGCGGTAGGCGCGCCAGTAGCCGTCCTCAAGCTGCTGGGCGGTCATCTTGGCGGGCTTGAAGACGACCGTGCGGGTGTCGTACCGGTCCCACTCGGAGTGCAGGAGGCGGTCGGCCTTGGCCATGCGGTCGTAGAGGCGCGTGCCCGGATACGGGGTCAGGATGTGGAAGGTGGCCGTCTCGATCCCCTGGCCGATCGCCCACTCGACGGTGCGGTCGAACACCGACGGGTCGTCCTCGTCCATCCCGAACACGAAACTGCCGTTGACCATCACGCCGTTGTCGCGCAGCCGGCGGACGACCGCGCCGTAGTCGCGGTCGATGTTCTGCCACTTGCGCTGCTCGGTGAGGTTCCCGGCGTTGACGGTCTCGAAGCCGACGAACAGGCTCCGCAGCCCCGACTCGACGGCCTTCTCCAGGAGCCCGGGGTTCAGCACCGCCTTGACCGTCCCGGCCGCCTGCCAGAGCCGTCCCATCCCGCGCATCCCGTCGAACAGGGCGGACGCGAACCGGGCGTTGCCGAACAGGTGGTCGTCCAGGAAGTACAGGTGCCGCCCCGGCAGCCGGTCGATCTCGGCGAGCGCCGCGTCGACCGTCTGGGTGTAGAACGACTTGCCGCCCTCGAAGAACGCCTCCTTGTAGCAGAAGTCGCACACGTGGGGGCAGCCGCGCGACACCACGATCGAGTTCGGGACGAGGTAGCGCTCGCGGGCGATGAGGTCGCGGCGGACGGGCGGCAGCGCCGCGAGCGTCCGCTCGGAGGAGTCGTAGCGGGCCGCCGGGCGCCCGGCGCGCAGGTCGGCGAGGAAGCGGGGCCAGGTGTCCTCGCCGGGCCCGCAGAAGATCGTGTCGGCGTGCCGGGCCGCCTCGTCCGGGAGCGAGGTGACGTGCAGCCCGCCCAGGCAGACGCGGACGCCCCGGGCGCGGTAGAGGTCGGCGAGCTCGTAGGCCCGCCGCGCGGAGGTGATGTAGACCTGGATCACCACGAGGTCGGGCTCGTCGGAGGTGTCGACCTTCTGCACGTGCTCGTCGGTCACCGTCACCTCGTCGTCCGGGTCGAGGTATCCGGCGAGCGTGGCCAGCCCGAGCGGCGGGAACAGCGAGTACTTGATCGGACGGAAGAAGGGCGAGGTCGCCTCGGTCAGGGCCGGGAGGATCATCTTCACGCGCATGCCTCATTGGACGCCGCGCCGCCGCGCCGGTGGCGTCCGCCGTGTGCGGATCGTGTGGAGATCGTGTGCGGACGCAGCCCCCGGGGTCAGGGCGAGGGTGACGGCCACCGAGGCGGCGGCCGTGATCGCCATGGCGGCGGTGGGCGCCGCCGCCTGGACCACCCCGCCCGCCGGCGCCGCGCCGACGCCCTGCACCTCCATGTTCGGCAAGCTCGGCATTCCCGACGACGGCGACGGCAACCGCCGCGTCCTCGCCGTCCTCGCCTACCTGAACAGAACCTGGTCCGGACCTCCGGCGGTCGTCAGCAGGTCACTGCCGGGGCAGTTCATGCTCCTGGTCCTGCTCCCGCTGCTGGTCCTTGGCGGTCTCGGCCGAGGCGCCGGTGAGGTGGTGCAGCGTCCCCGTGATGTCCAGGAGCCGGTCGAGCTGCGCGCTCCGGCCCGTCAGCGAGAGGTGGACGCCGGCCGCGGACGTCCGGCGGCGCACCATCAGCAGCGCGGCCAGGCCGGCCGAGTCGCACACGCCCATCCCGCCGCAGGCGAGCTCCAGGTCGCGGACGTCCGGGTTGTCCTCCATCTGCGTCCGGACGGTGGCCACCAGCCCGTCGGCGGTGGAGAAGTCCAGATCACCCTCGATCTCGATCCGCAGCGCGCGCGTCCCGGAGAGGGTGGCGACCACGCGCAGCGGAGTATCGGGAACAAAGGCGGTCATGCGGTCCTTCCTTCGGAGCGGCTCACCTTGCCCGGAACGGCGTCGGCGGCGTCCGGCAGCGGCTGCCGGAGGGTGTCGCGGGCGCGGGACAGCAGGTCCGCGGCCCGGGGATAGTCGACGAGCTGCTCGGCCAGCAGGTCCAGGCCCGGCAGCAGGCTCCGGGCGGGCACGCCGCGCGCGGAGAGGATGCCCGCCGTCCAGCCGATGAAGCCGGTGAACAGATCGGGGTCGTCCACGTAGAGGGCGGTCCCGAGGAAGTCGACGATGTGGGCGATGTCCTCGGCGGTGTGGCGGAGCTGCTGGTCGGTGTAGTCCGCCATCGCCGGGAAGCGCTTCGGCAGCTCGGTCATCACGTGCCGCACGAGCCCGCGCGCGGTCCGGCTGATCTGCGTGTACTCCTGGTCGGCCAGGTGCGGCAGGTCGTCGAGGACCTGGTGGACGGGCGGCGGCTTGCGGAGCGGCCCCTCCGCCAGCCGGTCGGCGGCGGAGCGGGCGTCGGCGGCCCAGCCGTCGGCGCCGAGCAGCGCGGCGTACCGGCCGTCCGGCCCGTACGCGGCGCCGCCCACCAGGACGGGGGTACCGGTCGCCTGGCACGCGGTGATGGCGGCGTGCGCGGACGGCAGCCGGGTGGCGATCGAGGAGGACAGCGCCACCACGGCCGGGTTCGTCCGGTGCACGTGGGCGATCAGGTGCGGGGTCGGCACCTGGGCGCCGAGGTAGTCGACCTGCCAGCCGCGCAGCCGCAGCACCTCGGCCAGGATCCGCGCGGGCAGCGCGTGCCACTCGCCGTCGATGCACGCGACCGCCACCCGGCCGCGCGGCGCCCCGCGGCGCCGCGCCGGCGACTCGCGGACGGCCGGGTGGTGCGCCAGCGCCGCGATGGTCCGCTCGTTGATGGCCGTCGCGGTGTGCTCCTGCGCGACGGTGAGCCGGTTCGCCGCCCACTCCCGGCCCACCCGGGCCTGAAGCGGCGCGATGATCTCCAGCAGGACGGTCTCGGCGTCGGCTCCCCGCTCCAGCGCGGTCGTGACGGCGTCGGCGGCGGCGTACTCGTCTCCGGCGATGACGGCGTCCCAGAGTCCGTCCGCCCACGCGTCGGCCCCGAGGGGAGGCGGCCGGTGCCGTGCGGTTCCGGTCACGCCGTGAACCTCCCCGGTCCCTGCCCCCCTACGGCGCTCAGGTGGAAGCGCCGGGGAGCGGTGATGGCGACCACCGCCATGTCGTCGTGCTTGCCGGTGCCCACCCATTCGGCGGCGAGCATGTGCACCCGTTCCACGAGCGCCTCCGGGGGCATGCCGCCGCAGCGGGAGAGCTCGGCGCCCAGCCGCTCGTCGCCGAACATCTCGTCGCCCAGCGGGCCGCCGAAGGCCTCGGTGATGCCGTCGGTGTAGAGCAGGCACGTGTCGCCCGGCTCCAGCAGCACGGTGGCGGACTTGGACGTGATCTTGTCCAGCACGCCGATCAGCGACCCGCCGGTCTCGGGGGTCTCGACCTCGCCGCCGGCCCGCACGATCAGCGGGCGGGTGTGGCCCGCGCTCGTGAGGCGCAGCCGCACGTGGCCGCCCTCCCGCCGGATCGAGGCCAGTACGAGGGTCACGAAGCGGGTTGACTCGCTGCTCAGCAGCGTCCCGTTCAGCAGCTCCAGCACCCGCTTGTGGTCGTCGGCCAGCGGCAGCAGCGCCTGCAGCGTGTTGCGGATCTTGCCGGTGAGCACGGCGGCCTCCAGGCCCTTGCCGCACACGTCGCCCAGCACGACCAGCGACTCCTGCTCCGCGTCGGGGCTGTCGGCCGCCGGGTGCAGATCGTAGAAGTCGCCTCCGACGCGCTCCCCGGCGCCCGACGGCCGGTAGCGGGCCGCCAGTTCCACCTCGTCGAGGTGCTGGGTGCGCGGCGGAAGCAGCTCGCGCATCAGCGTCTCGGTGATGGACGCCTGCTCGGCGTAAACGCGGGCGGACGACATCGCCGCGCCGGCCCGGGCCGAGAACAGGCGCGCGATCATCTCCTCGCCCTCGGAGAAGGCGCGCCGCCCGCCGCGCCGGAGCAGCACCAGCGCCCCAGCGGGCACGCCGTGCCCCGGCAGCGCGGTCACCACCATCGCGGAGAGGTCGCCGAGGTCGGTGCGGATGATCCAGGGCGGCGCGACCGTCGGGTCCAGCCAGCGTGACGGCATCGGCGGGAAGCCCTGCATCGCCTCCACGAGCCCCGGGACCTCCGAGGGGTCCACCACGAGCTGCTGATGGTCCACCTGGCCGTCCGGGCCGCAGTAGGAGACGGGGTAGGCGCGTCCGGAACCGGGCGCGATCACCAGTGCGGCGTCGGCGAGGTGCCGCGCCGCCAGCCGGACGGTCACCTCCATGCACCGTTCCAGGTTCAGCGACGCCAGCAGCTGGCCGGACGCCTCCGCCAGGAAGGCCGTCCGTTCCCGTTCGTCGGCGAGCTCCCGCTCCAGCCGTCGGTGCTCGGTGACGTCGAACAGCCACCACACCGTCCCCGCCGGGCGGCTCGGCGGGGACCCGGGATCGTCGTGGGCCTCGTCGGGCACGCCGTGGGCCTCGTAGGCGCGGTCGCCGATCGAGCCGTGGGCGACCGGCCGCGCCGTGCCGGGGTGCGACACCTGGACCGCGGTCGCCTCGGGGAGGGGGTCGATGGTCAGGGCGTGGTGCGCCTCGGCCAGCCAAGGGGGTGCCGCCTCGTCCAGGGGGACGCCCGCATTCATGCCGAGCAGCAGGCGCGCCGCGTCGTTGAGCCGCGTGACGGTACCGCTCGGACTCACGGCGAGCGCGGGGTACGGGCCGGGCCCCAGCGCCGGATCGAGAACGCGCCGAGTGCCGTCGATGCCTTGAGTCAGTTCCATCACGTCGCAGCCTGCGGCGGGACCACTTCCTTCCTGGGAGGAGCCGCCAAACGAGGATCTTGTCCTCGCCTCCACCCTAACCACAACAAGACAGTTGCCGAAAGGCAAAGATTCGTTCCACCTCGTCCGCGGGCGGTGGCTGACCAGGGGAAGAGCAGGTCAGCGGCGTGGTCGGGCCTCGTGACCGGTGCCTCAGGAATGTCCTCCGCGTTCCGGGGTAGCCCGGCCCAACGGGAGGTTGAATCTGGTGATGGACGCGGTGCAGGACGGAAACTCTACGTCGCTTCGACTGTGGCACGACCCTCAGGACAGGCTCCGAATGCGCGTCGAGAACCGCGACACCTGCATTCTTGTCAGTGTGGAAGGCGAAATCGACTACCTCACGGCCGACGCCTTCCGGGAACATGTTCTTTCTCACTTGTCGGGCGCATGGCGGATCGTCCTGGACCTCCAGGAAGTGAGGTTCTGTGACTCGTCCGGCCTGGGGGCGCTGGTGGGTCTCTGGAAGACCGTCACGGTCCGGCGGGGCAGGCTGGTCATCAGCCGTCCGAGCCCGGTGTGCCGCCGGATCCTGCAACGCACCGGCCTCGACGCGCACATGGTCATCAGCCCCACGCTGCGGCACGCCTTCGCGAACATCGCAGGCGACCTGGGCGGCGCGCGGCCTTCGCCCCTGGTTCCCGAGGCGCGCCAGAACGCCTCCTGAAAAAGGAACCGGCGGGTCGGGCGGGGCGCATATCTCGATCTGGACACATCCCTGTCGGGGCGGGTAGGGATGCCGCGCCTGCCGTCGGCCAAGACGTACCAGATGTGGTGGCTCGGCCCGGCGGCGGGCCTTTCCGCATCCGGCCGTGTTCGGCGGGCGCGTGCGCCCCGTGCTAACTTGGCCATGTGACCAACTTGGCCGGTCGACCAAATTCACCGCGCGGCGACCGCCGGCGGCGGGAGCTGGTGGACGCCGGGACGGCGCTGCTGAGCCTGGAGGGCTGGCCGGGCGTCTCCACCCGGGCGGTGGCCGAGCGCGCCGGCACCAACCCGGGCTTGATCCACTACCACTTCGGCGGGCTGGCCGGACTGCACGCGGCGATCTTCCGGCACGCCGTGGACCTGATCGTCGGGCCCATGGTCGCCGAGCTCCTGGCGGCGCCGGACGAGCGCGCGGCGCTGGAGGCGATGCGCGGTCTGCTGGTGCCGGCCCCGGCCGGCGAGCCGGGGTCCCGGCTGGCCGCCGAGCTCATCGTCGGCGCGATGCGCGACCCCGCCCTCGGCGCCGTGCTGCGCGAGGAGCTCCGGCTGGCCCGGGAGCGGATCGCGGACCGTCTCGCGGCGCTGCACCCGGACTGGCCGCGGGGCCGCCTGTCCGGGGCGGCCACCCTGATCACCGCGGCGATCGACGGGGTGATGCTGCACTACATGATCGACGGCGAGCTCCCGGTCGGCGACGCGCTGTCCGCGGCCGCCGACCTGCTGGAGGGCCGCTCGTAAGGGCGCCCCGGCACCCGCCGCCCCGCGTCCCCGACCTCGTGGAGGAGCGAACATGGAGATCATCGACAGGCCCGCCCCGCCGACCGGACTGCGCCGCCTGCTGTGGCGGCTGCCCATCCGGCTGTACCGCCTGGGTCTCGGGCCGCTGCTGGGGCGCCGCGTCATGCTGCTCACGCACACCGGCCGCGTCTCCGGCCTGCCGCGCCAGGCCGTCATCGAGGTCGTGCAGAAGGACGCGGACGGCTGCGTGGCGGCCTCCGGCTTCGGCCCCCGCGCGGACTGGTACCGCAACATCATGGCGAACCCGGAC
Organism: Actinomadura coerulea; assembly: GCF_014208105.1. Lineage (NCBI taxonomy): Bacteria > Bacillati > Actinomycetota > Actinomycetes > Streptosporangiales > Thermomonosporaceae > Actinomadura > Actinomadura coerulea. Next base: position 6,793,451 of record NZ_JACHMQ010000001.1, read on the forward strand.
GTCACCCTCCAGATCGGCGGCGAGCGCGTCCAGGCGACGGCGGCCCCCGTCCCGACCGCCGAGGGCGGGGAGATCATGGCCCGGTACGCCCCCCGCCACCCGGCGGCCGCGCGGCGGCTGTGCAAGCTGATGGGCTTCGCCGTCGACGGCGGCGTCGAGGACTACCGCCAGGTGGGCCATCACATCCCCTTCGTGCGCTTCACGCCGCGCCCCCCGTCCCGGACGGCCTGACCCGGCGGCGCAGCGCGCCGTAGGTCCGCAGGATCGCGGGGACGAGCGCGTACACCACGGTGGGCACGACGACGCCGGTCACCACGAGCGTCCGGAGCGGCAGCGAGAGCGAGCCGAGGAGAGGGCCCAGCAGCATCTGCGTGGCCGTGATCATCAAGTACACGGCCAGCCAGGTGAACACGGCGCGCAGGTGGATCGACGGTGCGGCGACGGCGGGGGCCGGGGTGCGGACGGATGGCATGGCGTCTCCTCGTGGTCCGGTAAAACCAACTTGAGAGTTGGAGTTTGCCACAGGCGCCCGCCAATTCCAACCCGATAGTTGGAGTCTGCTGTATCCTCGGGTCATGGCATGGGACACCGCGAGAACCAGACGGCTCATCCTGGACGCCGCGGTCGGCGAGTTCGCCGCCCACGGGCCCGAGGCGGCCCGCATGGACCGGATCGCCGCCGCCGCCGGGGTGAACAAGGAGCGGATCTACTCCTACTTCGGCAACAAGCGGCAGATGTTCGCGATCGTGCTGACCACGGAACTGGAGCGCCTGGCCGAGGCCGTGCCGCTGGACGAGAAGGCGGCCTCCGACCTGGGCGAGTACGCCGGGCAGGTCTTCGACTACCACCGCGCGCACCCGCACTTCGTCCGGCTGCTGCACTGGGAGGGCCTCCACCTCGCCGACGAGGGGCCGGTGGCGGCCGAGGCCGAGCGGACCGCGCACTACGCCGAGAAGATCGCCGCCCTGGCCAGGGCGCAGGAGTCGGGGCATCTGGACCCCCGGCCGGCGCCCCGGGAACTGCTGTACTCCGTCATCGTCCTGGCCGGCTGGTGGTTCGCCACCCCGCAGCTCCGGCGGATGCTGATGCCCGACCTCGACCGCGACCCGGACGGCCAGCGCGCCGCGCTCGTCCGCCTCGTCCGCCGTCTCAGCGACCCCGCGAACTGACCCCCCGCGCGCCCCCGGTCACGAGTCGGGGGTCACCAGGCCCGTCCGGTAGGCGATGACGACCAGCTGCGCGCGGTCGCGCGCCCCGAGCTTCGCCATCGTGCGGCTGACGTGGGTGCGGGCGGTGGCCGGGCTGATGAACAGTTCGGCGCCGATCTCCTGGTTGCTCAGCCCCCGCCCGATGAGGGCCAGCACCTCCCGCTCGCGGTCGGTGAGCGGAGCGAGCCGGTCCCGGGCGTTCGCGGACGCCGTGTGCCACGCGGTGAACTTACCGATGAGGCGCCTGGTGATGCGCGGCGCGAGCAGCGCCTCGCCGGCGGCGACCACCCGGATGGCGTGCAGGAGCTCCGCCGGTCCGGCGTCCTTGAGCAGGAAGCCGCTGGCGCCGGCCTGCAGCGCCTCGAACACGTAGGCCTCGGTGTCGTAGGTGGTGAGGATGAGGATCCGGACGTCCTCCAGCCCGCGCGTCCCGGTGATCTGTGCCGTGGCCTGGATGCCGTCCAGCCTCGGCATGCGGATGTCCATGAGGACGACGTCGGGGCGGGTGGCGCGGGCCAGCTCGACCGCCCGGGCGCCGTCGGTCGCCTCCGCGACCACGGCGATGTCGTCCTCGACGTCGATGAGCAGCCTGAACCCGGACCGCACGAGCCCCTCGTCGTCGGCGAGCAGCACCCTGATCGGCGCCGTGGACGGATCGCTCACGGCGCCGCCTCCCGGAGGGGCCCGGTCGGGGCGAGGGGCAGCCGGGCCGTCACCTGGAACCCGCCGCCCGCGGTGGGGCCGGCGTCGAACTCGCCGCCGAGCAGGCGGCAGCGCTCGCGCATGCCCAGGATCCCGTGGCCGGAGCCGCCGGGGGCGGTCGCGCCGTCCGCGGCGCCGTGCCCGGCACGGCGGCCCTCGTCGGTCACGCGGATCTCCAGGGCGTCGTTCCCGGGAGTCAGCGCGACCGTCACGCGGGTGGGGCCGACGTGGCGGATCACGTTGGTGACCGACTCCTGGAGGATCCGGTAGGCGGCGCTGCCCACCGCGCTCGGCAGCGGCGTCTCGGGCGGAGACGCCTCCAGCGTGACGTCGAGTCCCGCTTCGCGCGCCTTCGCGGTGAGTTCGCCGATCTGGTCCAGGCCGGGGTGCGGGGCGCGCCCGTCGCCCTCGTCGCGCAGGACGCCGAGGACGGCGCGCATCTCCCGCAGCGCCCGCGAACTGGTCTGCTCGATGGTCCGCAGCGCTTCGCGCGCCTGTTCCGGACGCTTGTCGAGCACGTGCGCGGTGACCCCGGACTGCACGTTGATGATGGCCACCGCGTGGGCGACGGTGTCGTGGACCTCGCGGGCGATCCGGAGCCGCTCGGCGTCCACGCGTGCGCGAGCCGTCTCCTCCCGGGTCCGTTCGGCCAGTTCGGCGCGCTTCACGGCGTCGGCCGCGATGACCCGGCGGGACCGGACGGACTCGCCGAGGGCCGCGCTCATGACCGACGCGCCGATGCGGAAGAACACCCAGCCGATGGCGGCGCGCGGTTCGATGTCGGCCGCCGTGTACAGCCACACGGCGGCCAGCACGCCGATCCCCGTCCCAGCGATCACCAGGGAGCGGCGTCCGTCGCCGTAGGCCGCGAGGGTGTAGAGGGAGACGAACAGCGCGAGCCAGCCGGGCCCGTCCGGGAAGCCGATCCCGTAGTACACCAGGCTGGAGAGCGCGGTGACCGCGAACACGGGCACCGGCCACCGGCGGCGGACGGCCACGGCGAGGCCGCTCACGACCAGCAGCGCGTAGCCGAGGTTTCCCAGGTCGGAGAGCGGACGGGTCGCCCCTTCGGCGGCGACCCGGGCGACCGTTCCCTGCACCTGCATCACGGTGACGAAGAGCGCGAGCAGCGTGTCGTGCGTCACCGCACGTGGGGAGAACGTCCCGGTACGGCGTTCCATGCCGGAATCCTACTGTCGCGGCGCGCGAAAGCTCCTGCGCACAGGGGCGTGACCTGCTCCTCCGCCAGGTGTAGCGGGCTCCGGCGCGGCGTACGCCCAGACGCGTAGACGCCGCCGTCGCCCGGCAGACGCGGCGGCGGCCCCGCCGGCGCGACGATCGCCGCCATGAGCGATCACTCTGTGCCCCCTCCACCCCCCTCGCCCCCCGTCCGCCGACCGGACGGCGCCCTCGCGGCGCTGGCCCGCCTCTGCCATCGGCGCCGCCGCCTGGTGCTCCTCGCCTGGCTGGTCGGCGTGGTCGCCGTGGCGTTCGCCGGCTTCGGCTTCGGCGCCGCGCCCGACAACGACTTCTCCGGCGGAGACTCCGGATCCGCCAAGGCCCAGACGCTGATCGAGAAGCACTTCCCCGAGCGGCGCGGCGACACCCTGACCCTCGCGATCAAGGCGACCGGGGGAATCGACGACCCCGCCGCCCGGCGGCGGATCGAGAAGGTCATCGCCGAGCTGGACGCCTCACCCGTGACCGGGCCGGTGACCTCGCCCTACCAGGACGGGAGCCTGGTGACGCGCGACCGCCGCATCGCCCGGACGACCATCCCGCTGACCGAGGAGGCGGCGAAGAAGACCGACGTCAAACCCCTGGTGGACGCGGTCAAGGGCGCCTCGGGCGACGGCGTGACCCTGGGGCTCGGCGGCGAGCGGGCGGAGAAGGCCGAGACGCCCCCGCAGGGCCCGGCCGAGGGCGTGGGCCTGCTGACCGCGGCGGTGATCCTGTTCATCTCCTTCGGGTCGCTCGTCGCGATGGGCCTGCCGATCGCGACGGCGCTGACGGCGATCCTCGGCGGCCTGGCCCTGATCAAGCTGGTGGGGCACCTCGTCCCGGCGCCGGACTTCACGATGCTCGTCGCCGTCCTGGTCGGGCTCGGCATCGGCATCGACTACGCGCTGTTCATCGTGACCCGCTACCGGGAGGCCCTGCGGGACGGAGACGACCCCGAGAACGCCACGGTCAAGGCCATCGCCACCGCCGGACACGCCGTGCTGTTCGCCGGCACGACCGTGGTGATCGCGCTGCTCGGACTGGTCGTCATGGGGCAGCGGCTGATGACCGGCGTGGCCGTCGCCGCGTCGGTGACCGTTCTGGTCACGATGATCGCCGCGGTGACCCTGCTGCCGGCGCTCCTCGGCGTCACCGGCCGCCGGATCGACTCGCTGCGGCTGCCGCGCCGCGCGCCGCGACCGCGCACCGGCGAGCGCCGTCCCCCCGCCGAGCGCTGGGCCGCCGTGGTGCAGCGCAGGCCGCTGGTCGCGGCGGTCCTGGCCGGGACGGGCCTGCTGGTGCTCGCCGCCCCCGTGCTGTCGATGCGGCTGAGCCTGCCCGACGCCAGCGTCCAGCCGCGCGACCGGAGCAGCCACACCTCCTACACGATCCTCTCCGAGGGCTTCGGGCCCGGCTACGGCGCGCCCCTGATCTTCGCGACGCGGATCGGGTCCGCGGACGCGGATCTGCGTCCGGTGGTCGACGCGGTCGGGCGGACCGAGGGCATCGCCTCCGTCACGCCGCCCCAGGTCAGCAGGGACGGGCGGGCGGTCACGTTCATGGCCTTCCCGAAGAGCGGCGCCCAGGACGAGGCCACCGCCGACCTCGTGCACCGGCTGCGCGACGACGTCCTGCCCGGGGCACCGGGCGGCGGTGGAGTCCAGGTGGGCGGCCCGAACGCCGGCGCGATCGACTTCGCCGAGGACGTCGGCTCCCGCCTGCCCCTGATGATCGGGGTCGTCGTCGCCCTCTCCCTGGTCCTGCTGGTCGCTCTGGTCCGGTCGGTCACGATCGCGCTGCAGGCCGCGGTGATGAACCTGCTGTCGATCGGCGCCGCCTACGGCGTGCTGGTCGCGGTCGTCCAGTGGGGATGGCTCGGTTCGGCCCTCGGCTTCCCCACCACCATGCCGATCACGACCTGGGTCCCGATGATGATGTTCCCGCTGCTGTTCGGCCTGTCCATGGACTACGAGGTCTTCCTGATCTCGCGGGTCCGGGAGGAGTACGTGCGCACCGGCGACACCCGGACGGCCGTCACCCGCGGGCTGGCGAGCACCGCCAAGGTCATCACCGCCGCGGCCGCCATCATGATCGCCGTCTTCTCGACGTCGCTGCTCGGCCCCGACGTGTCGGTCAAGCAGATCGGCCTCGGTATGGCCGTCGCCGTCCTCGTCGACGCCACCATCGTCCGGATGATCCTCGTCCCGGCGGTGATGGAGCTGTGCGGCAGGGCCAACTGGTGGATGCCGGGCCGCCGGACACCCGCCTACGCTGGAGAAACCCCGCGCCAGGAGGCCGGCCCTCAGGAGACGTCCGGCAGAATGTGGGCGGGACGGAGGTGACCGCGTGTCCGCACTCGGAGGATCGCTCGAACGCTCCATCATGGACGTGCTGTGGGCGGCGCCCCGCCCGCTGCGGGTCCGCGAGCTGATGGCCGAGCTGAACGAGGACGCGGACAAGGCGCTGGCCTACAACACCGTGCAGACCGTGGCCGAACGCCTGGCGCAGAAGGGCCTCCTCCGGCGTACGCAGGAGGGCACGGCCTTCCGCTACAGCCCCACGCGGCCGCGGGAGGAGTACACGGTCGAGCTGATGCTGGACGCCCTGAGCGAGGCCGCCGACCACGGCGCCATCCTGGCGAGGTTCGCCGAGAGCGTCCCGCCGGAGGACGCCCGGCACCTCCTGGACGCCCTGCGTCGGCGGACCGCGGACGAGGACGCGTGATCCCGCTGGTGGCGGCCCTGGTCGTCGCGGTGGTCCTGCTGGGGTGCGCGGCGGGGCCGGTCCTCGACCTCCTCAGGCGCGCGGCCGTCGGCCCGGGGGCGGCCATCGCCTGCTGGACGGCCGCCCTCGCCGGGACGTTCATCGCCGCGGCGGGGATCGCGGCGGCGGGGCTGCTCGCGCCGCCGGGACCCGGTCACGGGCTCCTGTCCCGGCTGCGCGACTGCCTTCCCCACCACGGCCGTCTCGCCACCGCCGCCGCGGCCGTCGCGACCGCCGTCCTCGCCGCGGCCTGCGCGGCCGTGCTCGCCCGCGGCCTGCCGAGGCTCGGCCGGGCCGTGCGCCACCGCCGCCGGCACCGGGAGATGCTGCGGCTCGTCGCCCGCGAGGACCGCCGCCACCCGGACGTCCTCGTCCTCGACCACCCCGTCCCCGTCGCGTACTCGCTGCCGTCCCGGCACCGCGCGATCGTGGTCAGCACCGGGGCCCAGCAGGCGCTCAGCGCCGAGGAGCTCGGCGCCGTCCTGGCGCACGAGCGGGCGCATCTGCGCCAGCGCCACCACGTGCTCCTGCTGGCCCTGGACCTGGTCCACGCCATGCTGCCGTGGCTGCCGACCGTCCGGCGCGCGAGGGCGCGGCTGCCGCTGCTGCTGGAGATGGCCGCGGACGACGCCGCGGTCCGCGTCCACGGGAGCGGGCCGCTGGTCGACGCGCTGTGCCGGCTCTCGGCGGCGCCCGCCGGCGCGGGGGCGCTCGGCGCGGCGGGCACGCCGGCCGCCGGGGCGCTGATGGAGCGGGTGCTGCGGTTGGAGGGCGCTCCGGCGAGGCCGCGCCGCGCCGTCCGGCTCGCGGCCGGCCTCTTCGCGGTGGCGGCGGTCGCCGCGCCGCTCCTGACCGGTGCCGCGGCGGTCGCCGAACTCGCCGCGACGTGCTGAGCCCGGCCCTGCGGAGGCGGTATGTGGCTTTTGGGGAAATCCTCCGCTCCGGTGGCGAACCGACCGTAAACCTCCTACGCTCCGTAGGAGGTCACGGTCCGACGTCCCCGCCGGGGACGGCCGGCGACCGCGCCGAATCCCGCGGACGGCTCCGTCCGGGGAACCGGGGACCCGATCTTCAGGGGTGAATCCGTCCCGCGGGACGGTAGGGCGACTCCGGCCCGAACCCGTCAGCTGACCCGGTAGGCGGTACAGGAGAGGACACCGCATGCAGCGACGAGCTGCCGGTACCCGAACGACAGCCCGCCGCAGGATCCGCACCGGCACGGCATGGACGGCCGCCCTCGCGCTGTCCGCCGGCCTTCTCGCGCCCGCGCCCGCCCACGCCGAGCCCAAGCCGACGCGCAAGCAACTGACCGCGCAGCAGGAGAAGCTCGCCGACGAGGCCGAGAAGCTCAGCGAGCAGTACAACGGCCTGCGCGAGCGCCTCAAGCAGGCCGAGCACGCCGCGAAGCTCGCCAAGAGCAGCGCCCTGCGCCAGCAGAAGGCCCTGGACGAGGCGCGCGAGCGCATGGCGAAGATCGCGGCCGACAGCTACAAGAACGGCCCGGCGGACCCGGCCATCACCTTCGCCTCGTCCTCCGACCCGCAGGCCGTCCTGGACCAGTCGGCCACCCTCAACTACTTCGCCAAGCAGAACGACGTCCGCATCACGCAGATGCTCCAGGTGATGCAGGGCGCCGACCGGTCCCGCAAGGCCGCCGAGCAGCGCGCCGCCCAGGTGCGCGCGCTCACCGGCGAGGCGAGGAAGAAGCGCCGGGAACTCCAGATCAAGCTCAAGAAGGTCGAGAAGCAGCTCGGCACCTTCAAGACCGCCGGTACGCGGCCCGGCTCGATCCCCAACATCAACTCCGGCGGGGCCTCGGCCAAGGCCATGACGGCCGTCCGGGCCGCCCTGGCCCAGCAGGGCGTGCCCTACTCCTGGGGTGGCGGCAACGCCTCCGGCCCGAGCTACGGCACCGCGCAGGGCGCCAACATCAAGGGCTTCGACTGCTCCGGCCTGACCCTGTACGCCTACGCGCAGGTCGGCATCACCCTCGGCCACTACACCGGCAGCCAGTACAACGCCGGGACCCACGTGAGCATGAGCCAGCTCAAGCCCGGCGACCTGGTGTTCTTCCACAGCGACCTGCACCACATGGGCATGTACATCGGCAACGGCAACATGGTCCACGCGCCGCAGACCGGCGACGTCGTCAAGATCGCGCCGATCGCCGGCCGCCCCTTCGCCGGCGGAGTCCGGGTCGCCTGACCCTCGATGGCACCTGGCCTGGTGACCGAGCGGTGACCGCCGGTCACCCGTCGCTACCCTGGTATCCGAGATGAGAACGCACGTCGGCGGCCTCCCCGCGGGGGACGGCGCGAACGCGGAACGGCGGGTGGGACGCCCTGGGCGCCGGGGCGTCCTCCACCCGGCGTCCGGCCTGCCCGTGCTCTCCGGCCTACTCGTGCTCTCCGGCCTACTCGTGCTCCTCGGCCTGCTGGCGATGCACGGCTTCCAGGCCACGTCGGGCCCGGCGGAGATGAGCGGCGTTCCGCTGGCGTCCATGACCGCCGGGCACGCGGCCCCCGTCACCGAGGCGGTGACGGGGCACCGCCCGCCCCAGGACGACCGGCCCGGCGGCCATCACTCCGACCGCCACCCGGACCATCCCGGCGGCCAGGTCTGCCTGGCCATGCTGACCATGCTCGCGCTCGCGCTCATCGCGGCCCTCCTCGCGCTGCGCCTGCGGAGGTCGCCGCCGGCGGCCGTGTCGAGGCCGGCGCGGGTGCGGATCCCGCCGGTCGGACGGCCGCCGCCGAGACCGTCCCTGCACGAGCTGAGCGTGCTGAGGCTGTGACAGGTCCAGCGGCGCCCGGAAACGGGCGCCGCCGCCGACCACCGATCACAGCACTCGACACGGAAGGCCCACCACCATGAAGCGAGCGTTCGCGCTCATCACCGTCCCGGCCCTGGCGATCGCCCTGGCCGCGTGCGGCGACGGCGACGACAACGGCGCCTCGACCGGCCACTCGATGCCCGCTCACTCCATGCCCGCCCACTCCATGCCCGCCCACTCGGCGTCTCCGGGCGGCGCCCAGGCCGGACCGCACAACGGCCAGGACGTCATGTTCGCGCAGATGATGATCCCGCATCACCGGCAGGCGGTCGAGATGGCCGGCCTCGCCGCCGCCCGCGCCTCGTCCGCGCAGGTGAAGACGCTGGCCGCCGACATCGAGAAGGCGCAGGAACCGGAGATCCAGCAGCTCAGCGCGTGGCTGAAGGGCTGGGGCGCCCCGGTTCCCTCGCCTGGCGCGACCGGCATGGGCGGCATGCACCACGGCGGCACGGGCGGCATGGACGGGATGATGAGCGAGAAGGACATGAAGGAACTGGAGGCCGCCAAGGGCAAGGCGTTCGACAGGGCGTTCCTGGAGATGATGATCGAGCACCACGAGGGCGCCGTGGCGATGGCCAGGACCGAGCAGTCCTCCGGGCAGTTCCCCCCGGCCAAGCAGATGGCCGGGAGCATCGTCTCCTCGCAGACCGCCGAGATCGAGAAGATGCGGACCCTGCTGAAGCGGTAGAGACCGACGAGCACAGGCGGGCGGGGCCACGGCCCCGCCCGCCTCCGGCGCGCCCCGCGACCAGGGCGGGCGGGTCAGGGCGGGCGGATCAGGCCGCGCCGGGTGGCGGCGGCGACCGCGGCCGTGCGGGAGTCGACGCCGAGCTTGGCGTAGAGGTGCACCAGATGCGTCTTGACCGTGGTCTCGCTGAGGAACAGCCGCCTGCTGATCTGGCGGTTCGACGGCCCCTCGGCGACCAGCCGCAGCACCTCCAGCTCGCGGGCGGTCGGCGTCGCGGTGGGGGAGCGCATGCGGCCGAGGAGCCGTGAGGCGACGCTCGGGGCGAGCGCGCTGTCTCCGGCGGCGGCCGACCGGATCGCGGTGAACAGCCTGTCCGGGGGCGCGTCCTTCAGCAGGTAGCCGGTGGCGCCGGCCTCGATGGCGGCGAGGATGTCGGAGTCGGTGTCGAACGTGGTCAGCACGAGGACGCGCGGCGCGCCCGCCCCCGCGGCGGTGATCTGCCGGGTGGCCTCGCTGCCGTGCATCCCGGCGCCGAGCTGCAGGTCCATCAGCACGACGTCGGGGGAGAGGCGGCGCGCCTCCTCGACCCCCTCCCGCCCCGTCGCCGCCTCACCGACCAGCGCGAAGCCGGGCTGGTCGGCGAGCATGGCGCGGATCCCGGAGCGGACCACGGGATGGTCGTCCACCAGCAGGATGCGGATCGGCCCGCTCACCGCCGCTCCTCGCTGCCGGGCAGCGGCAGGGTCGCCACCACGGCCGTCCCCTCCCGGGGAGCCGACTCGACGGTGAGCGCGCCGCCCAGCGCGCGGGCGCGGTCGCGCATCGCCCGCAGCCCGTAGCCGGTGCCCGCCCCGCTCTCCGGCGGGCGCCCGCCGACCGAAGCGGGGTCGAAGCCGCGCCCGTCGTCGAAGACGTCCAGCACCACCATGTCGTCAAGATAGGTCAGGGTGACCCCGACGTTCTCGGCGCCGGAGTGGCCGGCGGCGTTGCCCAGAGCGCCCTGGGCGATGCGCAGCAGCGCGACCTCGTGGTCGACCGGGAGCTCGGCGGGGGACCCGGACACCTGGAAGCGGATCCGGGCGGCCGAACGCGCGTCCGCCGACTCGGTGATCCGGCGCAGGGCGTCCGGCAGGGAGGACCGCTGCAGGGCGGGCGGGACCAGCTCCCGCACGAAGTTGCGGGCCTCCTCCAGGTTCTCCGCGGCGGCCTGCTCGGCCTCCGCCAGCCGCCCCACCGCGGCGTCGCGGTCGCTGTCGAGGTCGCGGCGGGCGGCGCGCAGCAGCAGGATGATGCTGGACATCCCCTGGGCGAGCGTGTCGTGGATCTCGCGGGCCAGGCGCTCGCGCTCGGTGAGCCGCGCCGCGCCGGCCTCCGCCCGCAGGAGCCTCTCGCGGGTCCTGACCAGGTCCTCGATGAGCAGGCGGCGCTGCTCGCTCTCCCGGTAGAGCGCCTGGTAGGCGAGGGCCATGAGGGTGGCGACCGAGGCGCCGACGCTCGGGCCCAGCACCTCCGCCAGCGTGACCCCGCCGCCGTGCCAGGCCACCGCCCCGATCGCCGCGGCCGTCAGCAGCGCCACACCGGGCAGCGCGGCGGGCAGCGGCAGCAGGTGCAGGTAGAGGAAGAACAGCGGGAAGGCCAGCCAGACGAAGTCGGGGGAGGACATGGCCAGACCGGCCCAGGCCGCGGTGAGGAGCGCGAGCCACAGCCGGGCGGGCAGCGGGCGCGGGCGCCGGTCGTGCCGGGCCCAGACCACCCCGCCGGTGTAGAGGGCCCCGAGGGCGAGGCCGCCCGCGGCGATTCCCGCCCGCGCGTCGTGCAGCGTGCGGACCAGGGCGATCGCGAGCAGTACCAGGAAGGTGCCGTGCACGGCCCAGCCGAGCAACCGCATCGCGGGCGAGAACAGATCGTTCGGCATTTCTCACTCACAGTAGGCGACGGACGCCCGGGGCCGCATCGATCGAAAGGTTGAGGCCCCGGCGTCCGGAGGAAGGCGATCCGCCCGTCCCGGCGCACGATGTGCCGGGACGGGCCCGCGGCGCAGGCTGGGAACGTCGATTCCGGTTGATGAGTGGAACGGGGGCCCACCGGTGTTCGTGGCGCTGCGAGACCTGCGGTTCGCCAAGGGGCGGTTCGCGCTCATGGGGACGGTCGTGCTGCTCATAACGCTGCTGGTGACCATGCTCTCCGGGCTGACGGCCGGCCTGGCGCGCGACAGCGCCTCGGCCGTCGAGGACCTTCCCGCCGACCACGTCGTGTTCGCCGGAGAGGCGTCCTTCGCGGGGAGCCGGATCGACGAGGCGACGTCGCGGGCCTGGCAGCACGTCGCGGGAGTGAGGGCCGAGCCGCTCGGCATCTCGATGAGCCGGATGTCCTTCGGCCCGTCCGGGGCACGCGGAGCACCGGCCGCGCTCTTCGGCGTCGCTCCGGGAGACCGGGCGCGCCCGCCCGCGCGCGGCCGGATCGTGCTGTCGGCGGAACTGGCCGAGAGCACCGGACTGGCGGCCGGCGACAGGGTCGACGTCCTCGGCCACCGGTTCACCGTGGCCGGTGCGGGCGGCGCGTCGTCCTACAGCCACACGCCGGTCGCCTGGATCGGGATCGAGGACTGGCGCGCCCTCGAACCGTCCGGCGGCCCCGCCGCGACCGTCCTGCTGCTGCGCGAGACCGGGCGTCCCGACCTGGGCGCGGCCGACCGGCGGCTCGGCACCACCACCCTTGCCCGGGGGGACGCCAAGTCCGCGATCCCGTCCTTCTCCTCCGAGAACGGGTCGCTGCAACTCATGCGGGGGTTCCTGTTCGCGATCTCGGCCCTGGTCATCGGCGCGTTCTTCACGGTCTGGACGATCCAGCGCCGCGGTGACGTGGCCGTGCTGAAGGCGCTCGGCGCGAGCACCGGCTACCTGCTGCGCGACGCGCTCGCCCAGGCCGTGCTGGTCCTGCTGGCCGGGGCCGGGCTCGGCGGCGCCGCCGGCGGGCTGGCGGGGCTCGCGATCGGGGACCGGGTCCCGTTCGTCGTCTCGGCCGCCACCACCGCGCTGCCCGTCGCGGTGATGATCGTGCTCGGGGCGGCCGGCGCCGCGCTCGCCATCCGCAAGATCACCTCTGTCGACCCGCTGACCGCGCTGGGAGCCGCACGATGAGCCTGGCCCTCACCGACGTCGTCCTGACCTATCCCGACGGGGACCGCACCCTGACCGCGCTCGACCGGGTGAACCTGGCGGTCGGGCCCGGCGAGTTCGCCGCGGTCGCCGGCCCCTCCGGATCCGGGAAGTCGAGCCTGCTGGCCGTCGCCGCCACGCTCGTCACGCCCGGCTCCGGGACGGTGTCGGTGGCGGGCCGGGACACCGCCGGGCTGCGTCCCGCCGAACGGACCCGGCTGCGCCGCGACCACATCGGCATCGTCTTCCAGCAGCCCAACCTGCCGGCCTCGCTGACGGCCCTCGACCAGCTGACGGTGATGGCGCACATGGCCGGCCGGTCGCCGCGGCGCGCCGCCGGCCGGGCCCGCGCACTGCTGGCCGCCGTCGACCTCGCGGGCCTGGAGCACAAGCGGCCGCACCAGATGTCGGGCGGCGAGCGCCAGCGCGTGAACATCGCCCGCGCCCTGATGAACGGCCCGGAGGTGCTGCTCGTGGACGAGCCCACCAGCGCCCTGGACCATGTCCGCGGCGAGCAGGTCGTCACGCTGCTCGACCGCCTCACCCGCGACCGGGGCCTGGCCACGGTCATGGTCACCCACGACCTGGCGAGGCTCGCCGCCGCCGACCGCGTCTACTCCATGACCGACGGCCGCCTCTCCGAGGGCGCCCCCGCCGGCGGTCAGCCTCGGTAGGTCTCCAGGAGGCGGAGCCAGACCTCGCTGACGGTCGGGTAGGACGGGACGGCGTGCCAGAGGCGGGAGAGGGGGACCTCGGCGGTGACCGCGACGGTGGCGGAGTGGAGCAGCTCGGCCACGCCCGCCCCGACGAAGGTGACGCCGAGGAGCGTCTCGCGGTCCAGGTCGACCACCGCGCGGGCGCGGCCCTGGTAGCCGTCGGCGTACAGCGAGGCCCCGGAGACGTTTCCGAGCTCGTAGTCGACCGCCCGCACCCGGCGCCCCTCCCGGGTCGCCTCCTCCAGGGTGGGGCCGACGGCCGCGACCTCGGGGTCGGTGAAGACGACCTGCGGGACCGCCCGCTCGTCGGCGGTGGCGACGCTGCGTCCCCAGGCCGCGGTGTCGAGGGGGCGCCCGGCGGCGCGGTCGGCGATCACCGTGCCGAAGATCCGGCCCTGGTACTTGCCCTGGTGGGTCAGCAGCGCGCGGCCGTTGACGTCCCCGGCCGCGTACAGCCACTCGCCGGGCACGCCGACCGCCAGGCCCGTGGAGTCGACCTGGATCGGCCGGCCCGGGGCCAGCCCCACCGTGTCCAGCCCGAGGTCGCCGGTGGCGGGGGTGCGGCCGGTGGCGAACAGGACCTCGTCGGCCGTGACGGTGCCGCCGCCGTCCAGGGTGAGCGTCACCGGTCCGTCCCGGCGGACACCGGTGACCGACGTTCCGAAGCGCAGGTCGACGCCGGCCGCGCGCAGGCCCTCGGCCACGAACTCGCCGGCGAACGGCTCCACGCGCGGCAGCAGGCGCGACCCGCGCACCAGCTGCACCACCTCGCTGCCGAGAGCCCGCCAGGCGGTGGCCATCTCGCAGGCCACCACGCCGCCGCCGACGACCGCCAGCCGCGGCGGCACCCGCTCGGAGGAGGTCGCCTCGCGGCTCGTCCACGGGCGCACCTCGTCCAGGCCCGGCAGGCCGGGCAGGGCGGCGCGGGTACCGGTGCACACCGCGACGGCGTGGCGGGCGGTCAGGACCCGCCGCCCGCCGTCGGGGGTCTGCACCGCGACGCGCTTCGGCCCGTCCAGCCGCCCGTGGCCGCGGACCAGGACGAGTCCGGACCCGTTCAGCCACTCGACCTGGCCGTCGTCCTTCCAGTGCGAGGTGAACTCGTCCCGTCGCCTGAGGACCGCCTCGGCGTCCAGCGGCCCGGTCACCGCCTCGCGGGCGCCGGCCAGCCGCCCCGCCTCCGCCAGTGCGGCGGCCGGGCGCAGCAGCGCCTTGCTGGGCATGCAGGCCCAGTACGAGCACTCCCCGCCGACCAGTTCGCTCTCCACCACCGCCACGCTGAGCCCGCCGGCGTGCGCCCGTTCGGCCAGGTTCTCGCCCGTCGGCCCGGCCCCCACCACCACGACATCGAACTCGTCCATGCCCCCAGCCCTTCCGGTCGGCCGCGGTCCCGTCGACTCGGATCCTCCCGGACACCGCGGCGTTCGGCGGGCTCCCCCGCCGCCGTCAATGATCGCAAACCGGGGAGGACCGGTTCTCCCGAGGCCCCGCCGTTCTGCTACAAGTGTGGTTGCCGCCGCACGACAGGGGAGCCCGTGAGCGCCGAAGGCAGTACCAAGGCCGTCATCACCGCGCTGGCCGCGAACCTGGGGATCGCGGTCACCAAGTTCGTGGCGTTCGCGCTGACGGGTTCGTCGTCGATGCTGGCGGAGGCGATCCACTCGGTGGCCGACTCCAGCAACCAGGCGCTGCTGCTGATCGGCGGGAGGCGCGCGCAGCGGGACGCGACCGAGGAGCACCCGTTCGGATACGGGCGGGAGCGCTACATCTACGCCTTCCTGGTGGCGATCGTCCTGTTCAGCCTGGGCGGGCTGTTCGCGCTGTACGAGGCCTGGCACAAGATCAGCGATCCGCATCCGATCGAGGAGTGGCAGTGGGTGCCCATCGCCGTCCTGCTGGTGGCGATCGCGCTGGAGGGGGCGGCGCTGCGCACCGCGGTCCGGGAGTCGAACCGCAGCCGCGGACGGGCGAGCTGGGTGCAGTTCGTCCGCCGGTCCAAGTCGCCGGAGCTGCCGGTGATCCTGCTGGAGGACACCGGGGCCCTCGCCGGGCTGGTGTTCGCGCTCGCGGGCGTCGGCCTGACCCTGATCACCGGCGACGGCGTCTGGGACGGGATCGGCACCGCCGCGATCGGCGTGCTGCTGGCGGCCATCGCGATCGTGCTGGCCATGGAGGTCAAGAGCCTGCTCGTCGGGGAGTCCGCGACCCCCGAGCACCTGCGGCTGATCAGGAAGGCGATCGTGGAGGGCCGCGACGTCCCCGCGGTGATCCACATGCGCACGATGCACCTCGGGCCGGACGAGCTGCTCGTGGCCGCGAAGATCGCTGTGGACCTCCAGGACGACGCGCGGGAGGTCGCCGACGCGATCAACGACGCCGAGGCCCGCATCCGCGCGGCGGTCCCGATCGCCCGGCTCGTCTATCTCGAACCGGACGTGCTGCGGAAGGAGGGCTGAGGGCCGTGTCGCGCAGGCCCCTCGGGCAGCTGGAGGCGGAGGTGCTCGCCGCGCTGGCCGGGCTCGGCGGGGCGGCCGGCACCGCCGAGCTGGTGGAGCGGCTGGACGGTGACCCCGCCTACACGACGGTGAACACCATCCTGCACCGGCTGCACGACAAGAAGCTTGTCACCCGCGACCGGGCGGGCCGGCACTACCGGTACCGGCTCGCCGTCGACGAGTCCGAGCTGGTGGCGGGGCGCATGCGCGACCATCTGCGGCACGCCAGCGACCCGGGGAACGTGCTGAACCGGTTCGCGCGGTCGCTCAGCGCCGAGGAGGCGCGCAAGCTGCGCGAGTTCCTCGACCCGCCGGAGGCCGGCGGGTGAACTGGTTCACCTTCCTGCCCCTCGCCATCATGCTGACGCTAGATCGTGACCCCCGGCGGCAGCGGCCTGCCGAGGATCCGCTCGAACAGGCCGGCCTTGCCCGCCTCGTCCTCGAAGGGCAGGACGTTCAGGCGGGAGGTGAGCTCGGTGGCCCGCAGGACCCTCTCGGCCATGGCCTGGAACTCGGCGCTGCGGATGCGCATGAGGTGGTCGCCGGGCATGCCGCGATCCTTTCTGGTGGGACGGTGTACTGGTGGAGCCGGTCAGTCGGCCTTCGTCAGGCGCGTCCCCGCCCACGACGGGAGCCAGACCGTGCCAGGAAGCCTCGGCAGGCCCGCGAGGTAGGCGGTGATCCCGCGGAGTTCCGGATGCGGACCGCTTCTCGGCAGCATGAGCGAGAGCGGGTACGCGATGGTCGGATCCACGATGGGGATGCGGCGCAGATCGTGGCTCGTGGGCCAGAGGTACCGGTCGCGCGCTCCGACGAGGGTCGCCACGTCCGCGGAGTCCGCGAGGGTGTCGAGGAGCACCTGGTCTCCGAAGTGCGGGCCCGCCGCGTCGATGCGCAGGTCGAACCCGGTGGCGAGCTGGTCGTAGAACTCTCCCCATTCGCTCCGCGGCGCGATGCCCGGCACCCAGATCCGGTGCCCGCGAAGCCGCGGCGGCGTCAGTTTCCGCGCGGAGGCGAGCGGATGCCTCGGGCCGACGAGGAGCTCCAGCGGGGAGTCGAACGCGCGGACCATCCGCACGCCCGGAGGCAGGGCGGCCGGGTCGGTGACGGTACGGAACGAGGCGTCGACATCGCCCGCCTCGACGGCGGCGACCGCCGCGCGCGGGTCGTCGACCCTGAGGGTCACGAGGTCGAGGTCGGTCCCGGGACGCGACCGCCAGTACTCGTGCAGGACGACGGCCTGGGCGCTCCGGAAGCCGAGGACGTCGATCCGCGGCGCCCGGGAGCCCGGCCTGACGGCGGCGACGGCGCGGTCGACGCCCGCGACGGCGCTGCGCGCGTGGGGGAGGAACGCCTGGCCGTCGAGCGTCAGCTCCACCCCGCGGGCGGTCCGCGTGAACAGCCGGACCTCCAGCTCGCGCTCCAGGGCGGCGATCCGCTTGGAGACCGCCTGCTGCGTCACGCCGAGTTCGTCGGCCGCGTACCGCAACTGCCCGAGCTCGGCCGCCCGGACGAACGATCGCAGTGCCTCGGTGTCCACCGCTTCACCCTAGGCGCGCACAACCGACCGTTGTGTCGCCCCGTCGACCGGTTGTCCGACCGCTCTCCAGCGAGCCGGCGGCCGGAGTTCAGCTGTTCAGGACCTGGGGGCTGAGCTGCTTGAGGTGGGCGTTGGCCCAGCGCATCTGCCGGAGGGTGTCGGGATGGCAGCGCTCGGTCAGACTCAGCAGCTCGGTGTCGCGGCGGGCCTGGGCCGCCTGGGCGATCATCTCCCAGTCGAGGGAGACGCCGGCGGCCTGGACGTGGATGTGCCGCAGGTCGTGCAGGAGCAGCATGCCGGGCGTGCTGCGGTGCTTGACCAGCTCACTCCTCTTCTCCCGGAGTCTCGCGCCCAGCCCGGTCTCCAGGGCGTGCCCGGTGCCGAGCCGGGCACCGTACCGGCCGCCGATCTCGGCGAGTTCGCGCAGATGCCGCTGGGACCAGGCGGACAGGTCCCGGGCCACGTGGTGGATCTCGTGTTCGCTGACGTGGCGTTCGGAGACGCGCAGCAGATCCTGGGCGAGACCGCGTTCGCCGTGGTGCAGCGCCCGCAGGGCGAGACCGATCCTGTTCATCGCGGTTCCTCGTCGGCCAGTGCCGTCCGGCTCCGCGCCGGTTCGGCCTCGGAGTCCCGATCGGCGGGGGCGTCCCCGCCGCCGCGCTCCAGCAGCCGGATCGTGGCCGCGCCGGTCTTGAACAGCGGCTGCTTGGAGGCGGGGTCCCAGTCGGTGACCGTCAGTTCGTTGGCCGCGCGCGTCCTGCCGGCGTCGTCCGGGAGGTCCCAGTAGCCGTAGTGGAAGGGCAGGAACAGGACCCCGGGGCGTATGCCGGTGACGCGCAGCCTGGCATGCACGACGCCGCGCGGGCTGGAGATCTCCGCGAGGTCGCCCTCCCGCATGTCGTGGGCCGCGGCGTCGGCGGCGCTCATCTCCACCCACACGTCCGGGGCGGCGTCCCGCAGCTGCGGCGCGCGGGCGGTCTTGGTCCGGGTGTGGAAGTGGTGGACGGTGCGGCCGTTGATCAGGTGGAACGGGCGGAGCTCGTCCGGCATCTCGTGCGGCGGAAGGTAGCCGGCCGACTTGATGACGGCCTTGCCGGACGGGTTGAGGAACCGGTACTCCACCTCCTCGACGGGGGTACCGGTGACCAGGTCGCGGCCGAAGCTCTCGCAGTACTCGGGTGCGGCCCAGAACCGGCCGTCGGAGTAAAGGCGTTCGGTGCCGTCGGGATGGTCCTGGTCGCAGGGCCATTGGACGCCGCCCGCGGCGCGCAGCCTCTCGTAGCTGAGGCCGGTGTAGTCGCAGGGGCGCCCGCGGCTGCACTCCTGCCAGGCGCGGAACGCCGACTCGGGGCCGGTCCATGTGATGAGGGGAGTGCCGTCCTTGCCGGTGAAACCCATCCGCCCGGCGTAGTCCAGGAAGATCTCCAGGTCCGGGCGGGCCTCGCCGGGCGGCTCGACGGCCTTCTCCGAGAGGTGGACGGTCCGGTCGGCGTTGGTGAAGGCGCCGGTCTTCTCGCCCCACGTCGCCGCCGGGAGGACCACGTCGGCCAGCTCGGTGGTCTCGGTCGGGAAGATGTCCTGCACCACCAGGAACAGCCGCTCCTGCGCCAGGATCTTCCGGATCCTCGACAGTTCCGGCAGTGAGACGGCGGGGTTCGTCCCGCTGACCCACAGGAAGCGGATCGACCCCTGCTCGGCGTACCGGAAGATCTGCATGGCGTGGGTCGGGGGCGCGTAGTGCGGGATGCGCTCGGGCTCGACGTTCCAGATCCGGGCCAGGTCGGCGACGTGGTCGTCGTTGGCCCAGTTCCGGAAGCCCGGCAGGTCTCCGTCGGCGCCGCACTCCCGGGTGTTCTGGGCGGTCGGCTGCCCGTTCATCTGCAGGACCCCGCAACCGGGCCGGCCGAGCATCCCCCGGATCAGGTGCAGGTTGTTGACCTGCACGGCGGCGGCGGTGGCCTGATGCGACTGGTAGAACCCCTGCAAGACGGTCGACACGAGCCGTTCGGCGTCGCCCAGCAGCCCCGCGGCCCGGCGGATCAGCTCCTCGGGCACGTCGCAGAGCTCCGCGACGCGGGCGGGCGGATACTCCTCGACGCGCCGCTCCAGCTCCTCGTAGCCGACCGTGTGGGCGTCGACGTAGCCGCGGTCGATCCTCCCCGCCGAGATGATCTCGTGCAGCAGGCCGTTCATCAGCGCCACGTTGGTGCCCGGACGCGGCGCCAGGTGCACGGCCGCCATGCGCGCCACCGGCGTCGGCCGGGGATCCACGCAGATCACCTGCGGCGGGTTCGGACCGGCCAGCCGGTCGAGCATCCGCATCCACAGCACGGTCTGCGTCTCGGCCGCGTTGTGCCCGAACAACGCGATGACGTCGGCGTGGTCGATGTCGGCGTACGTCCCGGGCTGCCCGTCGCACCCGAACGACTCCTTCAGCGCCGCCGCCGCCGTCGCGGTGCACAGGCGGGTGTTGCCGTCCAGGTGGTGGGTGCCGATCCCGCCGCGCGCGATGGCCGCCAGCGTGTAGTACTCCTCAAGGAAGAGCTGCCCGGTGGTGTAGAAGCCGAACGCGCCGGGGCCCTGCTCGTCCAGCAGTTCACGGCTCCGGCGGACGACCGCGTCCATCGCGGTGTCCCAGTCGGTCTCCACGAGCGCGCCGTCGCGGCTGATCAGCGGACGGGTCAACCGGTCCGGTGACGCGCCCGCCTGCCAGGCGTACAGGTCCTTGGGGTCGAGGCGTCCCCGGTTGATCCTGTCTCCGGCCGCCCCGCGGACCCCGACCATCCGGCCGTCCTTGACCGCGATGTCCATCCCGTCCCCATTGGAGTGCAGGATCGACGCGGTCGGCACCCACCGGTCCACGTCCTGGGGCGAGACCCCCTCCTTCAGGAAGGTGTCGACCCGGACGGGCCAGTCCTCACCCGGACCGTAGGGCGTCCTCGTCCCCCAGGGGTCGGCGATCCGATCGATCCGCGCCATCCAAGCCTCCGCAACCTCTGGAGAAGGACTCATCCCACTGCTCGCTACCGCGAAACATCGGCCGTCTCTCCGGGCCGTCCGGCTCGGGGGCGAATTTTGGTCAGACCGTTTATGAGCCGCACTTATTCGGCTTTCGGAAATGCCTTGACGGAAGGTGTAGTGCCTCCCATTCTGGAATGTTTCGTTCCGGAAACCAGAAGGGAACCGCCATGCCCGACCCCCTCCCGGCACGGCCGTCCGCACCCCCGCCCCGGCCCCTGCCCGTGCTCGTCCTCGCCGATGTCAGCGGGAGCATGGCGGAGGCGGGAAAGATCGAGGTGCTCAACCGCAGCGTCGCCACGATGATCAGGTCGTTCGCCGACGAGGACACCGTCCGCGGTGAGATCACGGTCGGGGTGGTGACCTTCGGGGGCGGGGGCGCGGCGCTGCACCAGGCGCCGGCCCCGGCCGCCGAGGTCGTCTGGGAGGACATGCGGCCCCGCGGGCGCACGCCGCTGGGCGAGGCCCTCGACCTGGTGAACGACCTCCTGGCGGACGAGGACGTCATCTCCCGGCGGGCCTTCACGCCGACCCTGGTCCTGGTCTCCGACGGGCTGCCGAACGACGACTGGCGGGGCGCGCTGGAGCGGCTGCTGGCGTCGCCGCGCGGAGGAAAGGCCGTGCGGCTGGCGGTCGGAGTCGGCCAGGACATGGACGAGGAGGCCTTCGACGTCCTGCGGGCCTTCATCGACGATCCCGTGATCCAGCCGGTCCGCGCCGACGAGGCCCACCTGCTGTCCCGGTACTTCTCCTGGGTCACCATGAGCGTCACCGCGAGAGCGCGCAGCACCCGTCCGAACGACACATCACATATGTCCTTCGACGAGCTCGAGGACCTGCTGGGCTGAGACGGACGGAGACGTCGGCGAAATGCGCGTGGTGAAGGACGAGCACGGGCGGCCGCTCCAGCTGACCCGCCTGCTGGGAACCGGCGGGCAGGGCGAGGTCTGGGCGGCCGGCGACCGTGTCGCCGTCAAGGTACTCCGAGCCCGGACACGGCGGGCCTCCGAGCGGCTGCGGCAGCGGCTCCGGACCGTGAGACGGCTCGACCTCGACGGGCTCGCCATATCCCGTCCGCTGGCCATGCTCGCGGAGCCGGACGCGGGCTACACGATGGAGCTGCTCGGCGACATGACCGCTCTGCGCGTCCTCGCCAACCCGCCCCCGCGCGGGGACCTCGTGGACTGGTACGGGGAGACGGGCGGCCTGCGGCGCCGGCTCCGGCTACTGGCGAGGGCCGCGGACGTCCTGGCGGCGCTGCACGCCCGGGGCATCGTCTACGGCGACCCCTCGCCCGGGAACATGATGGCCTCGGCGTCCGCCGAGCACTCCCAGGTCTGGCTGGTCGACGCCGACAACCTGGAGGTCGAGTCGGTCGTCCCCGACGAGTCGTTCACGACACCCGGATACGGCGCGCCCGAGGTGGTCGCGGGCCGCATGGGCATCTCCAGCCTCAGCGACGCCCACGCGTTCGCGGTCGTCGCCTTCGAGCTGCTCGCGCTCGTGCACCCCTTCCTCGGCGACGACGTCCAGGACGGCGCACCGGAGGACGAGGAGCGGGCGTTCGCGGGCGAGCTGCCCTGGATCGACGATCCCGACGACGACCGCAACCGGTCGAGCTACGGGCTGCCCAGGCGGTCCGTCCTCACCCCCGGCCTCAGGACGCTGGCCGAGCGGACCTTCGGTGCCGGGCGGTCGGATCCGGTCGAGCGGGCGACGGTCGCCGAATGGCGCACCAAGCTCCAGGCCGCCGCGGACCTCACGCTCACGTGCGCGGGGTGCCGGCAGACGTTCATCGTCGGAGTCGCCGCCTGCCCGTGGTGCGGAGCCGGAACGCCCCGGCAGCTGATGGGCTTGATGCACCTCGCCGTTCCCGGGGAGGACACCTACGCCGGGCCCCGCGACGGCCTCGCGATTCCGCCGCGCGAATGGCTGTGCGTCACGGCGCGCACCGCGCAGCTGGCGCCCGACACCGACCAGGATCGTCCCGTCGCCTGGCTGTGGTGGGAGCCGGGCAGCAGGCTGGCCGTGCGGAACCGGGGCCGTGAACCGCTGTGGCTCAGCCGGCGCACCGGAGGATCGCCGCGCGTCGTGGAGCCGGACGGCGAGCTGACGGTTCCGGTGTACGAGGACGTCCCGGAGTGGAACGTGCACTTCGGGCACCGGTCGCAGCTCCACCGGGTGCTGCGGTTCCGTCTGCTCGGAACGGGCCGGGCATGAGCGCGCCGGCCCGGAGCGGACGCGCTCCCGCGTCCCGGGGGGCTTCCGCCCCCGTCAGCGAACCCCTGCCCGGACGTTCGGACTTCGTCTGGCTGCTCTGGAACGGCGCCCCCGACGCTCTCCGGAACATCGGCGAGGGCTGGCACGAGGTGAACCTGGCCAGGCTGCCGAACGGCCAGGTGGTCGCCGGCGTCGACGGGACCGTCCGGGGCGGGGTCAGGCCCGACGGTGAGCAGGACCGCGAACGCCTGGGGCGCGCCATCTCGAACCGCGCCCGGATCGCCGTCCTGTCGACGCACAAGGTGGAGAACGAGGGGCAGCGGCGCCGCCTCCGGATCGGTGTGGACCTCTACACCTACGAACAGGCGGATCCGTTGGAACCGCAGTCCGTCGGGGTGGGCGACCGCGTCATGGACACGGTCGGCAAGTGGGACAGGAAGCTCAGGGACAGGCCGGAGGAGATCCTCCGGTGGCTCACCGAGCGCCTGCTGATCCCCCCGAGGGCGGGCGCGGGGCCGGAGGCGCCCCACCGTCTGGTCGTGTCCATCGGCCTGAGCGACCCGAGCGCGCCGGCCGGCTACCGGATCCACGGGCGGGGCGTGACCGGGGACGTCCGGACGGAGGGCGGCCGGCTGGTGCTGCACCGCCTCCGGCGCACCGGCGGCGAGGACGGGCAGGGGCCGTTGCGGCTGACCGAGTGCCGCCTGGAGTTCACCGACGTCTCGCAGGCCGGGGAGTTGCGCGCCGAGATGAAGCACCAGCTCAACCGGCTGGCCACCGGTCAGGGCTTCCTCGCCATGTGGCACGAGTACAACCGGCTCGAATCCCGGTTCGTCCGCCGGCAGGTGCGCGACGTCGGATTCGGGCGCTACACCGAGCGCGAATCGCTCGGCGACGGCGTCTATCGGTTCCGGCTCGACCGGTCGTCCCACGTCGACGACCAGGAGCTGACGCTGACGGAACGGGCCCGGCGCAACCTCGACGCACGGGAGAGCCTGGAACTGGAGGCCGCGCGGACCCTTCCCGGCGCCCTGGCGGCGGCGGACGGGGAGGAGGACGCCTCGGCGTGGGCGCTGATCGGCGACCGGCTCGGCCGGGACGTGGTCAGCGGCACCGTCGTCGCGGCCGACGTCGCGGCGGGGACGATCGACATGAGGCTCGTCGACCTCGGGCGGCGGCGGGTCTCCGGAGTGGGGCGGGACCAGACGGACGCCCCTCCGCCCCAGGGCTTCCTCTACCGCTCGTTCCGCGGCGACCGGCGCCAGATGCAGAGGCGCAAGGACGCCTTCGACCGGATCCTCGCGGACGGGACCAGGATCCCGAACCTGCTGGCGCTGTTCGAGGGCAAGACGGTCAGCGCGGATCCTCCCGGGAGAAGGACCAAGCCGCTCTCCGCGGCGGTCCGCGAGTGCTTCCGGGGCGGCGAGCCCACCCCGATGCAGGAGCGGGCGCTGGAGGTGGCGCTGAACACGCCCGACATCGCGGTGATCCAGGGCCCGCCGGGCACGGGCAAGACCCAGGTGATCACCGCCCTGCAGACCCGCCTCGCCGAGGAGGGGCGCGGCTACGCGCGGCTGCGCGGCAGCATCCTGCTCACCAGCTTCCAGCATGCGGCCGTGGACGAGCTGGTGGAGCGTTCGAGGGTGTTCGGCCTCCCCGCCAGCAAGGTGGACCGCGCCGGCCGCGGCACGACCGTCCAGACGGACCGGTGGCTCCAGGAGACGGTCGACTGGCTCACCGAGGAGATCAACGCCGACTCGCTCGGGCAGGCCCTCGGCGTGCTGCGGACGGTGACCGCCAGGGCGGCGGGCTACCTGCTCACACCGACCCCGCCGGAGGAGACCGCGCGCCTGCTCGAAGAGATCGAGGAGCTCGCGGGCGGACTCCTGTCGGCCGGACTCGCCGGCCGGCTGCACCGCGCGCGCCTGCGGTCGCGGAACGCGTCCCGGCCCGGCCCGTTCGACCTCGACGACGACCGCGAGCTGGCGGTCCGGGCGCTGCGCGGCGTGCGGACCCTCGCCGAGTCGTTCGCCGACGACGGGCCCGCGGCGGCGGCGAAGGCGCTGCGGCGGGTCCGCGCGCTGGACGGGCCGGACGCGGACGGCGCGGCCGACCTGGACCTGCTGGCCAGGGCGGCCTCCTGGGACGTCGACGAGCCCGTCCCGTTCCTGGCGGAACTGGCGGCGGCGCGCGACCGGCTGCTGGAGGCGCTGCGGCCGGCGAGCGGGCCCCTGGCCCCCGCCGCCGCGGACCCCGAGGTGGAGGACCTGCTCGCCGAGATCGCCGAAGAGCTCGAAGAGCGGGTGCGCGACTCCGGCGAGAGCGGTCCGCAGCTCGCGATGCTGGACTACCTCGAAGGGCTGCGGGGCGACCCGGCCGCCGTCGAGTGGACCCTGCGGGCCTACACCGCCTCCTACGCGGCCACCTGCCAGCAGGCCGCGTCCCCCACGGTCGCGGGGGCCAAGCAGGAGGCGCGGGTCGAGGACGTCGTCTTCGACACCGTGATCATCGACGAGGCGGCCCGCGCCAACCCGCTCGATCTCATGATCCCGCTGATCCACGCGGGCAGGCGCATCGTCCTGGTCGGCGACCACAACCAGCTGCCGCACATGCTGGAGCCGGAGGTCGAGCGGCAGGTGGAGCAGCTCGACGCGGGCGCGCGGGGACGGCTCCGCGAGAGCCTGTTCCAGCGCCTGTTCGAGAACCTGCGGGCTCCCGGCGCCCCGGTGGACCGGGTCGTCACCCTCAACGCCCAGTTCCGGATGCACCGGACGCTCGGGGCGTTCGTCAGCCGCTGCTTCTACGACGGGATGCTCGAATCGCCCCGTCCGGACGAGGAGTTCGCGCACGCCCTGCCCGGCTACGAGGGCGTGCACGCGGCGTGGATCGACGTCCCGAACGCCCGGGGCGCCGAGTCCGGCAGGCGCAGCAAGCGGCGGCGGGCCGAGGCGCGCGCCATCGCCGACCAGCTGGAGAGGCTCCTGCCCTCGGCGCCGGACCTCACCTTCGGCGTCATCTCCTTCTACTCCGACCAGGTGGACGAGATCTGGCGGGAACTGGTGGCTCGCGAGCTCGCCCGCCGCACGGACCAGGGCTACGAGCTGGTCAAGGGGCTCCAGTACGACGCGGGCGGCCGCCGGCTCGACCGCCTGCATGTCGGAAGCGTGGACGCCTTCCAGGGCAAGGAGTTCGATGTGGTGTTCCTGTCCACGACGAGGTCGGCGCCCCAGGCCGATCCACCGGCCGCGGGCACCGCCGCCCACGACCGCTGGGTCCGGCGCCGCTACGGCCACCTCACCCTGCGCAACCGGCTGTGCGTGGCGATGAGCCGGCAGAAGCGCCTGCTCGTGACCGTGGGCGACTCGGCGATGTTCGAGGGGGCCGCGGTGCCCGCGCAGGTGGAGCCGCTGGCCGAGTTCCTCCGGCTGTGCCGATCGGGAGGTGGGCATGGCGCCGTCCTCTCCTCGTAGCTCCTTTCCCCGTAGCGCGAGGATCGTCCAGCTGTGCCCGGCGCCGTCCCGGCGCGACGAGCGGATCTGCGTGGTCTTCCCGGCGTGGGCGCACCGCGTGACCGCCCCGATCCTGCCTCGCAGGGGGCTCGACCTGTTCGAACGCGTCGTGCTGGGGCTCTGCCACGCCGGCGTCCGCGAGCCGGACCTGATCGCCGCCCGGATCAACCTGCACGTGCGGCTGTGCGCGCACATCATCGACCAGGCCGTCCGCCAGGGGCTGCTCGACCGGCGGGGGGAGCTGACCGAGCAGGGGAGGCGGGCGCTCCGCACGGGCAGCGTCGCCGAGGAGACGTCCTGGTCGGTGCGCTACGTCTTCCAGTCGCCCGAGGCCGGCGGCGACCTGTGGCCCCGCACCGCCGAGCGGCTCGTCGACGCGCACGTCACCTGGCGGGCGCCGGGCAGGGCCGGGCTCCAGCTCGGCACCACGGGCCACCCGGACCACATCGAGGCCGCGATCCTCGACAGGGCCGACGCGGGGCCGGGGGCCGCCGTCCCCGGCCGGCCCGCCCCGGAACAGATCATCGAGGTCGCCCGGCTGGACCGGGACGCGCGGGAGGCCCAGCGGGTGCGCGAGTTCGAACGCGTCCAGGGCCTGGCGCCCGCGGCGCGGCCGGGCGAGACGGCGGGCGCCCGCCCGGGGCCGGACGGCGACCGGCCGCCGGACCTGAGCCGGATCGCCTTCATCGACGCGCCCGAGCCCGTCCTGGTCGTCGGCTTCGCCGTGGTCGGCGGAGGCGGGGAACTGGTCGCGCACGACCCGTTCGGTGTGGGGACCAGCGCCATGTTCGGCGGACTCCTGGAGCGGTGCCTGCATGACGGCGGCGCGCTCGCGGAGCGGATCCGCGGCGTGACCCGGCGCAGGGCCGAGGACGCCGAGCGCACCTATCTCCAGGCGGAGGCGACGGCGCGCGCCCACGTCGAGTCCGTGCTCGTCAGGGAGTTCGGCGCGGACGTCCGCGGCGACGACGACGCCCTGGACCTGATGACCGACGTGGACCTCGCCGTCATGCTGGGCGACCAGCCCCGGGCGCTGGAGCGCGTCGTGCACGCGACGCACCGCCTGTACGAGGAGCTCTTCCGCCGCCTGGCGCGCGCCTATCCCGTGGCGGCCGGGTCCGTCCGGGCCGTCTCGTCGACCCCCGCGCTCAGACGGGCCGCCATCGAGGAGGCCGCACACGGCGTCGGGTTCCAGGCCGTTCCCCAGCTCTTCGTCCAGGACCTCTGCAAGGCGGCCAGGGACGTGAAGGCGGGCAAGGACGTGGCCTTGAAGGAGGCCGGCGCCCTGGCCCTCGTCGCGGCGCACAGGAACGCGGAGCATCCCCTGCATCGGCTGGCGGCGCGGCGCCCCGACCTGCTCAGTGCGCTCGCGTCGCTCGGTGCCATGCGCAACCGCGTCTCGCACGGAGGACGGGATCCCTCCGCCGCGCAGGACGCGAAATGGTGCCGTGAACTGGCAGCCCTCGCCGTCCCAGAGCTCATCTCCCTGCACTGACGAAGCATCCGTTCCACCCCCAGGAAGGACGAGTAGTCCACGATGGCCAAGAAGCGCCCCGCTCAGGCGCGCAGGCAGACGCCCCAGCGCCGGACCAGGCCCTCCGCCGCCAAGCCGGTGAACCAGAAGGCGGCCGAGGAGGAGGTCGAAGCGCGCCGCGCCGAAGCGGTGGCGGCGGCCGGAGGCGAGGAGTCCCTGCCCGCGCCCGCCGAACCTCCGGCCGAGGGGGTGGACGGCAAGGCCGCCGCCGCCAAGTGGCAGGAGGCCGCCGAGGCCGTGGCCCTGTTCACGCGGGCCGCCGAGCGCCTGGACGAGACGCGGCGGGATCTGGATCGCAGAACCGGCGAGGCGGCCGAGCGGCTCGCCGCCGTCGAGGAGGACGCCCGGGACCTGGCGGCGCAGCGCGACCTCGTCCGGAAGAGGAGCGGCGAACTCGACGAGCGGGAGGAGCGGCTGATCGAGGAGGAGCGGCGGCTCGCCGCCGCCCGGGAACGCGCGAAGGAGACCGCGCTCGCCGAAGCGAGAAAGGCGCTGGAGAGCACCCGGCGGGACGTCGAGGCCCGGCAGCGCGAGCTGGCGGAGGAGCACGCCCGGACCAGGGCCGCGCTCGGCGCCGAGCTTGAGGCGCAGCGCCGGGAACTGGCCGAGCGGACGGAGAGGCTCACCGCGGAACGGGCGCGCCTCCGGGAGTTCGAGGTCGGGCTCAACGCCCGTGACGAGGACCTGGCCGATGCGCGTGCGCTGCTGGGAGAACGCGTGGAGCACGCCGTCGCCGCGGCCGTGGAACGGGCCGAGCTGCGTTCCAGGGAACTGGAGCAGCGCTGCGGAGCGCTCCAGGACCACGCCGCCGACATGGAGAAGGAGCGCGACGAGCGGAACCGCGTCGACCGGGCCTTCGGCCACCGGTCGCCCGACGAGGTGCTGAAGGAACTGGAGGAGCTGCGTGCCCAGAACGCCGAGCTCCGCCTCCGGCGCCAGGTGCCCGAGGACGTGACGGAAAGGCTCGCCAGGCTTCAGGAGGCCGAGCGCGGCTGGCGGGAGGAGCGCGCGGTCCTCGTCGCCGACAACGAGCGGTTGCAGCGGCAGCTCACCGGCCACCAGATCACCGCCCTGGAACTCGAACGGCTCAAGGTCACCAAGGAGGCCATGGAGGCCTCGGTCGGCGCCTACCGCGTCCGCGTCCAGGAACTGCACCAGGACATCCAGAGCCTGACGGCACGGAAGGAAGGCGAGTCGCCCTTCCCCGAATGCCACGCGATGGACGCGCGGTACGACGAGAAGCGCGACGACCTCCTGGGCCGCGTCCCGCCGCTGGACGGGTTCGTCTACTGGCTCCGGAACTACGTCGCGCAGCAGTACCGCATGTTCTACTCCGAGGAGGACCTGATCCTTTTCCTGGGCGGGCTGGCCGCGTCGCGGCTTCACCTCCTCCAGGGGATCAGCGGCATCGGCAAGACGCAGCTGCCGATCGTCTTCGCCAGGGCCCTCCAGGCGGAGACCGCGCTCGTCCCGGTGAGCGCGGACTGGCGCACCCCGCAGGATCTCGTCGGGTACTTCAACGCGTTCGAGCGCAGGTTCTACGAGTCGCCCTTCACCCAGGCGCTCTACCAGGCCGGTCGCCCCGCCCACGCCGACCGTCCGTTCTTCGTCGTGCTGGACGAGATGAACCTGTCGCACCCGGAGCAGTACTTCAGCGAGGTCCTGTACCAGATAGGGCAGACGAGGAAGCCGAACGGCGCCCCGCCCAGCCTGGAGCTCATGACGACCGAGGTCCAGCCGGCCCCCCGAGGGCTCGTGGACGGCCGCAAGCTCGTCATCCCGCCGAACGTCTGGTTCATCGGCACGGCCAACCACGACGAGACGACGGTGGCCTTCGCCGACAAGACCTACGACCGCTCGCACGTGCTGGAACTGCCCGCCCGCCCCGAGACGTTCGAGCCCGAGCCGGTCCCGCCACTGGACGCCCCGCTGGCGCTCGGCGCCCTCGAAGCGGCCTTCGGGCGCGCCCGCCGGACGCACGCGGAGGCCGCGCGGAGCGTGTCCGCCTTCCTGGACGGTGAGCTGCGGGACCGCCTCTTCCGCGATTTCCGGCTCTCGTCGGGCTCCCGGACCATGAAGTACCTGGAGTCCTTCGTCCCGGTCGTGTGCGCGGCGGGCGGCGGCGAGGGGCTGGCGGCCGACCACGCCTTCGCGACCCGCGTCCTGCGCAAGCTGCGCGGCCGGTTCGAGATCCCCTTCGACCTGATCCAGGGGCTCCGCGACGATCTGGAGCGGCTCTGGGAGCCGTTCGGGACCGCCCCGGCCCGGTCGCTGGAACGGCTCGACGAGGAGATCCACCTGCGGAGGGGCGTCTGACATGCCGGTGCGGATCTGGGACCGGCTGCTGGGGCGCGAGGTGGAGCGGCCGCCGGGCGGGCCCATGCCCCTCGGCAGGCTGTTCTTCGCGCCCGGCGGCCGGCTCCTGTCCCTGAACGCGGCCGCCGCGCGCCCCGGCCGGTACCTGGCGGCGGACGGGACGTGGACGCTGTGGGACGAGACCCGGCACCACCGCGACGAAGGCGACTTCGGGCACCACGCCATGCCCGACGACATCACGACGTACATCGTCACGGCCGTCGGCAGAAGGCTCCACTCGCTGGTCGCCCAGGGCACCGCCGCGGAGGAGTGGCTGTCGGAGACTCCGCTGATGGGCGGGGCCGACATTGACGAGCGGCTGCGACCCCGCGACATCGACGAGGTGATCGGGCGCTGCCTCCCGCATCTGCGCGCGGCGTGCCACCAGCCCGTGGCCCGGCTGCGGGCCGTGAACCGGCTGGTGCCGGCGTCGCGGGCACGGCGCGTCACTCCCGCCGCCATCACCCGTCTCACCGCTCGCAGCGAGGACTGGGCGGCGCTGCGTCCCAACGGCGTCCGCCCGGCCCGCCTTCTCGACCCCGCCCGCGAGACCGATCTGGATTTCTACGAGAACCGGGTGCTCGCCAGGCTCGTCGACCATCTCTGGGACCACGTGCGGGGACGGCTGGCCGAGGTCGAGCGGATCGAGGCCATGCTCGACGATGTGAGCACCTACGCGGAGGACGCGAGCGGCCGCCCATGGCGGGTGAGCCAGTACATGTTCTTCCTCATAGAAGGGCTCGTCGAGAGCAGCGCACGGCGTACCAGGGCCAAACGACTGCGTGAGGATCTGGAGAGACTGCGCAACGCCCTGGTCGAACTCCGCGGGCCGACGATTCTGCCGGGGGTCCACCGTCACACCGATGTCGGCACCGTTCTGCGCAGTACCAACGTCTTCACGAACGACGACAGGTACAGACGATCCGCGGAACTTTGGCGGGCATGGGTCGCAGCGAAGGGCGGGAAAGGGACGTCCGGTCCGTCGAACGACCGGATCCAGGAGTGGTGCGAATCGTTCACGCTGTACACCGGCCTCCTTCTCACGCATGCGCTGGCGCAATTGGACCTGGTCCCAGAGGGCCCGTTCGAGCCCGGCGGAGAAGCCCGATGCGCTGGTCGGTATTCGGAGGCCGTCAGCCTTCGCTGGGAGCAGACCGGAACATTCGTGCTGAGCCGTGGAGGCGAGCCCGTCCTGCGCGTGGTTCCGGTGCCGCACGCGCTCGTCGCTTCGGAGCAGCCGGGCCGGACGGCCCAGGAGATCGACGCGCTCGCCGCCGCGGCCGCGACCGACCCGCGCACGCTGGTCGTCTACCCCGGGCAGCGCGAGGGGCGCGGGAGGCTTCCGCTCCACGTCCGGCTCAGGGCGTTCCAGAGCTGCGAGGCGCCCGCACCGCCCGGAGGCGGCCGGGCACCGTCGATCCTTCCGGTGTCACCGCTGGAGATCGACAGCGTGACCCGGCTGGCGCGCAGCCTGCGCTGGGCCCTCGCCCAGCACCTGTTCGCGAAGTACCCGGCCCGCATCGACTGCCCCGGCAGCTACGCGAACGCCGTCGCGGACGGGGCGGACTGGATCGCCACGAGCACGAACGGCCTCACCGTCGTGAGACCGCCCGCACCCCGTGAACTCGCCGCGGTGCGGCGCCGGATCGGGACGCTCGGCCATCGCACCGCCCAGTTCATGCAGCGAGGGGGCAACGCCGAGCTCGTCGCCCGGTTGCAGGACGAGATGAAGGCCGCCGCGGAGAGCCTGGCGGAACTCGCCCGATGCCCCCTGTGCCGGAACGCCTCAGGGGACCCCTCCCGCACCTTCCAGGCGCGGGACGGGTCCACGTTCCGCAGCACCTGCGAGGTCTGCGGGGCGAGTTGGGAGTTGAGGCGGTGCGGGTCGTGCGATCGCCGCTATCCAGTCCTCAACGGCAACGGCCGCGACGACGGGACGGCCGTTGAAAGCGACGGCGACGCCATGGACCACAGATTCGGAAGTGAAGCCCTCAGCGCCCAATGCTGGGTCAGAAGCACGGTCGCCTACTGTCCGCACTGCGGTGAATGCGGCGAGGCGAGAACACTGAAGAACCTGCGATGCGGGCGCTGCACCGGCGGGTAGAAAGGCGTCGCATGACGGCGGCGGCCCGCACGCGCACCGCGCGGGCCGCCGTCCGGCCGGGACGGCGATCACCCGGGGCGGGTGCCGCGGCTCGTCAGCCGGGGCGGACGGTGTGGACTTGTCCAAGAATGACCGAAATGCGGGCTCATTCTGTGCCGTCCGCCGGATGCCCCGGACGAGCCGGGGAAGGACCGCTGGAAGACCGCGTGTCCGGGGAGGGACTGTGGCTGCCCAGGAGGACGCAGAGGAGTACGAGCTGGTCGTCGAGGCGGCGGGCAGGCTCTTCGTGCAGCTCGGATACGACGGGACCACGCTGCAGATGATCGGCGAGGTCGCCGGGATGAGCGCGCAGAAGATCAGCCGGCTCGCGGAGGACAAGCAGCACCTCTACCTGGAGGTGATGACGAGGTACGCCGACGCCGAGGGCGCGTACATGAGGAGCGTGATGGCGCGCGTCCCGCCCGACATCACCGGACTGCGGACGCTGGTGGACAGCTACCTGGACTACTCGGTGGCCCATCCGCAGCTGCGGGCCCTTTGGGTGCACCGCTGGCTCCAGGACGCGGCCGACGTGCAGGACGTCGAGGGCCTGTACCGGCCGCTGCTCGCCGCCGTGGTCGAGATGTTCCGAGGCGCGGTCCGCGCCGACTACGACCTCGAACTCGGCCTCTGGAACATCATCTGGATCGTCAACGGGTTCATCCATGTGGGCATCGTCGACGAGGAGGGGAACCGGCGCTTCGCGGACCACCCCCCGACCCTCCGCCGCTTCCGCGCGTACATGCACGACATGCTGGAGCGCAGCGCCCGCTGAGAGCGCTCACGGCTTCGAGGGGCGGGTCTCGCCGTGGGCCCGCCACCATCCGGTCGCCGCCTCCACGGCGAGGCCGCCGGTCCAGAGGGCGGCCGGGTCGTCCGGCAGCAGGCGTTCCCGCACCGCGTCCCGCATGGGGAAGGGGAGCGTGGCGCCGGCCATGGGTATGTCAGCGTCCAGGACCTCCGCGGGGAACTTGCAGACCGCGACGGCGTCCGCCAAGCCGAACCCCGCACGTTCCGCCAGGAGGCGGACGGTGGCGGAGGCGTCGATCGGCGCGGGGCCGCGATCGTCCAGCAGCCGGAGCAGCCGGACGATCCGGTCGGCGCCGCCCCAGCAGGGAGCC
Organism: Actinomadura coerulea; assembly: GCF_014208105.1. Classification (NCBI taxonomy): domain Bacteria; kingdom Bacillati; phylum Actinomycetota; class Actinomycetes; order Streptosporangiales; family Thermomonosporaceae; genus Actinomadura; species Actinomadura coerulea. The sequence goes on from NZ_JACHMQ010000001.1 coordinate 6,826,675, forward strand.
GGGGGCCGAGCCGCCCGCCACCCGGGCGGGGTGGTCGGGCCGAACGTTCCGCCGGGCGCGTACTCCACGGCCGTCGCGATCCGGTCGCGCCGCTGGTAGTCCAAGATCAGCAGGGCGCCGTCCGGGGTGCGCCAGAGCTCCCCGGGCGCCTCCTCCTCCAGCCGCCTGTCGACCATCTGGCGTTCGGCGTTGGACTGCTCCTCGCCGCCCGCCGGGGTGAGGCGCAGTTTCCGGCAGGCGCCCGCGCCGTCGCCGATCGGAGCGTTGGCCCAGAGCCGCAGGACGTCGAGGACGCTCTCGCGGTCCGAGTCGGAAGTCCACGGCAGGACGGCCGGGAGCGCGAAGCCCGCCAGGGTGTCGAGGTCGGCGCCCACGGAGGCGCGGGGCGGCAGGGAGACCGTCCGGACGAGGTAGGGCTCGCCGGCCGCCGGTTCCCCGGTCGCCGCCGATTCCAGCGCGCGCGCCAGAAGCCGTTGGCGCACGAGCCACCTCGTCTGCGCCGCGGTGCGCCGGAAGGGCAGGCCGGCGGCCGGTGAGACCAGCGCGGGCAGTGCCGGAGGCTGGAGGCGGCCGGTCCGGTCGCGCGACTCGATGGCCAGGAGCAGGCACTGGGCGGCCGTCCGGGCCGCTTCGAGGACGCCGTCGCGCAGCGCCGGCGCGGTCACCTCGGGCAGCACGGCCTCCAGCGCCTCGGCGGCCGCGCGCGGCCCGGTCAGCGCCGCCTCCAGCAGGCGCGCCGCGCCCCCGCGGTCGAGTCGTCGCAGCGCCGCCGACCCGTCCGGGTCCGCCGGGTCCCGCCGCGGCCACCAGCCGGGCGGCGGCACGAGGCTGCTCTTACTGCTCATGACGGGCGAGAAGAGCAGCCGGGCCGTCCGGGTTCCGTCGGGGGCGGTGACCGTGATCGCACCGCGGCTCAACCGGACCTCGCTCGGCCCGGCGGCGCCCGGGAACGTCACCTCGGCGGTTCCCGGCGCCTCGGGCCGCGCGGTGGCGGTGCCGGGGTCCAGGGTCAGCGCGACGCTCTCGCCCGTCTGCCCCTCGACCCGGAACGTCTGCCAGACGCCGTCCTTGATCCGTGACACGACGCCGGTCTTCCCGTCGTACCAGGGCAGCATCCCGTCGGGCAGCTGGGGGAGCCTCAGCGCCGGGCCGTCCTCGCCGGCGACGGACGCGTGGGCGTGCCAGCCCCGTTCGGCGATGGTGAGGTGGCCGAGGTGCTGGATGATCGTCCTGCCCGCCTTCGGTGACTTCGACGGCGTCGCGTCGCCGGGCACGGCGAACTCGGCGGGAACGCCGCCGCGCAGGGCCGCCAGCAGGGCGTCCACGGGGTCGGCGGGTTCGAGGTCCTCGGCGGCGTCCGGCTCCAGGTCGAGGTAGCCGCCGCGGCCGGTGAGCCGCACCAGGCGGTGCAGGGCGTCGTGCAGGAAGGGGAGGTCCGGGCGGCCCGCGTCGGCCTTCCAGCCGTCGACGGCCTCGCGCAGCACCTCCCGGGTCTCCGGCAGATCCCACAGCTCCCTGACCGTGGCCGGGTAGTCGACGTTGCCGTAGTACCCCAGGTCGCGGACGAACGCGTCCAGCAGGCCGGCGAAACGCTCGCGTCCTTCCGGCCCGGACGCCACGTCCGCGGCGTGCTGCTTCGCGTCGAATCCCGAACCCCACCAGTTGGGCGAGTCGGTGCCCATCCGCCCCCGGGGGATGATGTGCCGGTGGTCGGGGGGCGGGACCGCCGGGTCGGTCTCCTCGCCGTACACCACCTCGGCGTCCGGGAACAGCCGATCCCCCGCCTGGTCGGCGAGCCTCAGCAGGACGGCGGCCGCGCATCCCCGTCCCGCGGTGCCGAACCACTGCGCCGGCAGGTGCGCCCCCGCCCCGCTCTCGGCGAGGGACTCCAGCCACATCTGCCGGATCTCCTCGGCGACCTCCTCGCCGCTCTCCTCCTCGTGCCGGGCGCGGTCGGGTTCGGCGGCGACCAGCAGCTTCATCAGGTCGGCGTCGCGTTCGGCGACCGCGGCGAGCGGCGCGCGGGCGGCCGCCCAGACCTGGTGGGACGCGACGGGCACGAGCCCCGCACGGAGCAGCCGCTCGGCCAGGAACTCCTCCTCGTCCCGCTTCTTGATCTTCGCGCCGCGGGCCAGCATGCGCAGGTCGGGGAAGATCCGGGCATACGGGACGACCCCCGCGTCGAACGCCGCGCAGACCACTTCACGGAAGCGGGCGTGCGCCTCCTCGCCCGGCAGCTCCGCGGCGAGCGTCTTCGCGTAGTCGCGCAGCGCGGCCGGCCCGACACCGCCCGCGGGCACCAGCTCGAGGAAGACCTTCTGGACCCGGTCGAGGTCGAGCAGCGCCGGATGGTCCTTCTCGACCTTGCGCGCCTGTCCGAACGCCCAGAACGCGAGCTCGCTCTCACCCGCCCGCGCCAGCTCCCGGCAGGCCTGCTCGAAGAACGGTGCCAGGTCGGCCGCGGGCAACGGATCCGCGGCCTTGGTCAGCATCCTCTTGGCGCCCCTGGGCCCGGCGGCGGCGAGGTCCGCCGGGGCCGGCGGCTGCGGAAACCGAGTCATCTCGCCCCTTCGTTCCTGATCTCCTGAACGACCACGGAACCTGCGACGAACCACCCGTCTGATCGGTTCCCCGACGCCGGGATCCGGCCGCTCGTCAGGGACGCCGGCGGCCCGCGCCGTTCGTGGCGCCGGGCTGGCCCTAGGCGGGCACCGCACGCGTGACCCAAGGCGTTCGCGGTGGGGTGCCCCCTCCGGATCAGCGGACGCGAAGGAGAACGCTCCAGGTGTCGGGACCGATGATCCCGTCGTTCTCGATCTTCGCCCACTTCTGGACGGCGCGGACGGCCTTGTCCATGGTCGCGTCGAAGTCGCGGTCCATTCTGGTCCCGACCTCGGGATGACTGCGTGCGAGCAGCAGGCCCCGCGCGGTCTGCACCGCCTCGTTGGAGCCCTTCGCGCCCTTGGAGATCATTGGCAGGTCCTTCACGGCGTCCTCCATCCAGCCGCTTCCGTAAGCGGGCCGTCCGTAGCCGGCGATGACGCCGGTCGCGCGGACGCGGCGCTTCACCGCGTCGCCGGTGTTGGCTTCGATCGTCTGGAGCCGTCCGCCGCCCAGGACCTTCTCCACGACGCCGACATGGTCGACCGAGCCGCCGCGGTCGCTTCCGCCCCAGTCGAAGAAGACGATGTCGCCGGGCCTGGCCCGGGCGACCGCGGAAGCGGTACCGGCGTGCCAGCGACCGGCCTTCTCGAAGTCGTCCACGTGCCACACGGTGTAGGCGCGGTCTCCGCCCGGCAGTACCGCCGAGGCGTTGCCGGAGTGCCGGGCCCAGTAGGTGATCGCCATGTCGCACCAGGACGCGCGCAGGTACTCCTTCCCGTTGCGGGCCGCGTACTCCCGCGTGATGGGGTTCGGGCGCCCCGACATCCCCAGCGACCTCCGCGCCGCCGCGATCATCTTCGCGGCGCTCATGTCCGGCCCTCCTCGCCGTTCCCGTCCCGCCCGCGGAAGATCCCGCCGGCGTCGGGCTCGCCGTACAGCTCGCGCAGGACCTGCGCCTCGTCGGTCTCGGTCGCCCTGTGCACGCCGGGGTTCACATCGACCTCGTCCATGCGTTCGGCTTCGGCCATCGGTCTGCCTCGTCCCTTCTCACCATGCGGATCCTCGTCGCCGTCGGTCCTCGTCGCCGTCGGTCCTCGTCACCGTCGGTCCTCGTCACCGTTGGTCGTCGGCACGGGCGGTCCGGGTCAGTCGCGCTCCTGGCCGATGCCCCGCGTCACGATCCCGGGGACCGGAGGACTCGGCCCTGTCTCGGTCAGAGCACGAAGTCGTTGTCATCGCTGTAGTAGGTCTGCGACGCGTCCTTGGCCGCCGCGATCCATCCCGAGACGTTTCCGGGCGTCGGAGTCGAGATGGGGCCGACGGTGTCGAACCAGCATGCGAACGCGCACCTCGTGTGCGCCCCGCCGCCCGGCGTCGTCGTCAGGTAGGCGACCTGGTCCTTCAACCAGGTCACGCTCCTCGTGCCGGTTCTGCCGTAACCGATCTCCGGGACCGCCCACGGGATGTCCTTCGAACGGGCGAATTCCACCGCAGGCCCCCACAGGGTGGTGCCGCTGCCGAGGTGGGAGTAGCCGTCCACGCCGAGGACGTCCACGAGCCCGCTGCCCGGCCAGGTGTCGGCATAGGTGCTGCCGGCTCTGGGCGAGGTGCCCGACCAGGTGGTGAGGATCTGGATCGTGTGCAGGTTCGTCCAGCCCTCCGACTGCACCTGCCGCACCAGCCCGAAGAAGCGCTTCAGGGCCGCCGTGTACGTCGCGAGGCGGAAGGCGCCATGACGGATCTTGCCGTCGCCCTCGTGCCAGATCGACACGAAGGCGATGTGGCTCTTGGGGATGGACCGCAGGAACCTCAGCGTCTGCCCGTCGAGGTTCCCGCCGGCCATCGCGGTGATCGACGGCTTCGCGCTCCAGCAGCTGGCCCGCTTCCCCACGTCCACGCCGCCGGTGCTCTGCCTCCAGGACGCGGGCATGCCCGCGGCGGCGGGCTGGTAGGAGCGGCGGATGGTCAGCGGTCCGTAGGAGGCGTCCTTCTCGGCGAAGTCGGAGCCGGACAGGTTCCGGGGGCACGTCCCCCACAGAATCGCATTTCGGTTCTTCGCCATGGGACTTCCTCCGCGTTCGCCGGTTGGCCTGCCGCCGCCGGGCGGGGCGGGAGTTGATCACACCGGCGTCGCCGGTGGTAGGGGAGGAACCGATGCCGCGCGGCGCACTACGGCTTCGCATGGCTTCGCGTGCTCCGCCTTCGGCGCCGCGGCCGGGATTGCCCTAGTAGTTCCCTAAAGTGATGCTGGCAGAAATCGGCGGGATGAAGAAGAGTCGGCTCAGAAAGTATTCCGGCCTGCCGGGCCAGGATTATATGTCGATTAAACATCCGCAACAAACACCGGTGGCGGTGGTCCGGGGCCTCGAAATTCCAGCGCGTACTCAGGAAGCGGTCCGAAGCGAGGGCGGGACGATGGGCGGCAGATAAATTGAGAAAAAGTACCTTTTCAGAGGAAATGTAATCACGGTGCGTGACCGCGTGGCCGACGCGGTGAGCTGCAATGATATCGATCTGAGTATGATTCGCTGATCGATATCAGTATTGGACAGGGGGCGCTGATCAATGATCGGGTGAGCGCATGATCAGACCTTCCTCCCGAACCGCGCGCGTCCGGCTGGGCGCCACCGCGCTCGCGGCGCTCACCCTCTTCGGCACCGCCGCGTGCGGCGCGACCGCCCACGACTCCGCCCCGCGCGCGGCCGCCGCCGTCGCGGCGGCCGATCACATCCGGCCCGGCGTCACCGAGCGCGACGATCTGCGGGCCGTCTTCGACGCGGCGGGCGTGCACGGCTCGTTCGCCCTGCTGGACGTGAACAGCCGCGCCACGACCGTGGTGGACCGGCGGCTCGCCGAGACGCCGCTCGTGCCCGCCTCCAGCTTCAAGGTCCCGCACGCCCTGGTCGCCCTGGAGACCGGGGCGGTCAAGAGCCCCGACGAGGTGATCCCCTGGGACGGGACGCCGCAGCCGTTCCCCGAGTGGGAGCAGGACATGACGATGCGGGAGGCCATCCGCATCTCCAACGCCGCCGCGTTCCAGGTGATCGCCCGTCGCATCGGGCTGCAGCGCGAACGGCAGTGGCTGCACCGGTTCGGCTACGGCAACCGCCAGACCGGGACCAAGGTGGACCGGTTCTGGCTGGACGGCCCGCTGAAGATCTCCGCCGTGGAGCAGACCCGGTTCCTGGAGCGGCTGGCGGCCGAGCGCCTGCCCGCCTCGCGCGCGAACCAGCGCACCGTCCGCGATCTGATCAAGCAGGAGGAGAAGGACGGGTACACGCTGTACGCCAAGTCGGGCTGGCAGAACGCCCCCGGCCCCGGTACCGGCTGGTGGGTCGGGTGGGTCGACCGCGGCGGACGCGTGTCCACGTTCGCGCTGAACATCGACATCGTGAAGGACGGCGACGCCGCCAAGCGCGCCACGGTCACGCGTGAGTTGCTGCAGCGGCTGAACGTGCTGCCCAAGGCGTAAGGGTTCCCCCGCCGGCCACGGTGACCGTCGCACGGTCGCCGTGGCCGTCGCCCGTCCGCTCTTACAGGCCGCGCTGGTACAAGCCGCGCTGGTGGGTAGAGAGCTGGTGGGTAGAGAGGTGGCAGGGGGAGGCTTAGGGGGAGCCGTGCGTGTAGCGGGTGTGCAGACCGTCCTGCCGGAACATCACTACGACCAGGCTGAGATCACCGAGGCCGTCGTCGGGGCCACCGGCGCCGACCGGCGGGTGGTGGAGCGTTTCCACACCGCCACCCGGGTGACGGGCCGGTACCTGGCCCTGCCGATCGAGAACTACGCGAACCTCGACGGCTTCACCACCGCGAACGGCGCCTATGTCGAGACCGCGCTGTCGCTCGGGGAAAGAGCGGTCCGGGGGGCGCTGGAGGCGTCCGGGGTCGACCCGTCGCAGGTCGACCAGCTGGTCTTCTGCTCCTCGACCGGAGTCGCCACCCCCTCGCTGGACGCGTCCCTGGCCCAGCGCGTGGGCCTGCGGGACGACGTCAAGCGGGTACCGATCTTCGGTCTGGGATGCGCGGCCGGCGCGGTGGGGCTGTCGCGGCTGTACGACTACCTTCGCGCGTGGCCCGACCAGGTGGCGGTGCTGGTGTGCGTCGAGCTGTGCTCGCTGACGGCGCAGCGCGACGACGAGTCGCTGGCCAACCTCGTGGCGAGCGGTCTGTTCGGGGACGGTGCCGCGGCCGTCGTGGCGGTCGGAGGCGACCGGCGTACCGGCGCGAGGGGGCCGAGCCGCTGGGGGCCCCGGGTCGTCGCGACCCGCAGCAAGCTCTATCCCGGCACCGGCAGGCTCATGGGCTGGGACGTCGGTGAGCACGGCTTCCGGATCGTCCTCGCCGCGGACCTGGTGGACCACGTCGAGGCGACGCTGGCCGGCGACGTCACCGCGTTCCTCGGCGAGCACGGCCTGTCTCACGGCGAGGTGTCCTCGTGGGTCTGCCACCCCGGGGGGCCGAAGGTGATCGAGACGATCGCCGAGGCCTTCGCCCTCGAAGCCGGCGAACTCGACCTGACCTGGGACTCCCTGCGACGGTTCGGCAACCTGTCCTCGGTCTCGGTGCTCAACGTCCTGCAGGAGACGATCGAACGGCGCCGCCCGCCGGAGGGCGAGAACGGGCTGCTGATGGCTCTCGGCCCCGGGTTCTCCGCCGAACTGCTCCTGCTGCGCTGGTGACCCGGTGATCGGCTTCACGCTGCTCATCGCGCTCGTCGGAGCCGAGCGGATCGCAGAGCTGACCGTGGCCCGCCGCAATCGGTCCTGGGCCCTGAGCAGGGGCGGCGTCGAGTACGGACGCGGACACTACCCGGGGATCGCCGCCGCCCATGCCGGCCTGCTCGGCGGGGCGCTGCTGGAGGCGTGGCTGCTCGACCGCCCCTTCATCCCGGCCCTGGGCTGGCCGATGCTGGGCCTCGCCGTCCTGGCCCAGGGGCTGCGCTGGTGGTGCATCGCCACGCTCGGCAGGCGGTGGAACACCCGGGTGATCATCGTTCCGGACCTGCCGCTGGTGGCCAGGGGCCCCTACCGGCGGCTGCGCCACCCCAACTACGTCGCGGTCGTCGCCGAAGGCATCGCCCTGCCGCTGGTGCACACCTGCTGGATCACCGCCCTGCTGTTCACCATCGTGAACCTCGGCCTCCTGAGAACCCGCATCAGAATCGAGAACACCGCACTCCGCCAGGCCGCCGACACCACACCCGCGTCCCCCTGACCCCTCACGCCGCCGCAAAAGTTGACCCTGACGCAGGGGCAACCTCTCACCATGGGCGCTATGAACAGCACGACGCGGAACCTCACGATCCAGCACGACGGCGTCACGATCCCGGTGTCCCGAGGTGGCCGGGGACGGCCGCTGGTCCTGTGCCCAGGACTGAACTCCACGCAGGCCGACCTGCACGAACTTGCCGGGCTGCTGCGGCGCGATCATGACGTGGTGACCTTCGACCTACGGGGGCACGGCCTCGCCTCGGCCGCCGATCGGTACTCATTCGAGGCGTTCCTCAGCGATCTGGCCGCCGTGATGAAGGAACTGGACCGCCTCGGCCTGGACGCGGCCCCCGTGCTCGTCGGCTACTCGCTGGGCGCGGACCTGGCCGTGCACTTCGCCGCCGAGCACCCCGGCGCCGTGGCCGAACTCGTTCTCATCGACGGGGCGAACCCGGTGCCCGAACCCTTCGTCACCGAAGCCCTCCTGCCGGAACTCCGCGCGATGTGGGAGGAGATGGCGGCTCGGCAGGAGGCCGAACGGGGCACCGCGCGCCAGGTGTTGCTCACCGCACAGGACGTCCTCGACCTGAACGTCGAGGTCGATGCGGTCCGGTCCCGGATCCTCGACCGGTACCGGAGGATCGACCGGCCGCTGAGCATGATCATGTCGAGCTCGATGGCCGGGGAGAGCGGCGAGGGGCAGCGGCTCAACCGGAACTGGCGTGCCGGAATCGAGCGGCTCGTCCGCGAGCGGCCGCGTACCGCCGCCTACTGGCTCGAAGCCGACCACGGGCTGGTCTTCACCCACGCCCCGGAGATAGCCCGGATCATCCGGAGCACGGCCGGCCGGGCGGGCTCGGTGCCGGCGCCGTGAAAGACCGATCGATGCCGACCATCGGCGAGCTGGCGTCGTACGCCGGAGTGACGGTGCGCGCGGTGCGGCACTACCACGCCAGGGGACTGCTGCCGGAGCCGGAGCGGGACCGGTCCGGTTACCGCAGATACGACCCGGGCGCCGTGATCGAGCTGATCAGAATCCGGACACTCGCCCAGGCGGGGGTCCCGCTGGCGCGGGTGCGGGAGTTGCTGCGAGCCGGCGAGGAGGAGTTCGCCGCGGCGATCGCGGACATCGACAGGCGGCTGCGGGACGAGATCCGGCAGCGGGAGCGTCACCGGGAGCAGATCGCCCGGCTCGCGTCCGGAGACCACCTTGCGCTGCCACCCGAGGTGGCCGAGTATCTCGACCGGCTGCGGGCGCTCGGCATCGAGGAGCGGATCGTCCAGGTCGAGCGCGACGGCTGGATCCTGCTGGCCGCACACTCACCCGAACGGGTCGCGGAGTGGACGGCCCGCAAGCACGAGCAGATCAACGACCCGCGGCTCGTCGGCTTCTTCCGCACCCTCGGCCAGGCTCTCGACCAGGCTTTCGGCCAGACCGCCGACGACCGGCGGCTGGCCGACCTGGCCGATGAACTGGCCGACCACATCACGCGGATGGCCGACGAACGGGGCGAGGACTACGTCGACGACCTCGATCTCGAACCGCCGCTGGTCGGGCTGATGGACATGCTGGCGTTCGACACCGTGCCTCAAGCCCGCCGCCTGATCGAGCTGCTGAAGCGGCGAGGCTGGACCGGCTGGACCAAGCTCGAACGCGTACCCCCGGCAGCCGAGCGCGAGTAGTGCCGCAGCCGGGGCGTCCGTCACCCCCGACTACCGGCCGCCTTGGTCACCGGCGAAGCGGGAACGGGTCTCCTCATGCCACCATGAACGGTGATTCGTGAGGAGGCTCGTTGCATCGTCTTGTCGTGTCCTTGACCTCCCCCGGGGCGTATCGGACGGTACTGGAGGCGCTGAAGGCGCCGCTGCCGGCGAACGCACCGCCTGGACGGCATATTTTGATCGAGCCGGGCTCGTACCCGAACACGGGGTTCCGCAGCAAGGGCGACTTCGTGATGACGGCCGTCGAGGGGCTGGGTTCGGTGACGCTCGACGGCCGTACCGTCGGAACGATCGAAGTCACCGGAAAGGTGACGCTGCAGGGGCTCATCGTCCGGAACTGGAGCGACAAGGGCCTCGCGCTGGAGGTCGCGGAAGGCACCATCCTCGCGGAGCAGTGCGAGTTCATGACCCGGGGCCGGATCGCCGTGCGGGCGTCGAGAGGTGCCAACCTCACCCTGCGCGGCTGTGAGGTCCAGGAAGGCGCGGTCGTGTACAGCGCCTCGTCCGGGGCCATGGAGAGCACCACCGTCAGCGGGACCGAGGGCAACGCGGTGGCGATCCGCAGCGGCAGCACGGTGACCCTGCGGTCGTGCCAGATCACCGACGCGGGCGGCCACGGCATCTGGGCGACCGAGGGGTCCAAGCCGGTGATCGAGCAGTGCACGGTCAGCGGTCCGGTCAACTCGGGGATCCGGGTCGACGAGCGCGCGGAGGCCGTGCTGCGCGACTGCGAGTTCCGCGGCACGGGCAGGACGGCCGTCGTCGCCGTGGACAAGGGCAGCGTCACCGCGGACGACTGCCTGATCACCGGCGCGGGGACCGACGGGATGTGGGTGGCGACCGGCGGGTCGCTGACCGCGCGAAGGGTCAGGACGGAGTCGCCGGTCCGGGCAGGCGTGGTCATCGAGAAGGGCACCGTCCTCCTGGAGGACTGCGAAGTCCTGAAGACGTCCTCCAACGGCATATTCCTCACCCAGGACGCGAACGCCGCGATCATCCGGGGACGGATCGCCGACGCGGGCAACATCGGCGTCCAGGCGGTCGCCGGCGCGCGCGCCCTGATGGAGGGAACGACGGTCACCGGCGGCAATGTCGCGGGCGTGAGCGTGGAACCGGGTGCCGAGATCATCATCCGCGGCTGCACGATGGCGGACAACATCGGCCGGGGCATCTTCACCTGCCTGGACGCGAGCGTCCAGATCGAGGACCTGACGAGTGTCGGCAACGGGAGACCGGACCTGTTCGACTACGACTCCGCCGCGAACGCCGCGAAGCGGGCGCCGTCCGAGTCCGTGAAGGAAGCGCCGGCCGAGCCCGTGAGCCCGCCGCCGGCCGAGCCCGAACCCGCGCCGCCCGTCTCGCAGGAGCCGGTCGGCGGGTCGGCGGATGCGCTGTTGGGCCGGTTGGAGGCGATGGTGGGTCTGGCGGGGGTGAAGCGGGAGATTCGTAAGGTGGCGAATCTGCAGAAGGTGGCTGAGCAGCGGCGGCGTGCGGGGTTGCCGCCGGGTCCGGCGATCGGGCGGCACATGGTGTTCGCGGGTCCGCCGGGGACGGGGAAGACGACGGTGGCGCGGCTTTACGGGGGGATCCTCGCCGCCCTCGGCGTGGTCGAAAAAGGCCAGGTGGTGGAGGTCAGTCGCGCTGATCTGGTGTCGGAGAACGTGGGCGGGACGGCGCTGCGGACTTCGGAGGTGTTCCAGCGCGCCCTTGGCGGGGTGTTGTTCATTGATGAGGCTTACACGTTGTCGCGGAAGGCGACGGGGACTGATTTCGGGCAGGAGGCCATTGACACGCTGGTGAAGTTGATGGAGGACCACCGGGATGAGGTGGTGGTGATCGCGGCGGGGTATTCGGCGGAGATGCGTGATTTCCTGGCCGCGAATCCGGGGTTGAAGTCGCGGTTCTCGCGGACGGTGGAGTTCGAGAACTACAGTCCGGGTGAGTTGGTGCGGATCGTGGAGTCGCACGCGGTCAAGGACGGGTACCGGTTGGCCGATGACGCGCGTGCGGCGGTGCTGGCGCATTTCGCGGGGCAGCGGCGTGATGCGACGTTCGGGAACGGGCGGGCGGCGCGGCAGGTGTTCGAGGGTGCGGTGGAGCGGCAGGCGCAGCGGCTGGCCGATCTTCCCGAGTTGCCCTCGGGTGAGGAGTTGAGCCTGCTGGTCGCGCAGGATCTGGATGTGGAGGCGGGGCTGGCGGCGCGGTTCGGGGAGGCCCGCGATCCCGGCCAGGTCACCGACGTGCTGGACCGTCTGGCGGCGATGACCGGGCTGGAGGAGGTCAAACGCGAGATCAAGGATCTGCTGGACCTGCTGGCGTCGGCGCGGCGGCGGCGGGCGGCGGGGTTGGAGGCCGAGCCGTTCACCGGGCATCTGATCTTCGCGGGCCCGCCCGGCACGGGCAAGACCACCATCGCGCGCCTTTACGGGGAGTTGCTGACGGCGCTGGGGGTGTTGGCCCAGGGGCAGGTGGTGGAGGCGGCGCGGGTGGACCTGGTCGGTCAGTACGTGGGGCAGACCGCGCTGAAGACCACCGAGGTGTTCCAGCAGGCGCGGGGCGGGGTGCTGTTCATCGACGAGGCCTACACGCTGTCGCGTCCGGGCGGATCGGGGCACGATTTCGGGCAGGAGGCCATCGACACGCTGGTGAAGCTGATGGAGGACCACCGCGACGAGGTCATCGTGATCGCCGCCGGCTACACCGGTGAGATGGAGGGGTTCCTGGCCACCAACCCCGGCCTGGCGTCCCGGTTCGCCCGCACCCTGACCTTCCGGCCCTACCCCGTCGAAGGGCTGGTGTCGATCTTCGTGGCCAAGGCCCGGGCGGCCGACTACCGCGTCCCCGAACCCACCCGCCAGGCGCTGACCGCGTATCTCACCGGCCACCGCGACCGGTTCCGCGAGGGCAACGGACGCGAAGTCGACAAACTCGTCCGCTCCGCCATCACCGCCCACGCCCGCCGCACCGAACAACTCGCCGGCACCGGCACCCAACTCACCACCGAACAACTCGCCACCCTCCTCCCCGAAGACATCACCTAGTCCTGGGAGGAAATCCCGACGGCGAGCATGGGGACAGCATGTCGTTCGTCCCTCCATCAGTAAGGAACCACGCTGTGACCACTCCGAACGCTTTCCCATTGGAGCCGACGCCGATCCATGTGCCCGACGGGGTCCTGGATGACTTGCGCGCCCGTCTCGCATTGACCCGTCCGCCGCTGGACGAGGGGAACGAGGACTGGTCCTACGGCGTCCCGGACAGCTATCTGCGCGGGCTGGTCGCCTACTGGCGGGACGGCTACGACTGGCGCAAGGCCGAGGCCGCCATCAACGCCTACGAGCACTACCAGGTGAGCGTCGCCGGTGTCCCGGTGCACTTCATGCGCAGGCCGGGCCGCGGCCCCCACCCGATTCCGCTGATCCTCACCCACGGCTGGCCGTGGACGTTCTGGCACTGGTCGAAGGTGATCGACCCGCTCGCCGACCCGGCCGCGTTCGGCGGCGACCCCGCCGACGCGTTCGACGTCATCGTGCCGTCCCTGCCCGGCTTCGGGTTCCCCGGCCCGCTCACCGGCTTCCCGGACGTCAACTTCTGGAAGGTCTCCGACCTCTGGCACACCCTGATGACCGAGACCCTCGGATACGAGAAGTACGCCGCCGGGGGCTGCGACATCGGCGGGATCGTCACCAGCCAGCTCGGCCACAAGTACGCCGGCGAGCTGTACGGCGTCCACATCGGCTCCGGGCTGCCGCTCGACTTCTTCACCGGCCCCCGCGCCTGGGACTTCGCCCGGAACCGGCCCCTCACCGACGACCAGCCCGCCGACGTCCGCGCCCGCATCATCGAGATGGACCACCGCTCGGCGTCCCACCTCACCGTGCACATGCTCGACGGCGCCACCCTGGCCCACGGGCTGAGCGACTCGCCCGCCGGACTGCTCGCCTGGCTGCTGGAGCGCTGGAACGCCTGGAGCGACAACGGCGGCGACGTCGAGTCCGTCTTCAGCAGGGACGACCTGCTCACCCACGCGACGATCTACTGGGCGAACAACTCGATCGCCACGTCGATGCGCTACTACGCCAACGCCAACCGCTACCCCTGGACCCCCGCCCACGACCGCACGCCGGTCGTGCAGGCCCCGGTCGGGCTCACTTTCGTCACGTACGAGAACCCGCCCGGAATCCACACCGCGGAAGAGCGCGTCCGGGCGTTCAAGACGGGCCCGCAGGCCGCCTGGTTCAACCACGTCAACGTCAACGCGCATGACCACGGCGGCCACTTCATCCCCTGGGAGAACCCCGACGCCTGGGTGAGCGACCTGCGCCGCACCTTCCACGACCGCAGGCCCTGAACGACCCGGGCCGCGTCCAGGCTCAGGAGGGCTCCGTGTGGGCGCAGCCCGCGGTCGAACGGCCGGAGACGCCCGAGAGCACCCGGCGGAGCTCCGCCAGCGAACCCTCCACCGCGGCGTGCTGGTTCGTGGCGCGCGCGATGTCCAGGGCGCTCTCGCAGATCCCGCCGTACAGCAGCGAGGTGGGGGGATCCAGCGGCCGTTCGGAGATGCACCCGGCCTCGACCGCGATGGCCAGCCCGCGCCGCATCTGGTCCTTGCAGCCCGCCTGGATGTCGCGCATGGCGGACCAGCCGAGCGCACCCGGCGCCTCGACCAGGGTGATCCGGCGGACGGCGGGTTCCAGCGACGCCTCCAGCAGGGCGCGGCAGCCCGCGAACATCCCGTCCCACGGATCCCGCTCGGCGCGGAACGCCTGCCGGACGGTCGCGGCGAGCTCCTTCTGCTCGGCGGCGTAGACCTCGCGGAAGATGTGCTCCTTGTTGCTGAAGTGGTGGTAGAAGGCGCCGCGCGTCACCTTGGCCCTGGCGCAGATCGCGTCCAGGGACGTGGCGGAGAAGCCGTCGTCGATGAAGAGCTCGCGAGCCGCCGCGACCAGGGCGCCCGTGGTCGCCCTGGTGCGTTCCTGCTGGCTCCGGCGCGCACTCGTGTTCGTTGCCACCCACGTATCCTCACACGTCGAGCAGCGGCAGGACACGGGAGGCGAACCGCTCCAGCTCCGCGTGGTGGTCGCCGGCCGCCAGGCGGATGACGAGGTGCCGGGCTCCCGCCCCGATGTAGCGGTTCAGCCAGGCGGCGGCGTCCACCGGAGGGCCGGCGAACATGGCCTGGATCTTCTCCACCCGCTCCAACGGAGCGTTGTAGTAGCGCTCGATGCTCTCGCGCAGAAGCACGCGCGCCTGCTGTGGATCGTCGGCGAGGCAGAGCGTCGCGTACAGGGCGGCGGTGACCGGACGGACCGCCGACCGGTGGACGGCTGCCCGCTCGCGCGCGTAGTCGGCGGCGTCGGGCGGATAGGGCAGCCAGCCGTCGCCCAGGCGGGCCACCCGCCGCAGGGACGGTTCGCCGCTTCCCGCCAGCCAGATCGGCGGCCCTCCCGGACGGGCCGGAGCGGGCGCGAGGGTGACCCCGCGGAAGTCGAAGTGGCGGCCGGTGAACGACACGTCCCTGCCGCTCCACAACCGCCGCATCACCTCGATCGACTCCTCGAGACGGCTGAAGCGGGTCCGGAAGGGCACGCCGATCGCGTCGAACTGGGCCTCGGTGCCGGCGGTGGGGAAGCCGGCGCCCATCCCGACGACCAGCCGCCCGCCGGCGAGCCGGTCAAGCGTGGCGAGCTGGTGCGCCACCAGGATCGGATGCCGCAGCGCGGGCAGCATCATCGCGGTGCCGAGCGTGAGCCGCGGTGCGGCGACGGCGACGGCGGACAGCAGGAGCAGGGGATCGGCGCGGGGCCGGGTGAGGGGGCTGTCCCCGGCCCAGACGGAGTCGAACCCGAGGGCGTCGGCGTGCCGGGCGTGCTCGATCAGCCGGCCGAGGTCGTCGTCACCGCCCGCGGCCCGGTCGCGGGTCGGCAGCAGATAACCGATCTTCACCCCGGCCACGCGGCACCTCGCTTCAGGGAACCACCCTGCTTCACGGGATCTCGTCCAGGAGGACGTCCGCCAACGCGCGCGGCGCGGTGACCATGGCGTCGTGGCCGACGTCCAGGACGGTGGCCGCCCAGCCGTGCTCGTCGGCGATCCGGGCGAACGGCATGGGGCCGTCGGGCGTGCAGAGCACCGCGCGGCACGGGATCGCGTCGACGGCCCCGGACAACAGGGCCGGCTCGGAGAACGTCCGCCGCGGGTGGGGCGTCAGTTTGGTCTCCAGCCACGCGACCTGGTCCGGTTCCGTCACGCCGACGGCGGCCGCGGGGCCGGGCGGGACCAGGCCGTCGACGGTGACCCGTTCGACCCAGTCGCGGAAGAAGGCGGGGGCGAGGTCGTCCAGCGACTCCCCGTCCCGGCCCGCCCAGGCGTCGACCATGGTGACGCGGGCGACACGGTCGGGCATGCGGTCGGCGGCCTCGCGCACGACGAGACCGGCGTAGCTGTGCCCGACGAGCACGACGTCCCGGAGATCCTCGTACCTCAGCAGGCCCAGGAGGTCGTCCGCGTGCGTCCGCAGGCCGATCCCGGGACCCGCCAGGTGGGCGCGCTCGCCGAGGCCGGTCAGCGTCGGGGTGTGGACCTCATGCCCGGCCTCCCGCAACCGCGCGGCCACGTGGCGCCAGCACCAGCCGCCGTGCCAGGCACCATGAACCAGCACGTACGTCGTCATCGCGCCGCCCCTTCCGTACGCTCGCGCCAGGCGGCGAACTTCGCCGCCGCGGCCTCGGTGGGCAGCCCGAGCTGCTCGCACATCTGATGGAAGTCGAAGAAGAACCGCTCATGCGCGATCAGGCCGTCCCGCACGGTCCAGTGGCAGGCGAACGGCAGCGCGAAGGACCGTCCCGTGGGTTCGATCCCCACCAGGCTCTCCCTCATGGTGGCCCGGACCGTCCCGGCGCCGACGGCCAGCTCGCCGGCCTCGACCAGGTACTCCAGCTCGACGCCGTAGTCGGGGAAGGTGCGCAGGAACGCGGTGTTCTGCCGGGCGACCTCGTCCCATCCGGTCGCGACGGCCCGGAAGGCGGTCGTCTCGAAGACGACGTCCGGGTGGCAGAACCGCATCGCCGCCGGGATGTCGGCGCTGCTCTTCGCCCGCGCGTAGGCCCGGACGACCTCGGCCGGCGTCATCCGCTTCTCGGGCATCCCCGTCCCCCCTCCTCTCACGCGTGCCCGCCGACGGCGAGCACGATCTTTCCGGTGGTGTGGCCCTCGGCGACGCGGTCGTGCGCCGCGGCCGCCTCCGCCAGCGGGAACACCGCGTCCACATGCACCTTGAGGCGCCCGCCGGCGACGAGCTCCGCCAGTGCGCCGAGCCCCGCCCCGTCGGGGTCGACGAGGTAGTCCACGGCGCGCACGCCGAGGTCGGCGGCGCGCTCGTGCAGCCCCGGGGTCCAGGCCGCCTGGCCGCTGACCAGGACGCCGCCCGGCCGCAGGCATTCCAGCGCCTCCAGCCCCGCCCGGCCCCCGAACATCTGGATGACGACGTCCATGTCCCGCACCGCGGCGGACACCCCGGCCGCGGTGTAGTCGACCACCTCGTCCGCGCCCAGTCCCCGGACGAAGGCGTGTTTGGGGGCGCTCGCGGTGCCGGTCACGTGCGCGCCGCGGGCCTTGGCGATCTGGACCGCCAGGTGTCCCACGCCTCCGGCCGCGCCCGCGACCAGGACCCGCTGCCCGGGCGCCACGGCGGCGAC
Source organism: Actinomadura coerulea (assembly GCF_014208105.1). Classification (NCBI taxonomy): domain Bacteria; kingdom Bacillati; phylum Actinomycetota; class Actinomycetes; order Streptosporangiales; family Thermomonosporaceae; genus Actinomadura; species Actinomadura coerulea. The sequence continues at coordinate 6,843,908 of NZ_JACHMQ010000001.1, forward strand.
CTCGACGAGCATCTGCCACGCCGTCAGGCCGGCCAGCGGCAGCGCGGCCGCCTCGGTGAAGGCCATCCCCTCCGGCATGCGGGCGAAGTGGCGGGCGGGGGCCGTGGCGTACTCGGCGTAACCGCCCGCCGCCCGCGGGAACCACGGCATTCCGAACACCCGGTCGCCCGGCTGGAACCGGGTCGTGCCGTAGCCGGTCTCCACCACCTCCCCGGCGACGTCCCAGCCGTTGACGAACGGCAGGTCGAGCACCCGGTTGTACGCCTGCCCGCGGCGCGTGTAGACGTCCACCGGATTGACCCCGGCCGCCATGACCCTGACGAGCACCTCGCCGAAGACCGGCACCGGTTCCGCCACCTCGACCAGCGCCATGGTCTCGGTGCCACCCCACGCCGACTGCTGTACCGCCCGCATGCGCGCTCCTTTGAAAGATCACTCAGGAGAGTACATACATACGGCATGTATGTAAACAGTCGAGCCCGATCCGACCGGGGCGGTCAGTGCGGGGCGGAGAACCAGCGGCGCGGATGCCGGGTCAGGCTGTAGCCCGCCACGGCCATGACGGCGGCGAGGACGCCGCCGCCGATCGTCCACCACCACCGGCCGGACGGCCAGGAGAACCAGCCCTTCACCCGCTCCGCCGGTTTGGGTGCCGAGTCCACGGGGCTCGCCGACGGCGCGGCGCCCGGGGCGAGCGTGGTCCCGGGGTCGACGGCCGGGGACAGCGGCGCCTTCAGCTTCGCGCCCGCCGGCCGGGCGTCCCCGTCCTTCGCGCTGATCCGCACGTCGGCCCGGATCGGCAGGCCGAGGTCCTGCTCGGGCAGGCCGCTCGCCGCGAGCCGCAGGTAGTAGGTGCCGGGCAGCGGGTCGTCGGACCACGGCTCGGCCCACGCCCGGACCTGCCGCAGCGTGCAGCGGAGCCTGACGCTCGCGGCCCCCGCCGCCGCCGTCGCGTTCTGCGGACCGGTCGTGCACGCCTGGCGGCGGCGCAGCCCGTCGAAGACGTCGATGGTGTACGTCGCGGCGCCGTGGCGGCTCGCCGCCGGGGGCAGCGCGACCGTCACCGCGATCCGCCCGGACTGCCCGGCCGCGGCGGCGAACGACCAGTACAGGTAGTCGCCGGTCGAGGCGGGCACGCGGACCGGCTGCCCCGGTTCCACGGTGGTCGCGGTCAGGAAGGACGTCCCCGCGGTGCCGATCGTCGGCCGCGGGCTGGGGGAGGGGTCCGCGGCGGCCGGCGCGGCGGCCGCCGCCAGGGCGGCGCAGGCGGCCGCGGGGGCGAGGAGGAGGGAGGCGCGCATGGTCAGTTCTCCTTCCAGACGGCCACCCGCCACCGGGCGAGCCATCCGGTGGCGAGGCCGGCGACGAGACCCGTCCCGGCGAGCACGATCAGCAGCAGCCAGCCGCGGCCGAGGTCCGGTTCGCCCGGCGCGTCCGAGGACGGCACGAGGTCGACGGTCAGTTCGAGCGGCATGCCGGGCGACGTCCGCACCGACGGCGGGGCGGAGAAGGAGTTGCTCACCACCAGGCAGACGGGCGTGCCGCCGGAGCCGCCGTCCGGCGAGGGCGAGGCGGAGGCGTCCGCCCCGGTCCGCTGGTCCGACCAGCGCAGGCCGGTGGACCGCACGTCGGTGCGTCCGCTGCCCGCGTCCGTCCCGCGGACGAGTTCCTGCCCGGCCCCGGACACCGCGCGCAGCAGGACCCCGTGGTCGGGGTTCAGGGTGCGGTCGAGCGAGACGCTGACGGACGCGCGCAGCTCCTGGCCCGGAGCCACCGACACGCGGTACCAGCGGTGCTCGCTGAACCGCTCCCGGTCGGTGTACACGCCGGGCGCGAGCGTGGGGGCGTCGGCGCACCCGGCGGTCCCGGCGACCTTCTCCGGAGTCCTCTTGTAGGTGGTCCTGGCGCGCTGGACGAGCTGGTTGAGGCGTCCGGTCAGCTCCTCCTGGTGCTGGACGGCGGTGTAGGTCCCGCCGGTCGCGTCGGCGATGCAGGTGAGCTGCTGCCGGACCTTGTCGCTGAGGGTCAGCCCGAGGGTGTCGACGACGAGGTGCGTGCCCTGGGAGGCGAGCTGCCGGGCGACCTCGCAGGGGTCGGGCGGCGAGCAGGTGTCCTCGCCGTCGGTGATGAGGATGATCCTGCGCGTCGTCTCCCCGGTGCCGAGGTCCCTGGTCGCCGCGCGGAGCGCCAGCCCGATCGGCGTCCAGCCGGTGGGGCGCAGCGTCGCGATCGCCGCCTTCGCCCGCGCCTTGTCCACCGGGCCGACCGGGGAGAGCTGCTGGGTGTCGGTGCATCCGACGGCCTTGGAGCTGCCGGGGAACCGGTACCGCGCGCCGAGCACGCGGATGCCGAGCTGCGTCTCGGCGGGCAGGGAGTCGACCACCGCGCCGAAGGAGTGCTGGGCGACCGCCATCCGGCTGAGCCCGTCGATGTCGCGGGCGCGCATGGAGCCGCTGACGTCGAGGACCAGTTCGACCTTGGGGGGCTCCGCGGGCTCGCCGCCGTCGGCGGAGGCGGGGGGCGCGCCGACCAGCGCCAGGGGGGCGAGCAGGGCGAGCAGACCGCCGCCCGCGAAAGATCGTTTGAAGAGCACCAGGGGATCCTAATGACGCCCGCGGGCCCCGGAGGCGAAGATCGAAAACCGTCCCTCCGGGCGCTATGTGATCTCCGCCAGGCGCGCTCGGGTGCGGGAGGGCGCCGACGGCGGGAGGGTGTCGAGGACGTCGGCCAGGGTGACGCCGGAGAGGCTGTCCCGCCAGGCCCGGTGCGCGTCCGCCATCTTCGCGGCGAGGACGCAGGTGCTCCGGCATTCGGCGGCCGGCAGCGCCCCCCGGCCCTGCCGCCGGATCTCGCGGCACTCGTACGGTGAGGACGTGCCGTCGACGGCCTCGACGATCTGCAGGAGCGTGATCTCGGAGCCGGGCCGCGCGAGACGGAATCCTCCGCGCGGGCCCGCGGTCGCGGTGAGCAGTCCGGCCTTGACGAGGGCCTTCAGCTGCTTGGCGAGATAGGGCGCCGGCAGGTCGTAGTACTGCGCCAGCTGAGCCGTCGACGCGCTGACTCCCGGATCCAGCTGGGCCAGCGTGGTCGCGCAGTGCAGGACCCATTCGGTGCTAACAGGCAGTTTCACCCCCGAAGTCTACCGCAGATATCGTGGATCTATTTTATCCGTGATAGCGTCGGCTCGACCGCCAGACAAGGACCGCCAGGACAAGGGAGGACGCCATGCGGATCGCCGTCGCCGGCGCGACCGGGAACATCGGAACCCTCACCGCCGCCGCTCTCCAGCGGGACGGCCACGAGGTGGTGGGCATCAGCCGCTCGCTCGGCGTGGACCTGACGACCGGGGAGGGCCTCGACGACGTGCTGGCCGGCGTCGACGCGGTCGTCGACGCCACCAACAGCACCGCGGCCGACCCGGCCGAGACGGTGGCCTACTTCGGTGCCGTCACGCGGAACCTGCTCGCCGCCGAGGAGCGGGCCGGCGTCGGCCACCACGTGCTGCTGTCGATCGCGGGTGTCGACCGCATCGAGGGCAACGCGCACTACGCCGGCAAACGAGAGCAGGAGCGCCTGGTGGCCGCCGGTCCGGTGCCGTGGACGATCGTCCCGGCCACGCAGTTCCACGACTTCGCCGCGATGGTGACGAGCTGGACCGAGCGGGACGGCGTCGCCACGATCGCGCCGCTGCTGGTGCAGCCGGTCGCCCCCGCGGACGTGGCCGCCGTGCTCGCCGAGATCGCGCCTGGCCGGCAGCCGCGGGGGCGTTACCGCGACGTCGCCGGGCCCGACCCGCAGGACCTGGTCGACATGGCCCGGCGCACCCACCAGGCGCGCGGCCGCACGGTGAAGCTCGTGCCGACGTGGTCGGGGATCTTCAGCCCGGAGACGGCGGGCAACGTGCTGCTGCCCGGCCCGGACGCCCGCATCATGCCGACGACCTTCGACCAGTGGCTCGCCGAGCAGCGACAGGGGCGGCCCATGGAATAACGCCGGTGCGACGCCCGCTTTAGCCATCGACGAAGGACACGAGGGGGACAGAGAACATGGCAACCGAGAGGGCACTGCTCGCGGGCGGCTGTTTCTGGGGGATGGAAGAGCTGTTCCGCCGCCGGCCCGGAGTGGTCTCCACGCGCGTCGGCTACAGCGGCGGCGAGGTGCCCAACGCCACCTACCGCAACCACGGGTCCCACGCCGAGACCATCGAGGTCGTCTACGACCCCGACCAGACCGACTTCCGGGCGCTGCTGGAGTTCTTCTTCCAGATCCACGACCCGACGACCGTGGACCGCCAGGGCAACGACGTCGGCACGAGCTACCGCTCCGCGATCTTCTACACCTCGGACGAGCAGCGGAAGGTGGCCGAGGACACCATCGCCGACGTCGACGCCTCCGGCCTGTGGCCGGGCAAGGTCGTCACCGAGGTCACCGCCGCCGGCGACTTCTGGGAAGCCGAGCCCGAGCACCAGGACTACCTGCAGAAGTACCCGAACGGCTACACCTGCCACTTCCCCCGTCCCGGCTGGAAGCTGCCCAAGCGACCCGCCGAAGCCTGACACCACCGGACGGCGCGGGCGCGGGCACGCGCCGTCCGGCACGACCCTGGAGCCACAGGGTCAGATGAACTCCTCGCGCCCCTGATTCCTTGTGGTCAGGCGCGCGGCCCCGTAGACCTGGGAACCCAGCTCCAGGAAGACGCGGCGAACGTCGTCCTGCTCGCTCGGGCCCAGCGCCCTCGTGAGCTCCTCGATCGCCCGCGGCGACAGCAGACTGACGACCATGTCATAGCTTCTGCACAGGTTCCTCAGGTCTTCATAACGCTCTGGGCCGGCACGGAACCACGCGGCGATGGCGTTGCGGAAACCCGCGACGGTGTCCCGCAGCATCACCCACACGCCGACCACGCGCAGGAAGTCCGATGTGACGTCGGAGATGCTCCAGCTGCCGGGCCGGTCGGCGCGGTCGTCGAACAGCGAAGTGATGATCTTCTCGTGCGGAGTCAGCTCCTCGAGCCGGTCCAGGGCCCCGGTGAAGAGCGCGTCGACCTCCCCCGGGAGGAAGCTGGGCTCGACGGGTTCCGGTGGATCATCGGCGGGCCCGTGAAAATGCATGTGGACGTCGCCGTTGATCGTCGGGTTGTTCAGCCCCGTAACGGCCTCGTTGCTGGTCTGCGTCTTCGCGATGCCCGACTCGCCCTGCCGGGTGAGGCGTACGAGCTCGTTGAGCGACGCCGCGAGCGTCTCGGTGTCCTGGCGCTGGGTGCGGCCGAGATCGCCGAGCACGCGGCGGACCTCGTCCCGCTCCTCGCCGAGCGACTGGATCTCCCTGAGGATCTGCGACTGCTGCCGCCCCTGCCGCTCGACCCGCCGGTGCAGGACCTTCAGTTCGTTCTCCTGGCCGGCGGCCTCGAGCCGCTGCATGACGCCCTTGATAGCGGCTTCGAAGTCCTCGGCGAAGCGGCGTCGGCTGTGCACGAGCGGCGGACGGTCCCCGGCGCCGGCCAGGACCGGGACCGCGGTCTCGGCGAGGTAGCCGTTGACCACCAGCAGGGCGGCGCGGTCCTCACGACCGGCCTTCACCTTCTCGACCTGCGCGGCCAGGGCCGAGGCGTCCTTGGGCCCGAGCAGCGAGTCGGCGATGAGCACCGCGCAGCCGCCGCCGTCCTCGCCGTGGACGACCCAGAAGTCGGCGCGTACCCCGGTGCCCTTCGGGGCGGCCTGCGCCTCGAACGGCCAGCCGCCGAGGTCCAGCACGCGGGCGATCTCGGCGCGCACGTCGTCGCGGGTCGCCAGCTGGAACTGGTCCCGGGCGGCCTCGCGGATCATCGCCCGGGTGACGTCGGTGCCCGCCGTCCGCGCCATGCGGTAGCCGTGGTGGCAGAGCTTGACGATCGTGCGCGCGTTCCCGCCGGCCAGCGTCACCAGGTAGTCGGTCACCGCCTCGGTGAACGGGGCCAGTTCGCGGGGGTGGCCCGCGCGTTCCTGGCTGTCGAGGATGTACTGCCGCGTCTCGGCGGGGGTCAGCGCCGACGGCCGGACGATGCAGCCGATCCGCTGCCGCACGTCCTCCGGCAGGGCCTCCAGGAAGTCGGGCAGCCCGGACAGCACCAGGAACGCGCGGGCGGCGCCGAACACCTCCAGCAGCTTCTTGAAGGCCCGCGCCGTGTCGGTGGCCGGGGAGTGCTGCCAGGAGAGCACCTTCTCCAGTTCGTCGATCACCACCACGAACCGGCGGCTCTGCCGCCCGTACAGGAACGCCACCACGCCGATGGCCTCGAGCGCGGCGGTGTCGGTGTCGATCGCCGCGGTGATCCCGCGCTCCGCGAGGGCCTGGTCGGGGACGTGCCCGCGCAGCCACTCCCAGACCGCGTGCTCGAACTCGGGTTGCAGGAACAGCGTGAGGGCCGTGGCGAACGCGTCGTTCTCGGTGATCGCTCGCAGCCGTTCCCGCAGCATCTGGACGAACGCGCTCTTCATGAGGCCGAGCTGCTCGATGACCTCCTCGGCCCGGACCTCGCGGTCGCGCAGCCGCTGCGCGGCGTGGTCGGTCAGCTTCGACTGGGTGAGCGAGTCGGCGACGAGGTCCGCGTAGTACTCCTGGACCCGCTCACGGAGTTCGTCCTTGGTCAGCTCGGCCAGGAAGCGCTGCTTGTAGAGGGCCAGGAAGGTGTCGGCGGGCGCGTCCAGGTAGAGGTGCCGGACGTCCTGCCCGGCGGCCCCGGAGATGTGCAGCATCAGTTCCAGGGCCAGGTGGGTCTTGCCCGTGCCGTACTCGCCGACGACGGCGACCACGCTCCCCGAGGCCGCGTTCGCCGCGCCGTCGGCGTTCCAGCCCGCGAGATAGTCGTCGGCGAAGGACAGGGCCTCGCGGATGGCCGCGGTCCGGACGGTGACGAGGTCGTCGGCCAGGGCCGAGCGCCGGGCCACGGCGGCGGCCGGGAACGGGTTGCCCGTGCTCTGCCTGCCCGTGCCCTGGTTGCCCGTGCTCTGCGAAGAGTTCACAGGTACTCCGCCGTGCGGTAGGCGTACGTCTTGAAGTCGTCGAAGGTCAGGTCGGTTCTGCCGTGCTCGGCGGCGTAGCTCCAGATGCCCCGCATCAGCCGTTGCAGCTCGGTGACCGTCATCGGCTGGACCCCCAGGTTGCGCTCCTGGATGACCTTGCGCATGGTCTCCTCGCTGACGGTGGGGCCGGAGCCGTCGGGGACGAAGTGGCTCAGGTAGGCCCAGCCGTCCTCCGCGCCGAGCGTGCCGACGCGCAGCCGGAGCGGTGGGGCGGCGTACAGCTGCCGAGCGCTGGTCTCGGCGACGTCCTCGTAGGAGGTCTCGGCGAAGAACAGGAGGTTGCGCTCGGCGGCCAGGCCCCCGTAGCGGACCAGTTCCTCGGGGACCGTCGACTGCGGCAGCAGCAGCATGAAGATCCACTTCTTCTGCTGGAGCAGCCGTGAAAGCGTCTCGTACGCCAGCGCGAGCGGCCCGCCGGTCTCCTCGCCCAGCAGCCCGAGCTCCTCCTTCTCGAAGATCCCCGAGAACTTCAGCTCGCGCAGCAGCCGTTTCCAGACCTCCCCCATGCGGTCGTCGATCGACCCCGCCTTCGCGTGGTCGCGAGTCAGATCGATGATCATGGGCCGGTGGTCGGCGGGCGGATGGTCCCGCAGCCAGTGCGCGCACCGGTGGATCAGTGACGTCTTCCCGCACTTGCTGCCGCCCGAGACCAGCACCATCCGCCCCTTGGCCAGGAGCGGGGAGCAGTCGGCGAAGTGGCCCTGGAACTCCTCGAACGCGTGCTGGGCATGGTCCACAGCGGCATAGCGGTCGGCGTGGTCCGGCGTCTCCCAGGGGCACAGCGGCCCGAGCTCCGGGAACGGAATCACCTTCGCTCCTTCGTTGTCATGTCATGCCTTCATCTCGGGATGGAGACGTCCGGGGCGCTCCAGCGCCAGGGCCAGCACCTCGCAGCCGTCCCGCACCTCGGCCAGGGCCGTGTCGATGTCCTGGCTGCGGGACGCGCGGTCCTGGGACGACGTGCCGCCCCATCCGCTGCCGAGCGCGTCTCCCAGCGGTGCGGTCGCCAGCGTGGTGCGGAGCCTGGTGGGCGCACGCCATCTCTTGCGCAAGAGCTCGTAGCGGCGCAACTGCGCGTCCAACTCGGCTCCGGCCTTGCCGACGGCCTCGTCGGACGGCAGAGGACCGGCGCTGTAGGACACCCAGGCCTGCGCGTACTCGGAAGCCGCGGAGCCGTACTGGCGTGCGGCCCGGCGTAGTTCGTCGGCCCGGAGCATCCCGGTGTCGCGGGCGCTGCGCCAGTCGCCCGCGAGCATGGTGAGGACCGCGCCCGCCGCGGCGGCGAGCAGGATCTTCACCAGTTCCGACAGACTCAGGGCCCCTGAGCCGCCCCCGCTCGAACCGCCTTCCTTGGACGCCTCGTACAGCGCCTTGCACGCGCGGTCGAACGCCTCGGGCTTCTGCTTGCGCCAGGCGTCCAGGGGCGTTGCCTTGCCCGCCACCTTGATGTGCGTGCGAGCCGCGGCGCGTTCTCCGAGACCGAGCGCGACCGCCGCGTTGACCAGTTCGGTTTGGTGCGCAGGGCTGAGGCAGTGGACGAGGCGGGCGTCATCGGCGGTGTCTCCGGCGGCGGCGCTGGCGGGAGCGGCGGCCACCGGAACGAAAGCGAGGGCGAGAAGGACGAGCAGCCCGGATCGAACTGGCCTAAGCCCCCGCATTCCTACCCTTCCGCCCAGTATGGGTGCACCATATCGAGCAACGAAGTGGCCCGCGATGGATTCCGGCCGACCTGGGATGACGGGGCCGAAAGCGGCCTCGGCCTAGCGTCGACCGGGTCCTGGTGGCCGGCGACCCGACCGCGCGCCCGTCTCGCTGAACTCTCGCTCACCGGCCGATCGAGCGCAGGTAGCGTTCGCCCAGGACCGCGAGGTGGTCGATGAGACCGGGCGGTCCGGTGACCTCGAAGTCGAGTCCGAGCATGCCGATGTACACCGCGATGGTTTCGAGGCTGTCGGCCCCGGTCACGAGTACGCACTGCTGGTCGTTGACCGATTCGACCACGCCGACGGCGGCGTTGATCCGCGAGAGCACTTCCTGCGCGGAGGCGAACACGGTGATCCGGGCGTGCACCTTCCAGCCCGTCGAGGCGACGTCGCGCAGGACGAAGCTGGTGTAGTCGAGCCCGGGCAGGGGGGTCGGGGCGAACACGCGGTGGGTGGGCGTGCGCGGGGTGATCCAGTCGACCCGGAACGTCGCCCAGGTGCCGGCCTGGGGGTCGCGGCCGACCAGGTACCAGCGGCGCGCCCAGCTGACGAGCCGGTAGGGCTCCACGAGCTTGTGCCCGGACGTCGCCGCCGTGCCGGAGGGCGGCTCGCCCTCCTGGCCGTCGGCCCCGGTGTAGTCGAAGCGTAACCATTCGTGGTCGCGGACGGCCGTCGCGATCTGGGTCAGGACCCCGGGGTCGATCTCCGGGTCCTCGACGTTGGAACCGGTGTTCTCCGGCCCATGCGAGGTGGACTGGTGGATCGCCGCCACCTGGCGGCGCAGCCGGTGCGGCAGCACCTGCTCCAGTTTGGCCAGGGCACGGGCACTGCTGTCCTGGATGCCGCTGATGCCGGTTCCGGCGCGCAGCCCGATCGCGATGGCGACGGCCTCCTGGTCGTCCAGCAGCAGCGGCGGCAGCTTCGTGCCCACGCCGAGCTTGTAGGAACCGGTCGTGCCGCGCGTGGCGTCCACGGGATAGCCGAGTTCACGCAGCCGCGCGATGTCGTTGCGGATCGTGCGTCCGCTCACGCCGAGGCGTTCGGCCAGCTCGGAGCCCGGCCAGGACGGTCGCGACTGCAGCAGCGAGAGCAGGGCGAGCAGCCTCGCCGAAGTTTCCAGCATGAATCTCATGATGCCGCACCAATAGGAATCAAGTCTTCCTATATGGCTTCTACCGTAGGGGCATGACGACGACGACGAACGTTTCCGCCGAGATCCGCCCCTTCCGCGTGCAGATCGGGCAGGCCGAGCTCGACGACCTCGCCCAGCGGCTGGCCAACACCCGGCTGCCCCGCCCCGCCGCGGTCGACAACTGGGACCTCGGCACGCCGAACGGGTACCTGCGCGAGACCGTCGACCACTGGCGCGACGGCTTCGACTGGCGGGAGCAGGAGGCGCGGATGAACGAGTTCCCGCACTACATCACCGACATCGACGGCCAGGACGTCCACTTCATCCACGTGCCCTCCGCCGAGGCGGACGCCACCCCCCTGCTGCTCATCCACACCTACCCCGGCTCGTTCGCCGACTTCCTCGACATGATCGGCCCGCTCACCGACCCCGTCGCGCACGGCGGACGGGCCGAGGACGCGTTCTCGGTGGTCGTCCCCTCGATCCCCGGCTTCGGCTTCAGCACCCCGCTGTCGGACGGGGACTGGACGATGGCGCGGGTCGCCCGCACCCTGGACGCCCTCATGCGCCGGCTCGGCTACGAGTCCTACGGCTCGCACGGCAGCGACGCCGGCGCCATGGTCTCCAGGGAGCTCGGCCTGCTCAAGCCGCCCGGATACCTCGGCATGCACGTGCTGCAGCTGTTCTCCTTCCCCTCGGGCGACCCGGCCGAGTTCGCCGGCTTCGGCCCCAAGGAGTACGCGGCGCTGGAGCACATGCAGTGGTTCCAGTCGGTCGGCGGCTACAACGCGATCAACGCCTCCCGGCCGCAGACGGTCGCGGTCGGCATCGCGGACTCGCCGGTCGGCCAGCTGGCCTGGAGCGAGCAGTTCAACTCCTTCGGCAACGGAACGAGCCTGGTGACCCGCGACCAGATCCTCACCCAGGTCACGCTGTACTGGCTCACCAACACCCAGGCCACCGCGGGCCGCTACCACTACGCCGAGGCGCACTCCGGCGCCGAGCCGGCCATCAACACCGCACCGACCGGCGTCGCGGTCTTCGCCGACGACTTCCAGACCATCCGCTCCCTCGCCGAACGCGACAACACCAACATCGTGCACTGGAGCGAGTTCCCCAGCGGCGGCCACTTCGCGTCCCTCGAAGTCCCCGACGCGGTGACCGCCGACCTGCGCACCTTCTTCGCGGCGCTGCGAAAGAGCTGAAACTCCGGCAGCGGCGGGAGCGGGCCCGACACGGCCCGCTCCCGCCGCTTTCGGCGTTTCACCATGTGGGCCAGCGGTGGAGGCAGGTTCTCGCGTCTGGGATCGCCGGCTTCCTGAACAGGGGGAGGACCACGCCTCTTCAGGCTAATTGCACCGTTCGCGCAGTGGTTGCGCCGGCGCGGAGGCGGCTGGAGCGGACGGCGCCGGTTCGTGCTGCCGAGACTGACTGAGGTCCCCGCCCTCCGGTTTCAGGGCCCTAAGGCCCTGAATCGCGAACGGTTCGGCTCGTTAACTTCGCTGAATGTCAACGACGGGACCGAATCGCTCAGCCGATGTGGCCCGTCCCTCAGAAAGGGTTCAGCCATGAAACGGAAGAACGCACTCGTCGCGGCGGGCGCCTTGGGCGTCGCCCTGGCCGGTGGAGCGGTGGTCTCCGGTCTCACCATCGAGTCGACGTCCTCGCCGAAGCCCGCGGCGCGCGTCGCCGCCACGGGGTCCGTCGCGGCCGCTGGAGGTCAGGCCGCCGGTGGTCAGGCCGGTGGTCAGGCGGCCGGTGGTCAGGCGGCTGGAGGTCAGGCCGCCGCGACAGCGATCAAGAAGACGGACTACGGCCCCTGGAACGGCCACTTCGCCAACCAGAGTCTGAAGTGCCGGACCTACGCCAGCGCCGGTACCGTCGGAGGCCGCGTCTGGCACTACGGCAAGATCGAGTGCAACAAGAAGACCGCGATCATCGACGTCGTGTCCGGCGTGAACCCGGGCAAGCCGGCCATTGCCCAGCACCTGTGCCGGGACGTCAAGTCCTGCACGGTCAAGGGGTGGGTGAACAACCCTTCCGGCAACCAGAACTGGTCCGTGACCACCACGGGAAGCGCCGGAGTCCTCCTGTTCAGCGGCGAACGGCTCTCCGCCCACGTCACCTTCCGCGCCTGACCCCTGCCCGCACATGACCTGAGTGACCGGTCGGGGCAGGCCCCTTCTCCGCGGCGCTGAGAGCCGGACGGCCGTCGAGACACCGGCACGCGCGGGGCGGCACATGTCCGCCGCCCCGCGCGAAGGACTTGGAGGGGCGGGGCTCAGCAGGGCGACGCCGCGCGCCGTCCCCGCGTGGCCCGGCAGGGTGAGCGCTCAGGCGGCCCGGGTCGGGGCGGGGCCGGGCGGTTCGGGAGGGGGCGATTCCTTTCTCCGGCGCGTGAGGTCTACATGGTGGGAGGCGCGGCCCGCGCGACGGGACGGTCGGTCTCTCCCATGCACCCCGAGAAGGAAGGCCGATCGCCAGTGAGCATTCCCGCGACCATGCGCGCGCTGCGGCAGACGTCCCTCAACGGCCCGCAGGACATGCGCCTGATCACCGACGCGCCGGTGCCGAGCCCCGGGCGGGACGAGATCCTCATCCGCGTCACCGCCGCCGGGGTGAACTTCGCCGACATCTCGAAGGCCCGCGGCACGTTCGCAGGCGGCCCGCGGCCGCCGTACCTGGCGGGTTTCGAGGCCGCCGGCGAGGTCGTCGCGGTGGGGGAGGCGGTGACCGACCCGCGACCGGGGGCCCGCGTCATCGGCGTCGGATCGGGTGCCTTCGCCGAGTACATGGCCCTGCCCGCCGCCGCGGCCGTGCCGGTGCCCGCGGGCTGGACGGAGCAGCAGGCGCTGGGGCTGGCCGTGAACTGGCCCACCGCGCTGGCCGCGCTCAAGCCTCTGGGCGGCATCGCCGCCGGGCACGTCGTGCTGATCCACGCAGCGGCGGGCGGGACCGGCCAGGCTGCGGTGAGGATGGCCAAGCACTACGGCGCGACGGTCATCGCCACCGCCTCACCGGGCAAGCACGAGACGGTGCTGGCACTCGGGGCCGACCACGTCCTGGACTCGGTCGACGGCGATCTCACCGCCGCGGTGATGGAGCTGACCGGCGGCTCCGGCGTCGATCTGGTGCTGGAGTCGGCGGGGGGCGCCGCCTTCGCCGCCGGCCTGGCGGCGGCCAAGCGGGTCACCGGCCGGGTCGTCGTCTTCGGCGTGGCGGGCGGCGAGGCCCCGATCACCAACTGGGAGCTGGTGTACGAGCACCAGGTCCAGGTCATCGGCCTCAATCTCGGCGTCCTGATCCAGGCCGCACCGCAGATCTTCGGCGAGCTGATGGGCGAGCTGTCCAAGCTGATCGCGGCCGGCGTGATCGCTCCCGGCCGGCCGGCCGTGTACGAACTGGCCGACGGTCCGAAGGCCCTGGCGGAACTGGAAGCCAGAGCCACCGTCGGCAAGCTGGCCCTGCTGCCCTGAGAAACCTTTTGAAGCCGAGCCGGTGACGCCGCGCACGGCAAAAGCCCGGAGCGGCGCGGGACTAGGCTCCTGGCGTGACATCGGATCCGCGGGCGGCGCCGAGCCGAGACCGGTTCGCCGCCGAGACCGAGCGGTTCCGCCGGGAGTTGCTGGCGCACTGCTACCGCATGGTCGGCTCGGCCCACGACGCCGAGGACCTGGTGCAGGAGAGCTATCTGCGGGCGTGGCGGTCCTATTCCGGCTTCGAGGGCCGGGCGTCGATCCGCTCCTGGCTCTACAAGATCGCCACGAATGTCTGCCTGACGGCGTTGAAGCCGCGCCCGATCCGGGTGCTGCCCTCGGGCCTGGCGGGCCCGGACGACCGGTTCGGTCATCCGCCGAGACCCGTCGCGCCGGGCGAGGTCTCGTGGCTGGAACCGCTGCCGGACGCATGGACCGCCCCGCCCGCCGACGATCCGGCGGCTGTGGCGGTCGAACGCGAGTCGCTGCGGCTGGCGCTCATCGCCGGCCTGCAGCACCTGCCCGCCCGCCAACGCGCGATCCTCATCCTGCGCGAGGTGCTGGCGTTCTCGGCGGCCGAGACCGCGGAGATCCTCGACACCACCACGGCGGCGGTCAAGAGCGGTCTGCAGCGTGCCCGCGCCCGGCTGGACGAGTTGGAGCCGAAGCCCGAGGAACTGCTCGAACCGGCCGACCGGCGGGCACGCGCGCTGCTCGACGGCTACATCGCGGCCTTCGAGCGCTCCGACGCCGGCCTGATGGAACAGGTGCTGCGCGAGGACGCCACGCTGGAGGCGACGCCGTTCCGCGAATGGCAGGCGGGCCGGGCGATGTGCGTCCGCGTACTCGACGCGTACGTGCTCGGCGCCCCGGGCGACTGGCGGATGATCGCCACCGCGGCCAACGGCCAGCCCGCCGCCGTCGTCTACCGCCGCGATGCCGGGGGAGCGCTCCGAGCCGACGGCGCCGTGGTGCTGGCCCCCACCGCCACCGGCGTCTCCCGCGTGGTGAAGTTCCACGATCCCGCGCTGGTCGCGATGTTCGGCTTCCCGGACGTGCTGCCGCACTGACCCGCCGGCCACCGTCCCTGCCGGGCGTCCCGCCTCAGCAGCGGAACTGGTTGACCTCCCATCTCTCGTAGGACCGGCCGAGGTCGGGGCGCCACGACTGCCCGGCCGTGACGGTGCTGTAGTACTTCCATCTGCCGCTGGAGTCGGTGGTCCTGATCTCGGCGCAGTACCCGGAGGCGACGTAGTAGCCGTCGGCATAGGGCCAGCCGAAGCCGCTGGCGCAGTCCGTGCGCTGGCCGACCGGCAGAACCCTGTCGTAGTAGCCCTCGGCGTAGATCTTTCCGTAGCCCCGCCAGTCGAACATCACTCCGAGACCGATGTCGCCCTGGTTGCTGATGTAGCTGGTTCCTGGCGAGCACGCTCTGGCGTTCGAGGGGGATCCGGCGGGCGCGGCGTTCGCGGTGACGCTCAGCGGGAGCGTGGCGGCCACACCCAGGACCAGCACCATCGATCTTTTGCCGTACTTCATCGTCCTTCTGCCTCCTGGAACGAGTCGGGTTCTCTGCGATCGAGGATGCGGGACGGAGAGGATCATGTCGTTACGGCCGAGTGCACACTTCTTTAGTGAGCGCACACTTCTTTAAGTACAGGTCTCGTCGGCCCGGGGGGAGGAAGGCGGGGGAAGAACAGCGGCTACGCCGCCAACCGCAAACTTGTGCAGCGCTGCACAAGACCCAGGATTTTGATTTCAGCTCTAGCAACGCCCATGGCGTGCGAACCTCGATCGAGGCTGGCTGCCAGTGTGCGCCCGCGGCTGGGGAATGCCGAATCCGGGCGTTGGTCGGCTTGCGCGATGCCTGCCTCGTAGTGCCCTGGCAAGGCGGACACTTGGACCCGTTACTGAGGCCGAGTTTTAGGGTCATGCTGTTTCGAGGGGCGGGCCGGTGTGGGCCAGGAGTCCGGCGAGCGTGTCGAGCTGGGACTGGAGCTCCTCGGCAGAGAGGATGGACCGACTACGCTTGTGCCCGGCCGTCATCGAACAGAAATTGGCGGAGCCTGACGTTCTCTTCCGCCAGTCTTGCTCGGTCGGCGTTGAGCCGATCGACCTCGCGCTCGATCATCTCAAGGAATTGGTCGACTTGATTCGGATTGTAGCCAGTGCGGAGCCTGACGGTGCCGAATTCCTTATCGCGTATGGCCTTGGCAGTGATCTGCGGAAACTCGGACGTTGAATCGGGAACCGTGTCCAGGCTGTCCAGGGTGTCGAGGGTGCGCTCCAGTTGACGACGGCGTTGCTCGGTGGCGCTGATGTACTGGTGGGTGTTCTCCAAGCGGTGTTTCAGGTCGGAGATCTCCTGTTCGAGGTGGTTCTTTTCGGCTTGGAGGGCAGCGCGCTCGGCGTTCCATTCCAGTCGGAGTCTGCTGAGCTGATCGGTGAGTTCGCGGTACTGCCGGGTCAGGTCGGCCAGTTGCTCCTCCAACTTGTGGGCATACTGCTCGGCGTTGCGCTGTTGGAGTTCCGCCAGCTGCAGCTGGTCGCTGACCTGCCGCACCTTGTACGCGTGTGGGTGGGCCTTCTCTAAGGCCTGTAGATGCAGGTTGGTCAGGTTATCTCGGACTTCCGGGGGGACCTCCTTGCCCTGGGCGGCCATAGTGTCCAACAACTTGTTCATCAGCCAGGTGTCGCCCGGAACGCGCTTGCCGCTGAGATAGCGAGAGAGGGTGCCCTTGTTGAGGTTGAGCGGAGATTCACTGAGAAAGCGGTTCATCGACATATCGGTGGCCTTCCAGAGCCTTCGCAGCTCCTCAGCCCATGCCTTCACCTCAGGACTGAGGTTCGCGTCCAGTTGCGCTAGCCGACTCGTGCTGGGCGCCGGCTGCCCGGGGATCGACTCGCTCATGCCCCTATCTTGCACCACGCCGGCCTGATCATTCGGCGAGATCGGCGCGCGTAAGGGGGTTGCCACCGCGCAACGGGGTTGCCACCTTGCGCAACTCCCCCTCCGGCGGGGGTTGCGGGCTAGCGCAACCTGCCGGCGTGCTGGCTTGCTGGAGTCCTCACTCCCGCCTCGCGGACGGAGACCCGTGATGACGCAAATCGAAAACTTCGAGCCGGACATGGAGCCGTTTCCGCACGAATACTGGGTCACGGTCCTCGGCCTGGTCCTCCAGGCGCTCAACACGGCGGCCTCTGTCGCGATGATCTTCGTGACCCTCAGAGGATAGCCGGCACAGGAAGGACGACCCAAGACGAGGCACTCGCAAATACGCGACTGCAGGAACCGCAGCCCGGTCCGACATCAAGGGGCGGGGCCAGCCCGGTCCATTCAAATCAGTCAGTCAAATATCCAAATGATGACCAAAAGAAGAATGACAGCCGAAAGGATGCCCGCGAACCAATAATCATGTTCACGGTAGTTATGGTTGTCGACCACCGCCTTGTGTGGTTCTCCAGATGGATACAGGATAGTGATTTCGCGAGCTATGGGCTCGAAGACGGATGCGGGCGGGATAAACTCGAACCTCTTTCCCGTCTCGTCAAAGAAGGCGATCACTGGAACCTCGTAAGTGTCTTTCTCTCCCCGTCTTTCGATGTGGCGGACCACTACGCCGGTAGCGCGCACCCCCACCCGCCGAAGACGCCTCCTTTTCATGATTCCATAGACCAGAATGAGCAGCATCAACAGATCTATGATGATCGTGAACTCCATGGCTCCATTCAAACACCGTCAGCGCATCACTGTCCCGCCGGTCGCGTGGGCGACGCGATGCGGACGGCCACGCGTCTCATCGAAGCCACCACCCGAGCAGGGGCGGTTTGACTCAGAATGACAGGTGACAGCCCGTCGGGTGGGGAACGGACGGATGGATCGACCCATTGGGTTCGAGGCTAAAAAGGCCTTGGCATCAGGTCAGACGACCGCCTCAGGCCAGGAACGCGCCGTCCGGTGCCTCGTGATCGCGGTGAGCGTCAGCGGCAAATAAGCGACAAATGATCTTCGTGGCGATCAACTGGAAGATGGTGCTGCGGTGTGCGGGGAGGCCGCGAGGCCGCCCCGAAGGGCTCTTTAGGGAGCGCACTGCCGGCGGAACTGGCGGGGCGACAGGCCGTAGGCGGCGCGGAAGGCCTGGCTGAAGTGGGCCGGACTGGTGAAACCCCACCGGGCCGCGATGGCGCCGATCGAGGTGGCGGTGAGGAGCGGGTCGCTCAGGTCGCGCCGGCACTGCTCCAGGCGGCGTTCGCGGATCAAGCCGGCGACGGTGTGCTCTTCGGCCCGGAACAACTGGTGCAGGTAGCTCAACGAGATGTGGTGGGCGGCGGCTATCGCGCCCGGGGTCAGGTGCGCATCGCCCAGGTTCGCTCGAATGAAAGCGTGGATCTGGGCGAGCAGTGCGCGCCGCCGGCCGCCCGGCGGAACCTCGCTGCCGGCGTCCAGTGCGCTGGCCAGCGCGGCGGTCAGGACGTCCAGAGTCAGCGTGGAAACCCGCGAGGCTTCGGCCGCGCTGAAGTGCTCAAGGCGGCGAGCCAACTCCAGCAGGTACTGCGAGGCCAGCGCGCCGATACCCCGATCGCCGCGGATGCGGACCGCGCTGAGCTCGCGCAGGCCCCGCTCGGGCAAGGGCAGCACCGAACGAGGAAACTGCAACGAGAGCAGTTGCCCGCCCGCGGGATCCGCCGATCCGAATCGAGTCAGGTAGGGGCGGGAGCTGTCACGGAGCATCAGATCCCCGGCACGCAGTTCCGCATCCCGGTCAGCTTGTTCTCCTATTGCGTGACCGCGCACGGCGCAGGTCACGAAGAAGGTCTCCGGGTCGGACCGGCGGATGAGCCTGGGCGTGCGCTGGATCGTCAGCGACTTCGCGGTCAACAGGGTCGCTTGAACGGAGCCGAACCCGCCGAGAGCGACATGGGCTTGGAACGTGCCTTCCAGATGCGGCTCGCAGTGCGCGTCGAGCGGCATCCACATCTTCGCGCTCATCTCGCGCCAGAAGGCGAACCGCTCTTCCGCTGGAATGGCGGCGAAGCTGACCACGTCCATGACCCACCGAAGCTGTTGACGCTGCCGGATTGGTAGCAGCATCACCCGGACGACCTCACTGACGCAACCGCAGGCGCGCGTTCCGGCGCGATGACACTCAGGCGAATCCGCAGCAAGGAAATCCGTGACCGGGCCCGGACGTGTGACAGCACCGCCCGGGGCCCTCGTTGCGTCCATGCATGCCACGTCCGTCACCCGCGCGGGCCGCGGTGTCGTCGCCGTCGAGCGGCACGGCGCTGCCGGCGCGCATTTGGGCATGCTGCGCGGGGGCAGTAGGCGGGACCGTCTGGCCGGTCGCCGTCTACAGCGGGACCTGCAAGGGAGCCGACTGCGCGCCGACCGGCGCGCGCGGCAAGCCCGTCAAGTGACCGCCGGGGTGCCCGAACAACCCTGCCCTCCGCTCAGGCGAAGGGCGGCGGACCGCTTCCGACCAGCGTGATGACGTCGGACCAGGCTTGCGAACCGCCGAGCGTGACCTGCCCCTCGCGGCCGTCGGGGAGTCTCAGCGTCTGGTCGTGAGAGGCGCCGGCATCGAAGTCGGCGATGGTCGCGGTCCCGGACCACTCCCGCTGCTTGGCGCGCAGATCGACGTAGACCTCGACCTCGGTTCCCCCGCTGTCGATCAGGGTGGCGGATCCCCGGTACCGGCTCACGTCCGGGCCTTCTCATCACGGCTGGTGTGGAGTGTGTTCATAAAGACGCACCATAGTGCGGGGGTCGGACGTTCCCAGGCCGCGCCACTGCACTACCCGCCGCGGGCAAGGTCGTCCCGCCCCGCCGCCCGGCCCGCCCCTCGGCGTCGGGCGTGTCGTCCGATCGGTCTGCGCGCCTTACCCGCGTAGTGTGCTGCGTAGGGGTGTGGCCACACCCTCTTCAGCGAGAGGTACCGGCCCATGAGGCTCGAACTCACCAATTACGAAGCCCTGCACGGCTGGGGCGTCGTCAACAGCAGCGCCGGGTGGCACGCTCAGCGCAACCTCAAGCCGCCCGCGGCCGAACAGGCGGTCGGAGACATCCTCTTCACGGCTTACGACTGCCGAACCAGTACCACCACCACGGTCGAGTTCAGCGATGACGAGTGTGCGAGCCTCGCCGAACTGGTCAGCGAACACATCGCGGCGTGGGTGAAGCGAGGCCAGGAGAACGCCGCGACACAGCACCTGCGCTCGCTGGTCGTGAAGCTGGGCGGCTGACATGCCCACACCGGGCAACCCGCAACGCAGGTTCCGCCTCGCCGACGATGCCCTGTGGGCCGAGTACGGCCAGGCGTGCCGTGACGTCAACGGCAGCGCGGACCGCAGTGACGACATCCGCAAACACGTCGAGGCCGTCGTCGCCGAATGGAAGAAGCGACGCCGGACGAGCTGACGGCGCCACCCGCGGACCTCCTGCCGACATCCGCGGCCTCAACCGAGAACGGAGCGATGCCTTGCGGCAGGCTCTACGCCCCCTTCGGCAGCTCCGAGCACCTGGTGGTCGGGCCGATGGCGGCGCCGTCGAAGCGGCCAGAACCGGCACATGACGCACCCGCTGCCTCGTCCCCAACGCACCTGTTCACCTGCGGCGCGGGCAGGGGCCGCCATCGTCATCCTCGCGGTGTGTGGCCCAACGCGGCGTGGGCCGCTCTGAGACGCTGAAGCTCGTCGCGTTCAGTGCGGTCGCCGGATACCTCGTCCGCCCATGACAGCAGCCGGCGCAGACGCGAGTCGGCCGTGCCGGTGGTGGTCGGGGGGGTGCCGAGGGCCACCGTCCCGCTGGTCCCGTCGATGGTGACCGGGGTGCCTTCGCCGATGACGCGTCCACCGGCCGTCACCGAGGCGCCGGCGTCGATCTCCAGGCCGGTGATGCCGACGACGGCGGGTTTGCTCATCGCCCGGGCGACGACCGCGGCGTGGCTGGCCGGCCCGCCGAGGGCGGTGACGATGCCCGCGGCGGCGGCCAGGCCGCGCATGTCGTGCGGGGACGTCTCCGGGCGTACCAGGATGACGGGGCCGTCGGCGACCATCCGCACCGCCGCCTCGGTCGTGGTGGCGACCTTGCCGGCGGCGACGCCTGGGCAGGCCCCCACCCCTCGGGCGAGCACGTCGGTCTGCGGGGAGGCCGCGATGCGCGGTGTGCGGACGTGCTGGAGATGGTGCGGGGAGACTCGGCGCAGTGCTTCGTGACGGGTGATCAGGTGCTCGTCGGCCAGATCGGCCGCGACGCCCACGCCGGCGGCGCCGCCGTACCGGCAGGGCCGGACCTGCAACAGCCACAACTCGCCGGCCTCGAAGGTGAACTCGACGTAGCAGGCGTCGCGGTGGTGCCGCTCCAGCCGTGCCAGGGCGTCGGTCAGGGCGGCCCACACGGCCGGTTCTCGCGAGCGGAGCTCGTGCAGGGGCCGAGCCGCCGACCGGCCCGAGACGATGTCCTCGCCCTGGTGACGGAACAGGACGTCACCGAACGGGACGTTCTTCCCCGTGTTGGGGTCGCGGCTGAAGGCGACCCCGGAGCCGCTGCGATCGTCGCGGTTCCCGAACACCATGGCCTGCACGATCACGGCGGTGCCGAGGTCGTGCGGGATGCCGTGGAGTTCGCGGTAGGTCCGCGCGCGCGGCGCGTTCCACGACGAGAACACGGTCTCGACCGCCACCTCCAATTGCCGGAACGCGTCGTCCGGAATCGTTTCCCCGCGCCGCTGCCGGCCCGCCCGGGACGGGTGAGCCGCCTCACCGAGGCGGTCGGCGGCACCGCTGTCGGCGAGGGCGGAGGCGAATCCGGCCCGCAACCGCTGCCGCGAGTCGCGAGCGAACCGCGCGTCGCCGGTCTCGGCCGCCAGCGCCTGGGTCGCTCCCGTTGTGAGACCGAGGTTGAGGATGGTGTTCATCATGCCGGGCATCGACACGCTCGCCCCCGAGCGGACCGATACCGCCAGCGGCGTTCGGCCACCGCCGAAACGCCGTTCCGTCGCGGCCTCCAGGCCGCTGATCGCGGTCGCGAGTTCGGTGTCGAGCCCGGCGGGAAGACTCCCTTCGCCGAGGAAGGCCCGGCATGCCTCGGTGGTGACGACGAATGCGGCGGGCACCGGTAGTTCCAAACGGTGCAGTACCACCAGACCGTGTGCTTTGGCGCCGAGCGTTTCGGCGGGGTCTTCGACCTGGGCAGAGATCTGGCGGATCCACTTCACCGGGGGATCCCGAGGGTGGCGAGCAGGTCTTCGTGCAGTTCGGCCCACACGGTGTGGTACGACGCGATGTGGTCGGCCACGTACTCCAACTGCCCCGAGTCGGCACGGGACAGGGCGTCGGAAAGGCGTTCCCGATAGAGGCCGAAGCGCGACACCACCGCCGCCAAGTCTGCGCAAACAGCCGCTGCCCGCCGGTCCAGGTCGCGGAACCGGCCGAGGACACGGGCGTCGTAGGCGGGATCACCGTGGTCGTTGACGGTCGTGACGCCGTCGACAGGCCTCAGCTGCCATGCCGTGCAGAGGTCCAGGAGCTCCGGGTTGAGCGCCATGAACCGCTCGTACGCCCCGGCCACGGCCGCACGTGCGCCGGCCGCTTGGAGCTGCGCGGTGACGCGCTCACCGGCGGCGACGCGGCCGGCGTCCGTCAGCCCCCATGCGCTGAACGCGCCGGACTCGTAGGTGACGAGCCCGGCGACCGCCAGGTCGATCAGCTCGGACTCGACCGCTGACTCGTCCATACCGGTGGCGGCCGCCAGGCGGGCGGTGCCCGTGTGTCCGCAGCAGCGGAGGGCGTGCAGCACCAGCAGGTCGCCGTCGGTCGAGGCGGGTCCCGGCGAAGTCACGTCCCCGCCTTCCGCGACCGCGTCGAACGAGCGGTGCCCGCGGGGCCAGTGGTCTCGGTCGTGGCGGCGGTGGCGGCCGCGTGGGCGGCGCCCCGTCCGTCGGCCCGGGCGACGATCGCGCCGTCCTGGACCCGCACCGCGGCCTCGGCCAAGTCGCCGGTGTCGGCCAGGCCGATGGCCGTCGCCAACGCGACCGCGTCGTCGCCGATGACCAGCCGCAGCCGCCGCCAGGTCTCGGCGGGGAACACGCGGCGCAGGCAGGAGGCGAGGTCGGCGACTCGCAGCCGGAGGAGCGGCCCCGTCTCGTCGGGGTCGCCGGTGACGACGGCCACCGTGACCCGTTCGCCGGGACGAGCCGACCGGACGACCTCCTCGGCCGCCTCCATGCGGTGCGCGCCCAGCACGCTCACCAGCCCATCGGCGCGGAGGTCGATCCGATCGCCAGTGAGCCGATCGGTCAGTCCCGCTGGTGGGGACCAAGCGTCACGGCGTGTGGGAGCGGGCTTGACGAAGGGCAGGTACGGCGGCGCCCAAGTGTCGGCCAGGTGCAGGCCGGCCAGATGTTCGCAGGCGCGGACCCGGTCGAAGACGTCACCGAAACCGGGTGCCATCTCCGCGAGCAGACCGGATCCGCCCAGCAAGGTCAGTGCCAGCTCGGCGAGCCGGACCTGCCGCGGCGCCGAGCCGTCCCGCGCGCAGCTCTCCAGCCCGACGGCCAGCAGCAGCGCCTCCAGCCGGGCGATCTGTGCCAGCACGGTGCGGCTCTGCTCGTCATCGACGACCTCCGCCAGTGAGCGCAGCCGCAGACGGCCTTCCGGCGCCGTTTCGCCGGTCAGCGGCAACCGCTCCAGCCACACCCGGGCGAACGAGCCGAGCGCCTCGCCCACGGACTCCGGCCGTCGCGAGGACTCCACGACGCCGGCGCCTTCGACCATCTCGACCAGCACCGCCAGGTAGAGCGCCCGCTTTCCCGGAAAGTTGGAGTAGACCGCACCCCGGGTCAACTGCGCTCGCGAGGCGATCTGGTCGACCTTCGCCGCGGCGTAACCCCGCTCGATGAACTCCTGCCTGGCCGCCGCCAGCACCGCTGAGCGTGTGCGTGCCTGCTGCTGAACCCGTGTCAGCCGGGCCATCCCATCACTCCCTCCCATCCCCGCGAACCTTAAAATACTCTCACCATCCGAATGATGGCATCATCTAAGGAGAGAATGGTGGGCCTGGACCTGGGCCCCGGCAGGCGCGAGGATCTGTGGCGCGTCATCCGGGAACCGACCGCGGACGGCGCCGGCGTCGGCAGGACGGGTGCCGCGCAGGCGCTTGAACGCCACGACGCCCTTCACCGCGCCGGGACTTCGGGTGGTCGGTCAGGCGGCCGGCCGGGGGGCGAGATGCTGGAGGAAGAACTCGGTCATGAGGGCGAGCGTGTTCTTGAACTCCTGGTTGTAGACGACGAAGTGGCCGCCGGGCAGGGTGACGAGCCGCTTGGGGTGCAGGGCCCGTTCGTAGGCGGCGAAGGCCAGGTCGCTGTGGGTGAGGATGTCGTGTTGGGCGACGACGAGCATGAGCGGCGTAGGGGAGATGCGGGCGATGTAGTCGCCCGGCTCGTAGCCGGCGATCGCCTCCACCGACCGGAGCGTGACCTCGTTGCGCCACGTCGCCAGGCGCTCCGGCTCGATCGTCTGGTACCAGTCGTAGGTTTCCCGGTCCGCCATCGCGGCGGGCTCCCCGGGGGTCGCGGTGATGAGGGGGATCATCGCCGGCGCCTCGCCGTTGAACCGGGCGAGCCGGTCGGCGTCGAAGCTCCTGCGCACCTCGGCGAGCGCCTCGCTGGGGATGAACCGCGACAGGGTCGTCCCGCCGCTGATCACCGGCACCTGCGAGTAGACGGCCTTGACCCGCCGGTCGACGGCCCCGACGACGAGCACGTGCCCGCCTGAGAAGCTCGACCCGAACACCCCGATGCGCTCGGCGTCCACCTCGGGACGCGTGCACAGGAAGGTGATGGCGTCCCGGTACCCCTGGATCTGGGTCCAGGGATCGACCTCCTGGCGCGGCTCGCCGTCGCTCGCGCCGAACGAGGCGTGGTCGTAGAGGACGACCGCCAGCCCGGCCGCGGCGAGCGCCTCGGCGATGTCGTCGGTGTACTGCTCCTTGACCGCCCCGAGTCCGTGGGTGACGACCACGGCCGGGTGCGGGCCGGAGCCGCCGTCGGGGGTGTAGAGCCATCCGCGGAGGGTCGTCCCAGCCGAGACGAACTCGATGTCCTGGCGCATTTGCGGGTCCTTTCGCTGGTGCGGCGGGTGTGCGCCGCGGCCTATGGAGGGCCGGGGGAGTAACCGGGGGTGAAGGCGCCGCCGAGGGCGGCGGCGTGCGCGGCCGCGGCGGCTCTCTCGGCGACCTCGTCGTCCACCGGCCCGCGGGCGACGAGCAGGCGGTAGTAGAGGGGGGCGCCGACGGCGCTGATGATCGCGATGCCGTCGGCCCCCGGCGGCAGTTCGCCGCGTCCCACGGCCCGATCGACGATCCGGGACGCGAGGCGGTTGCGCTCGGCGATCACCGTCGCCCAGGCGGTGGACGCCTCGGGGGACCGGACGGCGGCGGCCACGACGCCCTCGACGAGCGCCCGGGCCCTGGGCTGCCGGTACAGGGCGGCGATCTCCAGCGCGAGCGCCCGGAGGTCGTCCCTGAACGAGCCGGTGTCCGGGATCGGGATCTCGGTCTTGCCCAGTTCGCCCAGCAGGTCGACGACGAGTCCCTCGACCGTCCGCCACCGCCGGTACAGCGTGGCCAGATGCACGCCCGAACGCTCGGCCACCTTCTCCAGGGTGAGCCCGGCGTATCCGCCGGCCTCCAGTTCGTCCTGGGCCGCGGCCAGCACCGCCGCACGGGTGCGCGCCGTCCGGCCGCCGGGCCGCACGGCCCCCGTCGCGCGCGGCTTCCCGTCCATGCGGCGCCCCTCTCCGTGGGTCGCCTCCGAGAGTAACGCGAAATTCTTTGCATTAATAGCCGAGCGCCGGGCGACTTGGAGGTTCTTCCACTTGCACCGGAAACGCGATGGCCGCACCGGTGGCCATGACCGTTGAGAACCCAGTCCCGGTTCGGCGGGGAACGACCGGATAGAGGGTCACAGGCTGGGCAGGACCCCATGAAGTCAGACCGCCCATTCGGGGGGCCGGTACGGAGAGTGGGGGGCAAGTGTCTGGTGCCGTGGTCATCGTCGGCGCCGGCCTGGCCGGGCTGGCGTGTGCGGTGAGGCTGCATGAGGCCGGGGTGCCGGTGCAGGTGCTGGAGGCGTCCGACGGGGCCGGGGGCCGGACGCGGACCGACATCGTCGACGGATTCCGTCTTGACCGGGGGTTCCAGGTCTTCAACACCGCCTATCCCGAGGCCAGGCGTGTCCTGGACATCCGGGCCCTGGACGTGAGGCCGTTCGCTTCCGGTCTGCTCGTATTCCATCAGGGACGGCGCGAGCGCGTGATGCTCCCATGGAAGCACCCCCGGCATGCGCTGAGCGGGGCCCTTGCCGATATCGGCTCCGTCCGCGACAAGGCCGCGCTGGCCGCGATGACCGCCCGCGACCTGACGTTCCCAGTCTCCCGGATCCTGCACGAAGCCGAACGCGACACGGCCGCGGAGCTCCGCCACTGGGGCATCTCCGAGCAGATGACCGAAAAGCTGCTGCGCCCGTTTCTGGCCGGAGTGCTGCTGGAACGGGAGCTGGAGACCTCAAGCCGCTTCTTCCACCTGATCTGGCGGTCGTTCGCGCGCGGCACGATCGGCGTCCCCGCCCTCGGGATGGGACGGATGGCGGAGCAACTCGCGGCGCGGCTGCCGGACGGAGCGCTATCACTGGAGACCGCCGTGCGGGCGGTGACCGCTGAGGGGGTGCAGACCTCCGATGGGGAGACGTTCGAGGCCGATGCCGTCGTCGTGGCGACCGACCCCGTCCAGGCCGCCGCCCTCGTCCCCGAGATCGAGGCGCCCGTCATGCGGGACGTCACCACCTTCTACCACGCGGCGCCGAAGTCCCCGCTGGAGGAGCCCCTGCAGATCCTGGACGCCGAGGGGGTCATCACCGACACCCTCGTCCTCACCGAGGCGGCGCCCGAGTACTCCGCCGACGGCCGCGCGCTCATCTCGACCTCCGTGCTCGGGATCGACGCCGACGAGTCGCGCGTGCGCGGCCGGCTGGACGAGATCTACGGTGACACCGCCGCGTGGCAGCTGATCGCCACTTATCCGATCAGAGCCGCTCTTCCGGCGATGCCTTCGCCACTGCGGCTGCGCCGCCCGGTGCGGATGCACAGGGGACGCTACGTCTGCGGCGACCACCGCGACACCGGATCCATCCAGGGCGCCCTGGTGTCCGGCCGCCGCGCCGCCGAAGCCGCCCTGGCCGACCTCCCCGGCTGAGCCGCGAGTCGGCAGGGCGGTCTGGCTCATCGCCGTACTAGGTGCGCGTCTTTATCCATGGGCTACAGTCGGCATATGCGTCGTCCCAGTCACAGGACCGCATCCTTATCAGACTGTTCTCGTGCATGTTCTTGTTGCAGTAGCCCCAGGTCCCGGGTGGCCACGCCCTGAACGGGCCGGGCGAGCAGGCGCGGGTCGGCGAGGTCGTGACGACAGCGCTCCAGGCGGCGCTCACGGATCCAGGCGGCCACGGTGAGGCCCTGTTCTTGGAACAGACTCTCTCCCTGCCCGGGCGGGACGTTCACCCGCTGGCTGACATGGGGGAGCGGACGCAAGCCAGCAGTACCTCTGGCCACCATGGGCCGGGACATTCAGCCTGCCGTCCGGCTCTGACAATCCGAACGCGCCCGTTCGCAGATCTGGCGAGCCGGGGCCTGCCCAACCGGCCGCGCGCTGGAATCGCCAATCGACGGGGCGCTGGAAATGCCCTGCGGCAGGACGGTGGCCAGCACAAAGTCGGCTGGGGCGCCGACCTCCCCCATAGGAGGGAACGGGGCAGAGGTGATCCACTCCGGCGGGGGAGGCGGCCACCAGGGGCGGAACGGCATGTTTGTGCCCGGCAGAGATCACCAAGCCCGACGGGCCGTGATCGGCTCTTACTCCAGGAGGCTGTGATGACCACGCTTTTGCCTCGCCCGACAGGAGGCGCCTCGCGGCCCGGAAACCATGCGTCGCCGTGGAACACCGTCCCGGGGGTGCCCCTGTGGGCCGAGCGGGCCGCGCACGTGATCGCTCTGGTGAACGTGCCGTCAGGGCTGTGGCGGCTCGGCCTCGCCGCGGGGATCAGCTTCGGGCTCGCCGATGCGGAGCTGAGGCAGTTGCACACACCCGGCTGGGGCTCGCTGTACCTCATCGCGCTCGCCGCGTTGTCCGAGCTGTTCGGTTTCCTGGCACTCGGGCTGATCCAGCCCTGGGGCGAGACCTGGCCGCGGTGGGTCCCATTCCTGCACGGCAAGCGGATCCCTGTTCTTGCCGTGACCGCGTCCGCCGCACTCGGCTCGGTGGCCACGACCGTCTACGGAGGCCTGCTGGTCTACACCAGCCTCCACGCCCACATCGACGGCACCGCCTGGGCGCCCTGGCTGATCAACATCCTCTACCTGCCTCTCCTGCTCTGGGGTCCCCTGCTCTCCGCTGTCACCGTCCACTACCACCTGCGCCGTCGCGCCACGGCGTCCTGAAGCCTCAACAAGATCGGAACAGTCCCGTGAACCCCAAGAAGATCATCGTGCTGACACTGGTGACCGCGGCCGCCGGCACCGCCGCCATCACCGCCACGGCAGCGGGCTCCACCGCCGCCACCAGCTCACCCGTGCGGCACAAGGCGAAGACCGCTCACGTGACCGGCTCGGCGGAGATTCGCCGCACCTACCACCACGACGACGACATCCGTTCCTTCACCATCCACGCCGACGCCGCGCCCTACAGCCGTCCCCTCCCCGGCCAGGGCGGCGGGCCGGGCCTGCCCGGCTCTCCCAACGACGCCACCGGCACCGTGACGGTCTCGCACTCGACCAACGTGCAGGGCGAGAAGGTCACCTACACGGCCAAGGGCACCGTCGACTCCATGGTGACCGCCCCGGGATACGCGACCGTGACGGCGATCATCACATGGGTCAGCCCGGGCGGACCGCCATGGACCGGCAGGCGGCTCGGGTTCAGCGTGTACGACGGCGGCAAGGACAAGCCCGGCCGTTCCCGTGACCGGCTCGGCTACTCCTGGGAGTTCACGAACCTGTCCAAGGACGCCAAGGGGAACTGGAACGACGAAACCCCGGTCGGGACCAGCATGGCGCCCGCGCCGTTCGCGCCGGTGACCAGAGGCGGCTACACGGTCACCCACGTCGACCTCCCCCCGCTCCCCCAGAACTGATCTTACGTTCGGGCGCCGACGCGCCCCGCCCTTGCGTCGGTTTTCACGTCCGGCGGCGCTTTTGGTGGCTGCGCTTAGGGGAGGAGCGTTGCTTAGGGGTGGAGCGTTCGCGCGGCGGCTTCTTGCGGGCGGGCTGTTGTTGGGCGTTGCGGCCGCGGGAGCTGTTGGGGGTGCGGCCGCGGACGATGCCGATCAGTTCCTCCATGAGGTCGGTCGTCACGGCCTCAAGCCAGGCCAGGCCGATCTGGGATTGGGGAGCGTCGGTCACGGTGCGGTAGGTGAGGTCTCTGCGGTGGTGGAGGCGGGCCAGAGACTGCGGAAGCAGCAGGGCGCCGGCCCCCGACGCCACCAACTCGATCGCACCAGCGGTGTTCTCGGGACGGGTGAAGGCAGGCTGCCCGGGGCGGTCGTCCCAGGTCAAGACCTCGTCGAGCGGCTCGAACACGTCCTCGTCGGCGAGATCGGCAAGCTCCACCTCCTCCGCCGCGGCCACCGCGTGATCCTTGGGCACCACCACGACGGTTGTCTCCAGGTACAGCGGGATCACATGGAGGGCCTCGCGGTCGACGGGCAGGCGTACGAACGCCGCGTCCACATCACCCTTCCGCAGCAGGGGGACGACATCGGCGGCGGGGAGCTGCATCAGCCGAAGCGGCACATCCCGCACTCGCTCGGCCCACACCCCAGCCCACTTCCCGGGCGTCACCCCCGGCACGTAGGCCAGCCGGAACTCAGCTTCGGTCACTCCCACAGCCTAGTCACGTCCAGGCAGGCCCCTTCCGCTGGCTACCCTTGGGTTATGAGCACGTCAAGGGCAAAGACCCCGCAGACCATGAAGTCCGCGACCGCGGCCAAGAAGCTGGGGATCCTGCTGTCGGCAGCGCCCGCCGAGTTCCAGGAAGGCCCTGTCTCCCGGGACGAATTGAACGCGCTCCAGGCTGACCCGCCCTCTTGGCTCGCCGACCTTCGCCGCGGGGGCCCCCACCCCCGCCAGGTCGTCGCCGCCAAGCTCCGTGTCTCCGCCTCAGGTCTGGCCCGCGCCGGCATCACGGGCCCCCTCACCACAGCCGAGATCGAGAACCTGAAGGCCGAAAACCCCGACTGGCTGGAACGCGAGCAAGCCATCCGAACCAAAGTCCGCGAAGAGGAACTCCGCCTCAAGCAGCAACGCACCAAAGCCTGACTCCCATGATGCCCCCAGCCGAGGTGCGGGACTGAGGCACCCTAGGTTGCCGAGCTGTTGCCGTGCTCCGGCTCGGCGGCGCTGACTTGCGGGAAGTCGCCCGCGCGGGCCCGGTCAGACGCTGGCCGACCATTTCGGGCTCTGAACAAGTACGGCCGCACGACCAGCCCCGGCCAGCTGGACGCAGGACGCGCGCCCGTTGAGGCCGATGCGCAAGAGGACCATTCCCGCGCACGCGGGGCCGACGTCCGGCTCGGTGCACACGGCCTGACCGATCATCTACCTCGAGGTGTGCGAGGACGGTTGGGGCGGTGACACCTGCCGCGGCATAGCGCTGGTCCGGCGGAAGGCGGCTCCTGGCGGCGGCGCAACACTCGACGGGCTCCTCCAGGCCTCGCCGCACAGCCCTGGCGGATGAAGCATCGACATATCTCTTGAAAACTATCGCCTTCACCGTTGTTCGTCCTGTCTGTCATTGCAATGAGAACGGGATCGCGGCCTTGGAGGGGCGATCCAGCGTGAGACGCATGCGGATGCCTCGGCCAAGCCATTGCGCACGTGCAAAGTTCGCACGTGCGCGATTGCATAGGGCGCGGTGTGATCCGGCGGTGGCCCCCGCGCGTCGCGGACACGCCCGGCGAGCCGTCCGGTCGGCCGGTTCGCCTTGCCCGATGGAAGGATCGTGAAGCGTGGGCGTGGATCACCTCGGGGGGCCGGGTGAAGGCCCCGAAACCCCCGACAAGCCCGTCCCGCCGGACACCAGGGACAAGTCGTCAGGTGACCGTCCGGGAGCGAATGGGAAGACGCCCCGCCTGGACAGCCTCGCCGCAGCAGGCTGGAAGTTTCCCGGCCGCCCCGAGACCGGCAACGTGCAGTCCGGTGACCGCGATCCTCAGACCAACGGGTCCGCCCCCGAGTCCTCCTCCACCATCCCAGCCGGCGACAAGCAGAGGGCCCCTGGTGACCCACCGGCCGAAGCCAAGTCGGGCTCCACCAATGACTCCGAGACCGGCAAGACCGGTACCGGTAACCCGGAAGCGGAGAAGCCTAGCCCGGCCACGATCGAAAACCCGCGCGAGGACAAGGTTGAGCAGGGCAACGACGACCGCGGATCCAAGACCGGCCAGTCCGAGAACGGGGAGGCGGGAGGCCAGGGCGACCGCACCGCCGAGGATCCGCGTGCCCAGGACAACGCCGGCACCACCACTGACAAGACCGACGGCCCCGAACCAGCCGGGCAGCAGAACTCCCTTCCCACCGACAATACCGCTGCGCCTAAGCCGCCCTCCCGCCTGGAAGACCTCGCCCGGTCCCGCGAAGCTTTGCTCGAATACGCGGAACAAGTACGGGCCAAAGACCAAGAGGCCCAGCCCCTTAACGGCACCGGACCAGAAGCCTCTGGCGAACGCGGAGACAGGGACGCCCCACCGCAGAGCGAGAACCCGCCAGAGGATGGGCGCGGCCCGGAAGCACTGCCTCCAGCGCCCGAGGTGCCACCTGGCGCGACCGCCGACAACGGCGACCCGGTCGGCAACCGCGACCAGCCGCTTCCCTCCGGCTCGGAAGCAGTTCCGGACATCGGCCCGGGAACAAAATTGCTCTACGAACTTTTGCCAGGCAAGCCAGAAATGGTCGATGGACTGATCGTTGAGGTCGAAGGAAGGCCAGTTAATTCCTGGCTCGAAGCGATAACCGAGGAACGAGTTGAAGGGTACCAGGTCGCTAAACTCGAGGGGAGGTTTTCTCGCAAGGCTGCAGGCAACTGTATTGGAGTTGGGGTCGACCGCCTTACTGGCAGAGTGTACGAGGGCATAAACGGACGTCCGGATGACGTCATCAAAGATGGAGATCTGCATCCAGTGCTAAAAACGAGACTCTCCGAGATGAAGGAACGAGGCCCGTACCCCGACCAAGACGGTGGCCTGACCCTCGAAACTCCTCACGTGGACAATCCGTTGGGACATGCGGAGGTCAAGGTGGCCAATGAGATGCTCTGGGCCCGGCATCGCGCGGGCGAGGATGACAGTGAAGCCGCCTTGGGGGATATGCTGATGTACACCTACTTCCCGTTCATTGGCGGAGGAAAGCCTGCACCCTTCTGTGCGAACTGCCACTACATGCTCCTTGATGTCAAAAGCATGGCCGGGCGTTTCCCTAAGTATCCCCCGCAGGATTCGGACTTTATTAGGGATTAGGTGGATGAAATGCGTATTGATATAGACGATGAAGATGTCGACATGGACTCGGCCAGGCGAATCACCTACCAGGGAGCACTTTATACGGGAGAGGCTGTCGAAACCCATCCAAACGGTACCGTCATCGCCCTCACGAGCTACGTGGACGGCCTTGAGGACGGGCTATCCCGCGAGTGGTATCCCGATGGTGCGTTGTTGGCCGAGGGGCTGATGCGGGGGAACAGGCCCGTTGGCCCATGGCGCCGCTGGCACCCGAACGGTCGGCTCGCCCAGGAACAGCACTTCGATGACAGGGGCAATCTGCTCACGAAGCGTCGCTGGGCGGAAAACGGCGAGCCGATCGAAGATGAGCACGATGGTGGGCGCCGTTGACCTGGCGCTGATTTGGGCAGGGCGACGAAATGGAGTGATCGGTGCCCTGGGCCGCGGTCGAGCCGGACGGCGCCGACTCGGCGACTGCGCTGACCGAGTTCGACGCCGCTAACCGGCGCGTTGTCGAGCGGGTCCACGACGGTTGAAAGTCGACGAAGGAATCGATCAGCCGGCAGGACGCCCGCGGCTGACCACCCGTCCCTCCACGGCCCGTCGCGGCGGCGCGACGTCCGCCTATACGGCGAGCGTCACTGCTCGGCGGCGGGCGGGGGTTAGCAGGGCTTCGTCGGCGCGCCCCGGACGGCCGCGTGGACGACCTCCGCGACGTTGTAGCCGAGGACGCTCGCCAAGTCGGTCAGCCCCGGAGTGCTGAGTACCGCGTTGACCTCACCGGTCTCCAAGCTGCCTCGCCAGCGGGTGTCCTCCCGGGGCCTCTCGTCGTTCCAGTACGCCCGGGCATGCCTCACGAAGTCCTCCGCCTCCGCACGCCCGGGACCGTCGAGCCGCCGGATGTACTCCTCAAGCTGGTCCTTCCCCACGTACGGGACGAAGGAGCTCCAATTGCCGCCGGTGTCGTGGATCCTCGTGTTGTCGGGCTCCGAGTCCAGGGGAAGGTGCAGGAAGCCGGCCAGCCGCTCCAGCGACTGTTCCGGCCGCGCCATGTAGTCCTCGTAGCGGACGACGATGTGCGGCAGACCGTAGGTGTTGGCGGTGCGGAGGGCGTCCACGTACGTGTCCCGCCAGAGGCCCGCGCCCCGCCACAGCGGCTCTCCCGTCCGGTTCCGGTAGCTGATCGCGAAGGCGATCGGGTTCCGCGCCGTGACGATCACGTTCACCGGTGCCCGGTTCGCCGGATCGGCGAACTGCTGCTCGATGGCCTGCCGGAGCCAGGCGACGTACTTGCTTCCGTCGACGACCACCGAAACGCCCAGTGACCGGGCGAAGCGCCGGTGCATGCCGAGGATGTCGTCGTACGACACCTGCTCCCGGAGCGCGTTCGTGAAGTGCCGGCACTCCTTGCCGAGCAGTGAGCAGGGCCCGCACTCTCGACCGGCGTCCTTGTGGCTGTACTCGGGCATCTGCGTGAAGTTGTTCAGCTCGCCGACGTAGTGAGCGCCCCGGATCCGAGTGGTCATGTCGCGCCCGAGCAGGGTCGAGCCCGAGAACAGCGTGCCGACGACGAACACCGAGGTCGGCGGGCGGTCCTGCCCGTCGCGGAGCCTGAACCGGAGGTTCGCGAGCCGGCCAGGCTGAACGGGGGCCCCTTGCTTCTCAGCGTCCATGTTCACACTCACGGGAAAGATGAGTACCAGCCGGCCGGAACGAGATGGCCGTGCAGAGCATTGTGCACCTTCCGCCGCCCCACTTCGAGCGGCCCGGCCTTGCCCTGCCCAGCGTGAGCCCGGTGCCGCCGCTGCTTCCCTGCGGGCCCCGGATCCTCCATCCGTCGGTTCGGCTGCGGCTGAGACGGCCGGGCGTCTCGGGAGCCGGTCCCTGGATCGACCCTCGCCCATCCGGCATGATGAACGGCCTGGTGTCAGCTGCTTCACCGATCAGAAATCCTCTGCCATGTCGTCAGTTCTGGTAGCCCCTCGCCACCCGCGGAAGGATTGACGACCATGACCGACGCCAGACCGCTGGGCGCCGACAAGGCCGCGTTCATCGCGGCGGCCCGCTCCGATGACACGGCACAGTTCGCCCACATCACGGAGCGCTACCGGCGTGAGCTGCAGGTGCACTGCTACCGGATGCTCGCGAACTACGAGGACGCCCAGGACATGACGCAGGAGACGTTCCTGCGGGCGTGGAACAAGCGGGAGTCGTTCAAAGGCGACGCCGCGCTGCGGACCTGGCTGTACCGGATCGCGACGAACACCTGCCTCGACTTCCTGGAGAAGCGCAACGACCGAACACCCGTGCCTGCCGAGCTGCCGGACGCGGGCTCGGAATTGCTCTACCTTCAGCCCTACCCGGACCGGATGCTCCCGGAGGACCCGCAGGAATCGGTGGTGGCGCGGGAGACGATCGAGCTGGCGTTCATCGTCGCCGTCCAGCACCTGCCGCCGCGGCAGCGAGCGGTGTTCATCCTGCGCGATGTCCTCGGCTGGCCGGCGTCGAAGGCCGCGGGCGCCCTCGAACTGACCGTCGCATCGGTGACCAGCGCCCTGCAGCGGGCGCGCGTGACGATGCGCGAGCAGCTGCCCGACCGCCGCCTCGACTGGCGGAGCCCCGCCACGCACGAGCTGTCGGATGACGAGCGCGGCGTGGTGAAGTCGTATATCGACGCCCATGAGCGCAACGACCTCGACGGGCTGATGGCCTTGCTGCGCGACGACCTGCGCTTCGCGATGCTGCCCGAGCAGGGCACCTTGACCGTCACGGCCAAGGACGCGGTGGACGGCTGGGTCGCCGGCGGGCTCTTCCAGCCCGGCCACGACGACTGGCGCTGCATCCCCACGACGGTCAACCGCATGCCTGCCGCCGTGCTGTACCTCCGCACCCCCGACGATCCGGAGTACCGCTTGCTGAACATCGCGGTCCTGTACATCGTCGATGGGAAGATCGCCGAGCTCACCGGATTCGACGCCACCGACAAACCATGGCTGAGCCTGCCCGCGACGCTGTGATCAGACACGTCCCCACCGTCGACGAGTCCAGCGCGCGGGCCGGCGTCACCGCGGAATGAGGCCCCCCCGGCCAGCTGACCACCAACGCCCCGCCGACGTTGTCGGCGGGGCGTCTTCATCCCTAGAACGCCGTCACGTGCTCATCGCCTCGTCTCGTATCGGGTCAGCACCACGTCGCCGGGAAATGTCCGCGTCTCGACCAGGGTCAGGTTCACCCAGCTGTCCAGCGCGGTGAAGAACGGCGTGCCGCCGCCCACCAGGACCGGGTGGGTGACGATCGCGTACTCGTCGATCAGCCCGGCCTTCATCGCCGACGCGGCGAGTGCGGCGCCGCAGATGTCCATCGGGCCGCCGTCCTCGGCCTTGAGCCGGGTGATCTCCGTGATCGCGTCGCCGGTGACCAGGCGGGCGTTCCAGTCGACCGTGCTGATCGTGGAGGAGAACACCACCTTCGGCATGTCCCGCCAGCGGCGGGCGAACTCGATATGCGCCGGTGTGGCGCCGGGCTGCTGGTCGGCGGTCGGCCAGTCGGCGCTCATCGTCTCCCACAGCCTGCGCCCGTACAGCGTCAGGCCGGTCGCCCCCACCCGGTCGGACCACCACTGGAACAGCTCGTCGCTCGGCGCGCTCCAGCCGAGGTCGTCGCCGGGCGCGGCGATGTAGCCGTCCAGGCTCAGGTTCATGCCGTAGACCAGTTTCCGCATCGTGTCAGCCTCCTGTGAGTCGATCTCACACGTACAGACGGGCGCGGCGCGGAAACCTAATCGGTGCGCGATCCGGGTCCGAAGGTGGTCCTCGCGTTCCGGACAGGACGAACCTGGCAGCGGACGAACCGGAGCATCCTCGTGCTTGCCCTGGTCACGGGTGGTGGTGGGCGGCAGGGATGGTTGCCGCAGCGTTGTTGTGCGTCGAAGGCACCGCTGACACGTTCGTGCCGCGGCCCTCGTCGAGGCGGTGTGCGCCGTACACGACCAGGGCCCAGGCCAGGCAGGCGAACGCCGCGGTGTGCAGGAGCGCTCGGACGATGTTCCCGATGACCCACTTGTTCTCGAATTGGTCGCGCACGGTGGCCAGGTGGTTGATGTGCTGGGGGTCGCCGGCCTTGGCGAGCTGGTCGTTGAGGGGGACGTTGACGCCGCTGGTGACCATGAAGGCGATCAGATAGAGCGCGAGCGCGGCGATGAGCCAGGGCATGGCCGGCCGGCCGTGGCCGCGCCAGGCCAGGAACACCGCCAGCGCGATCAGGGGGATGGACCCCATGAACGGCAGCATGAAAGCGGGGTTGAGGATCGCCTTGTTGATGCCCTGCATGGCCTCGATGAGCGTTCGGTCGGAGGATCGGTTCAGGCCGGGCATGACGGCGTAGGCGAAGCCGGCGAACAGCCCGGCCATGAGCCCGGTGGAGATGAGGGCGGCCAGCATGGTCGCGGTCTGCAGGATCTTCATATCGCGTCCTTCGAGGTCCAGATGCCGGTGGCGGCGGTGTCGCTGGCGTAGTCGGAGAAGTCGCGGGCCGGGCGACCCAGGACCTGCTGGACACCGTTGCCCAGGTGAGCGTTCCGGCCGTCCAGGACAGTGGTGAACAGGTAGGTCAGCAGGCCAGTGACCTCGTCCGGGACGCCTTCGGCCGCCAGCGCGCGAGCGTAGGTGTCGACGGGGACGGGCACGTAGGCGATGTCGCGGCCGGCCGCTTGGCTGATGGCGGCGACGGCTTCTGCGAAGGTGAGCAGCCGCGGTCCGGTCAGTTCGTATGTACGGCCGCTGTGCCCGTCCTCGGTGAGGACCGACGCGGCGACGTCGGCGATGTCGTCGGCGTCGACGAACGGTTCGCGCACCTCACCCGCCGGCAGCACCACCTCGCCGCTTACCACCGGGTCGAGGAGGTAGCTCTCGCTGAAGTTCTGGGCGAACCAGCTGGCGCGCAACACCGTCCAGTCGGCGCCCGAAGCGGCGAGCGCCCGTTCGCAGGCGAGCGCCTCGTCCTCGCCGCGCCCCGACAGCAGCACCAGACGCCGCGCGCCCGACTCCACCGCGAGCTCGGCGAACGCGCCGATCGTCTCCGGCGCACCGGGGGCGGCCAGGTCCGGATAGTAGGCGACGTATACCGCGTGCACACCGTCGAGCGCGGGCGCCCACGTCGCACGGTCCGCCCAGTCGAAGGGCACCCCGCCGGATCGCGAGCCGATCCGGACCCGCAGGCCGCGTCCGGTCAGCCGCTGGACGACGCGTCGGCCGGTCTTGCCGGTCCCGCCCAGGACAAGGGTCAGATCACGGGAAGCCATAGGACTCTCCTCAGTTTCCGAAGCGGTGGCCGTGCCGTTCTGGCCACACCACAACCATCGGGTGCGCGGGGATCGTCAACAACAGCCGATCATGCAAGGATCGTTAACCTGGGGGTTGACGGCTGGGGGGCATGGTGGAGCAGCGCGAGATCGAGATCTTCCTGACGGTCGGCGAGGAGCTGCACTTCGGCCGGAGCGCCGAGCGGCTGCGGGTCTCGGTCGCGATGGTCAGCAAGACGGTCAAGAAGCTGGAGCGGGCGGTCGGTGCCGCGCTGTTCGACCGGACCAGCCGCCGGGTCGCGCTGACCCCGATCGGCCGGCGGCTCTACGACGACCTACGGCCCGCCTATCAGCAGATCCTCGACGGCATCGAACGAGCGGTCGCCGCCGGCCGGGGCATCGACGGGCTCCTGCGCGTCGGCTTCATCGGCACCGCCACCGCCCAGTTCGTCCTCCACGTCGTCGAGTCCTTCCACGCCCGGCACCCGGCCTGCCAGGTGCAGATCGAGGAGACCCGGTACACCGACGGCTTCGCCCCGCTGCTCGGCGACGCCGTCGACCTCCTGCTCACAGCGGCCCGGGCTGCGGGGCCCGACCTCAGCGAAGGCCCGATCCTCTTCCACGAGCCGCCGATGCTGGCCGTCTCGGCCAGGCATCCCTTTGCCCGCCGTTCCTCGGTCTCCATCGAGGACCTCTCTCGCGACAAGGTCCTGCGCCCACGCGGCGTCCCCGCCGAACTGGACGCCCTCACCACCCCGACCACCACCCCCACGGGCAAGCCCATCGAGCGGGGCATGGAGTTCGGGACCATCCAGGAACTACTCGCCCTGGTCGGCGCCGGCCGCGGCATCTTTCCGGTCCCCGCGCACGCGAGCCTGTACGACGGGCGCCCGGACGTCGCCTACGTACCCATACGCGACGGCCTTCCATTCGAATGGCGGCTGACCTGGCGCACGTCCGCGGAGACCAACCGCGTCCGCGCCTTCTGCCAAGCCGCCCGCGACTTCGTCGCCACCAACCCCGACCCGCTTCTGAGCCCGGTCGCGGGCTCTGCCACATCCTGAAGCGGCCGTTGCCTCACCGACCTCAAGCTCGACCGACTCCTGCGCTGCTCGACCGCATGTTGATCTGGAACCAGCGGCACCTGCTTCATGACACACCCGGCCCGACTTGCTTAACTATGGACGATCTTGTCGTTACTGTCGTACCCCAGGGTCAGCGAAGCGGTCACCGGAGGTAGCGATGAGGCCCGGACGGTGGATGCTCGTCGCCTGGTTGGTCGTAGGAGCGCTCGCCGCGGGACAGCGCCACTACTACGCCCAGTTCGACGGCAGCTGCGCCAGAGTCGCCACGATCGGAATCACCTTGGCCACTGGTCCGCTCAACTACATCGGTCTCAACCCCACCGCCAACTGCAAGGTTCCCCAGCCGAGCAAATGACATGGCTCTACGACCGCGTCATCGTGAGGCCTTCTGACGGCACCTTGAGCTTCCCTCCAGCGTCTGCACATCTGAACGCTGACCATGACCGGCGCTTTCCGTCACAAGAGCGGTCTGGTGAGGTGATCGGCGCTGCCGCCGCGCCATTCGATGAGGAAGAGGCTGGCGTCGTCGCTGGTGATCCCGCCTCTTTCCCGCATGAGCGCGTGGGAGAGTGTCCGCACCATCTGTTGCACGGTGGCGCTGACGGGGCCGACGCGTTCGATGGTGGTGATCAGGCGCTCCTCGCCGAACAGCTCTCCGCCGGCCGTGTGCTCTTCGATGAGGCCGTCGGTGTAGGCCAGGACCCGGTCGCCCCGGCGGAGCTGTTCCCGGTTGATCCGGGGTGTCGAGCCGCCGACGCCGACGGGCAGCGTGCCGGGGCCCTCCAGCGCCCCGATGACTTTGTGATCACGGATCAGCATCGGCGCCGGATGGCCGGCGTTGACCCACTCCAGCCGGCCGGTCGCGATGTTGAGCCGCATCATCTGCGCGGTGACGAAGTGGTCGGGGCCGAACTGCTGGTCGATGGCGGTGTCCATGAACGTGTACAGCTCGGCGAGACCGGCTTCGGCGCGTCTGGCGTGCCGGTAGGCGCCCACCGCGACGGTGGCCAGCACGGCGGCGTTCAGCCCGTGGCCCATCGCGTCGATCATGGCCAGGTGCAGGACGTCGTCGTTGAGGGCGTAGTCGAGGCTGTCGCCGGCGACGTCGTAGGCGGGCTCCAGGATCCCGGCTACGGCGACCTGCGGCGTCGTCATGGTGAGCGGGGGCAGCAGCGACCACTGGATCTCCGCGGACACGCTCATCGGCCGGCGTCGCCGGGCCCGGAAGAACTGGTCGGTGTAGCTGCTCTTGGTCACCAGCATGTCGGCGACCAGCCCCGCGAGCCGTCGCAGCAGCCGGCGATCGTCATCGTCGACCTTGTCGAGGGTCAGGGCCATCACGCCGATCTCGTCGCTGCCGTCCAGAAGCGGCAGGAACATGCGCACACCGTCGGTCTGCGGGTGCTCGACGATGCTCTCCGACAGGAACGCGCGCCCGGCCAGGGACCCCTCCAGCGGCAGTGCTTCACCCTCGGTGAGGCCGCGGCCTGGGAGCGGTGCCAGTGAGATCTGGGCGTAGTCCTGCAAGAGGATCGCGACGTCCCGGCCGCCGATCGCGCGCACCTCCTCGGCCACCAGCGGAGCGATGAGCTGGGGCGGCATCTCGTGCGCCCGGTCCAGCAACTGGCCCAGCAGCCGCTCTCCGAAGCCTTCGCCGCGCTCCACGGCGTCCTCCGGTCCGGTTGGTTCTCCCACAGCTGTCTAAGTCCCCATCGCCGGATAGATGACTCCAGGTATCCGGGAGTGGTCATGGACGGCGAGAGTCGCCGGATGGGCTCGACCGTCGCCGGGCTGAACGGTCATGTACTCCGTCTCGACCGCGCGGTGGCCCTCGAGCGTCCCCTGGATACCTGCGGGAGCGGCGTTCCTGTCAGGCGCGGCAGATCCTTCTTCATCGGCGCGCCGAGGGGCCCGGGGCGGAGTCCGGGCTAGGTTCAGGGGTGAGGCGGGCTCCCGGACTCATGGAAGGTGGCGCTCATGAGCGGTAATGCACCGGAGGTATGGATTTCAGCCGCTGAAGGCGACTTGATCCGTGCTGATGCGATCGTGGTCCTGCGTCTGGACAGGACCGGCCGGTTGACCGTGCAGCTGCGCGACGAGGCGAAGGTCAGCGTGTCCCTCTTGGAGGGGGCGTCGGGCGACGCCCGTCCGCCCGCGGACTTCCACCGGCGGCTGGTCCGCATGATCGCCGAGGTCGCGGACTCCGGTAGCGCGCAGCTGATCAGTGCGCGGCGTGTCGACGGCGGTTGGCGCTGGATCAGCGAGCCCCTGTGAGCGGGGGCGCGGACCGGACCGCCGGGTCGCCGGTCTGCGCCTTCATGCGGGGACGCGGAGGGCGAGGAGGGCGACGTCGTCCTCGCCGCTGAGCTCCATGCGCTTCAGCAGTTGGTCGCACAGGGCGGCCACGGGGAGCCGGGCCAGGTGGGCGCTGTGGCGACGAAGTCCGGTGAGGCTGTCGGTCAGGTCGGTGCCGCGGGTCTCGATGAGGCCGTCGGTGTAGAGCAGGAGGGTGGACAGGGCCGGCAGTTCACAAATGCCGTCGGGGCGACCCCCGGTGAGGCCGGGGTTTCCGAGCAGCATTCCGTGCTCTTCGAGGAACGTCGTGGTGCCGTCATAGGTGATCAGGAGCGGCGGGGGGTGGCCCGCATTGCACCAGCGCAGGTGCCAGGATCCGGCGGCGGTCTTCTCGACGCGGGCGAACACGGCGGTGGCGAGTTCGGCGTCACTGACGGCGTCCATCACCGCGTCCAGGCGCTCAAGAACGGTGCTCGGGGGCGCGGCGAGATCCCAGGCCAGGGCCCTGAGCATGTTGCGGACCTGCGCCATGCGGGACGCCGCGTGCAGGTCATGGCCCATGATGTCGCCGATGACCAGCCCGGTGGCGCCGCCCGCGAGGGGGAAGGCGTCGTACCAGTCGCCGCCCACCCAACTGGCCTGGGCGGCGGGTAGGTACCGGGCTTGGAGTTGCAGGTCGTCCGGTTGGGGCAGAGGGGTGAGCAGGCTGCGCTGCATGGCCTCGGCCGTGTTCCGCTGGGTGGTGTACAGCCGGGCGTTGGACAGGACGAGGCCGGTGCGGCGCGCGATGTCCTCCACGACGAGCCGTTCGTCAGGACCGTAGCCGTGTCCGGGACGCGAGTAGCCCACGGTCAACGCGCCGTAGGTCTCGCCCCGGGCCGCCAGCGGGGTGATGATCACGCTGTGGGCGTCCATGGTCTGGAAGAACTCGTGCTGCGCGGCGGTGAGCGGCTCGTCGGAGTACGGCCGGGCGTCGTCGCCGCTGATGACCAGGGTCGTGCCGTCGTGCAGCACTCGCGCGAGGGGACCGCGCGGGGACCGAGGGAGCGGCGGTAGCGGCCCCTCCAGGCGAGCGATGTCGGCGGGGGAGAGTTCGCGGTGGGTCGCGGCCACCCGCTCGATGCGTCCGTCGGGGATGAGAAGGTCGACCTCCGCCCAGTCACCGAGCGCGGGCACCGACAACCGGACCAGCCGCCGCAGCACCTCGTTCTCGTCCAGAGTGGACGACAGCACCGTGGTGATTTCGGCGACCAGCGCCAGCCGGGAGTTGGCCCGCCGCGCCTGCTCCATCCGGTCGTGCTGCTCCCGCTCGATCCGGAGCCGCTCGGCCGCGTCCTGCAGCACGATGACCGCTCCGGCCACCGCGCCGCCTCCGCGTTCTTCCGCGCCCGGCTCGTCGGCGTAGACCGGGGCGGATGACCAGGCCAGCGTTACCGCGTGCCCGTCACGATGGGTGAACGAGTCGCCGTCGGCGTGGTCGGGGACACCGGTCCGCAGTACCCGCAGAATGCGGCAGTCCGGCCTCGGAGGGAGATCGTCCTCGGTGACGCGGTGCAGGATCCGCTCCACCGGCCGTCCCAGCGCCTCCTCGGAGGTGTATCCCAGCAGATGCCGGGCCCAGGGATTCCAGGCCGTGACCCTGCCGGACGCGCTGACGGCCACGATCGCCGAGTTCATCGCCTCGACCAGGCCCGGGTGCTCCGCGCCGACCCGGTCGTGCGGCTGCCCGCTCATCTGTTCCTCCTGGTCGGACATCACGATCCCTGCCCCTCACGGCCACCGGAACACCTCGGTCCCGCAGGGGGCCACGTGCCCGCCCGCTCAGTCCGCGGATGCCGCCTGGGCGGGCGAAGCCGTCTGGACCATCAGCACGCGGTCCAGGCCCGTGAGGTGGAGGAGGTCGGTGAGTTGCCGGTTCGCGGCACCGAGGCGGACGATGATCCCGAGTCCTGCGGCGCGGTGCTGGAGGCCGACCAGGACGGCGAGCCCGGCCGCGTCGCAAGACGACACTTCGCCCAGGTCGAGTATGAGCAGACGGCCGCTGGGACGCAGCACGCCGATCAGGTGCTCGCGCAGCGCCGGCGCCGCGGCGGAGTCCAAGTCGCCGTGCAGCGCGATGATGGTGTGGCCGGGGCGCCGGTGGGCGGGCATCCGTACCTCGGCGCGTGCCGCGGTCAGGCCATCGGCAGTGCACGCGACGGTCATGGTGCTCACTGGTGATCTCCGATCACTGAACGCCCTACGGACCCGAGAGGTAGGCGATGAATGACACGATGAATGACACCGAGTCGTGGGGCACGGGAGGCGAGGATCTCCTCCGCAGCACATGGCCGATCGGGACCGCCGTCTGGAAACGTGTGCGAATCGAGCACTGTGCCGGCCATTTCGAAGGCCTCGTTCTCGGTCTGTGGAGGACCGGGTCGTGATCGCCGGAGACGGCGCCGACATGGCGGCCTACGCGCGAAGTGCCTCCGGTATCACCGAGCCTACGCCACCGGGCCCGCCCCCGGTAGCCGCCGGCGATCGAGGTCGCTGGGGTGCCGGACCGCCCTGCGCTGGCTCATCGCGATGAGTGGGCCTGTGTATCCGGGGGTATGAGCTGACCACTCCTCCGGAATCACGGGCACGCACGCCGGGTGCGCCTTTTTCGGGCTGGCAAGACGATGCAAGGGACAGGGCGCGCTGTGGGTGCGACGGATCAGATGCTGCGGTTGCTCGGTCTCAAACCGGCCCGGCCCGAACCAGCATCCGGCCCACCGCTGGCGCCCGCGCGGCATCGGGAGTTGGCTGACGCCATGCGGTGCCTGCCCGGTGGTTTCCAGGATCGGCTGCCCGCCTCGGCGCTGCGGCGCGTGGCGGACTCGGCCGCCCGCGGGCGGTGGGAGAAGGCGCTCGGTGTGCCGGCTCATCGCCTCGACAGGCTGCGCTCACGCTGACCCCAGCGGCTACCGCCGGAGCCGGTGGGGCGGTTGAGGCACGGCGGGCCTCGGCAACTCTCCTTGCGCCTGCATTTCTCGCCACGCTAAGTGACCAGGAGACGTTTTCCGTGCAGCGCTCCAATTCCGATCACTACAGATCAGGGCCGCCTGAGGAACTTTCCCGGGAGATCCGAGCCTGAACCGCAGCGCGCCCGCCAGGCTCGCATGGCCACGATCTGCGCGCCCGTCTCTTCGCGTGCAGTCCCTTCGAAACAGGTAGTGCCGCCGAGCAAACCCAA
Source organism: Actinomadura coerulea (assembly GCF_014208105.1). Taxonomy (NCBI): domain Bacteria; kingdom Bacillati; phylum Actinomycetota; class Actinomycetes; order Streptosporangiales; family Thermomonosporaceae; genus Actinomadura; species Actinomadura coerulea. The sequence goes on from NZ_JACHMQ010000001.1 coordinate 6,887,721, forward strand.
GGTCGGCCCTGCCGGCACGGATTCGGCACCTGCGGACGCGCGGAAATTTGGGAGTGCAAATCCGCCCGTCAAACCCCAGGAGTCAAAAGGCGAGGAAAAATGTCGAAAACATGGGCAGATATTACTCCAGTTTTTTGAGCCGCCGAAGGTCGGCGGCTAGAGTGAATTTATCCGGCAAAGACGACATCCCCGCCCTAGAGGGTGATCCGCCGCACCGGCTCGTTCACACTGCTCGGAACCGCCTCGCGGTTCCAGGGAAAGGGGAGATGCCATGAGGACCGCCTCGGAACCAACAACGATCATCGACCTTCCGCCGCCCTCGGCCCCCCGGCTCGTCCTGCAGCCGTCCGCCCCGCTCAGGCGGACCCGTTCAGGGCGGGGCCCCAGGCTTCTGGACGGCGCATGGTGGCCCCGCTCGGCCGATCCGGTCGCCGAACTGCCGGGGCTGCTGCTGGCCTTGCGGGCCTACGGCCCGCTCGACGACCGCCAGCCGATCAGCCACGTCCTGTTGCGGGCGGCCGACTGGCACAGCCATCCGCGCCGACTGCTCGTCAACGGCCCAGACGACACCCGCGAGGTCCGGCTGAGCTGGTTCGACCACCTGCCCGCCGGGGTGCTCACCGCGATCTACGCTGACGGCCACCGCATCGACCTGCTCACGGTCCCGGCCGCCACCGGCAACGCAGCGGCTCAGGCGGTCCTGGAGAGTGCCGCCGATCCGGCCGGCCGCCCGCCCGCCGCCGACGTACCGGCCGCATCGACCGCTCCACGCGAGCCGCGGGGCGGGTGGGTCGTCGGCCGACCCCGAAGCGCCTCGACACGGCAAGGCGAAAGGCGGCGTGAACCGTCGATGTCGCGCTGACCCGCGGACGCGATCGACACGGCCGGATCCACCACCTCGCGATCGGAGACCGCCATGACCGGCAGCACGTCCGCCGCCATGACCACCGGGTACGCCGGCCGCACCAGGTTCACAGCAGTCCGCCGCTCCCATGTGGCCGCCGGGGCCACTGCGCTTCCCCGGGGACGATCGGGCGTCGCCATTCTCGCCCTGCGGGGCGATCTCGACATGGCGTCCGCCCCCGCAGTGGGCGAACACCTGCTCGCCGCACTGCCCCCGGGCCCGCGGCTGCTGATCCTCGACCTGAGCGAGGTGTCCTTCTGCGACGCGGCCGGGCTGACCATGCTGATCGGCGTCCAGCGCCGTGCCGCCGGACTCGGCGTCATCCTGCACCTGTCGGCCCCCCGCCCGCAGGTCGCCAAGCTGCTGCGCATCACCGGCCTGGACCGCGGCCTCAACAACCCCCCATGCCCCACTGGTCACTGACTCGGAAACGCCGGCACGCCGGGATCCGCGGGCGGGACGGGCGCCGCGGGCGTGAACACCGGCCACCGCTCGGCCCGGGGTGGTCAGGTCGGCGACCCTGACGGGCCGGCCGGTGGCTAAGCAGTCCAGGCAGGGCCCTGGCGGGATTGGAGCTGGAGCGACTCCAGCAGCCGGGTCCGTTCGGTGGAGGCGGCGATCACCTGCGGGCTGTCGGCCCGGCCGGTGAGCAGGATCCCGGCCGCCCGCACCTCCCGGCCAATTCCCCCGGGATGGCATCCACGACCTCCGCGACGCGGCGCTCGCCCATGCCATCGCCCCTCAGGCACCGCGGACCCTGCCGGCCACGCCCCTCCCACCCGACGGCCGGCTCCACACCGCGGCATCGCGCGTCACCGCCGCCGAACGGTGGATCGGCCACGCTGAGCCCCCGGGCGAACCGGGCACGGCAGACGGTGGCCCCAAGCCCGGGTGAGCGATGGCACCGGGCAATCCCCAGGCCCCCGGCGCCGGATGTCCGTAACGGCGATCACGCTTGCGGACGTCTGGGCGGCCGTCTCCGGACGCCTGCTAACGTATCATTCTGTGATGATGTCAGTTGAAACTGATGTGTTGAGGTTGCTGGCCGATCCGCTGCGTGCCCGGATCGTGTCGCTGCTGGCCGCGGAGGCGCTGTGCAACTGCCACCTCGTGGAGGAGACCGGCGCCAGGCAGTCCAATATCTCCAACCACCTGCGGGTGCTGCGCGAAGCCGGGCTGGTGGACACCGAGCCGTGCGGGCGTTTCACCTACTACCGGCTGCGCCCTGAGGCGCTGGAGCAACTGGCCGCCGAACTCGGCGAGTTGGCCGCCGCCGCCCGCGAGGTTCAGACCCACCAGCGGAAGAGGCCCTGCACGTGACCGGGACGCGAGACTCGGGCACCGCCATCGCCCGTCCCGCGGAGGCGGGGGTGGTGGCCGGGCTGTCGGCGCTCGACCGTTTCCTGCCGGTGTGGATCATCGCGGCCATGGCACTCGGCCTCGGGCTCGGGCGCGCCGTCCCTGGACTGGACGGCGCGCTGGCGGAGGTCGAGGTCGGCGGGATCTCGCTGCCGATCGCGCTCGGCCTGCTGGTGATGATGTATCCGGTGCTGGCGAAGGTCCGCTACGACCGGTTGGACACGGTCACCGGGGACCGCCGGCTGATGCTCGCCTCGCTGCTGCTGAACTGGGTGGTCGGCCCGGTGGTGATGTTCGCGCTGGCGTGGATTCTCCTGCCCGACCTGCCCGAGTACCGCACGGGGCTGATCATCGTCGGCCTCGCCCGGTGCATCGCCATGGTCATCATCTGGAACGACCTGGCCTGCGGCGACCGGGAGGCCGCCGCCGTCCTGGTCGCCCTCAACTCCGTCTTCCAGGTCGTCGCGTTCGGTGCGCTCGGCTGGTTCTACCTCCAGGTGCTGCCCGGTTGGCTGGGGCTGGCGACCGACGAGGCGGACTTCCCGGTCGGCAGGATCGTGGTGAACGTGCTGGTGTTCCTGGGCGTCCCGCTGGCCGCCGGGTTCCTCACCCGCCGCTTCGGTGAGCGCGCCCGCGGCCGCGAGTGGTACGAGGAGCGGTTCCTGTCTCGGATCGGTCCCGTCGCGCTGTACGGGCTGTTGTTCACGATCGTCATCCTGTTCGCCCTGCAGGGCGACACCATCACCAACCAGCCCGCCGACGTCGCCCGCATCGCACTCCCGCTGCTGGCCTACTTCGCGTTGATGTGGGGTGGGTCCTTCGCCCTCGGCCGCGCTCTCCGGCTGTCCTATCCGCGTACCGCGACGCTGGCGTTCACCGCCGCCGGGAACAACTTCGAGCTGGCCATCGCGGTCGCGATCGGAACCTTCGGCGTCGCCTCCGGTCAGGCGCTGTCGGGCGTGGTCGGCCCACTGATCGAGGTTCCCGTCCTGGTGGGGCTGGTGTACGTGTCGCTGTGGCTGCGCCGCCGCTGACCGGCGAACTGGACCTGCTCGTCACCGACCTGCTCGCCGGCCATGGCCGCCACAGTTTCGACCAGCTAAGGAACCCTGATGTCTGATCAGTCTCTCTCCGGAAAGCCCAGCGTCCTGTTCGTCTGCGTGCACAACGCCGGTCGCTCCCAGATGGCCGCCGCCTACCTCACCAGCCTGGCCGGCGATGAGATCGAAGTCCGCTCGGCAGGGTCCGCGCCCGCCGACCAGGTCAACCCCTCGGTGGTGGAGGTGATGGCCGAGGAGGGCATCGACATCTCCGCCGAGATCCCCAAGGTGCTGACCACGGAAGCCGTCCAGGCGTCCGACGTGGTGATCACCATGGGGTGCGGGGACACCTGCCCCGTCTTCCCTGGCAAGCGCTACCTGGACTGGGCCCTCGACGACCCCGCCGGGCAGGGTGTCGACGCCGTACGACCGATCCGCGACGAGATCCGCAGGCGCATCGCGAACCTTCTCAGCGAGCTGCGGCCGGAGGCGTGAGAACACAGGTGCCGTGGCGAATGGATTGAGTTCTGGACTTACGCTTCCTGCCCGCCGGTATGCGGTACCGCTCTCGCTCTCCGGCTCCGGTTCGTCCCGATCGATCCGTGGTCCTCGCCGGACAGGAGAAGAGCCGGGCCCGGGCGGGGTCAGTCTGCGGGCGGGCAGCAGGTGCGCAGGTACTCGCGCAGTTCGGTGAGCGACCGGTCGATCGCGGCGGAGTCGATGCGGTAGAGGACCTGCTTGCCGTCCCTGCGCGAGGTGAGGAGGCCGCCCCGGCGCAGCAGCGCGAGTTGCTGCGAGGCGTTTGACTGGCCGACGCCCAGGCGCTCGGCGACGGCGCCGACGCTGAGTTCCATGCCGCCGGCGAACAGTTCGAGCATCTGCTGCCGCTGCTCGCTGGCCAGCGCCTTGAGGAACTCGTGTGCTCCGGCGCCGAGCGAAGCAGCGGGCGTTCCCTCGCATCCTTCGCCGGCCGGCGTCGTGGCCGCGCCGCCGACCGGACCTTCCGCCGGCATCGGCTGGCTGGTCACCGGCTCGCCCATCGCTGCTTGCTCCTCCGTGAGACGGGCCCATCCTACGTCACATATCAACACTTCAACATTTCATGAACTATTGATATGTTTCGGTCATGCCCACCACCGCACCGCTCGTCATCATCGGCGGTGGCCAGGCCGGTCTGGCCACCGCCCACACCGCTCGTTCCCTCGGTCTGGCGCCCATCGTCCTGGAGGCGGCCGAGCAGACGGCCGGGTCCTGGCCGCACTACTACGACAGCCTCACCCTGTTCTCCCCGGCCCGGCGCAGCGCTCTGCCCGGGACGGCGTTCCCCGGTGACCCGGACGGCTATCCCGCGCGGGACGAGGTCGTGGCCTACCTGACCGACTACGCCGCCCGCCTGGACGCCGACATCCGCACCGGTCACCGGGTCACAGAGGTCGTGGCCGCGCCGGACGGTTCGCGAGGCGGGTTCGAGGTGGTCACGGCGGGCGGCGAGGTCTTCGCCGCACCGCTGGTGATCGCCGCGACGGGCGGGTTCAGCCGCCCCCATCGCCCGGATCTGCCGGGCCTGGACGGCTTCCCCGGCACGGTGCTGCACTCGTGCGACTACCGGCGCCCCGGTCCGTTCAGGGGCCGGCGAGTGGTGATCGTGGGCGGAGGCAACTCGGCGGTGCAGATCGCGATCGAGCTCGCCGGGGTCGCCGACGTCACGCTGGCCACCCGGCACCCTCTCCGCTTCATGGCGCAGCGCCTTCTGGGCGTCGACATGCACATCTGGTTGCGGCGCACCGGGCTGGACACCGCGGGCTGGGCGCGCCCGCTGCTGACCGGCGGCAAGGGCACGCCGGTGATGGACACCGGCACCTACCGGGACGCCATTGCCGCCGGCAACCCCGACCGCCGTCCGATGTTCACCCGCCTGGAGGGAGACCAGGTCGTGTGGAGCGACGGCACCCGCGAACACGTCGACGTGGTGTTGCTGGCCACCGGGTACCGACCGGGCGTGGACCATCTCACCGGGTTGGGCGCGCTGGACGAGGACGGGCAGCCGCGCCATCGCGGCGGTGTCTCGCTCACCCGTCCAGGGCTGGGGTACGTGGGGCTGGAATGGCAGCGCTCTTTCGCCTCGGCGACCTTGCGCGGGGTCGCCGCCGATGCCCGGCACGTCCTCACTCGGCTGCGCAAGGAGATGCGCACGGCCGGCCGTGCATGGACGCCGTCCAGATGATGACGGCGTGGGCCCCACCGGAGGTGGCTATGGCTGGGGCGCCGCGCCGTTCAGATGTGGCCGACATCACCGGTCGGTGACTACGTCCAGGCGGGATCACGGCCGGTCAGGCCGAGGATGCGGTCCAAGGCGGGGGCGTCGGCCGGCACCGCGACCTGCGGTCCGTACATGCCCATCTCCCGCCCCTGCTCCACGTTGGCGAACACCGTGTCGTGCAGGTGCGCCAGCAGGTCGGCGGGCAGTTCCAGCCGCTGCCCGGTCGCGACCGCCAGGTCCCAGCCGTGCATGGCCAGCTCGCCGACGATCATGTCGCCCAGGACGGGCGCGGGCAGCGTATGCGGTGTGCCCATGCTCGTCTCGCCCTCCCAGGCGCTCGGCGGCGCCCACGACGACGTGATGTCGTCCAGCAGGGCGAGCAGGTGGCCGCGCCAGTCGCCGGCCGCCAAGTCCACCTCGGACTCGGTGCCCGCCGGCTGCGGAACGGACTCCTTGCGGCCGCCGCCGGCGAGCGACGGGCCCCAGAACAGAAGGTGGTTGACCAGTGCCCGCACGTCGTACTCCGTGCACGGAGTCTTGTTGGCGAGTTGGTCGTCGGTGATGGTGCGGGCGACTGCGGCCATGGCCTCGGCAGCATTGGACAGATGTGACATGGCGGCGACGCTAGACGGCCCGGGCCGGAGGGGTATTGGACAAAGGCGACATACACTCTGCCGTGTGGAGCGGGACGTTCGTGAGCTGCGCGGTGCGTGGGCCAGGTATCAGCGCCACACGTTTCACAGCCCGTCGCCGGCGCTCGCGCCATGGGTGGAGCGGTACTGGGAGGCTCGCTGGGACTACGCCGAGCCCTACCGGCAGAAGATCGTGCCGTACCCGAACGTGCATCTGTCGTTCGGCGGCGGCCGCGCGGACGTCAACGGCGTGTGCAGCGGCTACCAGATCAAGGTCCTCGAGGGCCGCGATCATGTCTTCGGCGTCGCGTTCCGGCCGGGCGGCTTCCGCCTGTTCCTCGGTGCCTCCGTCTCGACGATCACCGACCGCGTCGTCCCGGCGACCGAGGTGTTCGGCCCGGACCTGCCCACGACGCTCGACGTGCCGACCGTGGAAGCCTTCCTGCTGGAACACCTGCCGGACGATGACCCCCGGGTGCGCCAGGCGGTGGCTTCGGTCGAGCTGATCGCCAAGGACAAGGCCCTGACCAGGGTCGAACACCTCGCCGGCGAGCTGGGGCTGAGCATGCGAGGATTGCAACGGCTGTTCGCGGAGTACGTCGGCATCGGGCCCAAGTGGGTGATCCGCCGCTACCGCCTGCACGAGGTGACCGCACGCATGGCCGCCGGTGGGGCGATCGACTGGGCCGCGCTGGCGGCCGACCTCGGCTATGTCGACCAGGGCCACTTCATCCGCGACTTCAAGAGCATGTTCGGCGAGCAACCGACCTGGTATGCCCAGCGGTATTAGTTCGCGTTCCCAGGATCTGAGTGTGGGGGCGCGTCCGGCTACGCCCTGCGTGCTACCGCCCGGATAGTGGCGATGGCGGCGCTTACGTCGCCGCTTCGCGGGAGGGGGAGCGAGGTAGGTTGGTAGACGGTCAGCAGTGTTGCACCCACTTGCGCTGACCGGGCCAGGGATTTGCCCTTTGGGGGAGTTGGCCGGGTGGCGCGACAATGTACGCGCGTGCACCATTGAAACCGTACCGATCAGGACTCGCGAGGTCAGGTGATCGATCGGGGCGCTGTCCATGAGACCGCCGGGGGGTCCCGTGGTGGATCGGCGGTACGGGGAGGAGCGTTGAAACATGGGTATGGCTGGTTTCGACGAACGTGCAGAGCAGATCGCGATGGCGCGCCGTCTGAAGCATGTGCTGGCCCGGCGGACCGCTTTCGATGAGGCCGTGGGAATTGTGAGCGGCTGGCAGAGATGTGGCCCCGTCCAAGCCCGCCGGAGCCTGGTGGAAGGCGAGGGCGTGGCGGGGCAGGATGCCGAGGCGGCCCGGCTGGCCGCCCTGGTCGATGACCGGGCTGACGGACGCGCCGACCCGGACTGGGACTAACCGGGCCGGTCGGCGGTCAGGTCGGCCGGGTTCAGGTCGCCCTGGGTCACTGCCCGCGCCACGTCGAGCAGCGGCCGTTGGAGGCGCCGGGCATAGGACATGATCGCGCTGCGGGCCGCATCGGGATCGAGATCCAGCGTGCCGGCGACCATCCCGACGGCGTGGTCGAGATGCACAAGGTCGTTGAGCACCGTCATGGTGCGCTCGGCGAGCCGGTCCGCACGCCGATCGCCATGTTCCTGCACGAGGCCGAGTACGGCCAGGTCGGACACGACTTGCGCCAGCCGCAAGTGCCATACCGGCCAGCTGGTCGGCTCACCGTAAAGCAGGTTGAGTCCTCCCATGGCCTGCCCGTCCAGCCGCAGGGGGACAGCGGCAACCGCCCGGTAGCCCATCTCTACCGCCGCCGGGACGAAAGCCGGCCACCGCGCCCGCTCGGACTCCAGATCCTGGGCGGTCACGATCGCGCCGGTGGCGATGCAGTCCAGGCAGGGCCCCTGCTCGGTCTGGGTTTGCAGTAGCTCGACGAACCGGGCGGGCCGGTCGGAGGCGGCCACCACCTCCACACCTCCGCGTGGATCGACCAGCATCACCCCTGTCGCCGCCGCGCCCAGCATCCCGGTTCCGGCGTCGGTGACCAACCGCAGCACCGTGGCGCTGTCGGGGCCACCGGTCAGCTGCGAGGTGATCTCGGCTAGAGCGTCGGCCAGATGCGGTGGACGGAGATCCGGTATTTCTCTGAGCAGGGGATCGGTCATCGTTCCTCCAGGTCTGGGCGGTTCATTCGGCCAACTCCTCAAGCTGGATACGCCGATCCAGCACATCGCGGGCCACCGCCAGTACCGAGCGGCCCTGGCCGAAGGCGTGTGCCCGCAACCGGATGAATGCGTCGTCCAGACTGATTCGCAGTTGCGCGGCGAGCATTCCGGTGGCCACGTTGACGTCCCGGAAGGACGTCACTGGGCGGGGTGCGAATTCTCGACCCGCCCGTTCGGCCTCGCCTGCCTCTTCCAGCAACCCGATGGTCGCCAGTTCCGCGAGGAGGATCGCCTCGCCGACCTCCCGGGTCGACAATCTCCCCGTGTGGCGGCGGACCAGTTCCAACGTGCCCAGCCGGATCGCCCCGACCTGCATCGGGAACGCGAACATCGCCGCCACGCCCACCGCCGTCGCTGACCTGACGAACCCCGGCCACCGCTCGTCCTCGCCGCTCAGATCCGGGGCCAGTACCGGGCCCCCGGTAACGTAAGCCTCCACACCCGGTCCCTCACCTACGGTGTACTGCGTTTCGGCCAGTTGAGCCGCCCACGAGTCACTGGCTCCGAGCACCTGCTGCGCCCGGACGTCTCCCCGCAACGCCACGATCGCCCCGTCCAACCGGTCCAGTGTCTCCACGCACGCCACGCACACCGCCTGTGCCCAGCCGTCTTGGCCCGGCACGTCGGCGCGCTCAGCGATCGCATGCCACAGTCGCCTCCGGTGCCGTCCCTCCAACGGCTGGTCCACCTCATATCCTCCCGACGGAAGAGTCGGATCTCGAACCTCTCACCATGCAACGCACAAGCTAAGGGGCCGCCGCACGCCGGGCGCCCTCAACGCCGCACATGACCCTGGGGGCCCGCAGAGACGGCTCAGTGCATCTGCCCTGGAAACCCGTCGATTCACCACTATCGCCTCTCATAATTCCCTCGGGTGACAGATGCGAGCATGGTTGGCATTACGGTCGACGTAGGGTCGATCTCGCCGTCCTCTGTTCCACCGATGTGGATGAATTTCGCGTTTGTCGCGGTCCGGGGCCCGGACGTGCACGGGGATGGTCGCAGGCCGTAAGGGAGACGAGAGTGCGGCGGACGTCGAGGGTCCTCCCGGCCCCAGGTTCGTGGGCAGGCGGCCAACCAATACTAGTCTCACGCGTAACATGCCGTCCGCGCGGCCACGACCACTACGAATCCGACACCGTAGGTAAAATCCTCGTGACCGACTATGTGAGCGACGTGCTCGGGTACCGGCTGAGGGTAGGGATGGCGGCTGCGGGTGATCGGCAAGGCGAGTCGACCTCTCGAGCCGAACGGCTCGATGAGCTCTCGATCGCGCTGGAGGAGTTTCATGAGCTGCTCGACAATGACGAGGGGCTCGATGCCGCGCTGAACCGCCTGGTCGCCATGGTGCAGCGGACGATCGGCGACGCATCGGTGGTCAGCGTCACCGTGGTGGCCGACGGCCGGGTCTTCACCGCGGCGGCCACCGACGAGGCGGTCATCGCCATCGACCGGGACCAGTACGCTGCGGGCGATGGCCCGTGCCTGCGAGCGGCGGCCGAACGCCGGACGATTCGCGTCACCTTGCCGGAGGCACGCGACAGGTGGCCAAACTTCGCCCGCGCCGCGGAGGTGGCGGGAATGCACGCGTACCTGTCCGCGCCGTTGGTTCTCGACCGTGGAGAGGGCGGTGACAGCGACGTCGTCGGGGCGCTGAACCTGTACGGACGTGAACACACGGCCTTCGACGCGCTGGACGAAGCACTGATCACCTTGTTCGCCGCCGCCGCCTCCACCGCGATCGTCACCGCGCGCCGCTATCTGCATTTCCGGGACCTGGCCGAGCAGATGAAGACCGCACTGATATCGCGGGCTGAGATCGATCAGGCCAAGGGGGTGCTCATGGCCGCCCACGGCTTGACCGCCGAGCAGGCGTTCGAGGTGCTTCGACGCCAGTCGCAGGACACCAACACCAAGTTGCGCGATGTCGCCCGTGCGTTGCTGGCTTCCTTGTCGGCCGCCGCCGAACCGAGGGATTCCTCCAGGCTCGGTGGCTGAGCACTCGGCTACGGCCTTCGGGCGGCCGAGCGCGGGGGGACTTGGTTGACGGCCGTCACCCACCTAACGCAGTATCGATGTACAGCCTGCGGCTGGTCCCGGTCGGCAGGCCCGGTCCAGCAGTGCGGCCACTCTCGTCTCATCGAGTTCGTCGAGTTCGAGGTGGTGCGTCGATGCGAACGGCTCCCCTTCCCCATCTTCCGGTCGAGCACGGACGCGGATGTACTGTAGTTCGGTTCCCGGCGCAGATTGATCTGGCAGACGCCCCTGGGATTTGCGATCGGTTGCTGCGGCTGCTGAACACCGGGGTTCCAGCATTGGTTCTCGATCTCACCGGCACCCGGTTCTGCGGCGCCAGCGGGGTCAATGTCATCGTCCGCACCCATCTACGAGCCAAGGCCCTGACCACGCCGCTCGTATTGGCCGTCCCCGAGACCGGCTCGGTCCGCAGAGTCTTCGAGATCACCGAGGTCTCCGAGCTGGTCCCCACGGCCAGCGACCTCGCCGCCGCCTGCGAGTTGGCGTGCACTCGCAGGACTGCCGGTTCTCTGTCCGCGGCACAGGAGTCATCGTGATCGGCAAGCGTCCTCGTCCACCGCAGTGACCCGTGGACGGGCCCTCCACGTTGATCGCCACCGCGGCCGGTGCGCGTCCGGTGGCCCGCACCGCCGCGTACAGTTCCTCGACGCCGTCGTGGGTCGCGAGGCCGACCCGTGCGGGCGTCGCGGGGGCGGGCGTCGAAGCCCAGCCGGAAGGGGCTCAGCGTCCGCGGCGGCGGCCGGTCGCCGGAGAGGCGCAGGCCCGCGTCCTGCCGCAGGTCGTAGGCGCGCAGCAGCGCGGCGAGGAAGTGGGTCGCCGAGAGCAGCGACAGGTTCCGTCCAGGGCACTCTCCCGGCCCCCCGCTGAACGGCACCACCGCCCAGTCGCGTTGCGCCGTGCCGTCCAGCCAGACATCGGGCCGGAACGCGTCGGCGTACGGCAGCGTCTCGTCGTCGCGCTGGAGGAACGGCGTGTGGATGAGCAACCCGGTGCCGGCGGGCAGGGTCTCGCCCGCCCACTCGGTCGGACGGGTCGCGTCGCGCAGGATCGTCATGGTGGTGGGCCACAGGCGCACCGACTCCTGGACGCACGCGCGCAGGAACGGCAGGTCGGCGTCACCCGACTCGGCCTCGCGCCTCGCCCGTTCGGCGTGTTCCCGGCGCGCGCCCGGCCATGCGAGGCCAGCACGCCGTGCGGCTGGAAGTGCCCGACGGCGGCGCGCTTCTCCTTCGAGGCGATCGCGAACGGCTCGGGCGATCCGGTCAGCACGCGCTCGATGTCGCGCGGCGAGAGGACCAGGGCGAACGAGCGCCCCGGGACGGTGAGCCGCAGCGGCCCGCTCCCGTACCGTGCGCGCAGCCGCCGCAGCAGCCGTCCCGCCCGGCCGTCCGCCTGGGCCGCCTCGGCCAGCGCGACCAGGCGCGGCCGCCGTGCCAGCACGCCCCGGGCGAGCGTCGGGCCGAACACCGCCGCACCGATCCGGAGCGTGTCGGCGACCGTGGCCTTGGCCGGCGGCGCCTCGGCAGTCTGCTCTCTCGTCTGGACGGTCGACACATTGGCTCCCTTCGCATCAGCGAAGTGCTTACCGCTCACGGCTGAGGCAAACAGGGCCCCGGAGGACTCCCTCATGCGACCGGTTCGGCCTCCGGCTCATGGCCGCGGAGTATGGAGGCGCTCACCACCGCCGGACTCCAGGCCAGGTCGGTCTCAGTCAGGACGGCCTCGACCATGAGGTCGAGTTCGGGGGCGTAGGGCGGCAGGTAGTTCGGAGGTGGGGGAGTGCGCGGGCTGGTCTTGGCGGCGGCTTCGGCGCGGCAGTCGATCAGCCTCCCGCCCGAGCCAGGGGGCCCCACGGGCCGTTCGTGTCGCGCTCCAGAAGTTCCTCGGCCTGGTCGAGAACCGTCTTGTCGACGAGGGCCACGAGGTCGGGGTGGGTGACGATGGGTTCGTTGTCCGGGCCGCGGCCCACCTCTTCGCCGGCCAGTACCCAGGGCCGCGCGCCGGGGGTGCGGGCCCTCTCCAGGTGCGAGTAGTCGTGCAGGCGCCGCGCCACCCACAGGACGGTCGAGCGGTCGCCCCACCATGGCTCCACCGCGAGGGGATTGGCCGACAAGCCCGGCAGTTCGGCGCCGGTCAAGCCGTCCTTGCTGTGCGGACGGGACTGGTCCGCCGCCGGGTCGGCCGACCAGCGCACGAACAGTCGCGAGCGGGCCTCCAGCAGTTCGGCCAGCTCCTCCAGTGATGTGATCACCTCGTGCCCCATGGGATCAGCTCTTCCCTGCCCCGTCCGGTCAATTCACGTCGGCTGCGTACCGCTGGCCCGCGGTGCCCGGCTTGCCGAGGAGCTACCCGAGCGGTGCCTTGCCGAACGACATCCGGGGGAGCTTCCGGGTAGTTGGGCGAGGTCGCAGGGCGTGCTTGTCGATCCTCTACCGGTTCGCCGCGCCCGTCGTAGTGGCGGGCGATGCCTGCGGCGGAGCCGGTGTTGAGGGTGACGATGTCGGCACGCAGGCGGTCGCGGTGGCAGAGCGCAAGGAAAAGCGCTGGGGAGGCGAAGATGCGGAGCCAGTTGAGTTGAAGTGTGTTGTTTACGGGTTCATACACTCATACTCGGGACTTAGTGGGGCTGTTGCGGGCCCCTGAAGAACTGACCCGTCGGCGGCGAAACGGCAGCCGTGGCACGGGCATTCCCAGACGCGCTCGGCGTCGTTGAAGGTCACCAGACATCCCGAATGAGGGCACCGGGCCGACAGAACATGTGGCGTGCCGTGGTCGTCGCGGTAGATGGCGCAGACGCGGCCCCGCATACGGACGACCGCGCCCGTCCCAGGCTTCAGTTCGGCGACGGGCATGCGCGTGACCCGGACTTGGTCGGCGATCCGGCGGCGGAGGTGGGACAGGCCCACCTTCAGTACGGGTCCTGCCTCCCTGATCGGGTGTTTGCGTCGGGGGGCGTAGAGATCCGTCCACGGTTGTTCCTCGCCGGTCAGCAGGCCGGCGAGCAAGCGGCCCGACATGATGCCGTGGCTCATACCCGATCTGGCGTAACCGGTGGCGACGTAGAGGTTGTCGTCGACGCGGCCCACGTACGGGAGTTTGTCGGTGGTGTCCAGGTCCTGGGCCGCCCACCAGTAATGGACATCGCCGATCTTGAAGTGCCGCCGGGTCCACTCCACGAGCGTCCGGTGCCGTTCGGTCGTCTCGCCACTGCCCGGCTCGAACGACTCACCGGTAATCAGCAGCAGCCGCTGTCCCTCCCCATACGGTGCTGTCCGCACCGAACGGGTGTTGTCCTCGCGGGTGATGAACATGGCGCCCGGGTCGTCCTCCTCGGCGATGGGCGCGGCGATGACCAGCTCTCGCAAGGGGACGAGCCTGAAGTCGAGCAAGGCCCGTCCGAACACCGGGAAGAGGGTGGCGATGACCACCTCACGGGCATGCACGGTGACGCCGGCGTCGGTGGTGAGCCGGTGCCGCCGCCCCTGGACCAGATCGACGACACGGGTCTGCTCGTAGATCCGGCCCCCACCGCGAACCAGGTCCTCCGCGAGGCCCAGCAGATAGTGCCGCGGGTGGAACTGGACCTGCTCGTCGAGCTTGACCGCCCCGGCGACGTCGTACGGCAGGGGCGTCTCGGTCACGAAAGAGGCGGCGAGCCCGGCTTCCCGGACGGCAGCGGCCTCGGCCTTCAGATCGCCCGTCCGCTCGACAGGCTCGACATACAGGTAGGACGGCCGGCGTTCCACATCGCACTGTATGCCGAGCTTGTCAGCAATCTGGACCGCATGCTCGACTGCCTCCTGCTGGGAACGCGCATAGAGCCGGGCGGCCTCCGCGCCGAGAGAATCACGCAGCGGAGCGAAGACCCACGGGTGTAGCGCTGAAAGCCTCCCCGTGGTGAAACCGGTGACTCCCGAGACGATACGGTCGGCCTCAAGGACGATCGCGGGCCTTCCAGCCCGGGTCAGTTCCCAAGCAGTGCTGATTCCGGCGATACCCCCGCCGATCACCGCGACGTCCACATCGACGTCCTCAGTGAGCGTCGGATACTCCGGGCTCTTCGACGAGGCCATCCAGTAAGACTGCGCAGACCCCTCCAGCATGCGTTGCCTCCCTCATCACTGCCCTTGTCCCTGCTTTACCCTCCGCCCGCAAGCCAAACGATCAGGAAGCCAAACCTCTATCCGCCGGAAAGGGCTCCACCGGGCCGTCCCATCACCAGAAGCTCGGCACCGGTCCCAGTGCGCCATGGTCCGGGTGGGCCGGTTCGGGGCGGCCGGTCATCCAGTGCAGCAGCCGGAAAGCGCGCTCGTTCACCGCGGGGTGGGACCGCGGTGAGCATGACCGCGAGCGCGACCGTCAGCTCGGCGGTGTACAGCACGACCGCCAGCGTGGGGAGCCACTGCGGTGCGGGGGAGTGCGCATGGCCCTGAAGCCGCTTCCCTGCGTCTTACGGGGAGGTCAGGGTGGCCATTACGCGGTCCGGTTCCCAATGGGCGCGGAACGAGGTGATCAGGCCGTCGTCATCGACGGTGTAGACGGTCAGGCAGTCGATCGTCATGGTGGTCCCGCCGTCCAGCGTCGCGGTGATGGTGACGACGTTGGCGCAGGCGGGGCCGTTGGCGAACGAGTCGCTCACGCGGAAGTGGAACGTGCGCACCCGGGCGATGTTCTCGTCCCAGAACCGCTCGATCCCGTCCGGCCCCCGGTGCCCCTTGCCCTCGGGATCGAGCATCGAGGGGCCGACGGGGTCCTCGATGACGGCGTCCGGGCCGAAAAGCGCGAGCCACTCCTGCTTGCGCCCGCCCGCGGCCGCGGCCATCGCCGCGCGTACCGCCCGGCGCGCGGGGTGGTCGCCGTCCGGCGCGTCCCAAGTGACTGCTGTCATGGCAGAAACTGTAACGTGTTCTCGTTTTCGGTCAAGATCCGCGCGGATGGTCGGTCAGCTCGGCGACGGCCGCCCGGATCCACCTCGGCACGTGCGTCCCCCTGGACATGCAGCCGCCACGGTCGACCATCGGTGCCGCGACCGAGCAGGCGGTGCGTCCACAGTCATCCGCCGATCCGAACGGCACATCGACTCGCAGGCGAAAGGCGGACATCGCCGCCGGTTCGATCCGCACCTTGAAATTTTCAACATGAACAGGAGTGCGGAAAACCGCAGCCCGACCGGGTTGCGCACCCCATTTCGGGCCCGTGCGGGCGGGCCTAGCGTCAGGTCGCGTGACGGAGAAATTGCTCGACGCACCACGCCGCGTACTCGCCGGCGTTCTCGGATTGCTGGCCCTCGGCGTGGTCATGTTCGCCGCGCCGAGGGCGGACGGCCCACCGCGCCCGCTGCCCGTGGACGCACGGCCGGACGAGTTCAGTGCCGCGCGAGCCCTCGGCCAACTCAGCCGGTTCGCCACCGAGCCGCGGCCGATCGGCAGTGCGGCGAGCGCGAGGACACGCGACTACCTCGTCGGGCACCTGCGCGCCGAAGGGTTCGGCGTGCAGGTGCAACGTGCGGTCGGGGCCTCCTCGGGGGCGGGGCTGGCGACGTTCGGGCGGGTGGAGAACGTGGTCGCCACGCTCCCAGGCAGCGACCCCACCGGGACGATCCTGCTGGCCGCGCACTACGACTCCGCGGCGATGGGGCCCGGCGCCTCCGACGACGGTGCGGCCGTGGCCGCGATCCTGGAGACGGCCCGCGCGCTACGGGAGCGCGGCCCGCTGCGCAACGACCTGGTCCTGCTGCTGTCGGATGGGGAGGAGGACGGCGTGCTCGGCGCCGAGGCGTTCGTCCGGGAGCATCCGCTCGGCCGCGCCAAGGGCGTGCTCCTCAACTTCGAAGCGCGCGGGGCGGGCGGGCCCACCCTGATGTTCGAGACGACCCGGAACAATGCCCGGCTGGTCAGCGCGTTCGCGCACGCGGCCCCGAGGCCGCACGGTGACTCCTCGATGGTCGAGCTCTACCGGATGCTGCCGAACAACACCGACTTCACCCCGCTGTCCGAAGCCGGGTTCCGCGGCATGAACTTCGCCTGGATCCAGCGCGGTTCCCATTACCACACGGCCACGGACTCGATCGGCAACCTTGATCGGGGCAGCCTCCAGCACCAGGGCGCCACCATGCTCGCGCTCACCCGCACCCTCGGGAACACCGATATGGCCGACCTGGACGGTCGGGGCGACGCGACCTACTTCCGGCTGCCCGGGGTGATGGTGACCTACCCGGGGGCGCTGGTGCCGGTACTGACGGTCCTGTCGGTCCTGGCGTTCGGCGGGCTGGTCGCGGCGGTGCGGAAACGGCGGCTCGCGAGCCTGCCGCGCATGCTGATCGCCGCGGTGTCCGCGATCCTGCCGCTGCTGCTGGCGGCCGTACTGGCGCAGGTGCTGTGGAGCGTCCTGGCGGGCGTGCGGCCCGACTACGACACGATGGGCGGCCTGCTGCACCGGCCGGTGCCCTACCGGGCCGCCGTGGCCGCGCTGGCCGTGCTCGCGCTGTCGCTGTGGTACGTCCCGCTGCGCCGCAGGCTCGGCCCGGCTGCGCTCGCGGTCGGCGCGCTCGCCTGGCCGACTGGTCTGGGCGTCCTGCTCACGTGGGCCGCGCCGGGCGCCGCGTTCCTGTGCACGCTGCCCGCCCTAGCGTGCGCACTGGGCGGTCTGGGTGCCGTCCTGCTGCCGCGTGGACGGTTTGCGGCGCTGCTGCTCGGGCTCGTTGTCCCCGGGCTGCTGCTGCCCGCGTGGGCGCAGGCTGCCTTCGACGGCATGGGGCTCGCGCTGGCGGGCGTGCCCGCACTTGCGCTGGCCCTGTTCGGGCTGACGCTTCTTCCCCTCGCCGAACTCGTTCTCCCCGAGAGGCGAGCCGCGCTCGCCGTGCCGTCGGCCCTCGCGCTCGCCATCGCGCTGGCCGTGACCGGGATGACCGTCGAGACCTACGACCAGACGCGCCCCCGCCGCACCCACCTGGCCTACGTGATGAACGCCGACAGCGGCACCGCGCACTGGGTGAGCGGTGACGCGGATCCCGGCTCCTGGACCCGGCGGTACGCTTCCGGCCACGACCAGGGCGGCCTCCCGCCCGGATACGCGCGCAACCTGCGATGGACGGGTCCGGCCCAGCCGATGCGGGCGGCCGAGCCCAGGGTCCAGATCGTCTCCCGCGACGGCGACCTGCTCAGGCTGCGGGTGAGCACCGGACGCGGCGCCCGCTCGGTGACGCTGCGCTTCGACCACCCGATCACCGAGGCGTCGGCGGCCGTACCGGGCTCCAGGCCCGCACGGGTGGCGGTCGACGGGACACGACCCAAGACCTGGCCAGGCGAGGTCCGCTTCCGCGGCCTCCCCGCCAGCGGCGCCTCGATCACCGTGCGCGTACCGGGCGGCCGACGGCTCACCGCGATCGCAGAGACGACCGGTCTCACGACCGTACCCGGCTTCGTGCCGCCGCCACGCGATCTGGTGCCCTCCACGCGCGAGGACGGCGACCTGACCACCGTGACCCGCACCTACAACCTGCGGTGAGCACTCGCCGACAGCCTGGGCGCTCTCAAACCAAGCAGGCCCGTCTGGGCAACCATCGCTCCAGGCCCTGGACCGGCAAATCCCGCCGGGAATCCGTTACAGCGCTGATCAACCTGCCCTACGAAGACGACACCGCCTCGCCCGCCAACTCGGAGAAGACCTACCGCCGGTCCCCCCACCGGGACCCGTGGCCCAGCTCCGTCCAGATCAACCCGGACGGCACCATCGCCGGCAGCGCGATCGCCCGTCCCGCCGCAGCCGCGCGGCGGCCTCGTCGGAAGTGGGGCCCCGCCGAGCGGCGAGCAGCGCCGTCCTGGTGACCATGGGACCAGCCTGCGCCTGGGGACGATCACCTCCCCAGGGGCGCCGGCCCCGCATGGCCGGGGCCTTCGGCGCCGGACGCACCGCAGGCCAGGGAAGGAGCCTCGCCCGATACGCACGCGGGTGGAGCCGGGACGGTTCAGGCCGGCACTTCGGCGATCCACCGGGCGATCCGCCGAACGGGGCCGAGTGCCTCGCCGCGCGGCCGGCTCCCTGGGGTGGGGCGGGCGACGGCAGGACCTTGGTCCCATCGGCTGCGGACGCGCGGCCCTACGCGCCTGGGAGGAGTGCGCGCGGCGGCGGATGCCGTTGGCCGCCGGGAGGGCCCCGGGAGGAGGAGCGGACGCGGGCGGCCGGGCATCGGCGACGGGCGGCGCAACTCCGGGCCTGCGCGGTCGGCTCCGACACGGAAGGGCGGCCGGACCGAACGCGCCGCCGCCCGTGATCCGCTTCGACTCGGCAAGAAGGTGACCCGGTCGAAGGTCCCTGGGTGCCTACGCCATCGGCTGTGGCGCGTTGGTCAAGGGTGGGCGGCCGCCTGGTTGGCCGGTCGGCGGGGTGGCGCTGGCAGTGGCCGGTGCCGTGCCGGTCTCTGCGCCGATGCTGTGGTCGTGGAGGTGGGCGCGGGCGTGGGCGATGGCGGCAGGGGTGTCGGGGAAGAGCAGCCCGTCGCGGCGGAGGTGTTCGGCGATCCGGAGGGTGGCCAGGACCTGGTCGTGGGCGGGGTCGATGCCCGACAGCAGGACGAGGATTCCGCGGTGTTCCAGGCGGGTGACGGCGTCGCCCAGGACGCCGGCGCCGGTGGCGTCCAGGGTGGTGATGCGGGACATCCGCAGGATGACCACGCGGACGTCGGCGATTTGTGACAGTTCCAGCAGGAAGCGGTGGGCGGCGGCGAAGAAGAGCGGGCCGTCCAGCCGGTAGGCCACGATGTGCTCTTCCAGCAGGGACCGCCCTTGGGCGGTGTGGTCGCCGTCCTGGAGGGGGACGGGGTGCAGCCGGGCGGTGCGGGCCAGGGCGCGCAACGCCAGCACGATCGCCACCGCGACACCGACGGCCACGGCCGTGATCAGATCGAACGCCACGGTGATGGCGAAGGTCAGCACCAGCACCGCGCCGTCGCGGCGGGTGGCGCGGGCCAGGGCGGCCAGGGAGCCGACCTCGACCATGCGGACGGTGGTGGCCAGCAGTACCCCGGCCAGCGCCGCCAAGGGGATGCTGCCGACCAGGCCGCCGGCGGCCAGCACGATGACGGCCAGCACGCCCGCGTGGATGAGGGCGGCCAGCCGGGAACGGGCCCCGGCCCGGACGTTGACCGCGGTGCGGGCGATCGCGGCGGTGGCGGGCACGCCGCCCAGCATCGGGGCGGCGAGGTTAGCGAGGCCCTGACCGAACAGCTCCCGGTCCGGGTCGTGCTTGTCCCCGACGCTCATCGCGTCGGCGACCGTGGCGCACAGCAGGCTCTCCAGTCCCGCCAAAGCCGCCACGGCCAGCGCCGACGGCAGCAGAGCGGTGACGGCGTCGAGGCGGACGAACCCCAGCGACGGGGCGGGCAGCCCGGCGGGCAGGGCGCCGATCCGCGCGAGGTCGAGCCCGGCGGCCTCGGCGACGATCGTGGCGACCGCTATGCCCGCCAGCGAGAACGGGACGCCGGGCCACCGGCGGCCACCGATCAGCATCAGCGCCGCGACGCCCGCCGCCATGATCGGGGCGGCGAGCGTGGGATGGGCCGCGAACCGGGCCGCGGCCTCACCCGCTGCCCGCCACACCTTCTCGGCGTGGACGCCGGTGACGCCGAGCGCGGCGGGCACCTGCTGCAACGCGATCACCACCGCGATGCCGGCGGTGAAGCCCTCGATCACCGGGGTCGGCAGGAAGGCCGCGAACCGGCCCACCCGCAGCACCGCCGCCGCCATCAGGATCAGCCCGGCCAGCAGCCCGACCAGCAGCACGCCGTCGGCCCCGTACCGCGCCACGATCGGCACCAGCACCACCGTCATCGCGCCGGTCGGCCCGGACACCTGCAGGTTGCTGCCGCCGAAGACGGCGGCCAGCGCCCCGGCGACGACCGCGGTGACGAGCCCCGCCTGGGCGCCCAACCCGGAACTGACCCCGAACGCCAGTGCCAGGGGCAGCGCCACCACCGCCACGATCAACCCGGCCACCAGGTCACGGCCCCACGACCGCCGGGCGACCGTCCAGTCGGCGCGTCGCGGCAGCAACCGCGCCAGCGGCCCCGGCAGATCGCGCAGGTTCGCCGGGACTTTCATGCGCGTTTCTCACCGGTCGGGCCGGCCGGCCCGGTCAGCGCGTCGGCCTTCAGCTCAGCCAGCAGCTCGCCCTGGCCGGTCAGCAGGTCGGTCAGGATCCGCCGGGCCGCACGCATCAGCTCCGACACATCGGCGCCCGCCAGCTCGTACACCACCGTCGAACCTTCGCGGCGCGCGGTCACGATGCCGGCCAGGCGCAACACCGCCAACTGCTGCGACAGACTGGAGGCCTCCACACCGGTCGCGGCCAGCAGGTCGCGAACCGCCTGCGGCCCCTCGCACAGCAACTCCAGCACCCGGACCCGCACGGGATGCCCGAGCGTCTTGAACAGCGCGGCCTTGGCCTGATGCAGCGGGACCGGCACGCTCACCCCTCCACCTTGTCGTTCACACTTCGACCGCCGGGCACCGGTTCTCCGGCGTTGCACGCGACACCGCGCAGGACGGCCCGACGCTCCGGTTCCATCGCCTCGTCCGCGTTGGGTGATACGCCGTGGACATCGGCTTCCCTGCGTGGGGCGCCCAACGTCCGCCGCACCGGCTCCTGCACCTCGGCGCCGCACTCACTCATCCGCGGCCTCCCTTCCCCCGCCCTCGGCCGGCTGCGGACGTCCACCCTCCGCGCGGGTGCCCCACGCCCCGCCGCCGGCCGTAGCCAGCTCCCTGCGCAACCGATCAAGATCGACGCCACCGGTGTCGTACTTCAGCTTGCGTGCGACCTTCGCCTGCTTGGCCTTCGCCCGACCACGCCCCACGATCGGCCTCCTCGCTCCCAGCGACATCAACCACCAGACAAAATGCAAGTTTAACCAATTGCATAAAACTTCAAGTCGGCTGCGCGTGTGTGCTTGCTCACCCCCGAGGAGCCGGACGGCCCGGATTCCACCGGTCCAGCATGAGGTGGGGGCCGTCGCCGGCGACGGCCCGCTCCAAGGTCCGGCGGACGGTAGCTGCGGTCGCGATCTGCGGCCGCCCCGCGGGTCCGCACCTGGAGACGCGAGTCGTGGCGCTCGGCCGCGGGGTGGTCACGTAGCTCGGCGGCCCGCAGCAGCTCATGCGTGCCGTACTCGAGTGCCGGATTGCATCGCGCCGCGCCGAGTTGCCGACACCGCGCCGGTTTTCTGAGGGAAACGGGTGGTGTGCAGGGCACGCCCTACCGGAGAGACCGCGCGTCCGCCCGAAGGGAGCCGGCCATGTCGCCGCACCGCCCGGCCGCAGCGCCCGCGCCCTCGCCGTGGCGCTTGCGGCCTGGGTGGCGGTGCTGTCGGTGCTGGCCGGCTACGCCGACATCGGGCCCGAGCAGGTCGTCGCAGTCGCCCTGGCCGCGCTCACCGGTGCCGCCCCGGCCTTGGCGGCGTAAAAAAATGCCTCGGTCCGTGCACTTTCGCAGAATGGCGGCGATACGGGGCGCGCGGAGGTCGGCCGCTTGTGGGTGGCCGGCGCCGGGCGGGGTGCGGGTTGACTCCTCGATCTCGGGGTGAGGGCTTCACCGATCACGCCACGTCGGTTCTGGCCACTCAGCGTCTCCTGGACGCCTGTATCCGGCACGACGCGCAGCGGCTGGCGGTGGCGTCCTCGGCCCACGTTTACGGCCCGGCCACCTCTGGTGAGGAGCCGGTTCGGGCGAGCGACTCCACCGAGCCGACCTCGCCGTACGGTGTCGCCAAGCTCGCCGCCGAACGACCGGCGCTGGCGTACGCGCGCTGCCCCGGCTCCCAGCTCAGTACGGTCGCGCTGCGGTTCTTCCCGGCTTTCGGGCCTGGCAGCAACCCCCGCATGGTGATCCCGCGATTCTTCAGCGCCGCTCTTACAGGGGGAGGCCGTGCCGCTCTTCGGTGACGGTACAGCCCGGACAAAAAAAGGGAGGTCCCGCGATCGCTCTTAACGGTGGGATCCCGGGACCTTCATCCAGTGTGATGATCTTGCTTGGTGTGATGACCGAGCGTCTTTGAAGGCCGCGTCGTGTTCTTGGCGTGCCGTGCTCTCCTTGACTCACCTTATGGGCAGCCCCTGCAAAGCTGCGTTGCTGACTGTGCTGGTGGTCATGGCCGTCGGTTCTGTAGGCGGTATGACCGGCTTGAGCGTGTGAGGGCTGCCGGGCCCTGAGGCGCGACCGGGGGGAAGTGGGGCCCGGATCGAGCCGCCGAGCCGTCCTCGAGCCGACATGGGGACGAAGGGGGCAAACGCGACGGTGGACAAGCCCGTCATTCTCGCGTTTCCCCTGGTCAGGATGGTGGGTCGCGTGGGACTCGAACCCACAACCTACGGATTAAAAGTCCGGAATTGTCGTGTCGGAACGTGTTGCGCAGTGGCATTGTATGCCGAACCGTCCGGATCTCGTCCGATTTCTCTGCTGTCCAATGCCACTGCATGCCAATTCGTTTCAGAACCGCCGAGCCCACAACGAGCCGCCATGGGCTGTTGGTGATCGCGTGGGTTGCTTGGCGGCGGCTTCGCCCGACCTTTACGGACGGAGCTTTCGGTAAGTGCAGGGTTCGCGCCCCGCAGGTTCCTGCAACGCAGGCCTGCGTCATGGAGATCGGTTCTAGCCAGGCGGAACTGGGCCAAGTGGAGGGCGCTGAGGTCTGTTCGTCGTCGAAGTCGGGAGTGGCTGCCGCGGGGCGAGTTCGTCCTCAAGTGTGATGCCCTCCGCTATGAGATCGACGCCCGCGTCCGCGCCCTGCTCGCCGAACTGTTGACGTCAGGGTCCTGAGCGTCGTGAGGCTCAGGAACCCGGCGCCGCGGCGAGCTTGCCAGTCGGCTCAGCGCGTGAAGCGGCTGGTGGCGTCGCCCGGGAGCGCGAACGGCAGGAAAGCCAGGCGATCTCCCGGTCGGTGTCGCCGTTGGCGTGCAGGACGAAGTCCAGGCGCTCCTCGTCGTCGTGGGCGCCGCGGCGCTTGTAGTTGGCGTGAGCCTCGAACCGTTCGACGGCTTTGCCAATGGCCGCGGCCACGATTCTTGTTCCTGATGAAGATCAGCAGCGCGGCCTTGGTATCGCCCCACACCAGGTAGCTCAGCAGCTGGTCCAGTGCGTCGTCGACCGTCTTGGGGCCGTTGCCACGGTCGCGGCGTCAGCCCTAAGGGCCGACGCCGCGGGTTCTGGTCATCTTTGATGACCCTCGGCGAACGCCTCACCTCCCCGAAGCGGGGTGATGCTCAGCATTCCTTGAGCGGAGTTTGGCGGGGATTTCTGAGTGGCAGGATGCCTCCTGGCCCCATCCGAACAGCGTATCTGTATGACGCTCGGTTGGCACTGGTGCAGGCGTATGCCGTGAGTCGGAATGGCTGCCCACGGTTGTCTATGATTAGGTGACGAGGTTTGACCCCTACAAGAAACTCGACACGTATCTTGAAGGACACGGACCCCTTGCTGATCACTGTGTTGATTTCGATTGGAGGATTCTGTTTGCCATCGGGGAGGGGAATGGTGTTTCTAGGGAAGAAGTAGTCTCCAGGCTTATTCGGCTTGCCGCTGGTGCTATCTGTGATCGTGCGGGCCCGGGGCATGACTTCATCGAAGTCGATCTGCATTCTCATTGACCTTTCCGGGCCTTGCGGAGGCAGCACAGCCAGGGCGCCGTCAAACACGGGGCCGCGGCGGATCTCCACGGGAATTATGTTAGTGACCCGGATACCCTGTCGGCGTCTGCCTTGGAGGTAGAGGGCGAGTGTCCGTTCACCCGGTACGGCGCCTTTCGCGTTGAGTTCGTCATTGAGTTCATGAGAGGAGCCGCCGTAGTCGGAGTTCGGAATTCCTTTGGTCAGGAAGTGCCGCAGTTCGGGACTGAGGACGGTGTCTCTGGGGAGCGCGACAGTGTCACCGTTGGCGATGGTATCGGTTATGTTGTATTCGACCTCGTCTCGGTGCCCGCCGGGCAGGAACTCGCGCCCTGCGTCAGTAAGTCGGTCTGAACCGATCACGGCGGCGAAATACCAGCCGATACCAGCCGAGAGTGCGGCGGAAATCGCTGTGACGATCACCCCGCCGCGGTTTCTGGTGAACCAGCCATTCGGACTGAACCGTCCTCGTGGTGGGTGTGGACTCCTGGGGGGGCGTCGACCGGGCCGTGAATTGATCATGATTTGGGGTTCTTGTATCAGTGGACAGAGCGTGGTTCATCAACCCGCATGGGGCCTAACAGCGGAAATAGAAGAAGAAGTCAGGGGAGGGAGCCCAAGGTGTTTGCCAGCCGGAGAGGGTCTGGTTGCCCGCGGTGGTGCGGGCGCGCTGGTAGGAGGCGATGCCGGGGTGGACACAGTGGGGGGAGGTCAGTCGGAACGGCCGCCCGCGGTCATCGATGGTCACGTGGTGTGTCGCTTGGCCATCGTGGTACTTCAGCTTCAGTTTGAAGGTCGCCGATGAGCGGCCATCGGCCAGACGCGCGCGGATGTCGACCCGCCACTTGTCTTGGGGCGGATCGTCGTCGAGCCGTACATCCTCCGCCGAAGGGCCGCCGTTCATTTGCAGGCGGGTGGCGCCCGCGAAGTAGGGACGTCCAAGCGGAGCCAGACGGTGGGCTCCGGTGGGACTATCGGAAGTTCCCATGGGCCTGTGCGGGGCCAGCCGGCGATATGGGACGGTGTACCTGCGTGCGACGGGATTGCTCTCGGCGAGGTCGAAGACAACATCGTTCTGGAAGTTCCGAACATCGGGGCCGTCGCCGTTGCTCATCGAATCGGCGACCTCATGCACCAACGTTCCGTTGAGCGCCGCCCTACGCACCAGCTCCACGAGCGCAATATCGGTGATGGTGATCTTCTTGCCAGGCAAGATCCTCAGATGCACGAAAACCCTCATTTGGCTCACCGGCGCCGCTCCGGCGTGGTCGCGGAGCTCTTGCCTGACCCGCGGTTCTTCGCTGTTGACTTCGGGAATCCTCGCGCCAGCCAGGTATTGCTCGTGCCGGGCCGACAGCCGTGCCCCAGCAGGCACCGCCAAGCCGTCCGTGCCGTCGGCGTAGGCGTCCACCCGTTCTACCCACAGCGGCGGCAGTGAAGTTGCTGACGGCTTCGATCCTGCTCCGGGAGGGGGAGAGTCCGGACCGTCGGTGAGTGCGCGGGCAGCGCCGCCGCCCGCACCAGCCACCGCCGTCACCGCAACCGCAGCCCAAACCCCACTGCGCCGAAATCCGGAGGGCAGCGCTAGTCGTCTACCTAGGAGTCCGCGCATTTCGGCGATGCCTCCGCTCGATCGATGTCCGCTCCATCAGTGAGGGTTTTTCCAACGGGCCTAGCAATGAATGAGAGCTTGGCTCCGGATCGCGCTGTGATGCTCTAGCACAGGTCAGGCGATCACGGCGAGACTTGCCAGGCCGTGCTGATTCGCTATCAGCCAATGTGCGGGGCGACTGCATCCAGTACGCATCGACCTCGTGGGCGGAAAAGGCGTGTTGGTTCATCTCGGCGACCACGTAGCCGAATTCGGCGAAGGCGAGCATGTGCATGCGCATCACGGGGCCATCCATGCGCTCGGCCTGTTCGCGGACCTCCGCGACCATCTTTTGCTCGTCGATCGGCACTGGCTCATCGGCGTCGGGATCGAAGGAGACAGGGGCATCTGGCCCAATCTCTCGGCCGAACTTGGCACGGAATTGCTGGGCCGCCTTCTCCACCACATCCTGGAAGTCGTCAACATCCGACACCGCTGGCGTCAGAGTCACTGACCCGTCGGGATTGGCGACATGATGTACATAGCGTGGGTCACCGCTGCGCTGGTTGACCAGCGCCGCATGACGCTCGAACCGTTCCGCGCGCTCCGCCAGCCGCTTGGTTCGGCGCCGTCGCATGGCGTCCTTCTTCCCGTTCGCCATGCCGCGGTCGACCTCCCGAAGCGTTCCCGCTGCCACTGCGCGTCGGCGCCCCCCGTGCGAAGTGTCCCACTGCTATCCCTCCCGGAGGACCCGAACCGCCGACTCCGCGCCGCCGCTCGTCACTAATCAGGGTTGACCGCCGCAGGGTGCTTAGCCTCGATTTCCCTGCGAGGACGCCCGTTCCGGGCTGAAATCGGTACAGGCGTGCCCCTGTGAGGGTGACTGTCTCGATGAAGTCGCAGGCCAGCAGCGCGTCGGCCTGGGAGCGCAGGAAGGCCGCCCAGCGCCGACACGCAGGATCCGAGGCCCGGCATGGCCATCAGGCACCGAAATGAGCGAACGGCGCCCATACGGTCGCTCGTTGACCCTCGGCGCACGCCTGCCCGATCGCCTGACCCAGGGCAACGGACGGTGGGTGGCTCCTTAGGTTGCGGTGCAGATCCATCATGAAGGTCACCATCGCGTCCGAGTCAGGTATCCGCCAGAGAGCACCGATCACCGATCGCGCGCCCATGGCCAGGAGAGCGGCCGGAAACCCGAGTTGCTCAGCGGCGAACTCGGTACCGATGTCCGCCAATTGGCAGGCGGACAGCACGACGGTTGCGCCGGGCCTGAGATCTTGGTTGAGCAACACCGAAAGTTCTAGCGGCCGGCCGAGCAATAGCGCCGACCGCAGGGGATCCTGCGGGTTCGGGTGACCATGGCAGGCGAGGTGGACAAGCCCGGCCTTTGCCAACTCGCCGACCAGATCGCCGTCCGTCCCAAGGTCCGGCGCGCCGAGCGCCGGATCCAGGAACTCGTACACGCCGCGCAGCCGATCCGATTCATCGCTTTCCCCTTCCGGTGCGGCGCCGCTCGGCCACCTCAGGATCCGCGGTCGCACTTCCAGCAGCGCCGCGACGTTCTGCGCCTCCCGTACCGTCACCGGGATCTCTTTGCTGCCGAACCAGGGATCTGCAGCGACGAAGACCTTGCCGTCATCAGGCCTGGGCCACATGGCGGCGAGCATGAGGCTGTCACCCGACGGCACGATCGTGAGATCCATAATGGCGCACACCGGCGTGTCGCCGATCAGCGCCGTGTAAAGTGGCAACAGGGCGCATTTGCCGAGCGGCACCAGTGCGACTTTCGTGCCCATCAAGTCGGGCCAGGCTTCGAGGACGGGCTGCCATACGGTCTCGGCCGCCTTCTGCAGGGCCTCCGTCACCGCCTCGTTCCTTACCCTGACCCGCTTTTCCCCTGACGACAGGACGTCGCGCACCGTTCGCGCCTGCGCATCGAGAGCATTTAGTGAGAGGCCAGGCAATTCGATGCTTTCACAGAGCTGACGACCGGTCTCGGGCGCCTCGAGCCGGATCGCGGCTCCCGCATCAGGCCCGGGCGTCAGGTAGATCACCGATCGCCGGGTGAAACTTGCCCCGTGGACGGCGTGCACCGGACCGGCCGCGGTGAGCACATAAGCCTCTGAGGACTGGGCGGCACCCGCTCGAAGGTCGTCCAGGAGCATGGCCTCGACCATCCGCCGGAGTTCGTGACGGGGAGCGGCGGCCGCATTCGCTGATCCCGCCAGAGCGGCCTGGGATGTGGCGGCCATGCCCTGCAAAGTCCGATAGATCCGCCGCAGTTCCTTCCGTGGATTCCTGCGCCCTATGATTGCCGATATCTCCCGGGCGCGTAAACGGTCACCGAACATCTGGTTGGTCAGAGACTCGGCGAGGATGCAGCCGGCCAGCGGCACCCCTGAGCGATGGGCCACATACCCGGCGGCATCGGCCATGGCCTGTATCGCGGGCCTCAATTCTTCGGGGAAGGGTCTTCCAGCAGCCTCGCATTGGAGATCGATGGCCCTCAATGCGCTGGAGAACCCCATTGCGGCGGCCGTCGCCACGATCCACTGACTGTGTGACGCTTCGATCATGAAGGAGAGCCGGGCGACGAAGAAGAGCGGGTGAGCAACGCTCGCGTCGCCCTGCATGAGGAGGCCATGAGCTTGCTTCAGCAGTTCCCATGCCTCGTTTTCCACAGAATCGATCCCGTTGGCCCGGGCACGATCTTCTATCTCTCTATAGGCCCGACCGATCTCAGGACCGGCAAATGGGGACATCTCGCCTCCCGGATAATGCTCAAGTGGTTCCGGAGGGATTGCCGTCAATGAGGGAGCCGATCACGTCGGTCAATGCTTCGACGTCCACTTCGGGCTTGCCGTCGGGACCCCGGGGACAATCGATCGATATCCGTACCGCGTCGACTCCGGCACCGCTTGTGAGCTCCAGTGAAAAATGATTCTCGTCCCCCTCGCTGCCTGGAGACTGGCGCTCGTCGACCCAGAAGGCCAACTTGCGGACGAACGAGCGAATCTGGTCCCGCGCAAGGTATACGCCGACCACGCTTGAGGCCACTCCCAGGCCGTCTCTTCCGGCTGCCCAAGCGATCTGGACCACCTGCACCCATTCGTCGGAGCCACGGTCGCTGATCTCGATCTCGTCGAATCCGTCCTGTTCGAGGAGAGTCCAGAGTCCGCTAGGCACCTGAACGTACATGTGATCGCGCATGCCGCGACGATAGCTAGGATGGCGGCCCTGATGTCTGAGAGCGCGAAGGTATCAGCTGGTCTGGCCATTCTTGGCCACCACCGCCTAGCCTCAATCCACCGATGGTGAATCGAGGGTTGATCTCTCGGCGGTTTCGGTAGGGGGTATCGAGTTGTCGGCGGCCGGCGGGCAGGGGTGATCGGCTGGTCTGCCCAGCTTTTCCACGTGTCAGGTTCTGGTCGGGCCCGCTCGGGCGGTGGATGACAGCAGGTCAGCGGCTGTCGGGCGGGGCGTGGACGGTGTCGAACAGGTGTGTCCAGGCCTGGGCCCAGTGATCAGCCGGGCGGTGACCTGCTCACTCTTCCCGCGGACGGTGAAGGCGGTGTAGGCCGGTATCTCGGCGACCCGTGCATCATAGATCAGCTCGCCGGTGTCGGGATCGGGCACGCCGGTGGGGTGGCGGATCTGCCTTGGCCCGGCCGCACCGCGGCCACGACCGGGCGGGCGATCGGAGTGCAGATCGTGGCCAGCAGCGGATGCAACGTGCGTACGCCTTTGAACCGTCCGATCTGGAACCCGCCCGACCCGCGATTGTCGTCGGTGTCTCGGACAGCCTTGAACAGCTGAGGCACGCAAGCCACGCAGGAGGTATGCGACATCGTACGGGTTATCGAGGACGGCGCACACCGCAGCATCGGAGGCTGGGCGGCAGTCGTATGAGTGATGCATGCCGTTTAGTCGGTGGACGAGAGTTTGTGCCACCCGGGCTTAGGTGGTGGCGTCCTCGCTGGAGGCGCGTCATCGCCAGAGTCATGTTTTGATCACGCTGTTCTTCAGGACCGACTTGGTGTGGGGTGCCCGATGGTGCCGCCCGCTCCGGCCCGCGAGCCTGCGGACTCACGCCGACGGCAGTGCCTTGCTGACTGCTCTGGTGGGTCTGAGCGCCGGTTCTGTGGGCGACATGACCGGCTTGAGCGGGTGACGAGTACCCGGTTTCGGAGCACTACCAGGGCGGATGTAGAGCCCGGATCGAGCCGCCGAGCAGCCATCGAGCAGCCACGGGGACGAACCGGGGCATGTCCGGCAGGGGACGAACCAGGCATCTTCTGCGTTTGCCCTGGTCGGGCTGGGTGGGTCGCGTGGGACTCGAACCCACAACCTACGGATTAAAAGTCCGGAGCTCTGCCAATTGAGCTAGCGACCCGTCTCGGCAAGCGTACCGAGATCGGCGGGGGGTTCGCGACGGGGTTAGGGGGTGGGGGTCAGGTGGACGGGGAGGTGCTTGAGGCCGTTCTGGAAGTTGGAGGCCAGGCGGACGGGGGCGCCGGTGAGGGTGGCGTCGTGGGGGAGGAGTTCGCGGAAGACAGCGCGCATCTGGGTGCGGGCGAGGTGGGCGCCCAGGCAGAAGTGGGGGCCGAAGCCGAAGCTGACGTGGTCGTTGGGGGTGCGGGCGACGTCGAAGCGGTCGGGGGAGGGGAAGACGGTCTCGTCGCGGTTGGCGGAGGCGTGGTAGACGACGACCTTGTCGCCGGCCGCGATGTTCTGGCCGCCGAGAGCGAGCGGCGTCGTGGCGGTGCGGCGGAAGTCCATGACCGGGGGCCAGTAGCGGAGCATCTCCTCGACCGCGGACGGCAGCAGGGACGGGTCGGCGCGGAGGCGGGCGAGTTCGGCGGGGTGTTCGAGGAGGGTGAGCAGGCCGCCCGGGATGCCGTTGCGGAGGGTCTCGTTCCCGGCGACGGCGAAGAGGAAGAACATGTTCTCGAACTCTTGGGTGGTGAGCCCGCCTTCGAGCATGCGGGACATGATGTCGCCGGACGGGCGGGAGCGCTTCTCGGCGGCGAGGGCGTGGGCGTAGGCGAACATGTCGGCCAGGGCCGTGTAGGAGCGCGGGTTGATGGGGCGGCCGTCGGGGCGGACCGTCTCGGACGGGCGGTGCTTCATCGCCTCGCGGGCCATGGGGCTCGTCGCGGCGGCGTCGGCGGTGGAGAGCCCGGCGTAGTCGGGGTCCTGGTAGCCGATGACGCGGGACGCCCAGTCGTAGAGGAGGCGGCGGTCGGAGTCGGGGACGCCCATGATGTGGGCCAGCGTCCAGACGGGGAGGTCCGCGGCGAGCTCGACGAAGTCGGTGTCCTCGCCGAGGGCGGAGGCCACGAGGGTGCGGGCGCGCTCGTTGATCGTGTCCTCCAGGGCGCGGACGGCGCGGGGGGTGAACGCGGCGGCGACGATGCGGCGCAGGCGGGAGTGGTCGGGCGGGTCCTGGTTCAGCATCATCGCGCGGACGAAGGCGAGGTCCTCGGGCGTGTCGGGGTCGCGGATCTGGGTGGCGCCGAGGTTGGAGGAGAACAGGTCCGGGGAGCGCAGGACGTGCTTGACGTCGGCGTGCCGGAAGACCGCCCAGTAGCCGGGGCCCGCCGGCCAGGGGCCGACGGCCGGTTCGTCCACCCAGGCGACGGGTGACGCGGCGCGGAGCTCGGCGAACGTCGCGTAGGGGACACCGGCGGCGTAGGTGGCGGGCAGGAAGATCTCCTCGTGCATGCCCTCAGAGTGCATCATGACGGGGTGACGTTGAAGCCTGAAGAGATCCTGCGTGACAACTTCGCGCCGTGGGTGCTCGACCTGGGCCTCGTGCCCGAGGAGGTCGGGGACGGGACGGCGGTGCTGAGGCTGCCCTGGTCCGACCGTCTCGCCAGGGAGGGCGGGGCGCTGTCGGGGCAGGCGCTGATGGCGGCGGCCGACACGGCGGTGGTGCTGGCGGTGTCGGGGGCCGAGGGGGCCTTCGTGCCGATGACGACGGTGCAGCTCAGCACGACGTTCCAGCGGCCCGTGGTGGGACAGGACGTGCTGGTGCGCGCGGAGCTGTCCAAGCTGGGCCGGACGCTGGCGTTCGCGGAGATCGACATGACCGCGGACGGGAGGACGGCCGCGCATGCCAGCGCGGTTTACGCCATCATCGGCTGACATGACGCGTACAGAGAAGGTCGTCGTCGCGGACGGCGAGTTCGACCTGCGGGTGTGGGGGACGCGCGGTCCCGGGGTCCTGCTCCTCCAGGAGATCTTCGGGGTCGGCGACTACATGGAGGCGGTCGCCGAGGACCTGGTCGCGCTGGGCTTCGTCGTGGCGGCGCCCGACATGTTCTGGCGGATCGAGCCGAACTGGTCGACCGCGCACAACGAGGAGGCCCTGCCCAAGGGGATGTCGATGGTCTCCCAGTTCGACTGGGAGAAGGGCGTAGAGGACGCTGTGGCGGCCCTAGGGGTTCTCAAGGGGCTGCCAGA
The DNA here is from genome assembly GCF_014208105.1 of Actinomadura coerulea. NCBI lineage: Bacteria > Bacillati > Actinomycetota > Actinomycetes > Streptosporangiales > Thermomonosporaceae > Actinomadura > Actinomadura coerulea. The sequence continues at coordinate 6,919,867 of NZ_JACHMQ010000001.1, forward strand.
GGTGGACAAGGTGGGCGTCCTGGGGTTCTGCTTCGGCGGGACGCTCGCCTACCTGGTGGCCGCCGAGGCTCAGGTCGATTCGCTCGTCTCGTACTACGGGTCCGGTGTGCCGGACATGCTGGACAAGCTCGACGCGATCCAGGCGCCCACGCAGTTCCACTTCGGCGGTGACGACGCGTACATCGCCCGGGAGGACGTCGCCAAGGTGGAGCGTGCGGTCGAGCAGAGGGACCACATGGAAATCCACGTCCAGGAGGACGGCGGGCACGCGTTCCACAACCGCAAGGCGCCGATGTTCTACCAGCCGGAGCCTGCCGCGCGCGCTTGGCGGCTCACTGAGGAGTTTCTGCGGCGGACCCTGCCGGTTTAGCCGCCGGGAGTGGCGAAGGCCCCGCGCCGGGCGGGCGGCGCGGGGCCTGGCGTGCGTCCGGGGTCAGATGCCCGGCCGGACGGCGCCGTGGAAGTTGCGCTTGTAGTAGCCGTTCAGCTTGATCTTCTTGACGCGCTTGCCGGAGCTCGGCGCGTGGATCATGTAGCCGTGGCCGGCGTAGATGCCCATGTGGCTCCTGCCGCCGTAGAAGAACAGCAGGTCGCCCTTGACGGCGCCCTTCCAGGAGACCTTCTTGTGGACCGCCTTGTAGATCTGCTGGGTGGTCCGGGGGAGCTTCACCCCGGCCTTGCGCCAGGATCCTCCGGCGAGCCCGGAGCAGTCCCAGGAACCGGGGCCCGTCCCGCCGTAGCGGTAGGGGTCGCCGATCTGCTTGGCCGCGTACTTCACGGCGTAGTCGGCGCGCTTCCTCTGCTTGGCGATCCGGGCCTGCTTGGCGGTGAGGGTCGTGGTGGTGACCGTCGAGGCCGGTGCCGCGGCGAGGGTCGCCCGCTGCGGCGCCGCGGCATGCACGGGCCCCGCCGCAAGGACGGACGCGCCGAGCGCGGCGGTCGTGGTGAGCACGAGCCCGCTCACGGTGAATCCGGCCTTCAGGGGGTTTCGAGGGGTATGCAGAATGTCTCCAGACCTCGCGGTTGATGCCTACCGGGCAGCCGTCACCCTCCGAAATTCCTGGAGGGTTCGAGATGCCGCGGCCGATTTCGCAGCGTCATTGAGGGGAGACGCAGAGAAATGGCGGCCGCTTCCGGTTCCGTGCCTCTCGTCTGCACGGATTCGGCGTCCGACGACGGCTTCCGGACGGGGTCCCTGGAGGGGACGACCTGGGGGTCCGCGCCGGCCTCCCGTGGAAGGCCGTGCGCGCCGCCGCCGCGCGTCGGGGTGCGTGTTCTGTTGTCCGGGCGGCTCGGGCGCCGCATGAACCGGGCAGGAAGCTAGCCAGCGCCCGGCCGGGCTGGCAAATCATCCGCCATTTCTCCACGGTGGCGGCGGTCCGTTTGAGACGCTGGTCCAGCGCCCTGCCAGCGGCGATCAACGACCCCTTTCGCCAATTGTGAAGTGAGTCACAAGCGGCCGAATGAGCATGATCAATTTATTGTTCTGTGATTCGCGGCACAGCCCGGGGCGGGGTGGCGGTTGCCGGATCCGGCCGTGTCCGGCCATTGACGGGGGCTCGCGCGACCCCTGTAGTGCGAAGGAGATTCATGTCCGTCTCCGGAGGGAGTCCCGTGTTCGGCAGGCCCCGCAGAGCACGCCCCGTCCACCTCCTCTCGGCCCTGGGCCTGGCGGCCGCCCTCGCGCTGACCTCCGCGTCCCCCGCCACCGCGGCCGCCCCGACCGCCACCGGAAAGGCCACCACCGGCAAACCCGCCACCGGCAAGTTCCCGCCGGGGTTCCTCTGGGGCGTCGCCACGTCCGGCTTCCAGAGCGAGGGCTCCTTTCCCGACAGCAACTGGACGAGGTACGCCGACCGCAAGGCCGGCGGTGCCACCGACCCGTACGGCAACTCCGTCGACTTCCGGCACCGCTATCCGAGCGACCTGAAACTCGCCCGAGGGCTCGGCGCGAACGTGTTCCGGACGTCCATCGAGTGGTCCCGCGTCGAGCCGCGTCGCGGTCACCGCGACCCCGAGGCGATCGCCTACTACGACGATCTCGTCCGCCGCGTCAAGGCGGCCGGGATGCGTCCGATGCTGACGCTCGACCACTGGGTGTACCCGGGCTGGGTCGCCGACCAGGGGGCCTGGGACAACCCCCGCACGCAGGACGACTGGCTGCGCAACGCCCGCTTCGTCGTGGACAGGTACAAGCGCCAGGGGGTCGTCTGGATCACGTTCAACGAGGCCAGCGCCTACATCTACAAGGAGCTGACGGCCCGTCCGATGGACCTCGGGCAGATGATGAAGATGCGCGACGCCCTGGTCAGGACGCACCGCGCCGCCTACGACATGATCCACGCGGTGGACCCGGGCGCCCCGGTGTCCAGCAACGTCGCCTACGGGTCACCTGTCAACGGCATCTTCGACGCGGCCCTGTTCAACGAGGTCACCGACAAGATCGACTTCATCGGCATCGACTACTACTACGGCGCCAACCTCCAGAACGGGACCGCGGCCTACGCGCTCATGGGCGAGTTCTGGAAGATCGACCCCGAGCCCGAGGGGCTGTACTACGTCCTCAGGAACTACCAGCGGCGACTGCCGAACCTGCCCGTCTACATCGTCGAGAACGGCATGGCCACGGACAACGGCAAGCCGCGCCAGGACGGCTACACGCGCTCGGACCATCTGCGCGACCACATCTACTGGATCCAGCGCGCGATGGCCGACGGCGTGAAGATGATGGGCTACAACTACTGGAGCCTCACCGACAACTACGAGTGGGGCAGCTACCGGCCGCGGTTCGGCCTCTACACGGTGGACGCGCTGACCGATCCGTCCCTGGCGCGCCGTCCGACCGATGCCGTCCCGACCTACCGGTCGATCATCGCGAACCGGGGCGTCCCCGCCGGATACGTGCCGGTGCGCAAGCCCGGCTGGTGCTCGATCGAGGACCCCGTCGCCACCTGCCTCGGCACGACGCCCACCCCGCCCGCCTCCTACCGCCGCGCGGCGTGAGGACGCGCGTCTCCGCCCTGCCGGCCCCTTGACCGGACGGACTCAGGAGGCCGCGCGGAGCAGGTCGAGGACGGCCTGCTCCGCCGGCCCCTGCGTCGCCAGCTCGCCCTCGGCGACGTCCACGCCGAGCCGCCCGAGGGCGGGCGCGATCGTCGTGCCCTCCTCGTACAGGTCGATGATGCGGGGGTCGATGTAGGACGCCCGCGCCACGGCCGGGGTGTTGCCGAGGTAGGACGCGACCTCCTTCACGACGCGGACGACCGCGCGGGTGCGGGCGGTCTCGCTGTCCCCGGCGCGCACCGACACCGCGAGCCCGACGGCCGCGAGGACGGTGGCGTGCCACGTCCGGAAGTCCTTGGCGGTGAAGTCGCCCTCGGTGACCTCGCGGATGAACTCGTTGATGTCGGACGTGGTGACGTCGTGCCAGCCGGTGGGCGTCCGGTAGGCGAGCAGTTCGGGCGAGTCGTCGCCGCGCCGCTTGAGCCCGCTCACCACCTTGCACACGTTCTCTTCCGCGACCGCCTGGTACCGGTCCTTCGAGCCCTTGGCGGGATAGTCGAACGTCACCCGGTCCCGCCCGCAGGTGACGTGCTCGCGCAGGACGGTCGCGAGCCCGAAGGTGCCGTTCTCGGCCGCGTACGCCTCCCCGCCGATCCGGAAGAACCCGAGGTCGATGAGGCGGACGGCCGCCGCGAGCACCCGCTCGCGCGTGTAGCGGCGTTCGGCCAGGTACTCGCCGAGCGTGTGGCGGACCTTGGGCAGCCGCTCGGCCAGTTCCAGGACGTGGTCGTGCTTCTCCCGGTCGCGCTGCTCCCGCCAGGCGTCGTGGTAGAGGTACTGGCGGCGCCCGGCGGCGTCCGTGCCGACGGCCTGGATGTGGCCGTCGGAGTCGGGGCAGATCCAGACGTCCTTCCACGCGGGAGGGATGACGAGGGCCTTGATCCGCGCCTTCTCCTCGGGGTCGGCCAGGGTCCGGCCGTCGAGCCCCAGGTACACGAACCCCTTGCCGCACTTCCGGCGTCCGAATCCGGGCTCGCTCAGATCGCTGCGTCGCAGCTCCGTCATCGGAACTCCCTCAGCCCGGGTGGATCTCACCGCCGGCGGGGACTAGGGTCTGCCCGGTGTAGTAGGACGACTGGCGGTCGGAGGCGAAGAAGACGTAGGACGGCGCGATCTCGTCGGGGTCGGCCGCGCGTCCCATCGGGGCCTGCTTTCCGAAGTCCTCGACCTTCTCCTCGTCGAACGTGGCGGGGATGAGCGGCGTCCAGACCGGGCCGGGCGCGACGCAGTTGACCCGGATCTCGCGGTCCATGAGGTTCTGGGCGAGGCACGTGGTCAGCGCCATCGCCGCCGCCTTGCTGGCCGAGTAGTCGATGAGCGTCTTGTTGCCGCGCAGCCCGTTGATGGACCCCGTGATGATCACGGATGACCCGGGGCCCAGGTGGTCGAGGGCCTCCTGAACGGTCCAGAACAGCGAGAACACGTTCACCTCGAACGTCCGCCGGAGCTGGGCGTCGTCGATCTCGCGCACGTCCTTCACCGGCGTCTGGGTGCCGTGGTGCAGGACGAGCAGGTCGAGCCCGCCGAGGTCGCGGACGGTGTGCCGGACCACCTCCCGGCAGTGCCGCTCCTCGGCCAGGTCGCCGCCGAACGTCACGCACCGCCGGCCGGCGGCCTCGACGAGGCCCGCGGTGTGCCGGGCGTCCTCGTCCTCCTCCAGGTAGGTGATCGCGACGTCCGCGCCCTCCTTGGCGAACGCGACGGCCGTCGCGCGGCCGATGCCGGAGTCGCCGCCGGTGACCAGTGCGCGCCGGCCGTCCAGCAGGCCGCTGCCGGTGTAGCCGCGCATCTCGTCGCGAGGTTCGGGCGTCATGTCCTTGGTTCGCCCGGGGTAGGACTGGCTCTGTGCGGGACGCTCGCTCATGGGGTTCGGGTGCCCTTGCCAGGGGGCAGCAAACGTTCTCTATTGTGACTCCCGAGTAACTTCGTCGCCCGGGCAAGACGTGGGTGCTGTGCAAGACGTGCATCCTGTCCAACACCGTGCGTCCTGTCCAACACCGTGCGTCCTGTCCAACACCGTGCGTCCGCGATCCGCAGGGGTGTGAGCAGAGCGCGCGGCGGCGTCTGGATAGCATCACCCCGAACCACATTCGGTCCCTCACGTAAGGTGTCGCTTATGGACCTGAACGGAGTTTCCGCCGTCGTATCCGGTGGCGCGAGCGGCCTCGGTGAGGCCACCGTCCGCGCGCTGGCCGCCGAAGGCGCCAAGGTGGTCATCGCCGACCTGAACGAGGACAAGGGCAAGGCCCTCGCCGACGAGATCGGCGGCGTCTTCGTCAAGACGGACGTGTCGAACGAGGAGCAGGTGCAGGCGGCGGTGCAGGCCGCCGTCGACTCCGGCTCCCCGCTGCGCGTCATCGTCAACAGCGCCGGCATCGGCTGGGCGTCGCGGACCGTGAACCGCGACGGCACCCCGCACGACCTGGCGTCCTACGAGACCGTCATCCGGATCAACCTGATCGGCACCTTCAACCTCATGCGGATCGGCGCCGCGGCCATCTCCAAGACCGAGCCCGCCGACGAGGACGGCCTGCGCGGCGTGGTGATCAACACCGCGTCCATCGCCGGCATCGAGGGGCAGACCGGGCAGCTCGCCTACTCCGCGTCCAAGGGCGGCATCATCGGCATGACGCTCCCCGCCGCGCGCGACCTCGCCGCGATCGGCGTCCGGGTCAACACGATCTGCCCCGGCATCATCGACACCCCGATCTACGGCGAGGGCGAGGCGGCCGAGGCGTTCAAGGCCAAGCTCGCCGCCCCCGTCCCGTTCCCGAAGCGGATGGGCAAGGCGTCGGAGTTCGCCCACCTGGTCAAGTCCCTGATCGAGAACGACTACATGAACGGCGAGACCATCCGCTTCGACGGCGGTATCCGCTTCCAGCCGAAGTGAGGCCCTGAATGACCGATGCTGTATCGCCCGAGGGGGGACGACCCCCCGCGCCCCCCGGCAACGACGCGGTGCTGACCGAAGAAGACGGCGCGGTCCTCATCATCACCATCAACCGCCCGGAGGCCCGCAACGCGGTCAACGGCGAGGTGGCGAAGGGGATCGCGGCGGCCCTCGACGAGCTCGACTCCCGCAAGGACCTGTCCATCGGCATCCTCACCGGCGCGGGCGGGACGTTCTGTGCCGGCATGGACCTCAAGGGCTTCCTGACGGGCGACAACCCGACCGTCGAGGGGCGCGGGTTCGCCGGCATCACCGAGCGCCCGTCGGCCAAGCCGCTGATCGCCGCCGTCGAGGGCTACGCCCTGGCCGGCGGCTGCGAGGTGGCGCTGTCCTGCGACATGATCGTCGCGGCGCGGGACGCCCAGTTCGGGCTGCCCGAGCCGAAGCGCGGACTGGTCGCGGCGGGCGGCGGGCTGCTGCGGCTGCCGCAGCGCATCCCGTTCCACATCGCCATGGAGATCGCCCTCACCGGCGACAAGTACCCAGCGGAGCGGATGGCCGAGCTCGGGTTCGTCAACCGGCTCGCCGAGCCGGGCGGCGCGCTCGCCGCGGCCAAGGAGCTGGCCCTGAAGGTCGCCGAGAACGCCCCGCTGGCGCTCGCGGCGACCAAGAAGGTCATCGTCGAGTCCGCGGACTGGACGTCCGACGAGGCGTGGAAGAAGCAGCAGGACATCACCCTGCCGGTCTTCATGTCCAAGGACGCCCAGGAGGGCCCGGCGGCCTTCGCCGAGAAGCGCAAGCCGAACTGGAAGGGCGAGTAGCCCCCGGTACGAGTGCCCTCCGGCAGGGCGGCGGTACGCAGAGCGCCCGGAACTTCACGGTTCCGGGCGTTTTGCGGTTTCCGTGGTGTCCTGATCCGGTCCAGCGCCAGTAGGCGTGGGTCCTCGGCTACAACCTGAGCGGCACCCTCGGCCTCTACTGGAACGGCACCAAGTGGAGCCAGGTGGCCTACCCGATGGTGGGCTTCCCGACCGCCGTGTCCGCCGCCGACGGCACCGCGTACTCCATCGCGGGCGTCGACGCCGCGTCCGGCGGCCCGAGCGCCGTGCTGCGCTGGACGGGCACCGCGTGGGTCGACCCGAAGGTCCCGCTGCCGCCCTCCTCATCCGTCACGGCCGTGGACGTCCGGGCCGAGGACGACGTGTGGCTCGCCGGCACGACGTCCGCCACCGGGACGTCCGTCACCGGGCTGGTGATGCACTTCGACGGCACGTCCTGGAAGACGGTCGGCACGCCCCTGAACGGGTAGGACCGGAACGCGATCATCGGCGTGCTTGTTCGGGGAGCGGGGAGCGGCGTCATGCGTTCGGGTGCCATGGGGGTTCTCGCCTGTCTTTCAGTGTTGGTCGCGGCGGGTGTTCAGGCTCCACAGGCGTTCGCCCGGGAGAGCGCGGAGGATCCCTGCCGGGCCCTTGACGAAGGGAAGACGCGGTACGAGGCGGGTGCGGCACGGCATGTGGTGTTCGCCGTGGCGGCCGGGTACGGGACGACCGAGGTGGTCGTCACCGAATGCGTCCGGGTAGGGCGCTCGTGGAAGGCGCTCCTGACCGCACCGGGGCATGTGGGACGGAACGGGTACGCCGAAGCGGGCGCCAAGCGGGAGGGCGACGGCAAGTCGCCGACCGGCTCCTACAGCCTGACCCAGGCGTTCGGCGAAGGAGACCCGGGGACCCGCCTCCCCTACCGGAGGCTCCGGGCGAGCGGCGACTGCTGGGGCTCGACGGTCGGCGACCGGCGCTACAACCGCTACTACCGCGGCGCGTGCCTGCCCGCCGACGAGGACCTCTCGCAGATCATGCTGGACGGCCCCTACCGGCAGGCCGTGGTGATCGACTACAACCGGCCTCCGGACTCGCCGGTCGTCCAGGGGAACGGCTCGGCGATCTTCATGCACATCGGCGCGGGGCAGACCGCGGGGTGCGTCTCGATGGCCCGGCCCGTCCTGGAGTCCGTCATGCGGACACTGCGGCCGCACGACCGGATCATGATGGGGACGAGCCAGGCCCTGTTCCGCCGCTGAGCCGAACAGGGCGTTGTGGCGGGTTCGCCCGCCGGCGACACCGACCTGCAGGCGCGGGCGCTCGCCATCCGGGCGAACATCGCCCTGATCGAGGGACGCGGCGACTACGCGGGCGACCTCGAACGGGCGCGGCGGCTCCCGGCGCCTCCCCTGGGCGGGCGGCCGCACATGACGCCCCGGTACCTCGCGGCCTACTGCGCCATCAGAACCCGCGCTGCGTCTCCGGCGCCTTGCGTTGTCGCCGCGGGGTCAGTCCCAGCGGGCGTTGCGCTGGCGCTTCACGCTGCTGCGGCGCTTCTTGTTCTCCAGCCGCCGCTCGTTGATGCCGCGGGGGACCTTCTTGGGGATGCGCTTCTTCGGGGGAGGGGCGGTCGCCTCGCCCAGGATGGTCGCCAGGCGGGTCCGGGCCGCGTCGCGGTTGCGCTGCTGGGAGCGGTACTCCTCGGCGCGGATCATGAGGACGCCGCGGACCAGGCGGCCGGACAGGCGCTCCAGGGCGCGGGCGCGCAGCGGCTCGGGGAGGGACGGGGAGTTCGCGACGTCGAAGGAGAGCTCGGCGGCGGTGGCGCTGGTGTTGACGTGCTGCCCGCCCGGCCCCGAGGAGCGGGAGAAGCGCCAGCTGAGCTCGGACTCCGGGATGGAGACCGAGCCGCGGACGTGGATCTGGGCGGGCATGGCCCCATTGTCGCAGGGAAGGCTCGGCCCAGTCGCTTCAATATCGCCCCGTCTCGCTCCCGTCTCGTCCCCGCCGTCGCGTCGTTCCGGCGACGTCTGGCTCGCGGGCCCTACTGGCGACAACTGAAAGTACTTACTTACACTGGTCGCCATGACCGTGATCGCCAATCAGCATGCCGACGACCCCGCCGACGGCCCCGCCGACGGCCCTGCCGATGAGGGGCTCTTCCGGGACGACGACCTCATCCGCGTCATCACGCGGGAGGGCGTGCTGATCGCCGCGGGCGGGGCCGCGTCGCTGCTTCAGACCGCGCATCCCAAGGTGGCGCAGGGCGTCTACGACCACAGCTACACGGCGGACGACCCGCTGCGCAGGCTGCGGAACACCATGGGCTGGCTCTACGCCGTGCAGTTCGGGACGAGGGAGGAGGCCGAGACCTTCAGCGCCCTGGTCACCAAGGGGCACGCGGCCGTCACGGGCCCCGACTACGAGGCGAACGACCCTGAGTTGCAGGTGTGGGTCGCGGCCACGCTGTTCGCGGTGGCGGTGCAGTTCTACCAGTTGGTCTTCCGGCGGACCTTCACCGACGCGGAGCTGGAGGAGTTCTACCGGCAGACCAAGGTCTACGCGACGATCCTCGGCTGCCCGGAAGAGCGGATGCCGGGGACCTACCCGCAGTTCCGCGAGTACTACGCGGGCATGCTGCGCACCTTGGAGATCACCGACGCGTCGCGGGCCATCGCCGAGCAGGTGCTCGATCCGAGGCTTCCGGGCGGGCCGCTGCACGCGCCCGGGCTGGCGGCGATCCGGCTGCTCACCGCGGGGCTGATGCCCGCGCCGATCCGCGAGCAGTACGGGTGGACGTGGAACGCGGCACGGGAACGCCGGTTCCGTCTCCTGGTCGGCGTGATCGCACTCGTGTACCCGCGGCTCCCGCTGCGCGTCCGCACGCTGCCGCGCGAGTACTACCTGCTCAGGACGCGCCGCATGCTGGCCAAGCTGAAGCGCCGCCCGGCCGCCGTCGTCCGGGGCGTGGCCCCGGACCAGGGCTGACCGCAGGCCCGAGTGGGCGAGGCGCCGGACGGATGTGAGCGGCCGCGTGACTCACAGGCAGGTCACGCGGCCGCTCTCCCTTGCCCGGTCCTCCCGCCCGGCCCGGCCGGAAGGACCTACCTGCCCGGGGCGCCGTCCGCCGCCCGCTCCCCCCAGAGCCCTGGCCGGACGGCGTCCCGGGTCAGACCGATGCGCCGGCGATGATCTCGTCGGCGGCCTTCTTGGCGGCGTCGATCGGGATGGCGAAGCCGACCCCGATGTTCCCCTCGCTGCTCCCGGACGTGGCGATGGCGGTGTTGACGCCGATCACCTGGCCCGCGGCGTTCACCAGCGCGCCGCCGGAGTTGCCGGGGTTGATGGCGGCGTCCGTCTGGATCGCGTTCTTGATCACGGTCTGCTGCTGCTGAGACAGCTGCCCCCGGAGTCCGGGCGGGAGCTGCTGCTGGTCGTCGCCCTCCTGGATCTCGCGGCCCAGGGCGCTGACGATGCCGGACGTCACCGAGCCGTCCAGCCCGAGCGGGCTGCCCACGGCCAGGACCTCGTCGCCGGCCGAGACGCGGCCGCCGGCGCCGAGCGTCGCGGGCTTCAGGCCCGACACCCCCTGCGCCTTGACCACGGCGATGTCCTCCGCCTTGTCGGTGCCGAGGACCCGCGCCGACGCGGTCCTGCCGTCGCTGAACTTCACCGCGACCTGCTGGGCGCCCGACACCACGTGCGCGTTGGTGAGGATCACTCCGTCCGAGCGCAGGACCACCCCCGAGCCGCCCTCCACGCCGGACGCCGTCTGCGCCTGGATCGACACCACACTCGGCTGGACGGCGGCGGCGACCTGCGCGGTCGTGCTCTTGGACGACACCCCCGACACGGCCGTCGGGCTCGCGTAGACGGTGCTCTTGTGCGTCAGCGCCAGCACGACGCCCGCGCCGGCGCCGCCCGCCCCCAGGGCCAGTGCCAGCGCGGCGCCCACCGCGGCGAGCTTGTGCCGCGTCGTGCCCAACACGCCCGCGCCGAACATGCCCCCCTCGAACATGCCCGGACGGGGCGGCGCCGCCGGTTGCCGCGGCGGCGGGACGTCACCCCACTGCGGGTAAGGGTCGAAGCCGGGTCTGCTGGACCCCCCGGGGCTGGTGGGCTCCCAGGGCTGCTGCTGCGGCCGGTCGGCGTTCATCGGATCCCCCTGTCGCTCTCTCACCATGAAGAGTGCGCCGCGGGTCTGCAGGCCGCCTGGAGCCGACCTGAAAGTGTGCTGAACGCCCACATGACATGAAAAAGCGGCCGAAGGGTCATCCCTCCAGCCGCCCTCCCGACCGTGCCGCCGTGGTGGACTGTGGCGGTCGGGGTGAAGTTGGCCAGGGCGCGGCCTCCCGCTCCCCGTCGAGACCGGGGCGCGCCCTGTGGATCCATTTGAACCCACGATCCTGAACGTTTCCTGAATGGGGCCGTGTTTCCTGATCGCCGCCACGTTTCCGATAGCCGACGTGTTTCCGGCTCGCCGTCCCTAGTCGTCCGCCAGAGGCAGGACGACCGAGAACGTCGCGCCCTCGCCGGGCGTGGAGTCGGCCCGGACGACGCCCTCGTGGGCGGCGACGAGCGCGGCGACGATGGCGAGGCCGAGACCGGCGCCGCCGTCGTCGCGGGAGCGGCCCTCGTCGGAGCGGTAGAAGCGCTCGAAGACCCGTTCCACCTGGTCGGGAGCCAGTCCGGGCCCCTGGTCGGCGACCGCGACGACCGCGGCCGGCTCGTCCCGCAGCGTGCCCGGCGACAGCCGCACCTCGACCGGCGTGCCCTCCGGGGTGTGGGTGACGGCGTTGGCGAGCAGGTTGCCCAGGACCTGCCGCAGCCGCGGCTCGTCCCCCAGCACCTGGTACGCCAGCCCTCCCTCCACGGTGAGGTCGATCGTGCGCTCGGGTGCCAGGACTCTCGCCTCCTGGACAGAGTCGGCGGCGACGGCGAGCAGGTCCACCGGGCGCCGCTCGATCGGGCGCTGGCGGTCCAGCCGGGCGAGCAGCAGCAGGTCCTCCACGAGCAGGCCCATCCGGGAGGCGGTCTCCTCGATCCGGCCGATGAGCCGGTCGAGCTCCGCGGGGCTGCGGGCCGCGCCCTGCCGGTAGAACTCGGCGAACCCGCGGATCGCGGTCAGCGGGGTGCGCAGTTCGTGGCTGGCGTCCGCGACGAACCGCCGCATCCGCTCCTCCGAGAGCCGCGCCGTCTCCTCCGAGCGCCGCGCGGCCTCCTCCGAGCGCCGGGCCGCCGCCTCCGACTCCGCGCGTGCACCGAACGCCGCCTCGATCTGCCCGAGCATCGTGTTCAGCGACCGTCCGAGCCGGCCCATCTCGGTCCCCGGGTCCGCCTCCGGGACGCGCCGGGACAGATCGCCCGCCGCGATCGCGCCCGCCGTCTCCTCCACCGCCGACAGCGGGCGCAGGCTGGCCCGGACGACGCCGACGCCGACCACCGCCAGCACGGCCAGCACGGCGAGCCCGACGATGGCGTCGATCACCACCAGCCGCTGCACGGTCCGGTCGATCTCCTCCAGGCTGAACGCGAGCACGATCACCGCGCCGCCGGGGATCGGCTCGGCCAGGATCCGCCACGTCGACCCGCCGGTCCCGGTCACGGTGAACGGCCGGTCGACGTGCTTGTTCAGGTCGGACGGCAGGCGCGGATGGCCGGCCTCGCTCCACGCCTCGTTCTGCCCGAGCGAGCGGCCGTCGGTGGTGCGGACCTGCCCGTACATCTCGCTCGGGATCCGCACGGTGATCCGCGTCTGCCCGCTCTCCAATTGCGGGACGACCTGGTCGATCGCCCGCCCCACCGAACCGCGCAGCTGGTCGTCGGCCCGTCCGACGAGGTACTGCCGCAGCACGGACGCGCCCGCCGCGCTCATCACCGTCATGCCGAGCGTGACCAGGACGAGCATCCCGGCGATCAGCTTGACGCGCAGCGACGTGCGGGCCCACAGCCGCGCGAGGCCCCCCGCCGGAGAGGCGGCCGCCGCCGGGGCCCGCGTGGCCATCAGCCCGTTCTCGACGGCTCGCGCAGCACGTAGCCGACGCCGCGCAGCGTGTGGATCAGCCGCGGCTCGGTGTTGTCGACCTTGCGGCGCAGCGCGGACACGTACGACTCGACGATGCCCGCGTCGCCGCGGAAGTCGTAGTTCCACACGTGGTCGAGGATCTGCGCCTTGGACACGACCCGGCCCGCGTTCGCCATGAAGTAGCGCAGCAGCTTGAACTCGGTCGGCGACAGCTGGACGGGCCTGCCGCCGCGCCACACCTCGTGGCTGTCCTCGTCCAGCTCGACGTCGGCGAAGACCATGCGCGCCGGCGGCTCGGTCGCGCCGCCGCGGAACCGCCGCAGCACCGCCCGGATGCGGGCGATGACCTCCTCCAGGCTGAACGGCTTGGTGACGTAGTCGTCACCGCCGATCGTCAGGCCCTTGATCCGGTCCTGGACGGCGTCCCGCGCGGTCAGGAACAGCACCGGGGTGTGGTCCCCGCCGGACCGAAGCCGCCGCGCGACGTCGAAGCCGTCGATGTCGGGCAGCATCACGTCCAGCACGATCAGATCCGGGCGGTGCCGCCGCGCCGACCGCACCGCGTCCGCGCCGTTGGTGGCGGTGATCACCTCGAAACCGGTGAAGCGCAGGCTGCCGGCGAGGAGCTCCAGGATGTTGGGCTCGTCCTCGACGACGAGCAGCGTCGCCTCCGCCGCCCTGCCGCCGTTCGCCGTACGTTCGACCACTGGCACAGTCCCCCTCCACATCATCGCAGAGGGTGCCATCCCAACCTGAACGTCCCCTGAATGCGGCCGTGTCCAGATTGAGCGCCCGCGCGTCCGGCCCGGGGCCGGCGCCTACTCGCGGAGGGCCCGGATCGCGCGCATCGCCTCGCGCCGGGCGTCCCCGGACAGGACGTCGATGTAGACCTTGCCCGCCAGATGCCCGCATTCGTGCTGGAGGCAGCGGGCGAAGTAGCCGGTGCCCTCGACGCGGACGGGCCTGCCCTTCACGTCCACGCCCTCGACGACGGCGTGCCGGTACCGGGGGGTGTCGAAACGCAGGCCGGGGACCGAAAGGCACCCCTCCGACTCGACGACCAGCTCGCCGTCGGCGGCCACCAGCACCGGGTTGACGACGTGGCCGACGTGCCGGCGCCCGCGGTCGTCCTCGACGTCGTAGACGAAGATCCGCAGGCCGACGCCGATCTGGTTGCCGGCGAGGCCGGCGCCGTCCTCCTCGTACATGGTGACGAACATGTCGTCGACGAGGCGCTCCAGGGACGCGTCGAACGTCCGGACCGGGTCGCACTCGGTGCGCAGGACCGGATCGCCGAGAAGCCTGACCGGGCGGGCGGTTCCGCGCGGATGGGTCCGTTTGCTCACGTTGAAGATCCTATATAACGCCGGATCCCCTGAACGCGTCGAGCGGTGCGCCCGGCCTGCTCAGGACCCGGCGCACCGCCCGACGGCGTGCTCGCTCTACAGCTCGGTCTCGCTCTACAGCTCGATGGGGCCGCGCTGCTGCGGCGGGATGGGGGTGGTCGCGGGGCCGCCGGAGTTCTCGTCCGTGCGGGCGGGCTTGGCCTGCGGCGGGACCTGCGGCTTGGGGGCGTCGGCGGCCGGGGCCGGCTCGGGCTTCTTGATCGGCGGCGCGGTCTGCGGCGGGCTCGCCTGCGGCGGGGCGGACTGTGCCGGGTTGGCCTGTGCCGGGGGCGTCTGCGGAGGGTTCGCCGGGTTCGGGCTGGTCTGCGCCGGGTTGGCCTGCGCCGGGTTGGTCTGCGCCTGGTTGGCCTGTGCCGGGTTGGCCTGTGCCGGAGCGGCGGGGACGGCGGGCTTGGCAGGGGCGGGCTTGGCGGCCGCGGGCTTGGCGGGAGCCGGTGCGGGCTTCGCCCCAGGCGCGGACGCGGGCTGCGCCTGCGGGGCCTGCTTGGCCTGGGCGCGGGGCGCGGGGCTCTGCCGGACGGCGTCCTCGACCATCTTCTCCAGCGGACCGGCCTCGTTCTCGGCGGTCAGCAGCCGGTGCAGCGTGTCGCTGATCTCGGTGAGGCGCTGGAGGGCCTGGGTGTGGTTCTTGGTGAGCGCGGTGAGCCGCTGGGTGGCGCCCTCGTTGATCACGCTGGCGCGGCGCTCGGACGCGGTGAGGGTGCGCTCGGCCTCCAACCGGGCGCTGGTCACCGTCTGCTCGGCCTCCTGCTTGGCCGACGACAGGACGCTGTCGGACTCCTTCTTGGCGGAGGCGAGCAGGTGTTCGGCCTTCTCCTGCGCCTGGGCGAGGTTCCGGTCGGCGTGGCCGCGGGCCTCGTCGATGATCCGCTTGGACTCGTGCTCGGCGTCCTCGCGGATCTCGCCGCCCTTGGCCTCGGCCTCGGCCAGCTTCTCCCGGGCCTCGTCCTCGGCCAGATTGATGATCTGCCGGAGCCGGTCGCTCAGGTCGTCGCCGGTCGGCTTGCGGGCCTCCCGGACCTCGGCCATCTCGCGGCGGATCCGCTCGACCTCGTCCTGCGCGCGGGCGAGCCGCGCCTCTAGTTCACGGTGCTTCTGCTGGGCGCGGGCGATGTAGTCGTCGACCTGGCGGCGGTTGTAGCCGCGCATGACGATCTCGAAGGACTCTTCTTGGAGGAGGTTCGGCAGGATTTCGGCTTCGTTGCTCATGATGCCTTGGGGGTCGTTGGCGGGGGTCGGCGCCCCGTCAGGGTCGGTTGAGATGCGATCCTCACCCGCCGGTGAGCGGCCCACGGTGGGAAACGTCAGGACGACTCTTGTCCGGTCCACCCCATTCGCGCAACCGGAACGCACTTCTCGCTGCCGTTTCGTCACACGGGCGTGCGCGACAAACTATCCAATCTACGGATAAATCGCTTCACCGGGGGGCGCCTTCTTCGGGATGCGGCGCGCCTTCTTCGGGATGCGGCGCGGCTACCATCGGCGCCATGAGCTACCTGGGAGCGTTGGGCGAGGACCGGCCGAAGATCGACCCCACCGCGTGGGTCGCGCCCGGCGCGGTCGTGGTCGGACGGGTGACGCTGGGCCGCGCGTCCAGCGTCTGGTACGGCTCGGTGCTGCGCGGCGACGACGAGGAGATCGTCGTCGGCGAGGAGTGCAACATCCAGGACCTCTGCTGCATGCACTCCGACCCCGGCATGCCGGCGGTCCTGGAGGACCGGGTCAGCCTCGGCCACAAGGCGATGGTGCACGGCGCCCACGTCGAGACCGGCTCGCTCATCGGCATCGGCGCCATCGTGCTGAACGGCGCCCGCATCGGCTCCGGGACGCTCATCGCCGCCGGCGCGCTCGTCCCGCCCGGCAAGAAGATCCCGTCCGGGGTGCTCGTCGCGGGTACCCCCGGCAAGATCGTCCGGGAGCTGACCGACGACGACCGTGCCGTCCTGCGGTACACGCCCGAGGTCTACATGCAGAAGGCCGACCGGCACCGCACCGCCCAGTGGGACTGAACAGCGCCGCCCAGTGCGCCCGGCCTTACCCGGCGCGCCTGTTTCCCTGCCTCTCATAAACCCCTGACCTGCGAAAACGCGGAGAAGGGGGCGCTCGGGGGAGCCTCGGCCGGATTCTGCTGACTACGATGACCATCGTGGTGTGGGGACCGGGCTATGGCAGTGCTCCGCCGCCGAGCCCCCCTGCGGGGCACGATCCGTTCACGGAGGCAGAGCGCGACACGAGGGCGATGGTGGCCGCCGCGTGGTGGCCGTCGGCGCCTCCGCAGCAGCGCCATCACGCCATCGCCGGCCGCATGCTCGTCCTGCCCGACGGGACGTGGTGGCTGTTCGGCGCGTGGGCCCGCTGGTACCGGCTGCACCCGGCCGACGGCCAGTGGTACCTGTGCCCGCCGCCGCGCATCCCCTCCGTCCGGATGGCCGCGAGGCCCGCGCAGCAGGGGGCCGGGCAGGTCCCGGCGCTGCCGCCGCACGTCATCCCGGCCGGGCCCGACTTCTCCTACGACCCGCCGTCCGGGCTGCCCTTCGTCGCGCACGGGTTCGCCACCGAGCTGACCTCGCGGGTCCGCTCGACCGTCGAGTCCGCGGCCACGCTGGCGGCGCCCGACTACCCGCACTGGTGGCGGGAGTTCACGAGCGAGACGCCGTCCACCGTCGCCGTCGCCTGGGGCGTGATGCTGTGGTGCTCCGCCGCGCCCGCGTTCGACTCGCGGCTGGACGCCCAGATGCTCGACCTGTGGAAGCCCTACCGCGCGAGGCCCCTCCCCGAGGTGGACGGCCCGCGCTGGCTCACCCCGCCCGCCCTGGAGTCGCTGGTCGCGCTCTACGCCGAGCGGCTGCGCGCCAGCCGGGTGGACGCCGCGGTGGTCGTCCTGCGGACGATGTGGGCCGTCGCCAGCGCGCTCCGCGACGACGTCCGGTTCCAGGTGAGGGCGGACGCGCTGCTCGCCATCCTCGGCACCACCCTGTCCAACCCGACGGTCGACTACGGGGCGCTGCCCTACGGCGACCAGGCGATCGTCCAGCAGTGGCTGACGCGCTGCCCGCCCAACCTCGTGCCCGCGCTGAGGAACGAGAGCTCCCCGGGCGACAACTTCCGGCACGCCTTCTACACGCTCAGCGAGCTGATAGCCGACCTGTCGGGCGACCCCGCCGAACCGGCCTACATCGAGCCCCGGCTCGTGGCCGCCGCCCTGCTCGCCGCCGATCTCGACGTCGTCCGCAAGGACATGGTCGGCACGATCGTGCCCTGGCTGGACCCGGAGATCCGCTACACCGTGCAGGCGGTGTCGCAGCAGAAGGGCCATCCGCTGCGCCGGCTCTGGCCGCAGGACATGCGGCTTCCGGAGCCGCTGCGGTCCGCCGCCGGATCGGGTCCGGGGGCCGAGTCGCTGCTCGCCGCCATGTACGAGGTCGACCTGGCGTGGTGCCGGCTCGGCGGCATGCCGGCCCGTCCGCGCGGCTTCCCCGTCCCGACCGCGGTCGTCGCCGGGATCATCGGACGCAACCGGGCCCGCGCCACGGCCGCCGCGCCGACGAACACACCGCCGCCCAACTCCGCGGCGCCGCAGCCGGCGCCGTTCAACATGCCGAGCCAGCCCGGGATCGCCCCCGGCGCGTCGCCGCAGGAGGCGTCCGGGGCGCACTTCGCGCCGTCCGAGCCCGGCCGCCCGTTCGTCCAGCCGCCCGCGCAGCCCGGCTGGGAGAACGCGCCCGGCCCGGCCGCCGGGCACGCCCAGGGCCCCGCGCCCGGCCAGCAGGCGGCGTTCCCCTCCCCGCCCGCCCCCGGGTTCGCGTCCCCGGACCCGATGATGGGCGGCCACTCGCCCGCCGAGGAGGGCAAGGACGAGGGCAACGTCGCGCCGCCGTACACCGAGCTGGGCTTCCAGCGTGCCGGTACTGCGCCGCCCGCGCCCGCGCAGCACCAGGCCCCTCCGGCGGCCATGCAGAACCCGGCGCCCCCTGCGCCCATGCAGAATCCGGCGCCGCCCGCGCCCATGCAGAGCCCCGCGCCCATGCAGAGCCCGGCGCAGCCCTCGCCGCCGGCCCAGCCCGTCGCGCCCCCGCAGGAGCTCGGCGGCTTCTCCCCTCCGGAGGAGGAGCAGCAGGACGAGAACTTCGTGCCTCCGTACACGCAGCTGGGGTACCAGGCGGCGGGCGCCGCTCCGCCGCCCCAGCCGAACGCGCAGCCGAACGTCCGGCCGGGCGCGGCGAACCCCGCGCCGCCCGCGCCCGAGCCGCAGGCGTTCGACCCGTACGCGACCCGCATGGAGGGCCAGGGCGGCCCCCCGCAGCAGCACCAGCAGCACCAGCAGCACCAGCAGGGCCAGCCGAACCAGCCGGGTCAGCAGCAGGGCCAGCCGCCGGGGACGCGCATCCTCGGCCCAGGCGACCTCGAAGACGCGCCCAACCCAGCCCCGCCGAACCCCGTGCCCCCGAACGCCGTGCCCCCGAGCCCCGTGCCCCCGAACCCCGTGCCGCCGAACCCCGTGCCGCCCGCTCCCGGAGGCGGCCCGGGGACGAAGGTCATGTCCGGCACGATGGTCGGCGGCTTCGATTTCCTGGACGACACGCCGTCGCCGGACCAGCCCGTCCACGAGATCCCGCCGCCGAGCGACCGCAGCACCCGCCGCGTCCTGGAGCGGTTCGGGTTCGGCTTCGTGTACGGCGAGCACGACGCGGCCGTGCTCCTCGGTGACCTGAAGGCGCACGCCGAGGAGTGGAGGGCCTCGTCGGACGACGACGTCGAGCGCACCCGCGTGGACGGCGCGCCCAGCTCGATCAGGTCCGGCGTCCCCGGCGTGCTGCTGGTCGGCGCGCCGCACTCGGGGCAGCGGCGGCTCGCCCGGATGATCGCGCTGACGCTGGCCAACGCGGGCCTCGGCGACGGGTCGATCCGCGCGCACGACGCCGAGGACGTCCGCAACGCGCCGCCGGAGCGGCTCGGGCAGCTGCTCGGGCAGCCCGGCCCGGTGATCCTGTTCGAGCGGCTGGACGTGGCCGTCGCCGGCGCGTCCGACCCGGCGGCCCTCGTCGGCGCGGTGCGCCGCGCCCGCCGCGACCCGGTGAACACCACGCCGGTGATCGCGACCTGCGAGCCGCGCGCCTACAAGCGGCTGCTCCAGGACCACCCGAAGCTCGTGCAGGCGTTCCGCGTCCACCGGCTGCCCGACTTCGGCGACCTCGACAACCGGATGACGCTGCTGCACCTGCTGGCGGAGGAGCGGCGCGTCACGATCGGCGCGGCGGCCCTGGAGACGGTCCGCGCCGACCTGGAGCGGCTGCGCGGGCCCGGCGACCTGGTCAACGCCCGGCTGGTCGAGGCCTACCTGGACCAGGCGGCCCAGCGGAACATGGAGCGCGCCGGAGCGTCCCACGACCGGCTCGTGCTGACCCCGGACGATCTCGCGGGCGTCGCCGAGGGCATCGAGCCCGCGCTGCGCCCGCCCGGCGACATCGACGGCTACCTGCACCGCCTCGAACAGCTCACCGGCCTGGAGGACGTCAAGGCGGCCGTGGCGGAACTGGCCGATGAGGCGGGGCTCGCGGCCGACCGGGCCCGGTACGGGATGTCCGGCGGCGACGCGCGGCACCTGGTCTTCACCGGGCCGCCCGGCACCGGGAAGACGACCGTCGCCGGCCTCGTCGGCGGCATCTACGCGGCGCTCGGCCTGCTGAACTCCGGGCACGTGGTCGCCTGCCGTCCCGTCCACCTGGCGGGACGCGACCGGGTCGACACCGAGAACCGGGTCGCGGGCATGGTCGAGCAGGCGCTCGGCGGCGTACTGCTCATCCAGGAGGCGTACCTGCTCGACCGGTCACCCGCCGTGGTGGGGGAGCTGCTGCGGCACATGAAGCGGGGCGCGGAGGGCCAGGGCCGGGCCAGGTTCATGGTGATCTGCTCCAGCCCGGCGGCGGAGATGGAGGGCTTCCTCGCGGGGAACCCCGCCTTCCGCGCCGAGTTCGCGCGGACGCTGGAGTTCACCGGGATGGGCGACCGCGACATGGTCCAGCTCTTCCAGAGCCACGCCGAACGCGACCTCTACATGCTGGACGAGGAACTGCGCGTCGAGCTGCTCAACCGCTTCTCGCGGCTGCGGGACGACCCGCAGTTCGCCTACGCCCGGACGGTCCGCGCGCTGTTCGAGCAGACGGTGGCGCGGCAGGCGGCCCGGCTCGCGGGGGCCGACGTCAACGCCGCGACCGTGGCCCGGCTGACGGTCCGCGACCTGCCCGAATCGCCGCTGGAGCAGATGCTCGGAGGCTTCCACCAGGGAACGCCGCCGGGGTTCCAGTAGGGGCCGTGACCGGCCCGTACGCGCGCTTTTCCCCTCCTGGGCATGGGTCATGCGCATCAGACGGGCATCACCTGGGAAGGCTAGCCAGTCCGGGGTGCGGCTCCCGAAACCGGTGCGTGCGGCCGGCCGGCCGGCGGCGCATGCGGACCTCCCCCGGACGGACGGGGCCGAGGTGGCCCTCGAATGGCCCTCTTGGGTCATGTGCCCGCCGCGACGAGACGCGTAGCCTCGACGACGGGTGTGGGGAACGAACGGAGGTGGACGCGGTGCGCCAGAACCTCGATATGCGCGTCCACGACCGCGTCGCGCTCGACGAGATCGAACTCTATGCCGAGATGCTCGGCGCGGTGGCGGCGGCGGAGCGGCCGCTGACCGTCGCCGAGATCGACATGGTACTAGGAGTGCGGTCCGGCGACGCAGGTCGACGTGAGCTGACGCCACGAGATTGAGCACCGTAACCGGGGACGCCGTTTTCGGGGCGTCCCCGGTTCGTCATTTCAGCACCGCCGAAGCTCGCCGCCCAGGTCGCGGCACTGTAACGAATCTCACTCATCGTCACCGCCGTCGGCGCGCTCGGGGCGCCCGCACGGCCCGAACCGGCGAACCTTCCTCCAGATAGGGGCCTTCTCGCGGGGTATGTACCTCCTGATCTAGGGCAATCTTGTAGGTGAGAGGATGGCGGACAGCAGCCGAAGCCGGGGCAAAGGTTCTTTTTACGGCTGGTTGCGCCTACGATCCTCAGCGGACTGTTCCGGCACTTCAGGAGAACGACGTGCGCTTGCGTCTCACGCCGCGTGAGGACAGCTTCTACGACATGTTCGCCGACTCGGCGAACAACCTGGTCACCGGCGCCAGGTTGCTCGTGGAACTCATCAGCGACGGCGCCGACCGGGCGGCGATCGCGGAGAAGATGCGCGCCTGCGAACATGCGGGCGACGAATGCACCCACGCGATCATGCGACGGTTGAACGAAACGTTCATCACGCCCTTCGACCGCGAGGACATCTACCGGCTGGCCTCCACGATCGACGACGTCATGGACGAGATGGAGGAGGCCGCCGACCTCGTCGTGCTCTACAAGATCGACGAGTTCCCGAAGGGCATCGTCCACATGGTCGAGGTCCTGGAGCGCGCAGCCGAGCTGACCGCCGAGGCCATGCCCCGGCTGCGGTCGATGAAGGAGCTCAACGAGTACTGGATCGAGATCAACCGGCTGGAGAACCAGGGCGACCAGGTGTACCGCAAGCTGCTGGCCCAGCTGTTCAGCGGCGAGTACGACACCCTGACCGTGCTGAAGCTCAAGCAGGTCATCGACCGGCTGGAGGACGCCGCCGACGCCTTCGAGCACGTGGCGAACACGGTCGAGACCATAGCGGTCAAGGAATCATGAGCGCTGCCGAGGACCCCGGCGCCACCCTCACCCGAGAGTCCCCGGCCAACGCCGAGACACTGGGCGAGCAGGCGACCCGCCGGGTGACCGGCCGCGCCTGGCTGCTCCTGCTGGCCGGCGTGCTGGTCGTCATGATCGCGGGCGCGCTCGGGCTGCGGTCGGGCGCGCAGACGGCGGTGCTGATCCTCGTCGTCGTGGTGGCCCTGGTGTTCGACTACACCAACGGGTTCCACGACGCGGCCAACGCGATCGCCACGGCGGTCTCGACCCGGGCGCTCACTCCACGGGTGGCGCTCGGCATGGCCGCCGCGATGAACATGATCGGCGCCCTGCTCGGCGTCGGCGTCGCCAAGACGATCAGCGAGGTCATCACGCCGCCGAGCGGTCTGCACGGCCTCACCGTCGTCGCGGCCGGGGTGCTGGGCGCGATCACCTGGAACCTCATCACCTGGTACTTCGGGCTGCCGTCGTCGTCCTCGCACGCGCTGATCGGCGGGGTCGTCGGGGCCGGGCTGGCCTCGCTGTCGGACGTCAACTGGTCGAGCGTGGTCGACAAGGTCGCGGTGCCGATGGTGGTGTCGCCGGTGGTCGGGTTCTGCCTCGCCTACCTGGCGATGGTCGCGATCCTGTGGATCTTCCGCCGGTCGAACCCGAGCCGCGTCGGCCGCCGCTTCCGCATCGCGCAGACCATGTCCGCGGCGTCCCTGGCGCTCGGGCACGGGCTGCAGGACGCCCAGAAGACCATGGGGATCATCGTCCTCGCACTGGTCACGACCGGGCACTCGGACGGCAACTCGGTGCCCTGGTGGGTCATCATCGCGTGCGCGGGGGCGCTGTCGGCCGGGACCTACGCGGGCGGCTGGCGCATCATGCGCACGCTGGGCCGCAAGGTGATCGAGGTCGATCCGCCGAAGGGCTTCGCCGCCGAGGCGACCGCCTCCATCGTCCTGTACGCGACCGCGTTCATCTGGCACGCTCCAATCTCCACCACCCACACGATCACCTCGGCGATCATGGGGTCGGGGGCCACCAAGCGGCTCTCAGCGGTCCGCTGGGGCGTGGCGGGCAACATCCTCGTCGCGTGGGTCCTGACGATGCCCGCCGCCGCGGCGGTCGCGGCCGCCGTCTACTACGTCGTCCACTTCTTCGGCGCCTGATATCAGGGGCCGCCCCTGAGCGGAGCGCCGGCCGGCCTGCGCGTGGCCCGTGCGCCGGACGCCCGAAGGCGTCCCGGCACACGGGCCACGGCTCACCGACCCGGGTTCGCGGTCACTGACCCGAGATGCGGTCGAGGGCGGGCGGGGAGATCGTGCCCTGGGCGCTGAAGTAGGCGACGAACGCGTCCAGGTCGATGGGGCCGAGGACCTGGTCCTTGCCTTCGGTGAAGACGGAGAAGCCGTCACCGCCGCCGAGGAGGAAGTTGTTCGCCGCGACCTTGTAGGGGGCGGCCGGGTCGACCGGGGCCCCGTCGACGGTGATCGCCGAGACGCGGTCGCCGGCGGGCCTGCCGCGGTCGATGGTGAAGCGCAGGTTCGCCGACGGCTGGAGGATCTTCTCACCGGCGGCCGTCCACTGCTGCTCCAGCAGGGCGTCGATCTGCGCGCCCGTCAGCGACGTCACGCCCATCACGTTGCTGAACGGCTGCACGGCGAACGCCTCGCCGTAGGTGACGACCCCGTCGCCCTCCGAGCCGCTCGCCTTGTGGACGAGGTCGGTGCGGACGCCGCCCGGGTTCATCAGCGCGACCTGGGCGCCGAGCTCCTTCGTCCCGGCGAGCTGGCCGTCGGCGATGACGTCGCCGAGCGCGGTCTCGCCTGCGGCGGACGGGGCGCGGGTCAGATCAGCGGTGATCTTGCCGATGGGCCTGTCGGCGATCACGGAGACCCGGTCCTTCCAGGTCCGCACGAAGGCCTGCGTCGCCGGGTCCGGCGGGACGTCCCGCGTCACGACGTGGTTGTCGGCCCTGACCGAGGACCGTACGATGTCGCCGGTCCGCCGGTTCACCCTGAGGTTCACCTCGGTGATGACGCGGCCGAAGGACGAGCCGGAGGAGAACAGCCGCGCGTTGCCCGCCGGGTCCTTGACCGAGCAGAGGTACTGCTGGTGGGTGTGCCCCGACAGCACCATGTCGATCTCGGGATCGGCCTGCTGGGCGATGCGCGTCCCGGCCCCCGGCACGACGCCGCACTCGTCCGGCCGCTCGCCCGCCTTGACCTGGTCGCCCTCGTGGACGAGTACGACCATCGCACGGACGTGCCGGCGCTTCAGCTCGCGCGCGGCCCGGTCGGCGGCGCCCACCTCGTCCTGGAACTTCAGGTCCTTGACGCCCTCGGCCGTGACGATGCTCGGGGTGGTCTTGGTGACGAGGCCGATGAAGCCGATCCGAACGCCGTTGACGCGGCGGATCGTCCACGGCTTGACGGCGGGCCCGTCGTTCTTCTTCAGCAGGACGTTCGCACCCAGGTAGTCGAACTTCGCGCCGCGCCAGGGGCCCGCCGGGGAGCAGCCGTCGACGGGGTGGCAGCCGCCGTTCTGGATGCGCAGCAGCTCCTGGTAGCCCTCGTCGAACTCGTGGTTGCCGACCGCCGACGCCGTGACGCCGGCGTCGCCGAGGAACTGCACGGACGGCTCGTCGTGGTAGGCGGCCGAGATCAGCGGCGAGGCGCCGATCAGGTCGCCCTGGGCGACGGTGAGGGTGTCGCGGTCGCGCAGCCGCTTGAGGTGGGCGGCGACGTAGGCCGCGCCACCGGCGGGGACGGCGTCGCCGTTCTCGTCGATGGCCGTCCCCGAGCTGCCGGACGGGGGTTCGAGGTTGCCGTGGAAGTCGTTCAGCGCGAGAAGCCGCACGGACGCGGTCGGCGCGGGACCCGCGGCGGCGGGTTGCGCGGTCACGCCCACGCCCGTTAACCCCGCTGCGGCGCAGGCCAGGAAGGTGCGTCGTCGAATCATTCTGAGGACGCTAGATTCGCCCGGCATACGGGACCCGGCAGCCTGATGACGTTTCTGTGACGAATCCAACAGGAGCCGTGCCGCCGGCAACTGCGATCCAGGGGCGGGCTGGTCGGGGGGCGGAGGCTGTATGGGTGCGCGGGATCAGGGGCTCGTCTGGCGGGGGTGGCGTCGGCATAGGGTGTGGGGCGTGAGTGAGCTGCGGGCGCGCGGGACGCTGGGGGACGCCGAGGTGGCCGGGGCGCTGGAGTCGGCCAGGGCCGCGACCGACGCCGACGGGGTGGGGCCGCTGTCGGAGCACGCTCTGCTGGCCCTGCGGGGCGGCCGGTCCGGGCTCGCGGTGACCGACGGCGGGACCGTCGTGGCCTACGCCCACTTCGATCCGGCGTCCGGGGAGGAGCCCGCGGCGGGCGAGCTGGTCGTCCATCCGGAGCACCGGCGCCGGGGGTACGGGCGGGCGCTGCTGCGCGCCCTGCGGGACGAGGCCGGCGGGCCGCTGCGCGTGTGGGCGCACGGTGATCTTCCGGCCGCCGCCGCCCTCGCGTCCGCCGAGGGGATGAGGCGGGCCCGCGCCCTGTTCCAGATGCGGCGCCCGGCGGCCGATCCGCTGCCCGAGGCGCGCGTCGCCGAGGGCGTGACGATCCGCGCCTTCGAGCCGGGACGGGACGAGGGCGCCTGGCTCGAGGTGAACGCCCGCGCGTTCGCCGACCACCCGGAGCAGGGCGCCTGGACGATGGACGACGTCCGCGAGCGCGAGGCCGAGGACTGGTTCGACCCGGGCGGCTTCTTCCTCGCCGAGCGGGACGGCCGGCTCGCCGGCTTCCACTGGACGAAGGTGCACCCGGGCGGCGTCGGCGAGGTCTACGTCGTGGGCGTCGACCCTTCCGCGCAGGGCCTCGGGCTCGGCCGCACGCTCACCCTGCGGGGCCTGTACCACCTGCGCGACATCGGCATGGACCAGATCATGCTGTACGTGGACGAGTCGAACGTGGCGGCCGTCCGCCTCTACGAGTCATTGGGCTTCACCCGCCACGCCGTAGACGTCATGTACGCCACCACCGCGTAGCGCGTCCCACCGCGTAGCCGGCCTCACCGCGTAGCGCGTCTCACCGCGCTCGCTCTCGGGGTCGGGTGAGCGCTTGGCGCAGGGGGCTGGCGCGGGGTGCTCCGGCCGCCGTGTGGACGTCCGTCACCTCGGAAGACCCGTGGTTACCCGGATACCGGTCAGCCAACCCTGCTCGGGGTTGTCTCGACCGGGATTTTGGGCTGGTGAGCTGCGATGTTAACCCGGCGGCCACGGCAAATCGGGGCATTCTTCGCAACTGTGCTCGTCTGCGTTCATTTGCCGTTCACCTGGATCGGGGCGGCTGGTCACCTCGCCTGCCTAGCGTCGCATTCGACGGCGAACCCGTCGTCCGGTCGACATGGGCCGCGGCGGCTCGGGGGACCCGCCCGACGAAACTCAAGGAGACCCTCCGGTGAAGAACGGTTCCCGACTCGCTGCCCTGGGCGGTGTGGTCGTAGCGGGGGCGCTGGCCCTCTCCGCCTGCGGGAGCGACAACAACACGACGGCGAGCTCGAGCGCTGCGCCGTCCGGCGACATCGACTGCGCGAAGGCCAGCGTCAACGCTGCCGGGTCGAGCGCCCAGAAGAACGCGATGGAGGAGTGGACGAAGCTCTACTCGTCCAAGTGCGCGGGCGCCAACCTGAACTACAACCCGAGCGGCTCGGGGGCGGGCATCCAGGCGTTCACGAGCGGGCAGGTGGCGTTCGCCGGCTCCGACTCGTCCCTCAAGCCCGAAGAGGCCGCCGCGGCGCAGAAGCGCTGCCAGGGGAGCAACGCGCTGAACCTGCCGATGGTCGTCGGCCCGATCGCGGTCGTGTACAACGTGCAGGGCGTGGACGGCCTCAAGGTCTCGCCCGAGACGCTCGCCAGCATCTTCTCCGGCAAGATCAAGACCTGGAACGATCCGGCGATCGCCAAGGAGAACGACGGCGCCAAGCTGCCGTCCCAGCCGATCAAGCCGATCTACCGGTCGGACGAGTCGGGCACCACCGAGAACTTCACGAACTACCTGCACACCACCGCGCCGAAGACCTGGACGTGGGAGAAGGCCAAGAAGTGGCCGAACGCCACCGGCCAGGGCGCGCCGAAGTCCGACGGCGTCACCAGCCAGGTGAAGAGCACCGCGGGCGCGATCTCCTACGTGGAGCTGTCGTACGCGGAGAACAACAAGCTGCAGACCGCGCACGTCAAGAACGGCGCGGGCGAGTTCGCCGAGCTGTCGCCCGACAGCGCGTCCAAGGCCGTCGCCGGCGCGCAGGTCACCGGCACCGGCAACGACGTCGCCCTGAAGATCGACTACGCGACCAAGGAGCCGGGCGCCTACCCGATCGTCCTGGTCACCTACGAGATCGCGTGCGAGAAGGGGCTGCCCTCCGAGCAGGGCAAGTTCGTCAAGTCCTTCCTCACCTACACCTCCAGCGCGGACGGCCAGAAGATCCTGACCGACAAGGGCTACGCGCCGCTCCCGCAGGGCGTGCTGACCAAGGTCCAGGCGTCCGTCAAGGCCCTGTCCTGACAGCAGAAGACGGGAACCGCAGCCCCGCCGCCGAGCACTTCGGCGGCGGGGCCGACGCGGGTTCCGGCGACATGATCGAAGGAGGACGTCCCGTGATGAGCGAGACCGGCGTCGGCGCGGCCGCCGGCGTCGACCGCCGTGCCGCCGCGAGGCGGATGAGCACCGGACGGGCCGGAGACAAGATCTTCGTCTCGGCGGCCCGCGGCTCCGGCATCATCGTGCTGCTGATCATGGCCGCGATCGCGGTCTTCCTCGTGTGGAAGGCCGTCCCGGCGCTGCAGGACAACAAGGCCAACTTCCTGACCGCCGAGGAGTGGAACCCGAACGCGGCGCCGCCGCGGTTCGGCATCGCGCAGCTCGCGTTCGGGACGGTCGTGTCGTCGCTGCTGGCGATGCTCATCGCGACGCCGGTCGCGGTCGGCATCGCGCTGTTCATCTCCTTCTACTCGCCGCGGCGGCTCGCCTCCGGGCTCGGGTACGTCGTGGACCTGCTCGCGGCGGTGCCGAGCATCGTCTACGGGCTCTGGGGTCTGGCCTTCCTGTCCCAGCACATGGAGGGGATCAGCAAGTTCCTGAACTCGGTCCTCGGCTGGATCCCGCTGTTCGGGGGCGACTCGCCCGGCAAGAGCTCGATCTTCACCGCCTCCGTGGTGCTCGCGATCATGATCCTGCCGATCATCTCGTCGATCTCGCGCGAGGTGTTCCTGCAGGTGCCGCGGGCCAACGTGGAGGCCGCGCTCGCCCTCGGCGCCACCCGCTGGGAGACGATCCGGCTGGCGGTGCTGCCCTACGGCCGCTCCGGCATGATCGGCGGCGCCATGCTCGGGCTCGGCCGCGCCATGGGCGAGACGATCGCGGTCGCGATGGTCCTCACCTTCGTGCCCGGGATCAACATCCACCTGCTGGAGAACGGCGGCGCCACGTTCGCCTCCAACATCGCCAACAGCTTCGCCGAGGCGTCCACCACCGGCCGCGGCGCCCTCATCGCCTCCGGCCTGGTGCTGTTCGTGATCACCCTGCTCGTGAACATGGCCGCCCGCGCGGTCGTCGCGCGCCGGAAGGAGTTCGTGTGACCGCCGTCTCCACCCGCAAGCCCGCCCCCGGTGCCCGGCTGGCGCCGGTGTCGGCCGGGCGCAAGATCAAGGACCGGGTCGTCCAGGGCCTGGTCTACCTCGCGTTCGCGCTGGCGCTCATCCCGCTGGTGTCGGTGCTGTGGACCGTCATCGTGAACGGCGCCGAGCGCCTCGACCCGACGTTCTTCCAGTTCTCGATGAACGCCGTCAGCGGCAGCGACGCCGGCGGCGGCGCCTACCACGCGATCATCGGCACGCTGGAGCAGGTGCTGATCACCAGCCTGATCGCCGTGCCGATCGCCGTGCTCACCGCCGTCTACCTGGTCGAGTACGCCGGGAACGGCCGCCTTGGCAAGGTGATCAGCTTCACCGTGGACGTGATGACCGGCATCCCGTCCATCGTCGCCGGGCTGTTCGTGCTGGCGCTGTGGCTGCTGACCTTCGGGTTCGACTTCTCCGGGCTCGCCGGATCCCTCGCCCTGACGATCCTCATGATCCCGACGGTGGTGCGGGCGACCGAGGAGATGCTCAAGCTCGTCCCGAACGATCTGCGCGAGGCGTCCTACGCGCTCGGGGTGCCGCGCTGGCGGACGGTCTGCTTCGTCGTCCTCCCGACCGCGATGACCGGCATCGTCACCGGCGTGATGCTCGCCGTCGCCCGCGTGATGGGCGAGACGGCGCCGCTGCTGCTCACGATCTTCTTCACCAAGGCGATCAACAACGACCCGTTCAACGGCGCGCAGGCCTCGCTGCCCACCTTCATCTGGGAGCAGGCCGCCGACCCCAGCCAGAACTCGATCGACCGGGCCTGGACGGGGGCGCTCGTGCTGATCGGGATCATCATGGTGCTCAACCTGGTCGCCCGGCTCGTCGCGCGGCGCAAGGCGCCCGCGGGGCGCTGACCCCCTCCTGACCCGGCAGCCGCGCATTCGCGGAGCCCGCTGATCCAGAGAAAGGAACCCTGACCCCATGGCCAAGCGGATCGAGGTATCCGGGCTGCACGCCTACTATGGCGGCGTCCACGCCATCGAGGACATCTCGATGACGATCGAGCCGCGCTCGGTGACGGCGTTCATCGGGCCGTCGGGCTGCGGCAAGTCCACGTTCCTGCGCACCCTCAACCGGATGCACGAGGTCATCCCCGGCGCGCGCGTCGAGGGCAAGGTCATGCTGGACGAGGAGGACCTGTACGACTCGGCCGTCGACCCGGTCGCCGTGCGGCGCGTCGTCGGGATGGTGTTCCAGCGGCCCAACCCGTTCCCCACCATGTCGATCTACGACAACGTGGCCGCCGGGCTGAAGCTGAACGGTGTCCGCCGCAAGGGCCGGCTGGACGAGGTCGTCGAGGAGTCGCTGCGCGGGGCCAACCTGTGGAACGAGGTCAAGGACCGGCTCGCCAAGCCCGGCGCCGGCCTGTCGGGCGGGCAGCAGCAGCGGCTGTGCATCGCCCGCGCGATCGCCGTCCAGCCGCAGGTGCTGCTGATGGACGAGCCGTGCTCGGCGCTCGACCCGATCTCCACCCTCGCGATCGAGGACCTGATCGAGAAGCTGAAGACGCAGTACACGATCGTGATCGTCACGCACAACATGCAGCAGGCCGCCCGGGTCAGCGACCGCACCGCCTTCTTCAACATCGCGGGGACCGGCAAGCCCGGCAAGCTCATCGAGATCGATGACACCAGCAAGATCTTCGCAAACCCCGAACAGAAGGCCACCGAGGACTACATCACCGGCCGCTTCGGCTAACCCCGCTTCGATCGACCCCAACCACGATCCGGGCCCCGTCCCCGACCCCGCCCCCGGCAACCGCCACGGGCCGGGCCACGGCATCGGTCCCGATCGAGTCACGGCCTGGGTTCCGATCACCGCCACGGTTCCGGTAACAGTCCCAGGCTCGGCCTCGGTCTGGGCCCGGCCTCTTTCACGGTCCCGGCCACCGTCCCTGCCACAGCCACGGTTCCGGCCACGGTTCTGGAGCTCAGTCCCAGCCGTGGCCCGGTCCCGCTCACAAGCCGGGTCATGGCCACAGCCACGGTGACAGAGTCGCTCTGCGGGCTCGGGCTGTTCGATCACCTCAGGGCCCTTCCCAGGCTTCGTTGATCATGATTCTGCCGCGCGGACTTCTTCGGCAGGGCATCGCTCATATAGATCGATTGCCGCCTCGTCCAGTCGGTGGGTTCGTACGGAGACCGTGCGGCTTCGTACAGGGTGGGCCCGTGCGGACCGGGTTGGTTCGGGACAGGGTTGGTTCGATGCGGGGTTCGTTCGATGCGGGGTTCGTTCGGGGATGGGTTCGTTCGTAGGTCGTCTAGGTCCTTGGGGTGGTGGAGAGATGTGCAAGCCCCCGGTGCTGGCCGCGTCCATGGTCGTGGTCGGCGCGGTCGTGGCTCTGAGTGCCGGCTGCGGGGGCGGCGAGGAAACCGCTCCTTCCATGCGCACTACGGCAGAGGCGCGTAGCCCGATCGAGCACGTCGTCGTGATCTACGGAGAGAACGTCTCCTTCGACCACTACTTCGGGACGTACCCGAAGGCCGCCGACACCGACGGCACTCCGTTCCATGCTGCGGAGAGGACACCGAAGGTCAACGGACTGAGCGGCGAGCTCCTGAAGAGGAACCCCAACCGGTACAACCCAAAGCGGCTTGGTCCTTCCCAGGCCCTCACATGTGACCAGGACCACGGCTATGCCGCCGAGCAGAAGGCGGTCAACGGCGGCCGCATGGACAAGTTCGTCGAGTTCACCGAGCGCGGTGAGTGCAGTGGCAGGCCCCTCTTCGGGAGTCCCGGCCTCGTCATGGACTACTTCGACGGCAACACCGTCACCGCCATGTGGAACTACGCGCAGAACTATGCGATGAGCGACGACTCCTGGGATTCAGTGTTCGGGCCGTCCACCCCGGGCGCCCTCAATCTCGTCTCAGGGCAGACGCACGGCGGCTACGCGGTCGATCCGAAGACGCACCAGAGAGTTTCGGATCCGTCCGTGGTCTCGTCTCCGGACGGGGATGGCGTGGGCACGGTCATCAGCGACCCTGATCCGGCCTTCGACGACTGCTCCGGCAACAGCCATGCGTCCGGCAACAACCTCACCGTCATGACCGGTCGCAACATCGGCGACCTGCTGAACGCGAAGCACGTGACGTGGGGGTGGTTCCAGGGCGGGTTCCGTCCGACCGGCATAAGGGACGGCTACAAGGTCTGCGGTGCCGCGCATGCCAACATCGGCAAGAACCGGGTCATCGACTACAGCCCGCACCACGAGCCGTTCCAGTACTACAAGTCGACGGCGAACGAGAAGCATCTGCCTCCGTCAGACGTGGCTGCGATCGGCCACACCGACCAGGCCAACCACCAGTACGACCTGGCCGACTTCCATGCCGCCCTCGCCGCCCACCACATGCCGGCGGTCTCCTTCCTCAAGGCTCCCGCCTACCAGGACGGTCACGCCGGCTACTCGGACCCTTTGGACGAGCAGAGGTTCGTCGCGTCCACCGTCAACGCGATCCAGAAGTCACCTGAATGGGCTTCCACGGCGGTGATCCTCGCCTACGACGACTCCGACGGCTGGTACGACCACGCCCCGCCGCACATCACGAACGGTTCGAACGACCCCGCGCAGGACGCGCCGGCTTGCCGAAAGGTCGGGGCGGTCGGGGGCTACCAGGACCGATGCGGGCCCAGCCAGCGCCTACCCCTGATCTTGATCTCGCCGTACGCCAAGGTGAACTACGTGGACCATCGTCCTGTGGAGCAGGCATCGATCCTGCGCCTCATTGAGGACAATTGGGGTGTTGGCCGCATCGGAGACGCCTCCTTCGACACCCGTGCCAATACTCTGAACTCGATGTTCGACTTCTCCGGTGGAAGGGCGCGCCGCGTTCTCATCGACCCGAGCACGGGAGTGGTTTCGGCGAGGTCTTGAGCGTCCTATAAGTCAGTTCTTCTGTGGTGTCGGGTTATCCGTGCCGAGTTCCTTGTCCGCGTTGGTTCGTCATTCGTGCCGAGTTCGTCGTTCGTGCCGAGTTCGTCGTTCGTGCCGAGTCGTCATTCGTGCCGGGCTCCCTCGTTCGTGCTGAGTTGTTCGGACGTGGTGGGGGCGGCGCTGCGTACGGGGCCGCCCCTCCGAAGTCAAGGGCGCCTTCGGCGTCGCTTCGCGATGGGACTTCGTCCCACCCTTGACTTCGGAGCCTCTGCGGCCCCTGGTGCAGCTTTCGTCGGGCAGGCTCCGCCTGCCCCCGCCCGACGCGCCGCCCCCACCCCGGCCAAGAGCGCGGTAGCGGGAGTCGGAGCGCCGGAGACGGAGCCACGGAGTGGGGGCGTGGGGTTGGTGTGCTGCCCCAAAAATGATGCTTGGGCTCAATGTCTTGTATGGGAGAGGTGGGGGTCATTTGCCTAATAGGTTCGATAATTCGTTCGAATCTACTGTGCGTTGGAAGGTTAAAGAGGCGGTCAAGGAGGTACCATTGAGGTATGGAGTTGGCTGCGATTGATCTGGACGAGACGTCCACCATGGAATTGGTGAACGCCGCGTCTGTGATCGCGGCCGAACTCGCTCGACGCACGCCGCCCGAATCGGCGGCGGCGTGTATGCAGCTCGCCGAAACCCTCGCCCGCGCCGGCGACATGAACGAAGCGGCACTCGCCGGGCTCGTCGGCGTGGTCGATTCCGGCCGAGAAGTGCAGAAGTGGGGGTTCCCCTCCACTCAGGCGTGGCTGCGCAACCGGCTCGGCATGCGCGACGCCCGCGCCAGGGAACGCCTCGCCCTGGCTCGCCAGCGCCCCCGTCTCACCCAACTCGCCGCTCGATGGGCAGCCGGTGACCTGCCCACCGGCCACGCCGCCACCATCGCCACGGCGGTCAACCGGCTGCACGACACCGACTGCGCCGCCGCCGAAGAGGTCCTGTTGGGCATGGTCGACCAGGGCTTCTGCGCCGGGAAGGTCGCCGCCTTCGGCAAACGGATCCGCGAGGTCATCACCGAACGCGACGACAGCGACCCCGAGCCCGCCGAGGCCAAACGCGGCTACGAGCGTTCCTGGATCCAGGCGACCCGCTCCCTGGACGGCGGCCGCTACATCAAAGGCTGGCTCAACGCCGAAGACGCCGCCATCTGGGACGGCACCCTCGGCCCCCTGGCCAGACCCGCCGGACCCGACGACAACCGCGACCTCCCCGAACGCACCGCCGCCGCACTCGCATCCGTTCTGTCCGGCGGCCACAAAGCCACAAAGGTCACCCTCATCTGTGACCTGGACACCCTTACTGGCGGCACCACCCCGGCCCGCCTGCCCGATGGCACCACGATCCCCGCCGCTCAAGCCCGCCGCATCGCCTTCAACGCGGGCATTTCACCCCTCCTGCTCGGCGTCGGCGGCCACCCCCTCTACCTCGGCCGCACCCAACGCTTCGCCACTCCCGCCCAACGTCGCGTACTGGAAGCCCTCAACCCGACCTGCGCCGTCCAAGGCTGCCAAGTCCCCGGCACCCTCTGCGAGATCGACCACGTTTACGGCTGGGCCCTCGGCGCACCCACCGACATCGACCAACTCACGCTCTGCTGCGGCTGGCACAACCGCTACAAACACACCCACCCCCACCGCATCCACATCACTCGCAATCAAGACGGTCGCTACCTCTACCGTCTTCACCCACCCGACACAGCGGCAGTTCACACGATCAACGTGTCCGGACGACCCCCACCCTGGGCTCAAGCCGCGTGAGACCCCGCGCCCATGCACCGGAGCGAACTCCGGTCACCCGCCTGCCCGTACTCAGCCTCAACTGTCGGAGGCGGCCCCCGGGGGACTGCCCGGGCACCCGATGATCGTCTAGAGGGCCGGGCCGTGCTCCTGGACGCGGGCGGCCATGAGGTGGTCGCCGCTGCCGACAGCTGCCCCGATGTGCTGCCCGCTCTGGCGGTGACGCGCCGAGCTGGCGGTGGAGTAAAGCGAAGACCTCCGGGTGGAGGTGGGAGAGCTGTGCCTATCTGGTTTGGAGGTCTTCCTGGACTATGCCGATTCGCGCGACATCGTCCGCCGCGTGCCCGTCGTCGAGCGCCTGGGCAGCCGTGAGTTGCAGGTCGATGACAGGTCGAGCAGCCCGTAGAGCAGTCTCGCGGCAGTGCGCGCATCGCTGGGTGCGTTGCGCCGCGTACTGGACCAGCGAACGTGCTCCGCCGAGGCCTGGGCGCCTGGCCGTCATGACCAGCCGCCGCACCACACTGTGCGACGCGGTGGTCAGCGTGGCTCGCGGGCTCGGAATCCTGCTTGGCCGCCACAGGCACGCCCGTTGGCTACGACTACCCTCACGCCGCCCTCGGTGATCGCGCTCGCCGAACCTTGCCGAGGTCTGACCTGACGAAAAGCCTGGCCGCGGCTGGTTCTCGCGGTGGCTCGGATCTCCCGAATCGTGCTCGCTGGCAAGTCGCACGCCGCAGTGTTGGGACGCCTGGTAGGCATCCTGGCCGCTTAGGTTGGCCGGTCAGCCGTGGTCAGTGCGGTGGCCGCCGCTCGTTGGGCAATACCGCCCTGGTGGTGATTGCGGTGGGAGGGCATTGCTTTCCTCGTCCTCCGCTCGTGCTCCGTGGGACGGGCTTCTGCCTGCGTCCTGACGAACCACTGGTCGTCGCTTCCTTGGTCGCTCCCCTCGGCTTCTGAGCTAGTATTCTGCGCCTGAAATCTGTTGTGTAAATCTATGCTGGGCCGATGGCGAGGACGGGGCGGCCGAAGCAGCCGTTTTCAGTGACCGCGGCCGAGCGGGCGGAGTTGGAGCGCGGGGCCCGGGCGGCGACCTCGACGCAGGCGTATGCGTTGCGGTGCCGGATCGTGCTGGCCTGCGCACAGCCGGGGGCCTTCCATACGCATGTGGCCGCTGAGCTGGGCGTCTCGCCGCCGACGGTGGCCAAGTGGCGCCACCGGTTCATCGAGCACGGCCTGGCCGGGCTGGCCGATGAGCCCCGCCCCGGCCGTCCGCCCTCGATCCTGCTGGACAAGGTGCAGGAGGTGGTCACGCTGACGTTGGAGCAGACCCCGCCGAACTCCACGCACTGGTCCAGGGCCTCAATGGCCGAGCGCACCGGGCTGAGCAAGTCCACCATCGGGCGGATCTGGCGCCGGTTCGACCTCAAACCGCACCGGGCCGACACCTTCAAGATCTCCACCGACCCGCTGTTCGTGGAGAAGGTCGTGGACGTGGTCGGGCTCTACCACCACCCGCCCGAGCGGGCCGTGGTGCTGTGCGTGGACGAAAAGTCGCAGATGCAGGCCCTGGACCGGTCACAGCCGGTGCTGCCGATGATGCCGGGCATGCCCGAGCGGCGCACCCACGACTACGCCCGGCACGGGACCACCAGCCTGTTCGCCGCCTTCAACATCGCTGACGGGACCGTCATCACCGAACTGCACCGCCGGCACCGCGCGACTGAGTTCAAAAAGTTCCTGGTCGCGATCGACAAGGCCGTGCCAGCCGAGTTGGAGGTGCACCTTGTCTGCGACAACCTGGCCACCCACAAGACACCGCTCGTGCACGACTGGCTGGCCCGCCACCCCCGCTTCCACCTGCACTTCACACCGACCGGGTCGTCCTGGCTCAACCAGGTCGAACGCTGGTTCGCCTACCTCACCACCCAACTCACCCAACGCGGCGTCCACAAAAGCGTCCAAGCCCTCGAAGCCGACGTACGCGCCTGGGTCCAGCAATGGAACACCAACCCCAAACCGTTCGTATGGACCAAGACCGCCGAAGAGATCCTCGACTCCCTCGCCCGATATCTGCAACGGATTTCAGGCGCAGAACACTAGGGCGTGTTTCGAAGTGGGGTGAGTGTCGGCGTGTTGTGAGCCGGACGCAGTGAGGTCTCCGGTAGATGGTTTCATCGACCAAGAAGAACCCATAACCGGAGACCTCGTGGCCACCCTAGCGGTGACGAGGCGGTTCGACCTGACCGACGCGCAATGGGCGATCCTGGGGCCGCTGCTGCCCGTTCCCAGGCGATCGGGTCGACCGTCGAGATGGACCAAGCGGCAGCTCATCGACGGGATCCGTTGGCGGGTACGGACCGGTGCACCCTGGCGGGACGTGCCCGAATGCTACGGCTCCTGGCAGGCGGTCTACGGGTTGTTCCGCCGCTGGCAGCGTGAAGGCACCTGGGCGCGCATCCTGGCCGGGCTGCAGACGCGGGCGGACGCGGCCGGGTTGATCACCTGGGAGGTGAACGTCGACTCCACGATCATGCGGGCCCATCAGCACGCCGCCGGTGCCCGGCGACGGGGCGATCTGCAGCGCGAGCCGCCAGGCGGCACAGCCACCGAGCCGGACGATCACGCACTGGGCCGTTCCCGCGGCGGGCTGTCGACCAAGGTGCATCTGGCCTGTGAGCAGGGCCAGAAACCGTTGTCGCTGGTGGTGACGGCCGGGCAGCGGGGCGACGCCCCGCAGTTCGAGGCGGTGATGGCCGGGATCAGGGTCGCCCGGCCTGGTCGGGGTCGTCCCCGGACCCGGCCACTCCGGGTCTGGGCCGATAAGGCCTACTCCTCCCGGGCGATCCGTGCTCACCTGCGCCGCCGCGGTATCGCGGGCACGATCCCGGTGCCGGCCGACCAGGCGGGCCACCGGCAGCGGCGAGGCCGCCGCGGCGGCCGCCCACCCGCCTTCGACCCGGTCGATTACCGTGGCCGCCACGCCGTCGAGTGCGGCATCAACCGCCTCAAGCGCCACCGGGCCGTGGCCACCCGATACGACAAGCTCTCCGTCCGCTACCAGGCCACCCTGGAGATCACCGCCATCAACGAATGGCTCCACCTACTTCGAAACACGGCCCAGGCGTGCCAGGTCTTCGGATTCCTCCTCAGGTGGCACCGGGCGTCCTCATCGTGAGCTGGAAACCGCCGTCGTCGCGCGGCGGGGCCGCCGCTCCCGGAGCGAGTCAGGGGGTGGTTTGGTCCAGGATCACCACTGGGATGTCTCGTTTGGAGGTGGCCTGGTAGCTGTCGTAGAGGGGAAAGATCGAGCTCATCTGGGCCCAGAGCGGTGGTTTCTCCTGCGGGGTGGCGGTGCGGGCCCGTGCGGTGAAGGTGTCGGCTCCGAGCTGCACGGTCACGTGCGGGTGTGCGGTGAGGTTGAGGTACCAGGCGGGGGGCTGGACGGCGCCGGCGTTGGAGGCCACCAGCAGGTACCGGTCCTGGTCCCGGCCGTAGATCAGCGCGGTGCGGCGCAGTTTGCCGGATCGGCGGCCTCGTGTTGTGAGCAGCAGCGTCGGCCAGCCCTGGTAGAGGTGGCCTTGGGCGCCGTCGGTCTCGAGGTAGGCGCGGATGTGGTCGGCGACCCAGGGGGTGGGGCTGTCGAAGACCTCGTCCTCGGGGGCTGTCATCGCTTGCTCCCCGGGTCGGCGCTGCGAGATGTGGCCGTCCGCCAGAAGACGGGGATGAGGACGGCTCCGACGGCCAGGTGGGTGAGGGCGAGCACCGTTTTGGTCCCGCCGGAGGCCTGCACGCCGATGACGGGCAGGAACGACGCCGCTAGCAGGGTGAGGGCGATGGCCGTCCAGATCCGGGCCGCCAGCGGCGTCACCCGCTCCAGCGCGGCCAGCAGTGCCCAGCCGAGCAGCGACGGGGCCAGCGCGAAGACGCCGATGGCGGCCGCTCCGAGGTCTCGGGGCTCCTGGCCCTTCTGCTGGACGGCCAGGTCGTGGCCCAGCAGTGGTTCTCCGACCGCCCAGACCGCCAGCGCGGCCGCGACCGCGCCCGCCACGGCGAGTGCCCGTGCGCGTCGTGGACTTCTGAGGCCGGCGTGTCCGCGCGTGCTGACTTGCGCCATCGCGACGTCTCCTTCAGCTGCTCGATAGTTGAGGAACTTAACTTTCTCGTGTGGCGGATCGTAGCAGGTGTTTCAGGAGCTGAACAGTTAGGTTGCTTAATGGCTGGCTATGCTGGCGGCATGAGCCCCAACGCCGACGCTGATGCCGGTACCGAAGCGGATGCGGTCGTGGCTGACCTGAGCGGCCTGGTCTTCGAGGTCACGGGGCGGCTGCGCGCCCAGTTCAACGCCGCCGCGGCGGAACTCGGGCTTCCTCCGGCCCAGGCGCTCGTCCTGACCAACCTGGCCGGGCCCGCCCCGATGCGTGAGCTGGCCGACTGGCTCTCATGCGAACCGTCGAACGTCACCGGCATCGTGGACGGCCTGGAACGCCGCGGCCTGGTCACCCGCCAGCCCGCCCCGGGCGACCGCCGCGTCAAGCATGTGGTGCTGACCGAGGCCGGAGAGCACAAGCGCCGGGAGTTGCGCTCCAGGTCCCACGCGCTGGCCCGGACCTTCTTCGAGCTCCCTGGCCCCGACCAGAAGCACCTTCGTGACCTGCTGACCCGCGTTTTGACCGGTCCGTCGGCTGGCGGGGACTCGGAATCCGGCTGAGACGTCACTTTCCGACTCACGCCCTGGAAGCCGATGGCTTGGTGTCGGGCGGATCCCTTGGAGGAGTGGGTCCCTTTTTTGGCTGGAGCCACTCCTCAGGCGCGTGATTCGCGCGGGTTTGGCCGCCGGTCTCTACTCATCAACTTGTGTGGTCTGCCTCGGGGTGTCGGTGTTGCGGATCATCTGCTGGAGCACCTTCAGGGCGGTGACGTAGTCGGCGTCGTCTATGCCCTGGTGGATGCGGGCGCGGATCTCGGGGGCGTGGCGCTTCACTTCTGTTCGGGCCTTCTCTCCCTCTTCGGTGATCCACAGGCGTCCTTCGCCGTCGCGGGTCAGCCTGCCGTGCTCCAGGAGGACCTCGGCCTCGGCCTCCAGGTCGTCCTCCGGCCTCAGGTAGGACTTCATCGCCTCCCGGAGTTCGGGGATGGTCATGCCACGGCCGTCGGGGGAGAGGTCGTTCTCCGACAGGTTGCGGAGCAGCCAGAACTGGGGCTGGGTGAAGCCCAGTTCGGCCTGCCGGGCTCTGGTGAACGCGATGAGGGCCTCGTAGGCCAGTCCGGTCCAGTAGGCGGCCGGCTGGGCGGCCAGTTCGGCGTCGGAAGCTCGTTCTGTCGTCATGCGCGGTGCCCCTTGTCGGACGATCATTGGTACGGGCACCGTAGGACCTGAAGTTATGTTGAGGTCAATGCGCCGCAGGCGGTGACGTCGGCGAGAACGGCGGCGATCGCGGCGGGCGCGTCCGGGAACCAGTCCGGTTCCCCAAGCGTCGGACGGCCGGTAAAGGTCCGACGAGAAGGAGTGCCGTGTTCGACCAAGTCTCCACCGACGTGCCGCCGCCCGCCGAGCTCTGGGCCCAGGGCGTGGTCAAGGCCATGATGATCCCCTACCTCGACGACTCTTCCGGCCGGGTCCACATTGACGGCGGCACCCTGCGCACCGAGGACATCGGGAACGGCTTCTGGGCCCTGCGCTGGGTGGAGGGCGGCCGGGCGCTGCTGTACGGCTACGACAACGAGGCCTCCGACACGCACATCCAGGACCTGCCCGTCGACCTGCTCGCCGGAGGCCCGTCGTGGCTTCCCTGGGAGTGGCTCCAGGACCTCCTGGTCAACGAGGACTACTCCGTGGCCTTCCTGCGCTGGTGGGACGGCTCCTGGGAGGGGCCTCCGCTCCCCGAGCACGTGGAGGACGGTCTGTCCATCATCCTGGCCGACGGAGCCGAGCGCATGGACGAGTTCATCGGCGAGGCCGGCTCCGCGTCGGCGCTGGCCTACCAGGATCTGATGCGCGCGGTGACCGCCGGGAACGTCGAGCGTCCCGCCGTCGAGGCGCTGCTCGCGGCGCTGGACGTGGGGGAGGCCGACCCGCGGGAGGCGCTCGAGGTGGCCGCCCGGGCGGGCGTCACTCGGGAGGAGGGGCTGGTGGAGCTGCCCGCCGGCCACGGCGAGCCGTCCGACCGCTGGGTTCCGGTCTTCTACCACGACCACCTGCCCACGGTGACGGCCATGGCGAAGCGCGAGGGCATCGAGATCGCCGAGCTTCCCGGCTCCGAGCCGCCCATCCTGAAGGCGCCGCCGCGGTTCTGCTTCAACGGCGCTCCCGAGCCCTCCTGATCCTGGTCGTCCGGCTGTCAGGGGCGGGTGCTGGTCCTGTGGACGAGGGACCATGCCGGTGTCCGGGTGCTCGGCCCGCCCAGGGCGATCCGGGCGCAGGACGCGCCCTGGTCGCGTAGGGACTGGGCGATCGTCGTCAGGCCCAGGCGTGCCGCCGCCGCCGCGTCGTCCCAGCCGGTGACCGCCACGTCGCCGGGGATGGAGCGGCCGGCGGCGCGGACGGCGCGGACGACTCCGGACGCCTGCCGGTCGCTCATCGCGGCGATCGCGTCGGGCGGCTCCGCGGAGGCGAGGAGGGCCGCCGTGATCCGCTCGGCCTCGTCCGCGCCGTTGCGCGCGCACACCGCGACGGTCACGTCCTGCCAGGCGATCCCGGCGGCCTCGGCCGCCTGCCGGTAGCCCTCCAGGCGTTCGCGCGTCACCGGGAAGGCGGCGCCGGGGAGGGCACCGCCCTTGGTGACCATGGTTCTCCGGTCGCGGTCGAGCGGGAAGCACACGACGGCGGGGCGCTCGGCGCCTGCCCAGGCGGCGGCGCCGACCGCGCGGGCCGCCGCGCGGTTGTCGATGGTCACCAGCTCCATGCCTTCGACCGCCGGGCCTCCGTGGACCACCGCGGGGCGCCGCGTCGACCGGACGGCCGCCAGGACGGGGTCGTCGTCGGAGGTGGTCCACACGATGAAGCCGTCGACGGCGGCGTCGGTGATCCGGGTGACGTCGTCGGCGGCGCCCGTGACGGGGACGAGGGTCATGCCGTACCCGTGCTCGCTGCAGACGCCGGCGATGCCCGCCATGAAGGACACCGCTTCCGGATCCTCG
Source organism: Actinomadura coerulea (assembly GCF_014208105.1). Taxonomy (NCBI): domain Bacteria; kingdom Bacillati; phylum Actinomycetota; class Actinomycetes; order Streptosporangiales; family Thermomonosporaceae; genus Actinomadura; species Actinomadura coerulea. The sequence continues at coordinate 6,961,210 of NZ_JACHMQ010000001.1, forward strand.
AACGCGTAGGTCAGATGCTCGCCCATCACCACTCCGAGCGTGCGGTTGCTGCCTCGGCGCAGGGACCGGGCGCTCGGGTCGGGACCGGCGTAGCCCAGCTCGGCGGCCGCGGCCAGGACCCTCGATCTGGCCTGCTCCGAGACGCGGTTCGGGCGGTTGTAGGTGTAGGAGGCGGTCATGACGGACACGCCTGCTCGCTCCGCCACCTGGGCCAGGGTCGCGCGCTTCGCGCCTCCGGACGGCTCCATGACGCTCGATGATATCTGTGTATCGTTACACACATGGGTGTCCGGGTCTCGTGGCGCGCGTTCGCGGGATTTGCTGCGTTCGGGACGTTCTGGGGGGTGTGGGGCGCCTCCGTGCCCCGCGTCCAGGACCAGGCGGGGATCGGGGACGGTGCGCTCGGCTTCGCGCTGCTGTTCGTGGGTGCGGGCGCCCTCCCGGCGATGCTGTTGACAGGGCGGGCACTGGATCGGTGGGGGCCGGGAGTCGCGGGCGCGGCCGTCATGGCGTTGGGCGGAGCCGGAGTCGTCGTGGCGTTCGCTGCCGTGGACCTGGCCGGCCTGTGCGCCGGCCTTGCCGTGGTGGGCGCCGCCAGCGGGGCGGCCGACGTGGGCATCAACGCGGTCGCCGGGAGGGCCGAGAGGGTCGCCGGGAGGGCGGTCATCACCCGGGCCCATGGTGTCTTCTCCGGCCTGGTGGTTCTGGCGAGCCTCGCCAGTGGAGTGGCCTCGTCCCTGCCGCTCGTGGTGCCGTTCGTGGTGGCCGGTTGCGGCTGCCTGGCCGCTGGGTTGTGCCTATGGGTGTTCCCTGGAGATTTCGCGGTCCAGCGTGAGGCCGGGGCGCCGCTGGGGCGGCATCGGGTCGTCCCGCTGCTGCTCGTGGGGGTGCTGGGTGCGCTCGCGTTCGCCAGCGAGAACGCGCACCAGAGTTGGAGCGCCGTTTTCGCCGACGATGAGCTGCGATCGGGTGGGCTCAGTGCCGTCGCGCCCGCCGTCTTCGCGGGGACGGTGGCGATCACGCGGTTCTCGGTGGGGGGCGCCGGGGGCGTCCGCCGGGTCCTTCTCGCGGGGGCGGCGGGGGCCGCGGGCGGCGCCGTCGTCATCGCGGCCGCGTCCTCGCTGGTGTTCGCCGGGATCGGCCTCGCGATGGCCGCCGCCGGGACCGCCGTGCTGTTCCCGACGCTGCTTCGCCTGGTCGCGCGGGACGTCGAGGACGAGTACCGGGGGCGCGCGACGTCGGTCGTGACGACCGTGTCCTACCTCGGGTTCCTGGCCGGGCCGGTCTATGTCGGGCTCTGGGCGGACGCCGTCGGGCTGCGCGGCGCCATGGTCGCGGTCGCGGCGCTCGCGGCCGTCCTCTTCGTCCTGACCCCGGTGCTGCTCCGGGCGGGCGGCTTCGCGGGCGGGGAACGGGACGGCGGTCAGGCGCGGGCGGGGGTCTTCTCCTCCGAGTCGCCCGGGCGGTGGTCGGGGACGAAGCGGTAGCCGACGTTGCGGACGGTGCCGATCAGGGACTCGTACTCGGCGCCGAGCTTGGCGCGGAGGCGGCGGACGTGGACGTCGACCGTGCGGGTGCCGCCGAAGTAGTCGTAGCCCCAGACCTCCTGGAGGAGCTGGGCCCGGGTGAAGACGCGGCCCGGGTGCTGGGCCAGGTACTTCAGCAGCTCGAACTCCTTGAACGTCAGGTCGAGGACGCGGCCGCGGAGCCGGGCGGTGTAGGTGGCCTCGTCGATCGTGAGGTCGCCGCTGCGGATCTCGCCGGGGACCTCGTCGGCCTCCGCGCCGGCCGCGGCGCGTCCGACGGCCAGGCGCAGGCGCGCCTCGACCTCGGCGGGGCCGGCGGTCTGGAGCAGCACGTCGTCCAGGCCCCATTCGGAGCTCAGGGCGGCGAGCCCGCCCTCGGTCACGATCGCGAGCAGCGGGCAGTCGAGTCCGGTGGTGCGCAGCAGGCGGCACAGGCCCTTGGCCTGGACCAGGTCGCGGCGGGCGTCCACCAGGACGACGTCGGCCGGTGGCGCGTCGATGAGCGCGGAACCCTCGGCGGGCGCGACGCGCACGGAGTGCAGCAGAAGTCCCAGCGCCGGCAGGACCTCGTCAGAGGGCTCCAACGCGTTGGTCAGCAAGAGCAAGCTGCTCAAGTGCCGCCTCCCGTCTCTAAAAAGACGTAGGACCCAGGCGGCTCACCCCCAAGACCGGCGCACGGCCGGTGGCTCGAAGACGAGGTGGCCATGCAGGGCCTTTCGGATGAACTCCATGGCCTCGTCGCCCGGATCCCTCACCCATGAGCATAACCGAGGTGCCTCCGGCGGCCATGTCGCGACCTGGCCGGACCGTGTCAGCGGGAGATGAGAGCCTGTAGGCATGGCCAAGGGAACGATGCGGTACTGGGCGGCCGCCAAGGCCGCGGCGGGGACGCATGAGGAGCCGTACGACGCGGCGACGCTGGAGGACGCGGTCGCCGCGGCCAGGGACGGGCGCGGCGACGAGTTCGCCCGGGTCGTCGGGCGGAGTTCGTTCCTGGTCGACGGGGATCCCGTCGGGACGCGGCCGCACGCGTCGGTGGCGCTGCCGGAGGGCGGGGTCGTGGAGGTGCTGCCGCCCTTCGCGGGCGGGTGAGGCGGCCGGTCGCCGCGGGCGAGTGATTTCTCGGGTGGAGAGGTCATTCTCCGGAGCGACCCTTTTGGGGCGGTTCGTTCACTATCGTGTGGCGAACGCATGCCCCAGGCCTAAGGAGAGACATGCGGAAAGTACTGCTGGTCCTGCTGATCCTCGTGGCCGCGGGGCTGGTCGCCGCGGACCGGCTGGGGGTCCGGGTCGCTGAGGACAAGATCGGCGAGCAGGTGGCCGCGCAGTACAACCTGCAGGAGCGGCCGGACGTCACGATCCACGGCATCCCGTTCCTGACGCAGGCGGTCGGCGGCGAGTACAAGCACATCGAGGTGGCGATCGGCGACTGGACGCAGCAGGGCGTGACCGTCACCGGCGTCAAGGTCGACATGCGGGGCGTCGACGCGCCGCTGTCGGAGGTCACCAAGGGCAGCGCCGCCAACGTGACCGCGCGCACCGCGACCGCCTCGGCCGTCGTCCCCTACGACGTGATCCAGAAGCAGGCGCCCAAGGAGGTCAAGCGGATCGGGCCCAAGGGCGACGACCTGTCGGTCGACCTGACCGGCAACATCCTGAACTTCCCGGTGAACGGCACCGCGGTCGTGGAGGTCAGGCCGACCGCCAAGGGCATCGCGATCTCGCCCGTGTCGGTGGGGTCGAACGGCGCCGCGCAGATCCCGCTGGCGCTGGTGAAGCGGCAGCTCACGTGGGTGGTGCCCGTCTCCGACCTGCCGGTCGGGTCGCGGATCAGCAAGATCGAGCCCACGCCGGACGGGCTGCGCGTGGCGGCGACCGCCGAGAACGTCCGGCTGAACGATCTCCAGGCGACCGCGCCGAAGTAATCCCGGAACCCGTGAACCGCGCCGGGGGAGCGTACGTGACAGTGGTGTGGGACCGGCCGCCGACGAGGGACGGCCGCCGGGACGCGCTCGGCAGCTGGTACGTCCCGTACGACGAGGGCTGCGGTGAGTACCGCGGGTCCACGATGTTCCCGCGCGGCCGGCTGTTCTCCTTCGAGATCGTCGGCCTGGACGGGCGGCCCCTCCTCACGATCCCCACCTGACCGAAGGCCGGAAGGCAAAGAAGGCGGGCCGCGGGAAGAAAAGCGCGCGCCCCGGGGGTTGTTCCCCACGATGATCGGAGCATTGACCGCAGCGGGCGTGCTGTTCGCGGCCACGGTGTTCGGCCTGGTGAGGCGGCGCCGTGACGGGGTGCTGCGCGCCCGGCGGGAGGAGGGCGGGCAGGTGGGGGAGACCGTCGGCCCTGACGACATGGGCGCCGAGCTCGGCGAGAAGGCCACGCTGCTGCAGTTCTCCAGCGCGTTCTGCGCGCCGTGCCGGGCCACCCGCCGGGTGCTCGGTGAGGTGAGCCGGATGGTGGACGGCGTCGCGCATGTCGAGCTCGACGCGGAGGCGCATCTCGATCTCGTCCGGCGGCTGAACGTCGTGCGGACGCCGACCGTCCTGGTGCTCGACGCCGCCGGCCGCGTCGTCCGGCGCGCCGCCGGCGCGCCCCGCAAACCCGACGTCATCGCGGCTCTGGGGGAGGTCATCACATGAGCCACTACCTGAGCAGCAGCCTCATGACCTGCGCTAAGACGAATGTCACTGTCTCGCAAGGCGAGACGGATGTGACAGCCCGTGGATTGTCGGCTTAACATCGTGTCCGTGCGTTACTGGACAGAGCAGATGCTCACGAAGCGCCGCGCGGTGGACTTCTGCCGCGTGGCCGCCTCGCTCTGTCGCATGGCCTGAGGCATCGAGCCCGTCCGCCCCCGAGCACCTTCTCCTTCTAGCTCGTACGCACGCTTCCACTCCGCCAGGAGATCCCTGATGCAGGTCGATCCACGCGGGCCGCGCTTCGGCGCCTCCGTCACCACGGTCGTCCTCGTCGTCGTCCTGGTGACCGGAAGCTGGGCACTGCTCGCCGCTCAGGCCGTCGTGTTCGCCATCGCGACCTCCCTCGGCCTTCGGTACGCCCCGTACGGACTGGTGTTCAAAGTGCTCGTCCGTCCCCGTCTCGCCCCTCCCAGGGAACTGGAGGACGAGGCCGCGCCCCGCTTCGCGCAGGGTGTCGGGTTCGCCTTCGCCCTCCTGGGCACCGTCGGGTACGCGACGGGGACCACTTGGCTCGGCATCGGTGCCACCGCCCTCGCGCTGGCGGCGGCGTTCCTGAACGCGGCGTTCGGGTTCTGCCTCGGCTGCGAGATGTATCCGCTCTTCCGCCGCATCACCGCGAAAGTCCGCTCCGAAGGGAAGGTTCCCGCATGAGCCGCTCAGACGTCCTGGTGGACACCGACTGGGTCGAGGCCCACCTTGACGACCCCGGGCTCGTGCTCGTCGAGGTCGACGAGGACGTGTCCGCCTACGACAAGGGCCACATCCGTGGCGCCGTGAAGATCGACTGGAAGACCGAGCTGCAGGACCCGGTCCGCCGCGACTTCGTCGACAGGACCGGCTTCGAGCAGCTGCTGTCGAGCAAGGGCATCGCGAACGACGACCTCGTCATCCTGTACGGCGGCAACAACAACTGGTTCGCCGCGTACGCGTACTGGTACTTCAAGCTGTACGGCCACGACAAGGTGAAGCTCCTCGACGGCGGCCGCAAGAAGTGGGAGCTGGACTCCCGCGAGCTGGTCACCGACGTCCCGAGCCGTCCCGCGACCGAGTACAGGGCCAAGGACCAGGACCTGGCGATCCGCGCCTTCCGCGACGAGGTCGTGGACGCGATCGGCAAGCAGAACCTGATCGACGTCCGCTCGCCGGACGAGTTCAGCGGCAAGCTCCTCGCCCCGGCGCACCTGCCGCAGGAGCAGTCGCAGCGCGCCGGCCACGTGCCGACCGCGGCCAACATCCCGTGGTCGAAGGCGGCCAACGACGACGGCACGTTCAAGTCCGACGAGGAGCTCCGCGCCCTCTACACCGAGGCCGGGGTCGACCTGAACAAGGACACCATCGCCTACTGCCGCATCGGCGAGCGGTCCTCGCACACGTGGTTCGCGCTGCGCGAGCTGCTGGGCCTGGAGAACGTGAAGAACTACGACGGTTCGTGGACCGAGTACGGCTCGCTCGTCGGCGTGCCGATCGAGCTCGGCGCAGGCAAGTAAGTCCCGCAGCACCACACTTGGAGGAACCATGACCCAGGGCTGCGCAGCGCCCGAGCAGACGGCGCACCTTCCGGCGACCGTCGACCTGGCCAACGAGGCCGTCATCCAGGGGACCGTCACGCGTGACGGCGCCCCCGTGTCGAGCGCCTACGCCCGGCTGCTGGACTCGTCCGGCGAGTTCACCGCCGAGGTGGTGACGGGCGAGGAGGGCGTGTTCCGCTTCTTCGCCGCCGACGGCGACTGGACGGTCCGCGTCCTGGCGGCCGGCGGTGTGAGCGTCGACACCGGCGTCACCGCGAAGACCGGCGAGGTCGCCGGTCTCGAAGTCACGATCTGACCCGCTTGCGGGTCCGCGAACCCCGCCTCCCCTATCGGGGGGCGGGGTTCGTCGCGTTTCGGGCCCAGTCGGCTGTCGCCCGCGTTCCGGGTCAGTTGCTCCAGACCAGCGTGTTGGTGACCTCGACGCCGAGTTCCCCGGCGGTGGCGAAGACGCTGCCGGTGCGGTCGCCCGTCGGGCCGCCGCTGACCCAGTAGGACTGGGCGTAGACGACCGTGGACCCCTGCGCCCAGGTCCGCGTCCAGTACGCGGGGTCGGCCCTCGGCTGCCGAAGGCCGCTGGCGTCCGACGGGGTCAGCAGCTTCGGCCAGCCCTCCTGGTTCGTGTAGCTCTTGACGATGGACGCGTCCGTCGACGTGGCGAACTTCAGGATCGAGACCGAGGTGATGATCTGCTTGGACGGGCTGGCGTACACGGCCGAGTACATGCTCCCCACGCAGGGGTGCCGGCGCAGCGCCGGCAGCAGCACGGAGTTCGCGCGGGTGACGCACGACTCGGTGCGCGTCCCCGCCTGCGTGAACACGTTGCCCTTCGCCGTCGTGATCGTCCGCTTCAGGACGCCGGAGGGGTCGACCGTCCCGCCGCTGGAGTAGGTGGGCGAGGGCAAGGTCGGCTCCGTCGTGGAGCCGTAGCTCGGGAGGCGCGTCGTGGACGGAAGCGCCACCGGCCGGACCGGGTCGTCGTCATCGCCGCCGAAGACGAGCACGGCGCACGTGCCGGCGATGGCCACCACCAGCACCGCGCCGACGACGAGCAGCCACACGAGAGTGCTGCCGCCGCCGCGCCTCGGGGGCGGGTACGGGGGCGGGAAACCGGGGCCGCCGGGCATCGGTGGAGGGCCGGCGGGTGCGGCGGGCGGCGGGAATCCCGGCCGACCGGGCTGCTGGCCGGGCCAAGGTGGGGGGTTCATGGTCGCTCCGGGCGGTTCACGTGCGGGGTGCCGACTGAGGTCGCACCAGATTACGTGCGTTGAATGGTGATTTCATGGCTGATTTCCCATATACAGATGGCCGTGCCCGTACAACCGTTCCGCGGCAAGGGTTCGGGACGCTGAGAGATAGATCACGCGCCCGTCCGGTGGCGGCGGGCGGCGGTCGCCGGACTAGGCCCAGTCGCGGGTGAGCTCCAGGTCCCAGGGGACGAGGTTCCAGGGGCTGCGGGGCTCGGTGGCGAGTTCCTCGACGAGCCGCTCGTACTCGGCCTGCGCCGTGCCGCCGCCGCCGCCCGACCAGAGCAGGCGTCCCTGGAGGTAGCAGGTCGCCATGTCACGCCAGGACGTGTACCGCCGCTGGATGTCGAGGGCGAGCGGGAGCATCCGGTCCCAGCAGTACTCCTCGGTCAGCCAGCCGACGATGTGGCCCCACCGGAAGAGCATGAGGGCGCGCCCGTAGTCCCAGATCAGGAACCGGCCCACGTTGGCGCGCAGTGCCGGGTCGGCGAGGGCCTTCAAGCGGTGCAGCTCCTCCGTCGCGTGGTTGCGGTCGTTGAAGAGCTGGTGGAGGAACAGCGCCAGCTCGGCGCCCTCCTCGCTCGCGTCCGCGCCCGGCTCGTCGCGCAGCAGCGGCGGGACGAGCCGCGCGTACGAGCCGCCCTCGTCCCCGTACCGGACGCGGACCAGCTCGATCAGCCGCTCGACGAACGGGGGCTCCAGCCGGTCGCCGGCGATGAGGCCGTCGACCTCGCGCAGCAGCGACTCGTACTCCCGCTGCTCGGCGGGGGGCCGTCCGGCGAGGTGCGCGTCCTGCGTGAAGTCGGCGCGGTGCCCGTCCTGGACGAGCCAGTTGACCGCGGCGAGGAGCTGTTCCAGGTCGTAGGCGCCCCAGGGGTCCTGGAGGAGGTCCTGCGCCGCGCGGCGGTCGGCGGCCGCGGCGGACGCGCCGGGCGCGGCGCCGAGCCGGTCCACCCGGAACCCGTTGACGGCGCCGTAGGGGGCGCCGGCCGCGATGATCCAGCGCTGCACCGGCGTGAGGTCGCCGCCGCGGGCGAGGACGCCGTCCAGGTCGGGCGCGCGGATCAGGTCCCAGAGCCGCCGCTGGAACTCCTCGGCCTGCCGCTCCTCGCTGCCGAAGAACCCGGCGAGCTGCTTGCGCAGCGCCGGGTGCCGGACGTAGAGGCGGCGGAAGAACCGGCCGTTCTTCCACACCAGGTGCTCGGGGCGCAGGTCGCCGAATGGTATCCGCGTCCGCCGGTGGACCATCGCCTGCTCGGCGAACCGCAGCTCCAGGTCCGACCAGAGGCGGGCGAGCGGGGTGAAGCGCAGCAGCAGGACGAACCCGCCCACCAGGGCCAGCAGGACGGCGCCGGGGGCCAGCGCCCACCGCGCCTGGTCCGGCAGCCCGGTCAGGGACAGGACGGCGCCGGTGAGCAGCAGCGACACGCCGCCCGCCCCGAGGCAGAGGAACCAGCCGGTCGTGAGGATGAGAGACCCCTCGATGCGGAGCACCGCCTCGTCGTCGTCGAACTCGAACGACCCTTCGGCGAGCGTCCCCTCGACGGCCCGCTCAAGCGCGTCGAGCCGACCGGCCTCTTCCATGGGCAGGACCGTACAGCATCCCTTACGGGTAGATCATCTACCCGGTGCCCCCTTTGCGGCGGCGCCTGGCTCTTTCTCGTGACGCCCCTGGCGCATGTCCAATCTGTGCTGAAATGTTCCGGATGCAGCGAGCCGTCGCGCCACCGCCCGTGTACTACGCGGACAGCGCCCCGCCGCCACCGGAGCCGCCGGTGCGGGGGCGCCTCTGGCGCATGCTCGGCTGGGTGTCGATCGGGCTGTCGGTCGTGCTGGTGGCGGGCAGCCTCACCGCCTACGGGTTCTGGCGCCGGCTCGACGGCCAGATCGACCGGGAGGACGTCGGCGGCAGGCTCGGCGAGCACCGGCCGCCCAAGCTGAACAACTCGCTGAACATCCTGATGATGGGCTCCGACAGCCGCGCCGGGGAGAACGCCCGCTACGGCACGGAGGCCGGGCAGCGCTCCGACACCACGATCCTGCTGCACATCTCGCCCGGCGGGCAGAGCGCCATCGGCATCAGCTTCCCGCGCGACTCGATGGTGCAGATGCCGCCGTGCAAGCGCAGGAACGGCACGACCGTCCCGGCCCAGTTCGGGATGATCAACGCGGCCTTCTCCAACGGCGGCCCGGCCTGCACCTGGCGGACGATCGAGTCGCTCACCAAGATCCACATCGACCACTACGTCGAGGTCGACTTCGCCGGGTTCAAGCGGGTCGTGGACGCGCTCGGCGGCGTGGAGATCTGCGTCCCCCGGCGGATCGACGACCCCAAGGCCGAACTGCACCTCAGGGCCGGGCGGCAGACCGTCCGCGGCGACCAGGCCCTCGGCTACGTCCGCACCCGCTACGTCCTCGGCGACGGCTCCGACCTCGACCGGATCAAGCGGCAGCAGGCGTTCATGGCCTCCGTCGTGAAGAAGGCCACCGACAAGGGCATGCTCACCGACCCGGGCCGCACCTACGACTTCCTGTCCGCCGCCACCAAGTCCATCAAGGCGGACAAAGGGCTCACGCTGTCGGTGATGCAGAAGCTCGCCGGGTCCCTCGGCGGGATGAGCGCCGGCAAGGTCCGCTTCGTCACCGTGCCCGTGGAGGCGTTCCCGCAGGACAAGAACCGCGTCCAGTTCGCCCAGGCCGCCGCCGAGCCGCTGTTCCGCGCCGTCCGGGAGGACAACAAGCTCCCGCAGCCGGAACCCGTGGCAGCGCCGAACAAGGTCCAGCCCGTGCCGCCCACGCAGGTCAGGCTCGGCGTCTACAACGCCTCCGGCACCGGCGGCCTCGCGCAGCGGACCGCCGACCAGCTCACCGAGCGCGGTTTCCAGGTCGTCAAGGTCGGCACCGCCAGGAAGCCCGTCCCCCACACGCAGATCCTCTACGGGGCGGGCGCCGAGCGGCAGGCCGCGCGCGTGTCGATCGCGGTGCCCGGCCACCAGTCGCGGCCGTGGGCGTCCGCCAAGCCCGGCTACGTGTACCTGGTCATCGGCAGGGACGGCGCCACCCTGCGGGGACTGGGACCGATGGTGCCGAAGATGGCCGGGGAGATCCGCGCCGATCGCAACATCTGCGCGCCGACCTGATCCCGCGCGCCGACCTGATCCCGCGCGCCGAGCCGGCGCACCGACCTGATCCCTGCGCCCGAACCAGATTCCGCGCCCAAACCCGATGCGGCCGTCTTTCAGCGGTATCTTGGCGCGCGCAAACCATCGAACGTTCCAAAGCGTCCCACCTAGGACGGCGCCCCCTACCCCCCGACCAGGTCCGCCGGCCCGCCTCCGCGCGGGTGCCTCCGCGGCCTCCACGCCCCCCGGACGGATGCATGCTGCCCGAACCCTTCACCCTGCTGATGACCGTCTACGGCGGTGATCGTGAGGAGCATGTCCGGGACGCCTTCCGCAGTGCCGTCCACCTGCAGACCCTCCGCCCGGACCAGGTCGTCCTCGTCCAGGACGGGCCCGTCCCGCCCGCGCTCGCCGCCGGCCTCCGCGAACTCCTGAGGATCAGCCCGGTCGAGGTCACGTTCGTCCACCTGGAGCGCAACCGCGGGCTCGGCCCCGCCCTCGACGCCGGCCTGCACGCCGCCCGCCACGACATCGTCGCCCGCATGGACGCCGACGACTACTCGATGCCGCACCGCTTCCAGACGCAGGTCCCGCTGGTGCGCGCGGGCGCCGACCTCGTGGGCGCGGGCCTGCTGGAGTTCGGCACCGACATCACCGACATCGTCGGCCGCCGGATCCCGCCGAGCGACCCCGCCGACATCGCGCGCTACTCCCGCCTGCACGACCCGTTCAACCACCCCACGGTCGTCTACCGGCGCAGCGCCGTCGTCGCCGCGGGCGGCTACGGCGACCTCCCCCTGATGGAGGACTACTGGCTGTTCGCCCGCATGATCGCGGGTGGCGCGCGGATGGTGAACGTCGCCGAGCCCCTCGTCTACTACCGCGTCGGCGACGGGGCCTACGAGCGGCGCGGCGGCCGCGACCTGCTGCGCTCCGAACTGCGGCTCCAGCGCGAGATGCTCCGCGAGGGCTTCATCTCCCAGCCCCAGTACTGGCGCAACGTCATGGTCCGCGGCGGCTACCGGCTCGTCCCCACCCTGATCCGCAAACCCTTCTACCGCGCGGTGGTCGCCCCCTACGGCGCCCGCCGCAACCGGCTGCGCGACCGCGGCAGGGCCCGCACGACCACCCGCCCCGCCATCCCCTACATCCCCCGCCACGCGCGCCCGGCGGGCGGCGGGCACCAGGGGCTCCCCGGCCTGGACGCCGCCCCGCCGCAACCGGAGAAGTAGCGGCGAGCCCGCGCCCCGGCCGGGTCACGGCGCGTTCTGGTCACGGCACGCGTTCTGGTCATGGCACGGGCCGGCTCCACAGGACGGGCTGGACGCCGTTGGAGTCGGCGTTGCGGCCCACTCCGAGCAGCGTGCCCCCCAAGGCGGCGAGGCCGGTGACCTCCTGGTCGCCGACGCCGCCGAGGCCGGTGCCGCCGGGCGTGGAGGCCTGCCAGGACGAGCCGTCCGCGGACGTCCACGACACCACGTCGGTCGCGCCCGCGCGCCCGGTGGTGCCGGTCGCGGCGAAGCCCTTCGGGGTCGCGGTCAGCGCGGTGACGCCGACGGTCGTGCCGCCGCTCGGCGACGGCAGCGGACGCCATGTCCTGCCGGCGTCGGTGGACACGTAGCCGAGCCAGTCGATCCCCTTCGGGGTGGCCGCGATTCCCGCCGCCACGAGCGTGTTCCCCTTGGCGGCGACATGGGTGAGGTGGCCTTCGGTCACCCCCGCCCCGGGGAGCTGGAGCTCCTGGAGCGTCCAGCGCTTGCCGTCGGGCGACAGCCACACCGACGGGTGGTTGCCCTTGCCGTCCCGGCTGCCGCCGACGGCGGCGTACCCGAACGACCCGGACGTGACGTCCAGCATCCAGCGGCTCGCGGTCTTGGTGCCCGCCGTCATCCTCGGGTCCGCGCCGGCGCCGCGCGCCCAGTTCTTCAGGTCGGGGGAGTACCAGATCGCGCCCGAGTAGCCCTGCGTGCCGACGACGACGTAACCGGCGGAGCCGGCCGCGGCGGCGTTGGTGACGGGCGCGCCCTGCTTGTTCGCCGCGAACGCGGGCGCGGTGTCGGCGGCCTGCCACGTCGAGCCGTCCTGCGAGGTGACGACGAGGGGGCGGCGCGGCGCGGACTGGTCGTAGCCGACCGCCAGCCAGCCGGCGCCGCCCGCGGCGACGTCGTCCAGCCGCTGCGGGCCGGGCCGGGTGAACGCGGCGCCGAGCCCCTGCGCGGCCTTCCAGGACGCTCCGTCCCGCGACGACCAGACGGCGGCGTCGCCGCTCGCGCTTCCCACCGCGACCGCCAGGCCGTTCGCGGCGGCCACGGCGCGCACCGCGTGGTCGGGCCGGATGGCACCAGGGATCTTCGCCAGGTCGACGGGGACCGCGGCGCCGCCCGCGTCCCACACGCCGAGCAGCGGGTCCAGGTCGCCGCCGCCGGGCTCGCGCCCGACGAGCACCGTCTGGCCGCCGGACGCGGCGGCGCCCAGCACCTCCCGGCCCGCCTTCGACTCGGCGGAGCCCGCCGCCTTCCACGCGGCGCCGTTCGCGCTGCGCGCGAGCAGCACGTCGGTGCCCCGCACGACGACGGCGGTGAAGCCCTGACCGTCGGCGACGATCCCGTTCGTGCGCTGGTAGCCGGCGGGTTCCAGCTTGCCGGTCCTGGTCCACGACCTGCCGTCCTTGGACGTGAAGGCCTGGCCGAACACCTTCCCGGACGCCGACATCTCGCGCATCGCGAGGAACCCCGAGCCGCCGCCACCGCCGATCATCAGGCCGCGGCTGCCCTTCGGCGCCGGCACTTCGGACGCCGCCCACGTCCGGCCGGCGTCGTCGGAGCGCCAGACCTTCCGGTAGGGGCCCGGCTTCTTGGAGTCGGGCGTGATGAGCCCCTCCAGCAGGATCACATCGCCGTTCGCCGCGGCTTCGACCAGGGCGAGCTCGCCGTTCTGGACCTGAAGGCCGATCTGGTCGCCGACCCGCGCCTCCCAGCGGCGCCCGTCGCTCGACAGCCACACCGCCGGACGCGCGTCGCTGAAGTCGCCCTTCGGGGAGTTCTCGCCGACGGCGAGGAACCCGCCGCCGGTGCCGACGATCCGGGTCACCCGGTCGTGCGGGCCGAAGACGTCGCCGACGGCGTCGGGCTGGCGGCGCCACTCCTTGCCGTCCTTGCTGGTCCACACGGCGCCGCCGCCACCGGCCCGGCTGCCGACGGCGACCCAGCCGCGGCGCGACGCGCCGACCGCCTCGGGCACCCCGCCGGAGGGCGCGACGCCGCCGTCGGTGCCCTGCTGGTCGACCGACCGGAAGGTGCGCCCGCCGTCGGCGGAGACCAGGAACATGCCGCGGGAGCTCTGCGGGTCGGTCTCGCCGCCGACCGCGACCACCGTCGAGCCGCGCGCCGCGACACCGGTGACCTGCTGGTCGCGGCCGTCGGTGCGGGCCGCGGCGTCCACCGGGAAAAGCGCGCCGGCGAGCTTGGCGCCCGCGCCGCCGCCGTCGTCATCGCCGCCGCCGATCAGGCCGGGCACCACGAGCACGCCCGCGGCGACCAGCGCCACGGCGGCGAGCCCGCCCGCGCCGATGAGCAGCGGCTTCCTGATGCTCTTCCGGGGGCCCTTCGGGCCGCGCGGCGCTCCGGTCCGCCACGGCTCCTCGATCACCGGCGGGGGCGCCACCGGGTGGACGGCCTCCGGCCCGGGGGGCGGCGTCCCGGGGACCTGCTGCGCCCACGGGAACGGCTCAGCCGCCGGAGGGGTCCGCTGGGCCGGGGGAGTCCGCGCGCCCGGCATCTCCTGCGCGTAGGGGAACGGCTCGGGGGCCGGGCGCGCAGGGGTGCCCGGAATCTCCTGGGCCCAGGGGAACGGCTCGTGGGCAGGGGGACTCTGCGAAGGCGCGGGCTGCGGATGCGCCGCCTGCGGATGCGCGGCCTGCGGGGGGATGGGCGGCAGCTTCTCGATGCGGGTGGCGTCCGCCATGTTCTGCCCGTAGGAGGGGGGCGGCAGGGCGGGGAACTCGGTCCTGGTGACGTCCCCCATGTCCTGCCCGTGGGAGGGAGGCGCCTGGTCGGGGGGCTGGATCCATGTCACCTCCTCCCCGTCCTGCTCGCGGGAGGGGGGCTGTTGGCTGGGGGGCTGGAGCCATGTCACCTCCTCCGCGTCCTGTCCGTGGGAGGGAGGGGGCTGGAGCCATGTCACCTCCTCCGCGTCCTGTCCGTGGGAGGGAGGGGGCTGGAGCCATGTCACCTCCTCCGCGTCCTGCTCGTGGGAGGGAGGCGGCTGGGTGGGGGACTCGATTCTTGTGACGTCTCCCATGTCCTGCCCGTAGGAGGGAGGCGGCTGGCCGGGGGACTCGATCCTCGTCACGTCCGCCATGTCCTCCTCGTAGGAGGAGGGCGGCGGAAGCGGGATCTCCGTTCTCGTCACCTCCGCCTTGTCCTGCCCGTAGGGGAAGGACGGCGGCGCGGGGGCGTCGGTGGACGCGGCCGGAGCCTCCGCGACAGGAGCGGGCAGAACGGGCGAGGCCGCCTCCCGGCCATCGCCGCCGCCCTCTCCGGCGGTCTCCGCGGGCCTGCCGGCCGCGGACTTCTGCCTCTTCGGCAGGACCATCGTCTGGTTGAAGTTGGGGTCCATGACGGTGCGGTCCGCCATGTCCGCGTCCGGGTCGTCCTCGGGGGTGTCCTCCGGGAAGTCCTCGGGCGCGTCGCCCTCGTCCTCGGCGTCGTCCTCGAGGTCGTCCTCCGGATCGTCCGCCGGGAGCAGCGGGCCGGACGAGGAGTCCTGGTCGTCCAGCCAGTGGGAGGGCGGAGGCGTCTGCGTCGGCCGCCCGGGTTCGGGACGCTCACCCTCGTGGTCGTCCCCCGGCTTTCCGGTTGGAGTCACGCCCTCTCCCAGCTTCCGGTCACTCTGCACGTCTCACCCTGCACATCGCCCTGGCGCGTCCGCAGTCGTCAGCGATGATAGCGGCGCATACAGGACGGAACTTCGTCACCGGCTCCGGCCTGCGGGGGTACAGCCGGAGCCCGTGCAGTGGGTCAGCGCGTACAGGAGGTCGGACAGGTGGCGGCGCCGCTGCTCCGGGAGCCCGGCGGCGATGTTGTTCAGCTCGTGCGGATCGCGGGCCCGGTCGTAGTACTCGGTCTCCCCGCCGGAGTACTCCACGTACAGCATGTCGCGGGTGCGGATCGCGTTGTAGGTGGTCGGCGAGCCCGGCGCGGAGTCCTGCCGGTCGGGGTCCAGCGGGGACGGCGGCGGCTTGACGTGCTCGACCAGCGCCGACTCTCGCCAGCCCGCCGGGGCGGCGCCGAGCAGGAACGGGACGAGCGAGCGGCCGTCGGTCGTCGCCGGCGGGCGCACGCCCGCCAGTTCCTGGAACGTCGGGGCCAGGTCGGTGTTCTGCGCGAGCTCGCGGACCTCGCGCCCGGCGGGGACCCCCGGCCCGACGACGATGTAGGGCACGCGGATGTCGGTGTCGAACGCGGTCATCTTCCCGCCGGCCAGCCTGTGCTCGCCCAGGTGGAAGCCGTTGTCGGAGCCGAACACCAGGTAGGTGTCGCGGTCGAGGCCGCGCTCCTTCAGCGCCGTCCGGATGCGGCCGACCATCTCGTCGACCGACTGCACCATCCGCACCCGGTCGCGGAAACCCTCGTCGATGCGGCCGATCCCCCACCTGCGCAACTGCGGGTGCGACCGCAGCCAGGACGGCTTGTCGCGGATGTCGGCCTCGTTGAACGACGGCGGCCGCGGCGCTTTCAGGCCACCGAACAGCGAGGCGTGGCGCGGCGCCGGCACGAACGGCCCGTGCGGCGCGAACGTCGCGATCTCCATGAAGAACGGCTGCCCGGACGCCCCGGACCGCTGGACGAACTCGATGCCCTTGTTCGCCAGAACGTCGGTCAGGTAGTCCTGCGGCCGGGTGCCGTAGTGCACGAGCCGGCCGTTCTCGTTCAGGTTGTAGTTGTACTCGGGATAGCCGTTGCCGCTGACGTGCCACTCGTCCCATCCCGGCGGCACGTACGGCTTCGTGTCGCCCTGGGTGTCGTTCGGCTGGTAGCCGTTCATGTACTTGCCGAGGAGCGCCGTCCGGTAGCCGGCCTTCTGCAGGGACGGGGCGAACGACGCCTGCTCGCCGCCCTTGTCCTTGAAGACCTCGTAGCCGCCGTCGGGCGGGAAGTTCGTGCGGACACCGGTGTTGTGCGGGTACCGCCCCGTGAAGATCGTGGCGCGCGAGGTGCAGCAGAGCGAGTCGGCCATGATGAAGTCGGTGAAGGTGAGGCCGTCCCGCTGCATCCGCACCACCTGCGGCATGTGCGCGATGAGGTTCCAGGACAGGTCGTCGGTGAGGACGAACACGATGTTCGGCTTCTTCGGGGGCTTCACCGCCTTCGGCGCGGGACGGTCGGCCGGCCGGAAGAGGCAGCCGCTCGCCGCGAGGAGTGCGAGCAGGCACAGCACGGCCGCCGGCCGCCGATGTCGGATCAACGTCCGTGTCCCCTTCGTGTCGAGCGTCCCCTCCGCGATGAGCGCGTCCCCTCTGTGACGAGCGTGTCCCTCCGCGACGAGCGTGGTTCCTCGTGACGAGCGTGTCCCTTTTGTGACCAGGGCGCCGGGCAAGCGTAACGATCCGGGCGCCGGTCGCGCATGCGGCGCCCGTTGGCCGTCCCGCCCCGGTTGTTGGCATGATGCGGGGTGCCATGAGGTGGACTGACCGGGATCCGCGGGCGCTCGCACCGCTGCTGCCGCTGGTCGCGGGGGCCGCGATCAGCGCCCTGGTCGCGCTGGTCGTCTGGCTGGCCGTGACGGTGGCGCCGCCGGCCGGCGGCACGGGCGACCGCCCGCCGGGCGGTTCCGGCCGGACCGGCCCCGGCGCGTCGCCGGGCGCGCCGCCGCCGAGCCCGGCGGGCACTCCGGCGGCGATCGACCCGCCCGGCTACTCGCCCGCCGAGCCGGTGATCGACGGGTCCTTCGCCGACCCCGCCGTGATCAAGGTGGCGGGGACGTACTTCGCCTACGGCACCAACAACGCGGACGCGACGATGCCCGTCGCGACGGCCCCCTCGCCGACGGGGCCGTGGAAGGCGGCGCCCGGCGACGGCCTGGCGCGGCTTCCGGGATGGGCCGCCGGAGGCTGGACCTGGGCCCCCGAGGTCGTCCCGCCGCGCGAGTCCCCGGGCACGTACGTGCTGTACTTCTCCGCGCGCCGCAAGGACGGCGACGAGCAGTGCATCGGGACCGCGACCGCGTCCTCGCCCGCGGGCCCGTTCGTCCCGCAGGAGGGCGGGCCGCTGGTCTGCCCGCTGGACCTCGGCGGCGCGATCGACCCCGCGTCCTACATCGAGCGGGACGGCACCCGCTACCTGCTCTACAAGACCGACGCCCAGAAGACGGCCGCGATCTACCTGGTCAGGCTGAGCCCGGACGGGCTGCGCCCGGCCGGCCCGGCGAAGCTGATCATGGGGCGCGCGGCGGACGAGCCCGTCCTGGTGGAGGCCCCCGACCTGGTCCGGCGCGGCGGGAAGTACGTGCTGCTGTACTCGGCGGGCTGGTACTTCAAGTCGAACTACCAGACGCGCTACGCGGTGGCCTCGTCGATCGAGGGGCCGTACGCCAAGGGCGGCCCCGTCCAGTCCACCGGCCTGTACGGCGGGAAGGTCGAGGGGCCGGGCAGCGCGGACGTGCTCGGCGACGACACCGGCGACTACCTCGTCTTCCACGGCATCCTCGACCACCGCGGCGGCTCCAGGGTGACGCGCGGCATGTACGTCGCGCGTCTCGGCTGGGACGGGGCGCGGCCCGTCGTGCGGGGCGTTCCCGTCCGGTACGAGGCGGAGCGGGGGCGGCTGAACGGCTGCGTCTCGGCGCTGGGGCGCCCCAACGCGTCCGGGGGGTCGGCGGTCGGCCCCTTCGCGCGCGACGACTGCCGCGCCGAGGTGCCCGTGTTCGCGCCGACCGCGGGGAGCTACTCGGTCCGCACCCGGTACGCCAACCGGTCCGGCCGCGACTCCGACCTGGAGATGTCGGTGAACGGTTATGCCGCGACGTCCGTGCGGCTGCGCGCCACGGCGGGCGCCGACTGGGCGTACGTCACCGCGACGGTGGAGCTGGCGGCGGGCTGGAACACGATCGGCCTTCGCCGCCTGGACGGCCAGGGGCAGGTCGACTACCTGGAACTGCGGTAGGGGCCCGTCCTCTCGAACAGGACGAGCCAGCCGCCCCGGTAGGTCCACGTCCCGGCCCTGCGCCAGGGCCCGGCCGACCGCACCGCGCGCTCCCGCCGTTCGATGATCGGGCCGTGCGGGTCGAGCGACCGGTGGTTCATCACCCACACCCGGTCCGTCCGGGCGAGCCTCGGCGGCAGCTCGCGGGGGAGCAGATCGCGGCCCTTGAGGTTGGCGGCGGCCACCGGGTCCGTGCTCACACCGGCGTCGCGCAGCCGTCCGAAGGCGTCCGGATAGGCGGCGGCGCTCCATCGGGCGCTCCCCGCGAGGTAGACGATGGCGTCACCGGGCCGGGCGTGCGCGCGGACGGCGTCGGCGGCCGCGCGCATGTCGTCGGGGCGGCTGTCCTGGCGGCGGAGGTAGTCGTGGGCCCGCAGGGACGGGACGGCGAGCACCGCCGCGGCGACGGTCACCAGGGCGGCGCGGGCGGCGGGATGGCGGGCGGCGGTGAGCAGCCCGGCCAGGCCGGCGCCGACGAGCAGCGCGACGGCGGGCAGGCAGTAGGTCGTGTACCGGTAGTAGAAGACCGGGTCCGACACGCTGGAGACGAGGAGCAGCAGCACGGTCGGCACGACGGCCCATGGGAGCGCGACGGCGGGCAGGGAAGCCGTGCGATGCGGGACGGAGGCGCGTCCCAGGACGCTCGCCACCACGCCGAGCAGTGCGAGCGCCAGGACCGGTGCGACGAGTGCCCGGTCTCCTGTCAGGAACTGGAGCTGCGCCCACGCGACGTCCCACGACGGCCGGGGAAGCCATTTCACCTGGCGTTTCTGGTCCTGCGCCGCGAGCGCCAGAACAACGAGCGGGGCCGCGGCCAACGCCGCGGACACCAGCCAGCGCAGCCACACGCCGGCCTTAGGGCGGGTCAGGAGAAGGGTCACGCCGTGCGCCGCGAGTAGCAGGGCCCCGTCCAGATGCAGGAACCCCAGCACCGCGACCGCGGGGGCGTAGCCCGCGAACCACCGCCATGGCCGCCGCTCGTCCCGGTCGAGCGCCCTGACGAGCAGGTAGGTCGCGAGGACCGCGACGGCCGCGGTCATCGCGTAGGAGCGCGCCTCCTGCGCCCACCGGCTCGTCTGCGGACCGGCGGCCCACGCCAGCCCGGCGGCGAGCCCGGCCGGCGGCCCGAGGCAGCGCCGGCCGATGACGGCGAGGCCCGCGGCGGCCGCCGCCATGGCGAGCGCGCTGGGCAGCCGCAACGCGAGCGCTCCCGTCCCGAACACCGCCACCCAGGGCTTCATGACCAGGTAGTAGAGGGCGTGGACGAGGTCCAGGTGCGGGAAGACGCGCAGCATGTCGCCGTACGACCGCGTCGTCATGCTGACGGTGGCGGCCTCGTCCAGCCACAGCGACGGGGAGCCGATGCCGACGAGCGCCGCGGCGAGCGTCAGCGCGGCGCAGGCGAGCGGGGGCAGCGGCCCGGCGAGCCGGCGGCCGGCGCGCGCCGTGCCGTCCCGCGACCGGCTAGCCGTCTCGATCATGACCTCGGCCGTGGGGAGGTAACTCGGCTTCCGCGCTCTGCCGGACCCCGGCCTCCCGGAGGATCGCGGCGGTCGGCCTCGGGCGGGTGAACAGGCCGTCCTTCACGCCGCGGACCAGCGCACGGCGCAGCACCGCGCGGTCGGAGGAGCCCGCGAACGTGCGGGCCCAGCGCCGCGCCGTCGACCCCGCGTACAGCGCGCGTTCCGGCGGCGCGAGGCCGCGGCTCCCGGTGAACAGCCAGATCTTGTTGCGCACCTCGTAGAAGAAGCGGTCGCCGGGGTCCGCGTCCGTCCCGCCGAACTCCCTGGTCTTGTGCACCACGACGCTGCCGGGGCAGAGGAGTCCGCGGCGCCCGCGCAGCAGCCGCGTCGTGAACTCGAAGTCGTCGTTCCAGAGGAAGTAGTCGGCGACCGGCAGCCCGCGCTCGCGCACCGCCGCCGCGTCCACCAGCGCGGACACGAAGGACGCGGACCGGATCGGCACGCAGCCCGCCGCGTGCGCGAGCCGCGTCTCGGCGGCCGTCGCCCGCGGTTTGGGGCGGGGGGTGTTCATCGGGTGGTCCCGGCCGTCGGTCCACACGACCCGGCTCGCCACGAGGACGGGCGGCCCGTCCTCCCCGGTCGCGGCCTCCCGCCGCGCGTCCAGCAGGGCTTGGAGGGCCTCCGGCTCGGGCACGGTGTCGTCGTCCAGCAGCCAGAGCAGGCCGGCGCCCGCGCCCATCGCCCGCGCCATGCCCGCGCTGAACCCGCCGGCCCCGCCGATGTTGCGGGACAGGCTGAGCAGGTCCACGCCGGGGAACCGCTCGGCGACCATCGCGGCCGTTCCATCGGCGGACGCGTTGTCGACCACGATGATCCGGTCCGGGGGGCGCGTCTGGGCGCCGAGCGCGGTCAGGGCCTCGTCGAGCAGGTCGCGCCGGTTGTAGGTGACGACGACCGCGGCGACGGACGGTCCGCCGCGGCTCCGCGGGCCCGGCGTCACGGGTTGCGCCTGCCCGTGGCCCGGCGGGCGGCGCGCTGCAGCGCCGGCGACGGCGAGGCGGCGGTCTCCATGAGCCGCTCCAGGTTCTCCCTCACGCCCTCCATCTCGCTGTGCAGGTGCGCGAGGCCGACGCGTTCGCGCGCCAGCGACAGCTCCTCCAGCAGGTGCGCCACCACCCCGATGGACGCGGTCGCGACCAGCTCCTCCGGGACGTCGCCGGGGAGCATCGCGGCCTCCGGCGCCCGCGAGGTCGTCAACTCGTCGAGGTCGCCGGCCACGTCGTACCCGGAGGCGCGCAGCGACTCGGCCAGCTCGCGGGTCCGGCGCGCGGCCCACGCGGCGTGCCGGGCGGGCAGCCCCATCCGGGTGCGGTCCGCGCCGGCCGTCCCGCCGGCGGTCCGCGCCGGCCCCCCGGATCCGGCCCCACCTCCGGAGACACCGGCTCCGGAGACGGCGCCCTTGGAGACACCGCCCTCGGAGGCGCCGTGCCCGAGGAAGTGCTCCTGGACCATGCGCTCGTAGTCGCCGCCGAGCGCCGGGCCGAGCCTCTCGTTCAGGCGGCGCAGCAGTTCCGCCTCGACCGCCGACAGCGGCTCGTCCCCGGGGAGGCCGCCGAGGTCGCACACCCCGTCCGGGACGCCGACCAGGGTCCGGAGCCTCTCCCACATCGCGGCGCGACCGCCGGGCGGCGGCAGCGTGAGGACGTGGACGCGTTCCCGGGGCACCGCCGACCCCCAGGCCCGCAGCACCCGCACCGGGTCGTGCAGGCCCCAGAACATCTCCCCGTACGGCTCCGGCGCGTCGATGCCGAGCTCGACGAGATCGTCGACGAACCGCTCGAACGTGATGGTGTGCGCGTGGCGGATCTGCTCCTGCCAGTCGAGGATCAGCTGCCAGCCCAGGTCGCGGGTGGCGAAGACCACGTGCACCTCGGCGGGCTCCAGCGCCGAGACGGCCCGCTTGACCTGCTGTTCGGTCGCCCCGCCCAGCAGAGGCTGGGAGAAGACGACCGCGGGGCCGTCCCAGTCGTGGACGCGCCGCACCACGCGGTCCCACGCGCCGTCCCAGGCCGGGTCCCGGTGGCCGCCCCAGCTCATCTCGCGCAGGTCCATCACGGCCCCGAAGTGCTCCTGCGGCCCGGTGACCGGGTAGCAGACACCGGCGTCGCCCAGCCGCCGCCGGTTGCTCCACAGCGCTCGGTGCAGGAAGGCCGCCTCGGCCGTCGGTGCCCCGACATGCAGATAGACGGACTTGCCCGGGTCCCCCATGCGGGCGCTCACCTCGTTCTCGTCTCGGCGTCGGGGCGTTGCGTCCCGCCCTGGATCCTGCGGTAGGCGCCGCGCAGGCGGAGCGTCGCCGGGTAGCGCTCGCGCGCCGTCCGCTTGGCCCGCTCGACGAACGGCGCGGCGTCCTGGAGGAGCCGGTCCGTCGTTTCGAGCAGGGCGGCCGAACCCTCGCGCAGCATGTCGATCTGGTCGTGGACGGGGAGGCCGGCGCCGGGCACCGCCTCGCTCCGCTCCCGGTTCTCCCGGACGCGCCGCAGCAGCGCCGCGACGGCGTCGACGCCCACGTCCGCGATCTCCGCCCAGCGCGACTCGTCGGGCGGCGGCGCGGGCGCGGTGCCGAGAGCCGGGCCGGACGCCGCCGCCGGCATCAGCTCGTACAGGTCGCCCACCACGTCGTAGCCCGCCGCGCGGAGCCCCTCGACGGTCTCGACGGCCCGTTCCGTGGCCCACGGGACGTGCTCGCCGGGCAGTTCGATCCTGACCGGATGCGGACGTCCGGTCAGGACCTGCTGCGCGAGGAAGAGCTTGACGTCCTCGTTGTAGGCGTGCCAGCCGACGCGGTCGCCGAGCGTCTCGTTGAGGCGCAGCAGGAACTGCGTCTCGCTCAGCCCGAGCGACGGGTTGGCGAACGTCCGGGACAGGTCGTAGTCGTCCGGGACGAGGCCGGTGGCGGCGCAGAAGCGCCTCCAGAGCAGGTCGCGGGGCGCGCCGGGCCGGGGGAGGGTGACGACGTGGACCCGCTCGGGCGGCACGTTCTCGCCCCAGCGGCCGAGCACCGCGACCGGATCCTGGAGGCCCCAGAACAGCCGCGCGCTCTCGTAGGCGTGCCACTCCCGCCGTCGCAGCGACGTCACGAACTCGGTGAACGAGGTCGTGAAGCGGTTCTTGACGTCCTCCTGCCAGTGCGCCGGGATCTGCCGGCCGAGGTCGCGCGCGGTGAAGACCACGTGGACGTCGGCGAAACCGAGGTCGGCCATGGCCTGCCGGATCCAGCGCGACCGGGCGGGCGCGAACAACTCCTGCGAGATGATCACGTTGCCGGGCCAGTCGCGGGCCTCGGCGACGAGGTCGTGCCACGCGCCCCGGGTGGCGGGGTCGGACGCCTCGCGGAAGAACGTCCGCCGCAGGTCGAACGCGGCGCGGACGTGCGCGGCCTGGTCGCGGCCCGGGTAGAGGACGCCGCGCTCGCGCAGCCGGTCGCGGTTGTGCCACAGCACCTGCTGGAGGAAGGTCGTGCCGCTCTTGGCGGCACCGACGTGCAGGAAGACCGAGGGGCGCGTACCGCCAGCGGGAGCAGCGTGCACTGCGTCAAGGGGAGCGCTGTGCTCTGAATCAAGGGGAGCATGGGGCACTGCACCGCTGGGCGCCGCTCTGCCGAGAGCACTGTGCGCCGCACTGCCGGGAGTGGGTGGGGCCACCGCGATCCTTGGCTTCCTGCGCCGGTACGTGACGAACCCCGGGTATCTTAGCCGCATTCCGTACATAGGGATCCGGCCGGCGCCCCCGTGCGGCCAGGTCCTCGCTCCCCCCGCCCGAGTCGGATGGACGCCGTCCAGTGAACGTTGATCTCGTGGTGGCCGGGGCCGGGTTCTTCGGTCTCACGGTCGCCGAACGGTGCGCGGCCGGGCTCGGCCTGCGCGTGCTCGTGCTCGACCGCCGCGACCACATCGGCGGGAACGCCTACAGCGAGGCGGAGCCGGAGACGGGCATCGAGGTGCACCGCTACGGCGCGCACCTGTTCCACACCTCCAACGAGCGGGTGTGGGAGTACGCGAACCGGTTCACCGCCTTCACCGGCTACCGGCACCGCGTGTACTCCACCTACAAGGGCCGCGTCTACTCGATGCCGATCAACCTCGGCACGATCTGCGAGTACTTCGGCCGGGTCTTCACCCCCGGTGAGGCGCGCGCGCTGATCGCCGAGCAGGCCGCCGAGATCAGCCGCCCGGCCAACCTGGAGGAGCAGGCGATCTCGCTGATCGGGCGCCCGCTGTACGAGGCGTTCATCCGCGGCTACACCGCCAAGCAGTGGCGGACCGACCCCCGCGACCTGCCGGCGGAGATCATCACCCGGCTCCCGGTGCGCTACACCTTCGACAACCGCTACTTCGACGACACCTACGAGGGGCTCCCGGTCGACGGCTACACCGCCTGGCTGGAGCGCATGGCCGACCACCCCAACATCGAGGTCCGGCTGAACACCGACTTCCTCGACCTGCGGGACGACGCCGTCGGCAACGTGCCCGTCGTCTACACCGGCCCGCTGGACCGCTACTTCGACTACGCCGAGGGCGAGCTGGGCTGGCGGACGCTGGACTTCGAGACGGAGGTCGTGCCGACCGGCGACTTCCAGGGCACCCCGGTCATGAACTACGCCGACGAGGACGTCCCCTACACCCGGATCCACGAGTTCCGGCACTTCCACCCCGAGCGTGCGGCCTACCCGTCCGACCGGACGGTCATCATGCGGGAGTACTCGCGGGCCGCCGCGCGCGGCGACGAGCCGTACTATCCGGTCAACACCGCCGCCGACCGGGCCCGGCTGCTCGCCTACCGGGAGCTGGCCGGACGCGAGGACGGTGTGATCTTCGGCGGGCGGCTCGGCACCTACAAGTACCTCGACATGCACATGGCCATCGCCAGCGCGCTCACCATGGTCGAAAACCGGCTGCGTCCCCATTTCGGCGAGGGTTCGCGTCTCACCAGCGGAGGTATGGACGAGTGACCGAACACGCCGAGGCGTCCGGGGAGTCCGGCGCCGCCCCGGGACCGCGGATCCTGCAGCGCGTCGTGATGCCGGTCGACC
This sequence comes from Actinomadura coerulea, assembly GCF_014208105.1. Taxonomy (NCBI): domain Bacteria; kingdom Bacillati; phylum Actinomycetota; class Actinomycetes; order Streptosporangiales; family Thermomonosporaceae; genus Actinomadura; species Actinomadura coerulea. Next base: position 6,986,089 of record NZ_JACHMQ010000001.1, read on the forward strand.
GCGACCTGGACGTGCTCAAGCTGTACGTCGAGGGCGAGATCGCCCGCGGAGCCGAGGCCGGGGCTCTGGCGGAGGGGGGCGACGACGTCGGCCGGCGCAGCGTGGTCGTGCCGGTCGGGCGCCGGGTGTCGTTCGCCACCTACTTCAACGCGTTCCCCGCCAGCTACTGGCGCCGCTGGACGTCGGTGGAGGAGGTCGTGCTGCGGGTCCGGGTGCGGGGCCAGGCCACGGTCATCGTCTACCGGTCCAGCGCGAAGGGGCACGTCCAGCGGGTCGACTCCGTCCGCGTCGACTCGGAGACCTCCCGAGAGGAGACGTTCCGGCTGACGCTGCGCCCGTTCATCGACGGCGGCTGGTACTGGATGGACGTGCTCGCGGGGGAGGGCAACGCCGTCCTGGAGCGGGCCGACTGGTGCGCCGACACGAGCGCCGCCGGACCCGTCCGGCAGGGGCGGGTCAGCCTCGGCATCACCACGTACAACCGCCCGGGCTTCTGCGTCGACCAGCTCGTCGCGCTCGGCGGCGCCCCCGAGGCGCTGGACGTGGTGGACGCCGTCTACGTCGTCGACCAGGGGGACCAGCGCGTCCGCGACGACGAGGACTTCGGACGCGCCGCCGCGCTGCTCGGACCGAAGCTGCGCGTCATCGAGCAGGGCAACCTCGGCGGCTCCGGCGGCTTCTCCCGCGCGATGGACGAGACCCTCAAGGCCGGGACCAGCGACTACGTCCTGCTCCTGGACGACGACGTGGTCACCGAGACCGAGGGCGTCCTGCGCGCCGTCGCGTTCGCGGACTTCGCCCGGACGCCGACGATCGTGGGCGGCCACATGTTCAACCTGTTCGTCCGCTCGCAGCTGCACGCCTACGGCGAGACCATCGGGCGGTACCGGTGGTGGTGGGAGGAGGCCCCGAACACCAAGCGCGAGCACGACTTCGCCAAGCCGCCGGACCCGAGCCCCCGCGCGCGGACCAGCTCCGGCAGCCTGCTCAAGACGAAGTGGCTGCACCGGCGCGTGGACGTCGACTACAACGGCTGGTGGATGTGCCTCATCCCCACCGACGTCGTCCGCAAGGTCGGGCTGTCCATGCCGATGTTCATCAAGTGGGACGACGCCGAGTACTGCGTCCGCGCAGGCGAGGCGGGCTTCCCGACCGTGACGCTGCCGGGCATGGCCGCCTGGCACGTCCCCTGGCAGGACAAGGACGACGGCATCGACTGGCAGGCGTACTTCCACGAGCGCAACCGCCTGGTCACCGCCCTCATGCACTCCCCGTACGAGCGCGGCGGCAACCTGCTCAAGGAGAGCTTCATCATCTCGGTGAAGCACGCGCTGGCCATGCAGTACTCCACCGCCGAGCTGATGCTGTCGGCGATCGAGGACGTGCTGACCGGGCCCGAGCACATGCACGCGGGCATCGCCTCGAAGCTGCCCGAGATCCTCGCGTTCCGCGCCGACTTCCCCGACGCGCAGAACCGCGCCAGCCACGAGGAGTTCCCGCAGGTCCGGCGCGCCAAGCCGCCGAAGCGCGGGCGCGGGTTCAAGCCGCCGCGCGGCACGGCGAACGTGCTCGCGAGCGCGATGCTCGGGACCGTCAGGCAGCTGCGTCCGGTCGAACCCGGCTCGCGCGGCAACCCGCAGGCCGTCGTCCCGCACATCGACCGGCACTGGAGCCTGCTGTCGCAGGTCGACAGCGCGCTCGTGTCCTCCGCCGACGGCACCAGAGTGGCGTGGTACCAGCGCGACCCGGAGCGTTTCCGGGCGCTGCTGCGGCGCACGTCGCTGCTGCACGCCCGGCTCGGGCGCGAGTGGCCGGAGCTGAGCCGCCGCTACCGGGCCGCGATGGCCGACCTCGCCTCCGCCGAGACCTGGCGGGCGACGTTCGAGGCCGCGGGCGGCGGCCCCGGCGGGGACGGGCCCGGATGACGGCCGCGCCGTTCCTCGCCGGCGAGGGGCTGCGGGCCCCGGGAGGCGACGGCGGCCTGCGGCGGACCTTCCGGGAGAAGTACCTGCTGCGGCTGCTGGTGCGCCGGGAGCTCAGGGCCCGCTACAAGGGCTCGCTGCTCGGCCTCGGCTGGTCCTACGTGCGGCCGGCCGTGCACTTCGCCGTCTACTTCTACGTCATCGGCGTCTTCCTCGGCATGGACGACCGGGTCGAGAACTTCCCGGTCTACCTGTTCTCGGGCATGGTGCTGCTCAACCTGTTCACCGAGACGCTCCACTCGGCGACCCGCTCGGTGACGGGCAACGCGGCGCTCGTCCGCAAGGTGTTCCTGCCGCGCGAGCTGTTCCCGACCGCGTCGGTGCTGGTCTCGCTCGTCCACTTCCTGCCCGGGATGATGATCCTGCTGGGCGGGGCCGTCGCCGCCGGATGGCGGCCGTCCCCCGCGGAGCTCGGCGCGGCCCTCTACGGCTTCGCGATCGTCCTCGTGCTCGGCTTCGGGCTCGGGCTGCTCTTCGCGGCCGTGAACGTGTTCTTCCGCGACCTGGAGCAGGTCGTGGACATCTCCATGATCGTCATCACCTGGTCGGTGCCGATGATCTATCCGTGGACCCACGTCCGGGAGCACGCGCCCGGCTGGGTGCTGGACCTCTACCTCGCCAACCCGCTCGTCAGCGCCGTCTCCCTGTTCCAGCGGGCCTTCTGGTTCCCCGGGACCCGCGGCGACTACGCCTTCCCGCCCCACCTCTACGCCCACGCCGGGGCCGCCCTGGCCGTCAGCGCGCTGGTGTTCGCCGCCGGGCACGCGGCGTTCTCCCGCATGCAGGCGCGCTTCGCGCAGGAGCTGTAGCCGTTGAACACCTCCCCTTCCACCACCCCGTCGATCGTCATCGACCGCGTCACGAAGAACTTCACTCTGCGGCACGCGCGCTCGATCAAGGAGATGAGCGTCCGCGCGTTCCGCGGGCAGCCCCTGTCGGACCGGTTCCGGGCGCTGGACGAGGTGAGCCTCACCATCGGCCAGGGCGAGACCGTCGCGCTCATGGGGTTGAACGGCTCCGGCAAGAGCACCCTGCTCAAGATGATCTCCGGGGTGCTGCGCCCGGACAGCGGGTCGGTCCTCGTCCGGGGCCGCGTCGCCGGGCTGATCGACGTGGGCGCGGGCCTGCACCCCGAGCTGACGGGCCGCGAGAACGTCTACCTCAACGGCGCGATCCTCGGCATGCCGCAGGCCGAGATCGCCCGCAAGTTCGACGCGATCGTCGAGTTCTCCGGCGTCGAGCGGTTCCTGGACGACCAGGTGAAGTTCTACTCGTCCGGCATGTTCATGCGGCTGGCCTTCTCGATCGCGGCGCACACCGAGCCGGACGTCTTCCTCATCGACGAGGTGCTGGCCGTCGGCGACCCGCCGTTCCGGGAGAAGTGCCTGGACCGCATCCGCGAGCTGCGCGGCGAGGGCCGGACCATGGTCGTCGTCGCGCACGACATCAGGATGCTCGTCGGGCTCTGCGACCGCGGCGTCACCATGCGGCAGGGCCGGGTCATCTTCGACGGGCCGACGGCGGAGGCCGGCCGGCTCGTCCGCGAGGACCGCGCCGCCCGCCGCGCCGCCGCGGCGGCCGGAACGGCGGCCGGGACCCCGGCCGCGCCGGGCGTTTCCGGGGGAACCGGAGATCTCGGTGGATAGGGTGTCCCGAGCCGCGGCCGGGGGCCGCGCCCGCCGGTGCGGGACCACGGGATGCAGGACCAGGGGAGGGGTGCGGCGTTGACCAAGCAGGAGTCCGGCAGCCCGTTGCTCGACGACGTCCACCGCGTCATCGCCGACCGGGCGTGCGCCGTCCTGTCGCTGGACGTCTTCGACACGGTGCTGTGGCGCCGGGTGCCGCGTCCCACCGACGCGTTCGCCCTGCTCGGGTCCCGGATGCGGGAGTCGGGCCTCTGCCCTCCCTGGGTGACGGACGCGACGTTCCGCCGCATGCGGATCGCCGCCGAGGACGCCGCGCGCCGCGGCCGCGACGCCCTCGGCACCGAGGTCTCGCTCTTCGACGTCTGGCGCGCGATGCCGGACGGGATCTTCGGCGCCGCGTCCCTGGAGGAGCTGGTCGAGGCGGAGGTCGGGCTGGAGCGCGAGCTGACTGTCGTGGACCTGGACGTCGCCGAGGTCGTCAGGGCGGCCCGCGAGCGGGACCTCCAGGTCGTGCTGGTGTCCGACACCTACTTCACCGAGGACCACCTGTCCCGTCTCCTCGACCGGCCGGAACTCGGCCCCCTGGACGGCGTGCGCGTCTTCCGCTCCAACCAGCACGGCACCGACAAGGCGTCCGGCCTCTGGGAGATCGTGCTGCGCGAACTCGACCGCGGCCCGGAGCAGATCGTGCACGTCGGCGACCACGAGATCGCCGACCACGAGGTGCCCCGCAAGCTCGGCATCCGCACCGTGCACTACCGCAGGCTGGACGACCCCTACCTCGACGTGCTGGCGCGCGAGAAGGAACCCGTCGGGCCGTCCGGCGAGCACGCCCCCGACCTGGACGACCGGCACGGCGACTTCGGCCTCACCAGCCTGCGCGCCAAGGCGGTGCACTCCGGCGTCCCGTTCACCACCTCCGCGCTGGACGTCGCGTGGCGCTACGGCGCCGGCGTCCTCGGCCCGGTGCTGACCGGCTTCGCCGAATGGGCGGCGTGGCGGGCGCACGAGACCGGCACCCGCCGGCTGTGGTGCCCGATGCGCGAGGGCGAGCTGCTGTCCCGGCTGATCAACGAGGCCGCGCGGGCGCGCGGCTGGGACGTGCGCGCCGCCCCGGTGTGGCTGTCGCGGTTCACGACCTCGCTCGCCGGGCTCGACCCCCACGACACCGGCGCCGTGCACGCCTTCGTCCGCACCGGGTACCGGCTGACCGTCCGGCAGGCGCTGTCGGTCCTGGAACTCCAGCCCGGCGACGTGCCCGGCCTCGCGACCGAGCTGGACACCGTCATCGACAACGGCGACATCGCCGAGCGCGTCGCCCGCGCGCTGACCGAGACGCCGCACCTGTGCAACCGGCTCGCGGTGACCGTCACCGCCGCCCGCGAACGCATGATCAGGTCGCTGCGGGACGCGGGCGCCCTCGACGACGACGCCCTCGCCGCGGGCGAGCTGACGCTCGTCGACCTCGGCTGGGGCGGGACGATCCAGCGCCAGCTCGCCCGCGCCCTGGAGATCGCCCGCATCGACGTCAGGCCGGCGGGGCTGTACCTGGCCACCGACGGCCGGGCCGAGCGCGTCTACATGGCAGGCCTGCGCGCCGAGGGGTACCTGGCCCAGTCCGGGCACCCCGTGAACGTCGCGGCGACCGTCACGCGCAGCCCCGAGATCGTGGAGCAGTGCGTCAACGCGCTGTGCGGCTCCCTCATCGGCTACACCGAGGACGGCGCGCCGGTCCTCGGCCGGACGGCCGACTCGCCGTCCCAGAACGCCGAGCGCCGCACCGTGCAGGACGGCGTCCTGGCCTTCCAGCACACGTGGAACAGGTACGTCGCCGCCTCCGACGGCGCCTGGCCCGACCTCGCCCGCCCGCCGGCGGCGCGGAACCGGCTCGCGCGCGTCCTGGTGGCCGCGCTGGAGTCGCCCACCCCCGACGAGGCCGCCGTCTTCGGCAACTGGACCCACGAGGACAACTTCGGCTCGTCCCTGGTCACCACGCTGCTGCCCGCCGACCTCAAGGCGGCCGTCCCGTACCTGTCGCCGGGCGACCTCGGCGACCTGCACATGCGCGACTCGTTCTGGCCCGCGCTGATCGCCGCGTCCGACACCGGGCTCGGCGCCATGGCGAGGGCCGTCGCCGACGGCGCCATCGACGCCGAGGCGTTCGACCCGTCCGGCGAGAAGCACGAGACGCGGCTGCGGTTCCGGACGGCCGACGACCGGTGGCACGAGCCCATCCGGCGCCGCGTCCGGATCAACCACAACGGCCTGTCGTTCTCCCGGCTCTCGTTCGAGCACCACGACACGGTCGACATCTCGCTCGCGATCCCCGGCCGTCCCGCGATCGTGCGGGTCGACTGGATCGAGGCCAGGGTCATCGCCGGCGGGCGGCACCGCGAGCAGGTGCTGCGCTGGGACAAGCCGGAGGACTTCGTCGGCCTGCACTACGCCGACTGCCGCTACCTCGGCGGCAACCTCATGGAGTTCGACACCTCCTACGCGGCCGTGTGGCTCCCGCTCGCCCGCCGCGCCGGGGTGCCGGCGGTCTCGTCCGGGCAGATCACGATCGCTTTCGCGATGCTTCCGCAGTCGGCGACCGGCATGGCGCCGCGCATGCCGGTCGACCGGAAGGCCGAGCGGGCCGCACGGGCCGCGCGGCTCACCGACCGCGTCCGCACGGAGTACCGGACCGCCGGGGTCCGCGGCATCGCCGCCGGCGCCGGACGAGTGGCCAGGAGGAAGCTCGGTGACACGTGACTTCGGGGCGGCCGCGGCCGGATCCCCGGACGATCCGCACGAGCAGTCCCGCGCCGCCCGCGAGCAGCCGCTGCTGCTGCACTCGATGGCGGTGTTCCGCGAGCTGTTCGAGACGGTCTTCCGCTGCCGCGACGTCCGCGTCGTCGTCGAGGTCGGCGTGGAGTCGGGGCAGGTCAGCGCGCTGTACGCGGACCTCGGCGCGACCGTCCACTGCGTCGAGCCCGCACCCGGCGAGGAACTGCGCGCCGTCCTCGGCGCGGACCCCCGCCTGAACCTGGTGGAGTGCCTCTCGCCCGCCGTGCTGCCCGACCTGCCGGTGGCGGACCTCTACATCCTGGACGGCGACCACAACTACGCGGTCGTCCGCGACGAACTCGCCTGGATCATGGCGAACGCCCCGGACGCCGTGGTCGTCCTGCACGACGTGCTGTGGCCGTGCGGGCGCCGCGACTTCTACTACCAGCCGTCGCCGGTCGCGCCGGAGGACGCGCACCCGGCCACGACCGACGGCCCCACGGTCTGGCACGACGAGCTCACCCCGGCCGGGTTCGTCGGCGACGGCGCCTACACCGTGGCCGAACGGGCGGGCGGTCCCCGCAACGGCGTCCTCACGGCCGTCGAGGACGCGCTGGACGGCACCGACGGCTGGCGGTTCGAGATCGTCCCGGCCGTGTTCGGGTTCGGCGTCCTCGCCAGGACGGGCGCGCCCGGCACGGACGCCGTCTTCGAGGCGCTGCGGCCCTACACGTCCTCGCGCCTGCTCGCCGCGATGGAGAACAACCGCATCGCCCTCTACACCCGCGTCCTGCAACTCCAGTACGAGGCGGCGGCCCGCACCGAGGACGCCACCCGCCTGACCGAGACCGTCAACGCCCAGCAGCGGGAGATCACCCGCCTGAAGTCCGATCTCGACCGCGCCGGCACGGAGAACGCGTCCAGGAGCCAGGAGCTTCGGCGGCTGCGCGACGCTCCGCCCGCTCAGCCGCCCTCTCCGGACCAGGAGCTCGGGGCGGCCGTGTCCAACCTCGGCCGGGCGCTCTCCGCCCGCATCCGCAAGCCGCCGGGGTCCCGGCCGTGAACCCGCTGCCCGGCGACTGGACGCCGTCGCCGGCGGTGAGCCGGCCGGCCGCGGCCACCGCCACCGGCACGGGTTCCGTGGCCGGGGACGCCCCAACTCCAGGAGAGGGAGCAGGCAATGACGGACTACGTCTCGACCGTGGCGATGCACCGGGCCACCTGGGGAACCTTCCTCGAACCTGACCCGGACCTCGCCGGCGTCGAGAACCTGCACGAGGCCCTGCGCATCCGGATTCAGGGAGGCCATCGCGCCGAGCTGGGGAGGTTCGCGGGCAGGAACGCCGTCTTCGACCGCGCGGCGGCCAGGATCGCGGACGCGGGACCCCTCTACGAGGACCAGTGCAGCGCCCACCACTACTACGACCTGTTCTGCTGCGTCGAACGCTGCCACGGGGAGCTGACCAGGCTGGTCGACCTGGGGGTCTTCATGGGGGGCTCCTCGGCCGTCCTCGCCGGCTGCGTCGAGCCGATGGGACTCGAACTCGACCTCGTCGACGTCAACGCCGCCTACCTGCTGTTCACCTACGAGCGGCTGCGCCGCATCTTCCCGCGCGCCATGACGCGCGTCCGCATGTTCCACGGTGACCTGCCGACCTATGTCGCCGGTGTGCTGGACGCCGAGCCGCAGACCCGCGCCCTGGTGCACCACGACGGTGCCCACGGTTTCGACCAGGTCGTCCGGGACTTGAGCTCGCTGTTCTTCGTCCGCGACCGCGTCCACGGACTGGCGATCCATGCCACCCACCTGCGCGGCGACATCCAGTACCTCAACTTCGTCGACGCCGCCGTCTCCGCGATGTTCGGCGTGGGGGTCAAGTACGAGCCGCTCGGTGCGAACTTTCCTCCTGACGCGCCGGTGACCGTTCCGAACAGATGGAACGGGAACTATTTCCTCGCCGGACAGCCGGAGGGGATGTACGTCCCCTTCGACGGGGTGGAGTGGAAGTACCCGCATCCGACGATGGAGCTGGAGACGTTCCTGCCGGTGAAGGCGTCCCCCACGGGCTGACGGTGGCCGGATCCGGCCACCCCCGCGCCGGGGCGTGTCCGATCTTTCCCACGGGCTGACCTGGTGACCGATTTGTGGAACGAGACGGGTCGTCCGCGGGGCTCTTCCATTGAACGTGGCGCGGGAACGCGGGAAGCTCTTTACCCTGTGCTGTGTAGGAAACCGACCGTAAGCAACCGAACCGGCCACCCCCAGGCGTTCCATACATTCCCGCGACTCCCAGGGGTCTCTCGACGTGACGGACATGGCGAGCGGGTCCGCGATGGCGCGGCTCACACAGGCCGACCGCGTCTACGTGGGCTGGCGCTACGCGCAGGTGCACCCCGACCCGGGGCCGCCCCCCGACCGGCCTGAGGCGCCGCCGCGGGCGCCGCTGCCGCCGCCCGCGCGGCGGCCCGGCGAGGACATGGCCGGGCGGCCGCTGCGGATCGCGTTCGCCGGCACCCTGGTGTTCGTCGGGCTGTTCCTCGTGTGCGGCGCCGCCGGGGTGATCCCGTGGGCGTTCGCCGTCGTGGCGCTGCTGGCGTGCTGCGTCGTCCTCGCCATCACCGGCGGCGCGCTCTGGCGGGACGAGCGGGGCGTCCGCGAGCGGATCGCCCACGAGCGGGACGCGGAGGCGCGCGACCGGGCCGCCCGCGAGCGGGCCCGCCGGAAGGCCGACGAGGCCTACGCCAAGGACCGCGCCGACTGGGAGCGCCGCCAGTCGGCGTACGAGGGCCAGCGCGAGTGGTATCCGGTGGCCGTCCCGCCCGGCGTCGACCGGGTGGACGTCGTGGGCGGGACGCTCGCCGGGTGGTCCGCGGCCGTCACGACGATGGGCGCGGCCAGGCTCGCCGTCGGCGCGCGGCTGACCGTCATCGACCTGTCCGAGGGGGCGGTCGCGCACGACCTCCTCCGGCTCGCGGCGGACCGCGGCGACGACCCGCTCGTCTGGGTCCTGCCCGCCGACCTCCCGCGCCTGGACGCCACCCGCGGCCTCAACCCCGAGGCGCTCGCCGACGTGCTGTCCCTGGTGGTCAGCGCGGGCGAGGAGGAGGGCGGCACCCGCGACCTGTCGTTCGACAACTCGATCCTGGAACGCCTCATCGAGGTCCTCGGCCCGGACACCACGATCCCCCGGATCACCGCGGCCCTCCGCGTCCTCGCCCAGGTCGGCGACCCCCGCGACGACCTGCGGAAGGGGCTGCTCACCGACGAGCAGCACGAGCGCATCGCGACCCTCTTCGGCCGCGACGCGACCGACCGCATCGTCGTCCGCCGCGCGTGGGCTCTGGAGGCGCAGCTCCGCAAGCTGGAGAAGCTCGCCACCGAACCCGTCCGGCTGCCGCCCTCGCGCCTGCACGTGGTGTCGATGGACCGGCGCGCCGGCGTCCTCACCAACCGCATCCTCGGCACCTACGTGACGACCGCCCTCACGCACCGGATCCGGGAGGCCCCGCCCGGCGGCCGCTGGGACCACACGCTCTTCCTGTGCGGGGCCGAGAAGCTGCGCGGGGACGTCCTGGACCGCCTCATCGACGCCTGCGAGGCCACCGGCACCGGGCTCGTCCTGATGTACCGGTCGATCCCCGGCCACGTCCGCGAGCGCCTCGGCCGCCGCGGCCACGCCGCCGTCGGGTTCATGCGGCTCGGCAACCCCGAGGACGCCCGCGTCGCCGCCGAGCACATCGGCGCAGGCCAGCCGCTGCTCGTCGCCGAGATCACCGACTCGGCCGCCGAGACGCTGTTCGACGTCGCCGGCGAGACCTACGCCAGCACGGTCGCCTACGCCCGCCCGCGCGGCGACGGCCTCACCGACCCGGTCTGGACGCCGCTGCCCGCTCCCGCGGCCGACGACTCCGTCCTGGTGGAGGGCATCAGCTCCGCGACCGCCTGGGGCCGCACGGTCGCCCGCCCCCGCCCGAGCAAGCAGCGCTTCCGCGAGTTGCTCATCGAGCCCCCGCAACTCCAGGAGCTCCCGCCGACCGCCATGGTCTTCACCCACTCGGGCGCGACGGGCCGCCGCACCCTCCTGGTGGACGCGAACCCGGGCATCATCACGCTGCCGACCGCCCACTCGATGGAGTTCGAGGAATACCTCCGCGAACAGCAGCAGGCCCCGGAGCAACCCGAACCGGCCCCGCCCGACTCCCCGAAGCCTCCCGAACCGTCCGCCCCCGCGCGCCTCCCCAAAGCCCGCCACGCCCTCCCCAGAGGCACGGCCCCCCGCCAGCCCCGCAAGGTCCCACCGTTGAAACCCAACGGCCGTCACAAAGCCAACCCCCCATCCACCCCCTGACGGGACGGTCGGGGGTAGGTCAGCGGGTCGTGAGGGCGGAGTCCACGGCGGTACGCAGGGCCGCGCGGGTGAGCAGGAGGACGGGCCCGTCCGGGTCCTTGCTGTCCCGCACCGCCACCGCCCCGGCCGCGTCCGCCAGTTCGACGCAGTTGCCGCCGTTGGAGCCTGTGTAGCTGCTCTTGCGCCACCTGGCGTTTGTCAGGTCCATCGCTGCTGAATGACCTTTCCGATCAGGTCGCGTGACATGTCTTCGGTGAGCGCCCGCGAGCGAAGCGCAATCAGAGTTCGCGTAAGCATGGACAGGTCTGTGGGATCGTCCGTTGTTATTGCGCGTATGGCGGTCTCGATGTAGGCGACTTCGCTGCGGTCGTCCATCGTTGCGATCACGAACGCGCCCATATTGCCGTCATGTTCGCCACTTGCCAACACTACTTGAACCGTGATGTTGGGCAACATGCTCATCTCGATAAGGTGTTCAAGCTGCTCCCTGGTCGTCTCGGACGTGCCAACGGGACGGTAGAGCGCCTGCTCGTCCACCAGCAGGACCAGGTTCGGAGGGACTCGCTCCACGTTGCCGGTGATGATGCCCTGGCGGCTGAGGCGGGCCTCCACTGCTTCCTGGTTGCCGTTCAAGAGAGCCGATGCGTAAGCCGGTGTTTGGACGAGACCGGCGATCAGCGTGGGTTCCCAGGAGACCAGCGTGGCCGCGTCCGTCTCGACCTTGGGCCAGTCGAACCAGATCGGGACCGGGTGGCCGTTTCTGTTCAGGTCCGCCCATAACTTGATCAGTGCTCCGTCGGACTCAAGGAGTCGGTCGACCGCCTCGACGAAGGAGCGAGTGGCACGCCTGGTGCCGTTCTCGATACGGCTTACCTGGCCCTTGCTGATGTTCGTGTGATCAGCGATGGACTGTTGCGTGATCATTTTTCCTTCGCGCATCCGGCGCATCTGGCCACCGAAGGCGATCAATGCGGGTGACTCCTTGGGGCGTTGGCGTCGTGGGGGCATGAGCGCAACGTTTCCTCTCCTCGGCACATCGCCAGAAAGGCACGACTGTTGCCAGTCGTCGCCAACGTGACCTGGCAACATCAAGATACTCCGCAACCTTGCTAAATGTGGGCTGTTCGTCACACAGGGTGAGGAGATCGATCATGGGCGAGGCGGCGTGTCACGGGAACGAGATCGTGGTGAAGAACGACCTCGCGGTCGTCGCGGAGGTGCGGCGGTTCGTTCGGCTGGTCGCCGGTCAGTGGGACGTGGACGACTTCGTGCCGTGCCTGGTGGCGAGCGAACTGGTCACCAACGCCCTCCGCTACGCGTCCGCGTCTGACGACGACGTGACGTTCCGGATCGGGCGCACCGACGACGGCGCGTTGTGGATGGAGGTGCAGGACGCGACGTGCGATCTGCCCCGCATCCAGCGCGCGGACACCATCAGCGAGACGGGCCGGGGAATGTTCATCGTGGATCAGTTCGCGCGCTGCTGGGGCGTCCGTCCCCTGTCCGGCAACGCAGGCAAGGTCGTCTTCGCGGTCCTCGACACCTCATGAAGACCGGCGGAGGGGACGCGCTCGGCGTCTGATCAGCAGCGGTTCCGTCGGTGGGGCAGTCCGATGATCAGCGCGGCCCCGACGGTCAGGTGCATGCCGAGCAGGACGAGCCGGCTGCTGGTGTCGGCGCCGCTGCCCAGCGGCCCCGCCAGCGAGAGGGCCAGCGTGATCAGCGTGATGATCCGGAAGGTCCGGGTGGGGTGGCGGACGGTGCGTTCCAGCAGGGCGAGCAACCCCCAGGCGGCCAGTCCGGCGGCCAGCGCGGCGCCCACGACGGCGGCCGGGCCGATGTGCTGGGTGGAGTCGCCTTGGTGAACGGTGAGGTCGATGCCGGCCCAGGGGTCATTGACGGCCCAAAGGATCAGAGCGCCTGCCGCTCCGGCGGCGACGTTGATCGCGCGTCCCCTGCGTCGAGCGGTGGTGCAGGTCTTTCCGGTCTGCTGCGTGTCGTTGCTCATGCCGATGAGCATCGCGGTATGGGCAGGAACGGCGCATCACACCGCAGGACACACCGACCCGCTCAAAAGAGAGGCCGACCACCGACTTTGGAAGGGGGTCGGTGCCCGCCGTCCGCCGAACAGCCTCATCAAGGCACCTTCCAGGGGCCCTACCCGGGCTCATGACCAAGCCGCGCCTCTGACCTGCGAAGCAGGGGCGGCAAGCGCTCCCTGGGGCCGTGTCCACTGGGTGTGGAGTCTTCTGGGCGTGGTCTGAGGCGGGGCGGCGCTTGCCGATCTGGGTCTCGGGAGGACTGTCCCTGGAAACGTGGCCAGACAGGCCATGGATCTCCACGGGAATGATCCATGGCCTTAACGGCCATGGACCGACCCGGCTTAGCCGGAACGGAAGCAAACAATGAGATCGAGATATTGGTCCCAGCTCGGGGACCCCGCCAAAGGGCGGACCTTCATGCTGGGGTCGCTCGCGATCGTCGGTGCGGGCTTCGTGTTCACCCGGTCGCTGCCCTCCATCCAGGGGACGGTGGGGATGACCCTCTTCGGAGGGGGCTTCCTCATCTTCTTCGCGCTGTGGCGGGAGGGACTCGGGGGACTGAACCCGCGTCGACTGACGCCGGAACAGAGAAAGGGAATGCTGCGGCATTCCGTGACCTCGTCACTCATGAAAATCGGAGGACCGCTCGCGTTCGCCGCGATCGGCGCGGGCACCTACTCCTCCATCACCACCTTGGGCAGCCTTCTCGCAGGGGTCGCCCTGACCTCGATCATGGGGCGCTGGCTTCGCGTCATCGTGATCCTCGGGGTGCTCCAGGCGACCAATGTCCTGGCAGAGCCCGGAAACGTGAATCCCCTCGGACTCGTCGCGGCGTTCGCTGCGGCGACCCACCCGTTCGACCTGCCGAACCAGGCGAAGTTGATGGGGGAAAAGCGCGATCAGTGCGTCGCTCAGGCGAACGTCATCTGCCTGATCTTCGTCCTCCCGGTGTGCATCCCGCTCTCCAGCTATCTCGGATCACCGATCGGGGAATGGAAGTGGGGCTACGCCGAGATCGTGGCCATGGCGATGGCAGGGCTGCTGGCGACGGCGCTCGCCGCCGTCATGCAGACCCGCGCGGCCAAGTACATCAGCCGCTCGGACATGGGCGCCTGGGCAGCGACCGCCCCGGCGGTACAGCCGATCGTGGCCATGCTCCTGGCCCCGTTGGTCTCGCTGTTCATCCAGGTGCCGACACTGATCCCGGACGCCCCGCAGTGGACGGCGTTCGCGATCGTCGCGATCGCGTCGACCTACGCGGTCAAGGTGGACTCGGCGGCGGTTCAGGCCGTCGATCCCACTGAGAAGGAGCGAGGGAAGGCGCTGCACAGGGAGTGATCCCAGATGACGCCGCGACGATGGACGTCGAGGCGCCATCAGCGCATCCGCACGGAGAGGGGAGCCCGGTCCAAGCCGGGCTCTCTTTTGCCGTCCGGCCGTAGTGTCGGATCCCCTGCGGGGGTAATGGTCCGGGCCGCACGGTGGCGGGCGTGCAGCATAGGCCGGCCAGAAGGAGTTCAAGTCGGGGCGGCCCGGAGCGGCGGCGGCGTGGGTGCAGGGGAGTCAGGCTGCGTCAGTGTCTGCGCCGCGCAGGATTTAGCGGTCGTCGCGCTCTCCGCGTGTCGCGGTGTGTCCGTTATTGGAAGGTGCCTGGGGGATTCTGGCGCTTGACGCTGTCGGTGCAAGGTGAAGGGTCGGGTTCTTCTTCGGCGGGCATTGGCGTGGGGGGTGGGGGCGGGGTTGGATGCTGGGGTGACTATGCCCCCTGGTTCGTCTCGTGGTGGTCGGCCGCCCTCTGGGTGGGGCGGTGGGGTGGCGCAGGGTGGGCCGCCGGTCGCTGGGCAGGGAGCGCCGTTCGTGTTGCCGGGGCCCTGGTATCGGATTCAGGCGATTCCGGTGCCGCAGCGGGAGGCTTCCGCGGAGTGGGACTTCGTGAGTGTGCTGCCCGCGGCGTTGTCGGCGGCGCGGCTGGGGAGGCCGTTCGTCGTCGGGTGGCTGTCGGCGGGCGGCGGGGCGCCGCTGGAGCTGATCACCAATGCGGGGCCGATCGGGACGCCCGAGGCCGGGGCCGAGACGCACGGGCTGCTGTTCCCCAGCGGTGCGCGGGGTGTGCCGATCGGGGAGGGGTGGCTGCGGCAGGCCGAGCGGATGGAGTGGACGCGGTGTCCGGGGCGGCCGGCTCCGCAGGGGTCCGGCGCCGGGCCGGGGTTGTTCGAGGCGACGCTCGTCACGCTGATGGAGCGGCCGTTCGGGTGGTTCGTGGTCGCCGACCCGTGCGACGAGCGGCTGATCGACGCCGAGATGCGCGAGCTGCACCACGAGTTGCGGATGCTGCGGCGGGGTGAGGACGAGCACGCGCGGCTCGCGGTCGCGCGGGCCGATCGGCGGCTCGCCGAGCTGGACGCGTTCCGCGAGGCCGGGCTCTGGCAGGTCCGGGTGGTCGCCGGGGCGGCGTCGCAGGCGGAGCTGGGGCAGATCGCGCCCGTGCTGGTCGGGTCCATGGAACTGGGGCACCACCCGTACCGGTTGCGGTCGGGGCAGGGGAGCGGGTCGTTCGCCGAGATGCTGGGCCCCGGGACGGCGCCCGCGCCGGCGCGGCCGATGGGCGAGGCGGAGCAGCGGTTCCCGTTCACGGCGACGGCCGGGGCGCTGGCGGCGCTGGCGGGGCTGCCGCGCCGGGAGGTGCCGGGGCTGCGGGTGCTGGACGCCGGGTACTTCGACGTGACGTCCGAGACGGCGCCGGCGAGCGGGGAGGCGCAGATCGAGCTGGGCGCCATCCTGGACGGCCAGGACCGCGAGGTCGGGCGGTTCGCCGTGCCCCGCTCGACGATCAACCGGCACGTGTTCGTCACGGGCGCGACCGGCGCGGGGAAGTCGCAGACGGTCCGGCACCTGCTGGAGCAGCTCACCCGGGCCGGCGTGCCGTGGCTGGCGATCGAGCCCGCGAAGTCGGAGTACGCGGCGATGGCGGGCCGCATCCAGGACCTCGGCGGGCCGGTCACGGTCGTCAACCCGTCCGACCCGGACTCGGTGCCGCTGTCGGTGAACCCGCTCGCGCCGGAGCCGGGATACCCCGTCCAGGCGCACATCGACATGGTGCGGGCGCTGTTCCAGGCCGCGTTCGACGCCGAGGAGCCGTTCCCGCAGATCATGGCGCAGGCGCTGCAGCGCGTCTACGAGAACAACGGGTGGGACGTGGTGACGGGCGGGGGCGTGCCCGGGTCGCTCATCGAGCCCGCGGTGCCGACGCTGGAGCAGTTGCAGAACGCGGCGCTCCAGGTCATCCAGGACGTGGGCTACGGCCGCGAGCTGATGGCCGACGTGCAGGGGTTCGTGGACGTGCGGCTGCGGTCCCTGCGCATCGGCTCGGCCGGGAGGTTCTTCGAGGGCGGACACCCGGCCGACATCGGCGGGATGCTCCGCGACAACATCGTGCTCGCCATCGAGGACGTCGCGAACGACGAGGACAAGGCGTTCCTCATGGGGACCCTCATCATCCGCATCGTCGAGCACCTGCGGATGCGGGAGCGCAAGCGCGACCGCGCCACGGGCTCGGTGCTGCGGCACGTCATCGTGATCGAGGAGGCGCACCGGCTGCTGCGCAACCGGGGGCCGGAGCGCGGCAGCTCCCACGCCGTCGAGCTGTTCGCGGGGATGCTCGCCGAGATCCGCGCGTACGGCGAGGGCATCATCGTCGCCGAGCAGATCCCGACGAAGCTCGTCCCGGACGTCATCAAGAACACGGCGCTGAAGGTCGTGCACCGGCTGCCCGCGTTCGACGACCGGCACCAGGTCGGCGCGGCGATGAACCTGGACGGCGACCAGTCCCGCGAGGTGGTGTCGCTCCGGCCGGGCGTCGCCGCCGTGTTCGCGGACGGGATGGACCGTCCGCTGCGCGTGCGGGTGCCGCTCGGCGAGGGCCGCGAGGCGGAGCTGCCCGGCCCGCCGCCGCCCGTGGACGGCCGGCGGTCGGCGGCGTGCGGCTGCGAGTGCCGTTCGGGGCGCGCCTGCACCCTGTACGAGCTGCGCGAGGCCGACTTGATCGCGGGCCATGCCGACTGGGCGTGGCTGCGCCTGTGGGCCGACACGCTCGTCCTGGCGCACGTGGCGAACCGCCCGATCCCGTCGGTCCCGCCCGAACTGGGGCGCGCCTGGTCGCGGCTCACGCCCCGGCTCCGCGAGTGCGCGCTGGCGACCGTCCTGGAACGGGCGGTGTCACGGCGGTCGCGGGGGCTGCGCACCGCCTACCCGCCGGCCGACCTCACCGCCGCCGTCGCCGAGGTCGCGCAGCGCCTGCTCGGCGGCGGCCCGCCGGGCGCGTCCCCCGGGCCGCAGTGGGTGGTGCCGCAGGTCAGATGGCTGCACGAGCTCGACCGGCTCTTTCCCTACGGCGGTGGCGCGCCCGACAAGCACGCCCTCGCGCCGCCCCTGGACTACCAGCTTCCCGGTCTCAAGCAGCCGCCGGACGCGAAGCTCGGCCACCGGCTCCGCGCCCTGCGCCGCCATCCGCTGTCCATGGAGCTGGAACGCAACCGTCCGATCGCCGCGACCGCCCTCTACGGCGACGACGACCAGTCGGGCTTCTTCAAGGACCTGGCCGTCGTCGCGATCGGTTTCGACGAGGACGACCAGATCGAGCACGTCGCCGGGACGATGCGCGTCACCGGATGGCTGGAACCCGTCCTGAGCTGGTACGACCGCTTCGTCATACCGTTCGAGGACCCGTCCAAGGGGCTCGCGTTCCTCAACCCGCAGGCCGAGTGACTCAGATGTCGCTCTCGGCGCGGGTGGGGAGGCCCGCCTTCTCCGCGACCACGTTCCAGTAGCCGATGAACTCGCTCTTGGCGGAGCTGGCGCGCTGGTTGACGTCGGCGACCTCGCTCTCGGACGGGCAGCCGGGCGCGCGCTCCAGGTAGCGCCGGTTCGACTCCGTCGACGCCTCAAGGGCGCGGACGAGCGCGGCCTTCATCTCCTCGCCGTCGAGGAGCGCGCCGACCTCCAGGCCCCGCGCCTTCTCCAGCTCGCCGCGGCGCGCGTCGAGGACGCGCCGCACCCCGCTGACCGGGCAGCCCTGGGTGACGACGGTGCCGAGGTCGGAGCGGGTGCCGCCCATCTCCTCCAGCAGGCCGTTCACGGCGGCCGCCTGCGCGTCGAGGTCGCCGCCGCTCGCGGGGCTGTCGGACGCGGACGCGACGCCCTGGCTCTGCCCCGTGGACGGACCGGAGGCCGCGGGGGGCGGCTTGTCGGATCCGCTCGGCCAGAACACGATGCCGAGCGCCACCCCTATCAGGAGGACGACCCCCGCCGCGCCCAGGAAGTAGGGCATCGTGCTGCGCTTCGGCGGCGCCGGAGGCTGCCAGATCGCGGGCTCGGACCACGGCTCGGCCGCCCACGGCTCGGGGGAGAGGTGCGTCGTCCGCTCCTCGGCGGGCGGCATGTTCAGCGTGTGGTCGGGCCGCGGCTCCCACTGGACGGGGTTCTGGTCGCCCCACGGCGGCGGCACCGGATCACGCGGCACCGGCACCCCGCCGGGAGTGCTCCCACCCGGCGCCCCGCCACCGTAGGGGGCAGCTCCGTAAGGGGCACCGCCGTAGGGGGCGCTGCCGTACGGGCCGCCTTGGATGGTGGGGTCGTCCGCGTCCGGGGGGTTTCCGCCTGGTGGTGTGCCGCCCATCGGGCTGCCGCCGTACAGGGAGCGGTACGGGTCGTCTTGGACGGTCGCGTCGTCCGTGTCAGACGGGTTGCCGGCCGGCGGCGGGCCGCCCATCGCGCTGCCGCCGTACGGGGCGCTGTACGGGGCGCCGTACGGGTGGTCCTGGACGGTGGCGTCGTCCGCGTCCGGCGTCCTCGCGCCCGGTGGGGGGCCGAACGGGTCGCGGGACGTCTGGTCACGGGAGCCCGCGTCGCCCGCCCTGGCCGCGCTGTCCAGGGCGGTAGCGTCGTCGGCGCCCGGTGGAACGAGGGGCGCGTCGCACTGCGCGCACCTGGGCGACGAAGAAGCGGAGTCGGTTCCGCAGTTCGGACACCGCATGACGGCCCCCTGCCCGGTGAGTTCGAACGGTCAGAGGATACTGCGTGACCGACCGTTACACCCGTTTCCAGCTACGCTGCGGCTGATCGGTCTTCTTCGCGACCGGGTTCCACAGGACGACGAACTGCTTCTTCGCGGCCGTCGCGCGCCGTTCGGCGTCAGCGCGTCCCGGGACCTGCGCGGCGCTCGGACGCGGTTTGCCCTTGCACTTGCGCTGGTTCGTCTGCGCCCACTTCAGCAGGACCTGGTCGACCTGGAGCGAGGCCCCGAGCGCCTGGTGCAGCGAGCCGCGCAGCCGCTCGCCGTTCGCCAGCTTGTCGACCTTGAGGCCCTGCGTGCGGCGCATCTGGTTCGTGCGGCGCTGCGCGACCGTCTGGAACCCCTGGATGGCCTGCGGCAGCGTCTTGCACTTGCCGGCCCGGCCGAGCGCCCCGGCGAGGACCCGGCGGGTGGCGACGCTGTCGTTGAGGATCCCGTTCAGGACCGCGGCCTGCTGCTTCATCTCGGGCGGGATCGCGTTCTTCTGCGCGACCTGCTTCTGGGACGCCGCCGGGGACGGGTCGCCGCCCGTCGGCGAGTCGTCACCGGACGGCCACGCGACGAACGCGACGGCGCCGACCGCGACCGTGACCAGCGCGGCGACGGCGGCGATCAGCGGCTTGCTCGTCCCGCTCCTGCCCTGGTCGGGCCCGCCCGGCGGGAACTGGCCCGGCGGGTAGCCGCCGTACGCGGGGTCGCCCGGGCCCATCGCGCCCATGGGCTGCATCCCGGGGCCCATCGGGCCCTGGTTCATGGGCCCGGGCGACATCGGGCCCTGCTGCAAGGGGCCCTGGTTCATGGGGCCCTGCTGCATGGGCCCCTGGTTCATGGGCCCGTGCTGCATCTGCATCGTCGGCATCGGGCCCTGGCCCATGTTCCCCATGCCGCCCATCGGGGCGGGGGCGCCCATGGGGGAGCCGGGGTCCATCCGCGTCTGGTCGAGGTCGTCGCCGAAGCCCTGGGCGCCGGGCACGGCCAGGCCCGTCCCCGCTCCGGGGGCGATCTGCGTGGCCTCGGCGTCCGGATGGGCGGGGAACTGCGGGCCGCCGGGGGGCTGCTGCCCCCACGCCTGCGTGGCGTCGGTGTCCGGTGCCTCGGGCTTGCGCGGCTGGGCGAACCACGAGTCCGGGACGATCGACTCCGAGCGGGGGGCCTGGTCCTGGAGCCCGAACGGGTTGGACGCCGAGGCGGGGCTCTGGTGCTCCGCGGCGGGCGGCGCCTGCTGCCCGCCCGCCCACGGGGACTGCGAGGGCGGGGCGGCGAAGGCGCCGGAGTCGTCGTCCGCGTCGGGGTCGAACGTCCAGGCGGCGGTGTCGTCGGGGTCGGGGGCCGGCAGCGGGGACGCGACGGCGGGCGTCGGCGCCGAGGCGATCGCGGGCGGCTCCGCGGGCACCCGGATCGGCGGCTCGGCCGACAGCCGCAGCTGTGCGGGAGGCTCGGGCGCGCCCTGCGGGCCGGAGGCCCAGGACGGCGGAGCCGTCATCGTCAGGTCGGCGCCGCCCGGCACGCCCGCCGGGGCGGCCTCCGCGACCGGCGACGCCAGCGGAACGGCGGGCCCGACCGAGTACACGTCGATCGGCGCCTCGCAGTGCGAACACTTGCCGAGCGTCCCAGGCGTGTCATTCCCGCACGTCGGACACTGCATCGCTCAGACCTCGCCTTTTAGCCGCTTGTCCACGCTTGCGATCCAGGCCCGCCGCCCGGGGCGGGCACCGCTCCCCGCGATCATCAGCGGGGCTCCCGACAAAAGTAGTGGGTGACGCCGTTCTTGGACGCGTGGTTGGTAATCCGGCGCACCGCAGTCGGAGGTCGCACGCAATCACGACATGTCGGTACTGGTCAAGATTGCTGCCAGTGGTTTACCGAGATCGTTGTGATGCTGCTCACATTGTGCACCGATGGTGTGACGGACGTCGCCCGAACCGCCCGGCACGCCGCGAGCGCCGCCCTCAGCGGCTAGGCTCAAAGCGGTTTTCCCGGCGCATCCAGAGAAGACGGAGTCCATGAGCGATCTTCCGCTGCGTTCGCAGCTGGCCGTCGCGCTCGGTCGTACGGCCGCCAAGATGTCCCGAATGGCGGGCCGTGGGGACGGCTCGGTGATCGGCGGCCGGGTCGGCCTCCGGCTCGACCCGGAGCTGCTGACCAGGCTCGCCAAGGACCGCAAGCTCGTCCTCGTCAGCGCCACCAACGGCAAGACGACGACGACCCGGCTGATCACCTCGGCCATGACGCCGCTCGGAGAGGTCGCCACCAACGCGTTCGGCGCGAACATGCCGACCGGGCACGTGTCCGCGCTGGCGTCCGCCCCGTCCGCCCGCTACGGCGTGCTGGAGTGCGACGAGAAGTACGTCCCGATGGTCCTGAGGGAGACCGGGGCGAACCTCGTCGCCCTGATGAACCTCAGCCGCGACCAGATGGACCGCGCCGCCGAGATCTGGCTGCTGGCCGGCAAGTGGCGGCGCGCGCTGGAGGCGTCCCCGACCAGCCATGTCATCGCCAACTGCGACGACCCGCTGGTCACCTGGGGCGCGTCCACCGCCAAGAGCGTCACCTGGGTCGCCGCGGGCCAGCACTGGCGCGAGGACTCCTGGTGCTGCCCCGAGTGCGGCGGCCCCCTCGACCGGCAGGACACCGACGAGGACAGCGACTGGCGCTGCCGGCAGTGCCACTTCGCCCGTCCCCGCCCCGACTGGGCGCTGCGGGGCGACACGATCACCGCGCCCGACGGCCGGGCGTACTCCCTGGCGGGCCTGTCCCTGCCCGGACGCGCGAACCGCTCGAACGCCCTGATCGCCCTCGCGGTCGTCGCGCAGTTCGGGGTGCCGCCCGAGCAGGCTCTCCCGCTGCTGTCGCAGGTCACCTCCGTCGCCGGCCGCTACACGACGGTCGAGCACCAAGGCCGCTCGCTGCGGCTGCTGCTGTCGAAGAACCCCGCCGGATGGCTGGAGGCGTTCGACGTCCTGCAGCCCGCGCCCGGCCCCGTCGCGCTGTCGATCAACGCGCAGGGCCCCGACGGCCGCGACACGTCCTGGCTGTGGGACGTCGACTACCGCATCCTGCGCGGCCGCCCCGTGTGGGTGACCGGCGAGCGCCGCATCGACCTCGCCGCCCGGCTGGAGGCCGCCGAGGTGTCCTTCACGGTGGTGGACGACATCGACCAGGCGGTCATGGCCGTCCCGCCCGGGCACCTGGACGTGATCGCCAACTACACCGCCTTCCAGACCATCCGAACGAGGTACGGCCGTGTCGTCTGACCGCATCAAAATCGTCTGGATCTACCCGGACCTGCTCAGCACCTACGGCGACCAGGGCAACACGATCGTCCTGGAGCGGCGCGCGGCGCTGCGCGGCATCCCCACCGAGACCGTCAGCCTCCGGTCCGACGAGGCCGTCCCCGCCGACGGCGACATCTACCTGCTCGGCGGCGGCGAGGACCGGCCGCAGATCCTCGCGGCGCAGCGGCTGCGGGGCGACGGCGGCCTCGCGCGGGCCGTGCAGTCCGGCGCGGTCGTGTTCGCGGTCTGCGCCGGCTACCAGCTGCTCGGCCACGAGTTCGGCGGCGAGGAGGGCCAGCCCGTGCCGGGCCTCGGCCTGCTCGACATCCGCTCCGGCCGCGGCGAGCAGCGCGCCGTCGGCGAGATCGTCGGGGACGTCGCGGGGGAGCTGAACGTCCCGCGCATCACCGGCTTCGAGAACCACCAGGGCGTCACGCACATCGGCCCGAACGCGCGCCCGTTCGCGAAGGTGCTGCACGGCGTCGGCAACGGCGACGGGAACGGCTTCGAGGGCGCCTACAGCGGCCGCGTCCTCGGCACCTACATGCACGGCCCGGCGCTCGTCCGCAACCCCGGCCTGGCCGACCTCCTGCTCCGCTGGGCCGTCGGCAGGGACCTCCCCCCGCTGGACGACTCGTGGGCGGGCCGCCTCCGCGAGGAGCGCCTCCAGGCCGTGATGACCTGACCGCTCGTGAGCTGACCTGCTCGTGAGCTGGCCTGCTTGTTGGCTGACCAGCATGTGACGTGACAGGCCCGGCCGGTTCGGGTGGTTCGCCGCCCGGCGGCCGGGTTCGTCGGACGTCGCCGGTTTGGGCCTGGTGCGGTGTGCCTCGTGCTGCCACCGTAGCGATCGTGATCTGCTGCCGTCCCTCCCGCCGGGCGCTCCTGCGCTGGAGCGCCGTCGTCGCGGGCGCCTCGCTCCTTCCCGCCGTCGAGGCGTCGTCCGCGCGCGCTTCGGACGACGTCCGGCCGGTGAACCTCGAACTGGTCACCGTCACGGAGACCACGGCCGTCCTCACCTGGTACACGGGCGTCCCTGGGACGGACGACGGTCTGGGACGGATGCGACCCGCGCCGTCCGACGCCGAGGTCCTGTACGGGACGCACCCGTCCCGCCTCACCAGCGTGGCCCACGGCCCCTCCGGCACTCCGTACCACTACGTGGAGTTGACCGGCCTGGAGCCCGGCCGCACCTACTACTACAGAGCCCGCTCCAGAGGACGGGACGCCGCACCCACCTGGCTGGCGGCGGGCCAAGCGGCGGGCACCCCGTACGGGGAGGTCTTCGCTTTCACGACCCCGCAACCGCCTCCGGGCAGCCACCTCTTCTCGGTCGCCCTCTGCAACGACCTGCACCTCGGCGAGACGGTGGCCGGGCTGGTCGGGCAGCTCCCCTGGATCAAAGGCATCGAGCAGGTGCCCGGCCATCCGCCGTATCCCGAGGTGATGGCGAAGGCTCTGATCGCCGACGCGCGGGCCCGAGGCGCGCACTGCCTCCTCGCCGCCGGGGACGTGTCGAGCGAGGCCGCCCCCGCCGATCTCGCGAGCGCCAAGAGCATCCTCGACACCTTCGGGACCCTGGGCGACGACTACCTGATAGCCCGGGGCAACCATGACCGGGCGCACTCCGGCGAGCCTTACGGCGAGTGCGGCCCAGGCGAGCACCAAGGGAACGACTGCTTCAAGGACGCGTTCTCGACGTCCGGCCGGACGTACTTCTCCCACGACCTGCGGGGGCTGCGCGTCATCGGGCTCGACACCTACGACAAGCCGGGCGACGGCGGTGACTCCGGCGGGCTTTCGGCGGAGCAGCAATCCTGGTTCGAAGCGGAGCTGAAGAAGGACCCGGAGCGCCCCACCCTCGTCTTCGGCCACCACCCCCTCTTCACCGAGAACGACCCGCTCGCCATCACCGGGGCCCATTCGCTCGACGCGGGCCAGTCACTGCGAATCCTCACGGCCTACAACCGGACGCCCGGCGTCTTCCTCCACCACGCCGGCCACACGCACCGCAACCAGCGTTCCGTTTTCCCGCTCGCACCCCGGGTCGTCCAGCAGGAGGTCGGGGCGGTCAAGGAGTACCCGGGCGGCTTCACGCTCCTGCGCGTCCACACCGGCGGGTACGCGCTCAACTTCTACAAGACCCGCGGGGACGAAGCCCGCGCCTGGAGCGAGCGCAGCCGCCAGGAACTGTCCGGGCAATGGCCTCAGCTTTCCCTCGGGAACCGTCCCACCGACCGCAACACGGTCGTGAACCGCGACCTTTCAGGGCTCAGCTGACAGTGCGGTCGTGAACCGCGTCCCCGACTTCCCCGGCCGCCGCGCGGGGGAGCGCGCCGCGACCGGCTACGTCGACCATCCGACGATGGATCTCGCCGCCCGGCGATGAGTTTCCGGGACGTCCATGGTCATTCCCTCCGACAACCCATGAAGGAGATGACCATGGACCTTCCCCAGGGCGACGTGCGCCTGCTCGAAACCGATGTCGCGCAGCGCCTGCTGCACTCCACCATCCCGGCCCGCATCGCCTACACGGCCGTCGACGGGACGCCGCGCATCATGCCGTCCTGGTTCACCTGGACCGGCGAGGAACTGGTGATGGCGACCTACCTCCACTGCCCGCCCATGGGGATCCTGCGCCCGGCCGCCCGCGTCCGCGCGCTCCGCGAGCGTCCCGACGTCGCCGTCAGCATCGACACCGACACGCATCCCCCGGAGGTCCTCCTCCTGCGCGGCCGCGTCTCGATCACCGAGGTGGACGGCATGGTGCCCGAGCAGGCGCAGGCGGCCCGCCGGTTCCTCGGCGAGGAGGGCGGCGCGGGCTACGTGGCCGGCGCCGACCACCCCGAGACCCGCATGGCCCGGATCGCGCTGCGCCCCGCCTGGGCCGGCGTCATCGACTTCCGGACCCGCCTCCCCGGCGTCATGTCGCACTGAGGTCATGAAGCACTGAGTTCATGAAGCACTGAGTTCATGAAGCACTGAGGTCCTGAAGCACTGAGCCACGGCGTCAGGCGGGGTCCTCGGGGGCGCGGGGGTCGGCGCAGGAGTCGAGGTAGGGGGCCAGTTCTCTGGCGACGGTGCGCAGGGGGCGGACGCTCTGTTCGGCTCTGGCCAGGAGGATGGCGCCTTCCAGAGAACTGACCATCAGGGTCGCCAGGGCGGTCGCCCTGCGGGGCGGGACGCCCATGGCGGTCAGTTCGCGGGCGATCGGCCGCCGCCAGGCGGCGAACGCGGCGGCCGCGGCGGTCCGGGTGGACGCCGCGGAGTCCGCGCAGTCGACCGTGGCGGCGGCGACGGGGCAGCCGCGGTCGAAGCCCGTCGCTGTGAACTCGTCGGTCCACTGGCGGACCATCGCCGCGAAGAGCCCGCCGGGCGTGGGACGCGCCATGGCGGCCACGAAACGGGCGACGCGGTCGCTCGCATAGCGTCCGGCCCACTCGACCGCCTCGTTGACCAGCTGCTCCTTGCCGCCGGGGAAGTAGTGCTGCAGCGAGCCGCGCGGCGCCCCGGCGTGCTCGGCGACCTCGCGCAGGCCGGTCGCGGTGACGCCGTCGCGGCGGATGAGCTGCGCCGCGCTGAAGACCATCCGCTCCCGCGGGCCCCTCTCGCCGGTCGCCAAGACCGCCTCCCTCGACGAAACTTCACCTGCTATTGCCCTATTTACCTGGGTCATTATCATGACCACTGTCATAACTCGCAAGTTCTGGAGGCGATGGTGGACAGCGACGTCGGTTTCATCGGCCTCGGTGTCATGGGGCTGCCCATGGCGCTCAACCTCGTCCGGGCGGGCACCGGGCTCGTCGTCTGGAACCGGACCGCCGCCAGGTGCGAGCCGCTGCGCGCGGCGGGCGCGGCGGTCGCGGAGGATCCCGCGGACGTCCTCCGCCGCACGCGCGTGGTGTTTCTCATGCTGGCCGACGGCCCCGCCATCGACTCCGTTCTGGGACGCCGGACGCCCGGCTTCGCGGCGAACGTCCGGGGACGGACCGTCGTCCACATGGGGACGACGTCACCGGGCTACTCGCGCGGCCTGGAAGCCGACGTCCGGGCCGCCGGCGGACGGTATGCCGAGGCGCCCGTGTCCGGTTCGCGGGGTCCCGCCGAGTCGGGCGAGCTCATCGCGATGCTGGCCGGGGAGCCGTCGGCCGTGGACGCCGTCCGCCCCCTGATGCCCCCCATGTGCGGCGAGGTGTTCGTCTGCGGGCCGGTTCCGCAGGCCCTGCAGATGAAGCTCGCCGTCAACCTGTACCTGATCACCATGGTCACCGGGCTGGCGGAGGCGTTCCACTTCGCGCAGCGGCACGGCCTGGACGGGCGGCGGTTGCTGGAGGTGCTCGACGCCGGGCCGATGGCCAGCACCGTGTCGCGCGCCAAGGCCCGCAAGCTGCTCGACCGCGACTTCGCCGTCCAGGCGTCCCTCGTCAACGTCCTGGACAACAACCGCCTGATCGCGGAGGCCGCCCGCGCCGCGCGGCTCGCCTCTCCCCTGCTGGACGTGTGCCACGCCCTCTACGGCGAGGCCGTCGCGCTGGGGCACGGGGAGGCCGACATGGCCGCGGTCGTGCGCGCACTGGAGGCCCGGACGGCCGCACCGGCGACCGCCGTCTAGCGCGGCCCGACCCGCTTGTCCGCCGTAGCGGCGCGGCGTTACCGTGCCGAGAGTGGATCACTTCTCGCGCTCGTGGACGGCGCTGCTCGCGGCGGTCGCCGGCCTCCCGGACGAGGACTTCGCGCGCCCGTCCGGCTGCGCCGGCTGGCTCGTGCGGGACCTCGTGTGCCATCTGGTCATCGACGCCCAGGACGTCCTGATCACCCTGGTCACTCCCGCCGACGCCGAACCGACCGTGGACGCGGCCGGCTACTGGAAGCTCGTGGAGCCCCCGACCGGCGACGACCCGCTCGACGCGCTCATCCCGCGGCTCGCCGCCGCCTACGGGGAGCCGCGGCTGCTCAGGTTCCACCTCGACGACGTCGGCTCGGCCGCGGGCCGCGCGGCGGGGCTGGCCGATCCCGCCGCCCGCGTCGGGACCCAGGACGAGGTCCTGACGGTCGGCGACTACCTGTCCGCGTACGTGGTCGAGTGGACGCTGCACCACCTCGACCTGATCGCGCACGTGCCGGAGGCGCCCGGTCCGCCCGCCGAGACCCTCGCGGCCGCCCGGGCGCTGCTGGAGCGGATCGCCGGAGGCCCCTTCCCCGGCTCGTTCTCCGACCGGGACGCGCTGCTGGTCGGCACCGGACGCCGGATGCCGACCGGGGCGGAGAAGGCCGAGCTGGGTGATCTCGCCGTGAGGGTCCCCTTCGTCCTCGGCTGAGCGCGCCCCCCGGTCGGGCAGGGCCCGGCTCAGTCCCTGACCGGGAGGTCGTAGAAGCGGCGGACGCTGGAGCCGACGCGGTCGAGGTCCGTCCCGTAGATGTGCAGGGCGACGCCGGCGGCCTCGCCCGAGCCGCCAGGAGCTGGGACGCCCTCGGCGCCCGGGCGGAAGGGGACTTCACGCGAAAGCCCATGGCGCGGCTCTGACGCGGCCAAAGAAGTTCTCCCGTCCGGCGATCGAGGCCGGGATCTGACCGCCTTGGTTCCTAGCGTGGTCCCGCAGCCGAACGACATGACCGAAGGCGGGAACCATGAACGTTGACAACACGCGGGCCCTCACCGGGGAGCGCGCGGATCTGCTGGCGGAGCTCGCCAAGGCGCGGCACTTCCTGCGGTTCACCACGCGGGACCTCACCGACGAGCAGGCCGGGCAGCGGACCACGGCGAGCGAGCTGTGCCTCGGCGGCCTCGTCAAGCACGTCACGTCCTGCGAGCGGGGCTGGGTCGACTTCATCCTCGAAGGTGCCGCCGCGATGGGCGACTTCACCCAGATGACCGAAGAGGACTGGAAGCGCCGGGCGGACGAGTTCAGGATGCTCCCCGGCGAGACGCTGGCCGGCGTGCTGGACGCCTACGAGGAGGTGGCCCGCCGGACCGACGAGCTGGTCCCCACGCTGCCCGACCTGGACGCCCGGCACGAACTGCCCAAGGCCCCGTGGAACACCGAGACGCACTGGTCGGTCCGCCGGGTGCTGCTGCACATCACGAGCGAGACGGCCCAGCACGCGGGCCACGCCGACATCATCCGGGAGTCGCTGGACGGGGCCAGGAGCATGGGCTGAGCCCGGTCAGCGGGCGGCCGGTTCCTCTTCGCGGGGCTTCTTCTCGCGGCGCCCGCGCAGGGAACCGGCCTTGGCCTTCTCCTCCGGATGGTGGTGGACGCGGACGAGGCTGGCGCCGGTGGTGAACAGCAGGATCACCAGGATCACGCCCAGGGAGAGCGTCGTCGGGATCTCGGGGACGGACTTGGAGACGTCCTGGTGCAGGAACTCCAGGATCAGCTTGCAGCCGATGAACGCGAGGATCACCGACAGGCCGATCGACAGGTAGACGAGGCGTTCGAGCAGGCCCTCGATCAGGAAGTAGAGGGCGCGCAGCCCGAGCAGGGCGAACGCGTTGGCGGTGAAGACGATGAACGGGTCGTCGGTGACGCCGAACACGGCCGGGATGGAGTCCAGCGCGAACAGCACGTCCGTGCTGCCGATGGCGACGAAGACCAGCAGCAGCGGCGTCATCACGCGCTGCCCGTCCTCGTGGGCGAGCATCCGCCCGCCGTGGAAGTCCTGGCTCACCGGCAGGATCTTCCGCGCGCGGCGGACGAGGAAGGTGTCCTCCACGTCGGGTTCCTCGTTGCGGTGCCGGATGAGCTGGACCGCCGTCCAGATCAGGACCAGCCCGAAGACCAGGAACGTGAAGGAGAACAGGTTGATCGCGGCGGCGCCGACCGCGATCAGGACCGCCCGCAGGAGCAGCGCCGCGGCGATGCCGAACAGCAGCGTCTTCTGCTGGTACTCGGCCGGCACCGAGAACCTGGCCATGATGATCACGAAGACGAAGAGGTTGTCGACCGACAGGCTCTTCTCCACGATCCAGCCGGAGAAGTACTCGGTGCCCGCCGTCGACCCGGCGAGCATCCACACCGCGCCGCCGAACAGGACCGCGACGGCGATGTAGAACACCGACCAGAACGTCGCCTCCCGGATGTGCACCGCGTGCGGCCGCCGGACGGCGACCAGCAGGTCGAACACGAAGAGCGCGATGATCAGTGCGATCGTCGCGCCCCAGGCCCATGCGGGTATGTCGGCCATCCGGCGGCTCCAGGATCGGGGGCGGGTCGGCACTCCTATTTCCGTTCCTCGGCGGTTCTACCGCGACGGCCCCTCGCCCCGGCCGCCAGATCCGGTTCCGAAGCAGGGCGAAGGCACTCAGACGGGCCTGAGTACTCGCACCGATGCCGCCGGCCAGGGCGGGCGGACATGCTTCGGTCATGGACACCTCGCGCCGCTGGCGCCCGCCCGCCCTCGCGGCCAAGGCCGCTCTCGCCGCGCTGCTGGCGCTCGCCGTCGCCTTCCCCGACTGGGACCGGTTCGCGGACAAGGCGATGGGCGTGCGGGTGGCCGCCTACCCCGCCGCCGTCATGGTCATCACCCTCGTCTGGGCGCTGCGCGGCCGGGGGCGGCCCTTCCCCTGGGACGTCGACCTCCTCGTCACCGCCCCCTTCGTGGTGGACGTCGCCGGGAACGCCGCCGACCTCTACGACACCGTCGGCTGGTTCGACGACGCCTGCCACTTCGGGAACTGGGCCCTGCTGAGCGCCGCCGCCGGCGTCGCGCTGCGCCGCTGGGCGGGCCTCGGCTCCTGGACGCTGGCTCTGACGTGCACCGGCCTGGGCGCGGTCGCGGCCATCCTGTGGGAGTTCTTCGAGTACGGCGTCTTCATCCTCGACACCCCCGAGACCGTCACGATCTACCGCGACACCATCGGCGACCTCATGCTCGGCCTCGCCGGGTCCGCCGTCGCGGGGCTCCTGCTCGGCCTCCGGAGCGCACGGCCGTCCGGGCACCGGGCGGCCGGCCCGGAGAGCGCGCGCCCGGACGTCCGCCCCGTGCCGGCGGACGTCCGCCTCGTGTCAGTACACGAGGGCCTGGACGTCGGGAAGGGTGATCTCTTCGACGAAGGTCGGGGCGCCGGCGATGCGGATGCCGGGCAGCACGTCGTCCGGGCCGATCTCGCGGCGGGCGGCGCACTGGGTGCAGAGCGTGACGCGGCCCGCGGCGAGGACGACGCCGAGAAGGTCGTCCAGGGAAGTGGCGTGGGGGAGTGAGAACCCGGCGGCCCGCCCCGGCAGCGCGAACCACGCGGACTCCCCGGTCAGCCACAGGGAGACCGGGACCCCGCTCGCCGCGGCGGCCGCCGCGACCGTGAACGCCTGGTTGCACCGCTCGGGGGCGTCCGCGCCAGCCGTCACCTTGATGACCAGTGGTCTTGCCATGGAGGGCACTCTAGCCCGGTGTTCCGCGTAGCATCCTGCGATGTGGCCGGGTTGGTGAACGCGGGGATCCTCGTCGTGGTGCTGGGGCTGATGGCGGTCGCCGCCGTCCTCCTCGTGATCAAGCTGGGCCGTCTGAAGTAGGCCGGGCGGGTCAGCCGAAGGAGAGGTGGTCGACGGCGACCACGGCGGCGCAGGCGAGGAAGACGGCCGCGCCTCCGCCGTACCCGATGCCCGTGAACATCACCGCTCGGCGCCGGTACTCGCGGCGCGGACGGCGGCGCGCGCCGCTACGCTCGGTGCCCATGGACGTTGAGCTGCACCCGGACCTTGAGCCGCTGAAGTTCCTCCTCGGCACCTGGGAAGGCGCCGGCGTGGGCGGCTATCCCACGATCGAGTCGTTCAACTTCGGCCAGGAGATCTCGTTCACGCACGTCGGGAAGCCCTTCCTGGTCTACGCGAGCCGGACCTGGAAGATCGAGGAGGACGGCACGCTCGGGCGTCCGCTGGGCATGGAGACGGGGTACTGGCGGCCGCGGCCCGACCACCAGGTCGAGGTGACGCTGGCCCACCCGACGGGGATCGTCGAGATCTACGTGGGGAACGTGGCGTTCAACCGGGTGGAGCTGCACACGGACGTCGTCGCGCGGACGGAGTCGGCCAAGGAGGTCACCGGCGGCCACCGCCTCTACGGGCTGATCGGCGAGGACCTCGGCTGGGCGTACGACATGGCGGCGATGGGCCACCAACTCCAGTCGCACCTGTCGGCCCAGCTGAAGAAGGTCTCCTGAGCGCCGGACCCGGCGGGCCGCGCATGTGAGCGTCGGGGGAACGACCCCCGGACATGAACGATCCCCGGACCTTCCCGCCGGGTGGCGGGCGATGGACAGGACGGGTCCATCGGTCCGGGGACCGGGTAACTGCCTGGTATTCGCCGGTCACCGTCGCGACCGGCTACCTCAGCCCGTGGGCGGAGGATCCGAGGCGGAACGGCGACTAGCGGACAGTCACCTCGCGAGTCCTACAAGCAACCATTAGTTAGGACCACCTCCTTTCGCGCGTCTCACGAAAGTATGCGAAGCCCGCGCGGAGAGGCAAGCGGGTTTTCCGAGGGCTGAAACCGGACGTTCGCCCAGGCCCGGTCACGTGGCGAGGCGCAAGGCGAGCGAAGTGGGCCGGGACTTTGAAAGCACAGCCTAGACTCGGTGCATGGTCGAGTCGTGGCAGGAGGAGCTGCGGGCTAAGGGCTACCGGGTGACCCCGCAGCGCCAGTTGGTGCTCGAAGCGGTCACCAACCTGGAGCACGCGACCCCCGAGGAGATCTGCACCGAGGTGCAGCGCACCGCCCGCGGCGTGAACATTTCCACCGTGTACCGGACGCTCGAACTCCTGGAGGAGCTCGGGCTCGTCAAGCACGCCCACCTCGGGCACGGCCCGCCGAACTACCACCTCGCCGCCGAGGCCGAGCACATCCACCTCGTCTGCCGGGGATGCCACACCGTGGAGGACGTCGACCCCCGCGCGGCGGCCGGCCTGGCCGACGTCCTGGCGCGCGACTTCGGCTTCGAGACCGACGTCCACCACCTGACCGTCTACGGGCGCTGCAAGGACTGCCGCGGGAGATAGCCGGGCGGCATAGTGACGGCGGCAGGGTCACGGCGGCAGGGTCACGGCGGCATGGTTCGCGGGTCCGCGGCATAGTCTGGACGGCATGGAGAGCCCTCTGCTGCAGTCGCCCGGAGCCGTCGCCGCCGACGCGCCCGACCAGGAGGTCGCCGCGCACTACGGGGACCCTTCACGGGAGCAACGCTCCCTTGAGGAGGGGACGGCGTTCGTCGACCGGAGCAACCGGGGCGTCGTGCGCGTCTCGGGGCCGGACCGGCTGAGCTGGCTGCACAGCCTTCTGAGCCAGCATCTGGACGGGTTGAAGCCGTCCGAGCCGACCGAGGCGCTGCTGCTCAGCCCGAACGGGCACATCGAGCACCACCTGTTCCTCGTCGACGACGGCGAGGCCGTGTGGGCCCACGTCGAGCCGGGGACGGCCCCGGCGCTGGTGGAGTTCCTCGACCGGATGCGGTTCATGCTGCGCGTCGAGGTCGCGGACGTGTCGGACGAGTTCATGGTGGTCACCGGGCCCGGCGGTCCCGACGACGGCCGTCCCGCCTGGCCGGATGTCGCCGGGACGACGACGCGGATCGTCCCGCGGGGCGAGTTCCCGCCGGATCTGAGGCCGGCGGGGATCTGGGCGTACGAGGCGCTGCGCATCGCCGAGCACCGGCCCCGGTTCGGGCTCGACACCGACCACCGGACGATCCCGCACGAGGCCGGGTACGTGGAGACGGCCGTCCACCTGAACAAGGGCTGCTACCGGGGGCAGGAGACCGTCGCGCGCGTCCACAACCTCGGGCGTCCGCCGCGCCGCCTGGTGTTCCTGCACCTGGACGGCAGCGTCGACCGGCTGCCCGCGCACGGCGACCCGGTGGAGATCCCCGGCGGCCGGACGGTCGGGTTCGTCGGGTCGGCGGCCCGGCACCACGAGCTGGGGCCGGTCGCGCTGGCACTGGTCAAGCGGAACGTCCCGGTGGACGCCGAGCTGCTCGCGGGCGGCGTCGCGGCGGCGCAGGAGGTCGTCGTGTCGCCGGAGACGGGCGCGAACGCGCAGATCGCCCTGCGCCGCCGGCCGGCGGGACGCGGGTAGGCGGAATGCCAGGTAGGCGGAACACCGGGTAGCAGCCCGCCCCCGGGACGAATATCGTCTGATAAGACGATTTCTGACCGTTCTGTGCCCGGGGAAGGTGGATTCCTACCGATGGTCCCGAACCTGGGGAAAGGGGAGCCGCCTGCGGCGCGGAGGGGAGGGACCCGGCGCCGCCCGCGCCGGGAGTCCGCCCTGACCTGGTGGGCCGTGTTCGCGGCGATCGCCGGGCTCGCGTGCTGGCAGCACTCGTGGCGCCTCGCGCTGCTCGGCGTGCTGGGCTGGTGCCTGTACGAGTTCACCCTCGTCCCCACCCTGTGCAGGGTGCTGACGCCGAAGGGCGCGTCCTGCACCGAGCGCACCCGGGGACGGCTCTTCGCCTGCGGCCCGGCCCACCAGCGGCTCCGCAACGACGCGCTGTGGCGCCTCGCCGGACTCCGCAACCCGTTCGAGCACGGCCCCGTGGGGGACGAGAGCGACACCGGGACCGTGGTGGTGTCCTCGGACGTGCGCGGCCGCCTCGTCCCGCAGGACCGCGCCCTCATCCTCCTCGCCGCGGGCGGGACCGTCGCCGCGCTCGTCGGCATGGTCTACGGATTCCGCTGACCCGGGCGTTCCGGGCCGGCGGCGCGCCTTCGACCGGCCGCGCGGTCAGACGTCCAGGATCAGCGTGATCGGACCGTCGTTGACGAGCGCGACCTTCATGTCCGCGCCGAACTCCCCGGTCTCGACCTTCGCGCCCAGCTCGCGCAGCTCCCGGACCACCGCGTCCACCAGGGGCTCGGCGACGGGGCCGGGCGCGGCGGCCGTCCAGGACGGGCGGCGGCCCTTCCGCGCGTCCCCGTAGAGAGTGAATTGGCTCACGACGAGCAGCGGCGCGGTCAGGTCGGAACACGACTTCTCGCCCTCCAGGATCCGCAGCCCCCACAGCTTGGACGCCAGTCTGCGGGCGCTTTCCGCGCCGTCGTCGTGCGTCACGCCGACGAGGACCAGCAGTCCCGGCCCCTCGATCGCGCCGACGACGCGACCGTCCACGGAAACGCTCGCCCGGCTCACCCTCTGGACTACAGCACGCATGACCATGCATTCTGCCGCCATGGGAGCAACGACGCTCATCACGGTGGCGCCCACGGGCGCGGAGTCCGCCAAGGCGGACGTCCCGGCCCTGCCCGTCACCCTGGATGAACTGGTCCGGACGGCCGAGGAGTGCGAGGCGGCCGGCGCGGCCGTGATCCACGTGCACGTCCGCGACGACGACACGCGGCCCACACTCGACCCGTTCCTGCTGCGGGACACGGTGACGGCGCTGCGGGAGAGCACGGGCCTGATCGTCCAGCTGTCCACGGGCGGCGCGGTCACCGACCCGTACGAGGACCGGCTCCGCGTCCTGGACGCCGGGCCCGACATGTGCTCGCTCACCTGCGGGACGGTCAACTTCGGCGACGACGTGTTCATGAACCCGTGGTCGTTCATGGTGGAGCTGTACAAGCGCACCCAGGAGCTGGAGGTCGTCCCCGAGTTCGAGCTGTTCGACCTCGGGCACATCACGTCGCTGCACCGCCTCCTGGACAAGCACGGGCTCCCTTACGGCGGGCACGTCCACTGCGACCTGGTGATGGGCGTCCCGGGCGGCATGCCGGGAGACGCCCGCACCCTGGTGGCCGCCGTCGAGGCGCTTCCGGAAGGCGCCACGTGGTCGGCCACCGGCATCGGCCGGACGTCCCTGCCGGTCATGTTCGCCGCCCTGTCGGCGGGCGGCCACCTGCGGGTCGGCATGGAGGACACGGTCACCTTCGCCAAGGGCCGGCCGGTCACGGCGAACGCCGAGCTGGTGGAGCGCGCGGCCCAGGCGGCCCGCCTGGCCCAGCGTCCTCCCATGCCCGCCGCCGAAGCCCGCGCCCTCCTCGCCACGAAGCCCCGCTGAACCGCGGAAGACCGCGTCCCCTCCGGGTGAGTCAAGCCGGGATGGGGGAACTTGGCCGTTTTCGTGGTGCCCGGTGCTGCTTTCATGCGGTGTGCCGGGTACTTGACCTTCGAGATCGCCGTTGCGGGCGGGAGGCCGTCGCGGGGTGGGGGAGCGCCGGTGTCGTGGTGATGGGGGAGTGCGGTGGACGTCAATCCTGTGCTGGTCGAGGTGGAGCGTTCCGGGTTCGTGGAGTCCCGGCATCGGGGGGCGGCGATCGGGCTGGCCGCCGACGGGGGCGTCGCCTTCCGGGCCGGGGAGACCGGAGCGCCGATCTTCCCCCGGTCGGCGAACAAGCCGCTGCAGGCGGTCGCGATGCTGCGCGGCGGCCTCGAACTCGGCGGCGAGCTGCTGGCGCTCGCCTCCGGCAGCCACTCCGGTGAGGACTTCCACGTCGAGGGAGTGGAGAAGGTCCTCGCGGGCGCCGGGCTGGGAGCCGGCGACCTGCGCTGCCCCGAGAGCTGGCCGCTCGACCCCGCGACGCAGCAGGAGGCCGCCCGGACGGGCGGCGGCGCCTCGCGGCTGCGCATGAACTGCTCCGGGAAGCACGCCGCGATGCTCGCCACCTGCGTCACCGCGGGCTGGCCCGTCGACTCCTATCTCGATCCCGGCCACCCGCTGCAGCAGGCCGTCCGGGAGGTCGTCGAGGAGCTGGCCGGCGAGCCCGCCGCGGCGGTCGGCGTGGACGGGTGCGGGGCGCCGCTGTTCGCCGTGTCCATCGCGGGCGTCGCGCGGGCGTTCCGCGCGCTCGTCCTCGCCGAGCCGGGCACGCACGAGCGGCGCGTCGCCGACGCCATGCGGACGCATCCGCAGTGGACGTCCGGGACCCGGCGCGAGGAGCGGCAGCTGATGGACGCCGTCCCCGGCCTGCTCGTCAAGTGCGGCGCCGAGGGGGTGGACGCCTTCGCGTTCGCCGACGGGCGCGCCGGGGTCGTCAAGATCGACGATGGGGCGATGCGGGCCCGCACGCCCGTGACCGTCGCGCTGCTGCGCGCCCTCGGCGTCCACGACGGCGCCGACCGGGCGGCCCTGGACGAGCTGGCGGCCGTCGAGGTGCGCGGCGGGGACGCGGTCGTCGGCGCCATCCGCCCGGCGCCGGGCGTCTTCGACCGGGCGGTCTAGCGGGCCTCCGGCAGCAGCCGGTCCACCATCGTCTCGATCAGGGCGCCGGTGTCGTAGGGCTCGGTGATGGCGGGGACGGTGAAGTCGTCCAGGAGCAGCCCGGCCATCGCGAAGTAGAGCAGGCCGACGCCCGTGGCGTCGCCGGGCAGGCCCGCGTCCAGGTGGAAGCGGACGACCTCCTCGTGCTCCGCGGTGAGGAAGCCGCCGAGCTCCGAGTGCAGCTCCGGGCGCCGGGTCGCCTCCAGGCGCAGCTCCAGCATGGCCAGGTAGCCGGTCCGGTCGGCCCGCATGCGGCCGAGGAGCTGGCGCATCAGCTCGGTGACCAGCGCGTGCGTGGGCGCCTGCCGCATCGTCTCGGCCAGTGCCCGCGGATCCGGGGTGAGGCGCTCGCGGGTGCGGTGCATGACCTGGGTGAGCAGGTCGGCGCGGTTGGCGAAGTAGTTCGTGGCGGTCCCGGTGGGGACGCCCGCCTCGGCGTCGATCGCGCGCAGCGTCAGGCCGCGCGAGCCCTCGCGGGCCAGGACCTCGATCGCCGCGTCCAGCAGGGCCGTCCGGCGGGCGGGGTTGCGTCGCACTGTGACCTCCATCACATCGCCTTGCAATCACTGCAAGTGCAGTACTAAGTTCAAACCACTGCACTTAGAGTACATCAAGGCCAGTGAAGAGGAGATCGCATGCGTGCCCGGTCCCCCATCCCTTCCGCGCTCCGCCTGCCCCAGGACCGCACCGCGCTCCCGGGGCGGACCGCGCTTCCCGGCCGCGCGGGACGTCCCGCGCGGACCCGGCAGACGCCGAAGCCCCGCTCCGTTCCGCGGCCGCGTCCGCCGCGCAAGCCCGGCTCCGTCCGCTGACCCGTCGCCCGTCCCCGCGCCCGTACCCGACGCCTGAAAGCGAGCACCGCATGCGCAAGCTGGTCTACTACGTCTCCGCCACCCTCGACGGCTACATCGCCGGGCCGGAAGGGCAGTACGACTTCCTGCCCTTCGAGGGCGAGCCCGCCGAGATGATCAAGGCGGAGTACCCCGAGACGCTCCCCGCCCACGCCCGCGAACCGCTCGGCATCGCCGGCGCCCCGAACCGGCACTTCGACACGGTCGTCATGGGGCGCGGCACCTACGCGCCGGCTCTGGCCGCCGGGATCACCAGCCCCTATCCGCACCTGGAGCAGTACGTGGTCTCGACGACGCTCGGCATCGAGGACCCCGCGGTGACCGTCGTCGCGGACGATCCGGCGGGCCTCGTCCGCGGGCTGAAGGAGCGGGAGGGGCTCGACATCTGGCTCGCGGGCGGCGGGAAACTCGCCGCCGCCCTGGTGGACGAGATCGACACGCTCGTCATCAAGCGCCACCCGCTGGTGATCGGGAGTGGGATCCCCCTGTTCGACGGCCCCTTCTCCCTCGCGGCGTTCACCCCGTCCGCCGCCCACGCCTTCGACACCGGGCTCGTCGTCACCATCTACACGCGCGCGGCGGACGCGTGAGCCGGGCCCGCCTCCCGGTCGGACGGGCTAGCGGTTCTCGGTGCTCTTGGACGCCTTCAGGGTCTCGAACTCCTCCTTGAAGATCGTCTGTTCGTAGAGGACGCCCTCGGGCCACGGGCACCGCGGCTCCCGGCCGGGCTGGGGGTTGTCCTTGCGGAACTCCTCCGGCTGGCCCTCCTTGGCCGGCGGGTAGCTGTGCGAGAACATCCCCGGGGAGTAGGTGTAGTAGCCGCCCTGTTCCATGCCCCGCTGGTTCAGCTGGTTGTTCCTGCGCGAGAAGTGCAGCTTCCTGGACGAGGCGGCACGGGTCGCGTACAGCCACGTCAGCAGGGCGCCGACGATCGCGAAGGGAATGATCCAGACGAAGTAGCGGGCCCCCGTGGGGGCCGTGTTCGCCAGCACGGGGTCGGCGACGATCGTGGTGAGCAAGGCGGACCACCTCCCGCGGCGCGGATCGGCCCACGCCAGGTCAGTTAGGGGTGTGTCCGCTGGATCCCGTGTTAACCGTGCCGGGCGCCGGGGCGGCGGGCGCGCCCACGGTGCGGAGCCGCCCGGCGGGCAGGCCGGGCACGGCCAGGGCGGCGCAGACGGCCAGCACCCCCAGCATCGGAACGGTCCATCCGCCGGTGGCGTCGTGCAGCGCGCCGAGGGCGAGCGGACCGAGCGCCGCGATGACGTAGCCGACGCCCTGCGCCATCCCCGACAACTGGACGGCGACGTGGGCGTCGTGGGCGCGGAGCCCGATGAACGACAGCGCGGTCGCGAAGCCGAGGCCCTGGCCGAGGCCGAGGACCACCGTCCAGACCCACACCGAGGCGATCGGCGCCCAGGTCACCCCGAAGAAGCCGAGGGCGGTCAGCGCGACCGTGGCGATCACGAGGGGCCGCTGGTCGCGGGTCCGCCGGGCCAGCACCGGGACGGCCAGCGACCCGACCGCCTGGACCGCCGCCACCAGCGCCAGCACGTAGCCGGAGGTCGCCTCGTCCATCCCGCGGTCCTGGCAGAGCGTCGGCAGCCAGCCGATCACCACGTAGGCCAGCAGCGACTGCAGGCCCATGAACACCGTGACGTGCCAGGCCAGGCCCGACCGCCACACCAGCGCCGCGACGCCGCGCGGGGGCGCCGCGGGCGGGGCCGAGCGGGCGGCGTGCGCCGCCCGCCGCGCCCTCGGGAGCCACAGCAGCCCGGCGAGCGCGGCGGGGATCGCGAGCAGGCCGAGCGGCAGCCGCCACGACGCGCCGAACAGGTTCTCCACCGGCACGGCGAGCCCGGACGACAGGGACGCGCCCGCCGTCACCGCGACCGTGTAGACCGCCGTGACCGTGGTGATCCGCGACGGGTGGTCCCGCTTGATGATGGCCGGCACCGCGATGTTGCCGATGCTGATCGCGATCCCCGCGACCAGCGAGCCGGCGAACAGCGCGGCCACGCCGCCCGGCAGCCGCAGCAGCAGCCCGGCGACGAGCAGCGCCATCGCGCACACCAGCAGCGTCTCGCTGCGCGGCGGGCGCCGCAGGAAGGCGGCGGCGAGCCCGTAGGAGCCGAAGAACGCCAGCGGCAGAGTGGTGAGCGCGCCCGCCGCCGTCCCGGACAGCCCGAAGGCACCGCTGATCTCGGTCAGCAGCGGCCCGACCGCCGCGATCGCCGGCCGCAGGTTGACCGCCAGCAGGACGATCATCAGCAGGGCGCCGGCCAGCCCGGCGCGCCGCCCGGTCACGCGTCCTCCCCGGGCGTGTCGCCGAGCAGGGACGCGAGGACGGCGAGGGTCGGCTCCACGACGGCGGCGGCGGCCGACGCGGCGGCCTCCGGGTCGCCCGCCGCGATCGCGTCCAGCACGGCGCGGTGCCGGGCCGGGCCCGCCTCGGGGACCTCGCGGTCCAGCCGGATCGCGCGCATCGACTCGTGCAGCCGGTCGATGAAGAACCGCATCGCCTCGATCAGCACCGGGTTGCGGGACGCCTCCGCGACGCCGAGGTGGAAGCGCGCGTCGGCGGCGCCGAACGCGTCCGGCTCGGTGGCCTCGTCGCGGGCGCGCAGCAGCTCCTCCAGCCGCGCCAGGTCGGCGCCGGTGCGGCGGCGCGCCGCCAGCCGGGCCGCCTGGACGTCGTAGGCGAGCTGCACCTCGAACACGTCCCGGGCCGACGCGCGGGACACCCGGCGCAGCAGCGGGCGCGGGTCGGCGCTGCTGCGCACGTACGTCCCGTCGCCGCGGCGCACCTCCAGCACCCCGACGTGCGACAGCGCCCGGATGGCCTCCCGGACGGCCGGCCGGCTCACCCCGAGCTGCGCGGCCAGCTCCAGTTCGGCCGGGATCCGCCCGCCGACCGGCCAGGCGCCCCCGCTGACCTGCGCCTGGAGCTGGTCGAGCACGGCGTCCACCGTCGATCCGCCCGGTACGGGACTCAACGCCACGAAAGCCTCCAAAGTAAGACGTCAGACATCTTACGAGGAGACCGGTCCGGCGGGCGGACCCGCGGTGGCGGCCGGGAGGGGTCTCGGCCGCCACCGCGGGCGGCTGCGGCGCCCGCCGGACGGGTGCGGACGCGGGGTCGCCGGACCCGACCGGCGGGCGCCGGGTCCTGTGCTCGGGCCCTACGCGTCAGCGGAGCCTGGGAAGGCCGAATCTGCGGCGGTTCCCGGCGGGAGGCCGGGCGCGGATCCTCTCCGCCTCCGCCCGTTCCCGCTCGCGGGCCTCCTCCTCCGCGCGCCCCTGCTCGATGTGGGCCATGACCTCGCGATGGGTCACCGAGGGAGCCGGGTCGCGGCGCGTCCGCTGGGACGGGCTGCCCATGATCACACCGCCCATGACGGGCCCGCGGTGCGGCAGGCCGTCCTTGGCGCTGGGGTAGTGGTGGCGCTTGCGGGACGTCGTCAGCACGATCGTCACCCAGGCGATGAGCGCCACGAAGATGACGGCGGGGCCGATGGCCAGGAAGTAGGCGTCCCCGAGACGGTTCGACTGCGCGGCCAAGGGGGCGGCGAGCACCGCGCTGGCGACCATGGGGCGACACCTCCTCGCCCCGGGATCTACCCGGCGTCGGGCGGTTAACCGCCCGGCGCCGTCACAGCCCGCGCGACTGGGAGATTGACCCCGACGTGGCCAGCGTGAACGTGCGCATCGACTCGGCGAACTTCGACAGGTCCCATTCCGCCGGGCCCTCGTACCAGTAGAGGTTGTCGGCGCCCTCCGCACGCTCGCCCGCGTCCTTCACCGTCTCGGCCCACTTCCCCACGAGGTCGAACACCACCGCGTACGGCAGGAAACGCGAGAACAGGGCGATCCGCTGGCGCGCCGCCATGGAGTCGTCGTCGGGCAGGGCGCCGCGCTCCAGGAACGCGCGGAAACCGATCGTGTGTGCGAGGACCGTGGCGCCGCGCGCGGTCTTCGCCGGCATGTACTGGCCGCCATAGGCCAGCGCCGCGCCCGCGATGATCAGCGCGAGCCCGGCCAGTGCCCACTCGGTCGTGAGCGCCAGCGCCACCGTCCCGGCGATGCCGAGCAGCGTCACGAGGATGCCCGCGACCGTCCACCGGGACCGGACGGTGTCGGGCCGCCGCGCGAACCAGCCCTGCTTCACCACGTCGTCGTACATCGCCGACCTGACCTGCGCCAGCTTCGTCGCGAACGTCCCGCCGAGCTCCGACAGCCGGACGGCGTCGCGGGCGGACCCGTCCGGCGCGGTCAGCAGCGCGTCCAGCAGGGTCCGCTCGTAGGGGAGCAGGTCGGTCTGCGGG
The DNA here is from genome assembly GCF_014208105.1 of Actinomadura coerulea. Lineage (NCBI taxonomy): Bacteria > Bacillati > Actinomycetota > Actinomycetes > Streptosporangiales > Thermomonosporaceae > Actinomadura > Actinomadura coerulea. The sequence goes on from NZ_JACHMQ010000001.1 coordinate 7,027,583, forward strand.
CGCTCCAGGCGGCGCAGCGTCCAGTCGAGGCGGCCGGTGACGGCCCGGTCCTCCTCCTCGATCAGCAGGTAGCCGCGCACGGCGAGGTCGACGATCGTCGCGGTCACGTCGATCACGTCGGCCTGCTCGTCGACCAGCGTGCCGATCTGGCCGGGCCGCACCCCGTTCGGCGGCTCGAACTCCGTCCCGGCCACCGGCACCTGGTCGCCCTCGGCGGCCCGCTTGCCGACGGTCCGCGCGTCCCGGCCGCGCAGCAGGTAGAGGGCGAGGACGCCGCCCACGAGCAGCACCAGCAGGCCGGCGAGCGCGGCGCCGGTCACGGCGTTGACGGAGAACGCGGTCGCCACCGTGTGGCGGCGCTCGTAGATCGCGCGCCCGCCCGTCGTCCCGGCGGGCAGGCCCGCGACGACCGTCAGGTACTCGCCGGGCAGCATCCCCTGCTGCGCGAAGACGCCCTGGGTGTGCGTGTGGTTCGTGTAGTACTGCGTGCAGCCGATCGTGCTGCCGATCGGGCCGGTGAAGCAGTTGACGTTGCGGATCATCGCGCCGCCCTCGACGACGGCCCTGGCCTCGTCGACGGGCACCTTCCAGCCGCCGACCACCGGCCAGCGCAGCTCCTCCGCCGCGCCCATCCGGGTGATCGCGCCGCGCACGTCGTACTCCAGGACGACCGTGTGGTCGCCGGTGAGCTTCCGGCCGCCCGCCACCTTGACCGTCGTGTGCAGGCCCGCGGTGGACGCGGTCGCCTTCGACGGCCCGCCGTCCGGGCTGGCCGCCCGCAGGTTCTCGATCCGGTGGACGCGGTCCTCGGTGACGCTCTCGTGCGTCCTGGTCGGGTACGTCCGCTGGAAGCCGTCGTGCCCGGCGAACCGGTACACGATCGTCTCCTTGACCCTGACCGTGCCGCCCCGGACCGCGGTGAGGACGACGTCGTCCTTGAGCACCCGCTCGGCGGCGAGACCGGACGCCGCCGCACCGGCCCCGGACGCCTCTCCGACCTCGGCCGCCGCGGCGGAAGTGCTGGTCAGCAGGGGGACGGCCAGCGTCGCCGAGACCACCAGGACCGCCGGACGCGACCGGAACATCGCCGCAAGAGCAGACATGGCCGCAAATGGTATCGGCAATGCGTGCGATGATTCTGCGCTATGGCAGGTCATTACCCCCCGCCGCCCCCTCCGCCGCGGCCTCCCGGACCGCCCTACGGCCGCCCGCCGTACGGCGGGCCGCAGCAAGGGAGCCGGCCGTCCGGCGGTCCGGGGTATGGCGGTCCGGGTTACGGGGCCCCTGCCTACGGGCCGCCGCAGTACCGGTACGCCCCGATGCGCCCGCCGCCGCGCCGCAGCGCGGGCGGGACGATCGCGGGCATCTTCGGCGGCCTGACGTCCCTGGTCGTCCTGGCGATCCTGGGGATCTCGCTGTTCGGCGGGGGCCAGGGCGCCGCCGGCGGCACCGGGACGTCCACCACCACGGCCGGCGGCCCCTCGACGCCGCGCGAGAAGGCCACCAACAGCAAGATCTACAAGACGGGCCCGCTGACGCCGGTGAGCTGCCGCCTGCCGCAGATCCAGCCGTCCGCCGAGTCCATGCGCGGTTTCATGGACACCCTGAGCGACTGCCTCGACACGGCGTGGACGAAGCAGTTCACCAAGGCCGGCATCGCGTTCGACAAGCCCGACCGGGTGTTCTGGGTCGAGCCGGGGCGCAGCCCGTGCGGCTCCTACCCGGCGCCCGGCGCGTCCGCGTTCTACTGCCCGGCCAACAACACGATGTACGTGGGGCTCCGGCACGTCGTGGAGACCTCGGGCGGCGAACCGCTGTCCCACTACGCGGTCTACGCCCGCGTGATCGCGCACGAGTACGGGCACCACGTCCAGGACCGGGCCGGGATCCTGCTCTACGGGGACGGCCAGATGGAGTCCGGCGACACCGCCACCCGCACGGAGGCGAGCCGCCGCATCGAGTTGCAGGCCCAGTGCTTCGCGGGCGCGTTCCTCGGCAGCGAGCGCACCACCCTCCCGATGACGCGCGAGCAGTACACGGCCATGGTCAACGACGTGCTGGGAAGAGGCGACGACCGCCAGCCGCCGGAGAAGCGCGACCACGGCTCCGGCCGCCACTACGCGGGCTGGGTGATCACCGGCTTCAACGGGCGCGACCTGACCGTCTGCAACACCTGGATCGCGTCCCCGTCCAAGGTGAGCTGACCCCGTCCAAGGTGAGCCGAGCCCGGGCGGGCGTGCGCGGGCCGGCGTTGAGTTCTTCGCACACGGGCGGTTGAGTGCCGGTACTCATGCCCGGGACGAGGGGCGGCCGCAGACTCGTCCCATGACGACCTCCAAGCCGCCGGCCCAGGCGGGTTCCTCCGCGTTCTTCGTCCAGGCGGCGATCTCGTTCGCCGTCTCCAGCACCGCCGTCGCCGTCGGGGTGGCGTACCTGCCGGTCAGCGCGTGGGTCCGCGCGTTCCTGGCGCTCGGCCTGCTGTACGTGATCACGTCCACGTTCACGCTGGCCAAGTGCGTCCGCGACCGGCAGGAGACCCAGGCCATCAGCACCCGGGTCGATCAGGCGCGCCTCGACAAGCTCCTCGCCGAGCACGACCCGTACGCCGCCCCGTCCCTCTGAGCCGGTCCCGGTGAGCCCGGCCCCGCCGGTCACCAGGCGCCGAAGCGGCCCACGGCGATGAACACCGCGAGCGCCAGGTAGACCAGGTTCAACGCCACGAACTTCGCCTCGCCGCGCCGGCCGTGCGCGACCATCGCGCCGACCATCAGCAGGACCCAGCAGACGGCGGTCACCGGCACCATGAACGGCGCGACGCCGACCACGGCGGGCAGGATCAGACCCACCGCGGCGAGCATCTCCAGGCCGCCGAGCGTCTTGACGAAGCCGTCGCCGGCGCTCGCGGTCCACTGTCCGCCGGGCGCCTCCGCCAGCTTGGCCCTGGGCACGAGGACCTTGGTCGCACCGCCGAACAGTGCCACCGCGGCCAGCAACCCGGCCACGATCCACAGCGCCACGTTCATGAGCTTCCTCCTTGGTGGAACGAAGGGTCCGCCCCCAAGACACCGGCGCGGGAACCCGTGTGACACCGGAGCGAGTGACCTGCGCCACGGGTTCCGCCCGCCCGCCTGACCAGCGGCGATGAGCGATCAACCCGGCTTTTGCGACATGTGAGGCGATTCACCACGAAGTGCTAGCTATGGTGCTTGCAATAGCAAGCACCATGACGGAGAGTGGAGACATGGCGAGTTCGAAGGTCGGCTCCATCGGGGAGTACATCCGGGAGCAGCGGACGCGGGCGAAGATCTCCCTGCGCCAGCTGGCGGACGTGTCCGGGATCTCCAACCCGTACCTGAGCCAGATCGAACGCGGCCTGCGCAAGCCGAGCGCCGAGATCCTGCAGCAGATCGCCAAGGGGCTGCGGATCTCCGCCGAGGCGCTGTACGTGCAGGCCGGCATCCTGGAGGACCGCGAGGCCGACACCGACGTGCAGGCCGCCGTGCGGGCCGACCTCGTCCTGACGGAACGGCAGAAGCAGGTTCTGCTCGACATCTACGCGTCGTTCCTCAAGGAGAACGAAGCCAGCGGCGTCCTCGGCGCCGAGCCGGACGAGTTCGACGAGCCCGCCGAGACCGCCGCACCGGAAGAGACCGGACCAGAACAGGCCGGGCCGAACCAGGCCGGACCAGAGCGCAAGGGAAGGGAAGAGGTCGGATGACGCTGGCCAGCAACCTCCGTGAGAACAAGGCCGTCTACGCCGTGGCCGGCGCCGGCGACTTCGCGGTGGAGAAGATCCGTGAGGTCCCCGAGCAGGTGACCAGGTACCAGGGCGAGGTCCGCGAGACCGTCGACCGCTACCGCGTGCAGGTGCGCGAGACCGTCGGCCGCTACCGCGGCGAGGTCTCCCGCTACCAGGAGCGCGTGGACGCCAGGGAACTGCCGGGCGCCGCCGTCGCGTACGCCACGCACTTCGGCACCCGCGCCTTCGAGTTCATCGACGAGCTCGCCGAGCGCGGCAAGAAGGTCGTGCACCGCGAGGCCTCCGAGGTCGCCGAGATCGCCGCGGCCGACCAGGCCGCCGCGAAGCAGGCGTCCAAGGCCCGCACCGCGCAGCGCCGGACGGCGCAGAGCCGGGCCACCGGGCAGTCCCGCTCCACCACGAAGAAGTAGGGCGTCGAACGACGGAGCCCGGCCGGGAACACCCGGCCGGGCTCCGTCGTCCCTACAGGTGCCTGCTCCATCAGGCCGCCCTGGTGGACGGTGCGCATAGGGTTGCGGTGAAGGAAGACCCGCGTGCGACGAGGAGTCGCCGTCCGAGACGAGCAGGAGCGCTGATCGCCGATGTCGGGCTTCAACGTGCTGGACTACTTCTTCTGGCTGCTGCTGATCATCGCGTTCGCGATGGAGGCGTGGGCGCTGGTCGACTCGCTGACCGTGCCCGTGAACGCCTACGCCGCGGCGAGCAAGCAGAGCAAGAAGCTGTGGATGATCATCCTGATCGTCGCGACGGTGGTCGGCGCCGCGTACGCGGTCGCGCCGGTGGCGCTCGGCGCCAGCCCCATCGCCCTGCTCCTCGGCATCCTTCCGGTGGCCGCGTTCATCGCCGCCGCCGTCTACCTGGCCGACGTCCGCCCGGCGGTCGGCCCGTACAAGAAGAACGGCGGCCGCGGCGGCTCCCGCCAGGGGCCCTACGGCCCCTGGTGACCCCTGCGCCCCGGCGACGGCGATCAGGCACCTGACGAAGCGCCGAAGTGTACACTTCGGCTATGGAAAGTGTCCCTTTGAAGGATGCGCGTTCACGGCTGGGCAGGATCCATAGTTCGGCCGCGCATGGGCAGCCGGTCGAGATCACCCGTCACGGGTCCGCCCCGGTCGTCGTGGTGTCCAAGACCATGTACGACGTGATGTTCGCAGACCATCTCCGTTGGCAGGCGGAACGGTTTCGGAAGGCACTGGACGAGGGGACCGTGCCCGAGGGGACCCTCGTCATCCACCGCGACGATCTCGAGCGCTGGCGCGAGGCTACGCCCGAGGAATGGGCTGCGGGCGAGCTCAATGCCTGACCATCTCATGATCCCCCCAGCCGTCCGTCACCAGATCGCAGCGCTCCCCGAGGGGCTCCGCAAACTCGTCTTCGACGTCGTCCTCCTGCTGTTAGAGCAACCGCATCCGCCGGGAAGCCGACCATATGAGGGCGTAGCCGACGCGTTCTGGCTGGAACTCGACGAAGTGACGCTCTACTACAACGCCTACGGCACCGGCACGATCATCATCCAGCAGATCGCCGTCCACGAGTGACGGAGGCCGCGGCTTCCGCCGCCTCCGCGTCAAGATCGTCGCCTGGCCGGGCCCGGGGCCCCGAGCTTTGACGCCTGGGCGTGTCACGCGGGTGGGTGCTTGTGGGCGTGGTGCCAGGCGTAGGTGAAGCGGTCGGGGAGCGGTCGCCAGACGAAGGGAGTCCGGGGGTCCTCCGCGTCCGCCGCGGCCTTCAGGTCGGCCTTCCACGTCTCCTGGGGCGGCGGGCCCTGGGTGCAGGGGCCGGGGAGGAAGATCTTGCGTCCGGTGTCCCGGTGCTCGTGCCGGACCACCAGGTCGCGGGCCACCAGGGGGTCGGCGGCCTTGCGGAGGCGGGCGGGGGTCCAGCGGTTCCACTTCCGCACGTTGCGGTCCGTCGGCGCGCTCAGGGTCAGCAGCTGGAGGTAGAGCGCGGCGGAGTCCGGCGGGACGTCCAGGCGCCCGGCCGCCTCCTCCACCAGGGACGGCGCCGACGCCGACGGATCGGCCTCGTACGCGCCCTCCGGCAGAGCCCCGGATCGGATGCGGCGCGCCATGGCCTCGGCGCCCTTCCCTCGTAGCAGGCGCACGCGCTCGAAGGCGTGCCTGCTGTCGCGGGACGCGTCCACCACCTCGGCCAGACGCTCGGTCCGGGCGTCCACGCCGTAGAGGGCGGGGCGGAAGAACAGGTTCGCGAGTTGTTGGTGTTCGCGAAGTGAGGCGACCGTGAGGCCGTCGTCGACGTAGTCGACGGTGAGTTCGCCCGGTCCGCTGTAGGGGACGGTCCCGAACCTGTCGGTGATCGCGTCCAGCCCCTGCGCCCCGACGTCGAACAGGCAGGCCGGCAGGAGCAGTCCGGGGTTCGCCAGCCGTTGGAGCAGCAGGTCGTAGGCCGCGGGTGCGCCCTCCCGGACCGGGTCACCGGCCGGAAGCTCACCGGGCCCGTGGCGCGGACCAGTTCGATCAGCCGGGTGAGCTGGTCGGCGGTACCCCACCTCAGGGGCGCGTCCGTGACGTCCACGACGCTGCCGAGGGCGGGCGGGGCGCCCTGCCCGAACGCGCGGTCGAGGAAGGCCAGCTCCGGATTCTTGCGGGCGACCCGTTCCGCGTCGGCGCCGCCGATCGTCACGGCCGCGCCGTGCTCGTCCCGCACGGCGGTGACGCTCGCGGTCACGCGTCCCCTGCGCGGCCGGACGGCCGGATCCGCCATGGGCGTGCGCGACCAGAGCTCCAGGAGGACCAGCAGGGTCTCCCGATGGGGGTCGGCGGTGGCGGGCGAGGCGGCCCTCAGCGCGACGGCCCCGATCCGGCCGACCAGCGGCCCCCACGGGCAGACATCGGACGTCTGCCCGGCCGCGGCCGTCGCGGGGTCCACCGCTCCGGCCAGGAACCGGCCGACCATGTCCATGTGGGCGAGGGTGCTTCCCGCCAGCCCGCCGAAACCGTGTCTCGTCACGAGCTGGCTCAGCGCGGCCTCCATGTTCCGTTCATGCGGCTTGCGTTCATGCTCGGAGAGTCGCGCGCGGTCGTCCGTCTGCCCCGTCTCGTCAGCCACGGCGCATTCCTATACCGCGCCGGTGACATTCGCTGATCTTTCGCCCGACCGATCGGACGACCGGCGACGGACGGACGCTGAGCCGGGCACCGGCCGGCGGGCGCCTCCGCCGCCCGGTGCCCGGCGGTTCAGGGGGAGGGGCGCGACAGCGCGTCCACCGAGACGAGGCCGTGCTCGACCATGTCCACGGCGCGGTCGAGGGCGGTGCGCATGGACAGGGGGTCGTAGCCCTCGCGGCGGCAGTGCGCCACGACCGCCTGCATGCCGCCGACCGCGATGCCGGCCGCGGCCACCGCGTCGATCTCGGAGATGCCGGGGCACAGCTCGCGGAGCAGCGCCTCGATGGCGTCCTGGGCGTCGGTCATGCGCTGGAGCGCCCGGGCGCGCAGGGCGGGGCGCTCCAGGATGAGGGTGATCTGGACCGGGCCGTAGTCGCGGTGCTCGGCCACGATCGCCTCCAGGACGTCCACGATGCTGCGCCGGATCGTCTCCATGGGGGACTCGCCGGGGGTGCGGCGCAGCCGCTCGGCGACCTCGGCGAGCCGGTCGTCGATCTCGGCGAAGATCACGTCTTCCTTGGAGGGGAAGTAGCTGAAGAACGTGCGGGGCGAGACGTCGGCGGCGGCCGCGATGTCGGCGATCGTCGTCTCCTCGTAACCGCGCTCGGCGAACAGGCGCAGCGCGGCCGTCGCGATGGCCTGCCGCGTGCGCATCTTCTTGCGCTCCCGCAGCCCCGGCCGGCCGGTGTCCTCCTGCATGTGACGGACGTTACCATGACTGCAAAGTTGCATCTGTTGCAAAACTGCATGCGATGGGTGTTTTCTGCGGGCATGGCGCGTTTCCTGGAGGCACTCGGACGGCTCTGCGTGCGACGGCGCCGCGCGGTGTTCGAGCTCTGGGTCGCCGTGATGCTCGGCGCGGGCGTCCTCGGCCTGACGCACGGGGGGATGTTCGTCCAGCAGAGCACACTGCCGGGCACCGAGACCCAGCGCGCCCTCGACACGCTCGGGCAGGACTTCCCCGCGATGACCGGGCCGACCGCGACCGTGGTGTTCCATGAGACGCGCCAGGCGAGTCCCGCCGACTGGAGGGTCGCGCTGACCGTCGGCCAGTCGATCGAGAACATCTCGAAGCTGGACCGGGTGGCGTTCGTCGAGAACCCCTACGCGCAGGGGATGGGCGGGCTGAAGGACGACGCCGCCGTCGTGGTCAGGCTCAACTTCGCCGGCACGATGAGCGACGTCGGCCACGCGGACCTCGACGCGCTGAACCGGGCCGTGGAGCCCGCGCGGATGGCCGGGCTGGAGGTGAAGTTCGGCGGGATCGTCGCGATGATCCTCAACCAGCCGAAGGGCGGGCCGCAGGAGGGCGTCGGGATCCTGCTGGCGATGCTGGTCCTGCTGCTGGCGTTCGGCTCGTTCCTCGCCGCGGGCATCCCGATCGTGGTGTCGCTGTGCGGGATGGCGGTGGCGTACTCGCTGATCCACTTCCTGGCGTCGATGTTCCAGATCGCGCCGACCGCGCCGATGGTCGCCGCCATGCTCGGCATCGGCGCCGGGATCGACTACGCCCTGTTCATCGTGACGCGCTACCGGCAGCAGCTCGCCGAGGGCGACGACGCCGAGACCGCGGTCGGGCGCGCCATGGCCCACTCGGGCCACGCGGTCGTGTTCGCCGGCGGCACCGTCGTGTTCGCGATCTGCGGGCTGTTCCTGTCCGGGATCGCCTTCATCGGACGCATCGGGATCGCCGCCGCGCTGGCCGTCGCCATCATGGTCGCCGCGGCGCTGACCCTTCTCCCCGCCGTCCTCGGCGCGCTGGGCCCGCGGATCGACCGGTACCGCCTGCCCCGGGTGCGCCCGGACCGCGCTTCCGCCCGCTGGACGGCCTGGGGGCGCCACGTCGACCGCCACGCCTGGCCGTACGCGATCGTCGCGACGCTCGTCCTGCTGACGCTGTCCGTGCCGACGCTCAGCCTGCGGTTCGGGGTGATGGCCGACAGCATGTCGTCCCCGAAGATGGAGACGCGGCAGGCCTACGACATCGTCGCCGAGGAGTTCGGCGCGGGCCATTACAGCCCGTTCATCGTGGTCGCGAAGGTGCCGGGCGAGGAGAGGCGCACCAGGCCGAAGCGCGTGGTCCCGACCGTGAAGGGGCGCGAGGGGCTGTCCGGCCTGACGGGCCCGGCGGCCTCCGCGCCGAGCCCGCCACCGGAGCCGGCCCGTCCCAAGGGGGCGCCCGACACGACCAAGAAGCCCGACAAGCGGGCGGTCCTGCTCGGTCAGGAACTGCGGCAGAAGCTCTCCGAGGTGCCCGGCGTGGTGTTCACCGGGGAGCCGATCGTGACCGGGACGACGACGATCGTGCAGGTCGTCCCGCGGGACGCGCCGCACGCCGCGTCGACCACCGATCTCGTCCACCGCCTGCGGAACGTGGAGATCCGCGAGGTGCGGGCCGCGCATCCGGGCAGCCGGATCTACCTCGGCGGGGAGAACCCGGCGATCATCGACATCGCCGCCACGGTCGGGGACCGGATGCCGATCGTCGTCGTCGCGGTGGTGGGCGTCGCCCTCCTGCTGCTCGTCGTCGCGTTCCGGTCGCTGATCGTCCCGGTGAAGGCCGCGCTGATGAACCTGCTGTCGATCGGCGCGTCGTTCGGCGTCGTCACGGCCGTCTTCCAGTGGGGCTGGGGCGTCGAGCTGCTCGGCGTCGACCAGGCCATCCCCATCATGTCGTTCATCCCGCTGTTCATGTTCGCCCTGATCTTCGGGCTGTCCATGGACTACGAGGTCTTCCTGCTGTCGCGGATCAAGGAGGAGTACGACCGGACGGGCGATCCGCACGAGTCCGTCGTGACCGGCATCGGGGCCACCGCCCGCCTCATCACCTCGGCCGCCCTCATCATGATCTTCGTGTTCGCCAGCTTCGTCCCGCAGCCGGACCCGATGGTGAAGATGATGGCGCTCGGGCTGGCCGTCGCGGTCGCCATGGACGCCACGATCGTGCGCCTCATGCTCGTCCCGGCGCTGATGAGCCTGCTCGGCCACGCCAACTGGTGGTGGCCGGGCCGTTCGCGTCCGGTCGCGCCGCCGCCCCCGGAACCCGTCCCCGAGCAGCTGGAGCTGGAGCTCACGACCTGACCGCGGCCGGCTAGGGGATCTGCTCCACGCGGACGCCCGGCACGGACGCGTAGAGACCGGGCTCGGCGGTGATCAGGGGCCAGCGGCGCCACCGGGCCGACCACGCCGCCTGGGCGGCGTCCATGCCGAGGTTCGGGATCGTGGTGACGAGCAGGCCCGTCTGCTGGGCGATCACGTCGTCGAGGTCGTCGACGTGCACGACCTGCATGCCGGGAAGGCGCTCCAGCACGGCGCGGCCGTGGTCGGGAACGAGCTGCCAGGCGCGGGCGAGCGACGTCGCGGGGATGACGATGGTGGCGTGCTGGGCGATGGACGCCCGGAGCCGGGCGCGGACGTAGACGGTCTTGCCGGTGGCGAGGTCCAGGAGGGCTGTCGCGTCGAAGACGTGACCGGTGATCACGCGACGTCCCGGCGGGACGAGGGGCCGCCCTCGACCAGCCGGTCGACCATGGCCTGCTCGTCGGGGCTCGGCGGCCCGAACAGGTCGTCGATCGTGGAGGCGTCCCGCAGGTAGGCCAGCTTCAGCCGCGCGCCGTCCGCCAGGAACCCCGACACCGAGGCGATCTTCTTGTCCTCGGCGAGCCCCTGGAGCGTGGCGGCAAGCTCGTCGGGCAGCGTGATGTTGAGTCTCGCCATGGGGCACACGATACACACTCGGAGGCCTCCGAGTGTGTACTCGGGTCGTCCCGGCTTCCGCGGAACGCGGGCCGCGGGACGGGCGGCGGCGAAGTGTCGATCCGGCGGGAGGCCGTTCGTGTAGAGGGCGGAACATCGGTACCGGAAGAGGACGGTGAGCGAGATGGACGAAGTCCGGACGCTGGTCGACGGCCGCGGACTGGTCGAGTCGCCGCGCTGGCACGGCGACAGGTTGTACTTCTCGGACTGGACCGCGGGCGAGGTCGTCGCGGTCGGGCAGGACGGCGCGAGCGAGGTGGTGGCGCGGGTGGAGTCGCTCCCGCTGTGCACCGCGTGGCTGCCGGACGGCCGGATGGTGATCGTCTCGTCGCCGGACGGACGGCTGCTGCGCCGGGAACCGGACGGCTCCCTGGCCACCCACGCCGACCTGGGCCGGCCCGGCTGGAACGACGTCGTCGCCGACGGGCGCGGCAACGTCTACGTCAACCGGCCCGGCTTCGACCCGATGGCCGGGGAGGAGTTCGCGCCCGGGGCGGTCGCTCTGGTGCGCCCGGACGGCTCCGTGCGGGAGGCGGCGGGCGGCATCGATTTCCCCAACGGCATGGCGGTGACGCCCGGCGACTCCACGCTGATCGTCGCGGACTCCTACGGCGGCCGCCTGGAGGCCTTCGACATCGGCGCGGACGGGGAGCTGTCCGGCCGCCGGACCTGGGCGGACCTCGGTGACGGCGTACCGGACGGCATCTGCGTGGACGCGGAGAACGCCGTCTGGTACGCCGACGTCCCCAACCGGCGGTGCGTGCGCGTCGCGGAGGGCGGCGCGGTGCTGCGCGTCGTCGACCTCGACCGCGGGGGCTTCGCCTGCGTCCTGGGCGGGCCGGGCGGGACCACCCTGTTCGTCACGGCCGCCGAATGGCGCGGGATGACCGAGCCCGAGCCGGTGGCGCCCGGCAGCGGCCGGGTGTTCGCCGTCGAGGTCGACGTCCCGGGCGCCGGCCGGCCCTGACCGTCCCGCCCGGCGGGGCGGCCGGGTCACCGGCGTGGGCACAATCGCCTGCCATGGAGATCTACGACGCCATCCACCGCCGCCGCGACGTGCGCGGCGAGTTCACCGGGGAGCCCATACCCCGGGACGTCCTCGACCGGGTGCTGGAGGCCGCGCACGCCGCGCCGAGCGTCGGGCTGTCCCAGCCGTGGGACTTCGTGCTCGTGGGAGACCCGGGGATCCGGCGGGCCTTCCACGAGCACGTCCAGTCGGAACGCGCCGCCTTCGCCGCCACCCTGACGGGAGCCGCCGCCGAGCGGTTCGCCCGGATCAAGATCGACGGCATCCTGGAGTCCAGCCTGTCGGTCGTGGTCACCTACGATCCCGAGCGCGGCGGCCCCGCGGTCCTGGGGCGGCACGCGATCGCCGACGCGGGGCTGTACTCGGTGTGCCTGGCGATCCAGAACCTGTGGCTCGCCGCCACCGCCGAGGGCCTCGGCGTCGGGTGGGTGTCGTTCTACCGGGAGCCGCACCTGCGCGGCCTGCTCGGCATCCCGGAGGCGATCCGCCCGGTCGCCTGGCTCTGCCTCGGCCCCGTCACCCACCTGGAACCGGTTCCGGATCTCGAGCGGCATGGCTGGCGGCGCCGCAGGCCGCTGGACGCCGCCGTCCACCACGATCGCTGGAGGGAGCCGGCGGGCTGACCCGCAGGCGGATCGCCGTGTACGCCAGGAAGGCCAGGCCCGCCAGCAGGTAGCAGTTGGCGACCGGGGTCAGGACGTGGAAGCCGTACTCGCGCGGGTCGCCGCCGTGGGGCGTCCACCACAGGGGTGAGACGGCGAAGACGACGTAGGCGGCCAGGGCGCTCTTCCGGTGGCCGTTCCGGAGCAGCACCGCCAGCGCCGGGACGATCCACACCCAGTGGTGCGCCCAGGAGATCGGGGAGACGAGCAGGCCCGTCGCCCCGGTGGCCGCCGTCGCGGTCGGCCAGTCGCCTCTCCTGGCCCAGAGGGCGGCGATCGCGAGGCCGAAGACGGCGATGGTCAGAGGGATGGCCGTATACCAGTCGCCGACCTCGGCCGTTCCCCGCAATATGCGGGTCAGCGCGCCATAGGGGGACTGATTGCTGATGTAGGCGACGCCCACGCGCGAGGTGTCGTAGAAGGTGCGCGACCAATAGACGCGGGACGCCTCGGGGGCGACGGAAGAGGCGAGGAGAGTGCAGGCGGCGAAGGTCGCGGTGGCGGTGACCGCGTCCTTCGTCCGCCTGCCCAGCAGGAGCAGGACGACGAAGACGGCCGGCGTCAGTTTGACCGCCGTGGCGATGCCGATGCCGATTCCGGCCGGGCGGCCGCGCGCGACTCGATCCACGTCCGCGAGGACCAGGGCGAGCAGGACGAGGTTGACCTGCCCGAGGAAGAACGACTGCCAGACCGGTTGGAGGAGAAGGCCCGCCGCCACCACGGCCACGAGGGGCGCTCTGCGGCCGGCCATTCTCAGCGTCAGCGCGCATGCCCAGACGAAAGCCGCCAGGGAGGACAGTTGCCACAGCATGCGGGCGACGCCGAGCGGCAGGGCGGCCAGGGGGGTGAACAGTGCGGCCATGAAAGGCGTATTGGTGAAGTAGTGCCCGGCGAGCTGTTCCCGGTAAAGGTGCGCTCCGTCCGTCAGGGCTTGCCCGCCGAGCCGGTAGATGCGGAAATCCAGCGAGTCGTAGGCGGCGGAGAAGACGACGATTCCGAGGACTTCGACGGCCAGAACGAGAGATGCCCAGCGCTTCATGTGAGCGACGGTCTCGGTGGACGCGCCCGTCGCGCATCGGGCCGCCGGACACATTGGTGAAAGGCGCTCGTAGCCTGCGGGATTACGCCTCCGGGCCAATGTGCCGGGACGGGGGCGGCGGTTACGATCGGCCCATGTCAGCCCTGTCGGTGCGCCGCGTCAGCCGCGGCACGGGGACGGTCCTCGCCTGGTGCGGCGCCGCCGTGTACCCGGTGGTCCTGTTCCTCACGTTCTCCCATGGGCGGTCCGCCTTCCAGCAGTTGGAGATCCCCGTCGCGACCGGGCTCACGGTCCTCGTGCTGTCCCTGCTGCGGCGGCGGGCTCTCGCCGCCCACGCGCTCCTGCTCCTCGCCTGGATCTTCGCGCTACTGACGCTGCCGGTGGGGGCGGCCGCCGGCCTGCTGATCGTGATCACCGACGTCTCGTCCGGCTACATCGCGGCGACCCGCCCGCGGAAGGTCTCCGTCCCCGTCGTGGCCGCGACGTGCCTCTTCCAGGCGGCGGCCGTCGCCGCGTTCCTGCACGCCGACGAGATCCTGCTGATGACGGTCCTGCTGGCCGCGGCCGTCACGTTCATGGCGGGGAACTCGGTCAGGACGCGGCGCGCGCACGCCGAGGCGATGCGGGAGCAGGCCACCGCGCGGGCCGTCGCGGCCGAGCGGCTCCGGATCGCGCGGGAGCTGCACGACATGGTCGCCCACAGCATCGGGATCATCGCGATCCAGGCGGGCGTGGGCGGACGGGTCATCGGGACCCAGCCCGCCGAGGCCCGCAACGCGCTGGAGGCCATCGAGGCCACCAGCCGCGACACCCTGTCCGGGCTGCGCAGGATGCTCACCGCCCTCCGCAAGGACGACCCCGGCGCCGCGCCGCTCGGGCCCGCCCCCGGCCTGGACGACCTCGCCCGCCTCGCCGAGGCCGCGCGGGACGCGGGCGTCGCGGTCGACGTCCTCACCTCGGGCGAGCCGAGGGCGCTCCCGCCGGACGTCGACCTGTCCGCCTACCGGATCGTCCAGGAGGCGGTCACGAACGTCGTCCGGCACGCGGGCACCGACCGCTGCCGGGTGACGGTCGGCTACGGCGACGGGGAGCTGTCCGTCGAGATCGAGGACGACGGGGACGGCGGCGTGGTCGGCACCGGGTACGGCCTCGTCGGGATGCGGGAGCGGGTCGCCCTGCTGCGCGGCGAGTTCGCCGCGGGCCCGCGGCCCGGCGGAGGGTTCCGGGTGGCGGCGCGGATCCCGGCGCCGGCGGCGGCCGCATGACGATCCGCGTCCTGCTGGCCGACGACCAGCCGCTGATCCGCGCCGGGCTGCGCGTCCTGATCGCCGACACCCCCGACCTGGAGATCGCGGGCGAGGCCGGGACCGGGGCCGAGGCGGTCGGGCTCGTGGCGGAGACGAGCCCGGACGTGGTCGTGATGGACATCCGCATGCCCGACATGGACGGCATCGAGGCCACCCGCCGCATCCGCGGCGCGGGACCCGGCACCGCCCGCGTGCTGATGCTGACCACCTTCGACGACGACGACTACGTCTACGGCTCGCTCCGGGCGGGCGCCAGCGGGTTCCTCGTGAAGGACATGGCGCTGGAGGAGATCCTCGCGGCGATCCGCGTCGTCGCGGGCGGGGACGCCCTGATCGCGCCGAGCGTCACCCGGAGGCTGATCGAGGAGTTCGCGGCGCGTCCGCAACCGGCCGCCGGGAAGCCCCGCCGGGTGGAGGGCGTCACCGAGCGCGAGCTGGAGGTGCTGACCCTCGTCGGGCGCGGCCTGTCCAACCAGGAGATCGCCGCGGAACTGGTCATCAGCGTGGCCACCGCGAAGGCGCACGTCGCGCGGCTGCTCGCCAAGCTCGGCGCCCGCGACCGCGTCCAGCTCGTCATCATCGCCTACGAGTTCGGCCTCGTCGCGCCCCCTACGGGCGGTAGTACTACCTGACGTGGTCAGTGCGGTGACCGTCGGATAATCTGGACCGCGTGAAGGGTCTGGGAGAGCTTGAACGCACGGTCATGGAGGTCCTGTGGGCGCGGCAGGAAGCCGGGCACCCGGCGGCCACCGCGCGCGACGTCAGCCGTGCCCTCGCCGACGACCGGGACCTCGCGCACACCACGGTCATGACCGTCCTCGACAGGCTCGCGAAGAAGGGCTTCCTGGAACGCGAGCGGGACGGCCGCGCCTGGCGCTACCACCCCGTGGCGAGCCGCGAGATGTACGTCACCGAGCTGATGCTCGGGGCCCTGAACGAGACCGGTGACCGCGACGCGGCGCTCGCGCACTTCGTCCGCTCCGTGTCGCGAGACGAGATCGACGTGATCCGTGAGACCCTCGCGGGCCTCACCGGTAAGGAACCTCCGGCATGACCGGCACCGCCCTGCTCGCATTGATCTCACTGGGGACCGTCGGCGGGGCGCACCTGCTGTCCCGGGCCCGGTGGACGTGGCGCACGCCCCGGATCGGGATCGCGCTCTGGCAGGCCCTCGGGCTGTGCTGGGGCGTCGCCACGATCGGCGCCCTGCTCGGGCTCGCCCTCCTGCCGTACCGCAAGGGCGTCCTCGGCGGTCTGCCCGGCCTGTACGACGACCAGGCGGCCCGGCTCAACCCGGTGCAGGTGGCGGCCCTGCTCGCCGCGATCAGCCTGACCGGCGTGCTGCTGGTCATGCTGATGTTCGCGGTGCTGCGGGTCGTGCGGGCCCGGCGACGGCACCGGGCCCTGCTCGCGCTGGTGTCGCGCCGCGACTCCTCGGTGCCCGGCACCCTCGTCCTCGACCACCCCGGCGCCGCGGCGTACTGCGTGCCGGGCGTCCGCTCGTCCAAGGTCGTCGTCAGCGCCGGGACGCTGGAGCTGCTCGACCGCGGCGAGCTGGCCGCGGTGCTCGCGCACGAGCGCGCGCACGCCCGCGAGCGCCACGACCTGGTGCTGCTGCCGTTCGCGTCGCTGCGCCAGGTCTTCCCGCAGTTCCGGCTGGTCGGACGGTGCCTGGACGCGGTGGAGCTGCTGATCGAGATGGCCGCCGACGACCGCGCCCGGCACGGCCGCCCGCCGCGCGAGCTGGCGACCGCGCTGCTGCGCTTCGCCGCCGCCCGCCCGGCCGCCGCGCCGTCCGGCACGCTCGGCGTCGCCTCGCACAGCGACATCCCGGTGATGGCGCGGGTGCAGCGGCTGCTGGAGCCGGAGCCGCTGCCCCGCCGGACGCGCCTCGCCGCGTCGATCGCCGTCCCGGTCATCGCCGTCCTCCCGCTGCTGCTCCTGGTCCTGCCGCACTGATCCGCCGGCGCCGCCGGCCGCACCGCTAGTCGGCCAGGACCGTCCCGTACAGGCGGGTGACGCGCAGGCGGATCACCAGCCGACGGTCCTTCACCATCTGCTCCAGGAACGCCCGCTCGTCGGCCGGGTCGGCGAAGCCCGGCGTCATCGCGAGCAGTTCGCGCCCCGTCGCGTCCCCGGGCTCCTCGGTGACGGGGGACAGCTCGGCGGCGCCCTCGGCGACCGCGAACGACAGGTGGCCGGGGCCGGAGGCGTGCAGCGCGGCGCGCGGTTCGCGCCGCAGCTGCTTCACCTTCGCCCGGTCGGCCGTCGTGGAGATCCGCACGACGCGCTCGTCCGGGTCCCACGTGTAGACGACCGTGGAGACGTGCGGGTGGCCGCTCTTCTTGGTCGTGGCGAGGACGCCGAACTGCTGCTCGCCGAGGAGGCGGGACAGCTCGTCCTCGCCGATGGGCTTGGGGCCGGGTCCCTGTCCGGGGCCGTACTCGGTCATCGTGATCTCCTTCGGGTGGTGTTCGGTGGTGGGGTCAGACGGTGGTGGGGACGGACTCGACGGGCGCGGCGCCGGCCACGGGCGCCGGGCGGCGCAGGACGAGCAGCGACACCGCGAGCGCGGCGACCAGCAGGCCGGCCGAGACGGTGAACGCCAGGTGGTAGCCGCCGGTGAGGGCCGCGGCGGTGTCCCGCCCGTCCGCCCGCAGGGACTCCACGCGGGACGCGGCGAGCGTGGTCATGACCGCGACGCCGAGCGCCATCCCGACCTGCTGGACGGTGTTGAACAGCCCGGACGCCAGGCCGGCGTCCTCGGGACGGGCGCTGGACATGCCGAGCCCGGTCAGTGACGGCAGCACGAGCCCGCCGCCGGCGATCAGCACGAACACCGGGAGCAGGTCGGTGACGTAGTCCGCGTCCACCGGGACGGTCGTGAGCCAGGCCATCGCGCCGATGAGCAGGACGAGCCCCGCCACCAGCACGAAGCGCTCGCCGAAGCGGTTGGAGAGCCGCGCGGAGGCCAGCAGCGACACCGCGCCGATCGACACGGCCGCGGGGAGCATCGCGAGGCCGGTGCCGAGCGCGCTGTAGCCGAGGACCTGCTGCATGTAGAGGGCGACGATCACCTGGAAGGAGAACATCGCCGACAGGGTGAGCAACTGGACCACGTAGGCGCCGGACACGTTGCGGGAGCGCAGGATCCGCAGCGGCATCAGCGGCGTCGCGGCGCGGGACTGGCGGAGGACGAACCCGGCGAGCAGCGCCAGCGCCACGGCGCCGAGGCCGAGCGTGTGCGCCGAGAGCCAGCCGAACCGCTCGACTTTGACGACGGTGTAGATGCCGAGCATCAGCCCGGACGTGACCAGCACCGCGCCGGCGATGTCGGCGCCGGCGGCCAGGCCGGCGCCCCGGTCGCGGGGGAGCGCGGGGAGGGCGAGCAGCATCACGGCGAGGCCGATCGGCAGGTTGATCAGGAAGATCCAGTGCCAGCTCAGCACGTCGGTGAGCACGCCGCCGACCACCTGCCCGATGGACGCGCCGGCCGCGCCGGTGAAGCTGAACACCCCGATCGCCTTGGCCCGTTCGCGGGGGTCGGTGAACAGCGTCACGAGGATGCCGAGGACGACGGCGGAGGAGAGGGCGCTGCCGACGCCCTGCAGGAACCGGGCGGCGATCAGGAGGCCGGAGGTGGTGGCGGCGCCCGCCAGCACCGACGCCGCCGTGAAGACGGCGTTCCCGGCGAGGAACAGCGTCCGGCGGCCGACGAGGTCGCCGAGCCGGCCGGCGAGGAGCAGCAGGCCGCCGAGGGGGATCAGGTAGGCGTTCATGATCCAGCTGAGCCCGGCGGGCGAGAAGCCGAGGTCGTCCTGGATGGCGGGGGCCGCGACCGTGACGATGCTGCCGTCGAGGATCGTCATCAGCATCGTGGCGGACAGCACACCGAGCGCCGCCCATCGGGAGCGGAGCGGGGAGAGCGAGAGGGAGGGCATTGGTCTTCTCCTGTCGGGAGGTACAGGAGAAACCGTAGCAGATAGTTTCGTTGCAGACTATCTGAGACGGATTTACTTCGTGCGCTGGCGGGCGCGCCGGGCCGGCGCCGAGGCCTCCGGCGGGGTGGCCAGATGCCCGCTGACCAGCGTGTTCAACGCCCGCACGAGGGCCTCGCGCTGGTCGTCCGGCAGCGAGTCGAGGGCCGCCGCGTGGACGCCGTCCACGATCTGCTGGCTGCGCGCGGCGACCCGCGCGCCCTCCTCGGTGACGGCGATGATCCGGGCCCGCCGGTCCCGGGACGAGGCGCGCCGCTCGGCGAGCCCGGCCTTCTCCAGCGCGTCCACGGTCACGACCATGGTGGTCTTGTCCATGTCGCCGATCTCGGCGAGCTGGATCTGGGTGCGCTCCTCCTCCAGCGCGTGCACCAGGACGCAGTGCATGCGCGGGGTCAGCCCGATCTCCGCGAGCGCCGCGGTCATGCGGCCGCGCAGCACGTGGCTGGTGTGGTCGAGCAGGAAGGACAGGTCCGTCTGCGTGCGTGCGGGCGCCATCGAGGTCATGCGCCCAGCCTACCCAAGATGGTTCCGTTCCAGATTATCTGGCAGCCCTCGCATCCGGCGGGCCGGCATCCGGCGGGCCGGCATCCGGGGCCCCGGCATCGCATGGGCTAGCATGGAGGGGTGAAGCGCACCGCATGTCTCGGCTGGTGGCCGTCCTAGGACGGCCACAGCGACGCATGCGATCGGGCCGTCCCCTGGACGGCCCTTTCTCTTCCTCGGTGAACCGGGCCGGACCGGCGGGACGTCCGGAGACCCGACGAGGAGGACCCCATGGACATCACCCCCGAAGCCCGCAGCCGCGAGCTGGAAGAACGCGTCGCGGCCGACCCCGGAGCCTTCCGGATCCTGACCGGCGACCGCCCCACCGGCCCGCTGCACCTCGGGCACTACTTCGGCACCCTGGCGAACCGGGCGCGGCTCCAGCGCGCGGGCGTGGAACTGTTCGTCCTGGTGGCCGACTACCAGGTGCTCACCGACCGGGACGTCGCCGACCACCTCTCGGAGTACGTCGAGGGCCTGGTCGCCGACTACCTCGCGGCCGGGATCGACCCGTCCACGGCGACGGTCTTCCGGCACAGCTCCGTCCCCGCGCTGAACCAGCTCATGCTGCCGTTCCTGTCGCTGGTGTCGATCGCGGAGCTGAGCCGCAACCCCACGGTGAAGGACGAGATCGCGACGTCCCGGCAGGCGGCGGTCAGCGGGCTGATGTTCACCTACCCCGTCCACCAGGCCGCCGACATCCTGTTCTGCAAGGCGAACCTCGTGCCCGTCGGCCGGGACCAGCTCCCGCACCAGGAGATCACCCGGACCGTCGCGCGCCGCTTCAACGAGCGCTACGGGCCCGTCTTCCCGGTCCCGGACGCCCTGCTGTCGGCCGCGCCCGTCCTGCTCGGAACCGACGGCCGCAAGATGAGCAAGAGCCGTGGCAACGCCATCGCGCTCTCCGCCACCGAGGACGAGACGGCGCGGCTGATCAGGCGGGCCGTGACCGACGCCGACCGGACCATCGCCTACGCGCCCGAGACCCGCCCGGAGGTCTCCAGCCTGGTGCTGCTCGCCGCGCTCTGCCAGGACCGCGACCCGCACGCCGTCGCCGCCGAGATCGGCGACGGCGGCTCGGCGGCGCTGAAGAAGGTCGTGACCGACTCGGTGAACGAGTTCCTGCGGCCGATCCGCGCCCGCCGCGCCGAGCTGGCCGCGGACCGCGCGTACCTGCGCGGCGTCCTGGCCGAGGGCGACGAGCGCGCCAACGCGATCGCGGACCGCACGCTGGCGGAGGTCAGGGAGGCGATGGCGTCGTGAACGGCGGGGCGTGAGAGGCGTGGCGTCCTAGCGGGGGGCGATGCCGTGGAGGACGGTCGCGACGAGGTCGTCCACGAGCTCGGGGGACACGCGGTCGGCGAGGCCCTGGCCACGGAACAGCAGCGACAGCACCGGCTCGTGGCACGCGCCGACGATCAGCGAGGCGGCCGCCTCCACCCGGGCGTCCGGGGCGAGGCGGCCGAGGTCGCGCTCGCCGCGCAGGTAGGAGGCGAGCCGCTCGTTCCAGGTACCGCCCCCGCCGGTCAGCGCCGCGAACCGGGCGAGGACGGCCGGGTTGCCGACCAGCCCGGTCAGCGCGGGCAGCATCCCGTCGTGCAGGGCGAGGCCGTACGCCACGTACGCGCGCAGGTTCTCCTCGACCGTGCCGGCGCCGGGCTCGGGCAGCGGGCCGAGCGGCCGCGCGACCGACTCGGCGTGCGCCCGCAGCGCGTGCGCGAGCAGCTCCTCCTTGTCGGCGAAGTGGTTGTAGAGGACGCCGTCGGCGACGCCGGCCTCCCGCGCGATCGCCCGGACGGTCAGGCCCGCCGTCCCGCGCTCGGCGATCATCCGCTCGGCCGTGGCGATCAGGTGGTCGGGCAGGGTGCGGCCGCCGGCGCCCAGCGCCGCCGCTCTTCGAGGTGACATCACCCCGCATCGTAATGAGCGGGCCCGGGCCTGTGCGCGGCGAGCCCCGGCCCGGCGGCGCGCCTCACCGCCGTGCCGTGACCAGCCACGCGGTGCCGCGCAGGCGGACGGCGCCGTCGCGCTCGAAGGGCCGCATCGCCTCGACGAGGGCGTCGCGCACCTCGTCGCCCGTGCCGTAGTTGTAGTGGATCGGGCCCCACCCGGCGAAGAACTCCCCGGCCTCGCGGGCGTCGCGGCCCCAGATCTGCTGGGCCTCGACCCGGCGGCTGGACACGCCGTGGAAGCCGGCGCCGCCGAGGATCTCCTGGACGCGGCCCGGGTCCGACAGCGACAGCGGCCCGCCGTCGTGCCCGATCGGGGGGCGGTCGAGGGGCGGCAGCGCGGCCATGAGGGCTCCCATGTCGTTCTCGGCGGGGGGCGTCATGCACAGGAACGCCAGCCGGCCCCCCTCGCGCAGCGCCCGCCGGACGTTGCCGAACGCGGCGACCGGGTCGGCGAAGAACATGATCCCGAACCGGCTGACGGCGACGTCGAAGCCGGCGGCGGGGAACGGGTGCACCTGCGCGTCGCCCCGCTCGAAGGCCGCGTTCGCGACGCCCTCCTCGTCGGCGAGCGCGCGGGCGCGGGCGAGCATCGGCCGGGAGAGGTCGACGCCCGTGGCGGCGCCGAGGGGCGCCCGCCTCGCGGCGAGCCGGGTGACCTGCCCGTTCCCGCAGCCGATGTCGAGGATCCGGTCGCGCGGCCCGATCGCCGCCGCCTCCAGCAGGGCGTCGTTGAACCCGCCGTTCATGGCGTCGTACCGGTCGTGGTTCTCGGCCCAGTGCTCGCCCTCGTACCCGTTCCACGCCTCCGCCTGGTGGGTGTTGACGATCTCCGTCATGTCTCCTCCTTATGAACGCATGTTCATGAACGTGTGTTCATAATCGGTGCGGGACGGCGGTGAAGTCAAGGCGGGCCGAGTCGAGGGGGCGGATGAGGGCGACGGGTTCCGCGAACAGTAGAACGGAATGGTTCGTTCCCCTAGAATGGGGTCATGGAGACGGCACGAGCGCCCATGAGCGGGCGGAAGGCGCAGGCCGCACGCAACGACGAACTCATCCGGGAGGCGGCGCGGGCGGTGTTCACCGCCGACCCCGGCGCGCCGATCTCGGCGGTGGCCGAGCACGCCGGGGTGGGGATCAGCGCGCTGTACCGGCGCTACAAGAGCAAGGAGGACCTTCTCCAGAAGCTCGCCGACGAGGGCATGGACCGCTATCTCGCCGAGGTGGAGGCGGCCCTCGCCGACGACGGCGACGCGTGGGAGGCGTTCGCCGCGTTCATGCGCCGCTGCCTGGACATCGGCGCGGGCTCGCTCACCATGCGGCTGGCGGGCGGCTTCGAGGTCACCGAGGCCATGAGCCGCAAGGGCCGGGAGATCCATCTCGCGACGCAGCGGCTGCTGGAGCGCACCCGGGAGGCGGGCGGGCTGCGGCCCGAGATCGAGGTCGGCGACGTCTCGGTGATCCTCGAATATCTGCACGGCATCCGGATCGGGGACGACGAGCGGATGAACCGGCTGCGGCACCGCTACCTGGCGCTGATCCTGGACGCCATGAACCTCGCGGACCGGCACGCGCTGCCCGGTCCCGCGCCGAGCTGGCAGGAACTGGCCACCCGCTATGACGACTGAGCTCGGACGACGGGCGCTCAACCGGGCGCTGCTGGCCCGCCAGCTCCTGCTGGAACGGCACGCCATGCCCGCGCTGGAGGCGATCGAGCATCTGGTCGGCCTTCAGGCGCAGGCCCCGAACCCGCCCCACCTCGGGCTGTGGACCCGGCTCGCGGACTACCGGCTCGACGAGGCCGGGGAGCTGATCGCCGACCGCCGGGCGCTGCGGATGGTCCTGATGCGGGGAACGCTGCACCTGGTCAGCGCCCGCGACGCCCGCGCGCTGCGGCCGATCACCCAGGTGATCCTCGACAACCACCTGAAGGCGCGGGCGGCCGAACTGGGGCATCTCGACCTCGCGGCGATCGTCGCGTGGGCGCGGGCCCTGCTGGAGGAGGAGCCGCGCTCCGACAAGGACCTGCGCGCGCTGCTGGCCGAACGGTGGCCGGACCAGGACCCGGCGCTGCTGGCCTGGGCCGTCCGCTGCCGGCTGCCGCTCGTGCAGGTCCCGCCGCGCGGGATCTGGGGCTCCTCCGGAACCGCGCGGCACACGACGCTGGAGAACTGGCTCGGCCCCGCGGTGCCCGACCCGTCCCTGGAGGACCTCGTGCGGCGCTACCTGGGGGCGTTCGGGCCCGCGAGCGTCCAGGACGTCCAGCAGTGGGCCGGGCTGACGCGCCTCGGCGAGGTCGTCGAGCGCCTCGGGCCCGAGCTGGTGGCCTTCCGCGACGAGAACGGCCGGACGCTGTACGACCTGCCGGACGCGCCGCGCCCGGGGCCCGGCGCGGAGGCGCCGGTCCGGTTCGTCCCCGACTTCGACAACCTGCTGCTGTCCCACGCCGACCGGGCGCGGATCATCTCCGAGGAGCACCGCAAGCGCGTCTTCACCGTCAACGGCATCATCCGCGCGACGTTCCTCGTGGACGGCTTCGTCCACGGCATGTGGAAGATCGAGAAGGGGCGGGGCGAGGCGGTGCTGCGGATCGAGCCGTTCGCGCCGGTCCCGGGGCCGGAGCGCGCCGCGCTGGAGGAGGAGGGCCTGCGCCTGCTCGCCGCCGCCCACCCGAAGGCGAAGTCACACGGCGTGGAGTTCGTCTAGGCCTCGCGGGCGCACGGCGCCTCGCGGTCCGGGTCGAGGGACCCGAGCAACGCATGGAGGATCTCGCGGAACTCCAGCACCTGCTCGCGGGTCAGCGGGTCGAACAGGTGCCGCCTGACCTCGGTGACGTGGCCCGGCGCCGCCTTCGCGAGGACGGCGTAGCCCTCGTCGGTCAGCCGGGCGATCGTGGTGCGCCGGTCGGAGGCGGGCTTGCACCGGCTCACCCAGCCGGCCTCCTCCAGCCGGTTCACCGCGTGCGACAGGCGGCTCGGGGACGAGTGGACGATCTCGGCGAGCCCGGTCATCGTCAGCGCGCGGCCGGGCGCCTCCGACAGCATCGCCAGGATCATGTAGTAGGCGTGCGGCAGGCCCGAGTCGCGCTGGAGCTGGCGGTCGAGGGCCTCGCCGAGCAGCCGGGACGTCCACAGGAAGGCGCGCCAGGTCTCCTGCTCGTCGTCGTCGAGCCAGTGGGGCTCGGGCGCCGTCTCCCCGGGCGCCGTCTCGCCGGTGGTCGTCTCGCCGGTGGTCGCGGGGGCCTTCGTCTCTTCGGTGGTCGTCGCGTCGCCGGTCATCGTCTCGGCCATGCCTCCACTCTACCCGGCATTTGAACCCTCAAGACTTGAAAGTTCAACGAAGTCGAGTATGGTTGAACTCTCAAATAAGGGGAGGACGGACATGACCAGGATGCCGGTGCTCTATCTCAGCCACGGCGCGCCTCCGCTGGCCGACGACGCCAGGTGGACCGCCGAGCTGGCCCGCTGGTCGGCGGAACTGCCGAAACCGGAGGCGATCCTCATGGTGTCGGCGCACTGGGAGGAGGCGCCGCTGAGCATCGGCGCCACCCGGCCGGTGCCGCTCGTGTACGACTTCTGGGGCTTCCCCGAGCGCTACTACACCGTCCGGTACGACGCGCCCGGCGCGCCCGCCCTCGCGGACGACCTGCGCAAGCTCATTCCCGGAGTCCACCAGGACGAGGAGCGCGGGCTCGACCACGGCGCGTACGTCCCGCTCGTGGAGATGTATCCGGACGCCGACGTCCCCGTGCTGCAGATGTCGATGCCCACCCTGGAGCCCGAGCGCCTCTTCGAGGTCGGGCGGAGCCTCGCGCCGCTGCGCGACAAGGGCGTCCTCATCGTCGGGAGCGGTTTCACCACGCACAACCTGCGGGAGATGCGCCCGGATCCGGACGCCGCGCCGCCCGCGTGGTCGGCGGAGTTCGACGAGTGGACGGACCGGGCCGTGCGGGGCGGCGACGTCGACGCGCTGCTCGACTTCCGCGCCAAGGCCCCGGCCGCGCGCATCGCGCACCCGCAGACGGAGCACTTCGCGCCGCTGTTCGTGGCGCTCGGCGCCGACGCCGACGCCGCCTCGGGGCGGCGGTCGGTCATCGACGGCTACTGGCTCGGACTGGCCAAGCGGTCGTTCCAGTTCGGCTGACGGAGGTCAGTCGGTCCGGACGGGCACGTTCATCCCCGCGAAACCGGTGCGCCAGGACGCGACCCGCGGCTTCCACCCGAGGCTCAGCGCCTTGGCGTTGGACGCGGGACGGCCCGTCGCCGCCGCGTGCTTGCCGGCGCTGCCCGGGCTGGGCGCGCCGAGCGCCGCGCTGTAGACCGGCAGCCAGTCCGCCGTGGTCGCCGGCTCGTCGTCGACGACGTTGACGACCCCGGCGGGCCAGTCCAGGGCGGCGAGCGCCGCCGACGCCGCGTCGTCGGCGTGCACGAACGACGTCCAGGACGGCGCCTCGCGCAGGACGCCCGCCCGCACCCGCTCGGCGATCGCGCCGTCGGGCGCGTACCAGGTGCCGGGGCCGTAGAGCGCCCCGTACCGCAGGACGACGCCGTGCGGCATCTCCGAGACCGCCTCCTCCAGCGCCGCGATGCCCGCGTAGGGCGGCAGGTGCGAGTCGAGCGGGTCGGTCTCGACGGCGGGCGCGTCGCCCGGCACGTACAGCCAGGCGATGCTCTGCGCGACCATGGTCCGCACGCCGGCGGCCTTCGCCGCGTCGACCAGGTTGCGGGTGCCCACGATCCGCAGGCGCGAGTTGGCCTCGAAGTCCTCGGCGCTGAGGTCGGTGAGCTGGTGGACCACCGCGTCGGGGCGCTCGGCGGCCATGGCCTCGCGCACCGCGGCCGCGTCGAGCACGTCCAGCACGACCGGCGCGGCCCCGAGGTCGCGGATCATGCCGGTGCGCTCGGTCCGGCGCGTCGTCCCTGCGACCTCGTGGCCCGCCTGGACGAGCAGCGGGATCAGCCGGCGGCCGACTACTCCGGTCGCTCCGGCGAGGAGAATCTTCAAGGGGGTACCTCCGCGACTTTCACGCCATCGTGCATCGTCTGCTGTGGGCTGTGCCAGCACTGGTCACGCCCGGCGTTCCGCATGGACACCCCCCTGCGTCCGGCCGGACGAAGTCGGACGGGCCACACCGCCCCCCGGCGGCTCGTCCGCCATGAGCGTACCGCCGGGAAGCGCCCGAACGCGTTTCGCGTGCGCCGCGGGCGAGAATTCTTGTTCTCTGACGGGATTCGGCACGCGAGGGATCGGCGGCACATGAAGATCACTCTTGTCCACGGCGACATCACCGAGCAGAGGGTGGGCGCGGTCGTGAACGCGGCGAACTCGTCGCTGCTGGGCGGGGGCGGGGTGGACGGCGCGATCCACCGCAGGGGCGGCCCGGAGATCCTGGAGGAGTGCCGCAGGCTCCGCTCGTCCCACTACGGCGGCGGCCTGCCGACCGGCCAGGCGGTGGCGACGAAGGCCGGGCTGCTGCCCGCCGCGTGGGTGATCCACACCGTCGGCCCCGTGTACTCCTCCTCCGAGGACCGCTCCCACCAGCTCGCCTCCTGCTACCGCGAGTCGCTCCGCATCGCCGACGAGCTGGGCGTCGACTCGATCGCCTTCCCCGCCGTGTCGGCCGGCATCTACGGCTGGCCCATGGACGACGCCGCCCGCATCGCGGTCGGCACCGTCCGGGCCACACCGACGCAGGTGATGGACGCCCGCTTCGTCCTGTTCACCGAGGCCGCCTACGACGCCTTCGAGCGCGTCGTGGGAGCGCTCTAGCGTTCACCGGGGACCTCTCAGCCCTCGTCGTCCTCCTTCGGCGGCGGCACCACCAGGACCGGGCGGTGGGCATGGTGCAGCACGCGGGTGGAAACGCTGCCCAGGATCACCGACCGGGCCCCCGCAAGGCCGCGCGAGCCGGTGACGACGAGGGAGGCGTTCAGCTCCTCCGCGACGTCCACGATCGCGGCCCACACCGGCCCGCCGCCGCGCTCGGCGCGCACCGCGACGTCGGTCAGCCCCGCCTTGGCGGCGATGTCGGCGCCCTGCCGGGCGAGCCGCTCCGCCTGCTTCTCCTCCTCGTACTGCTCGCCCTCGTCGATCCTTCCCGCCACGGGCACCGCGGCGGCCAGCGGCGCCCAGGAGATCTGGGTGAGCAGCGGCTCCCACACCGTCATGATCACGGTCGGCCCGGCGCGCAGGTGCCGGGCGACGTACTCCACGGCCGCCCGCGCGTCGTCGGAACCGTCGTATGCGATGAGAACTGTCATGCGGTCAACTTCTCCACGCCCGCGCGCCGCGAACGCGAACGCGGAGGTCAGTGGCGAATCTCTCAGCCGCGCGGCCCCGTCAGCCGCGGGACGGGCCGCGGCCGGTGCCGGGCGGGCCCGCGAAGGCCTGCGCGACGTCCAGCCAGCGGTCGGCGTCGGGGCCGGTCGCGGTGAGGTCCAGGCCGGCGCGGTGGCGGCGCTGGGTCACCGCGTGGCAGAAGTCGAGGGCGGGGCCGGTGACCGACTGGCGGGCGTCCGGCGGCCCCCAGGCCCACTCGTCGCCGTCCGGGCCCCGCAGGACGACGCGGAACTCCTCGGCGGGAGGCTCCAGGCCCCGGTTCCGGAACGCGAAGTCGCGGGTGCGGACGCCGATGTGCGCGACGTGCCGGAGGCGGGACGTGGGCGCGCGGCGCTCGCCGAGCGCGTCGGCGACGTCCTCGCCGTGCGCCCAGGTCTCCATGAGCCGCGCGGTCGCCATGGACGCGGCGCTCATCGGCGGGCCGAACCAGGGCAGGCGGGTGCCCGGCGGCACGGCGGCGAGGGCGTCCACCATCCGCCGGCGCCCCTCCCGCCAGCGGGCGAGCAGGCGGGCGGGCTCCTCCCGGGCGCCCTCCCGCGCGCCGGCCTCCACGTAGCCGCCGGGGTCGGCCAGGGCCTCCTCGACGATCCCCGCGAACGCGGCGGCGTCGGTGGCCGCGACGGACGCCTGCGCGTCCGTCCAGGCGAGGTGCGCGATCTGGTGCGCGATCGTCCAGCCCTCGGCGGGGGTCGGGTCCGCCCAGCGCCCGGGGGCCAGCGGCACGACCAGGGCGTCGACGGAGTCGCCCTCGGCGGCGAGGTCGGCGAGCAGGAGCTTCAGGTCCGGCATCCCGCAATGATCCCGTGCCGCGGGGCGCCCGGTACAGGGCCGGACGGGACGCGTTCAGCCGAGCAGCTCGCGCGCGGCGGCGTAGTCGGCCTTGCCGTTCGGCAGCCGCAGCCCGCGGTCGGTCCGCACGAACGCCTTCGGGATCTTGTAGCGGGCCAGCTGGGCGGCGCAACCGGCGCGCAGCTCGTCGTCGGAGGGGGCGCCGGACGGGCCGACCACCGCGACGATCTCCGTCCCCCAGCGCTCGCTCGGCCGGCCGACCACGAGCGCGTCGGCGACGCCGGGCAGGCCGCGCAGGACGGTCTCGACCTCCTCCGCGAACACCTTCTCGCCGCCGGTGTTGATCGTGGTGGCCTCGCGCCCGTGCACCTCGACGGTGCCGTCGGCGAGGAGCCGGGCCCGGTCGCCCGCGACGACGAGGCGCTCGCCGTCCAGGGTGAGGAAGGTGGACGCCGTCTTCCCCGGGTCGCCGAGGTAGCCGAGCGGGATCGCGTCGCCGCCCTTGGCCAGCCAGCCGAGCTCGTCCTCGCCGGGCGCGAGCCGCCGGGACCTGTCCGCGCTGAGCACGGCCGTGCCCGGTGCCGCGCGGAACGTCCGCGCGGCCGGGCCGTGCCGGGTGACCTGGAACCCGCTCTCGGAGGATCCGAGGACGTCCACGAGCCGGGCGTGGGGGAGCAGTTCGAGGAGCCGCGCCTTCACGCCGGGGCTGATGCCCGCGGCGGAGTTGATCAGCGTCCGCAGCGAGCCCAGGTCGTGCGGGCGCGCCTCCAGGGCCGCGACGATCGGGCGGGCGAACGCGTCCCCGACCAGCGGCATCCGGGTGGCGCGCTCGCGCTCGGCGGTGGCCATCAGGTCGGCGGCGTCCAGGCCGTCCACCCGGTCGGGGAACACCACGCAGCCGCCGCCGCACCAGCCGCCGAGCGCCGACCACGTGCCCCCGCCGTGCATGAGCGGCGGCCCGACCAGCACGCGGACGTCGCCGCGGACGGCCCGTTCGACGGCCTCGCCGAGGTCGGTGACGGGCGTGCCGTCGCGGCGCCGCATGCCGAGCGGGCCGGTCATCAGGTCGCCGATCCGCCACAGCACGCCCTTCGGGAGCCCCGTCGTGCCCCCTGTGTAGAGGATGTGCAGGTCGTGCGGGCTCGGACGGCCCGGGAGGGGCTCGCAGGACGCCTTGGCGAGCGCGTCCTCGTAGTCGAGCGCGCCGGGGAGGAGGGCGGTGCCCGAATCGTCCGCCACCTGGAGCAGGAGCGGGCCGGTGCCGAGCCTGTCGGCCACCCGGCCGATCGCGTCCGCGAACCGCGCGTGGTAGAGGACGGCGGCCGGCCGGGCGTCGGTGAACAGCTGGGCCAGCTCGTCGTCCACGTACCGGTAGTTGACGTTGAACGGCGCGACCCGGGCCTTGTGCGCGCCGACCAGGCCCTCCAGGTACTCGGGCCCGTTGTGCAGGTAGAGGGCGAGATGGTCGTGGGGCGACTCCCACGGCTCGGGCGCCTTGCCGTCGCCGTCCCGCGGGTGCGCGCCGAGGCCGTGGGCGTGCAGGACGTTCGCCAGCCGCCGCGTCCGGTCGGCGACCTCGCGCCAGGTGGCCCGGCGCTCGCGCCACACCAGGCACTCGCGGTCGGGGATCGCGGCGGCGATGGCCTCGTGCAGGGTCGCCAGGTCGAGCATCGGCACTCCTCCGGGGGACGGGGCGTCGGCAGCACCGTAACCGATGACTTACCGAATCTGGTTCAGTGGGTGGGATCTCGTGAAGTGAACGACAATTACCCCGTGCCCCCTGTTTTGAGGCCGCGGGGGGAGGTGACCCGCGGCACGACCGCCCCCAACCGGCTGCGCCGGATCGACCGCTGGATCGCCGCCACCCAGGCCGCCGCGCTGCGCTCCGCCGCGCGGCCGCTGGCCGTCGACCTCGGCTACGGCGCGTCCCCGGTCACCACCTTCGAGCTGTACTCGCGGCTCCGCCCGGTGTCGCCGCGCCTGGAGGTCGTCGGCATCGAGATCGAGCCCGCCCGGGTCGCCGCAGGGGTCGCCTTCGCCGCCGCGACCGGCCCCCACGAAGGGCTGTCGTTCCGGCGCGGCGGCTTCGAGCTGCCGGTGCCGCGCCCGCCGGTGCTGGTGCGGGCGTTCAACGTGCTGCGGCAGTACGACGAGGCGGCGGCGTGGCAGGCCTGGGACGATCTGCGCGCGCGCCTCGCCCCGTCCGGCGTCCTGGTCGAGGGGACGTGCGACGAGATCGGCCGCCGCGCCGTCTGGGTGACGCTCACCGGGGACGGCCCCCGGACCATCACGTTCGCCGCCCATGTGCGCTCGCTCGACCGGCCGTCCGCGCTGGCCGAGCGGCTGCCCAAGACGCTGATCCACCGGAACGTCCCCGGCGAGCCCGTCCACGAGTTCCTGACCGCGTTCGACCGCTGCTGGGCGACCGCGGCGCCGCACTCGGCGTTCGGCCCCCGCACGCGCTGGGTCGAGGCGGTGTCGCTCCTGGCGCGAAACCACCCCGTCTTGGCGCGGCCCCCGTACGGCGGCCGGAACCGTTGGCGCCTCGGCGAGGTCACTCTTCCCTGGAGCGCCGTCGCGCCCTCGCGGTGAGGCTTCCTACTCGCGGTGAAGCTTGTGCGGGGCGGCCTGGACGCGCGGCTGGACGTCGATGCGGTCGATGTTGACGTGCGGCGGGCGGGTGACGGCCCAGGCCACGCAGTCCGCGACGTCGTCGGCGACCAGCGGTTCGGGGACGCCCTCGTACGGCTTGGCGGCCTTCTCCTCGTCCCCGCGGAAGCGGACCAGCGAGAACTCCTCGGTCCTCACCAGGCCCGGAGCGATCTCGGTGACCCGGACGGGCTCGGAGACCAGTTCCAGGCGCAGCACCTCGTTGACCGCGTAGGCGGCGTGCTTGGCCGCGTTGTACCCGCCGCCGCCCTCGTAGGGGACGTGCCCGGCCAGCGAGGTGATGTTGACGACGTGGCCCGCGCCGCTCTCGACCAGCTTCGGCAGGATCGCCTTGGTGACGCGGACCAGGCCGATGACGTTGCTCTCGTACATCGACCGCCAGTCGTCCAGGTCGGCGGTCGCGACGCTGTCCAGGCCGAGCGCCCCGCCGGCGTTGTTCACCAGGACGTGGCAGGCGCCGACGGCCGCCGCGAGCCCGTCCACCGACTCCTGCGAGGTCACGTCCAGGGTGAAGGCCGCCACCCTCCCCGCGCCCGGCACGCTCTCGGCGATCTCCGCGGCCAGGGCGTCGAGGCGGTCGCGCCGCCGCGCGGCGAGCACGACGTTGAACCCCTCGGCCGCCAGGCGCCTCGCCGTGGCGGCGCCGATGCCGCTGCTTGCTCCGGTCACTATCGCCGTCTTGCGCATGCGTCCAGTCTTCCGGGTGGGTGGGCGTGGATCGGCAGAGTAAGCCCGAACGGCAGCCTATCCGCGCGTTGCCCCCGGGTGAGGTGCGTCACTGTGGCGGGCGGCCCGCGCTTGTCCCCCTAACTGAGGGAACACGAAACCCGGTCGGTAGGTTGCACTGTCGGAGGTGGTGTCGGGTGTCGCGTCGTATCAGCCGGGTTGCGACAGTCAGTGTGCATACGTCCCCTCTGGACCAACCGGGCACCGGCGACGCGGGCGGGCTGAACGTCTACGTGGTCGAGGTCGCCAAGCGGCTCGCCGCCCGAGGCGTCGAGGTGGACATCTTCACCCGCGCGACCTCGCGGGCCCTTCCGCCCCTGGTGGAGCTCACGCCGGGCGTCCTCGTCCGCAACGTGGTCGCCGGTCCGTTCGAGGAGCTCGACAAGGCCGAGCTCCCCCGGCACCTGTGCGGCTTCACCTCCGGCGTGCTGCGGGCCGAGGCGACCCACGAGCCCGGCCACTACGACCTCCTCCACACGCACTACTGGCTCTCCGGCCAGGCGGGCTGGGCGGCCAAGGAGCGGTGGGGCGTCCCGCTCGTCCACTCGATGCACACGATGGCCAAGGTCAAGAACGCGGCCCTCGCCGACGACGACAAGCCCGAGCCGCCCGAGCGCGTCCTCGGCGAGGAGCAGGTCGTGGCGTCGGCCGACCAGCTCGTCGCCAACACCGCCAAGGAGGCCGGCGAACTCGTCGACCTCTACGGCGCCGACCCCTCCCGCGTCGCGACCGTCAGCCCCGGCGTCGACCTGTCGCTGTTCCGCCCCGAGTCGCCCCTCATCGCCCGCGGCACCGGCCTCCTCCCGCACCGGACCGGCCCCGCCCGCCGCCGCCTCGGCCTGCCCCGCGACGCCTACGTGCTGCTGTTCGTCGGCCGCATCCAGCCGCTGAAGGCGCCCGACGTGCTGCTGCGCGCCGTCGCCCGCATGCTCGCCGACGACCCGGCGATGCGCTCGCGCCTCGTCGTCGCCGTCGTCGGCGGCCCGAGCGGCTCCGGGCTGTGCCGCCCCGCCGGCCTGCAACTCCTCGCCGCCGAACTCGGCATCTCCGACGTCATGCGCTTCGAGCCGCCGGCTCCGCAGCGCGAGCTGGCCGACTGGTACCGCGCCGCGGACGTCACCGTCGTCCCGTCCCGCAGCGAGTCGTTCGGACTCGTGGCCGCCGAGTCCCAGGCCTGCGGGACCCCGGTGGTGGCGTCCCGCGTCGGGGGCCTGTGCACGGCGGTCGCCGACGGCGAGTCCGGCGTGCTGATCCCCGGCCACGACCCCGCAGACTACGCCGCCGTCCTGCGGCGCCTGCACGCCGAGCCCGGCCTGCACGCCCGCCTCGCCCGCGGCGCCGTCCGGCACGCGAACGACTTCGGCTGGGACGCCACCGTCGACCGCCTTCTCGACGTGTATACCGGTGCCATGCCGGTGCCGACCGCGGCCGTGCAGGCCACCGTTTGAGCCGAGCCGACCGGGGGCGCGGAGGAACCGCCCTCCAGGGGGGAGCACACGTGACCGTCGCCGAGACCATCCGCGAGACGCTGAGGTCCAACGAGCTGGAGTTCGAGGAGCCGCGCGAGAACGCGTTCTTCGTCAAGCTGCCCGGACAGCACAAGCTCGCCACCATGACGTGGCTCATCGCCGCGGACCACTCGCTGCACGTCGAGGCGTTCTTCTGCCGCCGCCCCGACGAGAACCACGCCGAGTTCTACCGGTTCCTCCTGGAGAAGAACGGCCGCATGTACGGGGTCGCCTTCGCGCTGGACGACGTCGGCGACGTCCACCTCGTCGGGAAGGTCCCGCTCGAATCGGTGTCCCCGGACGAGATCGACCGCCTCCTCGGCTGCGTCCTCACCTACTCCGACGAGAACTTCGACAAGGCGCTGGAGCGCGGGTTCAAGTCGTCCATCCAGCGCGAATGGGACTGGCGCGTCAAGCGCGGCGAGAGCCTCGCCAACCTCCAGGCCTTCGCCTCCTTCGCGGACCCGGCCAACCGCGAGTGACACGCGCGGGGCCGCTAGGCTCTGGTGCCATGGCGACCCTGGTATTGCTCCGGCATGGCGAAAGCGTCTGGAACGCGGAAGGGCTGTTCACCG
The DNA here is from genome assembly GCF_014208105.1 of Actinomadura coerulea. NCBI lineage: Bacteria > Bacillati > Actinomycetota > Actinomycetes > Streptosporangiales > Thermomonosporaceae > Actinomadura > Actinomadura coerulea. Next base: position 7,061,359 of record NZ_JACHMQ010000001.1, read on the forward strand.
GCTGGGTGGACGTCGACCTCTCCGCGAAGGGCGAGAGCGAGGCGACCAAGGGCGGCGATCTGCTGCTCGACGCCGACATCACCCCCGACGTGCTGCACACCTCCCTGCTGAAGCGGGCCATCCGCACCGCCAACATCGCCCTCGACGTGGCCGACCTGCTCTGGATCCCGGTGAAGCGCTCCTGGCGCCTCAACGAGCGCCACTACGGCGCCCTCCAGGGCAAGAACAAGGCGCAGACGCGCGAGGAGTTCGGCGAAGAGCAGTTCATGACCTGGCGCCGGTCCTACGACACCCCGCCGCCGCCCATCAAGGACGACGACCCCCTGTCGCAGGTCAACGACCTGCGCTACGCCGAGCTGCCGTCCGAGCTGATCCCGCGCTCGGAGTGCCTCGCCGACGTCGTCGACCGCATGCTGCCGTACTGGTACGACTCGATCATCCCCGACCTGGCCGCCGGCAAGACCGTCATGGTCGCCGCGCACGGCAACTCCCTGCGGGCCCTGGTCAAGCACCTGGACGACATCTCCGACGAGAAGATCGTCGGCCTGAACATCCCGACCGGCATCCCGCTCGTCTACGAGCTGGACGACGACTTCTCCCCGCTCAAGCGCGGCGGCGAGTACCTCGACCCGGCCGCCGCCAAGGCCGCCATCGAGGCCGTCAAGAACCAGGGCGCCGCGAAGGGCGGAGACGCCGCCAAGCCCGCCGCGAAGAGCCCCGCCCCGAAGGACGAGCGCAAGCCCAGGCGCGGCAAGCGCAAGTAGCGGCGAGGGGCCGCCCCCGGCGGCCCCTCGCACGCTGAACCCGGCCGGCCCGGTCAGCCGGCGCTCACGGGGACGGCCGCGCGGTCGGGCATGGGCGAGCGGATGGAGCGGGACGTGTGCAAGCTGGTCCACCGGTTCGCGCAGCGGCTCGACGCGCACGCCCGCCGCGTCGCCGACGAGGTGGGCATGACCGCCGGCCAGGTCGTCGCGCTGCGCGAGCTGTCGGAGCCGATCACGGCGCGCGAGCTCGCCCACCGCATGGCGTGCGAGGCGTCGAACGCGACCTTCCTGATCGACCGCCTCGAAGGGCAGGGCCTCGTCGAGCGCCGCCCCCACCCGACCGACCGCCGCGCGAAGCAGATCGTCCTCACTCCGGAGGGCGAACGCTGCCGCGCCGGCGTCCTCCAACGGCTCGACGCCGACTCGCCGCTGACCGCGCTCGCACCGGCTCAGCAGGAGTCCCTGCGCGACCTTCTCCGGGCGCTCCTGGGGGAGTCCGTCTAGCGAGGAACCCGTTCGGCGAGCGACACGGCTAGCGAGTGAAGGTGAGGCGGGCGGCGCGGCCCTTCTCGCCCGCGGCCCAGCAGCCGCCGTCGGGCGCGCAGTCGACGGTGTCGAAGCTCCCGGTGTCGAAGCGGGTCCACGTGCGGCCTCCGTCGAGGGTGCCGTCGCTGCCCGTGGGGCCCACCGCCAGCGCGGCCGGGCCCGCGTACGCCGGCAGCGCCGAGGGGCCCGCGTACGCCGGCCAGACCGCCCCCGACCGGTACTCGGCCGGCGGGCGGCGCGCCGGACGCCACGTGCGGCCCCCGTCGCTGGTCGTCGCCGCGGCCGCCGGGGACGGCTGCCCCTGCCGGTAGTCGCCGCCGACCGCGACGCCGTGCCGGGCGTCGCGGAACGCCACCGCGAACACGCCCTGGGACGGACTGGACGGCAGCGGGGTGTCGGCGACCGTCCAGGTGAGGCCGCGGTCCCCGGAATGGAACACGCGCGAGCGGGACGCCCCGCCCGTCGCCAGCCACACGTCCCGCGGCCCGTGGCTCACCAGGCACTGCCCGCTGGCGGCGAACGCCGCCTCGCCGTCCAGCGCCGGAGGCATGCCCCCGGACGGCAGGACCCGCCAGCTGCGGCCCGCGTCGTCGGTCGAGATGATCCGGAACCGGCCGTCCACGGGGTCGCTGACCGCCAGCCCGTGCCGGGAGTCGAAGAACGTGACGCAGTCGTAGAACGCCCTGGGATCGTCGTTCCCGAAGCCGAGCGTCCAGGTGGCGCCGCCGTCGGAGGTCCGGTAGAGGCGGGACGCGTCTCCCTCCCCGATGGCCAGCACGACGGCCCGCCGCGCGTCGAACGCCTTGATGTCGCGGAACTCCAGGCCCGCCGCGCCGGCCGGGGCGACGTCGCGCCACGTGCGGCCGCCGTCGGTCGTCCGCAGCACGGTCCCGCCGGAGCCCGCCAGCCAGGCGGCCTCGCGGCCGACCGCGGCCAGGCCGCGGAATCGCGCCTCGCTGCCGGTCGGGGTGAGCCGCCAGGCGGGCCGGTGCGCCCCCGGCGTCGCCCGCGCCGACGCGGTGCCCGGCACCGCGAGGGACGCCGCCGCCACCGCTCCGCACACCGCGGCCGCCGCCATCGCCCGGACCACCGCCGGCATCGGTCTCATGACGCGCAAGCTAACCGACGCTGATCAAGCCGTCCAGACCCCCGCGCCCTGCCCGCCCCCGGCACGCGGGCGGGACCGGTTCAGGGCGTGTCGACGATCTCTTCGGGACGCTGGCCGGTGACCAGGTAGACGACGTTCTCCGCGACGTGCACGGCGTGGTCGGCGAAGCGCTCGAAGTAGCGCCCGGCGAGCGTGATGTCCACGGCCGGCTCGACGCCGTGCCGCCACTTCGGGGACAGCAGGATGTCGAACAGGCGGCGGTGCAGGCGGTCCATCTGGTCGTCGTCGGCGTCCAGTTCCAGGCCCATCTCCACGTCCTGGGACGCGATGACGCTGCCGGTCTTGGCGATCATCCGCTCGGCGATCTGCCCCATCTCCAGCACGGTCGCCTGCAGCTCGGGCGGGACGGCCGACTCGGGGTGGCGGCGCCGGGCCGTCTTGGCGATGTGCACGGCGAGGTCGCCCATGCGCTCCAGGTCGCCGCTCATCCGCAGCGCGGTGATCAGGGTCCGCAGGTCGCCAGCGACCGGCTGCTGGCGGGCCATCAGGTCGAACACCGTCGCCTCGATGTCGGCGTCGATCTTGTTGACGTGCTCGTCCCCGCTGATGACCTCCTCCGACAGCCGCAGGTCGGCGTCCAGGAGGGCGGTCACCGCGCGGGCCATCGCGGACCGGACGAGGCGGGTCATCTCCACCAGGCTGTCGGTGAGGGAGTCGAGTTCCTCGTGGTAGGCGTCGCGCACTTGGGAATCCTTCGATGTGGACGGGGGCGGGCGGGGCGGGGCGGACTCGCCCACGCCACACTTTGCCCCACGGGCGTGAACGCATCCGAAGGGAAAGGTGAACTTTCGGGTAACGAGAAGGCGCTGACCAGGGCAGGGGGGAAGCGTTACTTCGATTGCCGCTTACGATCCGAGGTGTGGAGGTCGAGATTATCGCGAGCCTGACAGGGCTCGCCGGGCTCGCGATCGGGCTCGCGACTGGATTGGCGGTGCGGGTGAGCGAGCGAGCCCAGCGGACGGCGGTAGCGGCGAACCCGGTGGGCAGCCTCCCGCCGGGCGTCGCCTCGGTCCTGAGCGTCCTGCGGTCCTCGGCCGTCGTGGTGGACGGCGAGGACCGGGTCCTGCGGGCCAGCTCGGCGGCGCGGGCGTACGGACTCGTCAGCGGCGACCACCTCGTCGTGGACGAGGTGATCGCGATGACCCGGCTGGTCCGCCGCGACGGGGAGATCCGCGAGACCGAGATACAGATCGGCCCGAACGGCGCCCGCCGCCGGGCCGACGGGCGCTGGTTCGCGGTCCGCGTCGCGCCGCTCGGGTCGCACGGGCTCGTCCTCGTGCTCGCCGAGGACCTCACCGACATGCGCCGCACCGAGGCGATCCGCCGCGACTTCGTGGCGAACGTCAGCCACGAGCTGAAGACCCCGGTGGGCGCGCTGTCCCTGCTCGCCGAGACGGTCGAGGGCGCCGCCGACGACCCCGACGCCGTCCGCCGGTTCGCCGGCCGGATGCAGTACGAGTCGGTGCGGCTGAACAACCTCGTCCAGGACCTGATGACGCTGTCGCGCGTCCAGGGGGACGAGCCGCTGCCCGAGCTCACCCCCGTCACCCTCGAGGAGGTCATGGCCGAGGCGCTCGAACGGTGCCAGATCAAGGCGGTCGCCAAGGACATCCAGCTCGCGGCCGGCGGTGAGGACGGGCTGCGCGTCCGCGCCGACCAGGAGCTGCTGGTCACCGCGCTGCGCAACCTCGTCGACAACGCCGTCGCCTACAGCCCCGAGCACACCCGGGTCGTCGTCTCCACCCGCCGGTGCGACGAGACGCACGTCGAGATCAACGTGACCGACCAGGGCATCGGCATCCCGGAGGCCGAGATCGAGCGGATCTTCGAGCGGTTCTACCGGGTCGACCCCGCCCGCTCCCGCCAGACCGGCGGCACCGGCCTCGGCCTCGCCATCGTCAAGCACGTCACCAGCAAGCACGGCGGCGACGTCACGGTGTGGAGCAAGGAGGGGCACGGGTCCACGTTCACGATCCGGCTCCCCCTGATCGACACGCCGCGCCGCCCGGCGGCCGGCGCCACCGCGTTTCCAGCCCCACAGAACACCGCCCGGGAGGCAACACCGTGACCCGCGTGCTCGTCGTGGAGGACGAGGAGTCCTTCAGCGACGCACTCTCGTACAACCTGCGCAAGGAGGGCTTCGAGGTGGCGGTCGCCGCCACCGGCCCCGACGCGCTGGACATCTTCGAGCGCAACGGTGCCGACCTCGTGCTCCTCGACCTGATGCTGCCCGGGCTGCCCGGCACCGAGGTGTGCCGCGAGCTGCGCGCGCGCTCCAGCGTCCCGGTGATCATGCTGACCGCCAAGGACAGCGAGGTCGACAAGGTCGTCGGCCTGGAGCTCGGCGCCGACGACTACGTCACCAAGCCGTTCTCCACCCGGGAGCTGATCGCCCGCATGCGGGCCGTGCTGCGGCGCCAGGGTGAGGTCGAGGAGCCGGCGCCCGCGACGCTGGAGGCCGGGCCGGTCCGGATGGACGTGGAACGCCACGTGGTCAGCGTGGGCGGCGAGCCCGTCCAGCTCCCGCTCAAGGAGTTCGAGCTGCTGGAGGTGCTGCTGCGCAACGCCGGCCGCGTCCTCACCCGGATGCAGCTGATCGACCGCGTGTGGGGCGCCGACTACGTGGGCGACACCAAGACGCTGGACGTCCACATCAAGCGCCTCCGCGCCAAGGTCGAGGAAGTCCCCTCCACCCCCCGCTACATCGTCACCGTCCGGGGCCTCGGCTACAAGTTCGAGCCCTAGCAGAACGCCGTGACCCGCATGTCCCTCCGTGGCCATGCGGGTCCGTGGCGTGCCCTGATGAGGCGGGTGATGCCCGGGAAGGGCGGCCATCGGGGCCGGTGATGCGGTGACGCCGCGGTACCCGGCCGATGGTTCGCGGCCCCCCGTCGGCGATCGAGGCCGGAGGCGGCCCTGGGTTCCCTCTTGACATGACAAATGCCGACAAAACTGGCATCGGGCGACGCGTCATCCCCCTGGTCCAGGGCAGGTCATGACATGGAGCAGAAAGACGAGGTGGCTCCCCGCGGTAGTCCACGGAAGCGGCTCTCGCGGCGGTCATAGCTGGTGGCCTCGCCTCGCCGGCCACTCGACTACAGAGGAGCCATCGATGCAGTTCCCGCTGCTCAACATATTCTTGACCATGGTGTGGTTCTTCCTCATGGTGATGTGGTTCTGGCTCGTGATCCGCGTCATCGGGGACGTCTTCCGCGACGACACCCTCGGCGGGGGCGCGAAGGCCGCCTGGGCGATCTTCGTGATCTGCCTGCCGTTCCTCGGCGTCTTCGTGTACCTGATGGCACGCGGCAGCGGCATGGGCGGCCGCGAATCGGCCCGGGAGTACCGCCGTGAGACGCTCCCAACGGCCGGAACGGGCGATGACAGGCTGACCAGAGCGCAGACCAACGAACTCGTGCGGCTCGCCGATCTCAAGAATCACGGCGATCTCACCAGCGCGGAATACGATCTGGCCAAGTCCCACGTCCTCTCAGGCTAGATCCGACACGCTCGAGAGGTCCCTGATCAACGAGAACGGCCCGTCCCGGGGTGGGACGGGCCGTTCTGGTGTGCGCGGAGGCCGGGGCTCGGCGGGTCAGCCGGCGGCCGGGGTCTCCTCGGTGGCCGGCGTCTGGACGGCGCCCGGGGACGGGGACGACTCAGGCCCGCCCTGCTCGGCGCCCGGGGACGGCGACGTGCTCGTCTCCCCGCCGGGCGTCTGGCCGGGCGTCTGGCCGGGCGTCTGGCCGGGCGTCTGACCGCCCGGGGACTGCGGCGCGGCGGGGGTCATGGGCAGCGGGTAGGTGCTGAACTCGTCCTGCCGCGGCACGACGGGCACCTGGAACTCGACGGAGCCGGCGCGCTCGAACCGCATCGTCAGCGGGACCGTGGCCCCGGCGGTCAGCTCCTTGTTGAGCCGGGGAAGCACCACCAGCGGCTGCTCCCCGCCGGTGTTCGGCGTGGCCGACGGACCGCCGCCCTGCGGACCCGTGGTGTTCTCCGAGGTCGGGGTCTCCGACACGTTCGGCGTCGCGCCCTGGCCGGTCGGCTCGGGGGTGGCGCCGCCCGAGGGCGCGGCCGGGCCGGAGGACGCGCCGCCGGAGGGTGTGGCGCCCGGCTGCTGCGTCTTCTTCTTGCCGCCCTGCTGCTGCGGGGCGGGGGTCGCCGAAGGCTTGCCCAGCAGCTTGGTGAAGCTGCCCGTCCCGTCCGGGGCGGCGGGGGGCAGCGTGAGCGCGCCGCCCTCGATCTTCGCCTCGCCGCCGAACGCCGGGGAGCTGACCGAGACCAGGCGGTCCTGGCGGCCCTTCACCTGGTTGATGATCACGCCGTAGAGCGCGATGGAGGTGCCCGCGGGGATCGGCCGTCCCGCCTCCGGGCCCAGCAGGAACATGTGGCGCAGGTCGATCTGCGCCGCCCCCGGCCGGTCCTTCGGCACCGACACGTTGACACCCTCGGTGAGCTGCGTGGGGGCGGCGGTCTGGGGCTTCTCGCCGGCGCCGCAGCCGGAGACCACCGGCGCGATGGCGACGGCGCCCGCGACGGCGAGCACGACCATTCGACGGCTGTTTCGGATCACTGCGGCGGTCTCCTCGCGAAATATCAGGTGAAGAGGTGGCTTCAGAAAGTTGTGGGGCAGGCGTGAGATACGCCAGGGGAAGCGTAGCGAGGTCTCCCCGGAAACCCCTCCCCGGGGTGGCCGACACGCCTGGCGGGGGGCCTATCCGGAACCGAGACTCTTGATCTTCCCGGTGAGCTCGGGCCCGGGGCGGGGCGCCCGGAGGACGTCGGAAACGACGCCGTCGGGCCGTACGAAGACGGCGGTGATGCCGGTGCCCGTCGGTCCGGGCGTTCCCGGCGCGGGCGAGTAGGCGCCGGCCAGGACGCCGGCGCGGTCCTCCAGGAGCTGGGGCGTCCCGTTGTGGGCGGTGCCCGCGCACGCCTTGAGGTCCTTCAGGGGCATGGGCTTCCTGGCGCCCGCGGGACGCGGGTCGGCGACGAGCCAGAACGTGAGCGTGTACTCCTGCGTCCGGCCGGCCAGCTCGGCCACCAGGCCCTCGCAGCGGTATCCGGGCGGGACGATCGCGATCACGCCGGGGCGCACGTCCCGCAGCGGCTTGGAGGCGCGGCCCGCCGTCACGAGGTCGACCCGGCGGTCGGGCAGCAGCCCGCCGACCCGGCCGGGGCTCGCGGTGGGGCGCGGGGCCAGCTGGGCGGTTGTCGGCCGGGGCGCGGGGCGGGGGCCGAACGCCGTCATCAGCACGCCGCTCAGCAGCGCGACCAGCAGCGCGCCGGCGATGATCGGGACGGCGACCCCGAACCGGGTCAGCGGGCGGTACAGCCGCCGCACCCGGGCCCTGCGCCGCCTCCGGCGCCGCTCCCGGTGGTAGGCGGCGACGTCCCGCTCCAGCTCGCGGGCGTCGTCGGGCACGACGACGTCAACGCGCGGGAGCCCGTAGTCGTCGGGCTCCGGGTCGCCGCCGTCCGGCCTCACGCGGCACCTCCCTCGCCGATCGGTGTTCCCGCGGGACGCGCGTCCCGACGCCGTGTCCTATTAAGACCCTCCCGGGCGCTTCGTACCCGCGCGGCCCAGGGTGCTCACATCCCAGTATGGAACCCGCCCGCACCGCCGGCGGGACGATGCTTGTATCGGGGGGCCGCTTCCAGGTAAGGGCGCGGGGGCGGGATCACGGTGTTCTTCCGGCTACGCTGAGCGAGGGGAACTGGTCGCCGATGCACCAATAAAGGGGTTTGTCAATACCTCAATATGTGGCTTGACCTGCGCATTTGTCGGGAAGGCGGGTTCGGGCACGCTCGTTTCCGTGCTACCCTGGTTCTAGCGGAAGGGGTACTTGTCACATGACTTTCCAGGTCGGCGACACCGTCGTCTACCCCCACCATGGGGCTGCTCGGATCGAGGCCATCGAGACTCGCACCATCAAGGGTGAGGACAGGACCTACCTGGTCCTGAAGGTTGACAAGGGTGACCTGACGGTACGGGTCCCGGTCGAGAACGTCGAGGACGTGGGCGTCCGGGACGTCGTCGGCCAGGACGGGCTGGAGAAGGTGTTCGAGGTGCTTCGCGCACCATACACCGAGGAGCCCACCAACTGGTCGCGCCGGTACAAGGCGAATCTTGAGAAGCTCGCCTCCGGCGATGTCAACAAGGTCGCGGAGGTCGTCCGCGACCTCTGGCGGCGCGACAAGGAGCGGGGCCTGTCCGCGGGTGAGAAGCGGATGCTCGCCAAGGCGCGCCAGATCCTCGTCAGCGAGCTCGCGCTCGCCGAGAAGACCAACGAGGACAAGGCAGAGGCCCTCCTCGACGAGGTCCTGGCCAGCTGAGAGGCCGGCCGCGTTGAACCTAAGGCTCCCTCGGGTGGGCGTCGGTACCGACGTCCACCCGTTCGCGTCCGAGCCCCGCGCCCTCTGGGTCGCCGGGCTCGAATGGCCGGGTGAGGGCGCCGGCCTCGCCGGCCACTCCGACGGCGACGTCGCGGCGCACGCCGCCTGCGACGCGCTCCTGTCGGCCTGCGGTCTCGGTGACCTCGGCGCCGTCTTCGGCACCTCCGACCCGCGCTGGTCCGGCGCCTCCGGCGTCGACCTGCTGCGCGAGGTCGCCCGGCTCGTCGACGAGGCCGGCTACACGATCGGCAACGTCGCCGTCCAGGTCATCGGCAACCGCCCCAAGATCGGCAAGCGGCGCGCCGAGGCGGAGAAGACCCTGAGCGAGGCGCTGTCCGGCGCCCCGGTCGCCGTCTCCGCCACCACCACCGACGGCCTGGGCCTGACCGGCCGTGGCGAGGGCCTCGCCGCCATCGCCAACGCTCTCGTCCTCCCGCCCGAGTAACCGGCGCCGCTACGCCTGAGCCGGGAGGACGGTACCCGTCACCTCGCCCAGGGCGATGCGGGAGCCGGAGGCGCCCGGCGCCAGGGCCCGGATGGTCACGGTGTCGCCGTCCTCCAGGAACGTGCGCTCCGTGCCGTCGTCGAGCAGCAGGGGCTCCTGGCCGTTCCAGCTGAGCTCCAGAAGGCAGCCGCGCTCCTCGCGCGTGGGGCCCGAGACCGTCCCGGACGCGAACAGGTCGCCGGTGCGGAGCGGGGCGCCGTTCACCGTCGCGTGCGCGAGCTGCTGCGGCGGCGTCCAGTACATCGACGCGAACCTCGGCCGCGCCGCCACCCGGCCGTTGATCAGGACCTCCAGGTACAGGTCCAGGCCCCACGGCTCGTCGCAGCGCAGGTAGGGCAGCGGCGCCGGGTCCTGGACGGGAGGCGGGACGCGCGCGGGCTCCAGCGCCGCGACCGGCACCACCCACGAGGAGACCGACGTCGCGAACGACTTGCCGAGGAAGGGGCCGAGCGGCTGCGACTCCCACATCTGCAGGTCGCGCGCGCTCCAGTCGTTCACCAGCACGAACCCGAACACGTGGTCGCGGAAGGCGGCGGCCGGGACGCCGCGGCCGGCGGGGGAGGGGACGCCCACGACGAAGCCGACCTCCGCCTCGAAGTCCAGGCGCAGCGACGGGCCGTAGGACGGCGCGGGGTCGCCCTCCGCCCGCCGCTGCCCGGACGGCCGGATGACCGGCGTCCCCGCCGGGTACACGGTCCCGGAGCGGCCGTGGTAGGCGACCGGCATGTGCTTCCAGTTCGGCGGCAGCGGCTCGCCCCGCGGCCCCAGGATCCGTCCCGCGTTCGCCGCGTGGTGCTCGGAGGAGTAGAAGTCGACGTAGTCGGCGACCTCGAACGGCTTCTGCAGCTCCACGTCCGCGACCGGGATCAGGTGCGGCTCCACCCGCCCGCGGTACGCCTCGTCGGTGAGCAGCTCCGTCACCCGCTCCCGGTTCGCCCGCCAGGCGGCGCGCCCCGCGACCATGAAGGCGTTCAGCGACCCGGAGGCGAAGTACCGCCGGTCCTCCACCAGCCCCGCGGCCGACATCCCGGCCAGGTCCAGGACGCGGTCGCCGATGGCCACGCCGACGCGCGGCAGTTCTCCCGGACGCGAGAAGATCCCGTACGGCAGGTTCTCGATGCCGAAGCCGCCGTCCTGGCTTCCCTCGACCCACGAAACGGTCGTCATGGTGGCATACCTTCCCCGCCGCCTCCCTTTCATCCGATGCGGGTAGATCAGCCCAGGTGGGGGGAAAGGGGGCTTTTCAGATCACGGCAAAGGCCCGGCTGACCTGCCGGGCCGGCCCCCTATTCGGCGGGAGGGACGGGGCCGCTGCGGAAGTTGCCGGACGGCGGCGGGTTCCCGTCGTCCCTCGCCGGACGGTCGCCCGAGGCGGGCTCGCCCGTGTCGTGATCGCCCGTGGCGGGGTCTCCGGCGCCGGGACCCTCCGTGTCCGGCCTGCCCGTGTCCGGGTCTCCGGCGTCGGGGTCTCCGGCGTCGGGGTCTTCGGCGCGGTCGGCGGGCGGGCCGTCGTCGTCGTCCTCGCCGGTGCCGTAGGGCGGGGGCACCACGATGTCGGGGCGGGTCGTCGCGGCGGGCGGCGGCTCCGGCGCGGCGCGGTCGCGGCCCCGGACGAGTTCGACGTCCGTCGGCAGGCGGTCCGGTACCGCGTCCAGCGGCAGGCGCGGCTGCGGCAGCGGGTCGAGAGGCGGCGCCGGCTCCGACGACAGGCTCTCCTCGTAGGCGAAGAAGTCGGGCTCCTCCGCCACGGGCGCGGGCTCCTCGGCGGGGGGCCACTCGGGCTCGTCCCTGAACGGCAGGATCGGCTCGCGCTCCGGCTCGGGCTCGACGTCCGGCGCGGGCACGCGCTCCGGTTCCGCCTCCCGCGCGCCGGGCGCCTCCTGCGCCGCGGGGGCCTCCAGCGCGAGCGCCGGGGCCGCGGGCCCGAGGACCTTGACGTGGCCGCGCTGCGCCTCGACCGGCGTCTCGTCCCCCGCGGCGGGCCTGGCCACCCGGATGTGCTTGACCATCGCCAGCCACAGCCAGACGGCGATCACGAGCATCGCGTGCGGTGCCACGGCCACGCCCGTCCGCACCGCGTCGTCCGGCAGCGGGCCGAAGCCGCGGACCGAGTGCTGGACGGATGCCGCGGCGCCCCCGGCGAGGAGCAGGGCCAGCAGCGTCCAGCGCGGCAGCCGCGTCCACCAGCGGGCGTTGCGGGTGACCACGAGGGACAGGATCGTCACGGCGGTGAGGGTGTCGGCCATCGCCGGGTACAGCGGCGCCCAGCGGCGGCCCACCCCGCCGGCCTCGGCGAGTTCGCGCAGCACGTCGTAGGTCAGCGCGAAGGCGCCGCCCGCCAGCGCGGCGACGACGAGACCGGCGACGGTGGTCAGCAGCCGCCGCTGCACGGCGGTGTAGGAGGGACGGGTCGGATCAGTCGGCATGTCTCTCGTTCCGGAAGGGAGGGGTCCTCCGCCGAGATTAACCAGCCAGGACGCCGCCGAACCGCAACTTCTTAGTGATCACTGTGACGCTGCGCACGATAAGTGGGGAGACGTACGGTATTGGTGACGACAGGCGAGGGAGGCAGTGATGGCGGGCGGCAGGTTCGTGCGGGCCGCGCGGGCCCGGGCGGCCGGGTAGCGCCGTCGTGGCGCCACCGCGGGACCGGCTCGGCGAACCGGTCCGGATCTTCGACGGGCGGGCCGCGGCCCGCCGCACCTGGGCGTGGCTGGCGCTGCTGTGCCTGGCCTCCGCGGCGCTCGTCCCGGCGGCCGTCGCGTACCTGCACGACCGCGTGTGGTGGGTGGGCCTACCGGCGCTGCTTCTGTCGATGGGGTACGCGGCCGCCGCCGGATGGATCGCGGGACGGGACCGTCCCCGCGTCCGGGCCCGCGTCGCCGTCCTCCACACCGGCGGCCTGGCGGTCACCGGGCCGGGCGGCGGCGCCCACACGTGGGACGAGCTCGTCTCGGTGACGGTCGCCGGCGTCCCGGACGGGCCCGGCGGGCGCGTCCGGTGGTGCTTCACGGTCGTCGCCGACGACGGGAGCGTGCTGAGGCTCGGCGACGACATCCCCGACGTCCGGACGCTCGGCGTCGCCGTCGCCCAGGAGGTGACCGCCCGGATCGTCCCGCGCCACCTGGCGGCGGTGAAGGCGGGGGAGCCCGTCCGGATCGGCCCGTTCACCGTGGACCTTGACGGTGTCGGCAAGGACGGCGAGCGGCTGCCCTGGAGCGCCGTCCAGGACGTGGTGATCGGAGGCGGACTGGTCACCGTCCATGCCCGCCCGGGCCGGGCAGATCTGGCCGCGGTCGCCTCCCGGATGCCGGACGCCCTGGCGTTCAGCGTCCTGTGTCACCAGGTCAGAGACCTGGTAGAAGATTTCTGAGAATTCCTCGCCGGAGATGTCGAGAGCCGGCCGGCCGCTCCGATCCTTCTCTGACGGACCCGGAGGCGGGGCCGTCGGACCACGAGGAGGCAACCGTGAAGTACATGCTGATGATCTACAACCGCCCCGGCTTCCTGGAGGAGCTGACCGAGCAGGAGCGGACCGCGCTGTTCGGCGAGGTCGACGCGATCATGGCCGAGCTGTCGGAGTCGGGCGAACTGGTCGGCGGGGCGGCCCTGGCCGACCCGTCCCTGACCAAGACCGTGGTGGGCAGGGACGGGCAGCCGGCCGTGACGGACGGCCCGTTCCTGGAGGCCAAGGAGCACTTCGCCGGCTATGTCGGCGTGGACTGCGAGACCGAGGAGCGGGCCGTGGAGATCGCCTCCCGCTGGCCCGACGTCAAGTACGGCGGGTACATGGAGGTCCGGGCGGTCATGCAGGAGTCCGGGACGGAGATGTGAGGACGCCCCCGGCCGTCGAGGATCTGCTGCGCGCCCTCGCGCCGCAGGTCCTCGGCACGCTCGTGCGGCGGCACGGCGCCTTCGACGCGTGCGAGGACGCCGTGCAGGAGGCGCTGCTCGCCGCCGCCGTCCAGTGGCAGGGGGAAGGCGTTCCGGAGAATCCGCGCGGCTGGCTGCTGACCGTCGCGACCCGGCGGCTCACCGACCAGTGGCGCAGCGAGCGGGCCCGCCGCGACCGCGAGGCGGCCGTGGCCGCGGAGGAGCCCGCCGAGCCCGGCCCGGATGAACACCGTGCGGCCGACCGCGACGACACGCTGACCCTGCTGTTCCTGTGCTGCCATCCGGCGCTGTCGCCGTCCTCGCAGGTCGCGCTGACGCTGCGGGCCGTCGGCGGCCTGACGACGGCGCAGATCGCCCGCGCGTTCCTCGTCCCGGAGGCGACGATGGCGCAGCGGGTCAGCCGCGCCAAGCAGAAGATCAAGGCGGCGGGGGCGCGGTTCGGGGCCCCGCCGCCGGACGAGCGGGAGGAGCGGCTGCGGGCCGTCCTGCACGTGCTGTACCTGGTCTTCAACGAGGGGTACACCGCGTCCAGCGGGCCCGACCTGCGGCGCGCCGACCTCACCGCCGAGGCGATCAGGCTCGCGCGGGAGCTGCGCCGGCTGCTGCCCGGCGACGGGGAGGCGGCCGGGCTGCTCGCGCTGATGCTGCTCACCGACGCCCGCCGCGCGGCACGCACCGCCGACGGCGGGCTGCTGGTCCCGCTCACCGAGCAGGACCGGTCGCTCTGGGACGCCGAGGAGATCCGGGAGGGCACCGAGCTGATCACCGACGCGCTCACCTGGTCGCCGCCCGGCCCGTACCAGGTGCAGGCCGCGATCGCCGCCGTCCACGCCGAGGCCGCCCGCCCGCAGGACACCGACTGGCCGCAGATCCTGGCGCTGTACCGGTTGCTGGCCCACCTGTCGCCGAACCCGATGGTCACGCTGAACGAGGCCGTCGCGCTGGCCATGGTGGACGGGCCGACCGCCGGGCTCGACCTGCTGCGCACGCTGGACGGCGACACCCGGATGAAGGGGCACCACCGGCTGGCGGCCGTCCGGGCCCACCTGCTGGAGCAGGCCGGCGACGCGCCGGCCGCGCGGGAGGCGTACCGGGACGCCGCCCGCGGCACGACGAGCCTGCCCGAGCGGCGCTACCTCGAATCCCGCGCCGCCCGGCTCAACGAAGGAGATTCTGATGGGAAAGCTTGACGTCCCCGGCGCGTCCCTCTTCTACGAGGTGCGCGGCTCCGGGCCCGTCCTGCTGCTGATCTGCGGCGGGATCTACGACGCGGCGGGCTACGCGGGCCTCGCCGACCTGCTCGCCGACCGGTACACGGTCGTGACGTACGACCGGCGCGGCAACTCGCGCAGCCCGCTCGACGGGCCGCCGGAGCGGCAGCGCGTCGAGACGCACGCGGACGACGCGTCCCTCCTCCTCGCCGAGGTCGCGGACGGCCCCGCCCACGTGTTCGGCAACAGTTCGGGCGCGCAGATCGGGCTGGAACTGGCCGCGCGGCATCCGGAGCAGGTGCGTGCGCTGGTCGCCCACGAGCCGCCGCTGCTGACCCTGCTGCCGGACGCCGACCACTGGGAGGCGGTCATGGCGGACGTGGAACGCGCCTACCGCGACGGCGGCGCAGGCCCCGCGATGGGGACGTTCGGCGCCGCGCTGGGCATGGGCGGCGGCGAGCACGAGGGCTCCGCCGAGCAGGCCTCCGCCGAGCAGCAGCAGCCCCCGAGCCCGGAGATGCTGGAGATGTTCGCCCGCTTCGAGAAGAACACCGAGTTCTTCGTCGGGTACGAGGTGCCGGGGTTCGGGCGGTACACGCCCGATGTGGACGCGCTGCGCGGATCGTCCGTCCGGATCGTCCCGGCGGCCGGGGAGGAGTCCGCGGGCGAGCCGCCGCACCGGGCCGCGCTGGTCCTCGCCGAGCGGCTCGGGACGTCCGCCGAGATCTACCCCGGCGACCACGGCGGCTTCGGACCGCACGCCGCCGCGTTCGCCGCCCGGCTGGCGGAGGCGTTCCCGGTGGAATGACCGCCGCGGAGCGATGGCGTGTTCCGGCCTGTGCGATGCGCCACGGAGCCGGACGCCGATCCAATAACCTGAACCCGTGAGCCTGCGCCTTTACGACACCGGTACCCGTAGCGTCCGCACGTTCGAGTCCCTGGAAGAGGGCCGCGTGGGGATGTACGTGTGCGGTGCGACCCCGCAGGCGGCCCCCCACATCGGGCACCTTCGCTCGGGCGTCATCTACGACGTCCTGCTGCGCTGGCTGCGCGCGTCCGGCTACGAGGTGACGTTCGCGCGCAACGTCACCGACATCGACGACAAGATCATCGCGGTGTCGGCGGAGCAGGGAGTGCCCTGGTTCGCGGTGGCCGAGGGCAACCAGCGCACCTTCACCCAGGGCTACGACCTCCTCGGCTGCCTGCCCCCGACGATCGAGCCGCGCGCCACCGGGCACGTCCCGGAGATGATCGTCCTGATGCGGCGGCTGATCGGCAACGGGCACGCCTACGCCGCGGGCGGCGACGTGTACTTCGACGTCAAGTCCTGGGCGGACGAGTACGGCGCGCTGTCGAACCAGCGGCTGGAGAACATGCGCTCCGCCGGCGACACCCCCAACGAGGACCTCAAGCGCGACCCGCGCGACTTCGCGCTCTGGAAGGGCGCGAAGCCGGGGGAGCCCTCCTGGGAGACCCCCTGGGGGGACGGGCGCCCCGGCTGGCACCTGGAGTGCTCGGCGATGGCGACCCGGTACCTCGGCCCGACGTTCGACATCCACGGCGGCGGCGTCGACCTGATCTTCCCCCACCACGAGAACGAGATCGCGCAGTCCCGCGCCGCGGGCGACGGCTTCGCGCGCTACTGGCTGCACAACGGCCTGCTCACCGTGGACGGCGAGAAGATGAGCAAGTCGGTCGGCAACGTGGTGCTGCTGCCCGACCTGCTGGGCAAGGCCCGCCCGGTCGAGGTGCGCTACTACCTCGCCTCGGCGCACTACCGGTCGCTGATGGACTACACCGACGCCGCCCTGGCCGAGGCCGTCTCCGCCTACCAGCGCGTCGAGGGCTTCGTGACGCGGGCCTCGGAGCAGGTGGGGGCCGGTTCGCCGTCCTCCGTCCCGTCCGCGTTCGCCTCCGCGATGGACGACGACCTGGGCGTCCCGCAGGCCCTGGCGGTGCTGCACGAGACCGTCCGGGAGGGCAACAGCGCCCTGGCGTCCGGCGACCGCGACGCGGTGCGCGGCCACCTGTCGTCCGTCCGGGCGATGGCCGGCGTCCTCGGCATCGACCCCCTCTCGCCGCAGTGGCGGGCCTCGGGGGAGGACGACCTGCGCCCCGTCGTCGACGCCCTGGTCAAGGTGGCGCTGGAGCAGCGGCAGGCGGCCCGCGCCCGCAAGGACTACGACGCCGCCGACGCCATCCGCGACAGCCTTTCGGAGGCCGGTGTCCTCGTCGAGGACACCCCGCAGGGCCCTCGCTGGGAACTGAAACGCGGCTGACGTGCGTGGCGCACCCCGTACTGCGGATAAAATCGAACGTTCGCGGGGGTTCGTCGCCGTCCGCTGAGATCTTGAGCCGCCCGGCAGGGGCGAGCACGCAATCGTCGCGAGGGGCGTAACCGACTATGGCCAAGCGCAAGGGCAAGGGACCCACTCCCAAAGCCGAGGACCGGCACTGGCACGGCAAGCGCCAGAAGGCCCGCGCCGTCAAGAGCTCCAAGCGCACCGGCACGCCGACGCTGGGGCCGGGCGGCCGCGACCAGACCTCCTCGGACAACCGCCCCGCGGGACGTCCCGCGGGCGCCCGGCGCGCGACCGGCGAGGTCCCCGAGCTCGTCACCGGGCGCAACCCCGTCGTCGAGGCGCTCCGCGCGGGCGTGCCCGGCACGGCCCTGTACGTCATGTCCAGCACCGACGAGCGGGTGCGCGAGGCGATCCAGATCGCCGCCGACCGGCGCATCCCGCTGCTGGAGACCGGGAAGAACGAGCTCGACCGGCTGACCGACGGCGCCGTCCACCAGGGCATCGCGCTCCAGGTCAAGCCCTACCGCTACGCGCACCCGGACGACCTGCTCAAGGGCACGGCCCCGCTGATCGTCGCGGTGGACGGCATCACCGACCCCCGCAACCTCGGCGCGATCGTCCGCTCCGCGTCCGCGTTCGGCGCGACCGGCGTGGTCGTCCCGGAGCGGCGCGCGGCGGGCGTCACGGCCGGCGCCTGGAAGTCGTCCGCGGGAACCCTCGCGAACATCCCGGTCGCACAGGCCACCAACCTCTCCCGCCAGCTCAAGGCCTACCAGAAGGCCGGCTGCTTCGTCGCCGGGCTGGACGCCGGCGGCGGCGTGACCGTCGCCGACCTGGAGCTCGCGTCCGGGCCGTTCGTGCTGGTCGTGGGCTCGGAGGGGAAGGGCCTCGGACGGCTCGTCGCCGACACCTGCGACATGCTCGTCACGATCCCGATGCCGGGCCGGGCCGAGTCGCTCAACGCCGGAGTCGCCGCGGGCATCGCGCTGTACGAGATCAGCCGGCTCCGCGCCTGAGACCGGAAATAATCTCAACGTTCAGATAATTGACGTTGAGGTGAATCAGACGACAGCCCTCCCGGCCCCCGCGCTGCGCACCCGCTACGCCTCCGACCTCGCGCTCGCCGCGCTCGCCCCCGCGAGCTGGGGCACCACCTACGTGGTCACCACCACGCTCCTGCCCGACGGCCGCCCCCTGCTCGCCGCCACGATGCGCGCGCTACCGGCCGGGCTGGTGCTGCTCGCCGCCACCCGCCGCCTCCCGCGCGGCGACTGGTGGTGGAAGTCGATCGTCCTCGGCCTGCTGAACTTCGGCGCCTTCTTCCCGCTGATCTTCTTCGCCGCCTACCGGCTCCCCGGCGGCGTCGCCGCGACGATCGGCTCCGTCCAGCCCCTGGTCGTGGCGCTGCTGTCGATCGGCGTCCTGCGGATCCGCCCGGCCCGCGCCGTCCTGTACTCGGCCCTCGCCGGCACCGGCGGCGTCGCGCTGCTGACCCTCGGCGCCGACGCCCGCCTCGACCCCCTCGGCATCGCCGCCATGCTCACCGCGACGTCCCTCATGGCCACCGCGATCATCCTGGCCAAGAAGTGGGGACGGCCCGAATCGCCCCTGGTCATGACCGGCTGGCAGCTCACCGTCGGCGGCCTCGTCCTCCTGCCGCTCACCCTGGCGCTCGAAGGCGCCCCGTCCTCGCTGTCCGGCGAGAACCTCCTCGGCTTCACCTACCTCGGCATCGTCGGCACCGCGATCGCCTACGCCCTGTGGTTCCGCGGCATCGACCGCCTGCCCCCGACGTCCGTCTCACTCCTCGGCCTCACCAACCCGATGGTCGCCACCCTGGCGGGCCTGCTGATCCTCGGCCAGACCCTCACCCCGTGGCAGGTCGTCGGCTTCACCATCGCCCTCGGCGCCCTCGTCGCCGGCCAGACCTTCAACCGGAGACCGCGGCCCGCCGCCTCCTGAGGAACGCCCGCTCGGCCTCGTCCTCCGTGAGCCGCAGGGCCTCCTCGTAAGCCTCAGCGGCTTCCGCGTCCCGCCCGAGCCGCCTCAGCAGATCAGCACGCACCGCATGAAACAGGTAGTACCGGCCCAGATGGAGCCCCTCCACCAGCTCCAGCGCGGCCCCGGCCCCCCGTACCTCACCGACCACCACAGCCCGATTGAGCGCCACCACGGGACTGGTCGCCACGACCATCAACTGGTCGTACAACTGGAGAACCTGATCCCACCGCGTGTCCTCGGCCCGCGCCGCGTCCCCGTGCACCGCGTTGATCGCCGCCTGGATCTGGTAGGGCCCGGGCCGTCCGATCTGGAGGCACCTCCGCACCAGCGCCTGCCCCTCCTCCACGAGCTCCCGGTCCCAGAGCCCGCGATCCTGGTCGGCCAGCAGCACCAGCTCCCCGTCCCGCCGCCGGGCGCCCCTGCGGGACTCGACGAGCAGCATCAACGCCAGCAGCCCCAGCACCTCGGGCTCGTCCGGCATCAGCTCCCGCAGCACCCGCCCCAGCCGAACCGCCTCGGCCCCCAGCTCCTCGCGCCCGCCGTACCCCTCGTTGAACACCAGATAGACGACCGCCAGCACGCCGGACAGCCGCCCGGGCAGCTCCCCCTCCTCCGGCACCCGGTACGGGATCCCCGCGTCCCGGATCTTCGCCTTCGCCCGCACCAGCCGCTGCGCCATCGTCTTCTCCGGCACCAGGAACGCCCGCGCGATCTCCGCAGTCGACAGCCCGCCCAGCAACCGGAGCGTCAGGGCGACCCGCGCCTCCATCCCCAGCGCCGGATGGCAGCACGTGAAGATCAGCCGCAGCCGATCGTCCTCCACCGCGGCCGCCTCGACCGGCTCCGCCGCGTTGAGCAGCACGGCCTGCGCGTACTTCCCGGCCCGCGCCGCCTCCCGCCGCAGCCGGTCGATCGCCTTGTTCCGCGCCGTCGTGATGATCCACCCGGCCGGGGCGGCCGGCGTCCCCTCCCGCGGCCACCGGCGCACCGCCTCGGCGAACGCCTCCTGGACCGCCTCCTCGGCGGCGTCCACATCGCCGAACACCCGGACCAGCACGGCCACCGCCCGCCCGTGCTCCTCCCGGAAGACCCGCTCGATCACCCCTCGCCCAGGAACGGCCGCACCTCGATCGGCAACCCGGTCACCTGCGTGAACCTCGCCGCCACCTTCAGCGCCGCGTCCAGGTCCTTCACCTTGACGATGGCGAGCCCGCCGATGTGCTCCTTGCCCTCCGTCCACGGCCCGTCCGTCGCGATCATCTCGTCCCCCCGCATGCACACCACGGTGCTCGCCTCCGGCTGCTCCAGCCCCCGCCCGAACACCCAGCACTCCTGCCGCTCCAGATCCCGCCGCACCTCGGCCAGCCGCGCCATGATCGGCTCCAGCACCTCCGGCGGCGGCACCTCCCCCACCGGCTGGATGATGTTGAGCACGTAGGACTTCATCTCTCCTCCTCCACGACCACCGCCAGCACCCCTCCCCCAGTCCTTCCCCGCGATGCCCGGCCGTGCGCACCCCTAGACGAACGAGCCCCCCGCAGATCGACACCCACCCCGGAAAATCTCCCCGGATCCCCCCGAGCCCCCAAGTCGACTACGATGCGGGACGAGCCCGCCGGCGTAGCTCAATTGGCAGAGCATCTGTCTTGTAAACAGAAGGTTAGGGGTTCAAGTCCCCTCGCCGGCTCCCAGCTCAAAGCCCCCTTCCGGCTCTTGGAAGGGGGCTTTTGCTAACGGGTTTGCTAACAGCCGCCTACGCCGCGCCGTCGATCCTGTCGGCGAAGATCGTGGCCGCTTCGGCGAGCTGCTCGCTGACGACGTGCGCGTAGACCCGAAGCGTGATCGCCGGGTCAGCGTGCCCAAGCCGGGCCGCGACGACGTGGACGGGAACGCCCGCCAGGAGCAGAGTCGTCGCGTGGACGTGGCGGAGGTCGTGGAGCCTTGCGTGGGGGAGAGGCGTCACACCGTCCGCCGCGTTGTGCTCTTTGATCAGCGTGGCCATGAGGGACGAGACCGTGTCCGGGTGGACCGGCTCACCCCATCCTGTGGCGAACACGTGGCCGTCCTCTGCGCCCTTCCAGAACTCACCGGCCTTGAGCTTGTCGGCGAGCTGGCGCTTGCGATGGGCCTTGAGGACGTCGACCGTGCCGGGATCAAGGCTCACGACGCGAGACCGGCCGCTCTTGGTCGTCCCCTCGATGCGCTCGCCGGCGACGAACCCCACCGACCCCTTGATGTGGATCGAGGCCCCGTCGAGGTCGACGTCCGGCCACCGCAGGTTGAGCAGCTCACCGCGGCGAGCACCGGTGTAGGCGGCCAGGTGGAAGAAGGCCGACAGCCGATGGCCCTCAGCGGAGACGAGGAAGGCCCGGAGCTGCGCAGGCGTCCAGACCTTCCCCGGCTCACCGTGGTGCAGCCGAGGCCGCTTCGCGCGCTCGGTGGGGTTGGACGCGATCAGCTCATCAACCCGGACAGCGTCACCGAACGCCTTCCGAAGTACCGAGTGCACATGCGCGATCGTCCGAGGCGAGAGCCCCGCACCCTTTCGGCCGCCCACGGTGAGGAGGTCGCGGTAGAGCTTGGTGATCTGGCCGGGCCGGACGGCCTGGAGCCGCAGGCCGCCGATGTTGGGCCGGACGTGCCGGTCGATCAGGTACCGGTAGTTGGCCAGGGTCTTGGGCTTGATCTCGACCGCGTGAGCGTCGAGCCACTCGTCCAGGTACTCGCCCACAGTGATGGCGTTGCGGTCGATGTACTCACCCCGCCGCGCCCTCACACGTGCCTCGTCGCGCGCTTCCTTGGCGGCATCTTCGGTCGGGAAGCCGCCGACCCATTTGGGTTTCGAGACGCCGGTTTCGGGGTCCGTGACGCGGATGACGTAGGACCAGGTCTTGCCCCGCTTCATCACGCCGTCACGAAGCTTGGACTTACCGGGCCGGCGTGGCTCTTCGGGGTTGGCGAGAGCGGTCTTGGTCATCAGGCTGCCTCTTCCATCAGAGCGTTGACGTAGTCGTTGAGGGCGTTGAGCGGGATGCGGCGCGCACCATCGATGCGGACGGAGCGGACGGCGCCGGAGGCGAGGAGTTCGTAGAGCTTGCTGCGCGAGATGGCCAGCGCTTTGGCCGCTTCGGGGACGGTCAGCAGGAGCTTGGGCACGCGAAACTCCGTTCATCGGTGGAGAGAGCCGGCATGGGCTTGCCGGTGAGTGCGGCGGTGAGGAGCGCTTCGCCAGGTGTCATGCCTTGCCCGAGGTAGCGCCAGTGCGCGACGACCAGGACCTGGTCGTCATCGAAGGGGAGCCGTCCGGTGGTGATCTCGTCGTGTTGTTGCTGGTTGTGCTCGATACGTGCCATGCGCAGAGCGCCGAGGGTGGTGGAGTACCGGCGGGACTTGGTCGAGAAGTGGCCGCGGAAGCCGAGCATGTGAGCCCACTCCGCCAGCCGCAGCCCCGCGAACTCCTCCAGCGCGCCCAGCCGGAGGCACTCGGCGATGAGCCGCCGGGCGTGGCCGCTAACAGGTAGGTCGGTGAGTTCGTCGGTGGGGCGTATTCGGCGGTCGAGGGTGCCGACGCATTCGGCGGCTTTGGTGGCGTACTTGGCGATGTAGCCCGCCACAGCGGCATCGGTCAGTTCCCCGGAGGTGGTGATCGGCCGGACGTCGACCTGTGAGCCCCACGCATGCGTCAGGGCCGGGACGTCACCGGCCGCTGGACTCGACACCGTCACCGCTCCAACCGAGTGATCCACGGCCGCTTTGAGGAGGTCGAGGGTTGCCCAGGCGGGCGGTTGCGCGTCAGGGCCGCCGGGACCGTCCAGCCGAATCACGGCGTGGAAGTGGACCAGGCCGCGCCGCTGGTATTCGGCGACTTTGGCGAACGAGACCGTGAGCACGTCCCGCAGGTCTGAGACTCGGAGGCCTGCCGACCGGGCGACGTACCGCCGGAAGGCCAGAGCGAACCGGCGCCACAGCTCAGGAGCGTGCGCATTCCACAACACCGCGCCCGCGTAGTCGAAGCAGTCCGGGCAGATCGGTTGCCCGAGGCGCGGGTCACCGTCGCTGTGCCGGACGGTGCAGGAGACCGGCCGCCCGTGCGGACACGTCCCGCCATCGCGTCGAGGACGGCAGGCGACCACGCCGCCGGCCTTGCCGGTGCGGCGGGTGTGGACGGGCCCGAACGAGGGCGCGGTGAGCGTGACGAACGCCGCCGGGTGAGTGCTCACGGTGTCCGGGACACCCTTGCCGCCGACCAGGCCAGCGCGGACGAGTTGGTAGGTGTCGGCGCGGTAGGTCTCGGCGCACGCCGGGCACCGGGACGCGCGCCGGGTCTTGCACGCCACCCGCAGTGTCCCGCCCGGCTCTTGGGCGGTGGAGTAGTGCCGGAGGATCTCGCCGGTCTGGGGGTCCAGGTGGGTGACGCGGCCCCGCAGGTGGACGGGTTGGGCACAACCGCCGGTGGAGTGTGCGCGGCGTGCCCAGGCGCGGAAGTCGGCGCGGTTGTACCGGTTGGCCATGTCACGCGCGGCCACACCGTTAATGAGCGGAGCCGAGGCGGGATCGGGCACGATGAACGGGTCTCCTGTCCGTCTGCGGATGGATCGGGTGATGGGCCCGGCGTGGCCGCACTTGCTTGCCGGCGACAGCGGCCACGCCGGGAACTACAAGGCCGAAGTGAGCCGGGCGAGCCCATCGGCAACGAGCGCCAGGCCGTGAGCGACGACGCGGACGGTCGCGGCGGCGCGTTCGGGATGGCGGACGGCGAACAGGCCCAGCACGACCCACATGCAGCCGAAGGCGCAGCGACGCAGGAACATCAGGTGCCCTCCTCAGGTGTGGCCGTGGCCGTGGCAGTCGGAACAGGTAGACCCATCGGAGGCGACCCCGCCTCCGCCGCACGTCCCGCACACCCAGGCCCGTACTTGGAGCGGCGGCCGCTCGTCCCGGGCCTCGCGGCGGGATTGGGTCGGGTGTGATGCCGGGGGCGGTGTGGCCATCAGGCGAACCCTCCGAACCGGTCGCGGTCGATCGACCGGTCCATGTCGGCGTCGGGGTCCAGGACGATGTTGCTGTCGTAGCTGCGCCGGGCGCGGGACTCGCGCCTGTGCCGTTCGGGGATGTGGACGATGCTGTAGGTGATGCGGCCGAAGGTCCGTTCGGCGAAGTAGTGGCCGCCGCACTGACGGTCGTCGGTGACCTGCACCCCCATGAGTGCGGCCGTCTGGTCGACCAGCGCCGTCGAGGCGTCCTCGCTGAGACGGATGAACACGTGGAAGTGCTGGCCGTACTCGTCGACCGGCACGGCCGGGTTGGCCTCCAAGAAGTCAGCGAGCGCGCGCAGGCCGGTGATGGTCTGGTGGCGGGCGAACAGGTCACCGGGCACCAGCGGTGAAGACTGGCCGGTCAGTTCGGTGGACGCGGTCATGGCAGGTTCCTCCACAGGGGTCAGGAGACGGGCGCTGTTGCGTGGGGCTGTTCGGTGCGGAGTTGGCGGAGCAGGTCTGAGGCGAGTTGGTTGGAGACG
The DNA here is from genome assembly GCF_014208105.1 of Actinomadura coerulea. NCBI lineage: Bacteria > Bacillati > Actinomycetota > Actinomycetes > Streptosporangiales > Thermomonosporaceae > Actinomadura > Actinomadura coerulea. Next base: position 7,085,668 of record NZ_JACHMQ010000001.1, read on the forward strand.
CCGAGCCGGGCGCGCAGCGCGTCACGGGTGATCGGCCGCCCGTGGCGGCTTTCGTGCTCGGTGGCGACGCGGCGCGCGAAGTCGACCAGCGGGGCGGCCGGAGCGGATTCGGACGAGGGCACCGCGGATTGCTCGGCGGCCGGGACCGGGGCCGGGACGGGGATGGATGTCTGGCCGTCCTGCTCGTCGCGGTCGCGGGGTTCGTCCTGGGCAGCGGAGACGGCTGCGGCGACGGTGGGGCGTTCGTCCTCCCAGACCACCCATGGGGACGACGGCGAGGACGAGCCGGACGGGGACGAGACGACCGGGGCCGGGGCCGGGTCGGGACGGCCGAACGACTCGGGGATGGGTGAGGTGTGCGCCGTCGCCGGGGTGCCGGCCTTTCGGCGTTCCAGCATGGAGACCGAGACGAGGAACGCGCCCGCCGGGGTGCCCGCGGTGATCCAGCCCCAGACCGAGGGGTCGGCTTGGGCGAGGTTGGCGGCGAGGGAGAGCAGGATTCCGCCGACCAGGACCACCGTCGGCCACGTCAGCCGCCCCGTGTCCCGTCCGGTGCTCTTGTCTCGCTGGCGTTCCGCGGCGGCCATGACGCAGGTGAGGTCGATGCAGACCGCGATGGCCCAGGCCATCCATCCGCGCTGACCGTGCTCGGTGGCGGTGTCGCGGATATGGGTGAACGACCCTGCCGCCGCGATCCCGGCCAGGACCACCACCGGCCCGGAGTCGGCCACCGCTCCGGCGAGCCGTCGCATCACGCCACCCGCCGGGAAGTGACGAGCGCGAGCAGCGCGGCCAGTTCGGCGTCACATCCGTGCTCGTCGGCCCAGCCGTTGACCTCGCCGGTCCGGGACGAGGCGAACGACTCGGCGCAGGAGTCACAGACCGCGACGTCCAGGCCCCGCAGCTCGTCCCACACAACGCGCACCGGCCGGCGGCTCGACGAGGAAGAGGACGAGACAGCGGACGGCCGGGACGATGCCGGGACCGAGGCGGACAGGACGGGGACGGGCCAAGGACGAACGGCGAGGACGCGGGGAGCCACGGAAGCCTCCAGGACCGGTTTCGGACATGGGTCGGGTAGGGACGTGGCGTGATCAGGGCTCACGCCAAGCCGGGAAGAGAAGGGACCGGACCGGTTACGCGGCGGGGCGGACGACCGGGGCAGAGCCGACGAGGGTCTCCCAGTCCGGGGTCAGGTGCGCGAAGTCGCGCGCGGCTTGCTCGGCCTCGCCCTCGGGGACGTAGACCGATCGGGCCCGGTGCCATGAGCCGTCTTGTCCGGCGACGATGCACACCCCCGGAGTCTCGGCCGCGATGACGCGGGCGGCGTCCAGTGCGGCGGGGTCGAGGTCGCCGAGTGCCATGTTCGCCGTCTCCGGGTCGTTGACCCGGTGGCACACCCGCCCCGACAACTGGGCCCGCAGCGCGGTGACACCGGGCCCCAGGTCGGAGCCGACGCGTTGCCCGCACACGACCAGGTAGACGGCGAACGCCCGTCCGAGTTGGGCGACTCGCAGCAGGGCGGTAGCGGTCTTGGCCACCTCGTCTTTCTCGCTCTTGTCGGCCATGAGGAAGAGTTCGGCGACCTCGTCCACCAGGACCACGATGGGTATCGGCCGCAGATCCTCCGGCAGCGTCCACACGTTGCGCGCACCGTGCGCCCGGCAGGTGGCCATGCGGTTCTCGACCTCGTCCACCAGGTCGACCAGCAGATCGACCGACTCTTTGCGGGTGGTCGCCAAGGCCGAGAGTCGAGGTGCGTACGGGGTGAACTCGACGCCGCCTTTGAGGTCGAAGCCGACCAGGGCGACCGGTTGCGGTGCCAGCCCCTTGAGCAGGGCATTGGCCAGGTTCGACTTCCCCGACTGAGTTGCGCCGACGTTGAGCCAGTGCGGGACGGTGCGGAAGTCGATCACCCAGTCACGGCCGTTCTCCAGCTTGCCGGGCCGTACGGTCAGCAGCTCACCAGTTTCCGGGACGCTGACCACCTCGACCAGCGGGTCACGCATCGTGGCCCACAGGGTGACGCGGCCGGGCCGGACGTCGACCACGCGCACCGAGTGGACGCGCCAGGCGTGCGCGATGCCCTCCGCGGCTTTCTCGTAGTCGGCGGGGACTTGGCCGTCGTGCAGGCGCAGCCGCATCCGCCACCCCAGCCGGGTAGGTCGCAGGATGCCGAGGCGGGGCGAGCGCTCGACGTCGACCCGCCGCACCCGCCGCTTGTGCTCGACCACCGTCGCAGCCGACCGGGAAGCGGGCCCGACCACGGGGATTGCGTCCGGGGTGAGCCGGAACCGGCGCCGGTTGCGGGTCAGCTTGCAGCCCGAGGCGACGTGATGCCACGTCAGGTACACAAGCACCGCACGGGCCGGGAAGCCGACGCTGTACCAGAACGACACCGGGTGACACCGGCGCCAGGCCCAGAGCCCGGCCGCTGCAGCGGCGAGGACCCCGAGCACCAGAAGCGAGTGAGTCATGACGGCGACCCCGTTCAGGCCACGTCTGACGAAGCCGAAGCCGACCACGAGGAGACGGGGACGACGCGGGTAGCGCGGAAGGCGACGCCCCACCGCTTCTCACCGCCGAGAACCGCCTCCCAGGGGAACGCGACCAGCCCGACCGGCGTCACGACCTCCCCGATCGTCACCGACTGGTCACCGGTCACCGCCACCTGGAGCAGGTCAACCCGCCCCATCGCGTCGGCAGCCGACAGGCCGACCGTGAACACCGTGTGTCCGTCGCGGTCGACCTTGACCTCGCCCGTCTCCTGGTTGAGCACTTTGGGGCGCGGCGCGGACACGCACACGAAGGTGAGGGCGGAGACGTCGACAGGAATGTTGCGCATGCTGAGTACACCTCTCGTCCGCCTGCTGAGCAGGCGTTACGGACCGAAGGGAGCACACGCCATCAGGACGAACGAGGTAGCATCGAAGCGCCAACTAGGGTGCTAACCGCATCCGGGCCTGGGCGGGTCTCCCGCTCAGGCCACTTTCATTAGTGGCCTGTTTCGCCGTCCAAGAGCGGCCTTCCCGCCCCTGAAACGCGAAGAGCGTTCGTGTTGGGCCTTCACCTCCATCAGGAGTGCTTCAGCGTCAACACGAACGCTACCCGGTACTCAGAGTTTCTTCTAGTACTTAGAGTACTAGAAGACGTACTTTTCCTACGCGCCCACCCTCTCCGCGAGTTCTCGCAGGTCAGAGGAAGGCGGGTCCTGCATCGTCAGTAGATCGGACACGACCTGACGCACGACCCGGTGGTTCCGTACCTGTTCCGGCGTGATCGACTCCGCCTCCAGCAGGGCCGCGACAGCCCCGTCGACCTGCCGCCGCTGGGCGTGCGCACGCGCGAGGTCGACTTGCAGCCTTGCCCGGCGCTCACGGGACAACGTCGAGGTATCGACTTCGCTCCCGGCCCGAAGAGCGTGGCCCGCGTCTCCCAGCTCTACCGCCACGGTGACCTCATGCAGGACGACGTTCGCCGGGCCAAACTCGGTGTTGTAGTCGTTGCGACCGCTTCCGAGCCGTTCAGCGACCTCACGAGCCCGCGCGAGATGCTCATATGCCACATCCGCCTGATTGAGCCGCGCCGCAGCCATAGCCCGCTGCAACGTCAGTCCGCCCCATAGGGACATGGCTTCCGGCTTGCCCTGGTCGACCAGGAACCACAGCGCGTCAGTAGCCGTCCGGGCGTTCTCCTCGGCCTGGTCGAAGTGCCGCGCTCCCAGGAAGACGAACCCGAGCCGGAAGGCGCCGGCGGCCATCATCAGCGGATCGCCCGCACGCTCGGCCGCGACGATGGCGCGGTCAGCGGCGATCCATGACGCTTCCGGTTCGTTGAGCTTGGACAGGGCCGCCGAGCAGGCTTGATAGGTCGCTGCCAGCAGGTTGAACAGCTCTGCCCGCCGCTCCTCCGGCGCCGACCGCACCGCTGTTTCCAGCGCCGGCACCAGGCCCCGGAGCAGGTCAGCCAGCTCTACATAGTGGCTCTCATGCGTCAGTTCCCAAGCCCGATCCACCCGCGGCTTGATCTCCGCCGTCGGCGGGACGGGAGCGGAGTGCAGCATGGCCCGGAGCGAGTGAGCACCCGACAGCACCAGCCGCAGCCCGGCCGACCCCGGCATCTCCTCGCTCGACGCGGCGACTACCGGAGCTTCGGCCGCCAACTCCGAGAGCGGAAGCTCCAGCACCTCGGCGACCTTCTCCAAGACCGACATGCGGTCGACCTTGCGCACGCCGCGCTCCACCTGGGAGACCCAGGCAACGGACCGATCGATCAGCCGCGCCAGCTCAGGCTGAGACAGCCCTCGCCGCTTCCGCTCCTGAGCGATCCGCCGCCCGAGCGCCCTTTGATACTCAGTGCTCACCCTGTCGTTCCCTTGCCTACCTGTAGGCCCAACCAGTCGACCTCCACCGAGGCGAGCAGGTCATCACGGGCACCGAGGAACCGCCGGACGTGGTCCTGCTCCTCATGCGCGTCGAAGGCCGCCCGGTCCCGGTACAGCTCATAGAAGATCCTCTGCAGCGGCTGCCCGTCGACCTTGTGCACCGCATAGATCAGCGTGCCCGGCTCGTCCGTTTCGATCTTGCCGATCGTCTCGGAGACCAGCTGATCGAACCTACCGGCGCTCTCTTCGTCCTTGCAGGTGAACCGGACCATCAAGCCGAACATCGGCACCCTCCTTCATCGCCTCTACGAGATCAGTACTTATTGTGCGGCGCAAGTACGCGAAGTGACTTGTACTTGAAGTATTGTACCCGTACTTTGAATACCAATCCATGTTGATCGGGCTCTGACCAGCAAGATCACCGCGATGAGCAGGCCGATCAACCTCGCAGAAGACCGTCCGAAGGAACCCTTATGCCCGTTCCCCCAGACGCCCCGCAGCCGGATGCAGCAGACACCCGCCCACGTCCACCAGGCGGCAACCCACGCGAATGGCGCGACGCAGCACTTGCCTTGATAGCGGCCCTGGATCAGCGCGGCTTAACCGCCAAGCCATGGGGACAGGGCGCGGTGATGGCCGCGAACCTGGCCGGCGAGCCAGCACCCGACAACGCCCTGGGCCAGGTGCTGAGCCCCGGCCTACGCCAAGAAGTCAGATGCCACCCTCACCACCCCGACCGCGAACTGTGGTGGCACTGGGTCTGGTCCGGTCCGACCCGCGGATCCGAGCCGGAGCTGGAACCGCTGTGCCCGCTGTGGGAGACCGAGCTGGCAGCCGACCGCATCGGACGCGTCCTCGCTCTCACCCAGGAGAGCGACGCATGATCGACGAATCCGCCGTGACCCTGCGGCTATGGGGACGCCGAGCCCGCCGCTTCGTCCGCTGGTTCGCCACCAGAGACCGCCAGGACCGCAAGGCCATGTGGCACCTTGACCGCCTGGGCGAAGCACTCGCCGCCCAGGGATGGCGCACATACCGCCGCTTCTACGTCTCCCCGGCAACACTGTGCGTCGGCCCCACCAAGCACGCGCCGGCCATCGAGGAACTCAGCGCCACCCACTTCGGCCGCTGGGTCTACCTCACCCGCAGCAACCCCCGACCCATCCCATGCGCCGACCTGGACCAGGCGGTCACCGAGGTCGAGCGCATCCTTCGGGGCCAGCTCCACGAGCCGAGCCCCCGAAAGGCTCGACGGCATGAGCGGCAACGCTGAGACCAGGCGGGCCGCCCGCGTCCTCACAGAGATGTTCCCCGGAGTCCAAGCCTGGTACGGCGAGGCGACGGGGGAGTGGTGGGCGATGATCTCGCTACCGACCGGGGACCGCCTACTGTCGGCCCCCGACGTTCACCAACTACGCGAGCAGATCACCCTCACGAAGGCGTGGCCATGGCGTCAGACGTGAACGCCACCGAACACCGGTAAGCCTCGGCCCCTGAGCTGCCGTCACAAGGTCCCTGGCCAGGCAACTCAGGGGTCGACGCGTACCCAGAGTTCAAGATCATTTGAGAGTCCTGTCCGCCGGATGAGAACTTTCTCTACGTCTTCAAGGGCGCCCGCTCCGCGGCCGCCGCCGGCCGGTCCGGGCCGGGCATGCGGCCTCTCCGGGCCGACCCGCCCCGGCCGCCCGGTTATCCACAGGCCGACGATGTTAGAGCAGGTACTTAGCGCATGGCCCTACCCTGTTGCTCATGACTACTGAGGCGATCTCTGATCTTGAAGGTGCATCGGACGCCGCACGGGGCACGGTGGACGTCACGGTTCGGGCTGGGGACGCCTACGACCTCATGGCCACACTCGCACCGGAGTCCGTCGATCTGCTCATCACCTCTCCGCCATATTGGGGTTTGAGGACTTATGGCATGGATCATAACGAGGAGATCCTTAACGAGTGGAAATCAGAAGGAAATTCGGCAAGCGACACTCCATCCTACGAGTGGTATCGCGAACATGATGGAGTACTTGGTCTTGAACCACTCCCCGAATGGTACGTAGATCATCTAGTTGAGATATTTCAACGTGCAGCAAAGGCCATCAAGCCGCGAGGAAGCATGTGGATCAACATTGGGGACACGTACTTTGCTCGTTGGTCTAGCTTGAGAATGGATGGACGCCAAGGGCTTGGAGACAATCCGCGAATGCGTCGACGTACTCCGATGGGCGGTTATAGACAGGAAAAACAACTACTTCTGATTCCTGCAAGGTTCGCCATCGCCATGCAAGAGCAAAGGTGGATTTTGCGGAATGACCTGATATGGCACAAGCCCAACGTTCCACCGCGCCCCGAAAAGGATCGGCTCCGACTGGCTCACGAACATTTCTTTCATTTTGTCAAGCGCCCTAAGGAGGGGCGTGCTAGCTACTTTTACGATCTGGATCACGTAGAGGAAGGCGCCAGAGACGTAACTACAGTTAACGTCAAATCAGGATCGGATGGTCATTCGGCGACATTTCCAATCGACCTGATCAAGCCGAGAATCTTGAGTTCATCCCCGCCAGATGGCCTAGTGCTTGATCCTTTTTGTGGCACTGGCCGTTCCCTGGTCGTGGCAGCCATGAATGGGCGTCGGGCACTAGGGTTCGAGAAGTCGCCCGAGTTCGTCCGAGCGGCGCAGATCAACCTCTCATCAGTCCAACCGATCATCACTGGTGTTGATGAGGGAAACGACGATACGGTTGCCTCATGACGCCCCCCAAGAGAAGCGGCAAGAAGCGCGGCCCAGGCAACCACGTTGCTGAGTGGTACGGCCATCGGGTATTCCCCATCGTCGCAGCGACGAACAACAGTCTCAACGACCAACAGCATGGACGTTGCCCGTTCCTGAGCACCATAACGGGCGAGAAGCACGACTGCGTGAAGGCGGAGCGCTCCAGTGGCGTCTGCACCATCAGTAGTGTAAGCAACGGTCCGCGGCAAGACTGGCTCGTCTGCCCGTTTAGAGCTCTCGATCTCGATGTTCTGGACGATGCCGCTCGTCGCCTCTTTGGCCATCCAACCGGAACTAGTCTCAATCTCGTTGCTGCGCCTGTTCTAGAAAATCAGGAGCAGGCGAATCAATTTCGCTCAGCAGTGCGCCAAGGCATCCCCAGCCTGGTCTATTTTCAGAATAAGCTAGGTGGAGAAATCAGTCTGAGCGCTACAGATCGGTCTCCTGAATTTTCTTTCGATGCCACCATGGTTGAGATAAAATGGGAACCGGATGGCTCGCTCGCTCTCGGACGCTATGGCATATTCGAGATTCAGACCATGGACTTTCACGGCACGTACGCTGCAGCAGTACGTAACCTAAAGGACGCTCTCAGGCTCCACAAGCAAGATTTTTCGGAAGCGGTAGAGCAACATAGTGATTGGGTCTCAGAAAAGGTCGAAGGTCCGAACATCGCAAACGTATTCAAGCGGACCTTCTATCAAATGATGTTCAAGTTCCAGATTGGGGCACACGGTCAGTCTGCTGGATGCGTCTTCGCTGTTCCTTCGGCTGTCTGGGATAGCTGGCAGAGGCATCTTGGCAAGCCTGAGCTAGTTCAGCAGTCCGACGGAACGTACCGTCTTGCCCGAGCAGGCCAGGAACTTGCAGTGAATCCAACTTCCTGGATTTACGTCTTCGAATTGGATCTCTCGGCGACTACCACACCAAACGAGATCCAACTCGTAAAGGTAATTGGCACAGATGCGGCTGCATTGTCTCACTATGCACTGGATGTCGCGCCGGCCGCGGCCCTCGAAGAGGGAGCCAGTGCGGATCGGCTGCTAGATAGCATCCGTGCGCGTCTAGCTCTCTACCTCCCCGAGTTCAAGCCTTCTAGGACAAAGCAGCCGTAAGGCACAATAGCTTGGGCTAACTCAAAGAGTCCGTCACAGATGCCGCAAATGTCTCATAGACGCCTACGGGCAAAGCCTGATGAGTCGCCTCGACCAATTGTTTGAAGCGCTCGATCGAAGATTCATTTTTTTCACTGTTCTTCAGGTAGCCCGTAAGTGCATCATCCAATTGGTTGACGAATGACAGCATGGGGAGCAGTATCGGTCGCCACGCTGCAATAGCGTCACGAGGGCTCAGGTTCGACTCATACCGGAGTCGCCATATATCCTGAATCCGCCGTCCGAGGATAGATTCGAGGCAAGATGCTACCGCGGTGGTCATCAGGACTATCGACCCCCGCCTTTGGAAGAAGGCCAGCTGCTTCTTCTGGCTGTCCGTTCGCTGGGTAGCAGGTACGCTCATGAGCGTGAGCTTGGCTTCTTCTATAGCCTTCAAGAGCGAGTAGCAAAAAACGACGTGGCGAGCGGATATGTATTCTGGAAATACTTGTGAATACACCTCGTCCGAAGACCAGATTCGTTTGGTCTCATTGTAGGCGATACTAGGCTTCCCGTGAAAGGCCGCGATGGCTTGAGCGGCCGTTTGCGTGGCGATGAGATTGGGGCGGCGTTCTATGACGTCTTTCTCGCTGCCCCTTCGTGCCCCCTTGTACTCTGCCTCGGGGATGTCCTTGAACTGGCGCCTCAACTGATCCTGAGTCTTGTCATTGCTTCTGAAGTCAGCGGCCTCGATCTTATTCTGACTGTTGTTGAACTGAATGATCTCTTGGATTACTCGCTGATCGCTGCACTTCACGAAGCGAATCATCACTCGGGCCTTTGCGAGCGATACGGCAGTCGCCGAGCTACTGGCTAGCGCGCCTGTGGTCTGCGCGCCATTGACGATCGAGAGGCCACGGATGCCAAAGTCATCCGAAGGTGATTCTGGGTGGACGAACTCATTGACGAGCGCAGTTAGCCCATTATTGTATGCAAAGAAGCGATCCGGACTCGCTTCAGCCGTCGTTTTGATGTTGTTATTTATATTAACGTCGCGATTGATACTGCCGAGATAGTCCCGCACATTGGCGCTGAAGAGATCGGTGCCATGCTGTTTGAAGAGTTCAGTCAGCCATTCCGCAGCTACCGATGTGCAGTATGCTTCCCAGTTGTCGCCCTCCTCAAAGAATCCTCCATGTGCCGGTACCGAGATTTCATCGGTAACGAGAATTGGTACTTGTGAGGTCCTGTACCACCTGTCTAGGGTGTTGCGGCCGATCTCGCGCGAAAAAACTTCTTCAACCGAGTTGCCCGGAAAAGCATCATCAAGGTGTGCGCGTGCCGTCCTTCTGGCGACCTCGAGTTCCTCCTTTACGTTCTTACTCTCGGGGAGATTGTGGACAAACCAGATCTCGACTCGGCGGATTTCCTCAGCACAAATGGCCTCATGAAGTTCGCTCTGCGCCGGCTTAAGCCTCTCGGGCACAACTGTGGAATCAGTCCCCAGTAGCCAAGCGGCTGCCGTGTTTAGGTCACTTGCCTTGTTGGCTGGCGCTTCTGACCTTTCCTTGCGGGAATAATATCCCTGCGCGACAATGGCGCGGCCACTATCGCGGTCCACGTAAACGAGGTCACACTTTTTGTCGTCACTTCCATCGGTTAGTGAATTCGTTGCGATGCTGTCAATATCTTCAACTTCCAGGCCAATTTGAAGCGCAAACAACAGCAATGCATTGTCGCCATACTTGGTCAAATCGGTGCGAGCGTTGAACGCGGCCAGGCCTGGAGAATTGGCGGCAGAAGGCTGAATCAAGGATGTCACCTCGGTCAAAATGAGGCTGGCTGATGCTAGCCAGCAGGCTACACCCACCACTGCGCCGAATCATGCGCGAAGTGGTTGCCTTGATGCCGCCAAAGGCCGAGGAGAGGGCGGAGCGAGCGTGAAGCGGGGGCCTCGCGGCCCCCAGCCCCCCGCGGGCCGGAGGGCACACCCGCGCGAAACTGTCTGTCGCACCGTCTCGCCGTTCGCGCGGGCGCGCCCTCCGGAACGGTCGGCGCGAGCACTCGGGCGGCTGGATACTGGCCTTATGGCTGAGGTATCGGGCGAGGACATCGCCGAGTGCGCCGAGCGGATCAATGCTCTGTGGGGCATCAAGGTGAGCAGGAGCGGACATGAGCGTTCGGCCAGCGAGGCGGCTGCGAACCTCATGTCAGGCACTGGCCTTCTATATGAGTCACCTGAGCTGCTGGAGATGCTAGAGCGAGCGATCGAGGTCGGTTATGCGGCCGCGCTGAGCCATGTCGAGGATGGGCGCTATGACGACGACATCCGAGACAGCTGGCGGACGGAGCTTTTCGAGTAGTCCACGTGTCGCTCATCGGTCCACCCGGATCCGGTCGTGTGCCGAATGTGGGCCGAAGTTCGGCGGCTGGTCGGCGATGGCGCAGGTCAGGAGAGTTTGGCGGTGGGACTGTAAATCCGCTGCGGCCAGTGCATCGCCCCTCACCTTCCCTGGACTGGTGCAACTCCTGGCCCTGGGCCTAGCGTCTTGAGACGATCATCGAGCCAGGGACCGGGTGATGTGGAGGCAGTGACATGCGGGCACGACGCCCCTCGCCGGAGCAAGCTGTAGCACACTTGGTGTCCGTCGCCCTCATCCACATCCGGGCCACGGCGGGCCGGCGCAGGCCGCTAGGACAGCCTGCTCGGGACCAGGGCGAGGACTTCGTCTTGTGGATCCGCGAACTTGCCGACGCGTGTCTCAATCTCACGGGATCTCTGGGACACAAGCGGAGACGCGAACGACACCGGCGAGCTGTTGCACAACTTGAGTACCTGTGGAAGGTGGCTTCACCCAGGCAACTGGAGTGGGCCTGCGACCAGCTGGACAAGATCGGGTATGACTACAGCGACTTGTGGCGGCTTCGCGACCAGGCACACGCCAAGCTCCGAGAGGACGGTCACCTTCCGAGCGATGAGCGTGCTAACGGTGGTGCTAACAACGGGGTCGGATGATCTTGGATGGGTGTGGACGTCCGGGAGGTTGCGGCGCTGGTCAGCGGGCACGTGGGGACATGCCTGGACATCGCTGATCTTGCTTGTAAACAGAAGGTTAGGGGTTCAAGTCCCCTCGCCGGCTCCCAGCTCAAAGCCCCCTTCCCAGTGCTGGAAGGGGGCTTTTGCAACACCGCGGGAGCCACCGTGGGAGCCACGGGATTCAGCCGCCGAACAGTGCGCCGCTCATGGCTTCGGCCGCCGCGCGCTTGTCGTCCACGATCAGGTGACCGTAGGTGTCCTTCGTGATGGCGATGCCCGCGTGCCCGAGGATCTCGGAGACCACATGCAGCGGCGTGCCTTGCGCGAGCATCAGGGAGGCCCCCGAGTGCCGCAGCTCATGCGGATGCCAGTGCCCGAGGCCCGCTCGCTGGGTCAGCTTGGAGAACGTGTGCGAGAAGTTGTCCGGGTCGGTAGGGGTGCCCACCTCGGACGGGAAGATCAGCCCGTGATCTTGCCAGGCTTCACCGAGCGCGAGCCGTGCCTTCGCCTGGTCGGCGTGGAGTACGCGGAGCTTGCTCATGATCTCTGGGGTGAGCACGAGAGTCCGCCGTGACTTGGCCGTCTTCAACTCGCTGAGCACGATGCGCGTCTTGCGACCGCTGTTCTTGTCGCGATCCTTGATTCGCTTCACCGCGTGCGTGAGCCGCAGCGTCCCGGCCTCCCAGTCAAGGGGCGGCGGCGCTCAGGCCGCTGCGCGGCCCCGCGCCAGGCCGCCCGGAGCGTGCGGCGTGGGCGCCGGTCACCGGACGACCGCGCCGGGCCGCACGCCGTGCCACGCCCGCCGGCCCCGCCCCGACCGCTCACTGCGGGGGCGCGCCGCCGCAGTGACGAATCGACGCCGGACCCTCTAACCCCGTTCAGCGACGAGGGCCAGGGCGTGACCGTGGTCGAGCGCCGTTGGAGTCGTCAGGGGAGTTGCCGGAAGATCGGTTGAGCGTGCGCTACTGGGGAACCCCGTGGTTCCCCAGACCCCTCCTGGAGCCGAGGCGCCCATTCGCGCGCCAAGGTCTGTCGCACCACCTCGCCGTTCGCGCGAATGAACACCTCGGACCGGTGTGGCGCGATCCTCGATGACGGGCAAGAAGCAGACCGCCCTCCGATGTGATCGAGCCGCGGACGGAAGCGTGTTGCCGAGAGCGTGAGCGTTCTCTCGTTGGAGTGCTGCGCCGGAATCCATCAGGATGGCGACCATGGATTTGAGGTACCCGTGCGTGTGCTGCGGCCACCTGACGATGGAGGCATTGCCGGGTTCTCATCAGATCTGCCCGGTGTGCTTCTGGGAGGACGACGTGACCCAGCTTCGGTGGCCCGACCAGACGATGGGCGCCAACCGGGTCTCATTGATCCAGGCACAGCAGAACTTCAAGATTCTCGGCGCCTGCGAGGAGCAGATGGTGAGGCACGTCCGGCTGGCCCGAGACGACGAACCGACAGACCTGAGCTGGCGTGCCATCGACCCTCAACGGGACCGCTTCGAACCTCGCCTTGTCTCTCTGGCTCCCTGGCCGGACGACTACACCGCCTTCTATTGGTGGCGTCGCCGGAGCACACACGCCCGGTGACCAGGGCCCAACGAGCTTCTGGAAGGTTGCTGGTGCGTGGCTCCCTGGGAGCCACAGTGGGAGCCACACGGACAGATGATCTTGGATCATGGCGAACGGATCCGGACGAGCCGCAAGTCATCAGCCGAGCGTGCGGACTGATGCGGACGGGACCCGTGATCGTTTGGGGACCTTGTAAACAGAAGGTTAGGGGTTCAAGTCCCCTCGCCGGCTCCCAGCTCAGAAGTCCCATGCGACCCCCGCAAGGGCCTCTCGCATAGCGGGGGGAGCCGCGGCATCCAGCTTCTCGGCGGCAGCGCGCTTGTCGTCCACGAGCAGTGCCCGTGGTGTCCTTGCTGATGGCGATGCCCACGTGCTCAACGGTTTCCCGAGACCACATGCAGTGGCGTCGCAGCTCATGAGTAGCCCGTGACCCAGTCAGGATTCACTGAGCGTGAGCCGCGAGGTCGCTTGGTCGGCGTGCAGCTTGATCATGGTCCCCCGTGTGAGCGCGCGAGTCCGCCGTGAGGTGGTCGGCTTCGGTCTGCTTCACCGCGTGCATGAGCCGCAGCGTCGCAGCCTCACAGTCGAGAACCAGCAATGAAGCCCGGAGCACCTCGCCCAGGGAAGGCAGTACAGCTGCGGGTCCTGCCACCGCCGACCACCGGAGATCAGGGGCGCGCTTCCGCCCAAGGCTCAGGTCAGCACGTGCCCGAGGTCTTTTCTGGCCTCTATGGGGGGACGCTCAGGCTCCAGAGAGCATGGGCTGCGCCCATGACGGGTCACCGAGGCAGCGTCCGAAAGGTGTGTCGGGCATGCGGCCTGTCCCGTCCGGTTCTGCCCCGCCGGGGCAGGTGGCGGTCTGAACCACGTCGTGGGCGGTCTTCCGTACAAGGGCGAGGGATTCCGGCGGATAAGAAGTCGACCCCCGGCTGGTGCCGGGGGTCGAGGGAGAATCCTTGGGTTCGGAGACCCTTGGATCAGTGGTTGCAGGTGGGGTCCTGCGACACGACGGCGAGCGCGGCCCGGTTGTCGTCGCCCTTGTAGACGACGTAGACCCGGTTGCCGTGGTCGCACTTCGTGCTGAGGTTCGAGAAGCCGTCCGGCATCTCGATGATGTCCGCCGCCTCGCGGTTCGTGGTCGAGCTGCGCGGCGCGTCCTTGAAGGGCTCCGTCACCTTGTCACCGCAGGCGGTGAGCGAGGCGAGCAGGGCCACGACGGCCGCGACTCCGATGGCGATCCGACGACGCTTCATGGAAAAGCCCCCTTTGGGGAAAACGACACCCGACTATCGGGCATCGCTCGTAACCGTCCTGCGGCTTCGACGATCCGCAACTCCCGTTGAGAGTCGACGCAGCAACCAGCGGGCGATGGCCCCCAGCCCCTGCGGGCCGGACGGCATCTTCACGTGAATCCGTCTGTCGCACCGTCTCGCCGTTCGCGCGAACGAGCACTCCGGACCGTGGAGGTGGTGAGAGGATTCGAGGGGCCTGGTAGACATTGGCTTGCATCGCGGCAACGACAACCGGAGCCTGATGGTGGACGCAAAAGCCCGAGTGCAGACCAGCTTTAGAGAGATGCTGAAGGACCAGATTGCTCCGGCCCTCCGCGAGATGGGGTTCAGGGGTTCCGGCCAGACCTACAGCTTGGACGTTCCCGACCACTGGGCAATGATCGGGTTTCAGCGCTCCTATTGGGCGGCTCCTGACGTGATCTCGTTCACGATCAACGTGCTCGCGTTCTCGAAGGCCGACTGGGATCAGCGGCGTGAGCAGAGGTCGCACCTTCCCGAACAGCCGAACCCCAATCGCTATTACGCGCCCAACGTGCTGTGGCAGCACCGGATCGGCCATTTGCTGCCACCGAAACCACGAGACGTCTGGTGGCAACTCAAGGACGGGGAACCAACAGAGGTCGTTGCTCGCGAGGTGATCGCAGGAGTTCGGGATCACGTGCTGCCGGCGATTCGCCAGCAAACCACACCCTGAGACTGCTCGCCCGCCAACGTTTCGCGCCGGGAGTCTGTCACGGTGTTTCGGGCATTCGCGCGGATGGACTTCGGACTCGCGGTGCGTCTCAGGTCGCGTGCTGTAGGGGGCTCGTGATCAAGAGGGCTTAGGATCTGCCTGCTCGTGTTAGATCCGCCGTTTGAGATGGGTTCCCACATGCTCAAGAGAGCCTGCCTTTCGATCGTTGTTGTCGCGCTGGGCGTTGGCGGTTGCACGGGGAAGGAGCAACGGAGGACGGCGGTTGCAACGGCGCCTGTGGTGCCTTCTACCGGTTCAGCGGGGGCGAGCGCGTGTACCCGCGATGACAGTGACCAGGGCATTCCCAGGACCGCGCCCAGGCAGGTCTTCTGGAAGCGTTTCGAGGGCGTTGCGGTGCCGTTCTCGTCGTCGGTCGGACCACTGGATGTCCGAGGCGACATCGCGCGCTGCTACGCGCACACGGCGCGCGGAGCCCTGTTCGCCGCAGTGCAGATCAGCGTGCGGCTGGACCGGTCGACACGATGGCGGAAGATCATGGAGAAGCAGGTCGTGCAGGGAGTGGGCAAGCAGGCTTTCGCTCGGGTACGTGCTGCCGGTCAACGCGTACCGGCTGGGAGAGCGAGCCAGATCATGGGCTTTCGAGTTGTCTCCTACACGCCTGAGACCGCCGTGGTTGGAACGGTGTCGCGGGACCCGGTGCGTGGTGGCTACACGGCCAGGACCACGACGGTGAAGTGGGAAAGCGACTGGAAGCTCGCGCCGACCTCAGCGGGATCCACGGGCTCGGTGCCCCAGGACGTCGACTCGCTCTCCGGGTATGTCTTCTGGGGTGGCTTCGGACCGCCCCGGGAGCGTTCGTAGCTCCGGTGGAAGCCGGGATGAGGATGATCTCGGGGTCGGTCGAGGGTGCGGGCTGATCCGGACTGGCCGGCTGTTTGCCGACCGGGGGGCTACGCCGCACTTGCAGTTGTATGCGGCCGAGATTTGGACCGTCCGGTGTTGTCCGAAGTCGCCGTGCTGCTCCGACCTGTTGGAGTTGTTCAGCGGTCATCCGGAGGCCGCTCACTCTCCAGCCTGGCGGATACGTCTTCCCGGTCGTCCTGGCTGCGGTGGACGGAGCCCCTGAGCAGGGTGGGCGAGCCAAAGTTCGCCGTCTTGTCCATCGAGCCATCCTGGTGCGCGGCCGTTTCGCACGGTGATAGCGGCGGCTGGCGGTCGAGGTCGTTTGCGGGACGGTTGTGGTTAGCGCTCGTACATCGTCGCGTGAAACAACCCAAACACCTCACCTAGGGAGATTCGACATGATTCGTCGTATCGCCATGCTCCACACCCACAGGGCCGTCGTCGTCCACGGCGGAGCCGCTGACGTGGTCATCGTCGTCGAAGACCGAGAGGAAATCGCGGTCGTCCTCGACTACAGCGGACGCGGACTCACGAAGGTGCCCGACCGCGCCTTCCTGTTCCCCGATGTCCACGTCGACACCGTGGAGGGCCGTCATCGACGCGGCCTGTCGCGGATCAAGAGTGTCACCGTCCGGCTACCGCTCAGCGTCCGCCAGATGGACGCGACCAGCGGAGGCGCCATCACCGTCACCGGCCCCGCGGATTGGGTGCACCTGGACGGTCGCAAGGGCATCAAGATCGAAGAACTCACCTTCGGCGCCCTCACCTCCCGGTTCGGCCCGATCGATGTGGGCAGGGCCACCGGCAAGGTCCACCTGTACACCCATGGCGGGAAGGCCACCCTCCGGGCGGACAATCCCACCCAACTCCTGATCAGCACTGGGGGCGGGGATGTCGAGGTCTCCGGTCAGTGGGACGAGGACGCCCTGGACATACGTGAAGAGGGCGGGAAGGTGACCCTTCGCAAGGGGTGATCCATCCGCCACCTACACGATCAGGGGTTCCAGCACTGGCTGTGCCTTCGAGCAAGCAAGGGCCCGGCATCACCGGGCCCTTGTTGTTTCCCGCTATCGAGGATCGCTGTTTCCGAGAGGGGCGTCTTCGCGCACGCCGGTCATTGCTGGGGAGGGCCGTCGAACGTGAGCGGCGAGGCTTTCAATCCGCCTTGTCGATGCGTATGAGGGCCTGGCGGGCGCGGTCCGCCATGTCGCCCTCGCCTGCGGCGTAGTCGCGGAGGATCGGGAGCGCGGGGCGGGCCGCGTCACCCATCAGGCTGAGGTCGTACAGCGCGCGCACCGGGTCGTCGGGTATTTGCTCGATCAGTACGGGCAGCGCTTCGTCGGCGTCGCGGGTGGTGTTCCAGAGTGCGAAGGCCGCGGCTGCGCGGGCGGGTTCGGCGGGGGCGTCGCGCAAGTCGCGCAGGGCTGGGACGGCTGCACGGGCCCGGTGGCCGAGTTCGCCTAGCCGGTCGCAGGCGTTGACGTCGAAGCGCCAGCCGTGGCGTCCAGCCTTGCGGCCGAACTGGTGGCGTCGCTCCAGGATGTTCAGCAGCAGGCCGACGACCTCTTCGTCAGCCGGTTCGCCGAGGCCCATCAGCGCGCGGACGGCGGCGAGGCCGGTCTCCGGGTCCGGGCCCGACGCGACCTGCCGGAGGACGCTCAGCGCCTGTTCGTCGGTCAGACCCCATCTGCGCAGGAACACGCAGCACGCGGCGGCGGTCTCAAGCTCGTTGCTGTCGGGGGCGGGGACGTCGAGGCGCGGGGCCAGCCCCTTCAGGATGGCGGTGACCTCGGGGACGGCCTGTTGCCCATCGGGCCATTTCTTGGTCCACGACAGTAGGGCCCTGGCCTCGACGGCAGAGGGAGACGCGGTGAGCCGCGCTCGGACCTGTGGCCAAAGGTGCTCGGCCAGCGCCGATGCCGCACGGAACCGGTGCTGGAGCTGGAGGTCCAACGTCCCATGGCGGATCAGCTGCTGGAGCGGGGGGACGCATCGAGGGTCGCCGCGCGGGGTCAGTGCGATGAGGGCCTTCTCCGACAACTCGGAGTCGCTCAGGGAGGCCGCCAGGGCATCGGCGTATGCGTCATGAGACGGCAGATAGTTCGTGGTCGCGGCCGCTCGCCGGACGGCGGGGTCTGGGTGGCGGAGCAGGGACGCGACGGCGGGGGCGTGTTCTGGGAACCGCTGGTACAGGCGGTCTGCGGCTTTGACCAGGATTCCGGCCGTCGCTGCGTCCAGCCGGCCGGTCCGCAACCGCGCCAGCATCCGGGTCAGCCAGCGGGAGCGCAGGTCGGGCGTGGGGTGAAGCCAGTCGTCGACGGTCTCGACGGCGCCGGACGGCGGGAAGCCGGCCCATTCGGGGTCGGCCCAGGCCAGTTCGGTCAGGGCCGATCCGGCCTCACCGTCGCAGTGGGCGAGTGCGTCGAGCACCGTGTCGTCCACCGCTTCGGGTTTGTGCAGCAACAGGCCTAGCGCGGCGCCCAGCGCGTCGGATGGTTCGCGATTCAGGTGGCGGCGCAGGTAGTCATGGGTCTGGGGATACCGGCCGAGGGCCAGGAGCAGCGCGAGTCTGGTCGGGGCGTCCGGCTCCCTCGCGACGCTGGCGCGGATGCCGAAGACCGCATCGTCGGGCATGTCCAGGTAGGCGAGCGCGACGGCCAGGATTCGGCGGATCCGCACGTCCGGGTGGTCGAGCCGCTCCAGCAACGCGGTCGGCTCCGCGCTCGCGGAGGCGCGCAGCCGGTCGGCCCACTCGCCGAAGGAGAGCGGGGGTTCGGCTTCCACGTTCAGGTCGGCCAGCAGCGCCTCCAGCGCCGCGCCACTGCGCCGGCCGGGTTCGTCCAGGTCGACGTCGAAGTCCCGGTGGACGACCGCCTGCCAATCGAACCCGATCTTCCATTCCACGCGCGCACTCTAGCTGGCCGAGTCCACACCTGGACGGTGCACCGGCCGACCAGCGGCGCCAGGTAATCAGGATGCATCCGCCGCCGAAGACGCATTACGCGAATGACTGCCTACACCGGTTGAGCGCAGAGGCAATTTCAGGCTCCGGTGGTGGTGTGGACGCTCAGTACGCTTCTGTCATGCGAATTGTCGCGGTCGCCGATACGCACACCTATCATCGCGAGCTCGCTGTCCCCGAGGGGGATGTCTTCGTGCACGCCGGTGACCTGTGCCGGCGCGGTAAGGACCTCAGAGAACTCGAGGACGCCGCAGACTGGATGTATGCCCTGCCGCACCAGACGAAGGTGGTCGTCGCGGGCAACCACGACTGGATGTTCCTGGACGATCCGGGGCGGGCCCGTGCCGTCTTGGCCGATCGCGGCATCCGCTATCTGGAGGACAGCGGGACGGAGATCTGCGGCGTCACGTTCTGGGGAAGTCCCTGGCAGCCGGAGTTCAACCAGTGGGCGTTCAATCTCCCCCGGGGTCGTCCCCTCGCGGAGAAGTGGGCTCTGATTCCGGACGGCGTCGACGTCCTGGTCACTCATGGGCCTCCGCTCGGGATCGGTGACGCGAACGCCTACCCCGGACGCCACGGTTGCGAGGACCTGCTGGCCCGGGTACGGCAGGTTCGTCCCAAGCTGCACCTGTTCGGTCACATTCACCAGGACGGGGGGCTCTGGCGCCACGGGGAGACGACTTTCGCCAACGTCACCACATGGGAATGCGAGCGCGGCGCCACCGTTGTCCGTCTGGAGACCTCGGGGGCCGTGGGCGAGATCGTGCCGCCGGCGCGAACCCCCTGAACCCCCCCTTGACCACCTGGGCGGCCGGTCAGGCTTTGCGGTCCTCGGCGGGCGGGAGATAGGGGCGGAAGTGGTCGGCGACGAGGGCGGCGACGGCGTCGGCGTCGCGGGTGCCGTCGACTTCGATCACGCGGATGCCCAGGCGCCGGGCGGAGCGGACCGCGTCTTCGGCGACGAGGCGGTCTCGTTCGAGGCGGTTGCGCTGGGCCCGGGTGGGGTCGCTGAGGTCGTGTCCGACGCCGGCGGCCCGGGGGAGTTCGCGCAGTTGCCGGTCGCGGAACGCTTCGGTGGGCACCATGACGACCATCCGCCGGGGCGAGTCGATGATCGGCGCGACCAGTTCGGGGCGCAGGCCCCAGCCTTCGGCGAGGACGGGACGTCCCGAGACGAGGGCGCGCAGGTCGTCCAGGGCCCATTCGAAGCGGACGGGGAAGCCGGCGAGCGTTTCGGCGGCCATGTCCTGCGGGGCGGTATCCACCCAGGTGGCCTCGGGGTCGGGGCCGGCCGGCGAGTGGCCGAGCTTGATCCGGCGGGCGATCCGGCGGTCGTTGTGGCCGCGGGCGTCGTGGAAGTCGTAGCTGTAGGCGGTCAACCCGTAGCGGTCGGCCAGCAGCCGGGCAACGGTGGACTTTCCGGCCCATTGCCCGCCTCCGATCCACAGGACCCGGCGAAGCGTGCCGTAGGGATCCCAGACTTGGCCGTCGGTGGCGCGCTCGGTCACAGGGCTCCTTGTCGGGTGCGGCTGATGCGTGCGGCACGCTGCGGACGCGAGACGGACGGAATCCCGGCCCGATCCGGGCCGGAGATCATTCCAGGCCGTCGCCGCGTCCTCCCGCGTCCGGGTGACTCGATGTAACCAGATGTCCCGGTTCGATGGCACCGCCACGGGGCGACCGGGTCCGGCGGCGTTGAGTAGAAGCTGCCGGACGGCTGAGTACGAGTACCCAGGCGCCGGCGCGATGGCCTCGGCAAAGTGGCGCCCGAGGTGATGTCAATGACCATGAACCAGCAATCCCCGGGACCGGCCGCCGCCGGGCCACTCGTCGCGCCGGTCGTCGACGAGCTGGAGATCCGCATGTCGTCCGAAGCGGACCGTGAGTGGATCGGCCGTCTCCGGCACGAGGTCTACGCGAGGGAACTCGGCCAGCACGCCCCCACCGCCACCGGTCTGCTGACCGATGACCTCGACGGGAGCAACGTCTACATCGTGGCGGTCCGCCGCGGGGAACCGGCCGGGTTCATCAGCGTGACGCCTCCGTGGGCGGGTCGCTTCTCGATCGACAGGCACCTGCGGAGGGACGAGCATCCGGCGCTGGACGAGGACGGCCTGTTCGAGATCCGGATCCTGGCCGTGGATCCGGGCCTGCGGGGCGGGATGATCGGCAGGCTGCTGATGTACGCGGCGCTTCGCTGGGTGGCGGGGCAGGGGGGCCGCGGCATCGTGGCCCTGGGCCGGATCGAGCTGCTGCCGATGTACCTGGCGCTCGGGCTCGCGTCCACCGGCGCGGCGGTGCGCTCTGGGGCCGTCGAGTTCCAGCTTCTGACCGGCGACGTCGCCGAGCTCACCGGCCGGACCGCGCGACGGCACGAGCCGCTGCTGCGCGATCTGGGACGGACGCTGCGGTGGGGGCTTGAGGTCCCGTTCCTGCCCGTGGACGATTCCTGCTCCCACGGCGGTGCGTCCGTCGAGGCGCTGGGACGGGGATTCGAGACCCTGGACGCGAGCGGCGACGTGGTTCCCGCCGACGTGCTCGACGCCTGGTTTCCGCCGGCTCCCGCCGCGGTCGCCGCCCTGACCCGCGGGCTGGACTGGATCTCCCGGACGTCTCCGCCGGTGCGGGCGGACGGGCTCATCGAGGAGATCGCGCGCCGGCGGGGCCTGCCCGAGGACGTCCTGGCCGTCGGCGCGGGCTCCTCTGACCTGATCTTCCGCGCGTTCCGCGGCTGGCTGGACGCGTCCAGCCGGGTGCTGCTGATCGACCCCTCCTACGGTGAGTACGCGCATGTCGTCGAGCGGGTGATCGGCTGCCGGGCCGACCGGTTCCCGCTGCACCGCGCGGAGGGGTGGCGGATAGACCCGGAACGGCTCGCCCGCGTCCTGCGGAAACGCTACGACCTTGTGGTCATCGTCAACCCCAACAACCCGACCGGCGTCCATCTCGACGCGGCCCGGCTGCGGGAGGTGCTGGAGAGCGCGCCGGACGGGACCCGGTTCTGGATCGACGAGACGTACGCCGGTTACGTCGGCGCGGAGCAGACGCTGGAGCCTTACGCGGCAGAGGCCGACAATGTGGTCGTCAGCACATCGCTGTCGAAGATGTACGCCCTGTCGGGCCTGCGGGCGGCCTACCTGACCGCGCCTCCGCCCATCGCGGCGGACCTGCGCCGCTGGACCCCGCCGTGGGCGGTGAGCCTGCCCGCCCAGATCGCCGCGGTGAGCGCGCTGCGGGATCCCGCCTACTACGCCTCCAGGTGGGCCCAGACGGCGGTACTGCGCGGCGAGCTGGCCGCGGCGCTCACTGAGATCGACGAGAACCTTGCCGTTCACGAGTCGGTGGCGAACTTCGTCCTGCTCACCTTGCCCAAGGGCGGGCTCACGGCGTCCCGGCTCGTCGACCGGTGCCGGCGGCGGGGCGTGTTCCTGCGCGACCTGTCGCCGATGTCGTCGGCGTTCGAGGGCAGGACGGTGCGGATCGCGGTACGTGACGCCGCGGCTAACGCCCGCGTGGCGGTCACCGTCGCCGAGGCTCTGCGCGCCCCGCTCGGCATGGCGTGAGCGGGGTCGCGGATCCGCTCCCTTACCTCGCCGGTGCGCTGCTCGTCGGGGGCATCGCGGTGGTGCTGTCCGGACGGCGGGAGTACATGCTCCGTTGGTGCGCCTGGGCGGTGGGCGTGCCCGTCGTGGTCGTCGCCCTGTCCATGGGCCCCGGTGGCGCGGCCGTCCTCGCCGCATCGGCGGGAGTGGCGTGCGCCCTTGAATACGGCGGCTTGACCGGCCTTCCGCGGACGGACCGCGCGGTGCTCGCCGTCGTCGTGCCCGTGGCGCCTGTGGCGGCCTGGGCGGCGCCCGCTCAGCTGCCCCAGGTTCTCGCCCTCACCCTCGCGGCCGTCGCCCTGGTGCCGGTGCTGGCCGGAGACGCGGCCGGCGGCCTCTCCAGGCTGTGCTTCGGGGTGCTGGGAGTGGTCTGGTTCGCGCCGCTGGCCGGGGTGGTCCTGCTCGGACGGGAGAGCCTGGCGTTGTTCGCCGCGGTGTCGATCGCCGACATCACCGCCTCCTTGGCCGGCCGGTCCCTCGGTGGGCCGCTCCTGTCCCCGCTGTCGCCGTCCAAGCATTGGAGCGGCCTGCTCGCGGGGACGGTCACGGGCCTGGGCACACTGGCCGTGCTCGGTGCGTTCACACCCGCCTGGGCCGTCGCGGTGGCGCTCGGCGCCCCGCTCGGGGATCTGCTGGAGTCGATGGTCAAGCGGGGGGTCGAGGCCAAGGACTCCGGCTCATGGCTGGCGGGCGCCGGCGGCCTCCTCGACAGGCTCGACTCTCTCCTCCTCGCGCTCGTGCTCGCCCTGGCGCTCGGCTGACGACCGCCCGGCCCCGCTTTGGGGCCCCGTGGTGGTTCGTTTTCCGAGTGTTGCTCAGCGCACAGTGCACCGCGGGTTGTTACCGGCCCCCGATCCGATTACCGTGCATGTCTGAACGATCACTCTATGTAATCGGATGCTGGGGAATCGGGGAGACATGTCGATCAGACATTTCGTCGGCGGCGCCGTCGCGCTGGCCGCGGTCGCGGCCGGGACCTTCGGAGGTGCGGGGACGGCGTCGGCCGCGGCGCCGGCAGCCGCCATCACCGTCCACGGCGGGCACGGCGGGCACGGCGGGCACGGCGGGCACGGCAAGGCCACGGCACCGGAACGGGTCCTGTCCGACAGTGCGCTCGTCCGGGCGTCCAGGGCCCTGGTGCACTCGGCGCGGCGGCACGGGAACCAGCACGTGACGATGGTCATCATGGAACGGGCCGGCACCATCCGGCTCGTGGTCCGCACTCGCAAGGCGGGCCCGCAGACCTACGAGTCCGCCAAGCGCAAGGCCTACACCGCCGTGGCGTTCGGCCAGCCCACGAGCGCCCTGACCGGAAACGAAACGATCAAGCAGATCCCCGGCACTCTGGTGCTGCCCGGCGGCGTCCCCGTCAAGTACAGGGGCTTCCCCATCGCCGGCATCGGCGTCGGCGGCGCACCCGACGGCAGGATCGACGAGGCCATCGCCAACGACGTCCTCGCGGCCATCGGCCGCTGACCCGGGTAAACCGATAAAGCGGCCCCGGGGGGCCGCTCTTGGATCGGATCGGGGCTCGGCGGGAGCCCCGATGGCTCTACTTCGAGTCGCGAGGTGTCGCGAACACGAAGTGCTTGAAGAGCAGCCACAGCACGATGACGAGGCCGGTGCCACCGAAGCCGGTGACGATGTGGGACAGCCCACTGTCTCCGCCGCTGCCGAAGATGGCCAGCATGACGAAGGACGTGAGCACGATGCTGCCGGTGAGGGGGCGCTTCACGGAGTCGGTCCCCGAGTGGCTGGTCCAGGAGCGCCGGTTGAGCACGTAGCCGCCGACGACCAGGCCGCCACCGATGGCGATGCAGATGAAGTCGGCCCCGTCGTTGAGAAGGAAGGTGACGAGGACGAAGAAGAGGGCGATGACGGCCGTGACGAGGGTCGCGGTGTCGTTGTCGCGGTTGATGCGCATGAATTCTTTCCTTTGTGAGAGGCCGCGCTGAGTGCGGCCGCGAATGATTGGGGTTGTCGGAATAAGTTCGTGCCGAGCACGCCTGCGGTTCTGACCGTCCCCAAGGCGGCCCGCTGCGCAAGCTTCTGGTGCGGACCGGTCACCCCCCAAGGGCGCGGAGGTGGTCTCGCCGAACCGGTCGGCGAGACTTCTGGCTCGCCGTCCGTTCGCTTAGGGGATGCCCGGGCGCGTGGGGCGGAGGGAGCGCATGGGCTGATCCGGCCGGCGCCGCTGCTCGTCGGGGTGGGGCGCCGTTATCGCAGGGCGTGAACAAAACCGGCTCCCCGCGCAGCGCGCGGGGAGCCGGTAGTCCAGTTAGAAAGGTGGGTCAGCTTTTCGCAGCGTCCCTCGCCTTCTCGGCCTCTTCCTTGGTGTCGTGAGGCCCGGAGATCGGTTTGTCGGTGCCGATTTCCAGCACCCACCACTTTCTTTTCCCGCGTTTGCGGACATGAGTCGCCACGTGGTCCTCCCTTGCTTTGCGTCACCGCCCGCGCCTGGTGCGGACGGTCGGTTCCTTACCGTGTCGTTCTCGTGGCAGCGCGCAAGGAAAGCGGATCGGAGAGGTGAGGTGCTGCGGCGTGGGGAGGTGATACCGTCCGGCCGGGATCGGACGTCCCGGCCGGACGGCCGAGGGGGAGCGGGGGGCCAGTTCTAGATCGTCAGGCCCAGTCGACCAGGTCGACGGTGTCGTTGTCGGACGGCGGCTCCTCCAGGGGCTGGCCGGGGTACAGGGGGCGGGCCTTGCCGTTGGCCTCGTCGATCAGTACGGCGAGGCCGTGGGCGTTGTTGACCCATGAGGAGACGTTGTTGGCGGCGGTGTCGTCGCCCATGGGCAGGGCCTTGAGGTCGACCTTGTAGCCGGCGCCGATGCCGTAGGCCGGGCCCTGCCGGTTGTAGTCCCGGTAGAGGCAGAGGGTGCCCGGCGGGCAGCCCTCGGCGTCGTCGAGCTTGACGACGCCGGGGGGCAGGTCGGCCAGGGCCGGGTGCGCCGTGACGGTGGCGGCCTGGGCGGCGGTCGATATAGCGGGGCCGGTCATGGTGGCGCAGGCGGCCAGGGCGGTCGTGGTCACCAGGAGGCGCGCTTTCCAATTGGCCATGGGGGGCTCTCCGTTTCGTATGTCGTGGTTCGCGGCATGGGTGACGCCGCGCGACAAGAGTTACACGGAGAGTGACATCCCGTCAGCCTGCATCGATGGCCTTATGTGGTCAGATGGCTACTGTTCGTGATGATGGTGGTCAGGTGCCGCAGAGGGCGTGCGGGAGGGCGGCACGCATGGCACTGTCCAGGGCCGGGCCGCCGCCCGGGTTGAGGTTGACCATGACGGTGGCCTGCCGGCCGTGCGTGGTGGCGCCGGCGCGGACGCTGAAGCCGAGCATGTCGCCGTCATGGCCCCAGAAGCCGTCCTTGCAGATGGACGAGTTCTCGACGGGCGTCCACTCCAGCCCCAGGCCGTACTTGGAGCCTGACGTGCGGCCCGTGGGGCGGGCGGTCAGCATCTCCCGCACCTGCGCCGGCCTCAGCAGGCGTCCTTGGAGGACGGCCGCCAGGAAGCGGTTGAGGTCCGAGGCGCTGGAGATCATGCCGCCTCCGGCTCCGGCGACGGTCGGGTTGAGGCGGGTGATGTCCACCAGGTCGGACTGCGGCCGGACGTAGCCGCGGGGATGCGGGCCGGGGATCCCGGGGGCGTCCGTCGGTACGAAGGTGTCGTGCAGTGCGAGGGGACGGATCACGCGCCGGCGGATCTCCTCGCCGAAGGGGTGCCCCGTCGCGCTCTCGATGATCATCCCGGCCAGGAGGTAGTTGGTGCTGGAGTAGCTCCAGCCCTTGCCGGGTTCGAATTCCCGCTGGTGCGGCAGGGCGATGTCCACCAGTTCGCGGGCCTCCCAGTGCCGGAGCGGGTCCTTGAGCACCTCCAGCGGTGACATGTGGTCCAGGACGTCCGGCAGCCCGCTGGTGTGCTGGAGCAGCTGGCGGACGGTGATCTGCCGCCCGTCGTTGTCCGCGCCGCGCACCACGCCGGGCAGGTACCGCTCCACGGGAGCGTCGAGTTCGACGCGGCCTTCGCCGACGAGCTGGAGGACGACGGTGGCGACGAACGGCTTCGTCAGGCTGCCGATCCGGAAGCGGCTTCGGGGGTTGACCGGCGTGTTCGTGCGGATGTCGGCGACTCCGCTGGTGGCCGTCAGACGGCCGTGCCGGTCGTGGATCTGCGCGAGCGCCCCCGGAGCGCCGTCCGGACCGCTCAGGCTCTCCACCACCTGTCGCAGGTTCGTGGGGCGGGGCGTGGCCGCGTTCGCCGGGGTGGCCGAGACACCGACCGCCAGGGCCAGGACGACGGCCGCAGCGCCGCGGGGGATCAGGCTTCTTGTGATCATGCATCGGGACGATAAGGAGCGGCGCTTCGGGCGCACATCCAGCGTGTGAGCCATCCGTGCTCTCACCCGTAGCGGGGAGCGAAGAGTGGGTTGTCGTGGGCTGGGGTGGTTCCTACGGTTGAGGCATGGACGAACGGGGTGTGCGGGGACCGGGGGCGTTCGAGGCTGTTCGGTGGTGGGGGCGGATGGCCCGGAGCCCGATCGGCACCTACGGGGCCCTGGCCAGACGCTACGGGGACGCCGTTCGGGTGCCGTTCGGACCGAACCGGGCGTTCTTCCTTCTGTCGCGTCCCGAGCATGCCGAGCGGATCCTCGTCGCCAACCAGGACAACTACGTGAAGGCGTTCACGTATCGGCCGCTCCGGGCCGTCCTCGGGGACGGGCTCCTCACCAGCGAAGGTGAGACGTGGCGGCGGCATCGGCGGGTGGTGCAGCCGGTGTTCGCGCAGCGGCATGTCGTCGGGTTCGCGTCGCAGATGGCCGAGACGGCCGCTCAAGCCGTCGGACGGTGGCCCGACGGGGTCGCGTTAGACGCGGCAGGGGAATTGCGACGCCTCACGTTGGGCATCGTGGGACGGGCGTTGTTCGGCAGTGAGCTCGAAGGGGAGGCCGAGAGGACGGGGCGGGCGCTTGAGGCGCTCCAGAGAGCGGCCGTTGTCGGGACCTTCTTGCCTGGGGCGACCGCCAAGCGGGGCGTGTACCAGCGGGTGCCGGGGCTGGGGGGTGCCATGAAGCACCTTGACGGCATGGTCCAGCGGGTCGTGAAGGGCTCGTCCGGTGGCGAACTGTTGAATCTGCTCAAGGAGAGCGGTCAGATCAGCGAGGCGGAGCTGCGCGACGAGGTTCTCACCCTGTTGTTGGCCGGACACGAGACCACGGCGGCTTCCCTTGCCTGGACGTTCATGCTCCTGTCGAAGTACCCGGCGGCCAGGGACCGCCTAGAGGACGAGGTGGACAAGGTCCTAGGCGGCAGAGAACCGACGGCCGAGGACGTCGAGCGGCTGCCCTGGACGAAGGCCGTCCTGTCGGAGGCGATGCGGCTCTACCCGCCCGCCTGGACCATCGAGCGTGACGCTCTGGAAGACGACGAGGTCGCCGGGGTACGGGTGCCGGCCGGATCGACGATCGCCGTCCCCCCGTACCTGATCCATCGGAACGCCGAGGTCTGGCCCAACCCTGAGGGATTCCAGCCCGAGCGGTTCATGGGGGAGCAGGCACACCCCCGGTACGCGTATCTGCCGTTCGGCGGCGGGCGCCGCATCTGCGTGGGCGCCGGTTTCGCGATGCTGGAGGCGACCCTGGTGCTCGCCACCATCGCCCGGACGCACCGGCTCGACCTGGTGCCGGGCGTGGCCGTGCCCGTCCGGGCGGAGATCACGTTCCGTCCTGCCGGGGTCCTTCCGATGCGGGTCGTGCGGAGGTAGGCGGCTCGGACGGTCGGCGGGGCGGGCCAGAATCGGAGGACGGGCCTCCACTACGCTGTGCTCATGGGTGCGAAGCAGCGGCCGCTGCGGGCCGACGCGCGGGACAACCGCGACCGGATCCTCGCCGCCGCCCGTGAGGTGTTCGTCGAGCAGGGCCCGGGCGCGCCGCTGGAGGAGATCTCACGGCGCGCGGGCACCGGCATCGCCACGCTCTACCGGCGCTTTCCGGACCGGCGGACCCTGACGAGGGCCGTCGCCCTGGACGCCCTGGAGCGCACCAGGGACGAGCTCAAGCGCGCGCGGGACGAGGAGCGGACCGCCTTCGACGCCCTCGTCCGCTACATGCACCGCGTGCTGGACATCCGCATCGGCGCCGTCTTCCCCGTCCTGCTGGACCAGATCCCGTTCGACGACGAGGAGATCGCCGCCGCTCGCGACGAGGGCGCCGCCGTCATGAAGGAACTCGTCGCCGCCGCGCAGGAGAACGGCGACCTGCGTCCGGACGTCACCCACGGCGATGTCGGGATGCTGCTCGTGCGGCTGTCGCGCCCGCTGCCGGGCCCGCCGCCGCGGGACACGGGCGAGGACCCCGCGCACCGGCACCTCGACCTGCTCATCGACGGCCTGCGCGCCGGACGTCCCGGGGAGCTCGGCGGGACGGCGCCGGCCTTCGGCGACCCGCGGTCCATGGGGGACGCCCCGGGAAGGTGACGTCCGGGCTGTAATGGGCACAGGCCAGGACATGAACATCTCAGGCATCATCAGCGCGATCGTGATCGGCGCGATCATCGGGGCGCTCGGGCGGCTGGTGCTCCCCGGCCGCCAGCCGATCGGCGTCCTCCTGACCGTGATCGTCGGTATCGTCGCCGCGATCGTCGGGACGGCCGTCGCGCAGCAGGTGGGCGTGGCCACGACCAACGGGATCGACTGGATCGAACTGGTCTTCCAGATCGGCCTGGCGGTGCTCGGTGTCGCCATCGTCGCCGGTCTCCGGGCAAGGCGCGGCCATCGCCGCTACGAACGCTGACCGCGGTCCCGCAAAAGGGTCCAGAAGCAGCGTCGACCCCTTCCTGGCCTGCGCGCTCGCGGCTGCCGCCTCGCCGTCGCGGGCGTTGGCCGTCTCCGGCCGCCGCCATGCGGATCTCGTCAAACGGCACTTGCGGTCGGCGATTCTTTGCTCTCATAGTGCGACCGAAAGGACGCGGAGAGTAGCGAAGGGGCGGGGGGAGACCGAATGGCGGGGGGACTTGCGCCCGTTGCGGGACATGAGAGGTTCCTGCTGTTGCGGAGGCGGTTCCGGCGGGCGGCGGTCGTGGTCACGGCCGGGTTCCTCGGGTGGTATCTCGTCTTCGTCGGGCTGGCGGCGTTCGCGCGCGGCTTCATGGCGCGGACGGTCGCCGGGAGCGTCAACGTCGCGCTGCTGCTGGGGCTGCTGCAGTTCGCCTCGACGTTCGCGCTGACCTGGGGCTACCTGGTGTACGCGCGCAGGCGGCTTGACCCGCTGGCCGGTGAGCTGCGGTGACGGGGGGCGCGCTGACGTTCGGGCTCTTCCTGGTGTTCATCCTGGTCACGCTGGCCATCACGGTGCGGGCGCGGGTGACCACGCGCGGCGCCGACGACTTCTACGCGGGCGGGCGGACGTTCACCGGCCCGCAGAACGGGATCGCCCTCGCCGGCGACTACATGTCGGCGGCCTCGTTCCTCGGCATCGCCGGGATCATCGCGCTGAACGGGTACGACGGGTTCCTGTACTCGATCGGGTTCCTCGTCGCGTGGCTTCTCGCGCTGCTGCTGGTCGAGCTGGTCCGCAACGCGGGCCGCTTCACGATGGGGGACGTGCTGGTGCGCCGGGTGCGGCGGCAGGCGCCGGTGCGGCGGGCCGCGGCCGTGTCCACCGTGACCGTGTCGGTGTTCTACCTGCTCGCGCAGATGGTCGGGGCCGGGGCGCTGGTGTCGCTGCTGCTCGGCATCCACCGCGGCGAGCGGTTCCTCGGGATGGGCGCGGGCACCGCGAAGACCGTCACGATCGTGGCGGTGGGCGCGCTGATGATCCTCTACGTGGCGTTCGGCGGGATGAAGGCCACGACCTGGGTGCAGATCATCAAGACCGGGCTGCTGATGGCCGGGGCGGTGGTGCTGACGGCGCTGGTGCTCGGCAGGTTCGGGTTCGACGCAAGCGCGATGCTCGGGTCGGCCGCCGACGCGAGCGGGAAGGGCGAGGCGTTCCTGCGCCCCGGGCTCCAGTACGGGCAGGACGTCCCGGGCGACGCCTACCGGACGGTGGTCAACAAGCTCGACTTCATCAGCCTCGCCCTCGCCCTCGTGCTCGGCACGGCGGGCCTGCCGCACGTCGTCGCGCGGTTCTTCACCGTCCCGGACGGGCGGGCCGCGCGCACGTCGGTGTCCTGGGCGATCGGCCTGGTCGGCGTCTTCTACCTGATGACGCTCGCCCTCGGCTTCGGCGCGGCGGCCCTGGTGGGGCGGTCCGCGATCGTCGCGCAGGACCCGTCGGGCAACACGGCGGTGCCGCAGCTCGCGCAGGCCGTCGGGCAGCACGTCGGCGGGCGGGTCGGCGGGGACGTCCTGCTGGCGTTCATCGGGGCGGTGGCGTTCGCGACGATCCTCGCGGTCGTGTCCGGGCTGGTGCTGGCGTCGTCGGCGTCGCTGGCGCACGACTACTTCGGCCAGGTGCTGATGCTCGGCCGCCCGCGCGAGTCGCAGGAGGTCGCGGTCGCGCGGTTCGCCTCGTTCCTCGTCGGGTCGCTGGCGATCGTCCTGGCGGTGGTGGCCCGCGACCTGAACGTGGCGTTCCTGGTGGCGCTGGCGTTCGCGATGGCCGCCTCGGCGAACGTCCCGGCGATCGTGCTGTCGCTGTTCTGGCGCCGGTTCAACTCCGCCGGGGTCGTCGCGGGCATCTACGGGGGGCTGATCGGGTCGCTGGTGCTGGTCTTCTTCTCCCCCGTCGTCTCCGGCAAGGTCGATCCGGTGACGGGGCAGAGCCTGTCGCTGTTCCCCACGGGCGTCGACTTCCACCTGTTCCCGCTGGAGAACCCGGGCCTCGTGTCGATCCCGATCGGGTTCGCGTGCGCGGTCGCCGGCACCTTCGCCGGACGGGAGAAGGCCGACCGGGAGCGCTACGACGACCTGTCGGTCAGGGCCCTGACGGGTGCGGGATCACAGTGACCAGGACGGCGCGCACGGGTTAGCATGCCGTGCCCGGTTTGATTACCCGTGAGTACGGAAGGCTGAGCCGGGAAGATCCGCGCTGTCCGGGCCCGTGCCCTAATGTGCCGAGTGCCCGGGCCGGGGGCGGTTCGCGTGGCAGAATGTCACCCGCCGTGGAGCGCGGCGGTCAGCCAGAGGGAGGGGCGGCGTGTCCGAAGCCGGTCGGCGCCGTCCGGCGCACCCCCGACCGGCCGTGCCGTTGCTCCGGCTCGGCGCCCGGACGACCGCGGCCCTCACCGCGCTCACGCTCGGCGCCGCCGTGGCGGTGCCCGCGGCGATCGTCTCCGACACCCCGGCGCACGGCCGGACGGTTCGCGGTGCGTCGGCCGGCGCCGTGGCCGGGCCCCTGCTGCACGCGCCGACCGACCAGATCCGCTCCCGCGAGTGGCACCTCGACGTCCTGCGCGCCCAGAAGGCGTGGCGGTACTCCCGGGGGCGCGGCGTCACGGTCGCCGTCCTCGACACCGGCGTCGACCGGCGGCATCCCGACCTCACCGGCCGCGTCGTCACCGGCCCCGACCTGACCGGCGGCGTACGGCGTCCGGGAAGCCGCTACTGGGGCCTGCACGGGACGTCCATGGCCAGCATCATCGCCGGTCACGGGCATGGCCCCGAGCTGTCGCAGGGCATGATGGGCGTCGCGCCGCTCAGCAGCGTCCTGTCCGTCCGCGTCACGCTGGAGAACGACGACCCGCTGCGCCGCGACAACGGGCAGCAGCCCGGCGCCGGCGGCGACCGCGACGCGGTGGCCCAGGGCATCCGGTACGCCGTCGACCACGGCGCCGGGATCATCAACATGTCGCTCGGCGGCGGCCGCCAGTCCTACAACGGCACGCCCTCGCAGGAGAAGGCGATCCGGTACGCGCTCTCCAAGGGCGTCGTGCTGATCGCCTCCGCCGGCAACGACGGCTCCGGAGCCAACCGCAGGAACTTCCCCGCCGCCTACCCGGGCGTGATCGCCGTCGGCGCGCTCGACCGCCGCCTGCGCCTCTGGAAGGACAGCAACCGCCGCTCGGGCGCCGCCGTCTGCGCGCCCGGCGTCGAGATCGTCAGCGCGGACGCCAGCAACGGCTACGTCGTCGGGACGGGCACCAGCGCCTCGTCCGCGATCGTCGCCGGGGTCGCCGCGCTCGTCCGCTCCCGCTACCCGAGGCTGAGCCCCGCGGAGGTCCGGCGGGCGCTCATCCAGGGCTCCCCGGCCCGCGCCGCCCAGCCCACGGGGACGCCCGAATGCCGCGGGACGGTGGACGCTGTCCGCACCCTCGTCGCCGCCAACCAGATCAACAAGACCTCCAGCGGGCCGGTGGAGACACCGCCCCCCGCCGCGACGCCGCGGCCGGCCGCGCAGCCGGGCGACCGCGACTCCGGCGTGCTGTTCCCGCTCGTCCTCGGCGGCGGAGGGCTGCTGGTCCTCCTCGGGCTCGTGCTCGGGTGGCGGCAGCGGCGGCGCCCCGAGGAGGACGCCGCCGACACCGACGCCGTCGCCGACTACGGCCTGCCGTCGGCCCCGGCCGCGCCGCGCGAACCCGCGGCCGCCATGCCCGCGGCCCCCGCCGAGACGTACGCGGCGCCCGTGGTCGCGCCGGTCAACGCGCCGCTCTTCCAGAACAACGAGGTCTACTCGGGGGCCGCCTTCGAGGAGCCTCCGCTTCCAGGCGCCGTGCCGCAGGACGCCCCGCTGTGGGACCCGCCGCAGCCCGCGCCGGGCCCCGTCTCCTTCATGCCGCCGGACCCCGGTCCCGCCGAGCCCCCGCCGTCCCCCGGCTGGGACGGGCGGCTGCCGCCCCCCATCGAGCCGAAGCAGCCGCCGATGATGCCGAACGAGCTGCGCCCGTTCGTCCCCGGCGAGTTCGGCACGGGCGCCCACGGACCCCGCAACGGGACCGACCCCCTCCACAATGGAGCCGACCCCCTTAACGGGACCGACCCCCTTAACGGGGCCGACGCCTCCAACGGGGCCGACGCCTTCAACGGGAGCGACCCCCTCAACGGCCACGACCCTCTTAGCGGGAGCGACGCTTTCA
This sequence comes from Actinomadura coerulea, assembly GCF_014208105.1. Lineage (NCBI taxonomy): Bacteria > Bacillati > Actinomycetota > Actinomycetes > Streptosporangiales > Thermomonosporaceae > Actinomadura > Actinomadura coerulea. Next base: position 7,118,979 of record NZ_JACHMQ010000001.1, read on the forward strand.
ACGGAAGGGACGCGCTCAACGGGAGCGACGCGCTCAACGGGTACGACGTTCTCAATGGGAACGGGCGCAACGGCGACGGGCTGAACGGGGCGGCGCGGGACGAGCCGTCGATCCTCGATGACGACGACTGGAACGCCTTCCGCCGGGGCGCCCTGGAGCCGCCGGACGCGCCCGAGCCCGGCACGGCGAATCCGCCCTTCGCGGTACCTCCGGAACTGCCGGGCGAACCGCCGCTTCCGCCCGTACCCCACGCGGACCAGGGACCGGCCGAGCCGTTCCCCGACGTTCCGCCGCCCGGCCTGGGCGGCGCCGAGCCGCCGGAAGGGCCCGTCCCGCCGCCGGACCCGGCCGACGGTGAGCCGCGCGGACGGCACTCGCGGCGGCCGCGGCCCGGCGAAGACGAGGACTACCGGCCGCCCTGGTGGTGAGCGCGGTACTCCGGCGGGCGTAGCGCGAGTGCCTCCGGCCGGACGACGCGGCCCCCCGTACCTCTCGCCGAGCATCGACCTATCCGACACAGGGAGGTCGAAGAACCATGTTGACGACGTTGGCGACGCAGGCGGCCGCGATGCACCCGGGCGGCTGGCACGACGGGGACGCCCCCGCGTTCTGGCCGGTCTTCCCCATCACGTTCGGCCTGTTCTGGCTGGCCGTGCTCGGCGGCGCCTTCTACCTCATCCGGCGCCGCGTGCACGACGGCGCGGCGGCGGCCAGGGCGGCGGCAGACCCGATGACCAAGGCGCGCTCGGTGCTGGCCGAGCGGTTCGCCCGAGGCGAGATCGACGAGGACGAGTACCACGTCCGCATGTCCGCCCTACGTGACTAGCGCGTTGAGTCGCGGCGTGTTGCCCTTCTGCGAGCGCTGATAAGGGCAACACGCCGCAAGTCGACGCCGGGCCCGGCTAGTCGGCGGCCGCTTCTTCGAAGATGCGGTCGATGCCGTCCGGGTACATCGGGGCCTGGACGGCGGCGTCGGCGAAGCGGGTGAGCAGCCGCGCGAACTCGGTGCGCTCCCGCTCCGACCAGTCGGCCATCAGGTCGTCGAGGTAGGCGCGGCGGAAGCGGTCGGAGACCTGCTTGACGCGCCGCCCGGACTCGGTCAGGCCGAGGTTGGCGCGACGCGCGTCGACGGGGGAGGGGCGCCGGGACACCAGGCCGGCGTCGATGGCGTGCCCGACGAGGCGGCTCGCCGTGGACGGGTCGATCTCCAGCCGTTCCGCGACCGCGCCGACCGTGACCTCGCAGGACGGGTCGTCCGGGCCTTCGCAGCCGGTGAGGGCGGCGACCGCGTTCACCACCATGAGGTTCGACAGCTGCAGCGGGCGCCCGTCGGCGGCGGTGGAGGTCTGGGCGCGGACGCGCTTGACGAGGTCGGGCTTGGCCCACACGCGGCGCAGATGGAACAGCGCGGTCGCGATATCGGTGAGGACGCCGTCGACGGGGGGTTCGGGAGGGGTCCCGTCCCGGGGCGCGGCCCGCTCGGCGGTCCGTCCCGTGGCGGAGGTCTCCGTCGCCATGCAAGGTCTCCGTTCCGGACGCCGAACGCTGCGGATCACCCACTCTAACGTATGCAGAGTACATACGTTCCCGGTGCGGCGTGAACCTCGTTGCCGGTGAGACACCTGGCGCTGAAGAGCCCCAGGTGAACGGGGATGTGATGCACTGAACCACCGGCGTCCGTTCCCCGGGATCCGCCGGTACTTGTCCGCCAGGACGCGTAGCATGGCTCCCGCCCGAACCCGGACGACCCGGGATCAGTAACCACAGAGGGGACCTGATGCGAGCGGCGAACGCCCCCGGTGACCCCCGCGGTGACGTCCCCCCGCAGGGCCGAGCCATGGACGACGGCCGCCCCCCGGCCGAGCCCGGCCCCGCCGACGCGGAGGACGGAGCGGACGACGCGGCGTTCAGCGCCGGAGGGCTCTCCGAGCGCGACCGCGGGATCCTCGCCTTCGAACGGCAGTGGTGGAAGTACGCCGGGGCCAAGGAGCAGGCCATCCGCGAGACGTTCGACATGTCGGCCACGCGGTACTACCAGCTCCTGAACATCCTGATCGACCGGCCCGAGGCGCTGGAGTGCGACCCGATGCTCGTCAAGCGCCTGCGCCGGATGCGGACACAGCGGCAACGGAGCCGTGCCGCGCGGCGGCTCGGCATCCGGCCCTGAGCTGGCCACCATTGGTCACGTGAACTCTCCCCGCTCTCTGACGGCCGCAGGTGCCGTAGGCCTTGACGCCATCCGCGAGAACCCGGCCGGAGCCGTGCTCGGCTTCGACTTCGACGGCACCCTCGCGCCGATCGTCGCCGACCCCGCCGCGGCGAGGGCCCATCCGGACGCCGCGCCGGCCCTGGCCCGGCTGGCCCCCCTGGTCGGCTCGCTGCTGATCGTGACCGGACGGCCCGCCGCCGTGGCCGTCGAGTACGGCGGATTCGAGGACGTCGACGGGCTCGTCGTCCTCGGGCAGTACGGCCTCGAACGCTGGGACTCCGGCGCGCTGACCGTGCCGGAGCCGCCGCCCGGCGTCGCCGAGGCCCGCGCGAAGCTGCCCGGCGTCCTCGCCGCCGCCGGCGCCCCGCCCGAGACGTTCGTCGAGGACAAGGGCCAGGCGCTCGCCGTCCACACCCGGCGGTGCGCCGAACCGCAGGTCGCGCTGGACCGGCTGCGCAGCATCCTCGCCGCGCTCGCCGAGCGGACCGGGCTGGCCGTGGAGCCCGGGCGGTACGTCCTCGAACTGCGCCCGCCCGGCATGGACAAGGGCAAGGCGCTGCGCGCGTACCTCGACGACCGGGGGACGCGCCCCTCCGCCGTGCTGTTCGCCGGGGACGACCTCGGCGACCTCGCCGCGTTCGACGCCGTCGACGCGCTGCGCGCCGAGGGCGTGCCCGGCGTTCTGGTGTGCAGCGGCTCGACCGAGGTCACCGCGCTCGCCGAACGGGCGGACCTGGTGGTCGACGGGCCCGCCGGCGTGGTCGACCTCATCGGCTCGCTCGCCGACTCCCTCTCCTGAGCCCTCCCTCGTCCGACTCCTCCCGCGGACTCCGGCGCCACCCGGGCGCCGGAGCGCGGAGAGTTGTCCGTCAGGTGACAAGAGCCGCGGCTCGACTTGTCGTATCTCGCGAGACTCCGGGGGCCGGTGTGGCGCGAGGAGGCGATTAAGTCAAAATGTGATGAATTGTGGGGAGTGCGGCTTCACGGGGGAGCCGCACGAGGGACATCGGGAGGCTAGACGGTGGACACGGAACCGGGACTTCCGCGCCGTCCAGGCGAGACCAGGCACACGCCCTCCCAGGGCATCCCGAGGGCCACGCCCAGGGAAGGAACTCCGGTCCGCCCGCCCGGCGCCCACGTACCGCCCGGCGGCCCGGGTCCGTCGGGGCCTCCCATTCCACCGGACGCACCGACGCGTCCGATCGTCCACAGCGCTCCGGCGGCGCAGGCGCCGCCGCGTGTCTGGGGCACGCCGCCGCCCTCGCCTCCCGAGCCGCCGCGGCCGCGTCCCGAGCCGCTCGGAGGGCCAGAGTGGGCCGCCGTGCCCGAGGCGCAGGACGCCTACTCCGCGCCCGAGGAGCGGTCGTCGACAACCGGGCCGATGGGCGTCCGCGAGACCAGCGGCGTCCAGGTGCGGCTCGGGCCGCGTGAGCGCGAGCGCGAGCGTCGGGAGCGGCGGCGCAAGGGACGCCGCAGCGGCCTGGTCGCGGCCGGCGTGCTCGTCCTGGCCGGTCTGGTCACGGCCGGGCTCGTGCTCACGCCCGGCTCCGGCGGCGAGGGCGCGACGGAGGCGGCCCCCGCCGCGGGCGAGCGGGCGCCGGGCGGAGCCGCCAAGCTGCCGCCCGCGGGCTCGCCCATCACGGTCGGCACCGCCGACGGCTCCAGGTACCGGATCGCCGCGGTGACGTCCGGAATCAGCGACGGCGTCGTGACGACGGCCAGGTCCGCGCCGCCGTCCGGGACGGCGTTCCCCTACATCGAGTACATCCTCGGCAACCCGAGCGGCGGGAAGGTCCTGCTCGACTTCCCCGGCGACGTGTTCGTCAGGCGCGACCTCGTCACGCCGGCGGCGCGGGGACGCTGCATGCCGCAGGCCGGCGTCCCCGAGGCCCTGTGCACGCCGCCGACCGCCAGCCAGTTCGTGCGGCGGCTCGCGGGCGGCGCGCTGATCGCGGGGGAGGGCGGCGACAAGTACCTGCCGCCGGGCTCGTCGTACCTGGTCCGCGCGACGGTGAGCGTCCCGGTCGACCGCGGCGTCAGGCGCTCGGACATGGCCCTGTACGTGTGGAAGCAGCTCTACATGGCCGACCGCCTCGCCAGTCGGGCGCCCTTCCCGAAGGGAAAGTGAAACCGCCGCGGCCTTGGCGGCCACGGCGGTTCCGGTCGGTGCTTCCTGAGGCTCACTCGGCTTCGGGGTCATCGGCGAGGATCCCGTAGAGGCGGCGGCGGGCGTCGTTGACCACGTCCAGCGCGCGCGCCTTCTGCGCCTCGCTGCCCACGGCCATCACCTGGTGGAGGGCGCCCATCAGCTGGCCGACGGCCTCGCGTCCGCGCAGGACGTTCTCGCCGGCGGCCTCGGTGACCTCGTCCCAGGGGGCGGCGGTCTGCGCCGACGCCTCCTCCCGGCCGGAGTCGGTGAGGGAGAACAGCCGCTTGCCGCCCTGCTCCTCACTGGTGACCAGGCCCTCGTCCTCCAGCATCTGGAGGGTCGGATAGACCGAGCCGGGGCTCGGACGCCAGACGCCGCCGGTGCGGCCGTCCAGTTCCTGGATCATCTCGTAGCCGTGCATCGCCCGCTCGGCCAGCAGGGCGAGCAGCGCCGCCCGGACGTTGCCGCGCCGGGTGCGCCGGCCGCGGCCGCCGCGTCCGCGTTGGCCGGGCCCGAAGCCGGGTCCGCCCGGGCCGCCGGGTCCCCACGGGCCGAACGGGTCGCCGCGGCGCCCCCGCTCCCTGGGGCCCGCGAAGCCGCCGCGCCTTCTCATCGTGTGCTCGTGCATCGCAGTCTCCTTCTCCTGTTGATCGGTTGCGATGCTTCGACGATATATCGCTAACATGTCGCGATGCAACAAGTGTGATGCAGATCACTACGGAGTGTGCCCGTGCCGAACGGAACGAGGCGCGGAGCGGCGGCCGCTCCGCGCCTCGATACGCGGGTCTTCGTACTACCGGTCCGGGCCTTGGATCAGGGGCCGGTGACCTTCAGGTTGTCCAGGATGTCCTTGGTGGCGTCGCGGCCGTCGGTCTCCTTGACCCGGATCCACAGGCCGAACTTGCCGGACCTGTCCTTGAGGCCGACCTCGGTGACCGACGGCGTGCCGGTCTTGCACGCGGTGAAGCGGGTGATCGTCCCGCTGAGGGCGCCGTCCGGTGTGGTGTAGTTCTCCGGCGCGGCCTTCGTGCACTGCGGATGGACGGCGGCGCGCGGCGGCGGGAGCTGGCCCTGACCCAGGTCGGTGGTCACGCCGACGAACACGCCGGGGCCCTTGCCGTTGCCGAGGAAGGCGGCCTTGTCCGGCGTCGCGCGCAGCACCGGCCGCGGCTGGGCGTCGGTGAGGCCGACGGCGGACGGCGTCCACGTCGCTTCCTGCCCCTGCACCGGCCACGCCTTCGGCACCGCGGTCTTGATCTTGCCGGAGCCGTCGGCGACCGCGGCGAAGTCCTTCGGCACCGCCGGCTTCTTGCCCTTGCCGTCCTTGCCGCCGTCCTTGCCGTCGTCGCCGGAGAACATCATGCCGAGGGTCAGCCCGCCGATCACCGCCACCACCAGCACGACCGCCGTGATGATCAGCGGCGTGACGAACTTCTTCGGCGCGCCGGCGCCCCGCGGCCCGCCCTGCCCGCCGCCCTGGACCGGCCCCGGGGGCGGAGGCTGGAACCCGGTCGGCGGGGGCCCGTAGGGCTGCTGGCCGCCCGGGCCCATCTGCTGCATCGGGCCGCCCTGCGGGGCTCCGCCCTGCGGCGGCTGGGTCGGGAACGCGGTCGTCTTGTCGTCAGGCGCCTGGGGCTGGGGCGGCGCCTGCGGTCGGCCCTGCTGCCGGCCCTGCGGCGGGGGCTGGTAGGCGATCGTCGGGTTGTTGTCGTTGTCCGGGGCCGTGGGCCCCTCCACCTGGGTAAAGGGGGCGGAGCGCCCGCTGGGGCGGTCGACGACCGTCGCATCCTCGGACGACGAACTGGGCGGGACGCCCATCTCGGACGTGTGGAGGTCGTCCTCGCCGGGCTGGTCGAACCGTGTCTGCATGCCGGGCGGCGCGCCCTGCCCCGCCGCCGCACCTGGCTGCGCGGGGCCGGGCTGCTGCGCGGGAGTGGGCTGCCGCTGGCCCTGGACGCCCTCGCGGTAGAAGTCCTGGACGGTCGCGTCCGCGTCGATCTGCGGCGCGGGAGTCTCTGGAGGCGGGGGCGCGGCGTGGACGGGCGCCGGTGCGGCCTGCGCCGGCGCCCCCTGCGCGGAGGTCGGCCGCAGCGTGGACAGCGCCTCGGCGAACGCCTCGGCGTTCGGCCACCGCTTCTCCCGCTCGACCTCCAGCGCCCGCAGGACCACCTGGTCGAACGCGGGGGGCAGGCCCTCGCGCAGCTCGCTCGGCGCTTTCTTGACCGGCGCCGGGCCCGGGGCCCGTCCGGTGAGCATGTGGTACGTCAGCGCGCCGAGCCCGTACACGTCAGCGCGGATGTCGAGCCCGCCGCCGAAGCGCGCCTGCTCGGGCGACATGTACCCGGGCGTGCCGACCGGCAGGGTGAAGGCGCCGGACGCGTGCGCGAGCGCCTTGGCGAGGCCGAGGTCGGCGATGAGCAGCTTCTCGCCGCCGTCCGGCGTCGACTGGAACAGCACGTTGGACGGCTTCAGGTCGCGGTGGATGACGCCCAGCGTGTTGATGACCTCGACGCCATAGGCGATCTGCTCGGCGAGCGCCACCGCCTCACTGACCGGAAGTGGCCGCTCACGCATTCGATCGCCGAGCGTTCCGCGGTCGGCGTACGACATCACGAAGTAGGGGCGCCCGTCAGGGAGCTCGCCGATGTCGTGGACCCGGACGAGCCGCTCGGAGTCGGCGCGGCGTAGGATCCGGGCTTCCTCCAGGAACCTGTTGCGCACGTCCAGATCGTCGATCAGGCTGCCGTTCAGCACCTTTATGGCGACCTGGGACTCGAGGGCGTCGTCGTGACCCAGCCACACAGAGGCGAACGCCCCCGAACCCAGGACGCGATCGATCCGGTAACGGCCTACTGATGGTGGGAAAGACACTCCCGTATCATCCCAACAACGGGGTGAGCGCGCGAACGAGCAATGAGGCGGCATGGCATTCGACGAGAGGACCGAGGAGTTGGCGGTCAAGGCCGCACAGGGCGACCAGGGCGCCCTCAACGAGCTCCTCCGCAAGATCGAGCCGGACGTGCTGCGGCACAGCTCCCGGTTCCTGCCCTGCCGACAGGACGCCGAGGAGGCGTGCCAGGACGCGCTGCTCCAGGTCGCCCGGAACATCCACCGGTTCGAGGGCCGGTCGCGGTTCAGCACCTGGCTGCACGTCGTCGTCGCCAACTCCGCCCGCTCCACCTACCGGTCGCTGAAGCGGCGTTCGGTCGAGCAGGCGGGCGAGCTTCCGCAGCAGCGCCCCGACCCGCGCCGGACGAGCGTCATCGCCGGCTCCCGGGTCGACATCCTGGACGCCATGGAGGACCTGGAGGCCCGCAAGCCGGACCTCATCCAGGCCCTCGTGCTGCGGGACGTCTCGCAGCTGGAGTACGCGGAGATCGCCGAGCAGCTCAAGCTTCCGCTCGGCACGGTCAAGTCCCGCATCCACGAGGCGCGCAAGCAGGTGAGGCAGACGCTCGGCGAGTCCTACACCTGACCGCCGGTCAAGGGTGGGTCATCGGCCGGTAACAGTGAGTGCAGAAGCCGGGTCCTGAGCTGGGCTTCTGCACCAGCATGCGGTGCATGTCACCAGGACCGGCCCTCCGCCACGATCGTCCGATCTTCATCTTCGGCTGTCCTCGCTCGGGCACGACGTTGCTGCGCCTGATGCTGCACTCGCACGCCCGCATCGCGATCCCGGCGGAGACCAGGTTCGTCCTGCCCGCCTATACGGCCAGGTGCGACTACGGTGACCTCCGGGAGAGCAAGAACAGGCGGATGCTCGCGGAGTGGATCGTCGGGGAACGGTCGACCAAGGTGCGGGCGCTCGGCGTGGACCCCGACGGGCTCATCGAGGAGATCGCCGGCGGGCCGCCGACGCTCGGCTCGGCGATCGGGATCGTCTTCCGCGCCTACGCATGCCTGCACGGCAAGCCGCGGTGGGGCGACAAGCGGCCGAGCTACTCCCAGCACGTCGGCGCGCTGCTGCGGATGTTCCCCGACGCCCAGTTCGTCCATCTCATCCGGGACGGCCGCGACTGCGTCGCCTCGCTGATGGAGATGCCGTGGTTCGACGCCGACATCCACCACGCCGTCTCCGCCTGGCGGGAGACGATCGACCGCGGTCGCCGGCTCGCCGAGCGCCTCGGCCCCGACTCCTACTACGAGCTGCAGTACGAGCGGCTCGTCGCCGACCCCGCCGACGAGCTGGCCCGGCTCTGCGGCTTCCTCGGCGAGGACTTCGACGCCCAGATGATCCACCCGGAGGGCCTCGCGAAGCGGATCGTCCCGTCCACCAAGAAGTGGCACGGCCGCACGCACGACGCCGTCACCACCAACCGCGTCGGCTCGTGGGCCGAGCGCCTCGACGCCTGGGAGATCAGCCTGGCCGAGGCCGCGTTCGGCGAGCGGCTCGCCGAGTACGGCTACGAGCCGAGCGGCCTGCCGAAGCCGTCCACGGCCCAGCTCGCCCGCTTCACCCGTACCGCCGCCCACCGGCGCATGGCGCAGAGCAAGGCCGCGCTGCGCGAACGTTGGAGGCAGCACCACGAGCCGAACCCCGTCGAGTGCCTCCTCACCGCCGAGCGGTCCACCAGCACCGCCCCCTGACCGGACCCCCGGCGTGTCGCCCTGACGCCCGCAGAGCAGGACGCCGCTCCCTCTCGCGGGGGGCTAGTAGTCCAGCGCGGCGAGCTGGTCGGCGAACCAGCGCTGCGGGGGCAGGGCGGTCGCGGCGTCGGCGAGGCGGGCGCAGTGTTCGGCCCGCCGGGCGCGCGGCATCAGCAGGGCCTGCCGCAGGGCCTCGGCCGTCTGCGACACGTCGTAGGGGTTGACCACCAGCGCGTCCTCGGACAGCTCCGCCGCCGCGCCCGCCTCCCGCGACAGCACGAGCGCGCAGCCGTTCCGCGACAGGACGGGCCCCTCCTTCGCGACCAGGTTCATCCCGTCCCGGATCGGGTTCACGAGCAGGACGTCGGCCAGGCCGTAGGCGGCGAGCGAGCGCGGGTAGTCGTCGTTCACCTGAAGGATCAGCGGGTCCCAGTCGGCCGTGCCGAACTCCTCCGAGATCTGCCCGGCCATGCGCTGCACGGCCTCGGTGTACTCCCGGTACTCGGGCAGGTCGTAGCGGGACGGGTAGGCGAACGCGAGGTGCACGACGCGGCCCCGCCACTCGGGATGGTTGACCAGCATCTCCCGGTACGCGGCGAGCCCGCGCACGATGTTCTTGGACAGCTCCGTCCGGTCGATCCGCACGATGAGCCGGCGGTCTCCCACCTGTTCGCGCAGCGCGCGGGCCCTTTCGACGACGTCCGGCTCGGCGGCGCGCCGGCGCAGGGCCGCCCCGTCCACGCCGAGGCCGTGCACGCCCACGCGCGTGGTGTGGCCCGAACAGGTGACGGTGCGGGCCACGCGGTCGACGCGCGCGCCGGGCAGCAGCTCGCAGCAGTCGAGGAAGGCCGACGCCCACCGCTCGGTGAGGAAGCCGGCGTGGTCCGCGCCGAGGATGCCGAGAAGGACCTGCGCGCCGATGTCGTCCGGGAGCAGCCTGAAGTACTCCGGCGGCGCCCAGGGCGTGTGGGAGAAGTGCACGATCTTCAGGTCGGGACGCCGGTCGCGCAGCATCCGCGGAGCCAGCGACAGGTGGTAGTCCTGGATCGCCGCCTTCGCGCCCCGGGCGGCGTCCCGTGCGAGGGCGTCCGCGAAGGCCGCGTTGTAGGCCTCGTAGGACTGCCAGTCGCGCCGGGCGCGGGCGTCGAAGTGCGGGCTGCGCGGTGTGTCGTACAACAGGTGGTGGATGAACCAGAGCGTCGAGTTCGCGACGCCGTTGTAGGCGCGGTCGAACGTGGCCGCCGGGATGTCGAGCATCCGCACCGCGGCTCCGCCGGTCTCGTACCCGGCGAGGTCGAGGCGTCCGTCCGGGGCGCGGCGCGCGGCCGTGCGGTCGGCCTCGCCGAGGCTCGCGCACACCCACAGGACGTCGGATCCGGTGGGGGACGGCTCCCGCGCCGTCCCGGCCGGCCGCGGCGGGCCCGGGTCGCGCGGGGCGCCCGTGACGGCGGCGAGGCCCGAGACGAGGCCGCCGCCCCCGCGCCGCAGGGTGAGCCCGCCGTCGTCCGACAGCGAGAACGACACCGGGCCCCGGTTCGAGGCCACCAGCACTTGGCTCATACGGGAAGGGTCTCAGTTGCGGCCGAGGCGCACCAAAGGGACCCGCGAGGTCGCCGCCGTCGCCCGCGCTTGTGTCCGTTCCGCCCGATTAGTCATTCACCCAGGGGGTATCCGGCGGCAATGAGCAAGTCCGAGACGACGAAAACCGTGCTCGTCGCCGGTGCCGCGAACCTCATCCTCGCGATCACGAAGCTGTTCGCCGGCCTGCTGGCCGGGTCCAGCGCCATGCTCGCGGAGAGCGCGCACTCGGTGGCGGACACCCTCAACCAGGGCTTCCTCTACACCTCGCTCCGGCGCAGCGAGCGGCCCCCCGACCGGCGCCACCCCTTCGGATACGGCAACGAGCGGTACGTGTGGTCGCTGCTCGCCGCGTTCGGCATCTTCGTGGCCGGCGCGGGATTCTCGATCTTCGAGGGCATCCTGACCATGACCGGCCACGGCGCCGGCGGGACGACGGTGTGGCTCGCCTACGCCGTCCTCGGCCTCGGCGCGGTGCTGGAGGGGGCGTCCTGGATCCGCGCCTTCCACCAGGCGAAGAAGGAGACGCGCGAGAGCGACCGCGACCTCGTCGAGCACGTCCGCAAGTCGCCCGACGTGACGTTCAAGACCGCGCTGTTCGAGGACACCGCGGCGATGGTCGGCCTCGCCCTCGCCGCCGGCGGGCTCGCGATGCGCCAGATCACCGGCTCGGAGTTCTGGGACGGGCTCGCGTCCGCCCTCATCGGCGTGCTCCTGGTCGTCCTCGCGTTCTCGATCGGCCGGGAGAGCGTGCAGCTGCTCATCGGCCGGGCGGCCGACCCCGCCGAGCAGCGCGAGATCCGCGCCGAGATCTGCGGCGCGCCCGGGGTGACCGGCGTGGACGAGCTGCTCACCATGCACTTCGGCCCCGAGCAGCTCCTCGTCGCCGCGAAGGTGCACTTCTCCGACGACATCAGCGCCGACGAGGCCGAGGACGTCGCCGGCGAGATCGACCGGCGGCTCCGCGAGCGCGTCCCCACCGTCCGGCACGTCTTCCTCGACCCCACCCAGCGCGTGATCAAGACCTCCGCCGGGTAACGTCTCACTCGCTGGACCCACCTGTCTGGCATCCGGTCAGTTCATGTAAAGTCACGCATACGAGCTCAAAGCTCTCATGATCGACAACTTCATATTGCTCATCCAGAGGGGTGGAGGGACCGGCCCTGCGAAGCCCCGGCAACCACCCGGCTGCGGCGCGTCGCGATCCTGCGAGGCCGGCCGGGAGATGGTGCCAACTCCGGCCTGCGACCAAGGTGGCGCAGGGAAGATGGGGAGAAAGGCCTCGCCCTCATGGCACTCACGCCTGCCACAGACCTCGGACCGGCTACCGCTCTCGTCTGCCGCGAATGCGGCTCGTCCCGGGACCTCGGTCCCTTCTACGCGTGTGAAGAGTGTTTCGGCCCCCTGGAGATCGCCTACGACTTCGGCGGCGTCAGCCGGGAGTCCATCGAGTCCGGGCCGCGCAACATCTGGCGGTACCGCGGCCTGCTGCCCGTCCCGCCCAACGTGGCCGACACCCCGAACACCGAGCCGGGCCTGACCCGTCTCGTCCGCGCCGACAACCTCGCCGAGAGCCTCGGCCTGCAGAGCCTGTGGGTGAAGGACGACAGCGGTAACCCGACCCACTCGTTCAAGGACCGCGTCGTCGCCGTGGCGCTCGCCGCCGCCCGCGAGCTGGGGTTCAAGGTGCTGGCCTGCCCGTCCACCGGGAACCTCGCCAACGCCGTCGCCGCCGCGGCGGCCCGCGCCGGGATCCGCAGCGCGGTGTTCGTCCCGTCGAACCTGGAGTCCCAGAAGATCATCACGACGGCCGTGTACGGCGGGACGTTCGTGACGGTCGACGGGAACTACGACGACGTCAACCGGCTCGCGTCCGAGATCGCGGGCGAGCAGGACGACTGGGCCTTCGTCAACGTCAACGTGCGCCCCTACTACGCCGAGGGCTCCAAGACGCTCGGCTACGAGATCGCCGAGCAGCTCGGCTGGCGGCTGCCGGACCAGATCGTCGTGCCGGTCGCGTCGGGCTCCCAGCTCACCAAGATCGACAAGGCGTTCCAGGAGCTGATCAAGCTGGGCCTGGTGGAGGACAAGCCGTACCGCGTCTTCGGCGCCCAGGCCGCCGGGTGCGACCCGGTCGCCGCCGCGTTCAAGGCGGGCCACGACGTCGTCCGCCCGGTGAAGCCCGACACGATCGCCAAGTCCCTCGCCATCGGCAACCCCGCCGACGGGCCCTACGTCCTGGACGTGGCCCGCCGCACCGGCGGCGCCGTCGAGGACGTCACCGACGAGCAGGTCGTCGAGGGCATCCGGCTCCTGGCCCGCACCGAGGGCATCTTCGGCGAGACGGCCGGCGGCGTCACCGTCGCGACCCTGCGCAAGCTCGTCGAGGCGGGCTCCCTCGACCCGGGCGCCGAGACCGTGATCATCAACTCCGGGGACGGCCTGAAGACCCTGGACGCCGTCGCCCCGGTCGTCGCGCCGTCGGCGAACATCGCCCCGTCCCTGGAGGCGTTCCGCGCCGCGGGCATCGCCTGAGAACGAAGGAGCAGCATGAGCAGCGTGTCCGTCCGTATTCCGACGATCCTGCGGACCTACACCGGGGGCGAGTCCGAGGTGAAGGCCGAGGGCGCGACCCTGCGCGCGGTCGTCGCCGACCTCGAGGCCAGCTACTCCGGCATCTCCGCCCGCATCCTGGACGACGCGGGCAAGATCCGCCGTTTCGTGAACGTCTACGTCGGTGACGAGGACGTCCGCTTCGCCGAGGGTCTCGACACCCCGACGCCCGAGGGCGCCCAGATCTCGATCATCCCCGCGGTGGCGGGCGGCTGACGTCCGTCTCGTCCCTGAGGCCCCGGCACGTCCACCGTGCCGGGGCTTTTCCTTGCACACCGGCCGATTCCCCCCTTCTCAGAAACGCGATTGCCCCGGTGGATGCTGGATTGGGTGACTGTTCTGCCCGCCCGGCTAAACGCACATGGGAAAAGCTTTAGCGAGCGCCAGTTTCGCGGCTTTGATCTTGATCTCCGCCTCCCCGTCGCTTGGGTTTTTCGCAGGCCGCGTCCTGGAAGATTGAATCCGGAGTGGCGCTCCCTGGGGCGCCGATCGGCATACGAGAGTGAGGAAAGGCATGAAGCGCATTTTGCGCACGATGGCCGTGACCGGGATAACGATGGGAGCGGCCGTCCTCGCGGCTCCCTCGGCCATGGCCGACATCAACTTCTACGCGGTGGAGAAGGCCTACGTGGGGCACAACGGCCCCTCGTACATCAGCGAGAAGGGCCCGGGCGACCTGATCTACACCGACATCGTCCGGTCTCCCAAGGCCGCGCCGGTGATCGGGAACAAGCCGGTGAAGACCGGTGACATCACCACGAAGCTCCACGGCGGGAAGCACAACACGGCCGTCACCGATGTCGAGGGTTCCGAGCAGGAGGCCACCAAGGTCGCCCTCGCCAAGGCGGCCGAGCACCAGGCCGCGGAGCAGCAGGCGGCCCCGGAGGCCGCTCCGCAGCAGGAGTCCCTGCAGGCGGCTCCGGAGCAGGGTGCCGAGCAGGCCGCCCCGCAGCAGGGGGAGCAGCAGGCCGCTCCCCAGCAGGAGGCCCAGCAGAACGCCCCGCAGCAGGAGGCGGAGCAGGCCGCCCCTCAGCAGGACGCGCAGCAGGCCGCGCCGGAGCAGGGTGCCGAGCAGGCCGCCCCGCAGGAGGCCCAGCAGCAGGAGGCTCAGCAGCAGGAGGCCCAGCAGCAGGAGGCTCAGCAGCAGGAGGCTCAGCAGCAGGAGGCTCAGCAGAACGCTCCGGAGCAGCAGCAGGCCGACGCCAACGCTCCTCAGGCCGGGCAGCGGCTGGCCACCACGGGGGACCACCCCAAGCCGGTGAACGTCCACGCGGTCAAGAAGGCGGTCGTCGGCCAGAACGGCCCCGTCTCCAACAGCGAGAACGGCTCGGGCGACGCGATCTTCACGAACCTCAGCGGATCGCCCCGCTCGAACGTCTACGCCGGCAACAGCGCGACGATGACCGGGCCCATCACCAACCGGATCCACGGCGGGACGCACAACACCGTGATCAACGCGATCGAGGGCCCCGAGCAGGAGTCCACCAAGCGGTGAACCGCGGTTCTTAGCAGAACACACGAGCACCAAGGCCGCTCCGGCCCGGTCACGCATCGACGCCGGAGCGGCCGCCCAATGTCCGGACCCGTTTGCGGTGGCCCTTTGCCCGGGAACGAAGAAACATCCTCACCATTCGCCACACTCCACGAAGCGGCCCACCGGGCCGTGGTGACCCCGGGGCATCGGGCCGCCGCAAACGCCCTCGCGAATATGCGCCGCCGCAAGTGCGCGCATGCGGTGTCCCCTCGACGAGCGCACCACCGTACGGGCCCGGCCGCCCGACAGGGCAGACGCATTTCTGCACCGGCCGTCCACATTTGCGATGGCCCTGCCCGAAGAGTGAGACCTTGATCGCCGCTGGCCCCCCGGGTGCGCCGACTCGGCGGACGCCGGTGCGCGGAAGCGGGGCCGCAGGGGTATCCGTCCTCACTGGGAGGTGAGATCCCGGTACCCCCGGTCCGGTTGTCGCCGCCCGCGCCTCGCCCGCCACCCGTCGGCTGGGAGGCGGCGGGGCGGCGGACTCGTGAACACGTCCTGACGGTCGCCCGGCCCGCTACGCCACCGGCGGAACTTCCGGCCGACCCGCGCCGCCCGCGGTGGCCCATGGGCCGGTTGTGAACAGGTCTTCTGGACGTCCCGCCCCTGGTCAGGGCGGACTGGGCGGCCGCGGGAGACACCGGGCGACGGGGATGTGTGGCGCTTGCACTCGACGGGGTAGAGTGCTAAACAAACATTGGCACTCTGCTGTGGAGAGTGACAACTTCACACAGTCATGGGTCGGGGCGATGAGGCCTCAGGTCGGCGGCGGAATGGAAGTCGTCGGCGGGGCCGTCCGTCGCGGGCGTCGGCTCGATCCGTCTAAGCCACCTTGTTCCGGGAGGACTGGAGCCTATGGCTGCAAAGATGATCGCGTTCGACGAGGAGGCCCGCCGCGGTCTCGAGCGCGGCATGAACCAGCTCGCCGACGCCGTGAAGGTGACCCTTGGTCCCAAGGGCCGCAACGTCGTGCTGGAGAAGAAGTGGGGCGCTCCCACGATCACCAACGACGGTGTGTCGATCGCCAAGGAGATCGAGCTCGAGGACCCGTGGGAGAAGATCGGCGCGGAGCTCGTCAAGGAAGTAGCCAAGAAGACCGACGACGTCGCGGGTGACGGCACCACCACCGCCACCGTGCTGGCCCAGGCGCTGGTGCGCGAGGGTCTGCGCAACGTGGCCGCCGGCGCGAACCCGATGTCGCTCAAGCGCGGCATCGAGGCCGCCGTCGAGCGGGTGAGCGAGGAGCTGTCCAAGCTCGCCAAGGACGTGGAGACCAAGGAGCAGATCGCCTCCACGGCCTCCATCTCCGCGGGCGACCCGCAGATCGGCGAGATGATCGCCGAGGCGATGGACAAGGTCGGCAAGGAAGGCGTCATCACGGTCGAGGAGAGCCAGACCTTCGGTCTGGAGCTCGAGCTGACCGAGGGGATGCGCTTCGACAAGGGCTACATCTCGCACTACTTCGTGACCGACCCCGAGCGGATGGAGGCGGTCCTCGAGGACCCGTACATCCTGATCGTTCAGGGCAAGGCGTCGGCGAACAAGGACCTGCTGCCCGTCCTCGAGGGCGTCATGCAGTCCGGCAAGCCGCTGCTGATCATCGCGGAGGACGTCGAGGGCGAGGCCCTGGCCACCCTGGTCGTCAACAAGATCCGCGGGATCTTCAAGTCCGTCGCCGTGAAGGCGCCGGGCTTCGGCGACCGCCGCAAGGCCATGCTGGGCGACATCGCCACGCTGACCGGCGGCCAGGTCATCAGCGAGGACGTGGGTCTCAAGCTGGAGAACACCACGACCGAGATGCTGGGCCGCGCCCGCAAGGTCGTCATCACCAAGGACGAGACCACCATCGTGGACGGCGCCGGTGACGCCAACGAGATCGCGGGCCGGGTCAACCAGATCCGCACCGAGATCGACAACACCGACTCCGACTACGACCGCGAGAAGCTCCAGGAGCGCCTGGCCAAGCTCGCGGGCGGTGTGGCGGTCATCAAGGCCGGCGCCGCGACGGAGGTCGAGCTCAAGGAGCGCAAGCACCGCATCGAGGACGCCGTCCGCAACGCCAAGGCCGCGGTCGAGGAGGGCATCGTCCCCGGCGGTGGCGTGGCGCTGCTCCAGGCCGGCACCAAGGCGTTCGACAAGCTGGAGCTTGCGGGCGACGAGGCCACCGGTGCGAACATCGTCAAGCGCGCTCTCGAGGAGCCGCTGAAGCAGATCGCCGTCAACGCCGGCCTCGAGGGCGGCGTCGTGGTGGAGCGGGTCCGCAACCTGACCCCGGGTGAGGGCCTGAACGCCGCCACCGGCGAGTACGTCAACATGTTCGAGTCGGGGATCCTCGACCCGGCCAAGGTGACCCGGTCCGCGCTGCAGAACGCCTCGTCGATCGCCGCGCTGTTCCTGACAACCGAGGCCGTCATCGCCGAGAAGCCCGAGAAGAACCCGGCCCCGGCGGGCGGCATGCCCGACGCCGGCGGCATGGACTTCTGAGCAGGTCCGCGGTTCGCACTTCCGAGTGCATGTGAAAGGGGCGGTTCCTTCGGGGACCGCCCTTTTCCCTGCCCGCGGCGCCCGGTCCGGGACACGGCGCCCCAGGGAGCCGTACGGGCGCCGGGGATGGCCGCGGGGATGGTCGGGGGACGCCGGTCCGAAAGAAGAATGTCTCTCGGCCGCCCACGTCGGTCCGCGCCGGTGCAGGTCAGTGAGCCGGGCGCGGGCGCGGCCGTTCCGGCGGGCGGAGACGGGCGCGCAAAGTGCTTCCCCTGCGGGCCCGGCGCTTGGCAGGATCGCCGGTTGGAGGGCGCCACGGAGGGTGTGAGCGCCGGCAAAGTGAACAGTGAGGCGGTCGCCGACGCGGCCGCCGACGCGGTCGACGAGGCAGGAGAACACGTGAGCGAAGTGTTCAGCTCCCCGGTGCTCAGGGTCGAACAGCCTCGCAGGGGACCCTTGGCCAAGTCGCGGTACAAGGTGCTGGACGATGGCGGGACCGTCCTCGCCATCGCGGCGCCGACCGACGACAAGGGCAACGCCGCGGTCATGCGCGGCCTGTTCCCCGGCAAGTCGAACCTCGACGCCCGGGCCGTCCTGCTGACGACGCCCGACGGCGACCCCCTGTACGTCGTGGACAAGCCGAGCGGCCGGGAGTACACCGAGATCCTCCGGCCGGACGGGGAGCGCGTCGGCTCCTTCGTCACCGAGAGGGTCGGGCGCCGCTACGTCATCTACGACGACGACGGGACGCTCATCGGCACGGTCGAGGTGGACGTGCCGCGCAACAACTTCGAGGTGAAGGACGCCGACGGCGGCAAGGTGGCGCACGTCCGCAAGAAGTGGGCGGGACTCGCCACCCACCTGCTCACGACGGCCGACCGGTACACGGTGGAGATCTCCGATCCCGTCCGTGAGCCGCTGCGGACGATGGCGGTCATGACGGCCATCGTCATGGACATGAACCTGCACGAGGCCAAAGAGATCACCTGACGGGCCGGCGGACGCCCGCCGGAGGGGTTCCCGGCTCCCGCCGAGCGCGGTACGTTCCGGACGTGCAGGCCATGTCCGGGCGCCCGAACGGCTGGTGGATCTCGCCGGCGATTCCGACGATCGCGAACTGCGCGCTGGCCGTCCTCTGGGCCTTCTCGGCTCTCGGCGGGTGGGGCGACGCAGCCTTCTGCGGTGAGGACGAGGGCCGCGACCCCGGATGCGCGGCCGGGTTCGAGGACGCCGTGCGGATCTCGGCACCCGCCGCCGCCATCGCCGCGGCCCTCGCCGTCACCGCGTGGTCGACGCCCGTCGTCCGGCGCAAGGCCCGCCGCCTGGGCGCGGCCCTCGCCGTCGCGGCCCTCCTGTGGGTGATCGCCGAAGGTGTGCTCTTCATCGGCGGATATCTCGCCAAGCCCTGAGACGCGCCGAACGGCCGGCGTTGCCGAAAAGAAACCTCGACCGCGCGAATGCGTTGTTCGGACGGTTCAAGCAGGGGCGAAGCAGGACGAAACCCGAGGTCGGTCGCGTGCTGGAGCGCCCCGGGGCGGGCCGCGCGGGCGCGCCGGCGCCATTGGCGCGTGCGACCTGGTTTGACGTCCCCCCCGCTTGGGCATACTGTTCACTTCGCCCCACGGGAGTGCGGGACGCCTTACGGCGGCCGGCCCGGGGGAACCATCCTCGATCAGCTGACGCGGCTTCGTCGCGCCCGCACGAGCGGGATGGGTCGGAAAAGGCTCGATTTGACAATCGGACCGGATCTGATGAAATAGCACCACTGCCGGGAAGGAACCGCGCAAGCGGAACCGGAATGGCAGATCGGAAAAGCCCGGAATTGACAGTCCGAGCGGATCTGATAAAGTAAGACAAGTCGCCCCGGGGCGGGAAACGCGAAAGCGAGTCCAGCGCGGTGGGTGTCCGTTTCTTGAGAACTCAACAGCGTGTTAAAAGCCAGTGCCTTTATCGGCTCGGCCATGTTTTGGCCGGGTCGCCCCGTGCCGCTCCACTTTGTGGGGTGGTGGGGATTTCTTTGAGGCAATGCCATCCCGTTGGGGATGGTGATGCCGGGATTGTTTCCTGAGGTTTGGCCGGCTGGGGTTCGCCCCCTGGTTGGTCGTTGGACCTTGATGGAGAGTTTGATCCTGGCTCAGGACGAACGCTGGCGGCGTGCTTAACACATGCAAGTCGAGCGGAAAGGCCCCTTCGGGGGTACTCGAGCGGCGAACGGGTGAGTAACACGTGAGCAACCTGCCCCTGACTCTGGGATAAGCCCGGGAAACTGGGTCTAATACCGGATATGACCACTGGTCGCATGATCGTGTGGTGGAAAGTTTTTCGGTTGGGGATGGGCTCGCGGCCTATCAGCTTGTTGGTGGGGTGATGGCCTACCAAGGCGACGACGGGTAACCGGCCTGAGAGGGCGACCGGTCACACTGGGACTGAGACACGGCCCAGACTCCTACGGGAGGCAGCAGTGGGGAATATTGCGCAATGGGCGGAAGCCTGACGCAGCGACGCCGCGTGAGGGATGACGGCCTTCGGGTTGTAAACCTCTTTCAGCAGGGACGAAGCTAACGTGACGGTACCTGCAGAAGAAGCGCCGGCTAACTA
Source organism: Actinomadura coerulea (assembly GCF_014208105.1). Lineage (NCBI taxonomy): Bacteria > Bacillati > Actinomycetota > Actinomycetes > Streptosporangiales > Thermomonosporaceae > Actinomadura > Actinomadura coerulea. The sequence continues at coordinate 7,138,731 of NZ_JACHMQ010000001.1, forward strand.
CGTGCCAGCAGCCGCGGTAATACGTAGGGCGCAAGCGTTGTCCGGAATTATTGGGCGTAAAGAGCTCGTAGGCGGTTTGTCGCGTCTGTCGTGAAAGCCCACGGCTTAACCGTGGGTCTGCGGTGGATACGGGCAGACTAGAGGCAGGTAGGGGAGAATGGAATTCCCGGTGTAGCGGTGAAATGCGCAGATATCGGGAGGAACACCGGTGGCGAAGGCGGTTCTCTGGGCCTGTACTGACGCTGAGGAGCGAAAGCGTGGGGAGCGAACAGGATTAGATACCCTGGTAGTCCACGCCGTAAACGTTGGGCGCTAGGTGTGGGGTCCTTCCACGGATTCCGCGCCGCAGCTAACGCATTAAGCGCCCCGCCTGGGGAGTACGGCCGCAAGGCTAAAACTCAAAGGAATTGACGGGGGCCCGCACAAGCGGCGGAGCATGTTGCTTAATTCGACGCAACGCGAAGAACCTTACCAAGGCTTGACATCGCCGGAAAACCATCAGAGATGGTGGGTCCTTTTGGGCCGGTGACAGGTGGTGCATGGCTGTCGTCAGCTCGTGTCGTGAGATGTTGGGTTAAGTCCCGCAACGAGCGCAACCCTCGTTCCATGTTGCCAGCACTTCGGGTGGGGACTCATGGGAGACCGCCGGGGTCAACTCGGAGGAAGGTGGGGATGACGTCAAGTCATCATGCCCCTTATGTCTTGGGCTGCAAACATGCTACAATGGCCGGTACAGAGGGCTGCGATACCGTGAGGTGGAGCGAATCCCTTAAAGCCGGTCTCAGTTCGGATCGAAGTCTGCAACTCGACTTCGTGAAGTCGGAGTCGCTAGTAATCGCAGATCAGCAACGCTGCGGTGAATACGTTCCCGGGCCTTGTACACACCGCCCGTCACGTCACGAAAGTCGGCAACACCCGAAGCCCGTGGCCCAACCACCTTGTGTGGGGGGAGCGGTCGAAGGTGGGGCCGGCGATTGGGACGAAGTCGTAACAAGGTAGCCGTACCGGAAGGTGCGGCTGGATCACCTCCTTTCTAAGGAGCACCAACTGGCCGGAGCTGCTTCCTCTCGGGGAAGGCTCAGGTCGGTGGCTGCCGTTGACAGCGAATGTCTGTCAGGTGGCTGCTCATAGATGTGGAGCACTGGCTACTCAGTCTGCTGGCCGTGCGGCTCAGCTAGTACCGCTTCGAGGGTGACCTCGGGGAGTGGGAAAGGTGAGCTCCGGGCGGTTGGGAGGCTGAACACGCTGTTGAGTCCTGAGGGAACGGGCGCGAGCCCGGGTGACCTCGGACTGCGGGACCAGGACCGCATCACCGGAAGGTGGTGGGGTTTTGGTGGGCCCGGTTGTTTTTTGAGAACTGCACAGTGGACGCGAGCATCTCTGGTGAACGATGAGAGCCGCTTTGAAGGGACCCTTCTTCGGGAGGGTGTCTTCGGGTTGGTCTTGTTGTTTATCTGCGATTTGTTCTGATCGTTTTGTGTGTTCAAGTTTTTAAGGGCATACGGTGGATGCCTTGGCATCAGGAGCCGATGAAGGACGTGGGAGCCTGCGATATGCCTCGGGGAGTCGGCAACCAGACTTTGATCCGGGGATTTCCGAATGGGGAAACCTGGCACCCGTCATGGGGTGTCGCCGCCTGCTGAATGTATAGGCAGGTTGGTGGGAACGCGGGGAAGTGAAACATCTCAGTACCCGCAGGAAGAGAAAACAATAGTGATTCCGTGAGTAGTGGTGAGCGAAAGCGGAGGAGCCTAAACCGTGCGCGTGTGATAGCCGGCAGGCGTTGCGTGTGCGGGGTTGTGGGATCACCCGGTCGTCTCTGCCGAGACGGCGAGGAGTTATAAACCGCTGGGATAGTCGAATGGCTTGGGATGGCCGACCGTAGACGGTGAGAGTCCGGTAGACGAAATTTCAGTGGCTTCTGGGTGTGTTCCCGAGTAGCACGGGGCCCGTGAAATCCCGTGTGAATCTGCCACGACCACGTGGTAAGGCTGAATACTTCCTGATGACCGATAGCGGACCAGTACCGTGAGGGAAAGGTGAAAAGTGCCCCGGTGAGGGGTCGTGAAATAGTACCTGAAACCGTGTGCCTACAAGCCGTCAGAGCCTCCTCAGTTACCTTTCGGGGTTTCTGTTGGTGATGGCGTGCCTTTTGAAGAATGAGCCTGCGAGTTATGGTGTGTGGCGAGGTTAACCGGTGGCGGGTAGCCGTAGCGAAAGCGAGTCTGAATAGGGCGTTTTTAGTCGCATGCTGTAGACCCGAAGCGGAGTGATCTAGCCATGGGCAGGGTGAAGCGCCGGTAAGACGGTGTGGAGGCCCGAACCCACCAGGGTTGAAAACCTGGGGGATGACCTGTGGTTAGGGGTGAAAGGCCAATCAAACTCCGTGATAGCTGGTTCTCCCCGAAATGCATTTAGGTGCAGCGTCGCGTGTTTCTTGCCGGAGGTAGAGCTACTGGATGGCTGATGGGCCCTACCAGGTTACTGACGTCAGCCAAACTCCGAATGCCGGTAAGTGAGAGCGCGGCAGTGAGACTGCGGGGGATAAGCTTCGTAGTCGAGAGGGAAACAGCCCAGATCATCGGCTAAGGCCCCTAAGCGTGTGCTAAGTGGGAAAGGATGTGGAGTTGCTGTGACAACCAGGAGGTTGGCTTAGAAGCAGCCACCCTTGAAAGAGTGCGTAATAGCTCACTGGTCAAGTGATTCCGCGCCGACAATGTAGCGGGGCTCAAGCACACCGCCGAAGCCGTGGCATTGACACGTAAGTGTTGATGGGTAGGGGAGCGTCCTGTATCCGGTGAAGCCTCGGGGTGACCCAGGGGTGGAGGGTGCGGGAGTGAGAATGCAGGCATGAGTAGCGAATCACACGTGAGAAACGTGTGCGCCGGATGACCAAGGGTTCCTGGGGCAGGCTAATCCGCCCAGGGTAAGTCGGGACCTAAGGCGAGGCCGACAGGCGTAGTCGATGGACAACGGGTTGATATTCCCGTACCCGCTGGTATGCGCCAACGCTGAATCCTCTGATGCTAACCACCCGAACCATTCTTGAGGCCTTCGGGCCTGTTGGATGGGGAGCGTGGGACCCGAGGGGGTAGTAGGTGAGTGATGGGGTGACGCAGGAGGGTAGCTCAGCCCGGGCGATGGTTGTCCCGGGGTAAGGCTGTAGGGAGAGAGACAGGTAAATCCGTCTCTCGCGTATCCTGAGAGCTGATGCCGAGCCGTTTTAGGTGAAGTGAGTGATCCCATGCTGCCGAGAAAAGCCTCTAGCGAGTGTACCGGCGGCCCGTACCCCAAACCGACTCAGGTGGTCAGGTAGAGAATACCAAGGCGATCGGGTGAACTGTGGTTAAGGAACTCGGCAAATTGCCCCCGTAACTTTGGGAGAAGGGGGACCTCGCTCGGTGATGGCACTTGCTGCCTGAGCTGGGTGGGGTCGCAGAGGCCAGGGGGAAGCGACTGTTTACTAAAAACACAGGTCCGTGCGAAGTCGTAAGACGCTGTATACGGACTGACGCCTGCCCGGTGCCGGAACGTTAAGAGGACCGGTTAGGGGGACTTGTTCCTTCGAAGCTGAGAATCTAAGCGCCGGTAAACGGCGGTGGTAACTATAACCATCCTAAGGTAGCGAAATTCCTTGTCGGGTAAGTTCCGACCTGCACGAATGGCGTAACGACTTCCCCGCTGTCTCAACCACAGGCCCGGCGAAATTGCAGTACGAGTAAAGATGCTCGTTTCGCGCAGCAGGACGGAAAGACCCCGGGACCTTCACTATAGCTTGGCATTGGCGCTTGGAGCGTCTTGTGTAGGATAGGTGGGAGACTGTGAAGCTCAGACGCCAGTCTGGGTGGAGTCGTTGGTGAAATACCACTCTGGTCGTTTTGAGCGTCTAACCCGCACCCGTGTATCCGGGTGGGGGACAGTGCCTGGTGGGTAGTTTAACTGGGGCGGTTGCCTCCCAAAATGTAACGGAGGCGCCCAAAGGTTCCCTCAGCCTGGTTGGCAATCAGGTGGCGAGTGCAAGGGCACAAGGGAGCTTGACTGTGAGACGGACGTGTCGAGCAGGTGCGAAAGCAGGGCCTAGTGATCCGGCACCTACGTGTGGAAGTGGTGTCGCTCAACGGCTAAAAGGTACCCCGGGGATAACAGGCTGATCTTCCCCAAGAGTCCATATCGACGGGATGGTTTGGCACCTCGATGTCGGCTCGTCGCATCCTGGGGCTGGAGTAGGTCCCAAGGGTTGGGCTGTTCGCCCATTAAAGCGGCACGCGAGCTGGGTTTAGAACGTCGCGAGACAGTTCGGTCCCTATCCGCTGTGCGCGTAGGAGAATTGTGAGGGTCTGTCCCTAGTACGAGAGGACCGGGACGGACGAACCTCTGGTGTGCCAGTTGTCCCGCCAGGGGCACGGCTGGTTGGCTACGTTCGGTCGGGATAACCGCTGAAAGCATCTAAGCGGGAAGCCTTCCTCGAGATGAGTTCTCCCACCCCTTTGTGGGTGTAAGGCCCCCGGTAGACGACCGGGTTGATAGGCCGGAGATGGAAGCGCGGTAACGTGTGGAGTCGACCGGTACTAATAGGCCGAGTGGCTTGAACACACTGAACGTTCAGAGTGAGTCGCTGCGAGACGATGTTCGCGTCCCTGTGTGGTTCCCAGGAAACAACTGGGTGACCGCTGTTTTGATAAGTGAATTCTGAGCCGAATGGTTCGGACGTGGATTTGCACGCCCTCCTGGTGTTTGTGGGGGTGGTGCGTTGAGACGTTCGGTGGTTTTGGCGAGGGGGAAACACCCGGTCCCATCCCGAACCCGGAAGTTAAGCCCTTCAGCGCCGATGGTACTGCATGGGAGACCGTGTGGGAGAGTAGGACACCGCCGGACACATATTGGAAAAGGGCCCCGCCGTTGCCGGCGGGGCCCTTTTTCTGTTTTTCCTGTCACAACCCGCTGTTAGTCTGCGCGCCATGAATGACCTGTTCGCCCGGTATCTGGACGGGTGTCTTCGCGTCTACGAGATCGACGCCGCCGCGGAAGGCCTCCTCCAGGCGGTGCGGTCCGTTCCGGTCGGTGCCGGCCTGGACGTGTGCGGGCTCGCCGTCGCCCCTCAGGGGGACCGGATCGTCTACGCGACGACGCACGAGTTCGTCTGCCTGGGCCGCGACGGTACCGAGCTGTGGCGATACGCGTTGCTCCCCAGGTCGACCGAGAAGTACGGGCACAGGCCGAGTGCCGCGTTCTCGCCGGACGGGACGCTGCTCTGGGTGTACCGGCCGGATGCGATGGCAGGTCGCGGAAGCCCCGACACCTGGGTGGTCCTCGACGCCTGGTCCGGTGAGGTCCGCGCACAGGCCGATCTGGGGTCCTGCGGGCACGGCGGGGAGCACCTGCCACTGCCGGACGGGTCACGGATGCTGCTCGACGTGGGCGAGGGCCAGGACGGTTCACTCGTCTTCGCCGGCTCCCTCAAGGGGAAGACGCTCGAAGTGGAGCGGTACCCGTGGGACGACCGGTGCGTCATGGCCCTGGCGCCGGGCGGCGGGCAGTTCATGAGCATCGACCACGGGCAGGCCGACGTGGCCTTCCACGAGTGTCCGAGCGGCGAGGTCGTGCTGACCCTGCCGGTGGCGGTGTTCGGCCACGATCCCGAGAGCGCGACCTTCGAGTGGAGCGGCGGTTATCTGGACGCCGACACCGCCGTCGTCACGATCTGCGGTGAGCGGGAGGAGGACGATGTGGCGGACGAGGAACGGGAATGGTACGTCCACTATCGGGTCGATCTGCGCACCGGTGGCGTGACCGACCGGTTCGACGCACATTCCCGCCATTCATACGATCTGGAGCCGCTGGGGGACGGATCCTGGCTGACCTCGGATCCAGATGGTCGACCTCTTCGCTGGATGGATCGCAGGGAGACCGGCTGACGCCGTCGCCCCGCGACCATTCAAGGGCTTGGTGGAGAGGCACCGTGCGGACCGCCGGCTCGCCCTCGGCCGGTGCCCGCCGACCCCGTCAAGGGTCGGCGAGCGGGACCTGCGGTGAGGCGTCAGAACTCGTCGCCCGCGAGGACGGTGTCGGCGTCGACGATCCGGTAGGCGTAGCCCTGCTCGGCCAGGAAGCGCTGACGGTGGGCGGCATAGTCCTGGTCCAGGGTGTCGCGGGCCACGACGGCGTAGAAGCGCGCCCCCGCACCGGACGCCTTGGGCCGCAGAAGGCGGCCCAGCCGCTGAGCCTCCTCCTGACGGGACCCGTAGGCGCCCGAGACCTGGACGGCGACGGACGCCTCGGGCAGGTCGATGGAGAAGTTCGCCACCTTGGAGACGACCAGGACGTTGATCTCTCCGCTGCGGAAGGCGTCGAACAGCCGCTCGCGCTCGCGGATCCGGGTCTCGCCCTTGATGACCGGGGCGTCCAGGAGCGCGCCCAGCTCGTCCAGCTGGTCGATGTATTGGCCGATGACGAGGGTCTGCTCGCCGCGGTGCCGGTCGACGAGCGCCTGGATGAGCTTGGTCTTGGTGTCGGTCGTCGCGCAGAAGCGGTACCGCTCCTCGGGCTCGGCGGTCGCGTAGGCGAGGCGCTCGGAGTCGGTGAGGGTGACGCGGACCTCGACGCAGTCGGCGGGCGCGATCCAGCCCTGGGCCTCCATGTCCTTCCACGGCGCGTCGTACCGCTTGGGGCCGATGAGGGAGAACACGTCCCCCTCGCGCCCGTCCTCGCGGACGAGGGTGGCGGTGAGGCCGAGGCGGCGGCGGGCCTGCAGGTCGGCGGTCATCCGGAAGATCGGCGCGGGCAGCAGGTGGACCTCGTCGTAGACGACCAGGCCCCAGTCGCGGGCGTCGAAGAGCTCCAGGTGCGCGTAGGCGCCCTTCCGGCGCGTCGTCATGATCTGGTAGGTGGCGATGGTGACCGGCCGGATCTCCTTCTTGGTGCCGGTGTACTCGCCGATCTCGTCCTCGGTGAGGGACGTGCGGCGCAGCAGCTCCTGCTTCCACTGGTGCGCGGAGACGGTGTTGGTGACGAGGATCAGCGTGGTCGCCTGGGCGCGGGCCATGGCGGCGGCGCCGACGATCGTCTTGCCGGAGCCGCAGGGCAGGACGACGACGCCGGAGCCGCCGTGCCAGAACGCCGAGGCGGCGTCGCTCTGGTAGGAGCGCAGCTCCCAGCCGTCCTGGGCGAGGGAGATGGCGTGGGCCTCGCCGTCCACGTAGCCGGCGAGGTCCTCGGCGGGCCAGCCGAGCTTGAGCAGGGCCTGCTTGAGGGCACCGCGCTCGCTCGGGTGGACGGCGACGGCGTCGTCGCCGACCCGGTCGCCGATCATGCCCTTGATCTTCTTGGCGCGCATGACCTCCTCCAGGACCGACCGGTCGGAGGACGACAGGATGAGCCCGTGGACGGGGTCCTTCTCCAGGCGCAGCCGCCCGTACCGGGCCATCGTGTCGGCGACGTCCACGAGCAGGGCGTGCGGGACGGGGTACCGGGAGAAGCGGATCAGGGTGTCGACTACCTGCTCGGCGTCGTGGCCGGCGGCGCGCGCGTTCCACAGCGCGAGCGGCGTCACCCGGTAGGTGTGGACGTGCTCGGGCGCCCGTTCGAGCTCGGCGAACGGGGCGATCTCCTTGCGGCAGGCGTCGGCCAGGTCGTGGTCGACCTCCAGCAGCAGCGTCTTGTCGGACTGGACGATGAGCGGACCGTCGGTCAAAGCAGAAGCCCCCGTCGGGTTTCGGAAGATCGATGCCTCGTCCGGACGGTGGCATCGCTGCCGCACGCTACCCGAGCGGCGACCGCGGTTCGCGCGTTCCGGAGAGGGACTGGGGTCTTCAACGCCCGGGCCGCCGCCTTTATTGCGGGCGGCCGCGCCGGCGCGGCGCGGGTCAGATGCCCTCGGAGGAGCTGTAGTCCGGCTCTGACATGACGCCGATGGCGATGTAGACGATCAGGAGGATGACGCCGATGGCGATGGCCGCGGCGAACAGGCACCAGCTCCAGACCGTCAGCCTCCGGGCGGACCGCGGGTCGGTCTGGACGCGTCCGAGCGCGATCGCCGCGGTGATCACGCCGGGGATCGCCACGATGTTGCAGCACATCACGATCGCGATGGCGTTGCAGACGAGCGCGGCGATGGTGGAGCCGTTGCTCGCGGGCCGGTAGGGGACGCCCGGAGGCCCGTACCCGTATCCGGGCTGGCCGTATCCGGGCTGGCCGTATCCGGGCTGGGTGTAGCCGTAGCCCTGCCCGTGCGGCTGTCCGTACACGCCGCCCGCGTCCCAGTTCCGGTCCCCGCCGTAGGGGTCGTCCCAGCCCGACGGCGGACGCCCTCCGTACCCGCTCATCGGGAGCCTCCTCGCACCATTCGCCCGGACACGCTATCCCGTCCGATGGACCCTTGTTTGGACCGTATGCGAGGTTCGCTGGTTCCCGCCGTCGCCGGCGTCCGGTTCCGGACAGCGGCGGATGACGTCGGGGCTGCTCAGGAGGCGTCGTCCAGTTCGGAGACCCCGGTGATGCGGTGCAGCGCGAAGCGGTGCACGGCGGCGCGGGTCGCGTCGTAGCCGGTGAGGAATCCGCCCTCGACGCGGACGGGTTCGACGATGCGGCTGGACGCCTGCCCCTGCTGGTCGAGGTAGCCGATCCAGACGCGGCCTCCGCGCTCGACGGCGCCGCGCAGCCGCTCGACGGTGGCCATCGCGGGCGAGCGGGGCGGCTCGCCGGACGGGGCCTGCCGGGCGTGCTCGGCGCCGTGCATGGACGCCTCGTCGCCGGCCCGCAGCGCCCGCACCGCCGCGAAGATCATCGAGGCGTCGGTGCGGTCGTCGGGACGGAGCCGGACGATCTCGGCGGTGGGCGGCGGGTCGGCGCGCTGCGCGTCCGGCCGGGTCACGATCACGCCGCCGCCGGGCGCCTCGGCGACCGGGGCGAGGCCCATGGCGCGCAGGCCGTCGAGCAGGTCGGCGCGCTGCAGCCCGGACGCCAGGACGGTCGGGGCGAGGCGGTACAGCCGCAGCGGTGCGGCGCGCCGGTCGGCGAGGATCTCGTCGAGGGTGGCGGGCGCGTCGGTCCTGACGTAGGACGACAGGGCGCCGACGCGCAGGTGGCCGTGCCGGCGGGCGACGTCGTCGATCAGGTAGACGAGCGGCTGCGGGAGCGGGGTCGCCGAGTGCCGCGCGAGCAGGTCGGTGACGTCGGCGGCGGTCCGCCCGGCGTCCAGGGCGCGGCGGACGGACTCGGCGGTGAAGCGGTACACGGTGGCGCCGCCGGTGGACTCGACGTCGGCGGCGAGGGCCAGCTCCCGGGCGAGTTCGGTGACGAGCGGGCCGGGCGCGACGGCGGTCAGGTCGGCCTGGACGAGGATCTCGTCGACGGGCTCCGGGAGGTACTTCTCCAGCGCGGGCTCGGGGTCGTCGCCGGCGAGCAGGTCGCGGCCGAACGGGGCCAGCTCCCCGAACCCGGTGAGGCCGAGGGCGGCGGCCTCGCGGAGCGTCCAGCCGACGAGGCGGTCGCGGGCGGGTCCGCCGTGGCGGGGCCGCAGCCACGCCAGCCGGGCCAGGAGCGCGTCCTCACCGACGACGACGCCGCGGCCCGCGCCGGCGAGGACGTCGAGGACGGCGCGGCGGGTGGACGGCGCGCTGCTGCGCACCATCGCCTCGCTGAGGGCGTTGATGAGCCGGTCGCGGTCGTCGCGGTCGCCGGCGAGGCCGGCGGCGCGGTCGGACTTCAGCCAGCCGCGGGCCAGCTCCGTCCAGCGCCCGGCGGTGTCGCGCATCAGCCACAGGTCGTAGGCGGGGGTGGGCAGCCATTCGCCGTCGAGGTCGCCGCTGCGGGTCAGCAGGCCCGCCGCGTAGGCGACCTCGACGAGCAGGGCGGCCTTCCACTCCGGGACGTCCAGGAGCGTCGCGGCGGCGCGCAGGTCGCGGACGGCGAGGCCGCCGCTGCGCAGGACGGGCGGCGGTTCCAGCCCCCAGCGCTCCAGCAGCTCCTCGATGAGCCGGACGGCGCCCGCGGCCTCGCCCGCGGCGGCGCGCACCACCACGTCCTCGCGGCGCGGCTCGGCCGCCGGGGTGAGCGGCGGCGGCTCGGCGGGGACGTCCCGGAACAGGCGTCCGCCGCGCAGGTGCAGGGCGACCTCGCGGGGCAGGGTGACCGTGCGGTCGTCCTCGGCGGCGAGGAGGCCGCGCGCCAGGAGCCGCTCGATGGGGGTGGTCGCGGTGTCGAGCCGGACGGGACGGCGTGCGTCGGCGACCCGCCCGACCGGCGGGCCCCACGCGAGCTGGTCGAGGGCGGCCCGCGCCTCGGGCCCGGCGTCCTCGATCAGGGCGGCGGGGTCGCCCAGCAGCTCGGCGAGCCGGGCGAGGAGGCGGCCGGAGTCGGCGAAGCCGCGCGGGGCCTCGCCGTCCAGGTCGGTGACCAGGTCGGTGAGCCGCTCGGCGGAGTAGCCCGCGAAGACCTCGCGGGCGGGCGGGCCGAGCCCGGCGGGGTGCGGCAGGCTCTGCCGCACGCCGGGCGCCGTGGCCGGGGCGCCGTCGCCCCAGGCCAGTCCGAACCGGCGGAGGGTGGCGAGCGCGCCCTCGGCCTGCCCGGGGGTGGCGTCGAGGGCGGCGGCGAGCGCGTCCGGCCCGGCGGGCGCGGGCAGGACGAGCAGGGCCTCCAGGACGGCGAGGGTGAAGCGGTCAAGCCGGTCGAGCGCGCGGGACACGGCGGCGGGCGTGGCGGCGCGGGCGGCGAGCGCGGTCAGGTCGGCGGGGACGGGGGCCAGCAGCTCGGGACGCGCGGCCAGCAGCGCGCGCAGTTCGTCGTCGCCGCGCGCGCGCAACCAGTCCGCATACGTTTCCATGCCGTTCCCCAACTTTAAGTCGCGTGCATGCCGCAGGCACGCGGGCCTCCAGGTTAGAGGCCCGCGCGAGGTGGGGAACTCCGGCGGACCGCGATCAGGTGGCGGGTGTGCGCTCCAGATGCACCAGCCCGAGGCCGAGACGCGCCCAGCTCTCCACGAACCGCTTCTCGTCGATGCGCGTGGGCGGCTCGTACATCGCCTCGTTCGCGAGCCAGTAGTTCACCACGGCGCCGCCGAGGATGGACGCGACGGCGGGCCAGTCCTCGTCGAAGCCCTCGAACTCGGGCTGCGCCGCCAGCCAGGTGGCGATCCCGTCGTACAGCGGGTTGACGATGCCCTCGCGCATCTCCGCCACCAGGTTCGGGAACTGGTCGAGGTCGCGGAACAGGACCCGGATGAGGTCCTGCTCCTCGCGCATCTTGGCCAGCCCGGCCTGGCACGTCATGCGCAGCCGGGTCTCGAGCGGGCGCTCCTCGAACGCGGTGGACTGCGTGAGGACGTCGCTGATCTGCCGGCGGGTCCGCTCGATGTGCTCGCGGATGGCCGAGGAGAGCACCTCCTCCTTGGACCGGAAGTGCCGGTAGAGACCGCCCGCGCCCGGGGACAGGCCGGCCGCCGCCTCGATCTCGGCGACCGACGTCGCCGCGTAGCCCCGGTCGGCGAACAGCCGGAGCGACTCGGAGACGATGCGGTCGCGCGTAGATGTCGTCATGGTGATGAATTCCTCCGCAAGAACAGTAAGGCATGTTCAGGCGGCCGGTCCCCCGCGTCGCGCGCGGCGCGCCCGAATCCGTGATGCCGCTCGCGGCGAGGTGCCCGGCGACTAGAGTTCCTTCGTCCGCGCCCCGTCGCCGGAGGGGCGTCGCCAGGAAAGGTCGGCGATGTTCAAGTCTCCGCGGAAGGCGGCCGACGGGGCCTTCCTGCCCGAGGACTTCGTGGTACCCGCCCTGGTGGCCGGGCCCGACTTCCAGATCCGTCCGATCACCGTGCACGACGTGGTCAAGGACTACGGCGCCGTGATCGGCAGCCTGGACCGGCTGGCCGGCCGGTTCGGGCCCGAGTGGGGCTGGCCCGACCGCGAGTTCACCTTCGAGCAGGCGCTGATCGACGTCGCGTGGCTGCAGAAGCAGGGGCAGCTGCGGCGCTCGTTCAGCTACGTCGTGACCACACCGGACGGGGAGCGGCAGCTCGGCCGCATCCACGTCGCCCCGTCGGACCGTCCCGGCTCGGACGCGGTGGTGGTGTTCTGGGTGCGGTCGGACGAGGAGAACTCCGTCCTGGAGAAGGAGCTGGAGGGGTTCGTCCGCGGCTGGGTCAGCACGGCGTGGCCCTTCGACGAGGTCCGCTTCCCCGGCCGCGACTAGCCCGGCCGCGACTGGCCCAGGCGGCGGACGAGGCGGACCAGGATGCGGCCGACCGCCAGGTAGACGACGGCTGCCAGACCGTAGTTGACGGCGACGTCCACCTTGGGGTCGTCCGGCTGGAAGACGTCCTTGAACTGCCAGCACAGGTCGGCGGCCCGGTCCCCGAACCAGCGGACGAGGTCGTTGGCGGTGTTGGCCTCGAACGCGACGAAGGCGATGTGCACGGCCAGGACCGTCACCACGAGCGTGGTGACGATGGAGACCGCCGCCGCGAGCAGGTCGACGGCGCGGCGGCGGGCCGCGGCGGCCGGAAGCCGGCGGGCGCGCGGGGCGCGGTGGTCACCGCCCGGCTCGGTCTGGGTCCCTGCCATCTGCGGCCTCCTTCACCGGGTCGGGCGCTGATCATACTTGGGGCGGGGGTGGTGCGTTCCTGTGCTGCGTTTTCCCTGGTCAGGTGGTTTGTGGCCGAGGGCCCGGGTATATCGCAGGCACGGTCCCGCGCTCTCCTACTCGGATCCCGTCGCATCGCCACTACCAGGAGAGCGCGGGTCCTTGCGTGTGTCCACCCCCCTTACCCTGTGAACGTGCTCGATCTCCCCTCCTCGGCGCCGTCCCGCGAAAGCCTCGCCATCGGTTTCGACCTCGATCTGACCCTCGCCGACACCCGCGCAGGGATCAGCGCGGTCTACGCGGCCCTGGCGGCGGAGACGGGCGTGCCGATCGACACCGCTCAGGTGGTGCGGCGCATCGGGCCCCCGCTGGAGGAGGAGCTGGCGTACTGGTTCCCGCCGGAGGAGGTCCCGGCGATGGCGGCGCGCTACCGGGCGATCTACGCGGACGTCGCGGTGCCGGCGACCGTCCTGATGCCGGGGGCGGCCGCGGCGCTGGAGGCGGTGCGGGCGCGCGGCGGGCGGGTGGTCGTCGTGTCGGGCAAGAACCAGGCCGACACCGAGCGGACCGTCCGGTTCCTCGGGGTCGCGGCGGACGCCGTGGTGGGCGGCCTGTTCGGCGCCGACAAGGGCGCCGCCCTGCGCGAGCACGGCGCCCGCGCCTACATCGGCGACCACACCGGCGACGTGGACGCCGCCCGGGCCGCCTCGGCGGTGGCGGTTGCCGTCGCGACCGGCGCGTACGACTCGGCGGCCCTCACCGCCTACGGCGCGGACGTCGTCCTGCCGGACCTGCTGGCGTTCCCCGGCTGGCTCGGCGGCTTCCGGGCGGGCTGACCCGCCGCCCCGGCGGGCTGAGCTGCGCGGCGATATTCGGATGCCGTCCCGGGGCGGCCGGGATAGCGTCGATCCCGTTGCCCCGTGGGCTTCGCGGTGGCCCCGGCATGTTCACCGGCCCGCGGCGAGGCACTAATCTTGGGGTCGATTCAGGACGATTACCGAACGAGGTCTCCGGTGCCGACTGGCAAGGTCAAGTGGTACGACTCCGACAAGGGGTTCGGCTTCCTCACCCGCGACGACGGCGGTGAGGTCTTCGTGCACTCGTCGGCGCTGCCGGCCGGGGTCACGACCCTCAAGCCGGGCCAGCGCATCGAGTTCGGCGTGGTCGAGGGGCGCCGCGGTCAGCAGGCCCTGCAGGTGCGGGTGCTGGAGACGCTGCCGTCGGTGGAGAAGACCATCGCCAAGCAGCGGCGCAAGAAGCCCGACGAGATGGTCGTCATCACCGAGGACCTGATCAAGCTGCTCGACGGGATCTCCAACACCTACCGGCGGGGCAAGCACCCGGCCCCCGCGGAGGCCAGGAAGATCGCCATAGTGCTGCGCGCGGTCGCCGACGACCTGGCGCCCTGACCGCGGCCGGCGCCCCGGCGCCGGCGGTCAGGCGCGCATCTCGTGGTGCGCGTCGTTGAGCGGGCCGGCGGGGTCGGGCCCCCCGGCCCGGCGCTGGACTCCGGCCTGCCGCATCACCAGCAGCCCGAACGCGAGGGCCAGCGCCGCCGCGACGACCGCGAGCGCGAGCCGCCCGTCCGCGACGATCGACATGCCGAGTCCGAGCAGTCCGCCGAGGACCCAGCTGAGCTGGTGCAGGGTCTCCGAGACCGCGAACGTGGACGAGCTCACCTCCTCGCCGATCTCGCGCTGCACGACCGCGTCCATGGACAGCTTGCCGAGCACCTGCCCGAGCCCGGCCGCGGTCGCCACGGCGAGGGCCGCCCACAGCCCGAAGAACGCGGCGCCCGCGGCGGTGACGCCGGTGACGCACGCCAGCGTCGCCGACACGATGAACCGCGGCGCCCGCGCCTTCATCCAGGCGCCGAGCCCGGTGCCGACCAGCCCGCCCGCGCCCGCGCACGCCGCCAGCAGGCCGAGGGCGACGTGGTGCGACACCGGGTCGAACCGCTCCTGGCGCAGCAGGAACGCCAGGTAGATGATCAGGAAGCCGGAGAACGCGCGCAGCACCGCGTTCGCCTGCATCGCCTCCGCGACGACGGGGCCGACGCGGGGCCACGCCCGCCACGCGCGGCGCGGGGAGGCGTTCTCCGCCGCCGGTTCGGCCTCGGGGACGTCCACGTGCCGGGGGAGCCGCATGGTGAACACGGCGCCCAGCAGGAACAGGACGGTGCCGATGCGCAGCACCCAGCCCGGCCCGACCAGCACGGCGAGGCCGGCCCCGGCGGGCGCGGTGATCGACGCGGCGATGAGCCCGGCGAACGAGCAGCGCGCGTTGGCCGTGACCAGCGGGATCTCCTCCGGTAGGACGCGCGGGGTGACCGCGGCGCGCAGCACCCCGAAGGCCTTGGACAGCACCAGGACGCCGAACGCGGCCGGCAGGAAGGTGACCTGGTCGCCGTGCGGGAGCGCGCTCGCCAGCGCCCAGCACAGCAGCGCCCGCATCACGAACGTGCTGGCGATCGCGTACCGGCGGACGTGCCGGGCCCGGTCCAGCGCGGGGCCGATCAGCGGCGCGACCAGCGCGAACGGCGCCATCGTGACGACGAGGTAGAGGGCGACCTGGCTGCGCGCCTGGTCGACGTCGAGGCCGAAGAACAGGGTTCCCGCGAGCGCGACCGTGACCAGCGCGTCCCCGGCGGAGTTGAACGCGCACGCCTCGATCAGGCTGCCGAGCCCGCTGCGGCCGGCGCCCTGCGCGTGGGTGGCGCGGCGGGTGAGCCGCCCCGTGCCGAGCGCCGCCGAGCGCGCTGCGCGGCACGCCCGCGCCGCACCCCCGGTGACGGCGCGCGCGGACCGACCCGCCCGTGTCCGGTCTGCCATCCGCCCTGATCTCTCCTCGCGGTCGTCCCGGCACGGGGCCGGGGGCGGCCATCGGAGTCCTCGACTGAGAGTACGTTCCCCGCTGGAATGCGGGATCACCTCGCGGACGACGCCCGCCTTGTGCGGGACACGTGCCCGCATGGGCGAGAATTGACATGTGAGCCCACAGCGCCAGTCCAGCCCCGCGCGATCCGCCGCCGCGCGCACCACTCCCGGGGCCGCCCGCCGGTCCCGCACACCCGCCGTCGACTCCGCCTGCGCCGAGGCGGTCGACCTCGCCCGCGAGGCCGCCGAGGACACCGCCGGCTCGGCCCAGGTCGGCGAGCACCTCGGCCTGCGCGCCGAGGGCGACAGGGTGGTCACGCACTACTTCGTGTGCCTCGACCCCGCGTACACGGGCTGGCGGTGGGCCGTGACGGTGACCCGCGCGTCGCGCGCCAAGAACGTCACGGTCAGCGAGTGCGTCCTGCTCCCCGGCGACGACGCGCTCCTCGCGCCGCCGTGGGTGCCGTGGCTGGAGCGGCTGCGCCCGGGCGACCTCGGCCCCGGCGACCTGCTGCCGACCGCGCCCGACGACGTGCGGCTCGCGCCCGGCTTCACGCAGGTGGACGAGTCGACCGACCGCGAGGCCCAGTGGGAGCTCGGCCTCGGCCGGGTCCGGGTGCTGTCACGGGAGGGCCGCGACGAGGCCGCCGCCCGCTGGTACGACGGCGTCGCCGGGCCCCGCGCCCCGATCGCCGCGTCCGCTCCCGCCCAGTGCTCCACCTGCGGCTTCTACGTGGCGCTGGCGGGCGGGCTGCGGCAGGTGTTCGGCGTCTGCGCCAACGAGTACGCGCCCGACGACGGCCGCGTCGTCTCCGCCGACCACGGCTGCGGCGCGCACTCCGAGGCCGTCTCCCTCCCGGCGGTGTCCGAGCACAACCCGCCGGTCATCGACGAGCTCGGCTACGAGGTCGTCCCCACGGGCGGCGACGAGGACGCCGCGTCCCTCGACGACGAGGCGCTCGGCCACAGCTGATCCCATGGAGGACGTGTTCGGCGCGCGGGCCCTGCGAGAGCGGGTCCTGCGCGCCTGGGCCGAGTCCCCGGCGCGCTTCCGCGAGGACGCCAACGCCGAGGAGGACCACGCGCTCGGCGGCTACCGCGACCGTGTGGTCATCGAGCTTGCGCAGAACGCCGCCGACGCGGCCCGGCGCGCCGCCGTGCCGGGCCGCCTCAGGCTCACGCTGCGCACCGGCGGGGAGCCGCTGCTGACCGCGGCGAACACCGGGGCGCCGCTGGACGCCGCCGGGGTGGAGGCTCTTTCGACGCTCCGCGCCTCGGCCAAGCGCGACGAGCCGGCCACCGCCGGCCGGTTCGGCGTGGGCTTCGCCGCCGTCGTCGCCGTGTCCGACACCCCGGCCATCGCGTCCGGGGCGGCGGGCGTCGAGTGGTCGCTGACACGAGCCCGGGAACTGGTCGAGGGGATCCCGGGGCTGGCCGAGGAGCTGGAGCGGCGCGGCGGCCACGTGCCGCTGCTGCGGCTGCCGTTCGCCCTGGAACGGGCCCCCGAGGTCCCGGCGGGCTTCGACAGCGTCGTGCGGCTGCCGCTGCGGGACGAGGCGGTCGAGCCGGTCCTGCGGCAGCTCCGGCAGGTGGGGGCGGCGCTCATGCTGGCGCTGCCCGCGCTGGAGCACGTCGAGATCGACGTCGACGGGGACGTCCGGACGCTGACCGCCGAACGGCGCGCCCCCGGCGAGGTGGTCATCGACGGCGGCCTGTGGCGGACGGCCGAGGGCCATGGGGAGATCCCCGCGGAGCTCCTGCGGGACCGTCCCGTGGAGGAGCGGGCCCGGCCGTTCTGGCAGGTGCGGTGGGCCCTGCCCGAGGGCGGGCTCCCCGAGGACACGCCCGGCGTCCTGCACGCGCCCACGCCCAGCGACGAGCGCCTCGACCTGCCCGCGCTGCTCATCGCGTCGTTCCCGCTCGCGCCCGACCGGCGGCACGTCGCGCCCGGCGCGCTGACGGACCTGCTCGTCGACCGGGCGGCCGAGGCGTACGTGCGGCTGCTCGGCGAGCTGCCCGTCTCCCCGAAGGTCCTGGAGCTCGTGCCGGGGCCGATCGCCGCCGGGGAGCTGGACGCGCGGATCCGGCGGGGGATCCGGGAGCGGCTTCCGGAGGCGCCCGTCCTGCCCCACCGGACCCGCGGGCGCGACGCGATCGCCGTGGACGCGCCCGCCGCGTTCGTCGAGGTGCTCGGCGGCCGCGGCGCCGAGGCGGAGCCCGACGCCGTCGTGGGCGGCCTGCTGCCGCCGGAGTGGCCCGCGCGGAGCCCGGCGCTGGCGGCGCTCGGGGTGCGGCGGGTGGAACTGGCCGATGTGATCGACGAGCTGGCCGCTGTGGACCGGGAACCGGCGTGGTGGCACCGGGTGTACGACGCGCTCGCCGGGGCCGCCACGGACGCTCTGGGGGCTCTGCCGGTGCCGCTGGCGGGGGAGGCGGGACGCGTGGTGCGGGGGCCGCGCGGCCTGCTGATCGCGGACGGCGTCGATCCCGCGGGCCTGGACGCGCTGGGGCTGCGCTTCGTCCACCCGGAGGCCGTGCACCCGCTCCTGGCGCGGCTCGGCGCGGTCGAGGCCGGGCCGCGGGCCGTCCTGGCCGACGCCGCCGTGCGGGCCGCCGTCGAGGAGTCCTTCGAGGCCGACGACCCCGACGCGGTCGCCGAGGCCGTGCTGGGCCTGGTCGCGGCCGCGCACGCCGATCCCGGCGACGAGCCGTGGCTGGCCGAGCTGGCGCTGCCCGGCGACGACGGAGAGCTCTACCCGGCGGGCGAGCTGCTGCTGCCGGAGAGCCCGCTGCGGGGGATCATGGCCGGCGACGCGCCGTTCGGCGTGGTGGACGGCGAGGTCCTGGAGCGGTGGGGCGCGGAGACGCTCGCTGCCGCCGGCGTCCTGGACGGGTTCGCGCTGGCCAGGGCCGAGGACGTCAACCTCGCGGGCCTCGCCGACGAGGCCGAGAGCCTCGAACTCGACGACGAGGACGTGTGGGCGGACGACGTGCTGCGCCGGATCGGCGAGCAGGACCTCCCACCGCTCGTCCCGGAGTTCGCGGCGGTCCGCGACCTCGAACTCGTCGACGACTGGGCGGCGGCGCTCAGGGTTCTCGCCGCGCCGCCGTGGCGGTCCGCGATCGTGGATCCCGCCCATGCGGCCCTGCACAACGGGCGGCGGGTCGTCGTCCCGTCGTACACGGCGTGGTGGCTGAGCCGTCACCCCGTTCTGGACGGCCGCAGGCCGGGCGAGTTCCGCCTGGGCGGCGACGAAGCGCTCGCAGGGCTCTACGACGTCGCGCCGGAGGGACTGGACGAGCACTTCCTGCTCGCCCTGGGCGTCCGCACGTCACTGGTGGAACTGCTCGATGAGCCCGGAGGCGCGCAGGAACTGCTCGATCGCCTGGGCGATGCCCGGCGGCGGGTGGGGCGGTCCCAGCTGGGCGGGCTCTGGACGGCGCTGGCCGACGCCCCGGACGCGGACGTCGAGCCGCCCGAGAGCGTGCGGGCGGTCGTCGACGGCGACGTCGAGGTGGTCGACGCGGCGGACGCCCTCGTCCTCGACGGCCCCGACGTGCTTCCCCTCCTCGAAGGGCAGCCCCTCGTCATCGCCGCGCAGGGCCGCGACGCGCGCCTGGCCGAACTCCTGGACCTGCCGCTCGCCGGGGAGGAGATCCCGGGGCTCGTGGAGTCGGACGGCGAGGGGCGCCCCGTCCCGGAGGCCGTCAGGGCGGTTCTGCCCGACGCCCCCGCCGGCTATCTCGCCCATGAGCGCCTCGTCGTGGACGGCCAGGACGTCCCGTGGTGGACGAGGGACGGCCGGGTCCACGCGAACGGCGTCGCCGGCCTGGCGCGGGCGCTCGCGTGGTCCACCGGGAACTGGGCCGACCGGCTCCTGGTGGAGGCCGTGCTGCGGGCCCCCGAGACCCTGCCCGTCCTGCTCGCCGAGGACGACCTGGAGGCCTAGCGGCCTGGCGCGACCTCAGGCGGCGTGCAGACCCTGGTTGTGTCCGGTGAGGGTGCGGACCTCGCTGATCAGGCGTGTGATCAGCGGCTGGGGCGCGCGGTCGGTCCACACCACGGCGAGGTCGAATGACTCGGCGCCGGTGACCGGGATCCAGCGCAGGTTGCCGGTGGGCGCCAGCACCTCCAACGGGCGCGGGGCGAGCCAGACGCCGCGGCGGCGGCCCACCTCCAGGAGGCAGTCCTCCACGCTGGGCACGAGCGGGCCGCGTGGCGCGGGGCCGCCTTCGGGCCTCGGGTCCACGATCCAGAACCGTTCGGCCTCCGGCGACGTGAGGACGTCGGGACGGACGACCGGCTCGCCGGCGAGGTCGGCCATGGTCACGGCCGAGCGGTCGGCGAGGGGATGGCGGGGCGACAGCACCACGGCCCGGGGATCCCTGCGGACGACGGCGTGGTGCAGCCCGACGTCCCCGACCGGCATCCACATGAAGGCCGCGTCCGCGCGGCCGTCGCTGAGAAGCTCGAGCTCGTGTCTGGGGTGCCGCGCGCCCTGCAACGTCACGCGCAGGCCGGGCACCATCCCCTCAAGGGCGTCGGCCACGTCGACGGCGAACAGGGAGGTGGAGGCAGGGCAGCAGGCCAGGCGAAGGGTGCCCGACTGAGCGTCGGCCACGGCACGGACCCGGTCGGCCAAGCGGTCGACGTCGTCGACGACGGTCGCGCCCCCCGCCGCGAGTTCCTCCCCGGCGGCGGTGAGCAGGACCCCGCGCGAGGTCCGGACCAGCAGGACCACGCCAAGGGAACGTTCCAGCTGCCGGATGTGCGTCGATACCGCCTGCTGCGTCAGGTGCAGCACCGCCCCCGCGCGGGTGATGGACCGCTCCCGCGCCACGGCCAGGAACGAGCGCAGGTGCCGGAGATCGAGGTCGCTCACAAAACTCAAGATAGCGGCCACAACGATCCGCTGTGCTCGCCCCAGCTCATCCTTGTTTCCTCTCGCGGCATCGCGGCGCCCAGAATCGATCGCGGCGGACGGAGGACGCGGTGCAGGCGTCTCGCGCCGCGACCCGGTCGCGGCAGCCGCCCGAACCGATTCGGAACGCGATGACAGGGGGTTTCCAGTGAGCACGACCGCCAGTCCCGGCCTCGAGGCGGAGATGCTTCGTCTCGTCGACCGCCAGGCCGTGGTCGAGGTGTGCACGCGCATGGCGTGGCACGCCGACCAACGTGAATGGGACGCGATGGAAAGCGTGTTCGCCGACGAGGTGCGTCTGGACTACACGAGCCTGAACGGCGGCGAGCCGGCCGTGCTGTCCCCGCGGCAGATCGCGGACGCCTGGTCCGGCGTGCTGGGCGGGTTCGACGCCACGCAGCACCTGGTCGGCAACCACCTGGTGACGATCGAGGGCGACACCGCGGTGTGCACGGCGTCGTTCCAGGCCACCCACCGGCTGGCGAACCCCTTCGGCTCGCCGCTCTGGACGCTCGGCGGCACCTACCGGTTCGACCTGGTCCGCGCCGGCGGCGGATGGAGGATCGGCGGTGTCGTGATGACGGCGACGTGGGCGGACGGCAACCGGGAGCTGATGGCGCCGGCCGCGGAGGCGGCCGGATGATCCCGCGGCACCGGGCCGCCCCGCCGGACCGTCCGGCCGATCTCCCCCCGAGCCGACGCCATACGAGAAAGGACCGTTCATGACGACTCAGCAGAAGGTCACCTTCAGCAGCGACGACGCCACGCTGACCGGCAACCTGTTCCTGCCCGGCACCGAGGCCCCGGCCCCCGGGGTCGTGGTGGCCGGGACCTGGACCAGCGTCAAGGAGCTGATGGCCGACCGGTACGCCGAACGGCTGGCCGACCGCGGCTACGCCGCGCTGTCGTTCGACTTCACCGGCTTCGGCGAGTCCGGAGGCGGGCCGCGCGACGTGGAGGACCCCGCGCGCAAGATCCGTGACATCCACCACGCGGTGACGTTCCTGGTGGGCCACCCGTCGATCGACCCGGGCAGGCTGGGCGCCCTCGGGATCTGCGCCGCCGGGATGTACATGGCCGGCAACGCCGCCGCCGACCCTCGCGTCGGCTCCCTCGCCCTGGTCGCGCCGTGGCTGCACGACGCCGCCGTCTGCGAGGCCGCCTACGGGGGCGCGGAGGCGGTCGCCCAGAAGATCAAGTCTGCCCGGGAGGCCCGCGCGCGATTCGAGAAGACCGGCGAGATCGACTACGTCCCGGTGGTCAGCACCACCGACGAGCGCGCGGCCATGCCCTACGACATCGACTTCTACCTCAACCCGGCCCGCGGCGGCATCCCCGCCTGGCCCAACCGCTTCGCCGTGATGGCCTGGGAGGGGTGGCTCACCTACGACTCCATCGCCATCGCGCCGCAGATCACCCAGCCCACCCTGCTCGTCCACAGCGAGGACGCCGCCATCCCCGACGGCGCCCGCCGCTTCCACGCCGGGCTCACCGGCCGGAAGGACATCCTCTGGACGGAGGGGACCCAGTTCGACTTCTACGACCAGGACCCCCAGGTCACGCTCGCGGCCGACACCGTGACCGCCCACTTCGGAAGGACCCTGCGATGATCCTTGTCACCGGAGCCACCGGGAACGTCGGCGGTGAGGTCGTGCGGGCGCTCGTCGGAGCCGGCCGGCCGGTCCGGGCGCTGGTGCGCGAACCCGCCGGCCTGCCGGTCGAGGAGGCCGTCGGCGACCTGAACGAGCCGGACTCGCTCGCCGGCGCCCTCAACGGCGTCCGGGGGGTGTTCCTGCTGCCCGGCTACCGCGACATGCCGGGCCTGCTGGCCTCGATGAGGCGGGCGGGGGTGGAGCGGGCGGTGCTGCTGTCGAGCCCGGCCGCCGTCTCCGCCGACACCCGCAACGCCATCTCCGAGTTCATGATCCGATCGGAGACGGCGGTCCGCGAGTCCGGACTGGCCTGGACCTTCCTGCGGCCCAACGCCTTCATGTCCAACGCCCTGCGCTGGCTGCCGCAGCTGCGCGAGGGCGACGTCGTCAAGGACGCCTTCGGCGACGTGCCCATCGCCTCCGTCGACCCGTACGACATCGCCGCCGTCGCGGTTCGGGCCCTGCTCGACTCCGGGCACGAGGAGCGCGTGTACGAGCTGAGCGGCCCGGAACGGCTCCTGCCCGCCGAGCGCCTGGCCGTCCTGGCCGAGGTCCTCGGCCGCGACCTGCGCTTCCGGGCCCTCACGGATGAGGAGGCCCGGGCCGACATGACCGGGCGTGTGCCAGAGGAGTACATCCACGCGTTCTTCAGTTTCTACGCCGACGGGACCCTCGACGAGTCGAAGATCTACCCCACCGTGGAGAAGCTGACCGGACGCCCGCCCCGCAGCTTCAGGCAGTGGGCGCTAGCCCACGCGGACGACTTCCGCTAGCCCCGCGGCCACCACACCTCACCCACTTTCACCAAGGCTTCAGATGAACCAGAGATTGCGGCGCCTTCTCGCCGCAGGCTCCGCCGCCGCATGCGCGATCGCGCCGGTGGCGGGCTGTTCGGACGACGGACCTGACGGCGGCGACGCGAAGACGGCGCGGCCGGGGCGCTTCGCCTCGTCCCATCCGGGCTCGGTCAACACCTACTGGATCGAGGCTCCGCGGGGACTGGTCGTCATCGACACCCTGCGCACCCCGGCCGACGCGCAGAAGGCGATCACGGAGATCAGGAAGGCCGGCAGGCCCGTCGCCGCCATTCTGCTCACCCACTCCCATCCCGACCATGTGGGCGGCGCGCGCGCCCTGCACGAGGCGTTCCCCGAAGCCCCCGTCCACGCCTCGAAGGCGACCGACAAGACGATGCGGGAGGACAGGCGCGGCTTCTACCCCCTGGCCCGATCGGCGAACAAGAACTTCCCCGCCGAGGTCACCTACGCCGACCGGACCTTTGAGGACGGCACACCGCTGCGGGTCGGCGGACTCCGCTTCGAGACCGCCGGATTCGGCGCCGGCGAGTCTGACAACGCGACCGTCTACTTCCGTCCCGACACCGGCGACCTCTTCTCCGGCGACCTGGCCGGCGGCAAGGTCACGCCCGCGCTGATCGAGGGGAACAGCTGCGGCTGGCTCCAGATCCTCGACCGGCTGGGACGGCGGTTCCCCCGAGCCGGGACGATCTACCCGGGGCACGGCGCGCCGGGCCCGGCACGCGCGCTGATCGACGAGCAGCGCCGCTACCTCCAGCGGTTCCGCGCCCTCGTCCGCCCGGCCGTCGCGGCGGACTCGCCCGGCGGGCGGACGGTCGACGCGGGCGAGCAGAAGTCGATCACCGTCGAGATGGACCGCGCCTACCCGGGCCACCCGCCGGTCGCGGACCTTCCGACGATCGTGCAGGAGAACATCAAGGCCGTCGGGCGTGAACTGTCCGCCGAGGACCCCGCGAAGGCTCCCGCCGCCTGCTCCGCCACGGCGCCGGGAAGCGTGCACGGCCTGCTGGCGCCGGTGGAGGCCTACGTTGGCGCCGTCAACGGCGGGAACCTTGACGCACTGGCGGGGGCGTTCGCCGAGGACGCCGAGGTCGTCGACGTCGGGCGCCGGATCCAGGGCCGTGCCGCCATCCGCGACTGGGCCGCCAAGGAGGTCGTCGGCGGCAGGCTGACGGTGCTCGGGGTCGCCGAGAACCGTCCCGGCCACCAGCGCCTCCTGGTCCGCTTCGCGCCGGGCGGCACGGGAGGATTCGAGGCAAACTATGCCTTCAGTGTGGAGGGCTCGGCCATCACCAGGGCCGAACTGACCTATGCCGGCTGAGGCCGCGGCGGCGGCGGGGCCTCGCGACCTCGCCCCGAAGCGCACCGCCCTCATGGCCTGCATCCTGTCGTCCTCTCTGGTGGGGATGGACGGCATGATGACGCCGGTTGCCCTGCCCGACCTCGCCGACGACCTGAACGCCGGGCTCGCGGTACAGCAGTGGGTGGTCGCCGCCTTCCTCCTCGCCCTCGGCAGCCTGCTCCTGGTCGGCGGCGCGCTCGGCGACGTCGTCGACCGGTGGCGGATCTTCGCCGCGGGCGCCGCGGGCTTCGGCGCGTCCGCCCTGGTGGTAGCGGTGGCCCCGACCGCTTCGCTGCTGGTCGCCGGGCGGCTCGCGCAGGGCGCCACCGCCGCCCTGCTGGTCCCCGGCGCGCTGGCGGTGATCACCACGACCTTCGAGGGGGACGAGCGGTCCCGGGCGATCGGCTCCTGGACCGCGTGGAGCGGCCTCTCGGTGATCGGGGGCCCGCTCGCCGGAGGGGTGCTCGTGGATGTGGTGTCGTGGCGGGCCGTCTACGGGGTGCTGGTGCCCATGGCCGCCCTCACCCTGTTCTTCATCCTCCGCGCGACACCGCGCGGAGCCCGGGAGGCCCAGGCGGGAAGCGTCGACTGGGGAGGCGCCCTCCTCACCGTCCCGGCGGTGGGCGGCCCGGTGTTCGCCCTGATCGAGGGACCCGGGAGCGGGTGGGGCTCCAGGCTGGTCGTCGGCGCACTGGTGGCCGGCGCCGCGGCGATCGCCGGTCTCGCGTGGTGGGAACCGCGGGCGTGCGACCCCCTGCTGCCCGTGCGCCTGCTGCAGGTCCCGGCGTTCATGACCCTCAACGCCGTCACGCTGGTCCTCTACGGCGCCCTGATCTCCTCCGGGTTCTACACCGTGCTGTTCCTCCAGCAGACGGCCGGCTATCCGCCGGCGGCCGCGGGGCTGGCGGCGGCCGTTCCGGTGGTGGTCCTGCTCGTGCTCTCCCGCCGCTTCGGCGCCTTGGCGGACCGCCACGGGCCCCGGCGGTTCATCGTCGGGGGCGCGCTCGTCGTCGCCGCCGGGATCCTGCTGATGCTGCGGACGGACGCCCACGCCGACTTCCTCTCCGTCGTCCTCCCGTCGGTCCTGGTCCACGGCGTGGGACTGGCGATGCTGGTCGCGCCGCTGACCTCGACCGTCCTCAGCGCCGCGCCGGACGGACTCACGGGCGCCGCCTCGGGGATGAACAACGCCGTGGCGAGGATCGGGAGCCTCCTCGGTACGGTCGCCGTGGGGCTCGTGGTCTCCGCGACCTTCCCGGCGGCGCTGGACGACCACGGCCTGCCGCCCGCCGTCGTCCGGCAGGCCGAGGACCGGCCCCTGGCCAGCACTCCTTCCGCGGACGTCCCCGTCTCGGAGCGAGCCCGCGTACGGGAGGTGCTCTCGGCGGCCTCCGTGGACGCCTTCCACGTCGCGGTCGGCGCCATGGGGGGACTGGCTCTCCTCGCCGCCATGATCGGCGCGGTCGGCGCGCGGCGGCCGCGGGGCCGGTTCGCGGCCGCCAGGGTCCCGGGCGGAGCGCTCCACGGCGCCCACCACGACCTGGACTGACGTTCCGCCCGGGAACCCGCCGCACTGGCGGCGCGGCAGGTTCCCGGGCCGGGTGCGCCGTGCGTGACGGCTACCTGGTGCGAGGGCCGTAGGTGAGGCGGCGCAGGACGCGCTCGGCGGGGCCAGGCTGGTCGCTCCCGTCGAGCAGACGGGCGAGCAGGACACTGCCGAACCAGACCACGACCGAGATGACCAGGCCCACCGCCGTGGGGCTGCCGGAACGGTGGGCGAGGTCCAGGGTGTAGGGCGCCAGCAGGACGATCCAGGCCACCGACTGGAAGAGGTATCCGGACAGGGACCGCCGTCCCAGCGCGGAGAGGGCTCCGACGACCGCGCCTGGACGGGTGACCCGCATCGCGACGAGCCCGAGGACGGCCACGTAACCGGGACCGGCGAACATGCCGCTGCCGCCGTGCAGCAGCAGCGCCGTGCCGGCCGTCGACTCGTTCACGCTCAGCCATCCGGCGCTGATCAGGGCGGCCGGGAGTCCTCCGGCGGCGGCGACGCCGAGCCCGGCGACGGCGGTCCGGACGAGGAGGACCCGGTGGCGGGCGGGCTCCTCGAGGATGCGGCGGCGGGCCGCCCACATGCCCAGCCAGGCGATGATGACGAGAGGGAGCGTGGTCAGCGTGTGCGCGGGCCATTCGCGCACGCGGTCCAGCGCCGAGTCGAGGTAGCCGGAGGCCGCGAGCGAGTCGACGTGGCCCACCGGAAGCGGGACTGGACCGCCCGGACCGGACACGATCCCGTTCACCACGATCGCCCCGACGACCAGGAGTTCGACCGCGGACAGCGCCCAGATCACCAGCACGATCCGATGGAACCGGTCGCCACGGCGCAGCAGCACCAGGGTCATCACGACGCCGACGATCCCGTAGGCGCCCAGGAAGTCGCCGTAGTACAGCAGGGCGGCGTGCGCGGCGCCGAAGACCACGAGCCAGAGGTTGCGGCGCATCAGCACCGAGCGGACCTGCCGCGGTGTGGCGCCCGAGGCGTCCTGGCGGCGGGCGAGCTGGACGATGCCGTAGCCGAACATCAGGGCGAACACCGGATACCCGCGCGCGTGGGCGAGATCGAAGAGCAGGAAGTTGAGGCCCCGGTCGGCGCCTTCGGGCGCGGTGTCGAGGCCGGGTTCGCCGGCGAAGACGACTCCGGCGGCGTTGGCCACGGCGATGATCAGCAGCATCGCTCCCCGGGCCAGGTCCGGTGCGAGGGCGCGCTCGGCGCGCCGGACCGGCCCTCCCGTCGACCGCGGTGCGGTGTCAATGCTCACGTTTGTGCCCCTTCACGCTCCGTATTAGTTTCAGTGACAAAGTATCAGAGATAAACTAAATGCGCCCTGGCATGATGGGGGCCCATGTTCCGCGGGCGGACGAGGGAGCCATGACCAGCGAAGACTCCGTTCCGGCGCCGCTGCGCCGACTGTGGAGGATGTCGCAGCCCTCGCGCCTGGGGCGGCCCCCGGCCCTCGACGTCGACGCCGTCGTCACCGCGGCGGTGGAGATCGCCGACCGCGACGGCCTCGCCGGGGTGACCCTTCCCAAGGTCGCCGAAAGCCTCGGGTTCACGGGGATGTCGCTCTACCGGCATGTCGGGTCCAAGGACGAACTGCTCACACTCATGACCGACGCCGCCCTCGGCGCGCCCCCGGAACCAGACTCCGGCGACTGGCGCGGAGGGCTGCGCGCGTGGGCGTTCGAGCAGCGGGCGGTGTTCCAGCGCCGGCCGTGGCTGACGCGCGTCCCCGTCTCCGGCCCGCCCTCCGGGCCGAACCAGATCGCCTGGATGGAGGTCGCGCTGGCGGCCATGTCCGGCACGGGCCTGGACTGGGTCGACAAGGTCAGCGTCCTGTCGCTGATCGGCGGCTACGTCGTCCAGTCGGTGCGCCAGCACAGCGACCTCGCCGAGGGCAGGGGCGAGGGCCGGGAGCAGGCCGACGCCGAGCGGGACTACGCTCGCGCGCTGGCCCGGCTCGTCGACCCCGGGCGCTTCCCCCAGACGGCCCGCCTTCTCGCCTCGGCGCTGTTCGAGGCGCCGTCCGCGCCCCCCGAGGCCGGAGCGGCCGTGGCCGACGCGGACTTCTCCCTGGGCCTGGATCTCATCCTCGACGGCATCGCCGCCCGCATCGGACGCGCCGCTCCCTGACCCCACCGCCGCGGTGGCCGACCCGGTCGGCCGGTTCGGGGATCGTGGCCGCGATGCCCCGCCGCCGCAGGTGAGCCCGGATTGCCCTGGAGCAGTACGCCTTGGCCCCGCGCACCCGTTCGGGTCGAGCGCGCGGGTTCCCGCCGCCGGCGCGGGCGACCCGGATCCCGGCCATGACCGCCTCGAACAGGGGAGCGCCCCCCGCTGCCCGGCGGTGACCACCAGCGACAACGGCTTTGGCCCTGCTCGCAGGCAAGGAGTGGCTTGGTCGACAGCCCGCCCCGCGAACGTCCCTAGGCGTGATCGTCGGGCTCGGGCGTCCTTCCACCGGGCGGGTCGGCCCGGTGTTGTTCTTCTTGGTCGATGACCGCTCTACCGGAGACCTCACTGCGTCCGGCGCATGACACGCCGCCGCTCATCTCACTTCGGAACACGCCTTAGCGGGGCGTCTCGCGTCTGGCGGCGCGCTCGGCCTCCTGCCGGGCGCGCCCGGCCTGGAGCCGGGGGACGTACCACGTGGCGAAGAGCCCGATGCCGATGCCGGCGCAGCACACCCACAGCCACCAGCGGTCCTGCGGTGGCAGCCCGACGATCAGCAGCACGACGAGCGCCACCGCCCAGGCGGCCGTCCCGGCGGCCGCGACGCGTACGTCGTTGGTCTGCATCGCGGGCGGATCCGGGCGGCGCGGAGGGCTCATGCGATCAGGCTACGCGGCGCGGCCCGGCAGTCCGCCGGTGACCATCGTGATGAGCAGCTCATAACTGGCCTCCAGATCCGCGGGCAGGCCGAAGCCGCCCGCCGCCTCCAGGACGGCGAACCCGTGGACGGCCGAGCGCAGGCAGCGCGCCGCGTGGACGAGCTCCGGCCCCTCCAGGGCGTAGCCGCGCAGCGTCCCGTACAGGATGTTCAGCAGCCGCTCCGCCGCCTCGTGCGCGGGCCCGCCCTCCGGGACCGCCGTCTGCTCCATCGCCCCGTAGCGTCCCGGATGCTCCACCACGTACGCCCGGTAGGCGTACATCACCGCCCGGATGGCGTCGTCGCCGGACCGTCCGAGCGCGGCCTCCCCGAGCCGCGCGGCGAGCTCCTCCAGGACGCGCGCCGTCACCAGGTGTCGCAACTCGGCGAGATTGCGGACATGCTTATACAGGGAGGGTGTCGCGACCCCGGCCCTTCCCGCCACCGCCGCCAGCGTGAGGGCGCCGGGGCCCTCGGCGTCCACGACGGCGACGGCGGCGTCCACGACCGCGTCGGGCGACAGTCCCGCACGGGGCATCGGCGACCTCCTCTAATCTACTTAGCTTCGAGGCTAAGAAGAGTAGCGAAGGTGTCAAGTGGGGCGTGGCAGCATGGGCAGCACAGGAGACCGAAGACGATGACAACGCCACCGATCCGGGGCCGCGCGGCGTCCGCGCCCGGGCTGGCCGAGGAGCTGCGCATCTCGATCGCGCGGCTGTCGCGCCGGCTGCGCACGCTGCGTCCGTCCGCGGCGGGCGAGGGCGTCCCGAGCCCGCTGTCGCTCACGCAGTTCGCGGCGCTCGCCGCCATCGAGCGGCACGGGTCGATGACGCCGCGCGAGCTGGCCGACCACGAGAAGGTGCAGCCGCCCTCGATGACCCGCGTCATCGCCTACCTGGAGGAGCGGGGGCTCGTCGCGCGCAGCCCGCACCCGACCGACGGGCGCCAGGTCGTGCTGAACGCCACCGACGAGGGCGCCGCCCTGCTCGCCGACGAGCGCCGCCGCAAGGAGGCCTGGCTCGCCATGCGCCTCGGCGAGCTGACCGCCGAGGAGCGCGAGATCCTCCGCCGCGCCGCTCCCGTCATCGACAAGCTCAGCCGCTCCTGAGCCGCCGCCCGGGGCCCGCGGGCGGCGGTGTCCGCTTGATCGGGTTTCCCCGCACTTGCCGGAATGCGGGCGGGACGATTACCGTTAGCCTTGGTAATGACTTCTGCTAACGAACCCCCTGAGGAACCCGACGGGACCGCGGCGCGCGGGGCCCGCGGGCGGCGGGCCGCACATCCGGCCCGGGCCGCCGCCGTCGCGAGTCCTGCCCGCGCTCGCCGCCGTACCGCCCCGCGTCTCGCCCCGCACGCGCCCGCCCGCCCCGCCGCGCGCCCGGAGGCCACCCCCGCCGCGCCCGTGAAGGACCAGGCCGGAACGTTCCACGAGACCGTGGCGGACGTCCCGGAACCCGCGCCCGAGCCCTCCGCCGCCGAAGCCTCCGCGGCCGAGCCTTCCGCGGCCGAATCCTCCGTCCCCGAGGCCGCTGGCCCGGAACCGGCGGACCGGGACGAGACGCCCGCCGAGGAGCCCGAGGGCCGCGCGGGCATGTTCCGCTCGCTCCGCAACCACAACTTCCGCCTGTACACCGCGGGCCAGGTCGTCTCCAACACCGGGACGTGGATGCAGCGGATCGCGCAGGACTGGCTCGTCCTCGACCTCGCCCACGGCAGCGGTACCGCGCTCGGCATCACGACCGGCCTGCAGTTCCTGCCGATGCTGCTGTTCGGCCTGTGGGGCGGCGTCATCGCCGACCGCTACTCCAAGCGCCGCGTACTGATGCTGACGCAGGTGTCGATGGGCGTGCTCGCGCTGGTCCTCGGCCTTCTCACGATCTCCGGCGCGGCGCAGGTGTGGCACGTGTACGTGCTGGCGTTCGGGCTCGGGGTCGCGACCGTGGTGGACAACCCGACCCGCCAGTCGTTCGTGGTCGAGATGGTCGGCAAGCGCGACCTGCCCAACGCGATCGCGCTGAACAGCGCCACCTTCAACGGCGCGCGGCTGCTCGGGCCGGCGGTCGCCGGGGTGCTGATCGCGCTGATCGGCACCGGCCCGGTCTTCCTGGTGAACGCCGCGTCGTTCGGCGCCGTCCTGTTCGGCCTCTACGCCATGCGGGCGGACGAACTGCGCCCGGACGCCCCCGTCAAGCGCGCCAAGGGCCAGCTCCGCGAGGGGCTCCGCTACGTGCGCGGGCGCCGCGACCTGATGCTCGTGCTCATCCTCGTCGGATTCCTCGCCACGTTCGGGATGAACTTCGGCACCACGGTCGCGCTGGTGGCGAAGCAGGTCTTCCACACCGACGCCTCCGCGTTCGGCCTCGCGTCCAGCATGCTGGCGCTGGGCGCGTTCAGCGGCGCCCTGCTGGCCGCCCGCAGGGTCGCCCGGCCCCGGCTGCGGCTGCTGGTGGCGATGGGCCTGGCGTTCGGGGCGCTGGAGGTCCTCACCGGCCTGATGCCGACGTTCTGGTCGTTCCTGGCGCTGCTGGTGCCGACCGGGATCGCGATGATGACGATCATGACGGCGGCGAACGCGTCCGTCCAGCTCGGCGTCGCGCCCGAGATGCGCGGCCGCGTCATGGCCCTCTACATGCTGGTCTTCCTCGGGACGAACCCGCTGGGCGCGCCCGCGGTCGGCTGGCTCGCCGAGCACTTCGGCGCGCGGGCCTCCCTCGTCCTCGGCGGGCTGGTCTCCGTGGTCGCCGCCCTCGCCGTGGGCGCCCTGGCCCTGCGCTGGAGGACCGACGAGCAGAGGGAAGCGCCGGACCGGCACGGGGCGGTGCGCCCCGCCCTCGCCCGGTTCCGCCGCGCCCGGGTCGCCGAGCGGTAAAGCCCTCGCACGGGCCCCATAAGACCGGCGCGGTACGGCGATTCGGTTGACCCTATTTGCGTGACAAGGAACGCCGCCTGCTGAAAAGCTGACGGGGTGGCCCTGTGGAAGCGTTCATGAGGCTTTTCGTGGCGCTCGTTCCGCCGACGGACGTTCTGGACGAGCTCGCGGAGGCCGTCCGGCCCCATCTCGGAACGGTCTCCGAGCTGCGCTGGATCCGGCGTGATCTGATGCACGTCACGCTGACGTTCCTCGACGAGGTCGACGAGCGCACCCTGGAGCGCCTGCTCCCGAGGCTGGAGCGCGCCGTGCGCCGCCACGAGCGGATGACGCTGTCGCTGGCGGGCGCGGGCGCGTTCCCCGGGAACGGAGCGCACGCCCGCGTCCTGTGGACGGGCCTGTACGGCGACCGCCGCGCCCTGGCGAGGCTGGCCGCCTCCACCACCGCCGCGGGCCGCCGCGTCGGGACGATCCCCGACAAGCACCGCGGCTTCCGCCCGCACATGACGCTGGCGCGGTCGCGGCGGCCGGTGGACGTCCGGTCGCTCGTCGAGGCGCTCTCATCGTTCGCGGGCATGCCGTGGACGGCGGACTCGGTCCACCTGATGCGCAGCCACCTGCCCGGCAAGGACAACGCCCAGCTGGCGTACGAGCCGCTGATGACGTGGCCGCTGCGTCAGAGCTCCGGCGGCGGAGGGGCGGGGGCGTCGGCGTCCGGCGGGCCCCAGGGGAGCCCGTAGCGCTCGCAGGCGCGGCGCAGCTCGCCGAGGTCGGGCGGGAACGTGATCTGGCGCAGCACCCGCCCGGACGGCCCCCACACCACCAGGCGGGGCATCCGCTCGACCGCGTCGTCGATGCCGACGCCGCCGAGGCGGTCGCGGGCCAGCTCCCATTCGACCCGGCCGCGCCGCGTGATGACGGCGACCCCGGCGGACGACACGCGCAGCTGCGACCGGTCGCGGTCGTACAGCCAGTATCCGAGCAGCCCGGCCACGACCCCGGCCGGCATCGACCACAGCGCCGTGGTGTTGAACCCGCCCAGGTCGGGCCCGAGCCACACCGCGCCCAGCAGCGCCACCGCCTCGCACAGCAGGACGCTCGTGCCGTAGGCGCCGGCGCGGGACCGGCGGGTCGCGTCCAGGACCGCGCCCGGCGCGGTCACCGGGCCGGGCGGAGTGGGGGCGGGGAAGACGAAACCGGACTCCTCCGCCGGCTCCGGCAGCGCCGCCGCTCCCTCGCGCGCGGTGCCCTGCGCCGTCAGGGCCGCGGCGGGCTCGGGGCCGGGGGCCGACAGCGAGGACATGGCCGAGTGGAACGCGGCGCTCAGGTAGGCGTCGTACTCGGCGTCGTTGACCGGCAGCCCGGCGCGGCGGGCGGAGTCGCGCAGATCGGTGCGGGAGATCCGCAGCGCCGACAGCGGCGCGGAGAAGAACTCGTCGCCGTCGGAGTCGTACAGCCGGACCCAGGCGTGCCCGGAGACGGTCAGCAGCTCGATGCCGCCGATGCGGTCCTGGGGCATCTTCAGCACCACGTCACCGGCGGCGTCGGCCCAGCCGAGCCCGTCGCCCTCCACGACCAGGCGTCCGCCGGGCACCTGCGCGAAGATCTCCGGCAGCCCTTCGAGCCCGTAGTCGGGACGGCGCGGCGACCGCGCCCCCGAGGTGATCACGCGGTAGCCGTGGTCGTCGAGGGCGTGCGCGAGCTGGAAGCCGTCCAGGCCGTGCGCGGGCAGCCGGGCGACCAGCTCCAGCCGGTGCCCGAACGCCAGCGCGGCGAGGTCGGCGCGGCGCGGCTCGCCGCTCACCGGGTCCAGTCGCAGGCCGGGCCCGACGACGACCGCGGCGACGTTCTCGGCGCGCAGGTCCTGGGTCTCGCGGCGGCGGCCGGGGCGGGCCCGCACCAGCAGCCGCTCCGCCGTGATCGTCCAGCGGACCTGCGCGGCCCGCAGCAGTCGGCGGCGCGCGGCGAGGACGCCGCCGATCGCGGCGAGCGCCCAGCAGCCCGCGGCGAGCCGGGCGCCGAACTCGCCCGTCCCGTCCAGCGCGATCCGGACGATCATGACGGCGCCGAGCAGGGCGGTGAGCGCGCCGAGCAGCACGATCCGGCGGCGGCTCGGGAGCGGCTCCGGCGTGGCCAGCCGCTGCTCCTCGGGCGTCGCGCGGGACGGGCGGCGGGAGGAGGTCGCGGCGGGCGGCTCGTGCGCCGCGGCCAGCAGGGCCGCCTCCTGGTCCAGCAGGCGCTTCTCGGCCGCGTGGTCGCGCGGCAGGGGGCCGCCGCCGGGGACGTCGTCCTCCAGCCCGGACACGCGCAGGGCCTCGTCGAGCGCCGGGTCGAGCAGGTCGGTGGCCTCGCCGTCCAGGACGTGCATGGGGATGCCGAGCCTGCGGGCCGCCACGAACACCGCGAGCGGCTCCAGGCCCATCGCCGTCATCCCGCCCACGGCGGTGCGGCCGAACCGGTGGAAGACGGTCAGCACGCCGTCGCCGGTGGTGATGGCCAGGCCGATGATCCGGGACCGCTCGTAGGAGTCCATCACGAGCCCGCCGGGGCCGACGCGCTCCAGACCCGCCGCCGACAGCCGCCAGTACGGTCGCGGGCGGCGGCGGCGCGCCTCCGGGACCGCGCCGAGCAGCCACGGGAACGCCGCGACGGCGCCGATCAGCGCGGCCCACAGCCACACCGGCCAGATCGGCAGCAGCGCCAGCGCCACCGCGAGGACGGTGAACGGACCCGCGGCGACGGGGCGCCACCGGCCGCCGGATCCCGCGAGGCCCACCAGCTCATGCTCCACAGTCCGCATCCTCACACGGGTCCCCGCGGGACCGTCGCCCCCTTCCACGATCCGGTCGCCCTCCGGAACCGACTTCCATCGCGCCGGTCAGGTCGGGACTCCACCGCCGTCACATGGGGCTCACCGCTCGCGTGAGCCCCGCCTCCGTGGAACCGCCGTCCTCTCACCGCCGTCGCCGCACCAGGCCGTAGCCGACCGCCCCCGCGATCGCGAGGGCGAACAGCAGCGCGGTCCGGGTGTTGGTCGCGTCCCGGCGGCCGCCGGTGGTGTCCTCGCCCGCGCTCCCGGGGGAGGACGCCGGGGACGGGCGCGCCTCCTCCGGCAGCGGCAGCCGGTAGACCGGCTGGTTCCCGCCCTCGGACCCCACCAGCAGCGACCTCCCGTCCGGGGTGTAGGCCACCGACTCGCCCTGCACCTGCCGGGGCAGGTCGAGCGACTTGATCGTCTTGCCGGGGCGGCCGTCGGCGCCGACCGAGTACAGCCGGGCGCCGAAGTAGGTGCGGATCACGCAGGTCCGCCCGTCGGGGGCGAACGCGCCGTCGGTCGCGATGGGGGGCGCGTCCCCCGTCTCGCGCAGCGTGTTGAAGCCGCCGGTCCGCAGCCGCGCCGGCGCCTCGTAGACCTTGCCGCCGAACAGCTTGCTGGCGATGTAGAGCCGGTTCGTGCGCGGGTTGACCATAATGGTCTCGGCGTTGCGCGGCCCGTCCTCGTACTTCATCCGGAACGGGGTCGCCCGCAGCGTCTGGCTCACCAGCCGGGTCGGCTCCGGGATCCGGTAGACGGTCACGTACGGCCAGGCGCCGCCGAGGTTGTCGCCGATGTCCGCCACGAAGATAGCCGGACGGCCGCGGCCGTCCCTGCCGAGCGCCATGGCCTCCCAGTCGCGGGCCCCCGCGCCGGCGAGCGTGAGCACCGCGGCGACCTTCCCGTCCGGGCCGAGCGCGTAGACCTGCGGGACGCCGCCGGAGTCGTTGTGCGTGTAGACGACGCCGCGGTGCAGGGCGCTGGCGGCGAGCCCGCTGGACTCGGTGATCCGCGGGTCCTTGATCGTGAAGGCGACCGCGTCGCCGCGGCCCGTGCCGGCGGCGGGGGAGGAGGCGGAGGCGGTGGGGGGCAGGAGGCAGACCGGGGCTCCGGCGAGGACGACCGCGGTGCCCGCGCGGACGGCGGTCCGGCGTGCTGACATGGATCGATCATCCCCGTTCCGCGCCCCGACGATCACCTGATCAGCGCCGCTCAGCCCAGCAGCGCCCCGACGACCACGGCCAGGATGAGCGCGGTCAGCACGGTGGGCAGCAGCCATTGGGGCGCGCGGTTCACGCTCCTGAGCTTATTCGGCCTCCCGGCCGCCTCGAACCGTCCGCCCATGATCTGCATCTCATCCCGCGTTCAGGGCCAGCACCGCGACGAGCGCACCCGCGAGCATGTAGGGGCCGAAGGGGAACTCGCCCTTGCGGGAGCGGCGGGCGATCATGATGGCGAGGGCGGCGAGGCCGCCGAGCAGGTAGGTGGCCAGCAGGCCGGTGATCCAGGTGTCCTGTCCGAACCAGCCGAGGTAGAGGCCGAGGACGCCGGACAGTTTGACGTCTCCCAGCCCGATGCCGGACGGGACCAGCAGTACCTGCGCGAAGTACAGCGCGAGCAGTGCGGCCATGCCGATGAGCGCGTGCCCGAACCGCCGCGGGCCGTCCTGGGTGAACGGCGCGGCGGCGGCGAGCAGTGCCGCCGCGGCGCCGTAGGAGGGGAGGGTGAACCGGTCGGGCAGCCGCCTGACGCCGACGTCGATGAAGCCCAGGAGCGCGCCCACGGCCGCCAGGTACAGCAGCGCGGGCAGGACGGGCTCGAACCCGACCCGCCACCCCAGCACACCGAAGAGCGCCGCGGTGACCAAGCCCAGGACGACGCGGTGCCGGCGAGTGACGTCACCGACGTAGGGCGCCGCCAGCGGCACCGCGAGCACACCGACGACGAGCCCGACGGGCATCAGCACCAACGCGACCATCGACCCTCGCCCCGATCCGCCCCTGTCCGAGCCCCGGCACGTGACCGGGCGGACGCCTGGCCGGGCGCCCCGCCCCATTCAATCCGCCGTGCCGGGCCCGCACATGGGCCCCAGGACCCAACCGGGCCACTGGCATCGAGGAAAGCGCGGTTCATGCGCTACGGGCATGCCGCGATGAATGCGAATCGCTTCCACTGGGTCCGCATTAGGTCCTGGGACCTAAAAATGGCCGGTGCAAGGGCCCGAATTGTGTCGGCGCCGCGGCCGGGCGTTGTGCGAAGGGCTCTTTCCAAGCGATGGTGGTGTCATGCCGAATCAGGTCAAGACCGTGCGCGTGCTGATGTTCGTCGCCGCCGGGCTCACGCTCGTCATGACCCTGGCGTTCTTCGCCGCCGTCGGGGTCACGGCCGCCGCGATCGGCGCCGCGCTCTGGTTCGCCCTTCCCGGCGCCCTCAGCCTGCTGCTGGCGCTGCGCGTCCCGAACGGCGGGACGGGCCTGCGGCGCGGCATCATCGCGCTCGAAGTGTTCTACATCCTGCTCTCGCTCGCCAGGCTGGGGCAGGGAGACCCCCGGGGCGTCCTCAACCTGGCGCTCCCGATCGTGATCCTGGTGCTGCTGTTCCGCCCCGAGGCGAAGGCCTACTTCGGCGGAAGGGCGACGGCGGCCGGTTCCTACTTCTGAACCTCGCGGGCGCCGCGGCGCGGCGTCACCAGTACCCGCCGAGTTCCTCGCGCCCGGCCCCGAAGAGCGCGGCCAGGGCCAGGCCTCCGGCCGCCCCCGCGACCCCCTCGGCGACGTACAGCACCGCGGAGAGCGCGTCGGCGTCCCCGCCGACCGGGGCGGCGACCCCGGCGAGGAGGGCGAGCAGCGGCACCGCGAGGACGCTCGCGAGCCAGCGCGCCCGCCGCGTCCGGTCCCGCTGGACGGCGCCGGCCACCACGACCATCGACACGCTGACCAGGATCCACGGCAGGTCCAGCCGCAGGATCCGGTCGAGGTCGGACAACGGCTCGCCGCCGCCCCCGGCCCCCGCCGCCAGCCGCGCCACGATCGAGAAGCCGAGCAGCCAGACGGCCAGCGCGGCGCCCCAGGCGCCCAGCACCCGGACCATCTCAGCGCACCCTGATCGAGTCGATGACGCCGTCCACGACGTCCTTCTCGAGCCGGCCGCGCTGCCAGATCAGCCGCACCACGTGCATCGTGCCGTCCTTGCCGATCACGCCGACGTCGGCGGCCTGCCCGGGGGCGCCCGTGCCCCGGAAGCCGCTGAAGGTGAAGTCGACGCGCAGGGCGTCCTCCGCGCCCGCGACCTTGATCGACTTCGACCCCGTCCGGTGGTAGTTCCTGGCGTTCATCATCGAGGCGGCCTCGATGGTCGCTTCCAGCATCTCCGGACGGCCCCGCTCGCCCAGCTCCGTGATCACCGACAGGGTGGCCGTCCGCCGCGGATCCTGCACCGACAGCGCGGCGTCACCGTCCGGGCCCCGCCCCCAGTCCTTCGGGTAGGCGACCGTGAGCGCCTTCGCGTCGCCCCGGACGTATCCGTCCGGGGTCCTGCCCGACCCGCCGGACGAGCAGCCGGCCGCCGCGGCGATGATCGTGAGAGCGCCCGCCGCCACCACCGTCAGTCTCTTCACACCCATCGCAGCCCTCTCAGTTCTTCGCGCATTCCGGCCATTGCTGGAAGGTCCGCTCACCATTCTGCGGGGGGCCGAGGTACCGGGAGTCGGTGATCTGCTGCGTCTCCCCCTCGTAACCGCCCTCGACGCCGAACTTGATCTCCGCGGCGAGCTCTGCCGCGATCTTGAACTCGTCCACGTCGCCCGTGTAGACGTTCCGGCTGACCAGACCGCGCTCGTAGATCAGCCGGTCGAGCGGATCGGCGTTCGGCCCGGGGTCCTTCGAGACCACCGAGCCGTTCTCGTCGACGGCGTTGCGGATCGTCTGGAACGGCATCATGAAGGAGTTGTCGCGGATCCACTTCTCACCGATCGCCCGGTTCGAGTCGTCGAAGTTGACCGTGGTCGCGGTGGTGGTCACCTGCTTGCCGGTCCCCGTTCCGCTCCCCGTCTTCTTCCCCGGGTTCTTCAGGCTCTCGCTGGAGTTGCTCTCCTGCGTGGTGAGCCAGGTGATGCTCGCCAATCTGCCGTCCTTGTCGAAGGTCATCCTGGTCTGGCCCAGATAGGTGGCCTCGCCGCCCGTCCCGTAGCCGAGCACCTTGGCCCCGCCCTTGACGGAGCCCTTCACCTGGAAGGTGTAGGTGGTCTTCGGATAGCCGTCCTTCGCCGAACCGCTCCGGTCCGTCGTGACGAGCACGGCGTCCCCGGCCTTTCCCTCCAGTTCGAGTCCGGTCGCCGCGTCCTTCACCTTCTTCTCGCCGGAGGTGCTCGTGGTCAGGTTCCCGAGAGCGGCGGCCACCTTGAACACGCCCTCGGCGCCGACCTCCCACTGCGTGATCTCGGGATCCCGGGTCCTGGGCTCCCAACCGGTGATCTTGTCGAAGGCCCAGAGCCCCGGGCTGACCTTCTCGGCCTCCTTGCGCGCCAGGTCCCACTTCACGTCGTCGAGCCAGTCCTCGGCGGCCTTGTCGTCGGGGAACACCCAGGTGTCGCCGTACTTGAAGTTGACGGACCCCTCGACCTTCGCTCCCAGATCCCCGCCGAAGCCGGCCTTGCCGAACTGCGCCTTCGCCCCGATCTCGGCCTCCGCGCCGAGTTTGTAGTCGGCGGGCACGATCGTGATGCGCGTCGAGCCGTCCGCATATTTGATCTTCACGAACTGGAAGTTCTGCCCGAACTTCACGGAGAAGGCGGTGATCGAATAACCGACCTTCTTGGAGTCGGAGCCGGTGACGCACGCCGACGCCGGAGGTTTGTAGTTGTATTCCGGCGCCTCGCAGCCGGAGCCGAACACCTCGCAGATCGCCTTCTTCACCGCCGGGAGGACGGGATTGGGCATCATCAGCACGAGCATGCCGATCAGGATCGATCCGATGCCGACCAGGGCCGCGTACTCGATCGCACTGGCTCCGGAATCGCGCCATTGCGCGCCGACGTTTCGACGGGATCCATCACGCATGCCGGAAACGCTAGACCGGCCCTTTTTCTGCTGCCAGGGCCCGCGGACCCGGAGGGGGGCCCGATATGCTATTGGGCCCTGCCGCGGGCCTCAGCCGAATCGGCGCGCCGAGGTCACCGGCCGCAGCGGGGATAT
This sequence comes from Actinomadura coerulea, assembly GCF_014208105.1. NCBI lineage: Bacteria > Bacillati > Actinomycetota > Actinomycetes > Streptosporangiales > Thermomonosporaceae > Actinomadura > Actinomadura coerulea. The sequence goes on from NZ_JACHMQ010000001.1 coordinate 7,178,220, forward strand.
CTTCACGACGTCCCCCGTCTGCGGAGCCTCCACCATCTTGCCGTCCCCGTAATAAATGGCGACGTGATGCGGCGGAGAACCGAAGAAGAGCAGGTCGCCGGGCCGAAGGGCGTTCGTCGGAACATGGCTGCCGCGCGGGTCGCTGACCTGGTCGCCGGTGTAGTGCCCGAGCGCGATCCGTCCCCGGGACGCCTGGTACACCGCGTACAGCGTCAGGCCGCTGCAGTCGAACCCGAAGTACAGGCGCCCGTCATAGCCGCCCGGTGAGCAGCAGATGCCCCGGGTGGGCCCGCTGTAGTTGCCGCCGCCCCACGCGTACGGCGTGCCCAGCCAGCACAGCGACCAGGCCACCACCGCGGCGCCGAACTCGAGGTCCTCCGCCGGCTTCTTGCCGGTCTTCGCGCACTCGGACACGACCGCGCCGCTGCCGCCGCTCAGCCCGTCCGGCGCGCCGGTGTAGGCGACGGGGTCCTCGTCGTCGACCAGCCTGATCTTGAACAGCCGGGTGATGGCCGCCCGGTCGCCGTTGGGGAAGGCCAGGATGTCGTCGTCGCCGCATCTGATCTCCACGACGGGCCCGCTGCCCGTGGAGCCCTCCGGGCCCGGCCCGGTCGTGTAGTCGCAGTGCGGCGGGATCAACCTCGCGACGGCCCGTGCCGTCCCCGAACGGCCGATGCCCTTCTTCCCCGCCCTGTCGGTGCACAGGTTCCGGCCGTTCCGGAGATCGTCCTTCTCCCGCTCGGTGAGCTCGTCCTCCCGCTTGAGCTGGCAGAGCTTCGTGGCGGCCTGCACCATGGCCGTGTAGCCCATCATCCCGCTCAACCGGACCTTGGTCGCACGGGTCTCGTTCTTGTCCGCGTACTTCTCCGCGACCTTCTCGGGCGGGGAGTCCACCATCCAGTAGCCGACCGACGACGGGTCGCGGCCCCAGCCGACCAGCTGGTCGACGGCCTTGTCGCGGAGCGGCGCGAGGGTACCGAGCGCCGCCGCGTCCGCGCCTATCTGCGCCTGGTTTCGCATGTCGCCCGCCTGGGCGATCCGGCCGAACATGAGGAAGCCGCCGGCGAGCATGATGGCGACGCCCATGACAAGGACCGACGTCGCGACCCCCGCGTCGCCCCCGTGCCCGCCAGCGGATCTGATCCGTCGCAGCATCTGCGCCCCATCTTCACGAGATCGGCCCCATTACCCCCGGAAAAACTCTAAGGAGCCGTTGATCGGGAAGACAGGGCCCTGAGGCCCAATGAGAAATGGCGCCGGCGGCCCGCCGGCCCTGGCGCGTCAGAGGGTGTACGGGACGGGGAGATCCGGCACGAGCGTCTTCACCCTGTCGTCGACGGCCCCTTTCGCGGTGACTCCGATGTCGTGCCGCTGCAGTGCCTTGTCCTTGACCGCATAGACGGTCGCGGTGAAGCCTCTGCCGCTCGCCTCGGCCGCGGGTTGCTTGATGCGCGGACGGTACTCGGCGAGGATCTCGTCGCGGCGCTCGGCCGCGGCGCCGGTGATGCCGGGCCGGAACTCGATGTCCTCCACCCGTCCGACCACATAGGTGAGGACGCCTCCCGGGCGGGTCGTCTCCACGTAGGCGCGCGCGAGCGCGACCGCGGTGGCGGCGTCCCCCACGGCCGTCCCGTCGGCGGCGGTCACCCTTCCGAAGGCCTCGGGGACGCCGGTCAGCAGCTCGACCCGTCCGCCGCCCGTGGCGACGTGCAGCTGGACCGGATGCGGGCTCTGCCGGTAGTCCACGCGGTAGATGGCCCAGGTCCGCAGGAACGGCGCCTCCACCCGGGTCAGCCGGCTGCCGCCCAGCGCGACGATCCGCGCCTCCTCCTGCCGGCCTTCGGCCAGCAACCCCTGGCTGATCGTCTGGCGGAGCCGCTCGTCCGGCCTCGCGCTCGGCCGGGGCGTCCCGGAGCCGTCCGCCCCGGAGCTCGACGCGCACCCCGCCAGGACCAGCACCGCGAGGGCGAGCGCCAGGCCCGCGAAGAGGCGGCCGGGACGACGCCGGTCAGCAGAAGATCCACAGGAAACAGTCGTGTGCGTCATCCCATGCCTTCCCGTAGTTGTCGGCGTACTTGTGCTTGTCCACCGAGGAGACGACCTCTCCGTTGACAAATGCCTGCTTCACTCTCTCACGCCCCGCCTTTTCTCCCACGGCCTTCTCGCCGGCGGCGTCCAGCGGCGGGCGCTGTGCCTTCTGACGTGCGGCGTTCTCCTGTGCGACGGCGGCGTTGTAGGCGTCTTCGTATTCCTGCTGCAGAAGGGTGCCGGGAGCGTTGCCGTTCCGGTTCCTCTGCAACTCCTGGTTGTTCTGGATGGCCTCGACCGTGCCCTCGGTCTCCTCATCGATGGACTTGTCGATGAACTCGGCGCGGCTGAGCTTCTTGATATCGGGGTCGTTCCGGTGCTCGGCGTGGTTCACCTCGTGCACGAACGTGTTGGCCCGGCCCTCCGGCGACTGCTTGGTGTCGACGTAGAAGACGTTCGCGTCACCGTCGTAGTACGACCCGCCGCCCGGCCGGTAGATGACGCGCACCCCGTGGTCCTTCACCCACGTGAGCGCGTCCCGGCCGAGTTGCGTCTCGTTGAGGACGGCCTCGGTCTCGGGCTGCTCCTTGGGCGGCGGCGGTGCCGGCGGCTGCGGGACGGGCGGCCCGGGGCTCGGACTCGGCAGCCGTGTCGGGCCGTGGCCCGCGCCCCCTCCGCCGTCACCGGCGCCGCCGGCCCCCTGCCGAGTGTCCGCGCACTGCCCTCCGAAGACACCGCAGACCGCGTTGCCGAGGCGTCCTTCGACCCGGGTCGAGACGAGCGTCACCAGCGTGCCCACGATAATGGCGCCGACGAGAATGAGGGCGCCGTATTCCAGGCCGCTCGCACCTCGCTCGTGATGTGCTCGCCCGCTGAACACATGCCGTGAGCCTTCTGACCGCATCGCTCGAAACTAGATCGGGGCGAGTCGTGCCTCCCAGAGCCCCTGGACCCTTTTTCGGGCCCAGTTCCCGGCCCATCCGCTCACCGGCGGGCCTTTCGCCGGCCGCGGCGTTCGCCGGTGTCCGCCACTTCCGCGGCCCAGCGGCGGGAAAGGGTTCTGGAAAGGGCCAGACCGAGCGCGACGCCGAGAACGGCTTCGATGAGATGGAGGATCAGGCCGACCGCGGTGTCGGAGAACGGGATGCCGAGGGCGGCCGCGGCGAGACTGCCGAGCAGGGGGACGGGGAGCGCGGCGAGGACCCGGCCCGGCCCGCCTCTCCGGTCGCGCACGTAGCTGCCGGAGGTGATGGCCATGAAGGTGCAGAACAGCAGCCAGGGCAGGTGAACCCGCAGGACCTGAGCGTATTCGTCGACGGGTTCGCCCCGCTCGATCGCGGGGGCCGCCACCTTCAACGTGCAGACCGCGAGCGCCGCCACGAGCGCGGCCGCGAACCAGGCCGAAAGCAGAGCGCGCATAGTCCAGCACGGTAAACATTTAACGAGGAAATCCCAGGGCCTCCGGACCCGTCCGGACGTGCGCGTCCTGGCATTTCCGCTCGGGTTCTGGGCCTGCGGGCCCAGCGGCGGAGCTTCATGCGCCCACGCGTCGGCGCGGCATTAGTCTCCGGCAAGTGAATTGGGTCCCAGGGCCCAAGCCCCGCAGAGAAACTCCGTCTACTCTCATCAATCTTGATATGCACGGGGCAGCGGGGGTTCGCGCGATGTGGTGCGGTCGTTGGCAGGGCCGAAAAGGGGATTCCGGCGCCTCCGCGATCGAGTACGCGAGCCTGGTGCTCGTCGCTTCCGCGATCATCACCGGGCTGCTGGCCATGTCCATTCCCAACGTGGTCTCGCCCAGGACAAGGGGCGCGATCTGCAAGGTGTTCCAGGGCGACGGCTGCGTCTCGCCCGAAGGCGGGGGAGGGAACGGAGCCGACGGGGGTACGGGGAATCCGGACGGCGGCACCGGCCAGGGCACCGACGGTGGAACCGGAACCGGAACCGACGGCGGGACCGGAACGGACGGCGGAACCGGCAACGGCGGCAACGGCGGCGGCAACAACGGCGGCAACGGGCCCGGCTGGAACCAGGCGTACACCGGGTTATCGCCGCTTCACGCGGTCACGCAAGGCTTCGGCGACCAGGTCGGCAACTTCTTCAGCGGCCTCGGCACCGGTGTCAAGCAACTGTTCTGGGACGGCCTCGGCAAGGCGATCGTCGACGACGTCACCGGCCTGGTGGACCTCGTCACCGACCCCGGCACCATCATCGACGCCGGCAAGTACATCTTCGAGCACCCCTGGGACGCGCTCCGCCAGATGGTGGTCGACGACGAGACCGTCGACATGTGGAACGACGGCAACTACCTCGGCGCCACCGGCCGCACGATCTGGAACGTCGGCTCCTGGTTCATCCCCTACTACGACGTCGGCAAGGGCGTCGGCAAGATAGGCAAGCTCGGCAAGCTGGGCAGGGCCGCTTCGAAGCTCGGCAAGGCCGGCAAGCTGGCCGAGGAGTCGGCCGGCGCCGCCGAACGCGCCGCGAAGGCCGCCAAGTCCGGCGATCTCGTCGGTGCCCGCAAGGCCGCCGACGAGGCGAAACAGAAGGCCGACGACGCCAAACGGCTGGCCGGCTGCAAACCCGGGGCCTTGGGCCCGCCCCGCGGGGGATCCTTCTCGGCCCCCGCGGGCGCGCTGACGCTGCCGGTCCTCCGCGGCGCAGAGGGACTCGCCGTCCACCTGCGCGCGGCGGCGCCGAAGACCCCGTGCGAGAAGGCCGACGCGAGCAAGACCAGGGTCGACCAGGCCCTGCGCGACGCCGCCCTGAAGAAGATCGCGCAGCTCCGCAACGCCGGCCCCGGCGCCCACGGCGTCCAGCGCCACCTCGACCCACCGGACGACCGCATCAAGCTGCGCCTGGGCGAGCCCAAGTACAACCCGGACGGGACGCCGCAGCTCTACGGCCCGACCAGTAACTACCAGGGGTACGTCAAGGGCGACAACGCCACCAAGGTCGACCCCATGAACCCGAATCCCCGCCGCCCGGACGGCACGCTCGACAACACCGACGCCATAACCAACGGAACGCACAAGGTCGGGCCCTTCTCCACCAAGTTCAGCGACCCGCTCGACTTCGCGCTTGCGGAGGGCGCCGCCCGCGCGAAGCTCACGAACTTCCCTCCGAGCGGCACGCAGGCGGTGGAGGTCTCGATCAACGACCTGCCGGCCGGGGCGGCGAGCCGGATGAAGGGCTGGTACCGCGACGCGGCCGACCCCAGGCAGTTCAAGGCGATCGACTTCCAGAACGCGACGATCCGCGCCATCTACAAGCTGGACGCGAACGGGAAACCGTACCTCTACACCATGTATCCCGACCCGGTGAAAGCCCTGAATCCGCCATGACGGCCTCACCGTGCCGCCAATTCGGGGTGTGGCACGGTGGGAGCGAGTCGTGGTCCCCGAGCATCGTCTTTGGCGGCGCGCCGCCCGGAGGAGGTAGGCAGAGTGATTCGTCCACGGCTGCTGCTCGTGTACCGCACGAAACACACCAGGCTGCTGCGCAGCGGAGCCGGAGTGATCGACCGCACCGGGTCCGTGCCGCGCCTGCTGATCCGCACCGAGAAGGGTCTGGCCGTCCATGACATGACGGCGGAAGGCGCCCGGTCCGCCGAGCCCGCGGCCTTCTTCCCCGGTCGCGCCCGGGGACGAGCGATCATCGGGGCCGGCCCCGTCGCCCCGGACCTGTCCCACGCCGTGCTCGTGGACGAGGACTCCTACCGGCTCGTCACGCGGGACGGGACCCTGCTGTGGGAACGCCCGGACACGGGCCCGGCCGGCAACCCCGTCCGCTACGTGCGCTGGGCCCAGCCGTCCGGAGCCGAGCCGCGGGTGTGGCTGGCCGTCCCTCCCGGCGGCGGGCGCCCGAACGAAGCGATCGACCTGGCGCTCTACAGCGTCGCGGGCGACGAACTCGACCGGCTGACCCTCCCGGTCGGCGGCCGTCAGCGCTCGGTCGACCTCGTCCTGGGGCCCGAGGCGCGCCCCTTAGCGGCGGGCGTCCGCGTCGCCGCCCGAGCGATGACCTTCCGGGTCGGCCCCGGCGGCGCGGTCTCGCACGCCGCGGACCGCGCACTCCTGGACGGCGACCCCAGCGGTTCCGGATTCGTCACCGTCGGCCTGAGCGACGGCGGCGACACCACCGACGTGCGATGGCACTCCGCCCGCGGAGACGACACCGCCACCGTGGTCACATGCGCCGGCCTCCTCGCCTCCGAACGGGACACGGAGCCGGTGCACATCGCCCCCAACCTCACCGGCCACAGCGGTGGTCATCTGAGCGACGATCTCCTGCTCCTCGAAATGGAGGACGCCTATGACGAGATCGAGACCGAGCTCTTCGGGGCGGAGCGCTGGCGCCCGTCCAGCCACTGGCTGGTGAGGTCCGGACGGGCGCTCGGGATGATCGCCTACCCCGAGCAGAGCCACCTCGACGACCTCACCCCGGCCGTGCCGTTCGGAGACGGGACGTGGCTGACCCACGGCCGCGACGTGCTCTACCGCTGGGGCCTCGACCGCTGAGCGGGGCGGCCCGTTAAGCCGCCGGCGACCCGTACGGACACCTCTTCGCGCATTTCTCCCGAGTGGGCATTGCTAGGCCCTCGGACCCAGGTTTTCTCTCCCATGCACAGCGGGCCGAATTTGGGCCCACGGGCCCTCAAAAATGACTCCAGAGCACAGTTACGCTCGGCCGCGGAGAAGTCTTCATCGACGAATACCGCCGCATGCGGACACCGACCTATCGCGAGGAGCGCGCAGTTGAGCGTCGTCGTCGAGTCCCCGAGCCGGAGCGACCGGGCAGCGCGGAGCGGGCGGTGGCGGTCGACCGCCCTGGTCGGGATCTACACCCTGGCCAGCCTGGTCGGGGCGGGCCTGCTCTTCGTGGTGCAGCCGATGGTCACCAAGATGATCCTGCCGGCGTACGGCGGATCGCCGATGGTGTGGAACACGGCGGTGCTGTTCTTCCAGGGGGCGCTGCTGCTCGGTTACGGGTACGCGCATTTCGCTCAGCGGCTCGGCGCCGGAAAGCAGCCGATCCTCCACGCGGTCCTCATTCTGCTGCCGCTCCCGCTGCTTCCCATCGCCGCGCCGGAATGGGTGGGCGCCCCGGCGTCCGCTCCACCCGCGCTGTGGCTCCTGCTGGTGCTGACCGTCATGGTCGGCGCGCCGTTCACGGCGGTCGCCGCGACCAGCCCGCTGATCCAGCGCTGGTACTCCTGGTCGGACCTGCCGCGCTCCGGCGACCCGTACTTCCTCTACGCGGCCGGGAACACCGGAAGCCTGCTGGCGCTGCTGTCCTACCCGCTCTTCATCGAGCCGGCGGCCGAGGTGCGCGGCCAGGCGACCTGGTGGGCGATCGGCTACGGCGTGTTCGTGACGCTGATGGCCGCGTGCGCGGTGGTGGTCCGACGGGCGGCCCGGCCCGGCGCGGACGACGCTCCCGAACCGGGGCCCGCGGAGGAGACCACCGCCCAGGACGCGCGGAAGGACACGGGGGAGGAGCGCATCGACTGGCGCCGGCGCGGCCGCTGGCTGTTCCTCGCGTTCGTGCCGTCCTCGCTCATGCTGGGCGTCACGGCGCACATGTCCACCGACATCGCGCCCGTGCCGCTGATGTGGGTGATCCCGCTGGCGCTGTACCTGGTCACCTTCATCGTGGCGTTCGCGCTGCGCACGCACCGCCGGCTGCCCGCCGCGGTCGTCGTTTCGGCGGTCGCCGCGGTCGTGCTGCCCTGGACGCTGATCAGAGGGGGGATCGGGTACGCGCCGGCGGCCATCGCGCTCGACCTGGCCCTGCTCGCGGTGGCGGGCCTCACCTGCCACGGCCTGCTGGCCGCCGACCGGCCGGCCCCCCGGCGCCTGACGGAGTTCTTCTTCGTCACCTCGGTCGGCGGCGCGCTCGGCGGTCTGTTCAACGGCATCGCGGCCCCGCTGGTCTTCAACTGGACCGCGGAACTCCCGGTGGTGGTGGCGAGCCTCGGCCTGCTGCCACTGGCGGCGCGGTGGCCGGCGCGGCGCATCCCGGGGCCCGCGCTCACCCGGTGGGCGTTCCTCGTGACCGCGCCGCCCGCCGCGCTGCTGCTGTGCTTCATGCACACGCCGACGCTGCGCTGCGCCGGATTCGCGCTGGCCGCGGCCTGGATCCTGCTGATCGCCCGGCGGCCCCGCGTACTGGCGGCCGTCGCGGTGCTTGCGGTGCTGGTCCCGTTCACGGTCAAGCAGGCGCACAACACCGACCGGGAGCGCACCTTCTTCGGGCAGTACCAGGTGCGGCTCACCGACGAGCGGGCCACGTTCGTGCACGGGACGACCGTCCACGGCTTCCAGCTCCGCGCTCCCGGGCAGCGCATGACGCCGGTCTCGTACTACGCGCGGCGCGGGCCGATCGGCGACGTGTTCGCCGCCTACGGCGCGCGGCCCCCGTCCGGGCGGGTGGCGGTCGTGGGGCTCGGCGCCGGCGGCCTCGCCGCGTACGGTCGCGCGGGCCAGCAGATGGACTTCTTCGAGATCGACCCGGCGGTGGTCCGCATCGCCCGCGACCCGCGCTACTTCACCTACCTCCGCGACTGCGGCTGCCGCGCGCGGACCATCGTCGGCGACGGCCGCCTGGAACTCCAGCGCGCACCGGACCACTCGTACGGGATGATCCTCCTGGACGCCTTCAGCTCCGACGCGGTGCCGACCCATCTGCTCACCCGGCAGGCCATCGGGCTGTACGCACGCAAGCTCGCGGTGGGCGGCGTCCTGGTCTTCAACGTGTCGAACCGCAACCTGGAACTGGCCCCCATGCTGGGCGCGACCGGCCGGGCGGCCGGGCTGGCGACGCTCACCGCGTCCGACACCGCCCCGAAGGGCGACAGGCTGTCGTTCTCGTCCGAGTGGGTGGCGATGGCCCGGTCGGCGGACGACCTGCGTCCCCTTGCCGTCCGCTCCGCCCGCTGGCACCAGATCCGCGGCGGCGGGCCCGTGTGGACCGACGCCCACTCGGCCCTGTTCGAGCTGCTGAAGATGAACCGCCGCTGACGGGCGTGGTCTGTGCGGTCTCGGGGGCCGCACGGACCACGCCGGTTCGCCCCGGTCACCTGACGGCGACGCCCTTCATGCGGAGGCCCTCCTGGCCGGACCAGGGGAAGTCGATGTCCACCGTCCGGGCATCGGCGGGAAGCCGGTAGACGCCCGAGTAGGTCACGCTCTCCCCGGGGGCGAGGACCTTCTTCGCGTCACCGCGGGGCAGGGACGTGCAGACGCACTCGGCGCTCGATGCGCGCAGCGGGTAGTACCAGACGTTGCTGGCCGTGTCGCGGATGGAGATGCCGTCCGTGCTCTGCGCCACGGGGCTCAGCCTGCCGTTGTACTGGGGGTCCAGCTGGAACGCCGAGCCCACGTTCGCCTGGGCTTGGCCGTTGTTGCGCAACGTCCAGACGAAAGTGGTCAGGCCCGCCGGATCGCGGTGCATGGAGTTCACCTCCACTTGCAGGCCCTTGGCCTGTTGCGCGGTGAAGGGGGCCGTCTTGGACGAGGCCGGCTTGCCGGGCGCCCAGCGGTAGGGCTGTCCGCCCGCCGGGGCGGGCGGAGGGGGAGGCATGGTGAAGCTCGCGGTGACCCGGCGGTTCTTGCGGCGTCCGCTTTCGGTGTCGTTCGGGGCCACGGGGTCGGCCGATCCGTGCCCGGCGGTCTGGAAGGTCACGCCGGTGCGGGTGACCAGCTGCTTGAGCCGGTCGGCCACGGCCGTGGCGCGTCGCTCGGACAGCGGCTGGTTGATGGCGTTGTTGCCGCTGGAGTCGGTGTAGCCGTCGACCTTGACCGTGCTCCCGCGGGAGGCGTCGACCTGCTTGGCGACGCCGCGCAGGAGCTTGTCGGCCTGCGGGGTCAGTTCGGCCTTGTTCAGCGCGAACAGCACGTCCGACGACAGCCGCACGGCACGGTTGTCGCCGTCGTCGTCCACGGACTGCTCGTCGCCTTCGGCGACGCCCGCCACGGTGAGGACGCGCGGTGACGCCAGGGACACCGAAGCCGGATCGGTCTGGTCCGGCAGCGCCCGGACGGGGTTGCCTGAGATCGGGACGTCCTGCATGGGCACGGTCAGCGGAAGCGTCACCGTCACCCTGTTCACCCCGGCGGGCGGAGCGGGGAACACGGCGTAGATGTCCAGAGAGGCACCGGGGGCGAGTTCCTTGTCGCCGAGTGAGGAGCACAGGCACTTGCCGTCGGCCGTCCTCAGCGGCATGTAGAGCTTCCCGCCCGCACCGTCGAGGAGGCCGATGCCGTTGGCCTCCAGGCTGCGGATGTCGCCCTCGCGGCCGCCTTCGAACAGGCTGATGTGCAGGTTCAGCTGGCTCTGGCCGTCGTTGACGATGCGGAACTGCCCGGTGACTGCGCTGCCGGACGTCCGGCTCAACGCGAGAAGCTCAACGTGCGCCGGCCCCGCGCGGTGCGCCATGGGAACCGCGATCCCCGTGCCGGGCGCCTTACCGGCCGGTCCGCCGGTCTTTTTCGGCGGGTCGGAACCGTCGTCGCCACCGCCGCATGCGGACAGGGCCAAAAGAAGGGCGGCCGCCCCCACTCCGGCTCGAAAGCCCCAAGACTGTTCCCGGTCACGTTCGAACATCTCTCTGCTCCCGTCCCACGGAATGGATAATCCATGTGAAAACGACAGGGAGAGCCACCGGCCCGGCCGGTGGCTCTCCCTGTCGTCCGCGCCGCAGCTCGGCGACCGCGGTCAGTCGAGGCGCTACTTCTTCTTCGGGTCCCCGCCCTCGCCGCCACCGAACATCTGGTTGATGGCGTCGGTGATCTTCGGCAGGATGGTGTTCTTCGCGGCGCCGATGAGGAAGACGACGATGATTCCGGCGATCAGCACCAGGCCGGCGTACTCGATCGCGCTGGCCCCGCGGTCCTCCGCGTCGCGGATGCGCTCGATCCGGGTCCGGACGAAGTCCTGGACGTCGTCGGCGCGATTCCGCACAAAAGTGTCGGTGTGCACGTACAGGGGAAGGATCGGGTTCATTTTCTGCCTCCTGGCCGCCGTTTCCGTCCGCTCCATTGACTGGAACATTACGGAAATCGGCGATGGAGTCCCAGGGTCCGTCGGCCCAATCGCGGGCCTGGCGCGGGCCTAATTCCCGTAGGGTCCACAGGCCCAATCCCCTGGAATTCCCGGCCGCCGTCACCGGGTGGTCTCCCCTGCGGTTCCCATCCACTGCGCGATCGCGGCGGCGCGCGAGGTGACGCCGAGTTTCGCGTATATCCGGTTCACGTGGTTCTTCACGGTCTTCTCCGCCAGGAACAGGTGTCCGGCGATCTCGACGTTCGTCCTGCCCTGGACGATCAACCGCATCACGTCGAGTTCCCGGGCGGAGAGGCCGAACCGTGCGACCCGCCGCTCGCCCTCGTCGGACGGTGCCCCCGCCGGCCGGCCGGGTGGGCGGGCCCCCGCCGGCGGGTCGCCGTCGGGCTCCCCGCCGGATTCCGCGCCGGGGTCGGCGCCGGGCGGGTCGGGGCGGGCGGAGACCTCGCGTAACGCCCCCACGAGGGCCGACACCGCGGCCTCCGACAGCGGGTTCGCCCCGCGCAGCGCGCCGTGGACCGCGTCGGCCAGCCTCTGCGCGGAGAACTGGCCGTGCACCAGGTAGCCGGAGGCGCCGTTGCCGATGGCCTCCCGCACGATCCGCGGATCCTCGGTGTAGGTCAGCATGATCACCCTGGTGACGCGGCTCAGCGTCTGCGCGGCGGTGACGCCGTCGACCAGCGGCATCTGCACGTCCAGCAGCACCAGGTCGGGCCGCACCCGCTCCACGATCTCGATGGCGGTCCGGCCGTCGCCGGCCTCGCCGACCACCTCGATGCCCGAGGCCTCCAGCAGCGACACTAATCCGGACCGCACGACGACATTGTCGTCGACGACGACGACTCGGGCAGCGTCCATGGTTCAACTCACCTCGGCCAATCGGTGCGCTCGCTCGTCGATGGGCAGCCTGACCAGCACGGTCGTGCCCTCTCCCCGGGTCGAAAGGATCTTCACGACGCCGCCGACCCGCTGGGCCCGCTCGTGCAGGCCGATCAACCCGTAGTGGCCCTCCCGCGCCAGCGTGGTGAGGTCGGGCGGGCGGAATCCCGTCCCGTCGTCGCGTACCGTCAGCCGCACCTCGCCGTCCCCGCGGTCCAGCCGGACCCGCACCGAACCGGCTCCGGCGTGCCGCTCGACGTTGGTCAGCGCCTCGGACAGGATCGCCACGGCCTCGTGGCGCACCCGCAGAGGCAGGTCGATGTCCGGGGCGATGTCGCAGTCCACCGGGACGCCCGCGGCGTCGGACCAGTCCCGCGCGGCCTCGGCGACCACCTGCGACAGCGAGCGCGGGACGGCGTCGCGGCGCAGCTCCGACAGCAGGCTGCGCGCCTCCCGGGAGGCGACCTGGCAGGCGGTGGCGATGCGGTCGGCCTCGGCGAGGGCCCGGTCCCGGTCCCGGTCGACCCAGACGCGCAGCCCCGTGGCGGCCAGGGCGATGCCGCGCAGCGTCTTGGCCAGCGAGTCGTGCATCTCGCGGGCCAGGCGGGCGCGCTCCTCGGCCGCGGCCGCCTTGACCTCGGCCAGCCGGCGGGCCGCCTCCTGCTCGGCGTTGGCGTCGAGCTGCCGGCGCAGCGCCACGCCGGCGAACCCCGCGAGCGGGTAGCACAGGGGCTGTCCGAGGACGTCCTGGAAGGTCGGGGTCTGCAGGGAGTCGATCGTGAACGCGAACGTGACGTAGTAGCAGAGGATCTGGAGCCCGGCCACCGTCAGCATGCCGCGCCAGTGGTAGAGCAGGCCCGCGAGGGCGGCGGTGGCGACGGTCGCCAGCAGGTACGGGCCGGACGTGCCGCCGAGGCCGAGCACCGTGAACGAGGCGGCCATGTCGAGCGCGAACAGCAGGGGGTGGCGCGCGAGGCGGGGGGCGACATGGCGCCAGTACCGTCCGGCCAGCCAGGACAGCAGCGCCACCATCAGGACGAGAAGGAAGACGCCCAGGTACTCGACCTCCAGCGGGACCAGCGACAGCGTCACCGCCGTGATGAACATGCGGATCTGCAGGAGCAGCTGGAAGGCTCCGCCGACCTGCTCGGTCAGTTCCTCCTGGATCGGCCGCTCCCAGGCCGCGGCCCGGGCGCCCCCCGGCGAACCCGGCGCGTCGCCCATCGTGCCCCCCGCGGGTAAGACGTGTTCAGTTGCCGAAGAGCCCACCACCGGCTCCCACCCCCGACCCGTAGTAGACGGCCCCCATGACCACGAGCATCAGCGCGGGCAGGGTCAGCCCCAGGGTGATTCCCGTGATCTTCGGTGTGGTGCGCTGCGCCTTGCGCTTGGCCCACTGCGCCGCCTCGCGCCGCATGTCGTTGCCGATGTCCATCATCGCCGTGGTGAGCGGCGCGCCCAGTTCCTCCGCCTGGAGCAGCGCTGTCACGAACTGGTTGACCGCTTCGGAGTTGTTGCGGTCGCGCAGGTCCTCGAACGCCTCGCGGCGCGGCGTGCCCAGCTCCATCTGCCGCAGCGCCACCATGAACTCGTCCGCCAGCGCGCCCGGCATGCTCTCGGCGACGCGGTGCAGCGCCAGGCGGAAACTCAGACCGGCGCTGACGGTGACCGCCAGCACGTCGAGGAAGTCGGGCATGGAGCGCTGGATCTCGTCCTGCCTGGCGACCCTCTTCCCGTACATGACGAACTCGTTCTGCAGGCACCCGATCAGGCAGACGGCGCCGTAGAGCGGATGCCCGTTGAGGGCCAGCAGCAGCGCGAAGGCGAGGAAGAAGACCACGTAACCGGCGGTCCTGCGCGCGTAGCCCTCGACGGTGATGCCGCCGGGACGGCCCGCCGCGTCGATCCGTCTGCGGATCGCCGCCCGCCACGGGCTGAGCAGCTCCATGGCCGCGCCGGTGAACGGCCGTCCCACCCGGTCCGCGATCGCGTCGAGGATGAACACCTCGTTCTTGGCCGCCTTGGGCGGCTCGGGCACCGCCGAGGCGGCGACCCGCTGGCCCGCGGCCACCAGCGAGACCCCCCAGGCGGCCAGGATGACGCACAGCGCCGCGGCGCCGGCCATGGCCAGAATGATCATTGTTCGTCCACCGCCTCACACGTCGATCCGGGTGATCCGGCCGATGACGACCAGGCCGACCACGAACATCGCGGCCGCGGCGGCGAGGACGATCTGACCGCCGAGGTGCTCGCTCATGGTGCGCAGCGCCCCCGGCACCATGAAGTTGATCATCATGACGCCGATCACGCTGAACCCGCCGACGACCCAGTTGGTCACCACCGCCTCGCCCATGATCGTCTTGACCTCGCGGCGGGTCTCCTTGCGCTCCTCCAGGGTGCTGGCGATGGTGCGCAGCGCGGTGACCAGCGACCCGCCCGCCCGCGCCGACACGAGCAGGGTGCTGATCAGCACGCCGAGCTCCCGGGACGGCAGCCGCCCGCCGAGGTCGCGCAGCGCGTCCTCGACCGACTGGCCGAGGCGCAGCGCGTCGGCGGTGCGCCGCACCTCCTCCCCGGCCGGGTCGGCGAGCTCGTCGGCGGCGATCTCGATGGCGGTGCGCATCACCAGCCCGGCGTGCGTGGCGTTGCCCAGCACCCGCGCCAGCTCGGGCAGCTGGGCGATGAACGCCTCGCGGCGCCGGTCCTCCTTGCGGCGCAGGTAGGCGAGGAAGGCGAAGCCGACGCCGATCGCGGCGGCCACCCCGAACACCGGCGCGATCCACTGGCTGATCAGCACGATCGCCGCCAGCCCGCTGCCCGTCATGAGCAGCACGAGCGTGGACACCCGCATCCGCATCCCCGAGGCCGCGAGCCGCCGGGCCAGCGCCTGCCCGACCGCGGTGCGCCGCAGCACGACGTCCAGCCGGCCGAGCAGGCCGTCGATGCGGTCGCCCTCGCCGCCGATCTCGGTGCGGGCCATCAGCCGGCGCTGCTGCCCCCAGCCCGCGACCAGGTCGCCGATGCCCCAGGTCGCCACGGCGAGGACGGCGGCCAGCATCGCCAGGATCACCGGGAGTGGAAGGCTCATGAGGACTGCTCCCCTCGCAGGCGGCCGCCGGGATGCGCGGTCCCGTTCGGGGACGGCGCGCCGGCGAACGCGGGCGGCACGCTCTCCCCGGCGTGGAAGAGCTTGGTCAGCAGGTCCCGCGGCAGCGGGACCGGCCGGAAGCGCCCGCGCACGACCCGGTCCGCGCCGATCGGATCGGACTCGAACCGCATCACGGGACGCGTGGTGATCTCGCCGCGCCGGGCGTGCTCCAGCATCGCCACCTCGACGATGCGCCGCGACCCGTCCGGGCCCCGGGCGAGCTGCACGATCACGTCGACGGCGCTGCCGATCTGGTCGCGGATCGCCTCGAACGGCAGCCGCACGTCGCTCATGCTGGCCAGCGTCTGCAACCGGTACACCGCGTCCTCGGTGGAGTTGGCGTGCACGGTCACCAGCGAGCCGTCGTGGCCGGTGTTCATCGCCTGGAGCATGTCCAGCGTCTCGCCGCCGCGGACCTCGCCGACGATGATCCGGTCGGGCCGCATGCGCAGCGCGTTGCGTACCAGGTCGCGGATGGTGATCGCGCCCTTGCCCTCGATGTTGGCCGGACGCGACTCCAGCGACAGCACGTGCTCCTGCTTGAGCCGCAGCTCCGCCGAGTCCTCGATGGTGACGATGCGCTCGGACTCGGGCACGAACGCCGACAGCGCGTTCAGCATGGTGGTCTTGCCGGTACCGGTGCCGCCGGCGATGACCAGGTTGAGCCGGGCGCGCACGAACGCGGCCAGCAGCATGCCGGTGGCCTGGTCCATGGAGCCCAGCGAGACCAGCTCCTCGACGCTGTAGGAGCGCGGGAACCGGCGGATCGTCAGGATCGGCCCGACCAGCGACAGCGGCGGAATGATCACGTTGACGCGCTCGCCGGTGGGCAGCCGGGCGTCCACCATCGGGCTCGACTCGTCCACCCGCCGGTTCACCTGGGCGACGATCCGGTCGATGGTCTGGTACAGCTGGTCCTCGTTGGCGAACCCCGCGTCCAGCCGGTGGACCCGGCCCGCCCGCTCCACGAAGATCGAGTCCGGGCCGTTCACCATGATCTCGGTGACGGTCGGGTCGGCGAGCAGCGGCTCCAGCACGCCGAGGCCGAGGGCCTCGTCCACCACCCGGCGGATCAGGCCGGCGCGCTCCCCGGCGGCCAGCACCGGGCCCTCCCGGGTCACCAGCAGGCCGACGACCTTCTCCAGCCGGGCCCGCCGCTGCGCCATCGTCAGCCGCGCCAGCTCGTCGAGGTTCACCTCCTCCAGCAGGCGCTGCCGCCAGTGCTGGACGGTGCTCTTGCTCATCCGGTCGCTGGACGACCGGTCGTCGTCGAGACGGTCCTTGAGTGCCATCGGCTATCCCAGCGGCATGGTGACGGTCCGGTTCACGGTGTAGTCGAGGGGGACCCCCTTGAACAGCACCGGCAACCTGGCCTCCACATGGCAGTACACGGCGTCGGCTCCGGCCACCTCGGTCCGCCCTCCATCGATCTTGTAGTCGTTCAGCCAGTACGGCCTGACCCGGTTCGCGTACTCGACGCAGCGGGACGGGTCGTAGTGCTGGGCGGCCTCGCGGGCCCCGGTGCGGGCGATGTTCTCCACGCGCGACACCGTGGTGAAGGAGATGTACGCCTGGAAGGCGACGAAGACGACGAGGAGCGCGACCGGGAGAACGCCCGCGAACTCCACCGCGGCCGCGCCCGCGTCCCGGCGCCGAAAGTCATGCGCCGCCACGTCCCTCACCCCTCACCCTCATAGACGATCTTGCTTCTGGTCCGGATGCCCCACGAGCTGCGGAGCCCGGGGATGAGGACGGGGGTGTCGATGGTGACCACGGCGTAGCCGTCCACGACGTCGATCGTGAGGTGGTCGCGGTCCTTCCAGCCGCCCTTGATCCGGGCCACGGCGCGGCGCCGCACCTCCTCCCGGTTGGCTCTCGCCTCGGGCGTGTCGCGCTTGTCGTAGCCGATGACGGCGACCGCCCGGGCGGCCTCGTTCGCCGCGTGGCTGGAGTAGGTGGACGTCAGCCCGACCAGCACGACCTGCCACACCAGCACGAGGACGAGCAGGATCAGCGGGAAGACGCCGGCGAACCCGATCGCGGCCTCGCCCCGGTCGCCCGTATCCGGCGGCGCCGGCGCCGCCGCGCCGGCGCCCTGCCCGGCCCCGGAGTCGAGCAGTCCGAGGTCCATGGCCGCCTTGCCGATCGCCTTGCGGAAGTCGGCGTTCTTCACCGCGCCGGGCGAGCCGGTGTTGGCCGCCTCCTCCAGCGCGCGGAAGACCGCCGGCACCGTCACGCCGCGCAGCGGCGAGCCGACCATCTTCTTCGCCAGTTCGGGCTGGATCTCGTTGCGCCTGTCCTGCCGGGTGAGCAGGACGCTCACCTCGTCCTCCTTGCGGATCGCGAGCCGCGCGTACATCTGCGCCAGCCGGCGGGCCGAGCGCAGCGCCGGCACGTCCGGGGTGGTGACGATGACGGCCTCGTCCGCGAGCTCCACCGCCATCGCGTTGGCGTCGGCGAGATGGGTGCCGCCGTCCACGATCACCACGTCGTACCGGGACCGGATGACGGTGAGGATCTGCCGCACCGCGCGGGCCGAGATCTCCTCCGCGTCCTCGCCGTTGGCGGGCGCGAGCAGCAGGTGCGGGCCCGCCGGGTGGACGAACAGCGCCTCGGCCACGACCGCCCCGTCGAGGTCGCCGGCCGCCGCGGCGAGGTCGGCCAGGCTGTGCCGGTGCTGGACGTCGAGGTAGCCCGGGATGTCGCCGTTCTGCAGGTCCATGTCGACCAGGCACACCGTCCGCCCGGCGCTGGACACGGCGATGGCGAGGTGGATCGCCAGCGTGGTCGTGCCGACGCCGCCCTTCGCGCCGGTGAGCGTGACCAGCCTGGCCATGCGGCCCGGGCGGCCGGGGATCTCGGCGGAGGTGAAGTGCCGGCGCATGCTGCGCGACCACTCCGACGCCTGCTGGACGCGGTTCTGCAGCTCCGAAAGGGTCGGCTCGTTGGAGATCACCCCGCGCGCGCCGGCCGCCATCGCCGCCGCCAGCATCTCGGCCGTCGCGTCGTCGGCGATCAGGATGACGGCGAGCTGGGGCTGGCGGATCACCAGGTCGCGGATGAGATCGAGCGCCGGCAGCGGCCCGAGGCCCTGGTGCACCAGGACCACGTCGAGGTTCGGGGTCGTCGCGACCGTTCCCGCCAGGTGGTTGGACGTCGTCTCGACCGCGACGAGCTCGATGTCGGGGATCTCGCGGAACTGCCCGCTGAGGGAGGCGGCGAGATCGCGGTCCTCGGCGCCGAGGAGGACTTGGATGTTCACCGGTCTCACCTCGCCGGGAGCGTTTCGCAGACCGGCGGGAGCCGGGTGCCGTCCAGGCCGGTTCCGGCCCCGCCGATGAGGGCGAGCCTGATCTTCGTCGCGAAGCTCTCCTCACGGGTGAGCTTGAGGCTGTCCTGCGCGCTCAGCGCGAAGGTGATCGGAACCTGGGACTGCGTCACCGAGCTGTTCTTCTCGTCCTTGACCTGGGTCTCCTGCCCGATCTGGATGACCCTCGCCGCCCGGACGATCCGCGCCGCGCAGGACTGCTGCTGGTTCCCCTTCTGCGTCTGGTAGGTCGCGTAGATGTCGACGGGCATGCCCTCGTGGACCTTGCCCGCCACGCCCGTCTCCGCGTCGATCATGATCGCGATCTCGCGCTGGCCGGGCTGGAGCGTCGGGCCGGGGACGAGCATCCCCGTCTGCAGGTAGGCCCCCGCCGGGAGATCGGCGGCCGCGACCTTGCCGGCGAGCGCCGCGGTGTCGGTCACCATCGTCTGCGGCGACCACCGCTTCGGCACCCGGATGCGGTCGAGGTCCGCGGCGGTGACCGGGCCGAAGGCGGGGACGGCGCGCTTGAGCACGAGCACGTCGGTCTTCACACCGACCTCGGCCCGAACAGAGCCGACATAGCCGATGATGCTGATGAACACGGCAACGGCGCCGAGCGCAGCCAGGATCATCAGCAGAACTCCACGTCGCTGGCGCGGGTTCATGGGACTCCGTTTCTGGTCGGGGGGTCAGGGAGGCTTCACTGGCGGCGCGGCGGACGGAAGACGACGGTTCCTGCGCGCCACTCGTCGTCGGGAGTCGTCCGGGGCGTCGGCTCCGGCGGGGGGTCCGGGGCCGCGTCCTGCGCGGCGCCGTTGAGGAGCGTGGTGAGGGACGGGGCGTCGCCGGTCTGGTCGGGCGGCGCCGGCGGAGGCGCCGGCGGCGGACCTCCGCCCTGGCGGCGCGGGTACTGCGGGCGCGTCGGGGGCGCCTCCTCGTCTGGCTGGACCGGCGAAGGCGGGCCGGGCTGAGACGCGGGGGGATGCGGAGCCTGCGGCCAGGACGGCTGCGGCGGGACGGCCGGCCGCTGGACCTGCGGGGGAGCCGGCGCCTGGTGCTGGGGCTGGGACGGGGACGGCTGGGACGGTAAGGGCTGGGACGGTAAGGGCTGGGACGGTAAGGGCTGGGACGGTAAGGGCTGGGGAGGCTGGTGCCCCGAGGGCTGGGGGGACGGCCGCTGGGGGTGACCGGAGGGAACGGATCCGGCGGGCGCCGCCTCCCGGGCCGGCTGCACCATGAGGCAGAACGGGCACTCGGGCAGGGCGGTCGGTTCGCCGCACCATCCGCACGGCCTGTACGGAGAGCCGGCCAGCAGGCTCCGCAGCGCCTGCGGGTGTCCGCTGAACGCGACGAACTCGGTGTACTTCTTCGTCCCCCAGTACTCCGCGCCCATCGGCTGCGGGGCCACCGCGGTCGACGTCACCGCGGCGAGCACCGGCTGCATCCTGTCCTGGAGCCAGCCGGCATCGCCGTTCGCGTCGGCCACGAGCATCAGCACGGGGTCGGCGGGCCGCGACGTCAGCCGCGGGACGGGCTTGGAGGCGGTGATGCGGTGCACCGCGGGGTGCGCGCCGGCCGTCACCGCGAACCCGCCGCCGGGCAGATAGGAGGAGACGTGCGCCCCGAGCCCGGTCTTGACGTGCTCCAGGCGGGCCACGCTGTTCACCCAGGCCCCCGCCTGAAGGGTCTCGCAGAGCCGGTGGGCGAGAGTCGCGAGGACGCCGGGCCGTGCGTGGGCCGACGCGAACGCCAACTGGTCGGCGACCAGCGACAGCGCGAGCGGCGGGACGTCCAGCGGCAGCCCGGCGATCCGGTCGGTGAGCAGGGCGGAGCGTGCCAGGCGCACCAGCCGTTGCGCGCGGCCCCTCCTCCACGCCGGATACAGCACCAGCACGGCGCCGCGCTGCCGCAGGGCGTGCGCCATGTGGTCGACGAAGGCGGGCGCGGCCTCGTCGCCCGGGCCCTTTACGGCCACCCGCTGAGCGACCGTGGCCTGCAGGACGCCCGTGCTGGGGAAGTCTCCGACGAGCACCACCGCGGTCACGGGCACCCCAGATGATCTTTAGGCCTCACCGGGCGGAACCCTCCCGTCCTGAACGGTGACCGAACGGCAGACGATCTATTCGCCTGGTCACGGAATCGCTGACTATAGTCATTACGGCTGTCACCATTCAAGGGATTAGTCCTTCCGGCAGGGATGTCGGCGCCAATACCGGGGAGCATCGCATTGTTCGATGCCACGTGCGGCACCAAGGTTCCCGGGGCCGGTGACACGTTCGAGAAATCCTGTCACATCCGTCCTGACACGCGGTCGACGGAATAGGTGTTCTGCCTGCTCAGGGCGCGTGAGTGCGAGAGTCGTCCGCCGCCGCCGCCGACGCACTCCCGGGAGAGTGGAATTTTCCACTCTCCCTCCGGAGGCCGCCCTGCCTGGCCATTCTCGCCGAAGTGCCGAGTGTTGATCAACGGCGAGTGAAAGGTCCACATGCGGCCAGGGAAGTAGGCCCCAGGGCCCTGGACAGATCCGTACCCCGGATGCGCGATCAATGATTGGAATTAATCGGGACCAATGTGGCTGATGGGGCGATACTGGCGAACGGGGCCGGGGGAAGAGGCTCGAACCGTCCGGGCGCGGCCCGCATCTCAACCTGCATGTGCGGATTGTTCGGGGTGGTGCGCTCGCCGTTCGCGGCCGACCCGGGTCGGGCGTCGGACGTGTTCGTCATGCTGGGCGCGCTCGCCGAGGAGCGGGGGACCGACTCGGCGGGCCTGGCCCTGCTCGGCGCCGCCCCGGGGCTCGGCGGGGCCGGCGGCGGGGGCTGCCGGGTGGTGAAGGGGCGCGGCCGGTTCTCGGCGGTCTGGCGGCCGGAGTTCCTGCCCGAGCTGGACCGTGCCGCCGTGGCCGTCGGGCACACCCGCTGGGCGACGCAGGGGTCCCCGGCCGAGGCCGCCAACGCCGGTCCCATGGTCGTCGCCGGGGCGTCGGCCACGGTCGTGGGCACGCACAACGGCGACGTCGACGCCGCCGGCCTGCGGGCGCGGTTCGCGCCGCCGCCCGCGTCCGGCGCCACCGACAGTGAGCCGATCTTCCAGTTGCTGGCCGGCCGCCGGACCCCGGCCGAGATCACCGGAGTCCTCCAGGCCCTGGTCGGGCGGGTCGCGCTGGCGTGGGTCGAGCGCGACCGCCCCACCGAGGTGCACCTGGCGCGCGGCGCGCTCAGCCCGCTCACCGTGGCCGTGGACACCGACCAGAACATCTACTGGGCGTCGAACCCGCGCTGGTTCCGGGAGGTCGAGCGGCACACCCGGGTGCGCTTCGCCACCGTCGTGCTGCTGCGCGAGGGCACCTA